>JBGCET010000007.1:0-75506 GCA_045106555.1 Lysobacterales bacterium | reverse complement strand
GCTCTAACCAGCTGAGCTACATAGCCATCAGGGGGCGCAGATTGTCGGCAGGCAGGGCGTAATTGTCAAGCCATGTGTGCCGTTGTTGGCCCCTGACCAAAGATTTGAGCAGGGGCGTTCCTCATTCCGCTTACGGCATCGCCTCGCCGAAAGATTGCTCATAACGCGCTCGGAATTCGTCCATCGTAAAGCTGTGGCCTTGGGGACTTTCGTTTTCGATTTTGATAGCGCCAATCAGAGAGGCGATTCGGCCAGTGGTTTTCCAGTCGTGGCCTTTCTCCAGGCCATATAGCAGGCCCGCTCTGTACGCATCGCCGCAGCCGGTGGGGTTAGCGATGTTGGCGGGCTTTGCGGCCTCTATGGTAATGGTTTCACCACCGGTATGGATGTCAGAGCCTTCGGCGCCTTTGGTTACAATGTAGGCTTCGACCTGACTGGCAATTTCCTGGTCGGTCCAGCCGGTGCGTTCTTTTACCAGCTCGGCTTCGTAGTCGTTCACGGTCACCCACGTGGCCTGCTCAATGAAACGTTTCAGGTCTTCACCGTCGAACAGCGGCATCGCTTGGCCTGGGTCGAAGAAAAATGGAATACCGGCCTCAGCGAAGTCGGCGGCGTGCTGCAGCATGGCGTCTCGGCCATCGGGAGCCACAATCCCCAGCTTAATGCCCTGGGCGTCCGCTACCTTATTGCGGTGGGAAACCGACATGGCGCCCGGGTGAAAAGCCGTAATCTGGTTGTCATCAAGGTCAGTCGTAATAAACGCTTGGGCGGTGAAAAACTCATCCACCTGCAGCACGTGGGTGCGGTTGATATCGAGGCTGTCCAGATGCGCTTCGTAGGCACCAAAGTCCTGTCCCACCGCTGCCATGGGCACCGGGTCGCCGCCCAGCATTTTCAGATTGTACGCGATGTTGCCGGCGCAGCCGCCGAAGTCCCGGCGCATTTGTGGTACCAGAAAAGACACGCTAAGCATGTGGACCTTGTCCGGCAGTATGTGATTTTTGAATTGGTCTTCAAACACCATAATGGAGTCGTAAGCCAGTGAGCCGCAGATAAGTGCTGCCATGAAATGTCCTTTGGGTTAATTGCGTCAAAGAATCAAACACTGACGGCCATTGCGCCAACGTGCTCAATCCAGAATTTATGACTCGTCGAGTTTTTCTTTCAGGGTCTTTTGCACCTGACCCGGGTTCGCCTGACCTCGAGTGGCCTTCATCACCTGACCCACAAAATAGTTGAACACCTTGTCCTCGCCACCACGGTATTGCGCCACCTGATCCGGCGAGGAGGCAATCACCTCGTCGATCACCGACTCAATGGCGCCGGTATCGCTGATCTGCTTCAGGCCGCGCTGCTCGATGATGGCATCCACCTCGCCCTCGCCGGTGAACAGCGCTTCAAACACCTGTTTGCCCAGCTTGCCAGATAGTGTGCCGTCTTCGATTCGAGCCAGCAGCTGCGCGAGCTGCTCCGGTGCGACGGGAGAATTAGCCATCTCCAGGTCTGCACGGTTCAGCGCGCCCTGCAGCTCTCCCAATATCCAGTTCGCCGCTTTCTTGGCGGACGCCCCATTGCCGGCTGACAGCGTGGCTTCAAAATACTGACCGAGATCAGGATCTTGAGACAGTTGAACGGCTTCATCCTCGCCCAGCTTAAGCTCATCGCAATATCGCGCCTGGCGGGCCGACGGCAATTCCGGCATCGCCGCCCTTACCTCATCAATTAGAGTCACATCCACCATCACGGGCAGCAAATCGGGGTCGGGGAAATAGCGGTAATCTTCCGCCTCTTCCTTGCTGCGCATGGAGCGAGTTTCGTTTTTATCGGAGTCGTACAAGCGGGTTTCCTGCACTACTTCTTGGCCCGATTCCAGGCGATGAACTTGGCGGTGAATTTCGTACTCAATCGCTCGTTCTACAAAGCGAAACGAATTGATGTTTTTGACCTCAGCGCGCGTGCCCAGCTTCTCGGTACCCTTGGGTCGAATAGAAACGTTGGCATCGCAGCGAAAGGAGCCTTCCTGCAGATTGCCGTCGCAAATACCCAAGCTACGCACCAGCGAGTGCATGCCTTTCATATAGGCAACGGCTTCCTGAGGAGTGTGCATATCCGGTTCTGAAACCACCTCGAGCAAGGGTGTACCGGCCCGGTTCAGGTCAACGGCGGTGAACCCGCGAAAAAGATCGTGTACGGATTTTCCGGCATCCTCTTCCAGGTGAGCACGGGTGACGCGGATAGTGCGCGACCCGGCTTCTGTCTGAATATCCAGCGTGCCGCCAGAAACGATAGGTTCTTCGTACTGACTGATCTGGTAGCCCTTGGGCAGGTCTGGGTAAAAGTAGTTTTTGCGCGCAAAAATACAGCTGCGAGCAATCTCTGCGTCAATAGCCAGACCAAAGGCTACCGCCATCCGCACAGCACTCCCGTTCAACACGGGTAATGTGCCCGGCATCCCTAGGTCAATTGCGCTGGCTTGGCTATTGGGCTGCGCGCCGTAAGCCGTTGCCGAACCGGAAAAGATCTTGCTCACGGCCGCCAGCTGAACGTGAATTTCCAGCCCAATCACCGCTTCCCACTGATCCATGCTCATAACGCTGCCGCCTGATGCCAGTCGGTTGCCTGCTGAAGCTGATGGGCCGTGTTCAGCAATTTGGCTTCACTAAAATAGGGGCCGATCAGTTGCCCACCCACGGGCAGTCCGTCCACTTGTGGCCCTGGCATGGACAGCGCCGGCAACCCAGCCAGGTTTACCGCAACGGTATTCACATCGGCCAGGTACATCGCGATAGGGTCGGTCTGCTTTTCGCCAATTTTGAACGGTAACGTGGGCGCAGTGGGCGACAGCAACAGGTCGCACTGCGTGAAGGCCTGGGTAAAGTCATCGCTGATTAGCCTGCGCGCACGCATGGCCTTACCGTAGTACGCATCAATGTAGCCCGACGACAGGGCAAAGGTGCCGACCAGAATTCGGCGCCGAGTCTCTTCTCCAAAACCCTCCGCTCGCGAGCGCAGATAGAGGTCGGCCAAGTCGGCGGGATTTTCACAGCGATGGCCAAAACGAACACCGTCATAACGCGACAGGTTAGACGAACATTCTGCCTGAGCAATCAGGTAGTACGTCGAAACTGCCAACGAGGCATTGGGCATCTCGATGTCTACGAGCTCAGCGCCAAGCGCCACAAGCTCCTGAGCCTGAGTGTGAACGGCGTCCGCAACGGACGACTCCAACCCGTCCCAATACGGTTTAGGCAGGCCAATTTTCAATCCGTTCAGTGGAGTGTTCAGCAGCTGCGGATAGTCTTCGACGGGCTGCTCTACGCTGGTAGAGTCCAGCGGATCGAAGCCGCTGATTGCCTGCAATAACCACGCGCAGTCTTGTGCACTCACTCCCATCACCCCGGCCTGGTCCAGGCTCGACGCATAGGCGACCAGACCGTAACGAGACACCCGGCCATAACTGGGCTTGATACCCGTAATACCGCAAAACGCCGCGGGCTGGCGAATGGAGCCGCCGGTATCGCTGCCGGTGGCAAGGGGCGCCATATCCGCCGCCACGGCTGCCGCAGAGCCTCCCGAAGAACCGCCCGGCACCCGGTCAATATCCCAAGGGTTGCGAACGGCGCCGAAATGGCCGTGCTCGGACGACGAACCCATGGCGAATTCGTCCATGTTCGCCTTTCCCACCGTAATCAGCCCCTGTTCAGCGGCTCGCCGGGTCACCGTTGCGTCGTAGGCGGGAACAAAACTTTCCAGCATTTTCGACCCGCAGGTGGTCGCGACACCCTGAGTGCAAAAATTGTCTTTGTGAATCAGAGGTATGCCGGTCAGCGACGGCGCACCGCCAGACTGAAGTAGCGCGTCAGCCTGATCGGCAGCGGCCAACGCCTGATCAGGTGTGGTCGTTATCAGTGCGTTGATAGCTTCGTTTTGCTGTTTAATCTGCTGAAGACTGGCTTCAATAAGCTCGCGGGCGGAAAAATCCCGGCGACGCAATCCTTCTCGCAGTTTGGAGACGCTGTGCCTTAGCATTACTCAATCACCCGAGGTACCAGATAGAAACCGTCTTCGGTCTTCGGCCCGCTGGCCTGCAGCGCTTCGCGTTGGTCGGCCCAGGTTACCGCGTCGGGCCGGAGCCGCTGAACCATGTCCATGGGGTGAGCCATCGGCTCTACGTCATCGATGGGTGCGCTCGTCACGTCCTCAACAAATGCCAGTAAGCGGGCAAAATGCTCCTGATAAGACACCAACTGTTCATCGCTGACCGCAAGCCTTGCCAGGCGCGCAGATTTACGTACGGTTTCCAACTCAACCGCTACCTTTGAGGACGTGGAGGGGTCGTTAGGAACGGCGGTTTGAGGAGGGTCGGACTTGGCTGACACGGAGGTTTCCGGCAAAAGCGTTCGAATGTAGCAGGATTCCGGGGGCTGTAAAGAGCTCAGGCCATCCAAATTGCCCGCAAATCGCCCGTTTTTAACGGCAAAAATGTGCTTCAATGCCCCTTTCCTCACACCTTGCTAGCCGCGCGCGGGCCTTGATACAGTAGCGCGTTTTGCCGATGGCCAAAGCCAGCGCGGCCGAGAATACTCATAATCATGTTTCTGAAACGCTTACGCGGGCTTTTTTCCAACGACCTGTCTATCGATCTGGGCACCGCCAATACCTTAATTTACGTGCAGGATCAGGGCATCGTGCTGAACGAGCCCTCGGTAGTGGCCATTCGCCAGGACCGCGGTCGCGGCGGGGCTAAATCCGTAGCGTCGGTGGGCGGCGAAGCCAAGCTCATGCTCGGCCGTACGCCAGGCAATATCGTCACCATCAGACCGCTGAAAGACGGCGTGATCGCCGACTTCACCATGACGGAAGAGATGCTCCAGCATTTCATCCGCAAAGTGCACCGAAACCGAATGCTGCATCCCAGTCCGCGGGTGCTGATCTGCGTTCCCTGTGGCTCCACCCAGGTTGAGCGTCGGGCTATACGCGAATCAGCGGAAGGTGCGGGCGCCCGCGAGGTGTTCCTGATCGAAGAGCCCATGGCGGCAGCCATAGGCGCTGGAATTCCGATCCATGAAGCACGCGGCTCGATGGTGCTGGACATTGGCGGTGGAACCTCAGAGGTTGCTGTGTTGTCTCTAAACGGCATTGTCTATTCGGCCTCCGTGCGCATCGGCGGAGACCGCTTTGATGAATCCATCATTAATTATGTGCGGCGCAACTACGGCACCTTAATTGGTGAAGCCACTGCGGAACGTATCAAGGTCGAAATCGGCTGTGCCTACTCGTCGTCGGAAGTGCGAGAACTGGAAGTTTCGGGTCGAAATCTGGCAGAAGGTGTACCGCGCGTTTTCACCATCAACAGCAACGAGATTTTGGAAGCCCTGCACGAACCGCTGATGGGCATCGCCGGCGCGCTGAAAACCGCCCTGGAGCAAACCCCGCCAGAACTATGCGCCGACGTTGCAGAACGCGGCATCGTGCTCACCGGAGGCGGGGCGCTGCTACGCGACCTGGATCGGCTGCTGATGGAAGAAACTGGCTTGCCGGTCATCATTGCCGAAGACCCTCTGACCTGCGTTGCACGGGGCGGCGGTCGAGCACTGGAATTGATGGACGAGCACGGCAGCGACTTCTTCGCCTTCGACTAACGCTCAACAGCCACGGGTCTTAACGGGCCCCGTGATACTCTTTAATGAGTACGTTTGAGGTTCCCAGGGTTCCCTATCGTGGATAACGGGCATAATGCAGACACCTCACCCAACGGGGCGCCGTCCGGCGCGCTGAGACTTGCCCTGTACGCCGCTCTGGCGGTGGTTTTGATGGTAACCGACCACCACAGCCGCTACCTGCGAGAAATCCGCGGCCAGTTGTCCGCTATTACCTACCCGATGCTGCAGCTGGTGAACTGGCCAGGAAACGCCGGTCGTTGGCTAAGCGCTCAGTTTTCTGATCGCAGCGAAAGAGACAAAAGAGTCACAGAGCTTGAGCAGCGATGGCTGATCAGCCAGTCCAGGATTACCCGGGTAGCCGCCCTAGAGCAGGAGAACCAACGCCTGCGCAACTTGCTGGGGTCATCTCCTCGCCTGGGTGACAAGGTGGTGGTGGCAGAATTATTGGACGTAGACCTGGATCCGTTCACTCACACCATGGTACTTAATCGCGGCTCCACCGACGGCGTATTTGCCGGTCAGCCGGTGGCGGACGCCCGCGGCATCATGGGCCAAATTGAACTGCTCAGCGCCGTCAGCGCGAACGCGGTCCTGATATCCGACCCTAACCATGCCATTCCGGTCTCGCTTAACCGCACTGGCATGCGCACCATTGCTTATGGCACCGGCCAAATTGACCGTCTGGAGCTGCGGGATGTTGCCGCCAGCGCCGACGTCCAGCCCGGCGACCTGGTGGTGACCTCGGGGCTCGGTAAGCGCTTTCCTGTGGGTTTTCCTGTGGGCACCGTCAACGCCATCGAATCGCCGCCAGGAGCGCCCTTTCTTATTGTGAGCATCACACCTCTGGCGGAATTGGACCGAGCCCGCCAGGTACTGCTGGTGTGGCCGGGCGCTGAACCCCCGAGCCTGCCGGCAGAGACGCAAATTGCCGACGGAGCCGCTGCACCATGAGTCGACGTCGCGACTCAGCCGGGCTGGTCACGATCAGTTTCCTCGTTGCCATGGCGCTGACGGTGATACCAATGCCAGACGGCCTCACCTGGCTCAGACCCTACTGGGTAGGCCTGACCGTAATCTATTGGACCATTGAAAGCCCCAGCATGATGAATCTGGGCCGGGCGTTTGCCATCGGGCTGGTGTTAGATCTGCTCACCGGCACCATGGCCGGACTGCACGCACTGAGCCTAGTGGTCATCGTCTATATCGTGCAACGCTTTCGACTGCGGATGCGCTTTTTTCCCTTATGGCAGCAGGCGTTGGCTGTTGGCGCCATCTTGCTCAACGACCGAGTGATTTACGCCTGGATTCAAAGCCTGTCAGGCGCCGGAATCTCTGGACCGGAGTTTCTGTGGGCGCCACCGGTGGCCATCCTGGTGTGGCCCTGGATGTTTCTATTGCTCGACCGACTGCGCCAACGGTACCGCGCGCGATGAAGGCGCCGGAACGAAAACCTATCCGCGACGCCGTCCGTGAAGCGACTATTTTCCGGGATCGGGCGCGGGCAGCCTTTATCGCGGTTTGCCTGACGTTCTGCGTCCTGTCCGGGCGTTACTTTTACCTGCAGGTGGTCAGTCATGAAGAATTCACTACCCGGGCGGAAAACAACCGGGTCAAATATCGGGCTTTGGCGCCCAACCGTGGGCTGATTTTGGATCGACACGGCGTCATTTTGGCCGACAACCGCCCCGCCTATCGGCTGGAGATGGTTCCCGAACAGGTGGAAGACATCGACGTCACTCTGGCCGAGCTGGCTGAGCTCATGGATATCTCTGACGCCGAAATTGCCCGCTTTACCAAACTGCGACGGGCCCGCCGATCTTTTCAGTCGGTGCCGCTGAAGCTGCGCCTGAATGAACAACAAGTGGCCCGTTTTGCGGTAGATCGTCATTTGTTCCCAGGCGTTGATATTGTGCCTTATCAAACCCGTGTCTATCCCCACGCCGATAACTTTGCCCATGTCCTCGGATACGTGGGCCAGCTGGACGCTGACGACTTGAACTCAGTGGACTCCGGTCGCTACGCCGGCACCTCTCACATCGGCAAAATTGGCCTTGAACAATCTTATGAGAGTACTTTGCACGGGGAGGTTGGTCGAGAAAAGGTAGAAACAAACGTCAAAGGTCGGGTATTGCGTTCTTTGGAAAAGACCCCGCCCACCCCAGGCAACAACCTCTACCTGACCATCGATGCGCAGTTGCAGGACTTTGCAGTGCAAGCGCTGGGCGACTATACCGGCGCCATTGTGGCCATTGAACCCGGTAGCGGTGAGGTCTTGGCCATGGTCAGTCAGCCGGGTTACGACCCCAACGGCTTTGTCGCAGGTCTGTCTACCGATGATTACCAGGCGCTGATCCAATCCCCTCGACGACCCCTATTTAATCGGGCCTTGCGCGGAGGTTACGAGCCGGGCTCCACCATCAAGCCCTACATGGCGCTGGCTGGGCTTGCCAGCGGCACCATCGAACTGGACACCGTTATGGTGTCACGAGGCTACTTTCAGCTGCCGGGACAGCCTCGACGTTATCGCGACTGGAAACCAGGGGGCCACGGCGAAGTGGACGTCATTGCCGCCATTGAGGAATCGGTCAACACGTACTTCTATGACATGGCATCACGACTGGGCATCGACGCTATTCACGATTATGTCAGTCAGTTTGGTTTTGGCCGACCCACGGGCATCGACCTGTTTGGTGAGGCCAGTGGCGTCCTTCCCTCTCGCAGCTGGAAGCGTCAGCAGATGAATGAGCCCTGGTATCCCGGCGAAACGGTCATCGCCGGTATTGGCCAGGGATTTAACGTCACCACGCCACTGCAGCTCGCCCACGCGGCGGCGGTTTTGGCCGCGCGCGGAAACAGTGCCCAACCCCACCTTGTGCGTCATGTCGGCACCAGCGCCTCTGCGCCAGCCCATACCACCAACGTTGGCCGACCGGTTACTCGGGTGGACAATACCCGCGACGAACATCTCGAAGCGGTCATCGCCGGCATGATTGCTGTTGCCCACGGAAAACGCGGCAGCGCTCGCGCCATCACCGCCGACAAGCCACCGTTTGTGATTGCAGGAAAATCGGGCACGGCACAGGTTTACGGGTTGGCGCAGGACGAAAAGTACGTAGAGGAAGAGGTGGCCAAACACCTGCGCCACCACGCGCTGTTTATTGCCTTTGCACCGGCAGACAACCCCACCATCGCAATGGCCGTGGTCGTGGAACACGGTGGCGGCGGTTCAACGGTGGCGGCGCCGATCGCTCGCCAGCTGATTGATGCCCATTTGGGTTATCAACAGCCCGTTGCCGCACTGCCATGAATACGGTCGTTGCACCATCTCGGCTGCTGCGATACGTCCTCTCAAGGCCTATGCTGGATCTACCTCTACTGGGCGCCTTACTGGTAACCGCCGGGTTTGGTCTGGTGGTGTTGTATGGCGCCTCAGGGGAAGACATGGGCACCGTGGTGCGCCAGGCTATTCGGCTGGGCGTCGGCCTGAGCCTGATGACACTGATCGCCTGTATCTCGCCCCACCACTTTCGCATGTGGGCACCACTTTTTTACGCCGTTGGCATCGTGTTACTGGTCCTGGTGGCATTTCTGGGCGAGGGTCGAGGTGCACAACGCTGGCTGGACTTGGGGTTTGTCCGTTTTCAGCCGTCAGAGGTGCTTAAGCTGTCGCTGCCCATGATGCTGGCCTGGTATCTGCACCGAGCCAGCCTGCCGCCGGGCTGGCGCCAGCTGATGATCAGCGGCCTTATCATCGCGATACCAGCGCTGCTCATTTATCGCCAGCCTGACCTGGGCACCGCCATTCTCGTGGGTACCAGCGGCCTGCTGGTGGTATTTCTTGCTGGACTGAGCTGGCGCCTGATTTCGTTTATCGGGGTCTCCGCATTGGCCGCTGCGCCCGTGCTATGGCACTTTGCCCACGATTATCAGCGCCGCCGAGTGCTGACATTTCTCAATCCCGAATCCGACCCACTGGGAGACGGCTGGAACATTATCCAGTCAAAAATTGCGGTGGGCTCGGGCGGGCTGTTTGGCAAAGGTTGGATGAACAGCACTCAGGCTAATCTTGAGTTCCTGCCTGAACGCTCAACGGATTTTGTACTGGCGGTTCTGGCAGAAGAGTTTGGCCTTCTTGGCGTGCTAGCCCTGTTCAGTCTATATCTATATATCGTTGGCCGTTCTCTGTGGCTGGCCAGTCAAGCCAAAGACAGCTTTTCCCGCTTGCTCGCCGGCGCCCTGGGACTCACGTTTTTCGTTTATGTGGCGGTCAATGCCGGCATGATCAGCGGCCTGCTGCCAGTCGTAGGCGTTCCGCTGCCTCTCATCAGCTACGGTGGCACCTCTCTGGTTAGTCTGCTGTCATCTTTCGGGCTGATTATGTCCGTTTACAGTCATCGGCGGCTGCTTAACCGATATTAAACCTTCGCGGCATCCGCATAAGGTAGAATCTGGACTGTTGTTATTGCGAGAATTTCCATGCTCACCGCTTCTGCTTTGATACTTGTAGCCGCCGCCGCGGCTGATCTCAACACCAGCCATCCGGGGGCCGAGGGATTCGTCGCCGAAGTGGCTGGTCGGCACAACTGGCCCGCCGAGGACATATCTCTGCTGTTGGCGGACGCAAAGCGCAGCCAAACCATCATCGACGCTATCAGCAGGCCGGCGGAAGCCAAACCCTGGAAAGACTACCGACCCATTTTCATGACGCCCAAACGAGTCAGCGACGGGGTGAAATTCTGGCGCGAAAATCAAACCCTGTTGGCCGAAGTGGAGGCAGAATATGGCGTGCCGGCCAAATTAATTGTGGCCATCACCGGGGTAGAAACCAGTTACGGTAATATTCTGGGGCGATTCCGCGTTATCGACGCGTTGGCAACCCTGGCATTCCACTATCCACCCCGGTCAAAGTTTTTTCGCAGCGAACTTGAACAATACCTGCTGCTAGGCAAAGACGAAAATCTGCCCCTGACCGAACTGAAGGGGTCCTACGCCGGAGCCATGGGCATGGGCCAGTTTATTTCCTCCAGTTATCGTAGCTACGCCGTTGATCACGACGGCGACGGCCAGCGGGATTTATGGGGCTCAAAAGCCGATGGACTGGCCAGCATCGCCAACTATTTTCGCCGCCACGGCTGGCAAACTGGCGGTCCGATTGCCCAGCGCGTCACGGCCTCCGACGGTGCCCGGGAACTGAATAAACCCAAGCTAAAGCCTGCGTACCCGCTGCAACAAATTGAAGATTGGGGGTACAGCGTTGATAAGCCCCTGGCAGGGCCGGATACGGCGGTGTCGCTGGTCACCCTGGAAGGGGCCGATGGCACCGAACATTGGGTGACCTACAAAAACTTCTACGTCATCAGCCGATACAACCACAGCGCTTTGTACTCCATGGCGGTGTACCAATTGGCCGATGCCATTGAGCAGGCGGTCAATGAGTAAGCAGAGGCTTAGTGGGTCCAGTCCTCTCAAGCCCAGTCTCTGCGTCACGGCCAGAAACTGGCTGACGGCGTGTTTACTGGTGTTCCTGGGCATCGGTTGCGCCAGCAAGCCCTCGCAACCCGCCCCACCCCGACATCCAGCAGTTGAGCCTACCCCCAGGGCAGAACCCTTGAGCGCCGTGGGCAACCACTCACCCTATCGCGTGATGGGCGCCACTTATCGAGTCCTGGCCAGTGCCAATGGCTACAACGAGCAAGGCATCGCCTCATGGTACGGGCCCAATTTTCATGGCAAACCCACCTCTAACCAGGAAATCTTCGACATGTACGCATTTACTGCGGCACATCGAACGCTGCCGCTGCCCAGCTATGTACGAGTAACCCGGCTGGATACCAGAGACAGCGTGGTGGTTAGGGTGAACGATCGAGGGCCGTTCAAGAAGGGCCGAATTATCGACCTGTCTTTTGCCGCCGCGGAACGCCTGAACATGATCAACGCCGGCACCGCTCGGGTGGAAGTATCCGTGATTTTGCCTGAAGGTGGAGATAACCGACCCAGCGTTGCCACCGCCAATAACGTTTTCCTACAAGTGGGAGCGTTTTCCCGCCGCGAAAACGCCCTGGCCATGCTCAATCAGCTGCGTCAGCGGGAGATTTCTGCCGCCCAACTGCAAACCACGCGAGATCCACGGGGCAACGCCGTGCACCGAGTCCGAGTGGGGCCGCTGAGCGACCCGTCCAGTGCTGAGATTTTGGCCAAGAAGTTAACGGGATGGGGGTTTACCAACCCCTCTGTGGTGTTTGAATAGGCCTGAAATCACACCAGGGCAAGCGGCAACTGGGTTCCAACGGCCACCTTTTGGCCATGTCCTGGCGCTCTTGAAGCCGTATAATGCTTGGCCCAAAGTTTGATAGTGGTGTTATGCGCCCTCTGAATAAAACAGTTTGCGGGTTTTTCTCCAGCACCCTGATGCTGGCAGCCTTGACCGTGTGCGGCCTGGCAAATGCTGCACCCCAGATCCCCGTCCCTGCTCCGCCCCAGATAGGCGCCACCAGCTATATTCTGCTGGACCACCATTCTGGCGCCGTGTTGGCGTCTCAAAATGTCGATCAGCAGATCGAACCGGCTAGCATCACGAAGCTGATGACGTCCTACATTGTGTTCTCAGAGCTCCAATCCGGTGGATTGAATCTGGAAGAAATGGTGCCCGTAAGCGAAAAAGCCTGGCGCACGGAAGGCTCCAAGATGTTCATCGAGGTGGGCACCCAGGTGAAAGCGGCAGACCTGCTTAAGGGCATGATTGTGCAATCGGGCAATGACGCCAGCGTGGCATTGGCAGAGCACATCGCCGGCAGTGAAGAAACGTTTGCTGCGCTGATGAATCAGTATGCCCAGAGCCTGGGCATGAACCACTCAAATTTTTTGAACGCCACTGGCCTGCCTGCACCCCAACACCTGACCACAGCGCGGGATATTGCCACCCTGTCCCAGGCCATCATTCGGGATTTCCCTGAATACTATCGTTGGTACTCAGAGAAAGAATTCACCTTTAACGAAATTCGACAACACAATCGAAACAACCTGCTGTGGCGTGATCCGGCGGTCGATGGATTGAAAACCGGCCACACCAGCGCCGCCGGCTACTGCCTGGCAGCATCAGCTCAGCGCTCCAACATGCGTTTAATCAGCGTCGTCATGGGTTCAGCATCAGAGAACAGCCGGGCTGACGATTCTCAGAAGCTGCTCAACTACGGTTTTCGCTTTTTTGAAACACACCGCCTGTATGGCGCTGATGAAGAGCTAAGCCGGGTGAAAGTGTGGAAAGGCGAAACCGAAGATCTGGGCTTAGGCATCGATGCCGATATCTACATTACGATTCCTAGCGGTCAGTACGACGCGCTACGTGCAGAAACTGAGGTGATGTCAGTACTAACCGCACCCATGGAGCTCGGCACGGAAGTTGGCAATCTGCGCGTGTTTCTCGACGACGAATTGAAAGCCAGCGCACCACTGCTGACGTTGAACGGCGTCCAGCGCGGCGGCTTGTGGCGGCGTATGAGTGACAGTATCGCTTTATGGTTTCATGATTTTGGCGAATGACCCTAACAGCAACAGCAATAATCCGGACGCCAGCGGCCAGGGCAACGGCCTGGAGTTCCCCTGCGAAATTCCCCTCAAAGCCATGGGGAAATCGGAAGCTGGGCTCAAAGAGCTGGTCGTAACAACCATTTCTCGGCACGTTTCGGTCGATATCAGCAGGGTGCGCAGCCGACCGTCAAAAGGCGGCAAATACGAGTCAATCACGGTCACTGTCCATCTGGAAACCCGCAGCCAGATGGAACAAATCTACGGTGAGCTGTCGCGCCATGACCAGGTGCTGTGGACACTGTAATCTGCCGCAACTTGGGTCGGGAAGATTACGAACCCGTTTGGCGCCGAATGCAGGCCTTCACCGATGGCCGCAACGACGACACTGCCGACGAGATCTGGCTGCTCGAACACCCGCCGGTGTTTACCCTGGGTCAGGCAGCGACCCGAGACCACGTGCTGGCGCCGGGTGATATTCCATTGGTGCAGGTAGACCGGGGGGGCCAGGTGACCTACCACGGTCCGGGACAAGCGGTACTGTATCCGCTTTGGGACCTGAAACGACGTGGAATTGGCATAAAGCAACTGGTGGATTGGCTGGAACAAAGCGTGATCAATTGGCTGCAACAATACGGCGTTGAGGCCCAACGTCGGCAAAAAGCGCCGGGCGTTTACGTTGGCGAAGAGAAAATAGCGTCTCTGGGGCTGCGCGTCAGACGCGGTTGCACCTTTCACGGTATGGCAGTGAACGTGAAGATGGACCTGGAACCTTTTCAACGCATTAACCCCTGTGGCTATCAGGGGCTAACGATGACTCAGAGCGCAGCGCTGGGAATCAGTGACGGCTGGCAACAAGCCGGCCAGAAACTAATTGCACAGCTCACCCAACTCAGCGGTCACCGCACAACCACCAAGGAGGCCGCCTGTGCCTGACAATCAACCCAACAGCGCCGCCGCCGCAGTGGCCGTGGTTCCCGGCAAAAAACAGACTGGCGAATCGAAGATTGCGCGCAATCCCGTCACGTTTAATCCCCAGGCCCGCCCCCTGCGCAAACCCGACTGGATTCGGGTTCGTATTCCGCCAGGCAATGCGGTGGGTAAGCTGAAGGCCAACCTGCGTTCCAACGCCCTGGTCACCGTTTGCGAGGAAGCCTCGTGCCCAAACATTCATGAGTGCTTTTCCAAAGGCACTGCCACGTTCATGATTTTGGGTGAAATTTGCACCCGACGCTGTGCCTTCTGCGACGTGGCCCATGGCCGACCCAAGCCCACGGACCCGGACGAACCCAGACGCCTGGCCGAGACTATCGCTCAGATGAATTTAAAATATGTCGTCATTACGTCGGTGGACAGAGACGATCTTCGCGACGGAGGCGCCGATCACTTTGCCCAATGTATCCAGCAAATTCGTGACGCAAAGCCCGGCATTCAGATTGAAATTCTGACCCCGGATTTTCGGGGTAAAGGACGCATGGAACGCGCCCTGGACATTCTCAGCAAGCAGCCTCCCGATGTGTTCAATCACAACGTGGAAACCGTCCCCGACCTTTACCGTCAGGTTCGGCCCGGCGCTGACTATCAGTGGTCCATGGATTTGTTGGCGAACTTTAAGGAACGCCATCCGGACATCCCAACCAAATCCGGCATCATGCTGGGACTGGGCGAAACCATGGAGCAAGTCTTGAGCTGCCTTGAAGACCTAAAACGTCATAAGGTGGATATGGTCACCGTCGGACAGTATCTGCAGCCCACCCCCCATCACCACCCGGTTTTACGTTATTGGACGCCCGAGGAATTCGCCGAAATAGAAGCTGCTGGGAACGCTTTGGGATTCAGTCACGTGGCCAGCGGGCCTTTGGTACGTTCCTCCTATCACGCCGATGAAATGGCCAGTCAGGCGGCCGCGCAAAACCAGTGAGCCTAAAAGTCAAACCAGAAGTTTCGCCTAGAACTGTTAACCAACCAGCACTTCTGGCGCATGTAACAGGGGTTTTATCTCCTTAGCCTTGACAAAGCTGCAGGCATCGGACTTACTGCCGATATAGGGTTTACGCGGGCTTCACCGCCGCTGGTTAACATGTTGCGTCATGTAGGCAACGCTAATCGATAAAAACCTTTGGTATCTTTTGTGGTCCTAAAGGGATAGCTGGTCACAACGTCGGCGCCTCGGCCTGACAGGGAACCGGCCCGCTTAATAAGGAGAACTGAATGACACGCACCCAGAAACTCGCCACCACCGTTGTCGGCCTTAGTGTCGCTTTGCTGTTATCAAGCACGGCGATCGCTAAAAAACCGGAGCGGCCGCTGACGCTGCAACCGCAGCCCAATCAGCTCGAGGCCAGTCGCTGGGCAACCACTTTCCTGACCCGCGCGCACTACAAGAAAACTCGCCTGGATGACACGCTGTCTTCGGCTATCTTGGATCGCTATCTGGAAAGCCTGGACCCAAACCGGGTATTTTTCTTAAATTCAGATATTGCCCAGTTTGAGGCTTTCCGCACGGTGCTGGATGATGCCTTGAAGAAACAGGATTTGTCCGCTGCGTTTGTCATTTTCAACGTCTACGCTCAACGAGTAAATGAACGTATTGCGTTTGCCACGAATTTGCTCGACCAACCATTTGATTTTGAGGTCGATGAGAGCCTCGAACTGGATCGATCTGAGGTGCCGTGGGCCAAGACAGAAGCAGAACTCAACGATATCTGGCGTCGCCGGGTTAAGAACGACATGCTGCGCCTGCGCCTTGCGAAAAAGGAACAAGACAGCGCCACCGACGTGCTTCGCGAGCGTTACGAGAATTTGGACCGCCGGGTCACCGAGCTCGACTCAGAGGACGTGTTTCAGTACTACATGAACGCGTTTGCGCTCTCCATTGAGCCTCACACCGGCTACCTGGCCCCACGCAGCTCCGAAAACTTCCAGATCTCCATGCGCCTGTCCCTTGAAGGCATTGGTGCAGTTTTGCAGCGGGATAACGAATACACCACGATCCGGCGGGTCGTTCCTGGCGGGCCGGCCTCGAAAGATGGCCGCTTGAAAGTGGGTGATCGGATTATCTCCGTCACCGAGGCGCCGGGAGAAGAAGCCACTGACGTTGTTGGGTGGCGGCTGGACGACGTGGTCGAATTAATTCGCGGTACCTCTGGCACCGAAGTCGTACTGGAGGTCATTCCGGGTGAAACTGGCATTGACGGCATTCCTGTTGATATCGAGCTGGTGCGCGACAAGGTGAAGCTTGAGGAGCAGGCAGCCCAGAGCAGCACCTTCGAAATTGAATGGCAGGGCGACACCCACCAGATCGGTGTGATTGATCTGCCCGCCTTTTATCTGGACTTTGCCGCCCGAGCCCGACGCGATGAAGACTACCGTTCTTCAACCCGAGATGTCCGCGCCCTGATTGCTGGCCTGAAAAAAGAAGGCGTAGACGGCATCATCATGGACCTTCGCAATAACGGTGGAGGCTCATTGGCTGAGGCCACCGATTTGACCGGCCTGTTCATCGACAAAGGCCCAGTGGTTCAGGTTCGAAATTCCAATGGCAAAATTGAAGTGGAGACCGATGTGGATCGGGGTTCATCCTGGGAGGGCCCGCTTGTGGTTCTGGTCAACCGTCACAGCGCTTCTGCGTCAGAGATTTTCGCTGCAGCCATTCAGGATTACGGCCGCGGAGTTGTCATCGGCGAACCGACTTTTGGCAAGGGCACGGTACAGAACCTGATCAACCTTGACCGCTACGGTAAGGGTGACGACCCTAAATTTGGCCAACTGAAGCTTACCATTGCACAATTTTTCCGAGTGAATGGTGGCAGCACACAACATCGCGGCGTTATCCCCGACATTATCTTTCCCACAGCAACGCTGGATGACAAATATGGCGAGAGCTCGCTGGAAAACGCCTTGCCCTGGACCAGCATCACTCCAGCCCGATACAAGGTTTATGACGATCTGACCGGCATTTTGCCGATGGTGGAACAGCGATCTCAGCAGCGTCTGAGCGACGACCAAGAATTTAAATATCTTTTGGAAGACATTGCCAGCATGCGCGAAGCCCGCGACCAGACCAAAGTATCACTGCTGGAAAACGCCCGACGACAAGAGCTGGCGAAAGAAGAAGAGTTACGCTCGGTGCGCAAGGCTGCCCGCGAGGCGTTTGCTAACAATTCGGGCAATGATGTGAAACTTCTATCCACAACTAACCCGGATATTCCTGAAGAAGCCCTCTCTGGCGAACTTGAAACCGCCACCGATTTTGAGGACGAGACGCCCGACGTGCTGCTGAATGAAACCGTGCGAATTCTTGGCGATATTATCTCGCTGGGCGCCGAGGGTCAGCGCACGGCGGCGTTGAGCAAAGAGCGGCCCGCTGAGACCGCGACAAACTGATCCAAGTTGTCCGTGGGAGCCGCCTGGCCGGCGCGGGCAGGCAAGTGAAGGCGCGACGCTTATTCGGCGTAGCGCCCCTTCAGCCATTCGAACACCGCCCGCAATCCAAGAGCCTCGCCCCCTTTCGGGCGTCCGGGCCGGTCGCCCTGGTTCCACGCATAGGTATCAATGTGAACCCACGGCGTATTGGCAGTAACAAAGTGCTCCAGAAACAACGCCGCCGTAATACATCCAGCAAACCCTGACCCACCGACGTTGTTAAAGTCTGCAATGCTGGAATGCAGCATGTCCCGGTATGGCTGGTGCAGAGGCAACCGCCACAGAGGATCTTCCACTGCTTCACTGGCCAGCATCAGGTCTCCAGCGATCCCTTCATGATTCGTAAAAAACGGCGGGACGTCGGGACCCAAGGCCACTCTGGCGGCTCCGGTCAAAGTGGCAAAATCCACCACCAGGTCAGCAGACATTTCGCAGGCGTAGGTTAACGCGTCGCTCATCACCAGACGCCCTTCGGCATCGGTATTGCCAATTTCGACACTAGTGCCCTTGCGCGTCGCAATTACGTCGCCCGGTCGATAGGCGTTTCCTGATACCGCGTTCTCCACTGCGGAAATCAATACCAGCAGGCGCACCGGCAGCGCGCACTGCATAATGAGCTGAGCCAGAGCCAGCACATGGGCCGAACCGCCCATGTCCTTTTTCATCAGCAACATGCCGGACGCCCCTTTCATGTTCAGGCCGCCGCTGTCGAAACACACACCTTTTCCTACCAGGGCTACCAAAGGCAGATCTGCCGAACTGTTCCCATCATTCTGCGCCGGACTCCAGGTCAGCTCAATCAGGCGCGGCGCCTGCTCGGCGGCACGGCCCACAACATGAATAGCCGGAAAATTCTGCGCCAGCAGTTGCTCCCCGACCACTTCATTCAGCGATGCGGTAGCGTGCTCTTCAGCCAACTTGCCGGCGGTTTCGGTCAGCGCCTCGGGCCCCATGTGTTCTGCCGGTGTATTGACCAAATTTCGAACTAGAGCAGTGGCGGCAACCAGTTGGTCAATTTCCTCTCGCCAGGGCGCAGGGATTTCCAACTCCACCTGTCGGTCTAACATCGTACGGTAGCGGTCAAATTGATATTGACCCAAACGAAAACCCAACGCCATCTGGCGGGTCGTAGGTTCGTCCCAATCTTCATCCAGTTGATACCGGCCGGCGCCCAGGGATGCGCTTAAAGCGCCTAAGGTCCAGGTATGACGGCTGCGACCCGCACCACAAAGGACCCGCTCCAGAGTTCCATTTTCGCCAGGCATCATCAGAACCTGACCTTTAGCGCCAGTAAATGCGCCGCTGTGGAGCCAGTTGACCACTGTCTGCGACTGGTTTTCCTGCCATTTTGCGCACTCGCTCTCGGTGAGAGTCTGCAACTTGATTACGTCCATGGGGTGCTCTTCATTGATCCAGTTTTAGACAGTTTCCAGCAATTCAGGCAGTTCGGCCAGTGATCGAATCACCGGTACCGGTTGCTGTCCGCCGAAATGTTCATCTCGATTGAGCCACACCGCCCGCATGCCTGCGCGCAGGGCGCCGGCAACATCCGCCTCCAAGTGGTCACCCACATGCATGACCTCGTGGGGCGAAAGCTGGACGGCGGCCAGAGCATGCTCAAATATTGCCGGCGCCGGTTTGGCGACGCCGACTTTGGCAGCGCGAATGTGATGCTCAAATATGTCGCCCAAACCAATATGCTGGATGTCGGCATTGCCGTTGGTTATCGTGATTAACCGATAGTTCCCGACCAATTGGCGCAGGGCCGGCCAGACATCAGGAAACAACTGAACCTCATTGCGTGCGGACCAAAATACCTGAAAGGCTTCTTCTACGTCTTTTTCGTCACAGCCTGCTGGACGCATAGCCAGACTAAGTGTCATCCGACGCATTGTGGACAGATCATGTACCAAGTGAGGATGATCGATCGCCACCGATTCGCGCAGCTCCTTCAGCACCATCGGGTCAAGACGAGGGGCAAGATCCGGGTGGCGATGCACAATCCATTGCTGCATGCGTCGTTCTGCACGCTCGATCACCGGAGCGATGGGCCACAGCGTGTCATCCAGATCAAATGAAATTGCCTTGATCGGCATGGCTTACTGGCGGGATTTCAAACCATTAAGAAGCCGTGCGCGTTCGACCTGACGAGAGGCCAGGCCCAGCCCTTCTGCATAGGGCAGTACGCCGTTACGACGCAGTATTCGTCGATTGGCGCTGTGGGTGGCGTGTCGCAGGAACTCACGGATATCTCGACGGTTGACCGCATCACTGCGAACAGCCAGGTACATGGGGAAGTACAGTAGGTATTCGCCGCTGCGAATATTGCTGATGGCCGGCGCAACGCCTTCAAGCGTCAGCAGTTTCAGCCGGCGTTTACGTGCCGCAGAATAGTTCACCACCGCCAGAGCCTGTGGGTTGGCTTCCACCGCGGCAATAATTTCCTCGGTTGAAGCCAGCCGCCGAGTTGCGAACCCGCGACTACCTGGCTCCCGCAGAATCAGTTCCGCCAGATTATAGGCAATGCCATTAAGAGCAGATTCATGGGCCAAAATTTCTATGGCTACCTGCTCGCCGCCCATCTGGTCCCAGCGGGTCAGCTGACCGGTGTAAACATCCGCTAGCTGCTGCAGCTGAATGTTAACGATGGGGTTACTCGGGTGAACGATGACCACCAGCGCATCCCATACCACAGGAAACACGTCCACCTGGCGTTCCTGGCGATCATCGCGCCTGGCCGGGCGCGCGGTACCGGCCAGATCCACTTCGCCGGTCGCCGCCTTTTTGAAGGCAAGGGCTGTGGACGCGCCGGTCACTTCAAATTGACTGGCGTTACGTGCGGAAGCCAACTCTACAAGGCTGGCAACAAAGGCTTTCTCGCTGGCCTGATCAGTCGCGATCTGCAAGGTTTGGGACCGCGCAAAAGAACTGATGAACAGTGCCGATACAATCAGCACACAGACGGAAAGTCGGGCAGCGGATTGGGCTGCTGGTGGCATTTCAGCTCCAGCCGGGGGTCAGAATCCCGGCAATACAAGTTGTTGATTGGCTGTGATGTGTCAGGTGACCTTCCCCTTCACCTGACGCCGGTCTAATGTACCACGAGCATGAGCGCTATTCGATGACCACCAGATAGCTGCGGGCACCGCGCAAAATGCTGACCACCAGGGAGCGAGATTCCGGATCCATCAACTCTCGTGCATCACTCAGCGTTGCTACCGGTTGACGGTTCACTCGATGGATCACATCCCCTGGCCGCAGCCCTGCGCGCGCTGCGCGACTGCGACGTTCAATATCGGTGATCACAATCCCCTCGACACCCACTCTCTGAGCCATTTCCCCTTCGAGCTGACGCAACGAGGTGCCACTGAGCAGCGGATGCAGCGCTGCGCCTTCCGCGGTGGTTAACGCCGTTTCAGCCATTTCCACCTCCAGCGCCATGGCCTCACCATCCCGGATGACTTTCAGCGACACGGGCTGCCCGACCGGGACCAGGCCCTCCGCGTTTCGAAACGCCTCCGGGTCAGTAATGGTTTCGCCACCCAGCGACACAATGACGTCGCCCTCTTTCAAACCAATGGTCTGCGCCGGGGTATCTTTGCGCACGCGGGTTACCACCGCGCCGGTAGTGTTGGGCAGATCTAGTGCGGCAGCCAGTTCGGGCGTCAACGCTTGCAGAGTGACCCCTACCTGTCCACGACGCACGGTTCCGTAAGCCACCAGATCGCCAATCACGTTGGAGGCAATTTCTGCCGGAATCGCAAACCCAATACCAACGTTGCCGCCACTTGGCGAAAAAATAGCCGTATTAATGCCCACAAGTTCACCACGCAAATTGAGCAGCGCGCCGCCTGAATTGCCTGGATTGATAGACGCATCGGTTTGAATGAAATTTTGAAAATTCAGGCCCCGCAAACCCCGACGGCCCAGGGCGCTCACTATTCCGGAGGTTACGGTTTGCCCAAGACCAAAGGGATTGCCGACTGCCAACACAAAATCACCGACCCGAAGATCAAACTCGGTGGCCAGTGGCAGGGCCAACAATTCTTCGCCCGGTATTCGAATCAAACCAACGTCCGTCGCCGCGTCGGTGCCCACCAACTCAGCCTCAAAAGTACGCCCGTCATGGAGCGTCACTTGAATTTCAGTGGCGCCCTCTATCACATGATTGTTGGTAAGCACCAATCCGGCATCAGCATCCACAATCACACCACTGCCAAGACTTTGGCTGACCCGCTCTCTAGGCATCCCAAAAAAGCGTCTAAACAGCGGGTCGTCAGCAAATGGTTGGCGCACCCGGACTCGGGTACGGGAATGAATATTCACTACCGCTGGGGTTACCTGTTCCAGCACAGGAGCAAGCGACGGCAGCGGTTCGCCCCCCACTGCTGAGGGCAGAACTGCGTGACCGGGCTGACTGAAAAACAGCAGCATGAAACTGGCAACTATCGGCGTTACTGCACGCAACATTGGGCGCACTCTCCTGGTATTCATTGCGTTATCGCTGGTTTTTGGACCGCGAAAAGGTCATTTCTATCCGGGCATAATGCCCGGATAGGTCAGTAAAACGATGAACCGACGCTAAGTGATTGATCCTTCGTTGCCTGTTTAAAATTTACTCAGCACGATTCTACAAAGAAATTCTATCTCGCTGTTTTTGCACAACTTAATTAATTTGACAATTGGTCGACGCACGCTTAGTCTGGCGCTCGAACACAACATCTTGTGTTTTTAAGACAAAAATATAACTAGAGAGTGTGGTACCCCTGCCTGCAGGGTCCTCAGGGAGAAATTTTTACACAATGAGCAGCGTCCGTCTCGAGGCCGTGCCTAATGGCGTGTCCGACATAACCTTTCAACCAGCGTCGGTTGATATCTGGGATAAGAAATACCGCCTGAAGAGCAAAACAGGCGAGGTGGTTGATGCCACCGTAGATGAAACCTACAAACGCGTGGCCAAAGCGTTGTCGGACGTAGAAACCAGCGACGAAAAGCGCGCATATTGGAACGAACGGTTTGTTTGGGCTCTCCGCCGCGGCGCTATTCCGGCCGGGCGTATTACGTCCAACGCCGGCGCTCTTGCCCACAAACCGGCCACCTCTACCATTAACTGCACCGTGTCCGGCACCGTGAAAGACTCCATGGACGGCATTTTGGACAAAGTTCATGAAGCGGGCTTAACGCTGAAAGCCGGCTGCGGTATTGGCTATGAATTTTCTACGTTACGCCCACGGGGCGCCTACGTGTCAGGTGCCGGCGCCTATACCTCCGGCCCCCTGTCCTTCATGGATATCTACGACAAGATGTGTTTCACCGTCTCGTCAGCTGGCGGTCGCCGGGGTGCCCAGATGGCTACCTTTGATGTGTCCCACCCGGACGTGCGGGAGTTTATCCGCGCCAAGCGTGAAGACGGGCGCCTGCGCCAGTTCAATTTATCCCTGCTGGTCACTGATGACTTCATTGATGCCGTTAAGTCAGACAGCGAATGGCCGCTGGTTTTTCCGATTTTGGAAAAAGAATCCGATGAAGTGGATCTTACCGACGCCAACGCCGTGGTGTGGCGAGACTGGCCACTGGAAAAAGGCTATGTGCGCAATGATTTAGGTTTGATTGCGTGCAAGGTTTATTCACGAGTACCAGCACGCCGGGTATGGGACATGATTATGTCGTCTACCTACGATTTTGCAGAGCCAGGTTTTATCCTCATTGACCGGGTCAACGAGCTGAACAATAACTGGTTTTGCGAGAACATCCGTGCCACCAACCCCTGTGGCGAACAGCCACTGCCACCCTATGGGTCCTGTCTGCTGGGCTCGGTAAACCTGACCCGGTTTGTCGACCACCCCTTCACCGACAAAGCCAGCTTTAACTGGGACGAATACAAGGAAACCGTTCGAGTCTTTACCCGAATGCTGGATAATGTTGTGGAAATCAATGGCTTACCTCTCGACAAACAGGAAGAGGAAATCCGTTACAAACGTCGTCATGGCATGGGTTTCTTAGGATTGGGCTCAACCCTGACCCTAATGGGATTGAAATATGGCTCCGACGAGTCGATTGAATTTACCGAAGGCGTGGCCAAAGAAATGGCCCTGGCTGGCTGGGAAACCGGGGTAGAGCTGGCCCGGGAGAAAGGACCTGCGCCCATTATGGATGCGCTGTTTGAGGTCAACGCCGAGATGCTGCGCAAGCGCCCGGAAATGATGAAAGACGGCTACAAGCTCGGCGACAAAGTGCCCGGCAAACTATTGCATGCTCGCTACAGCCGCTACATGCAGCGAGTCGCCGAAGTGGCGCCCGAGGTGGTGGAAGAGATGGCTGAGCACGGCTGCCGCTTTACCCACCATACTTCCATCGCCCCGACTGGCACTATTTCCCTGTCGCTGGCCAACAATGCGTCTAATGGGATAGAGCCAAGCTTTGCCCATCACTATTCGCGTAACGTGATTCGTGAGGGCAAGAAAACCAAAGAAAAGGTAGAAGTTTATTCTTTTGAACTGCTGGCCTACCGTTCTCTGATCAACTCCTCAGCTGCGCCCTACAGCGACGAGCCGGAAAACAGCCTGCCTGACTATTTCATTACTGCCGAAGACATCACCCCGAAGCAGCATGTGGATATTCAGGCAGCGGCACAGCTTTGGGTGGATTCATCCATCTCCAAAACGGCCAACGTTCCGACCGATTATCCTTACGAAGACTTTAAGGAAATCTATACCTACGCTCACGAAAAAGGCCTCAAGGGCTGCACCACCTTCCGCTTCAACCCAGAAGCGTTTCAAGGTGTGTTGGTCAAAGAAGACGACCTGGAAAACACCACCTATCGTTTCACTTTGGACGACGGCAGCCAGGTCGAAGTAAAGGGCAATGAAGAAATTGAGTACGACGGTGAAACCCACACCGCGGCCAACTTATTCGACGCCATGAAAGAAGGGTACTACGGCAAATTTTGACGCCTCGGTAAACCTCATATAAACCAACAAAGGGGCTGATGCCGTCAGCCCCCGAAATAGAGTTCTGGAAGTAACGCCATGTCAGTAAAAATCGCCAACAAAATTGTGGGCTACGAAGTCCTTTCTCCGGCAACTGCAGAAACCGCAACAGAAAAGCCGGTAGAGAAAACCAGCACAGGCGCCGAAGTCATTCGGATGACCGAAAAAGTGGAGCGTCCTGATGGCTTTGAATGCCTGGACGGCGCCACCTACAAAATCCGCACGCCGCTGGACGAACATGCCCTGTACGTCACCATCAACGATATTATTCTCAATCAGGGCACTGAACACGAACAGCGACGCCCCTTTGAGATTTTCATCAACTCAAAGAACATGGATCACTTCCAGTGGATCGTCGCGCTGACCCGTGTGATGTCAGCGGTTTTCCGCAAAGGTGGCGACGTGACGTTCCTGTCCTCTGAGCTGCAGGCCGTGTTCGACCCACGCGGTGGCTACTTCAAGAAAGGCGGCAAGTTCATGCCGTCTCTGGTGGCAGAAATTGGCGCCGTGGTTGAACACCACATGCGGGTTATTGGCATGATCAAAGACGAAGTCCAAGACCCAGAGCAGGCCCAGATGCTGGCCGCCAAACGCGCCGAGGTCGAAGCCAAAGCTAAGCCGGCCGCCACAGCGGAAGTAGAAGCCGACGGCGAGAGCTACCCGGAATCCGCCACCCTGTGTAACAAGTGCAATACCAAAGCCATGATTGTGATGGACGGTTGCGAAACGTGCCTGTCCTGCGGCTACTCAAAGTGCGGATGACAGGCGCCGTCTGAAAACATCAGATTGCCGCTTAAACGTTAGGTTCTAGCGGCCTCTAACTTCGCCCAGGCCTGCTCCAGCTTTTTGATACCAAAATTTGGCGCCTGGGCAGGTGGGAGCAGCGCAAATAATCCGATACGATTCGACGCCTCCGCGGCGAAATCTGCTTAAGCGACCTGGCTCGATGAGTCAGCGGCGCCCATGCCAATCAGCGACTGAGCCGTTCTGTCCGCAACCACCCCAGGGGCCACGCCTTCCTCTCTGGCCTTGGCCATCAATCGCTCCACGCGATCAGGTATTTGCCCTACCCGCTCTTCCAACTGCTGCTGAGTAGCGCCGCCCAGGTATTCGAGCCCGACCGCAATGATGCCGCCCGCGTTGATGACGTAGTCCGGCAGGAACGCGATGCCTCGTTGTTGCAGGCTCTCTCCATCAGCAGGGGTAGCCAGCTGGTTGTTTGCCGCACCGGCGACCATCGCCACATTCAAGGCGTTAACCGTTTCTGAGTTAATTACACCTCCCATGGCACAGGGCGCGAGAACATCGGCAGACGTGGACAATATGTCATCCACAGAGACTTTAGTGGCGCCAAACTCTTCCACGGCTTGGCCAACGTTGAGTTCGCTGATATCCGCCACCTTTAGAGTGGCTCCCGCACCATGGAGCAACCGGCACAAATGCATTCCTACATGCCCAGCCCCCTGCACGGCAACGGTAACTCCTGCCATGTCAGTGCGTCCAAGCGCCTTTTGAATGCTGAGAAAAACGCCCAATGCGGTCCACGGCGAGGGATCGCCGCCGACGTTAAGTCCAGTCTGGGGCAACCCAGAAACGAACCGGGTTTGCGTACTGACCTGCTGCATATTGTCAGTACTGACGCCAACATCTTCAGCCGTAATGTATCGACCGTTTAATGACTGAACGAAGCGGCCAAAAGCCTGAAATTCCTCCGCTGAAGCTGGCACTCCTGGCTCGGCAAGAATCACCGCTTTACCACCACCGAAAGGCAATCCGGCCAACGCATTTTTGAATGACATGCCCCGGGACAGTCGCAGAGCATCGGTGATAGCAGCGTTTTCGCTGGTGTAGGACCATCGTCGACAGCCCCCGGCAGAGGGCCCCAGCGCCGTTGAATGAATGGCAACAACGGCTCTCAGCCCGGACCGTTGATCATGGCCATAAACCACCTGTTCGTGACCGGCAAAATCGGCGTTTGTATCGCAATTGAGTGGCGTAATTTCCATGGCCAATGCCTGTTGGTAATTTACTTAACGATACCCGGAATATGGCGAAAAAACTCCTCGAAACCCGCCGTTTATTCACTCAATACGACTATTTATTGCTATATTTCTCGTTTAATTGAAATATTTACCCGACAATGAAACTCGACCGGACAGACCTGAGCATACTGCGCCTGCTGCAAACGGTGCCGGATATCACAGCCGCCGCTATCGGTGAGCGAATCGGCGCGTCCCAGGCAACTTGCTGGCGACGAATTCAGCGCTTTCGCGCCGAGGGATTAATTCCAGAGCAGTTTGTGCAGCTGGACCGAAAGAAAGCAGGTTTTCATGCCATGGTGTTTGCCCAGGTAAAACTGTCGACCCAAGGACGGGCCAACCTCACCGCATTTTCAGAGGCCGTGCAGCGTTATGAGGAAGTGCAGGAATGTTTCGTGCTGTTGGGCAACGTGGATTTCTTGCTGCGCATCGTGGCTCAGGACATCGAAGCATACGAACGGTTCTTTTTTGAGAAACTGTCCCAACTTCCTGGCGTGCAGGAAGTGACGTCTAACATCGCTCTGTCGGAAATAAAGCGTCGGGCACCGCTGCCCCTGTAACAGGCCGACCAGTGCGTCGAACCCCGCCGCGAAATATAGGAGAAATTTGTTAGCCTGTTTTGAAAGCAAATGCGACGTTTGCAGGTCTACTGAGAGCCTGAACCAACAATTAACTCATCGCGCCTTTAATGGCGCGACTATAGAACAACGAAAATGGATTTCGAACAGTTTAAGATTTTTCTCAATGCTGACCCGCGAAGCCGCGAGCCCGAGTTTCTTGAAGCCGCGCGCAGCTCGATTCAAAACGCCAGCGATCACGCCAAAGCATTGGCATTTGAAGATAAGCTCGACAATGCTTTGAGAGTGCCCGTGGTGTCTCCGACAACGGACGACATTCTGACGCACTGCTTCGGTGACGAGCAAAGCGTATCCAGCTACAGGCCACCTACCTGGCTAGCTATGGCCGCCGCCGTATTGGTGTTGGTGGGTGTCGCATCTGTGCTGCTGCCCGGCGCAAGCCCGGTAGATGCCTACGCAAGAGAAGCCTTTATCGCTCACCTTGGACACCCGGAACCCGGCGCTCTGAGCTCAGAGGACGCCATATCCGCGGATGCAGTGATATTGGCCTTTGCCAATCAGGGGATTGCTATGAGGGACGCGCTGGCTGATGTGACTTACATGAGCCCCTGCGTGATTGGCGAGAAAAAGGGCATGCACCTGGTCGTCACTGAAAAAAGTGGAGATCAGATCACGGTCATGATGATGCCCGGCGAAGGCCTGGAGTCCAGCCATAACTTCTCTGTTGAGACCATGACGGTACAAATGGTGCCTACGAACGCCGGCGCACTAGCCCTGTTTGGCCACCAAGGTCAGGATTTATCGCCACTGGGACGCGAACTTGTACGAGACATCAATCGCTCCAATGAATTGGTGGCGGCACTTTAGCGGACTGTTACAAAACGGTGGGGCCGCAGCGTAGATGGCTGTTAAAGCCGACGCCTCTTCAGTTTTTTGTGCAGTTCAATAAACTGTTGAGTTACCTTGTGGGACCGTCGAAAGTAGACCAGTGGTTCATTGGCCTCGTGGGATTCTTTGACCACCACCGAACTGCTGATCGGCGGTGAAAGCATGGGCAATTTTTCTTTCTTCATTTCCGCCACCATTCGGGCGGGCAGATTTGATTGAGCCTGGAACTGGTTAACCACGATGCCTTCCAGCTTCAGATCTTCGTTGTGATCCGCTTGAACCTCTTCGATATTGTCCATTAACGAGTATAAGGCTTTGCGAGAAAACTCATCGCAATCAAAGGGAATCAGGCAACGATCCGCAGCGATCAGTGCCGACAGACTAAAAAAATCGTAGGCCGGTGGCGTGTCGATATAAATGTCGTCGACCTCTTCATGGAGCGTTTCCAACGCATCGCGCAACTTGTAGATTTTGTGCTTTTGTTCCAGTTTGATCCTCAGCTCCGCAAGGTCGGGGGAGCCGGGCATAACCCACAAATTAGGATAAGGTGTTTCGACGCAAAATTCTGCTGGGTCCACCTTCTTCCTGCCAGGTCCCAGAGTACTTTCCAGATAGCGCGCCATATTGGCTTCTTTTTGAGCCCAATCAGGACCCAGCAAATACTGGCTGGAGTTTCCCTGAGGATCCATGTCAATCACAACGGTTGACCGGCCGCTATCGGCATTAATGGCAGCAAGATTACATACGATGGTGGATTTTCCCACACCACCTTTCTGATTAAACACCACGCGTTTCAAGGGTTCGCTCCTGAGAGAACTCGCAAAGTCGGTATGGTAACCCGAAGGTTTAGACCGTTTGCTCTAACGGCTTGGTTTTTCACCCATCATGAGTGACCCGTTGCTGGACAAGCCAGCCGACACATAGACGGCTTTACCCCCAACCACCGTTGCTGCAACGACGATGGCGGGAATATCACTGGCCGAAACGGCCATAAGGTCTGCGTTCAGCAGGACAAAGTCCGCCCGCTTGCCTGCCTGCAATGAGCCAACCTGAGACTCAGCAAACCCTGCGTAAGCAGCGTCTAGAGTGAATCCGCGCAAGGCCTCGAGACGGGTCAACACCTGGTCAGCATACCAACCGTCAGCCGGCCAGCCCTTAAGATCCCGCCGAGCGATGGCGGCGTAGAGACCCAACATAGGGTTAATTTTTTCTACCGGAAAATCTGAACCCAAAGCCAACGGTATTCCCAACGCCACCATGCGCCGCCAGGCGTACGCGCCGCGAATGCGTTTGGGGCCTACCCGATCTTCAGCCCAGTACATGTCACTGGTGGCGTGGGTAGGCTGCACAGAAGCGATGAGGTCAAGCGCTTTAAACCGGTCAAAATCTGTTGCGGCGACAACCTGCGCATGCTCGATCCGGTGGCGTCCCGGATTTCCCGGATGAGCTGACAGCGCCGCTTGGTAGGCGTCCAGCACAACCCGATTGCCCCGGTCCCCGATAGCGTGGGTATTGACCTGCAGCCCGCAACCCATAGCGCGGCTGACCTGCTCGTTCAAATTCTTAACCGGCTGCAGCAGCAGCCCCTGGTTGCCAGGTTCGTCGGAGTAGTCCTCCAGCAACGCCGCTCCACGGGAACCCAGAGCTCCGTCGGCGTATAGCTTCACTGACCGAGCACTGACTCGGGGCGTATGAACCGTTTTCTCACACAGAGACCTCAGCAACTGCTGGTCTCCATCAGCCATGGCGTAAACCCTCAGACTCAGGTCACCCGATTTTTCTGCTGCCAGAAAACGCTCAAGATCGGCCTGTGACGTTCCCGCATCGTGTACACCCGTGATACCCACTTCGGCCAGCGCTCCTAATGCCAGCTCCAGCCCTCGACGCCGATCGGATTCGTTCCAATCCGGCACATGAGCGGTGACCAACCCCATCGCGCGATCAATGAAAACACCCGTGGCCCTACCCTGGCCGTCGCGCTGAATCTGGCCACCTTCGGGCTGCCACTGGCCCGAAAAGTCACGATCCGCCTCGGCTAGCGCTGCGCTATTGGCCCAGCCGGCGTGACCATCGATGCGCGTAAGCCAAACCGGACGGTCAGGAAACAACGTGTCCAGATCTGAACGACTGGGAAAGGCTTTTTGCGGCCAGTCGTTCTGATCCCAGCCGCGGCCAAGCAGCCAGGCGTCTGCTGGCAGGTCTTTGGCAAAGTCGGACAGCCGCTCAAGCACCTCCAGAGTCGATTGAGTATCCCGGAGATCCACCGTCAACAGCCCCAACCCCAGATTCATGATGTGACCGTGAGCGTCAATCAAACCAGGAATGACCGTATAACCGGTAGCATCGATTTCCACAGCGTCTGGATAGGATGCTCGCAGAGCATCGACGGAACCGGTGGCTAAAATTTCGTCGCAGGCGCCATTGCTGTAAACCATGGCGTTCACCGTCGGCTGCTCAGGATTCACCGTATGGATCTGATCTGCTACCAGCAAGGTGTTTTCACAGCCACACGACTGATCGTCGTCACACTGCGCCCAAGCGCGGTCAGGCGCGGCCACGGTGCCCAAAAATGCCATTACCAAAGCCGTGTAGAGCGGCGGCAAGGCAGCACTTTGGGCATGACCAACGGAAGCTTTCACCGACCCGGGCTCGAATTTCAGCGTCGACAATATCGCCTTAAAACTCTGCCCATCCCAATGCTGCTCATCGTGCCCGTACATCACTTCATCCAGCTTGAGGAGTTGTTCCCGCGCTGCTTCAGCGGTTACCAGTCGAGCCGCTCCGCGCAAAGAATTCACCGTTTGGGCGCTTTGCACGCGGGCCAGGCCCAGTATCGCCTGCCCCGCTGCACTGGGGTCTGATGCCTCACAAGCTGACCTGATTCGCTCCAGGAGCTGGCGTTCATTGGCTTCCTGGCGGGTATCTTCCAAGGATTTTTCCTTGTTAACTGGCGACAATGCGGCCTGTTTTGCCCGCCACCAAGCCAATGCGGTCAGACCCCACAGCAGTGCAAGAAAGGCACTGACCGCCGGCCAGATGCCGCTTGCGGCCCCGGAGGCCTGCCCCTGAGAACCTAAGGGCGATATATCGCTTTGCCCCAGTTGTGGCAAAAGATTGGGCGCCAGCGCCGCCGATTGGCCAGGGGCTACTTCAATTTGCCGAGCCGGGACGATGGCCACTCGCTGCTGATTTGCCTGTACATCCCACCAAGGAATCCGAACTTCCGGAAGGGTCATAAGCCCCGACTGCGTTGGCACCAGCGCGTAGGTTTGCTCGCGAGTTGCGTCTGCCCAACCGTTGGGTGTTGAGCGTGTCTGGCTGCTGGGCTGATCGGGATAGACCTTCATTCCAGCGACCTCGGGCAACGCCAGCTCAGGCAATTGGGTGGACAGCAAACCGCGGGCTCGCAGCTGCAGCTTACGCGTTATTGGTTCTCCCTGAACAAACTCAGGTTCACCGTTTGGCCAGCTTTCGGTGACCGATAACTCGGCAGCAGGTAACCAAAGATCGCCGTCAAAAGCTGGGGCTTGGGGGCGCACCTGAAGGGAAAGCGTATCGCTGGCAACGCTGACTCTTCGACCCCGGCTAAACAACGACGCGCTGCTCCCACCCGGATCTGCAACCCGACCTCGAAAACTAATCGAAGGCAGTTGAATCTGCCCGCTGCGTTCAGGAAACAGGGCAAACCGCCGCTCGACGACACGATATCGCTTGCCATCGATCATTCGAGTGGTCGTTTTGTCCTCTCCCACGCGCTGCACAACGAGTCCAGCAGGCCAAGGATCGTTGTTCAACGCACCCTCAGTAATGGGCGGCGCATGAAATAAGCGAACGGTCAGTCGCACCTGAGAATGGACGTAGGGGTCCAGCGGCGTTGCCTCCAGCTCCACAAACACATCTTGATCGGTGCTTTGGGTGCCTGCCGGTCGCTCAAGCACCGATAAGGTGATGGCCGGAGTACTCAACTCGCCAACTCTGAGTGGTGGAAGCACCAACTGCCCTGCCTCTTTGGGCTCCAGCAAAACGTTGTGCTGAACCACCATTCGACGGCGACCGTTGGTCATCTCCAGGCTGGAGTTGGTTCCGGTGTCCAACACATTGAACTGCTCACGCAACGTTGAGTAGTCCGGTCGACTATTGTTGGCAGGGTTGACCAGATCAATTCTGAGCAGCGCCGACTCTCCCAGAAAAATGGTGTCCCGATCCAGCGATGCGCTTATTTCTTGTGCCTGCAGCTGGCTTGTTACGCCCAGCAGCACAATCGTCAACAGCAATCTACCTATTCCCATCACCATTCCTCTTCATCGCTGGCCGGAGGCTGGCCGCGACGTTGGTACTCAAGCTGAAACTTTCTGCGCAGCAATCCACCCGGATCATCCGGTATCCGTCGCAACCATTGCTCCAGCGCTTGTTTTTCCTCAGCATCCAGCTCCTCAGCCGCGGTTGGCTGAGTTTGCTCGGGTTCCTGTTCGCTGTCAGCTTCTTCCGATGAGCCGGGCTCTTCGGATTCTTCCTCACCTTCCTGCTCGGTTGGCTCATCAGACTGTTGCTCGCTGTCGCCCTCCGATTGCTCCTGATTGTCTTGGTTTTCCTGCTGCTGGTCCTGTTGCTCCTGCTCTTCCAACAAATCTTCCAACAATTTCTTGTTGTGCTCGGCATCAGCCATTTCAGGGTTCTCCGCCAGCGCCTGATCGTAGGCCGCAATGGCGTCCTGATATTTTTCCTGCATCGCCAGCGCGTTACCGCGGTTGTAGTGGGCCTGAGCTCCCGCTGCGGCGCTGAATGCCTGCGCCGCAGATTCAAATTGTCCGTCGCGATAGAGCGCTTCCCCACGCAGCATGGGGTCTTGCGCCACCGCAGCCGCAGCTTCATGCTCACCGGCTTTCAACGCAAACGCGGCCTGTTGGTCAGGTGTCTTAAAGGCCTGGTCCAACCAGCTCGCTGCAACCGCTGGGGACGGCGGCAGCATAAGCACCGCCAGCGGCAAGATGAGCAGCCAACCGCGCCGGAAAGCCAGCGCGGCAATAGGGAGCAGAAGCAACACCAGCCAAGGCCCTTGTTCCCGCCACTGCAGACTCTCCGTGGAAGCGTCGTCGTTTGCCGATGTCGATTGACTGCTGCCCTCATCACTCAGCAGGCGATCCAGGTCCCGCGCATCGGTCCGCAACCTGACGTACTGACCACCGCCGATCGCCGCCAATTCAGTGAGCGCTATTTCGTTCAGACGGGGAACCGCGATCGTGCCATCAGTGGCTTTGAAAAACCCTCCGTTGGCCTGGGGTATGGGCGCTCCCTCCGGCGTGCCAACACCCAGGACGGAAACCCGGTGTCCAGCATCGAAGATTTCACGGGCAGCGGTCAACGCGCCCTTGCCGACAGAATCGGTAACCACAAAGATTTCACCGCGGCTGGTCGCGACCCCGTCCAGCAGCTGTTTAGCCAACACCAGCGCCTCTCCCAACTCACTGCCCTGCACCGGCATGATCGACACGTCTAGAGCGCCCAGCATCGATTTAATGGTCTTGGCATCCTGAGTAAGGGGTGACACCACAAATGACTCGCCGGCATAGGCCACCAGACCGATTTGTCCTTCTTGGTTTCTATCCAGCAGGTCTGCGAGCTTAAAGCGAGCTTGGGTCAGCCGATCTGGGGTCAGATCAGCCGCCAGCATGGACCGGGACAGATCCAATACGACCACCCGCGTTGCCTCAGTCTGAAACAGGGGCAACGGTCGTTTCTCCCAGGTCGGCCCCGCGATAGCCAAAATAGCCAACATCCATCCCATGCCGGCCAATAGCAGGGGAAGCCGGGCTGGCTTGCCACCTTCTCCGCAGGTGAGAAACTTGAGCAGGGCCGGATCACAAATCTTAGCCCAGGCGTCCAGGTCGCCGGCGGGTTGTCGCAGTCGCCAAACAAGCAGCGCACCGAAAGGCAGCAAAATCAGCCACCACGGGCGAAGGAAATGAAATAGGGAAAAATCCATCATCGTGTGGCTGCCGGCTGGTGTCCGTCCATGGGTGGCCGACCTTTGGTTAGCGCCGTTAATGCACCCAGGATCAAGGAGATCAACAGCGCCGCGCCCAGGGGCCAGAAATATAGCTCCTTAGGCGGCCTTAATATTTCCTGCTCTTCCGCGACAGGCTCCAGCTCGTCAAGAATTTCATATATCTGCATCAAGCCAGCGGTATCGCGGGCGCGAAAATAGCGGCCACCCGTCCTGTCCGCAATGGCGGTCAGGGTCTTTTCATCCAGATCCGCTGATGGATTGATCGTGCGGGTGCCAAACATGCTGCGTACCATCATTTCGTCAGCACCCACCCCAATGGTGTAGACCTTGAGCTTTTCACTGGCCGCCAGATCCGCGGCTTTCAGTGGTTCCACTTCGCCCGCGGTGTTGGCACCATCGGTCAGCAAGATCAGTACCCGGTCCTGTACCGACTCTCCACGCAGGCGTTTGACCGCCAGTCCAATGGCGTCTCCAATGGCTGTTTCCTTACCCGCTAGCCCAATCGCAGATTCTTCCAACAGGATGCGTGCCGTGCTGCGATCAAAGGTCAAGGGGGTTTGCAGATAGGCCCGGCGACCAAACAAGATCAGACCCAGCCGGTCTCCAACGCGCCGCTCCATGAACTCACCAGCCACCGCCTTGACCATGGCAAGCCGGGTGACGGGTTTGTCCGCCACGGTCATGTCGGCGGTTTCCATAGAACCTGAGATATCGACGGCCAGCATGAGGTCGCGCCCGGTCATTGGAAGGCTGATGGCCTCGCCGATCCATTGAGGCCGCGCCGCTGAGCCAACTAACGCCAGCCACGCTAAAGCCGCCAGCAGGACGCGCAACCAACGCTGGGATTTGTCGTTGTGATCGCTGGTATCAGCGACCTGGGTGAAAAATGGAACTCGCAGACTTAAACCTGTTGGCCTGGGTGATTCGGGCAACAGCCACCACACCAACAAAGGCAGCGGGATTAACGCTAACAACCATGGCCAGGCCAGATTAAACACGGGCCACCCGTTGCACCCAGAACTCGCACAGCTGGATGAGACTGTCCACGTTTGCTTGCGGCTCGCGCTGGTAAGGCGCAGAAACCAGGTCTTTCGCGGCAACCGCAAGGTGAGGTTCCAGGTCTTCCGGCTGGGTGAGAAATTCGATCCATGGCTGACCGGTCAACGCAACCGGCTTGGCGAATCGCCCTTCATGCAAGATCAGGCGTCGCAGATAGACAGCAATGCTCGCGACAGCGACTCGAATGTCTCCATCAGTCCGATATTGGCGGGTAATGTCGGTAAGCTCCGCATTTAGCTGAGCGACGCGACGGCGCTTGCGATAGCGTTTCCACAGCAAGATAGCGGCTGCGATCAGAGCAATGACAAGCATCCCTCCCAACACCCACCAACCCCACGCTGGCGGCCACCCTGGGGGCGCTGCGGCGGCATGAATATCGCGAATGGGTGGGGGACTTGCCTGCATCAACGGATATCTCGGGTTCTGAACACGCGACCCAGTGCGTCGCTCACGTCTTCAACGGTACTCAAATCCAGCCGGGTAATGCCTTGTTTGTTGAGAACGGACGTCAGGGCCTGCTGTTGACCGGTGATGAACTCAAGGTACTGGCGCCGGGCATTATCCCGTGACAATGGCATTACACCCTGGGTTTGACCGTTACTGATTGGATAAGTGCCAGGCGGTGGCGGCAATTGCTCGATTGGGTCCCGAACGGAGCAGGCAATGAGGTCGCTGTGTCGCCGAAGATATGTCAGATGGCGCTCGAATTCATCACCCAAATGGTAAAAATCACTGATCACAAAAATTAGGCTGCCCGGGCGCGCGATTCTTCGGGCCCGTTTCAACATTTGATCAATACCAGGCGACGGTTGTTCAAAGGATCCTGGCTGTTGCTGGCTCAGTTTCTGGACCAGAACATTGATCATCCGCAACACGCCGCGGCGTCCGCCCGCCGGACGCACTTCGTGATGGTCGTCCCCTTGGCAAATCAGCGCGCCTATTCGGTCCCCTCGACCCACAGCCGCCCAGCCTGTCAGGGCGGCCAACCGGCTTGCCTGGACAATCTTCAATGCCCCTCGGGTAGCGAAATACATTCCGGGGTTGGCGTCAATCAACGCTAATACCGGACGCTCGCGTTCTTCCTGAAATACCTTGGTGTGGGGCTTGCCAGTGCGCGCAGTGACGCGCCAATCAAGATCCCGTATGTCGTCGCCCACTTCGTAAGATCGCGACTCCACGTAATCCACGCCGCGGCCGCGAAAACGACTGGGATGAACGCCCGCGATGACAGAACTGGCGGGGCTGCGCGCGGTCATGACCACCCGACGGGCGGATAGCCGCAGGCGGATCAGATCGTCAGAGGTGACCTGGGTCGGTGAATCCATCGCACTGGTCAACAGGTCAGGGTACCGGCACGCGATCCAACAATTGGGCAATCAGCGCGTTCGCGTCGACACCCTCCGCTTCAGCCTCGAAGGACATTAAAAGACGATGGCGCAGCGCATCAAAAGCAATGGCTTGTACGTCTTCCGGAGACACATAATCTCGCTCATTTAGCCAAGCGTGGGCTTTGGCACAGCGATCCAGAGCAATAGTGCCCCGCGGACTGGCGCCAAAACTGATCCAAGATTTCAGATCATCCCCATAGCGACCTGGTTCCCGCGTCGCTAAAACCAACTCCACCATGTAACGCTCCAGTTCAGGTGACACGTGCAAGTCCAACACCTCGCGTTGGGCGGAAAACACCTGTTCCTGGGTAACCACCACCGGTGGGGTGGGCCGGTCACCAAGCACTTCATGCGCCTGCTCGCGGGCCAGTCGTAAAATTGCCTGTTCCTCGTCGCCGCTGGGATAGGTGATGGCCACATGCATCAAAAAACGATCCAGCTGGGCTTCTGGCAGTTGGTAGGTACCCTCCTGTTCAATCGGGTTTTGGGTTGCCATAACCAGGAACAATTTGGGTAGATGGTAGGTGACGCTACCCACAGTGACCTGGCGTTCACCCATCGCCTCCAATAACGCTGACTGAACCTTGGCTGGCGCCCGGTTAACCTCATCAGCCAACACCAGGTTGTGAAAAATGGGCCCACGCTGGAAGGTGAAATCGGCCTCTTGGGGTCGATAGATTTCGGTACCGGTGAGGTCTGCAGGAAGCAAATCCGGAGTAAATTGAATACGATGAAAATCGCCCTCGATTCGCTCGGCCAGCTCCTTGATTGCGGTGGTTTTTGCCAGCCCCGGAGCACCTTCAACCAAGAGGTGACCATTGGCCAGCAGGGCGATCAGAAGTCGGTCAATGAGCGCGTGTTGACCGATGATCTTGCGCTGAATTTCCGCTTTGAGTGCGCCGAATGCAGCGCCTGCGGCACTGTTTCTGGCGGCAGGGTCTGGCCTTGCGGCATTGTCTGCAGCTGCTACGTTGTCGTCCATTGAGGTGTCCGTGCTTAGGTTCGGTAACGGTCGGTGTCACCAGGTCATGCAGTTTACTGACATGCCAGCGAATTTCCATGCAGCGGGGAGTTTAATGGATCAGTCGCGGTCAGGCGTATGCCGAAAGATGGCGAAAACTGAACAAAACGCTGGTAAAAGTTTGCAGGTAAACAACAGCAGCCCGCTCTGAGAGAGCGGGCTGCTGAAAAAACGGTTGAGTTAGAACCTAACGATACAGATTGAATCGTTAACAACCCCAGAGACTTCTGCCTGCAGGGTACGACCACCCGACCGACACTCACCGGCAAAACCGGAGGTCGCCGACGGATTGGGCGCGGTAGGAATACCGAAGTAGTTATCCTGGTCCGTTTGATTGGAGAAAGCCAGTGAGAACACGATGGTTTGCCCAATATTGACCGTGGCCGAACAGGTGTCGCGATTGTTGTTTGCCGGGAAGGCACAGTTGATCGGCGCTCCGTCAGCGGTCACTACCGCCTCGCCTAGCAGCGTCGCCATAGCCGAGTTGTCGAACTGAACCTGAACGTTAAACGTAGTGTTGGCTGTGTCTGCGCATGCTCCAGGCGGTGGGCCAGGGCTGACGTTGACCAGGTTTGCACAAACGTCCACTGCCAAGAAATCAACCGTGGCTTGCGTGCCGTCAGTTGCCTCGAAAGTACAACTTCCATCACCCGGCGTTGTGCCGAAGGTGCCATCGTCTAGCTGCGCCGTGATCAGCGCAGTAGTTTCTCCGTTGGCATCCGTGGGATCTGGCTGAGTGGTGATCGAAATGGTGCCGTTGCTTGCCGTACAGCTACCACTGATCGCAATATTTGCCACTCCTGCCCCTCCGGACAAGTATCTCAACGTGGTGTTCACCGTCGTAACAAACCCACCCAGGCGGAAGGATGAAGGCGAGGCCTGCAAGACTGCGCTGGACGGCGGAACAATAATAACGTCAGCGGTTTGACCGCCGGTGAAGAACTGTAGCAGCCCTTCTTCTGCGTCAGTGCCAAGGCCAGAGGTTTCCACCAAAGCTACGGTGCAGCCATCAGCACCTGTTGGATTTGCCACGGTTCCGCTTCCCACGACCCCGTCGACGCTGCCCGTACCCTGCAGATTGGAGAAAGCAAAGCCGATGAACTGGCCACGAATGGGCGCGGTCGCCGCATCCTCAACACACACCAGCACTGAAGTTGGCACGTTACCGGGAATCGAGCCTGGCGTGGCAGTAATTGCCAGCGGACGTAGTCCTGGGTAACGAAGTAGAGTCGCGTCGGCGTAAGTACCCAGATTACCCGCTGAACCCAAACCGCTGTTTGCGCCCTGGACGTAAAGTGCGGCGGAGCGGCCCAGCTGCGAAACCGGATAGTTCAGCAGAGTCGACCCGACACCGTTGCTGTCGGTGACAAACGACGATTCGATATTGCCGGTGGTGGCTCGCCCAATCACGTAGGGAATGACCGCGCCGCTGTCGATGGACCCACCAACGGTGTCGTTAAAGTTGAAAGGCTCATCGACGGTCAAGTCATCGTTGTCGATCGCTTGAGTGACCGTTCTGGCGCTCTCATGGTCGGCATTACCCACCACTTCCTTGCCGAACAGAATCAACGTGTCACCAGGTCCTGCTCCACCTCCGGCCTGCCGAAACTGACCGGTAGGGGCAAAAAATGCGGTTCCGCCTTCAAAGGGGTCGCCATCGCCCCCCGACAGATCAAACGTACCTGCGCCCTGAGTGGGAAATCCTGAGATGGGCGCATCAATCAACCCTGCTTGCAGAGAGACTGGCTGGGCCGGAGGGTTACCGAAACGATCGGTCACAATGGCGTTAACACGAAGACTATAAGTGGCGTTAGGGCCCACGGGGAACCCATCATCGTCGAACACTACGACGCTGGGATCCACGGGATTCACCGTCAAACTGTTGATCGGAATACTGGTTAGAGTGACCGAGAATGGGATTCCGTCGGAGATAGCCAGAGACGTTTCGGTGACAACTGCCGCTTGAACGCCGTTGCTGACATTGTTGTCCGCAGCGTCAGCTACCGCCCGCAGCCTTACCAGTCCGGGCTCTGTGCCACTGACCAAGCTAACTGACGCAATTCCGCCAGTGGTTGCCAAGGCAATCGACGTCCCTTCAACGGCGGTGCCGCCTCCGTTGGTGCCTCTCAGGACCGCACCCGAATCAGGGGTCTCAGTGAATATCTCAAGAAAAATGTTGTTGTTTGCGCCACCAGGCTCGGCAACAAACTCGTTAGCGCCGTCGGTTAAGGATACCTGCACGGTTTGGGCCGATGTCCCGCCCGCTCCCTGTACATATTGAGGGGTTGAGGGAAGGCCAAACGACAGGTTTGCCGGCCTGCCGTCGGAACCTGACTCGACCACTTCGATCTGAATCTCGGCGTCAAAGGTCTGTTGTGTTTCACCATCAAAGGCGCTGGCGGTAACCGTGACGATTCCCGGTGAGTCAAAGGAGTGCACAAACACTTTCCCGTTGGCTGCTAGATCAACCGGGCCATTTCCCAGTAGGACAAAGAATTCGTTTACGTCATCCGTGCTCGGGTCGTCCAGGGTTGAAAACGCGGCAATATTCAGAGGGCTGATACCAATGGACATCGTTCCCCCGTCGGGTGCACCGATAGTGCCGTCGGCTAGTCGAAATTCCAGGTTAACCTCGGCCGTGTAGGGAGAATCGAAAAAGATGGGAACTCCTGGTGGCCGCGCCGGAATAACCAATCTGTTGGGCGTCAATGTGATGCGGTTGACGCCATCGGGACCTTCGTTGACGGTCAACGTGACACTGGCAGAAATGTTCTGGTTCGACCCCGGATCGGTAACGGATGCCGTGATCGTAGTGTTGCCCGTGCCCTCAGCCGTATGAAAGACCGCCTGACCATCACCCGCGGTGGTGGGAACCTGTATCTGGGTCGTTCGAGTGGCAAGGTCGTCTGTTGTTGACAATGAGCCGTTCGCCGAGCTAGAAACCGACAGCGCAACCACCGTCCCATTGGCAACGGCTTGGCCGTTAGATTGGCGAACTTGAACATTCAGGTTCGTAGCAAAACTGCTTCCCGGCTCGTAAAAAACCTCGCCTTTGTTTGATAGCAGGCTACTTGCATCCGCTGTAATAGTGACTCGGATCGGCGCTCTTGGCTCTGCCGCTCCACCACCGCCGCCGCCGCCACAAGCGGCCAGTCCCACTGCAGCGCCGATCAGCGTCGCAGACAATAGTAGTTGTTTCAGTCTCATCATGGTCGTTAGGCCTTCCACGGTTCGCGCTGCCCCCAAGTTAGAAATAATTGATTCCGGCGTCTCTCCCCGAGACGCCAGGGTTGATTACTGGTTCAGATTAAAGCTGTCGTTCAATATTGTTGGTGTAATGAAGATCAGCAGTTCCGATTTGTCATTTTGGCTGGATCGCTGACGGAACAACGTTCCCAGCGCAGGGATATCCCCCAAAAATGGCACCTTGTTTGAGTCCTCTCGCAGTGTTTGCTCGTAAATACCGCCTAGCACTACGGTTTGGCCGCTATTAATCAGGACTTGCGTTTGAATCTCTCGGGTGTCGATGCTTGGCACCTGGCCTCCACCTTCCACCGGCACAAGCTGTCCGATAGTGTCTTTCTTAACCGCGAGATCAAGAATGACCCGATCATCAGGCGTGATTAACGGCTGCACTCTAAGCTCAAGTACCGCGTCTTTAAAGCTGATGTTGGTTGCACCGCTGGACGCAGCCTGCTGGAACGGAATTTCCACGCCCTGCTGGATAAACGCTTCGCGTTGGTTGGCCGTAATCAGTCGGGGGCTGGAGATCACCTCGCCGCGCCCCTCGCTTTCCAGCGCGGAAAGCTCCAAATCCAACAGGTAGTCTGAAGTCAGCAAGCCAAGTGCCCAGCTGCCCGCGGTTCCTGATGCAGGTAGATTGACGTTCAGTCGTTCACCGAGGGGTGGAACGGAGATACCCGCTGGCGGATTGTCAGGTGCGATGACCGGGAATCCTGAGCGGTTGTCGTTGATCTGGCGGTTGACCAGGGCCAGGTTATTCATCCGGTCAGTAGCAGACGATGATCCAGCGACGCTAAGTATATTCCCGTCGTTGTCTTCGTAACCTCCGGTCAGACCGAATCGAACACCAATTTCATCACTGAAGCTATCGGTCGCGATGACGATACGCGACTCGATTTGAATTTGGCGAACCGGTCGATCCAGTCGGTTAACCAGTTCGCGGATTTCTTCCAACCGATCAGGGGTATCTGTTAGGAGCAAGACGTTGGTCCGCTCATCAACAGTGACACTGCCGCGAGCCGACAGTAGCCCCGCGCCATCAGTGGCTGAGCCGCTGGCCGCGCTCTCAATAATGTTTTTCAGATCTGTCGCTTTGGCGTAGTTAACCTGGACAAACGTCGAGCGCAGCGGTTCCAGCTCTCGTTTGTCTTTCAGTGCTTGCAGCAGCTGCTGCTCGCGAGCTGCGATTTCCGTCGCCGGGGCGACCCACACTACGTTGCCGTTTTCCCGCATGTCCAAAGATTTGGCCTGTAGCAGGATGTCCAGCGCCTGATCCCAAGGGACATTTTGCAGTCGTAACGTGACGTTGCCGGAAACTGAGTCGGAGACCACAATATTCAGGCCCGAGACATCCGCAATAAGTTGAAGCACCGCCCGCACCGGAATGTCTTGGAAGTTAAAAGACACTCGTGAACCTTCGTATTCCCGTGGCTCCAGAATTTGCGCCTCCGGCGAGAGTACTTCTTCCTGAAACTGCTGAATCTCGACGATGTACTGATTTCCACTTTGGTAAGCCAAATGCTCATATTCACCGCGTACCGCAATATCCATGCGAATTCGGTTGCCATCGCGCATCGTGTCGATGACCTCCACCGGCGTCGCAAAGTCCATGACGTCGAGTCGCTCTTCCAGTTCTTGGGCAATTTCGGTGTTGTAGATGTATGCACGCAGACGCGATCCCTGCTTGCTTAAATCCACATTCGCACCCGCGTCGTTGAAGGTAACGATCACGCGACCTTCGCCGTTTTGGCCCCGTCGAAAGTCAACATTTTCTACTGCTAGTGGGCCACTGGAGGCAACGGAAGCTGTGGCGCCACCTGTTTGCTGCGCGCGAGAAACGATGGCAGAACCGCTTCCACCTTGGACCGATACGATGAGGCTGTTACCTTCCACCCGGGTTTCATAGGGGGCTGAGCGGAACAGATCAATAACCACCCGTGTTCTGCCACCAGCCTCGACCGCAGATACGCTCCGGGTAGCGCCGGTACCCACTTCAATGGATCGTTGACGCATCGCATTGGTGGTGTTCATTAAGTCCACAGCGATCCGGGCCGGATTGTCAGTGGTAAAAATCTGGGGCTCCGGCAGGTCTCCCTGCATGCTCAAGATGATATCCACAGCACCACCGGAGCCTGTGCTGAAGGAAATTTCCTCCAAGACAGACTGAGCCAGAGCGTTTCCTGCGCCAAGACACAACATGACCGCAGCCATCCCTGCTACACGCCATCGAGCGGTAGCCTTTGCGGCAGTTTTTGTCAGCATTACATTCATTATTGATCCCCCAAACCGGATCTGCTTATTCGTTGTCGAGAGCAACTTGAGCTCGGTTTTCCTGCCAGCCTTCGCCATCAGGCAACAGCTCAACAAGCTCCACACCATCTTCGTACACCGCAATCACCTGTCCGTGATTGCGCCCCATGTAATTGTCTTCTCGGACCCGATAAAGCAGACCGTCCGGGTCTTCGATCAACGCGTACAGAACGTCATCGATGAGAAAGGTTCCCACCATCTCCAGTGAGTCCAGCTCAAAACGCTCCAAATCTTCTTTCGATCGATTCGGGTCAGGTCTCGGCCCGGTGACGCCCGCCACAGCCGCAGCCACTTCAGGCTCTGGATCGTCTCCAAGGAGGGGACCTCCGGAAAATGGATCTCGTTCGTCGTGTGCCTCATAAACCAATTTTGGTGGATCCACCGTGGTTGGCAGCGGCTCTATGGGTTCGCCAGGGCGGTTGTTCGTCTGTTCGATATACCGGTCCAGGTCGGATGTTCCGCCCGTGCATCCTGCAACAACGCCCAGCGCCGCAAGTAATAACAGAAACAGTCTCATCAGCGGCCTCCCTGCGATGCTGTTGATGCCGAGTCTGCGGCAGCCGCCAACTCGTCGTCGGTGAGATAGCGGTAGGTGTTAACGGTTCCTGACAACATCAGGCGGCCGGTGTCGTCATCGGAAGGCCTCAATGTGATGTTCTGGGTCACCACAACTAACCGAGGTAAATCAGAAATGGCTGAAACAAAGTCGCCAAACTGGTGGTAACCACCAACCATTTCCCACTGGATAGGCTTCTCGGCATAAACCTCTTTCAGAGACTCAGGCAGAGGCTGAAATTTGTCGACGTCAATACCTGCACCGATCGCTTTTTGCGATACTTCCTGCAGCAACTTGGCCATTTCCGTTTGATTGGGCAATTGGTCTATGAGGTCTTCCAACAGCGCACGCAAATCAACCAGCTGCTCGCGGTAGGCTTCCAAATTTGCCGCATCTTGCTGTTTGGTTTCAAAATCTGCCTTCAGCGCGATTTCCTGCTGCTCTTTGGATTCAAGCAATCGCCATTCTTCTTTGAATTTCAGAAAGTAGGCGATGACCAAGATAAACACGACCACGGCTGCAGCGGCGATGCCTTTAGCCAGCGGCGGCCACCCACCGGGATCTTCGAAGTCCAGATTTTTGATTTCGTCCCAGTTCATCCCGCCACCCCCTGGTTATCTTCGGGTGCTTTTTCCGAGCCAACCTTCACTTCAACTCGAAATTTATAGAGCTGGCGGCGGCCTTCGCCCTCAGCCTCGGTGATGTTCAGGTCTGCGCCTTGCATCCAGTTTGACGCCTCCATGCTGCGCATGTAGGCAGACACTTTGGCGTTGGACTCTGCCAGCCCCTCAACCGTAAGCCGAGTACCTTCCTGCCGGATACTCTCCAGGCTGACGCCATCAGGAATCGTCCGCACCACTTGATCAAACAGCTTAACGATTTCCGTACGACTCTCTTGAAGCTCCTCGATGGCCAGTTTGCGTTCAATAAGCTCTGCTTTCTCAGCTCTCAGCGTCTCGATGTCCGTGATTCGCCGTTCCAGCACCGCAATCTGGTTTTTCAGGATTTGGTTTCGCCTCTCCTGATGATCCTGCATGGCGCCCAGTTGCATATTGACGCCTACAAAAGCCAGCAACCCCATCAACGCCGCGCCTGCCAGCACCGCATAGAATTCCTGTTGCCGCTGTGTGCGTCGCTCCTCGCGCCATGGCAGTAGGTTAATTCTGGCCATCAGTCAAAACTCCTCAGCGCCAGACCGCAGGCAATCATTAGGGACGGCGCATCCGCGCCCAGCGCCTGAGCCCGAACTCTAGGGGCCACACTCATGTTGGCGGCCGGGTTTGCGATGGTGCAGGGTATGGCCAGCTGTTGCTGAACCAAGTCCGCTACGCCGTTAATTGACGCGCAACCACCGGCCAGCACCACGTGCTCTACGGAATCAAATTCGCTGGACGAGAAGAAAAACTGTAGCGACCGGCTCACCTGCTGAACCATCGCATCTTTGAACGGCTCAAGGACTTCCTGCTCGTAACTTTCCGGCAGTCCGCCCTGGCGTTTCGCCAACCCTGCTTCCTCGTAGGAAAGGCCGTATCGGCGCATGACCTCGTCGGTCAACTGCTTGCCGCCGAACACCTGTTCGCGGGTATAGATGGTGCGGCCTTCATTGAGCACGATGAGCGTGGTCATAGTTGCGCCCACATCGACGATCGCCACACGGGCCTTGGGATCAATCCCCAATTGGTCGGCGACCAGCACGAATGCGTTTTCCATCGCGAAGGCTTCGACGTCCACCGCCTTAGCGGTCAATCCGCCCAATTCTGCCGCAGCGACCCGGATATCGACGTTCTCTGTTCGCGACGCCGCGAGCAGTATCTGCATCATGTCCGGATTGCCTGGCATCGGGCCAATGACTTCAAAGTCCAGGCTGACCTCGTCCAGGGGATAAGGAATGTACTGATTGGCCTCAATCTGGATCTGACTGTCCAGGTCTGCCTCGGAGAGATCCGCCGGCATATTGATCACCTTGGTAATGACCGCAGAACCGGCCACAGCGAGCGCACAGTGCTTCGCGCGAGTGCCAGAACGCTTAACCGCGCGCCCTATGGCATCACCCACAGCTTCCACCTCCGCAATGTTTTTCTCCACAACGGCATTCGCCGGTAGAGGTTCCACCGCGTAATTCTCGACCTTGTATCGGCCATCTCCCCCGCTCAGTTGAAGCAGCTTTACAGCTGTCGAACTGATATCCAGGCCGACCAGGGGCGGCATCTTGTTGCTGAACAACGCCACACTTTTTGTCCTTACAACACTGCCTTACGGCAATTAATTACAAGTTAACATTAAATACGAAAGTCAACTAGGGATCAACAAAAAGGAAAAAAATCGTTAATCCCTCCCCAAAAAAAGCCCCAAAACCGCTGCGGCGGGTATCATCTTAGTTCCAACCGCGGAATTTTTCCGCTCTTTTCTGGTCGAAATGCTAATACCTACAAGCAGCTAGAGCAAATGCTTAACCTCTTTTATACTGTCCATCCAGCACGGACTTTGATCCAGTTCACACTCCGAACCCAAATATGTCCCCAAGAATCCGCCGAACGCTAAAAATCACCAAATGGCTGTCCATTTTGGGCCTCACGGGCCTGATACTTGGCGTCGGAACGCTGTTTGTCAGCTACCTGATTATCAATCCAGACCTCCCGGAGGTGGATGTTCTCAGTGACGTCCAGCTTCAGGTTCCTCTGAGAATTTACTCGGCCGACGGCTCCCTGATGCAGGTTTACGGCGAAAAGCGTCGCTCGCCTTTAACCATCGACCAGATTCCGGACAACCTTAAGAACGCCTTCATTGCTGGCGAGGACGCGCGTTTTTTCGTTCACCCCGGGGTCGATTATCAGGGCATCGCGCGGGCTATTTGGCATATCGCCAAAACCGGTGGCGAAAAAGGACCGGGGGGAAGCACGATCACCCAACAGCTGGCCCGGGACTTTGGGCTCGTGTCACGGGAAAAACTGTTCACCCGCAAGCTGAAAGAGTGGTTTCTCGCCCTGAAAATCGAACGGGAACTCAGTAAAGACGAAATTCTGGCGCTTTACCTCAACAAGATATATCTGGGCAATCGGGCCTATGGCGTGGCCGCAGCAGCGCAAGGGTATTACGGCAAAAAGGTCGACGAACTAACGCTGGCAGAAAGCGCAATGATTGCCGCCTGTGCACAGCTGCCGTCACGAGTTAACCCCCTGCGAAGCCCAGAACTGAGCACGCGACGCCGCAACTACATGCTGCGGCGGATGGCTGAGCAGGGATACGTCAGCCAGGCGGATGCCGAGGCCGCGATCCAGACTCAGGACTACGCCTACGCCCACGATCCGACGATTCAGGTAGACGCGCTGTATGTAGCCGAACTGGCCCGCAGTCAGGCACTGCAAATGGTGGGCGACGACATCTATTCCGGCGGTTACAGCATCCATACCACCGTCGATGCAAAGCTTCAAAACGCCGCCAACTCCGCCATACGCAAGGGCCTGATTGATTACGATCAGCGCCACGGTTATCGCGGCCCTGAGGCCCATTTTGAGCTGCAAGAAGACGCCACTTCGGCGCAGTGGGACTCCACACTGGATCGTTTTGGCGCAGTTAGCGGGATGCAGCCTGCACTGGTGCTATCCACCGACGAGACCTTTTTTCTGGCCTACCTGGCCGATGGCCAGACGGTTTCAATCGAACTGGAGTCCATCAGTTGGGCACGCGCTTACGAGGACGTCAACAAACGCGGCCCCAAACCGACGGATGTTGCCGAAGTGGTCACCGCTGGCGACGTTATCCGGGTTGCTTTGGACGACGAAGGTCAATGGCAGATGACCCAGATTCCCGATGTGCAGGGGGCACTGGTGTCATTGGCGCCCGAAGATGGAGCGGTCAAAGCTTTGGTTGGTGGGTTGGATTTTCTTCGTAGCAAGTTCAATCGCGCCACCCAGGCCAAGCGCCAGCCCGGCTCAAGCTTCAAACCCTTTGTTTACGCTGCCGCACTGGACCGCAGTTACACCACGGCCACGCTGGTGAATGATGCACCTATCGTGTTTGAAGACGATCAGCTGGAACGAAGCTGGAAACCAGAAAATTTCAGCGAACAGTTTTTTGGGTTGACGCGACTGCGCGAGGGCATGGTGAACTCTCGCAATCTGGTATCCATTCGGGTACTCAGAGACATTGGGGTGAACTACGCTTGGCGTTTCGTCCAACGCTTTGGATTTTCCGGCGACGACATTCCAAAAGACCTGTCTATGGCCTTGGGCAGTGGCGCCGTCGCCCCCCTGACCATGGCGCGCGCTTACGCTAGCCTTGCCAACGGCGGGTATCGCATCGACCCCTACTATGTCAGCCGCATTGTTGACGGTCAGGGCCGGGTGGTGTTTGAGGCAAAACCCGCTTTCGCCTGCGCCAACTGCCCTCAACGCTTGAATCCGGACAGCGTTGATGCCGAGGCATCCATGGTGGCCGACATGACCACCGAACAGGCTGCCAAACAATCACTTCAACTGGCGCCACAAGCACTGGAGCCCCCTACGCACTACCTCATTCAGTCGCTGCTCCGCGATGTGGTTCGCCGAGGCACTGGGCGGGCCGCAATGGCTTTGGGCCGCAATGACCTGGCGGGAAAAACCGGCACCACCAACGACCAACGAGACGCATGGTTTTCTGGCTACAACTCTGCACTGGCCACCACCGTTTGGGTTGGGTTTGATCAACTCCTGAGGCTCGGCTCGAACGAAGTCGGCGGTAAAGCAGCGTTACCCATCTGGATTGATTTCATGGGACAGGCACTGGCCGGCGTTCCCGAGGCCCCAGAGCCCTTACCGGCAGGCGTGGCGGTGGCCCAGATCAACCCCGATAACGGCCTCCTGTGCAGCGCCCGACGCAGCGGATGTATCACCGAATATTTCCGCCAGGGCACTCTGCCGGACGCCGAGCCCGACAAGGAAACCACCAGCGGCAACGCCGCCGAGGATCCTTACGGAATCTTCTGATGGCAAAACGTCTGGATCGTCAGCGACAGCTGATCGCCAATGAGGCCGCTCGAATCGTCGTTGAACAATCGGTGCGGGATTTGCACGCAGCGAAGCTCAAGGCCGCTGAACGATTAGGCCTGAGCAGCCACGGCAAGCTACCGGCCAACACCGACATTGAAGCCGCCATCCATAGCCACCTGGCATTGTTTGGCGGCGCCGATCACAACCAGCACCTGCAAACGCTGCGTGAGGCGGCCCTTGAGGGCGTGCAGTTTTTCTCCGATTTTCACGCCCGCCTGGTCGGACCCGTGCTGGCCGGCACCGCGGACCGAAACAGCCCTGTAACCCTGCACGTATTTTCCGATTCACCAGAAAGTATTGCGCTTTTCCTTGGCGAGCAAGGGATACCCTTTGATGAAACCCAGAGGCGTCTGCGGGTTTCCCGGGAGCGTCATGAGACCTTTCTGGTTTACCAATTTATGGCCGGCGAGGTCGCCATCGAATTGACTGCATTGCCGCTGTCGTCGCGGCGCCAAGCGCCACTGAGCCCAGTAGACGGCAAACCCATGCGCAGGGCTGGGGTGGCGGAGATTCAGGCGCTTTAGTGCGAGTCGGCCGAAGATGCGGGCGGTGATGACCCCGTCATCGGATGGCTCCCTTCGGTCCGCTTGATTCCGATGACGGGGTCATCACCGCCCGCATCTTGTCCAACCGAGGTGTGTTTGGGGCGGGCTAAATTACGCCGTTTTTTCGGAGCGCGGCTCGTTTCTCTTCGTCAAAGGAGAGCAGTTCTTCCAGCACTTCGTCGGTATGTTGGCCAAGGGTTGGGCCGGTCCAGCGGGTTGCCCCGGGGGTTTCGGTAAGCTTGGGCACTATCGCGGGGATCACCAGTTTTTCACCGTCCACCGTGACAGACTCAAGGAGATCTCGAGCCTGGTACTGGGGATCGTTGAACATGTCCTCTACGCTGTAAATAGGGCCGCCGGCGACAGACGCTTTCTCCAGCGCGACCAAGGCTTCTGCCATGCTTAGGGTTCGGGTCCAAGCCTCAATGGCATCGTCCAACATCTGCTGCTGAGCCACCCGACCGGCGTTGCTGCGCAACTCCGGGTCTTCGGCCAGATCATCACGACCCATAGCCCGCATCAGGCGTTCGAACATCGGCTCGGTGTTGGCGCCAATCACTATGAGCTTTCCGTCGCCGCAGCGATACGTATTGGAGGGAGCAATGCCGGTAATGGTGGTGCCGGCCGGTTCACGAACCTGACCAGCGCCAGAGTATTCAGGAACCACTCCCTCCAACAGGTTAAATACACTCTCAAAAATGGACACGTCGACAATCTGGCCGCCCTCGGTGTTTCCTCGCAGCTTGGCAATGAGTGCCAGGCATACGCCCAGCGCGGCGTGAATACCCGCTAACGTGTCGCCGATGCTGAGGTTAGGCCGCACGGGCCGCTCTCCGGGTATGCCATTGACGTAGCGGAACCCTCCGAAACCTTCACACACCGAGGCAAAGCCCGCCCGACTGGCGTAGGGGCCGGTCTGGCCGTATCCGGAAATACGGGTGTAAATCAAATTGGCGTTCACGGCCTTGATCGTATCGGGCCCGAGATTCCAACGCTCCATCTGACCGGGTCGAAAGTTCTCCACCAGAACGTCTGCGCCCTGACACAGGTCTCGCACGATTTGCTGACCTTCCTCAGTCTTTAAATTAACCGTCACCGACTTTTTATTGCGGGCATGGCTGTGCCACCACAACGATGTACCGTTTTTGACCGTCCGCCAGCCCCGAATAGGGTCACCTGTTCCAGGCGTTTCAATCTTGATGATCTCCGCGCCGAAGTAACCCAGCATGGTGGTGGTGAAGGGGCCGGCCAGAATTTGGCCAACTTCAATCACCCGGATACCGGCTAATGGGCCTGTTTGCTCAGTACTCATGCCGGCACCGGAAACCAGTCAGCGTCAAGAAACACCGTGGTCCGTTTCGCCAACCTTGGATGCAACGGATCAAACGCACAGCGAGAATGCAACAGGCGCGAATTATCCCAGAACATGACATCCCCCATTTTCCACTGGTGTTCCTGAATAAACGACGGCTGCTCTACGTGGGCGGACAAATGGGCGACCAGGGCGGCAGATTCGTCACTTTCCAAACCGTCAATGGCATAGGTTTGGCTAGGATCGAAGTACAGGCTCTTCTGGCCATTTCTAGGATGGGTCAACACCATGGGATGGCGGGCATCGGGGGTTCTTTCGCGAATCTGCTGGCTGCCGGGCTCATCGGTGATGTCGGTATCGTACATCTGATAGGCAAACAGCCCGTGACGCCCTTCAACCTTGCGTTGCATATCCGCATCCAGGGTATTCCACGCCTGGACCATATCGATCCAGCGGGTGTTGCCCCCTTCCGGGGGAATTTCCAGGGCGAAAAATATGGCGCCAGTCGCGGGCCGTGTGCGGTAGCTCTGGTCACTGTGCCAGCGCAACTCGTAAGTCCCCAGACCGCCGATATTGCTGCCGTCTTCAAGATACAAATTGGACACCAGCGCCACTTCCGGGTTGTGCCTGGAGTGAATGTCGGTGCGCACAACCGTTTCCAAATCCCCAAAGAAACGGCTGAACTCCATCAGCGATTGCTCACTCAGAAGCTGATTTCGAACCAGCATCAGGGGCGAGTCAGACCATACCTGGCGCAGCCACTGAAGGTCATTTAAGTCCGGATCGGACAGCGCAACGCCCATGGCCTCAAGCCCAAAGTGGCACTCACCTCGGGGCGACACCAACGGCTGCGTTATCCGTTGGGGAGAAGAAACAGGCTCAGTCATAGCGACAGCGGATTCATTCGTTGAGTTCATGAGCGCCAGTGTGCCTGCAGGGGCACTGTTGATTCAAGAAAATGTCCGGACATTTAACAATTCCGACAGTTTGCTGGGACAGATTGAGGTGAACCATCAACCGCTCGACGAGGTTTTGACACGCCGGACAAAAAACCGGACCCTGTCGCCGACTGCTAGTAAGGCCCAACATGCCGAAATCCAACAAAAACACGGCGATCAAAAAGTCGGCGGCTAAAAAACCAGCCCCCCGCTATCGCGAAATTGCCGACGCCATCTGCGAATCCATCGCCAAGGGTAACTTCCCCGTGGGTGAAAAGCTGCCCGGGGAACATGAACTGAGCCAACGATTTAAGGTGAGCCGACATACCATTCGCGAAGCGTTGCGCAAGCTAGAAGATGGCGGGTTTATCGGTCGCCACAAGGGCATTGGAACAGTGGTAACCTCCGATGTGGCCACGCCGGGCTACGTTCAGCGCATGCAGTCTGTTTCCGAGCTGCTGCAATACCCTGCTGACACCCTGCTGGAGCACATTGAGACTACCAATATCGTGGCTAACAGTCAGTTGGCCAAAGACTTGGGGATACCGCCACGCTCTCACTGGAGCTGCATCAGCGCGATCCGCCGAGACAGTCAAACCGGACTCGCGCTGAGCTGGACAGACATCTATGTGTTGCGTCGTTACCGCAGTGCAGAAAAATATGTCGGAACCGACCCCAGACCCCTGTATGACGTTATCGAGCAGGTTTTTGGCGAACGCATTCGAAGCGTTGAAGTGGAATTGACCGCGGAGCTTCTCTCGGCCCGCCACGCTGAGGCGCTGGGCCTGGTCCAAGGCGAAGCGACCATGAACATCCTGCGCCGTTACCACGGCCGCGACCGGGTGTTTGAAGTGTCGGTAGTGCACCACCCAAGCGAACGATTTAAATATTCTCTTACCATGCAGCGCGACTGGAGCACTGGTACATGACAGCCCCTGGCAACACCCCAAACCGGACCTATTTATTCGCCCCAGGCAATCACCCGCGCAAAGTGGAAAAAAGCCTCACAACGGGCGCAGATGCGGTGGTTTTAGACCTGGAAGACGCCGTGGCCATCCAGCACAAGGTGGAGACCCGCCAAGTGCTGGTGGAGGCTCTGTCCGGTCCGCGGTCCTGCCGCGCTTACGTGCGGGTTAACAGCTTTGATACGCCCTGGTGTTTCGACGACATCATGGCTGTTGTCAGCGGCAATCTGGACGGCATCGTTTTACCGAAAACCGAATCAGCTGCCCAACTGGTGGCGGTAGACTGGATGCTGAGTCAGCTGGAACGAAATCTTGACCTGCCGCCGGCCAGCATTGATCTGATGCCCATTATCGAAACTGGCCTGGGAGTTTCTCGACTCGATGAAATTTGCCAATCCGGCACTCGAGTTCGACGACTTTCTTTTGGCGCTGGCGATCTGCACCTGGACCTTAACCTGCGTTGGGAACCGGACGAACGGTCATTGGCTGACACCCGAGCCAGATTGGTTTTGGCATCCCGAGCCGCCGAACTCGAACCCCCTATTGATACCGTTGTGCTGCAGATTCGAGACCACGAGCGATTTGCCCAATCCGCGCGGAACGGCCTGGAAATGGGCTTTCAGGGCAAGCTGTGCATCCACCCGGATCAGGTGGACCCGGCTAACAAGATTTTCAGCCCATCAGCCGGGGAAATTGAGCACGCTCGCAGCGTCGTCGCCGCGTTTGAGCAGGCCGAGGCCGCGGGCTCCGCCTCCATCCAGCTGGACGGCTACTTTATCGACTACCCCATCGTCTACAAAGCTCAGCGCATCCTGAGTCTGGCCGAGACTCTCGGTCTGTAGTCAGCGTCCAGCTTACAGGCTGCAAAAACAATAGGCGTACATGCCCACTGGCTGCTGAGCGCGGGCGCTTTGCAGCAGTAGCGACACATCGGTGGGCAGCGGGGTATTGAGGATGCTGGCAATGGTGGCCCCGCGAGACAGCGAGAACGTGGGCAGCTTTGCGGTCATATCCAGCAAAAACTGCTCCCAGGCGGTGGCCTCCTGCTCAACGTAGCGGGTTTCAAATTGACTGAGACCTGCTAGGTTCGCTGCAGAGGCAATCGCGTCGTTAAGCCCTCCCAGGTTATCCACCAGCCCACGATCCAGTGCCTGCTGGCCACTCCACACACGCCCCCGGGCAATCATATCCACGGCCGCCGGCGTCATCTCCCGAGCTTGCGCCACTTTGCCGATAAAGCGTTCGTAGCCATCTTCAATTATCTGCTGAATGATGTCGGCGACGTGGGGCTGTAGGGGGCGGTCGGCGCGCAGCGCTCCCGCCATGGAGGTGGTGCCCACGCCGTCGGTATAAACCCCCACCTTTTCCAGCGTTTTCGGAAAGCTGGTGAGAAGGCCAAAAATACCGATAGAACCTGTGATGGTGGCCGGATTGGCCCAGATTTCGTTTGCGCTCATGGAAATCCAATAACCGCCAGAGGCGGCAACCGAACTCATGGACACCACGACGGGAATTCCCGACGCTCGTGTCAGCTCAATTTCTCGGCGAATTTGTTCCGATGGCAATACGCCGCCGCCGGGACTATCGACCCGCAATACCAATGCCTTGGTATCATTATTGGCTCTGGCGCGGCGGATGAGTTTAGCCGTTGACTCACCGCCCACGGTTCCGGGGGATTGCTCGCCGCCCATGATGGCACCCTGAGCCACCACCACGGCGATCTGATCGCCGCCGGACAGGGCAAAAGACGTATTAGCCTGCAGGTAGAGTTCTGCGTCAAGCTGGCGAAAACTGTCCAGTTCGCTGTCGTACTCGCCATCTTCCAGCAGGTAAGCGCGCAGTTCATCTTCCGTTCCCAGCTGATCCACCAAGCCAGCCGCCAGCGCGGCTTCGGAGGCGCGCCCACCCACCTCGCGCAAGTCGTCGGCAAACCCTTCTACATGGGCGGCCAGTTGTTCAGGCGTCATATCCCGCTGGGCAGACACCTCGTCCAAATATTGAGTCCACAGGCTGTCCAGCCAGTACATGTTGGATTCTCTGGAGTAGTCCGACATGTCATTGCGAATATAGGGCTCAGCCGCGGATTTGTATTCACCCACCCGGAACAAATGAACATCGACCGCCAGCTTATCCAGACCCTCCTTGTAGTAGTTTCGGTATACGCCAAACCCTTCCAGCAAAATCAATCCCTCGGGGTGCAGCCACACTTCATCAGCCAGCGCAGCCAGATAGTATTGCGCCTGAGACATGCCATAACCGTAGGCCAGCACGGACTTACCACTGTCTTTAAACTGGCCGATAGCGCTTTTAAGCTCCTGCAGCTGAGAGGGCGCCACGCCCCAGAGATAGTCTGTTCGAATCAACATTCGGCTGATGCGGTCATCTACCGCCGCCTTGCTGATGGCTTTGAGCAGGTCCCGCATGCGGGTTTCAGGCAGCTGTTCATCCATGAGCTGGCTGAGCGCCCGCTCGGTGGCATCGTTTGAGTATTCCTCTACAACCACTCCCTGGGGTGCCAGCACCAGCGTCGTTTGGTCCCGCACCATCATTACAGGACTCTCGCCAACGGCCAGGACACCGACGCCGATGAGTGAGAAAAAGATCACCAGAAAGACGATATGGGCGAGTCGGCGAGTGAAATCGATCAGTTTCCAGATACCGCCAAAAAATCGCGTAATAAAATTGCCCTGGGCCATCAGTTAATTCTCAATCGTTATCGGGTTTGCCAGTGTAGACGCAGGCATGTGAAGGTACCAACGACCGATGGTCATCCGCATCACCAATTAAGCAGGATTACATATGGCCTAACCCGCCGGAAGGCTGGTGTATTTCACCAACCCTACTGCCCCAGGGAACCAGTCTTTAATACCCGAACAACCTTAACCTTTTGTTTTTATGAGTTTTTTTCAGAAAAATTTTTCTGGCACGAAATCTGAATGCTTGTCTTCATACAATCAACGGTTAAGGAGAGCTAACATCATGAGCACCATGTCCAGATTTCGTCACGTCGTATCGGCAAACGTCAATGCCTTGTTGGAGCGCGCTGAAGACCCGGAAAAAATGCTGGCAGCGCTGGTGCGCGAAATGGAAGACGCTCTGCGTGAAGCGCGGGCTGCCGCCGCTGAGTTGCTAGGAGAACAAAAGCGCTTTCAACGCCGTCGAGACGGTTTGGCCACCCAAAGCGAACAGTGGACCGAACGCGCCGAGCAGGCGGTGAGCCAAGGCCGGGACGAACTGGCCCGGGAAGCATTAACCTCTCGTCAGAAACTGAGTGAAGAGTCTGATCGATGCGCCCTGGCCATCACCCAGGCCCAACAGGGCATGCAGCGGGTCAATACCGACATCAAACGCCTTGAACAACGTCTGGCTGAGGCCCGCAAGCGCCAACTGTCCATGCGCCAACAGCAGGCGCCAGCCACCATCTTGCATTACACCTCACCGGCCGACCGAAAACTGGCCGATGTGTCTGCCCGTTTTGAACGCCTGGAGGTGCAGATGGATCAACTGGAAGCGAGAGTTGAAGCGTATGACGTCATTCCTCAACGCCAGATCCACAGCCAAGCGACTGAAGATCCTGCCATCGAATCTGAGCTGGCCGAATTGCGGAAGAAAGTGGGTCAATCGGCCTCTACCGCTGATGACGGAGCCGCCGCATGAGCCAGCGTCACCCACGAGCATGGCTAGGCGGTGTTTGCGCCGAGCTTGCCCAGCGACTGAATTTCAGCCGCCTCGGCGTGAGGGTTGTGACCGTCGTTTTAGCCATGATCTGGCCACTACTGACGGTGGCCAGCTACCTGATCGGAGCGTTTGCCTTGGGCCACAAGCGTCAATCTACTGAATCGGATCCGTACCTGCGGGACTGGGATCAGCGGATGGATGACTTTGATCGGCGATTTGGCGGGTAATTCCCCCCAGCAGCCGACAAACCACACCAGAGAAAACGCCTGCCTTCGGGCAGGCGTCTTTCGTTCACCCGCGGCGTGTGCAGGAGGCGGAATCTAGCATTGACGCGCGGAAGACGCGGACCGCCGGACCGCTGAGGCCACGTCTGTTTGCCCGGTGCGTTCGATATCGCTGCGGCAGTAGCTGCGAGTGTTGGCGGCCACTGCGCCGTTGCTGGCGTCACTGCTTTGATCTTTAGCCACGGTGGCGCAACCGGCGGTAGCTGCAACGCCAGCAAGCAGAATGATATTTGTTAGAGCTTTCATCAATCTGTAACCTCGCGTGGTGTGATGAGACACTTAAATAAGAATTTAATTCTTACAGCTTAAGACATGCAATGTGGACAAATCGTCGCGACCGCCTTAGCCGCATTGACCCTGAGTCTTTATGGCTGTTCAGGCAATTCCGTGCTCCTTGGTCCGACGGTGGCCCCCTTGTCCACCGCAACCGGCCGCGCCGACGTCCAGCTGTGGCAGAAATTTGGTCACCTTCATCTGCCGGCCACCGAGAGCGCAACAATCAACGCTGCACTGACCCAACAGCTTTTTGCGGCACAGCTTCTACCTTGCCAGTCAGGTTCAGCAACGATTGAACTGGACCAACAAGCGCTGTTTAACCATCTGGCGGCCCTGTTGAAGGATCGACCGCAAAAAGACCTCTCTGCCTTCGCGATTGGCCCAGTGAACCACCTCCTGCCTCAATGTGAGCATCTGATTCTAATGGCGGGCCGCCTCGGAGGCGATCAGCCTGGCTGGATGGCCGCAGGCTTGCTATCGGTCAGAGACGGTCGCTTGCTGCGACTTGCCGTAGTGCACACGCCTCCCGCTGAGTCGGTCGCGCAGGCACAGGTGCTGGCCCTCGCCAGCCCACTGATAACGTCCCTGAGCGGAGCATCACAATGAGTGCACATGGGTGGCGCCGTTGGCTTGTGCCAAGCCTTCTGTTTGTGAGTTCAGCGCAGACCAACAGCGACGTGCCCGCCGACGCGGCAGCTGCCATGGCGGAATTGGCGGATCAGGTGGTGCTGGGCATTGAGCGCCAAGGCAAGGTATTGGCGACCCCCGATGTGCTTGGTCGCGCCAGCACTCGCGTATCAGAACTGTTCCCGGATCAACAATTCACGGTGTTATTTGTTGATGACCCCACACCGGATGCTCGCGCCTTTCCTAACGGCGTAATTGTCGTCAATTCCGGTTTGGCTTTGGACCTGGATAGCCCCGCAGACTGGGAGTTTGTGCTGGCCCATGAAGTGGCTCATCTTGCGCTAAACCACTTCGTGCACCAGCTGAACGACACAAACGCCCAGCAACGCGCCGCCTTGGAACGGGACGCCGACCAGATGGCAGCGCAACGGATGGCCGACGCTGACCGAGACATGAAATCTGTACCGGCGCTGCTGCTGCGCACTCGCAAAAGGGGCGAACAGATAATTGTACCCGGGGCCAAAGACCCAATGGCACCTGCAGAATCGTCTACTTCAGCGATTGTACAAATACAGACATCAGCCTTAGAACGCGTGCTATCGGCCAGCCAGATCGACCGCGCCCAAACATTTCTGGCCCGCCGACTGCCCTGGTTGCAACCTGCCGACGTAAACCGCTGGCGATGGATGATTCGCCAACGCAGCGGCGCTACCGACGACCCGCCAGGTTTGCTGACCTTTGGCCTGCCGATGGCCTCAACGGCAGGATTTCAAGGCCAGTTTCCGCAGTGCGCAAAAATTGCTGGGCCACAGGCAAACGCGTTGCAAGAAGGCTTGGAAGAAGGCAAGGCAACGCGCTTAGGCTCAACCACATTTGTCAGAGACAAACACTGGCAAGTAGCACTGCAGACAGGCCGTCAACTTACACTGACCCCAGACCGCACAGCCATTACCCGTTTGGATATCTGGAAGGTAAACCGCACGCCCACGGGAGTCGCCGCAAAACCGCTGCCCTGCCCCAACACGCAGCTGGCACTATGGCGTGCGTTAAGTGAATTTCGCGCCATGGCGCCACAGCGAAAACTGACGTTGGATGATGCCCAACCACTGGACAACGGCCTGCAGGTAAGCATGACCATGGTGGATGAAACTGGGCTGCGCTGGAAGCTGCGCGGCTGGCGCGTCGTGGAGGGCGAACAAACGATTTACGCCTTATTCAAAGCTCCAGCACAGCATTTTTTTCAGCGCCACCTGGCGATCGCTGAGCGAACGGCCAGAGGATTGCTCGGCCCGACCTGACCATTAATTGAAACTCTACGGGCGCTAGAGCGCGTCTTCGTCCAGCTCACCGGTGCGAATTCTCAGGGCGCGCACCAGCTCCAAGACAAATATCTTCCCGTCACCCACTTTGCCGGTTTCAGCAGAGGTTTTGATGGTATCCACCACCCGTTCAACCACGTCGTCGGCCACCGCTATTTCGATTTTGACCTTGGGCACAAAGTCCACGACATATTCTGCCCCTCGATACAGCTCGGTATGACCACGCTGGCGGCCAAACCCCTGCACATCGGTCACCGTCATGCCCTGCACGCCAATTTCGGAAAGAGCGGCACGCACATCGTCGAGTTTGAAGGGTTTAATAATGGCGGTGACAAGTTTCATGAACGACCTCAAAAGTGGCTGGGTAGGACAACCTTAAGTCACCGCGTTACCTGCTGGCAATTTTGTCAGCTGGAAAAAGCGGATCGTTAACGCAACGGCGGCCACGCTTAAGCCCGCAATCAGCCCGATCCAGACTCCCGCCCCGCCCTGACCGGAGGTGATTCCCAGGTAGTAGCACAGGGGAATGCCAACCACCCAATACGCTGCAATCATCATCATCATCGGCACGGCGGTGTCTTTGAGGCCTCGCAAGGCGCCGGCAGCCGCCACCTGAATACCGTCGGACAGCTGAAAAATTGCTGAGTAAAACAGCAGTGTGATCGCGATTGCCGACACCTGAACGTCCTGGGTATACAGCGCCGTAATTTGATGGGGGAACAGCCAGATGATTGTTGCCGACAGCACCTGAGTACCGAGAACCAGCAAAAGCCCGGCGATACCTCGCTGGCGCGCCTGTATCGCGTCACCTCGCCCCATGGCATTGCCGACGCGAACCGTAATGGCCATTCCCAAAGCGAGCGGCACCATGAATAACAGGGCGGAAAAATTCAGCGCAATCTGGTGCCCCGCCAGCGCCATGGTACCCAATGAACCCATCAGCAGCGTCGACACAACAAACATGGATGACTCCACAAAAATGGCCGCCCCAACCGGCAGCCCGACACGGCAAATCTGGCGAATGCGACCCCAAGAGGGTGATTCGAATCGGGAGAACACACCGATTTGGGCGTAGTTTTTTCCTCGCCATACGACTAACACGACCGCCAGGGCCTGGCAGGTGAGCACCAGCGCCGTTGCGTAACCTGTACCTTTGGCCCCCATTGCAGGAATTCCCAAGCCGCCGAACATAAACAGGTAATCCGCCGGGATGTTCAACAACATGCCTGCGACCCCGAGGTACATGGTGAGTCGCGTCAGCCCTAACCCGTCGCTGAAATACCGCAGCACCAGGTAAATCCCCATCCCTGGCGCACCCCAGCTAATGGCGTGCACATACTCCACGGCCTGCGACAGCACTGATGGCGTCAACCCCACCAGCCCCAGCAGCGGCGCCATTGGATGCAGCACTACGGTAATGGCCACGCCAATGAATGTTGCCAGCCAAAGTGCCTGGCGCACCACCTTGCCCATTCGCCCGCGGCGACCCGCGCCGTCCAGCTGGGAAATAATGGCTGGAACGGCCAGTAGCGTTCCGATCAGGAACAACGTGAGTGAATTCCAAAGCGTGCCGCCAATAGCCACCGCGGCCAACGCATCAGCGGACAGACGGCCTGCCATTAATGTATCGATAAAGCTCATGCCGACGTTGCTGATCTGGCCGATAATCAAAGGCAGCGCCAGCACAAAAGTCTGGCGCATCTCGGTTTTTACATTCAGCTTGCCTGCATCCCGCTGAAACGATCAGGCCGAAAGGGCGTTGGATCGATGTGAGGCTTGCGCCCGGTAACCAGTTCGGCGGTGAGCCGGCCGCTGGCCACCGACATGCTCATCCCCATCATGTTATGGCCACAGGAAAAATGCAGATTGGGCAACTGAGGTACCGAGCCAATCAACGGCAGGTCATCGGGAGTCATTGGACGATAGCCGTGCCATTTCTCTGGCTCCCCCTCACCCAGCGGGTCGCTCAGATAACGCTGTGCGCCCTCAATGAGGGCCATAAACCGTTTCGGATTAGGGTCAGCGTCTGACCCGGCAAACTCCATGGTTCCGCCAATCCGGTACTTATTATCAAAAGGCGTGACCGCCACACCGGCTTCATGCAACAGCAACGGGAAAGACGGACAGGGGTCGGGTTTAACACTGGTTAGCGAATAGCCCATGCCTGCCTGAATCGGGAGGCTCATCCCAAGAGACTTCACTACTTGGGGGCTCCAGACTCCCGCTGCAACAATGAAATGACTGGCCTCATAGGTGCCGCGGTCGGTAAACGCCGACACCAGCTTGCCGTTCTCAGTATTTAACGCCTTAATCTCACAGTCTTCCTGCAGCTGAACTCCGCGCTTGTGGCAGGCCCAGTTCAGTTCGGAGGTGAATTTGTCTGGCTTGAGGGACGCATCGTTGGGAAACCACAGACCGCCAAGCACACTTTTCCGCAACGAGGGCTCTGCCTCCCGCAATCCCTCACCGTCCACCTCGCTGGTTTCCACGCCAATCTGGTTCAAGGCTTGGCCCATGGCGTACAAATCTTCCACCCCGGCTTCGGTAACCGCCAGCGCCATCAGGCCGCCATCATTGAACTGACAATCCAGCTTTTCGCCCTGAACCAGTTTTTGGGTTAATTCCCGGGAACTGTCCATCAACGCGGAGCGCGCTTTGGAGATGTAGTCAAACTGCTTCTTGTTGCAGTTTCGCCAGAAGCTCAACATCCAGCGCGCAAGCTCGGTGTCCAGCCTGGGCCTGACGTGGAGTTTGCCGGTTGCGCTGAACATCGATTTGAGGGTCTTCAGCGGCACACCAGGGCCCGGCAACGGTTGCGCATGAGAGGGCGTGATGAGCCCACAATTTCCCAACGACGTACCTTGGCCTACCTTGTTACGTTCCAGAATCTGTACGCTGAGTCCTGCGCGATTTAAGAAATACGCGCAGGAAAGCCCTACGGCGCCCGCCCCGATAATGACGGCATCGGTGCGGTTACGGGCCATAACACGCAATCTTCGCCAAATTTTGGCGCAAGCCCAGCCCCATAAACGGTGCCATAGCACCCAGCGAGCGCCGCTGGCTCCGCTTGTAAACGGCTCCAATCATGATGTGTTCCCTCAAGTGTTGATGACCCTCAGCGCCGTCGCCACAGCACCTGCGGACCGATCACCTGCGTGACCTGTCTACGAGTTTACTGCTAAGCACACGACACAGCCAGCATCATTCCGACACAATTGGCGGGAGACAGGGCGCAGCGGGACCGTTATAATCACGCGGATTTTTTTTGCGCCAGGGGCCTTCGCGGTGAGCGACCAAGACCGAACTTTTATGAAAAACTTTGCTCTGCTGATTGCAGGGCTGGCCGTATTTACTGTGATCATCATCCTGGCCTCCATTCAGCTGAACAAAAACACCTCCAGACCGAATAATCCGGACAAACTGGCGGCGCTTGAGGCTCGAATTGCCCCTGTGGGCACCGCGTATGCGGGTGAAACCGGCGCAGCGGCGCTAGCTGCAGCCCAGGCTGCTGCTGCCGCCGACGTACCGAAGCTGGCCTTCGACGGCTCCACCGACGGCTCCCTGATCTACAACAACGTGTGCTCAGCCTGTCACACCAGTGGCGTGGCGGGTTCGCCGAAACTGGAACAGGCTGCTTGGGAGCCTCGACTGGCTCAGGGCATGGACACACTGATTCAGCACGCCATTGAAGGCTACCAAGGCTCCGCTGGCCTTATGCCGGCTAGAGGCGGTCGGATGGATCTGAGTGACGAACAGGTCACCGTTACCGTGCAATGGATGGTCGACCAACTCCAGTAAGCCAAATGCGCTCGATCGGCCTCATCGGCCTTGCTGCGCTTGCGCTCAGCGGCTGTCAAAGTTCTCGCACCGGGAGCTGTGCCGATCCTTTCACGCCCATATCCCAAATTCAGGGTTTCAACTTCGACAGCCCGCTGATCGGGCAGAGCGTGGTCACCGAAGGCATAGTGACCGCCAATTACCGCGATCGTGACGGCGTCATCGAAGGGTCATTCATCCAAAGCGAAACCGGCGACGGCAGACCCAACTCATCGGAAGCGCTTTTCGGCGTCGACATCGCTGAAAAGCCCGGCACTTTGGTCCGCGTAGCGGGCACCGTTGTTGAGCTGGATCGCCGCTTAACCACCATTAACGTTGAAGCTTTGACAGCCTGCGGAGCTGCCAACCTGCCAGCCCCTGAGGCTATCGTTTTGCCGTTGAAAGGTCGCCACATCGAAAGCCTGGAAGCCATGCGGGTAGAACTGAGCGGCACTCTCCGGTTTTCCGACGTAACCCGTGTGGGCAGCGATGGCGAAGCCGTCGTGGCTGCAGGAGAACGCTTGTTTTGGCCCACCGAGGTTGCCGAGCCGGGGTACATTGCCGAACAGGTCCGCACTGCCAACTTACGTCGATCAGTCACCCTGGATGACCTTAGCGGCCAACGCTATCAAGGCCAGATCAGCTGGTGGCCCGACTCGGCCAATGGTCTTCCCGCAATCGGCCAAACGGCAACCGGACTGACAGGCATCATGGACGACCGGCGCGGTTATCGTCTGCAGCTCACTCAAACCGTTAAGTCCAGCACCAAGCCACGTAAGGTACCGCCTGCTCCCACTGCCCGAGGAAACTTACGCGTGGTGGGGTTCAACGTGCTGAACCTGTTCAACGGCGATGGTGACGGCGGAGACTTCCCCACCTCCCGTGGCGCACGGTCTAGAAGCGAATATGCGCGTCAGCTGGCCAAGCTGGTAGCGGCACTAAAAACTCTCAACGCTGACGTGATCGCCCTGTCGGAGCTGGAAAATGACGGCAACGGGCCCAACAGCGCGGTGGCTGACCTTCAGCGCGCACTCAGTGCGGCCAGTGGTCGCGAGTATCAAATCTCTCGAACGCCCAGCGGCGCTTTGGGCGATGACGAAATTGCCGTTGGTATTTTGTATGCCAGCGACACGATAGAGGAAACTCGGCCCGCCGACACTCTCACTCGCGGCCCATTTTCCTATCTCAACCGCCCAGCGCTGGCGCAAACGCTGCGTCACTTGGAAAGTGGCCAGACCTTCACCACCATTGCCCTGCACCTGAAGTCCAAAGGCTGTGGAAATGCTGAAGGCCCGAATGCAGATAAACGTGATGGCCAAGGCTGCTGGAACGACAGCCGCACCCAGGCCGTGACCGAATTAACCGCATGGATTGAGGCCGCCCCCCACTTAAACCCAAGATCCACTCTGCTTATCGGCGATTTCAACGCGTACTCCCGGGAAGATCCAGTCCAGTTCCTGGCTGACAACGGGTATCGTTCTCTGGTGGCCCGACGCAACCCTCAGTATTCGTACATATTCCGAGGTGCCGCCGGGTCCCTGGATCAGGCCATGGCCGGGCGAACCCTGTCATCGCAGCTTAGAGGCGCCGGCTACTGGCACATTAACGCCGACTATCCCGCCTGGCTGGATTACCACGAGGGTGACAAACCCGCCGAGCTGTACCAACCCGACCCGCTGCGCAGCTCCGATCACGACCCTATAGTGGTGGATTTTCAGTTTTGATCAGCCTGAACCCGGCATTAGACCGGACGGCCATCGCCCAAGCGTTGGACCAACAGGGCTATATTCAGATTGACTCATTTCTTGTTCCAACCGGCGCCGACTCGCTGGCGGAGGAACTCAACACCCTGACCCAATGGGATTTGTCGATCACCGGGCCTGATGGCCCTTTGGCCGTCAGCGCCGATGAACTGAAGGCGCTCAGTGCTGCTGGTCGAGCCCGTCTGAGTGAGAACCTGCGCCGCCAATCCCGCAGCGGATTTTCCTTTTCCTATTTGCGCCGTGACGTGGTGCCAGCAGATAGTCCAATTTGTGCCCCATGGGCCGACTGGCTGGCATCTCCTGAATGCATGCCTATCTGGCGGGAGCTTACCGGCCGGCCATCACTGCAACGCGCAGACGCTCACGCCTGTTTGTATCAGCCGGGCCACTTCCTGCGCACCCACGACGACACCTATTCCGGTAAACAGCGCCGCTATGCGTACGTGATGAATTTCACCAAAGGCTGGCAGTGCGACTGGGGCGGACAGTTGAACCTGGTGTCAGAAGGCGAGATTCGCGCCGTACTGGCGCCGCATTTCAACAGCCTGTGCCTGTTTCAGGTTCCCCAGGATCATTTTGTTTCCCAGGTAGCAAGCTTCGCTCGCAGCGGACGTTATTCCATTACCGGCTGGTTGTTTGATTCAGACTGACTAGGCGCGCTGCCAGCTGGCGAGGCTACTGCGAAAGTAAAAGGCGTCACAGACAAAGGCGTCCATTGCTTGCGCTGGTTATGAGTAATGTTTCGCATACTGGAATACATCAAAGTACGTGCCGTCCTTAAAGACGTGGTTCCTGAAACACCCCTCCGACTTATAACCACACTTTTCCAATACGCGCATCGAAGCCAGGTTGGGTTCAAGCACCGGTGCCACAAGCTTTCGAAATTCCAATTCGGCAAAAACGAGTTGGGTCATCATTCCAAGCGCACTAGTGGCGGAACACCAAGACCGTCCCCGAAAATGCCCGGCCTAGCTGCCTGAACAATCCATGGCAGCAAACCAAATTGAAACAGTATCAGGTAGTTGCTCCAGGATCGGTTGGTAGACAACGCCCAGGTCACGATGATGGGCAGCAATCCACCTCCACAAACCAACACCACGCTCTCTGTAAGAGAAAAATATGGCTTACCCAGCTCTAGATGAGTCAATAGAAAATACAGAAGTATGCCAACGAGCAAGACAGTGTAAAAAGGAATGACCAACAGCAGCAGAATTGGCGGGCTGACTTCCGGACGCCGAACGCTAGGTAAGTCGGCAATCTTGAATTTTCCACCAGAGTACATCTAACGTCGGCTCCAGTTAACTCCCATGAACGACATCATGACATTCCTTTTCCATCAGTGGCACAAACAGGAATGTCGCTCAAGTCAAAGCCCTCGAGGCAGAATACGTTAACGCCAAAATAGTCTGGTGTAACGCGTTTTCGATGAAAAGGATAAATCCCACAAATTTTGCAAAAAAAGTGTTGCGCCGTTTGCGTGTTAAATACGTAGGTTGTTAGCGCATCATCACTACAGAGTATTCGCATTGAACTTTCATGAACCTTGACCATCAAGGCGTTTTTTCGCCGACAAATTGAACAATCACATGTGGTAAGTTGCTCTAGCTCTGTGTCGATTTCAAATTTAACAGCCTGGCCCGCAGTGGCAGGATTAGGCTCGACCAATGCGTTTGATAGAACTAGCGCCAGCCCAACAATACATATTCCAACAGCCAAGATATTAGACGAGAATTCTTGCCATCGATATCGGCGATGGCGATGTAGCCATAGCCAAGCGACCCCGCATGGAATAGCGGCAAACACGGCGCCTCCGAACCCTATCAACACCGTACCGCCGAAACCGAGCGTGGCGAAATAATTCACGAACGCAGAGTATATGGCCAAATGAAATACAAACTTCTGAGATGTTTTTCGATTAATCCTGGAAAACATAACGTCCAGCATCAGCTGCGGACGAAACGCGAAGCGTTTTGGCCGTCCGCTGGATGTATTTGTTAGCCATTCTCCGTTTCGAAATCTGCTCTATGCCTCAGGTAGAAATCTCTTGATGCTTCCCATTCTCTTCGAGAGACCTTTTTTGGTTCTGGCCGGGGCTTGAAATGAATCGGTGCATCAGGTGATTCTCCGTCTGTGAGTCTCACAGAAATTTCGTCGCCGATATCAAGAGTGTGTGGTCCATTCCAATTTAGTAACTCCCCTGGACCTCCATCTGGTGGTTGGGATAAACCTCCTACATGTAACTGGAGCTTGTAGCCTTCTCCAATAGGCACTGTACCGTTCGAATTTGGACCAAGGACGCCAAGCGCAGCGATGGTTACATCCAGAACGTTCATGTCCGCTCGACCTGCGCGAGCTAGCTGAACACCATTTAACGAAACTTCCATAATAATCATGACAACCTCGATCAATGGCTAACGCCCGCAACAGTGGCGGTGCCGGCTGGCGTCGGCTTTTGCGTAGGCAAAAGGCGTGACAGACGGGGCCGTCCATTGCTTGCGCTGGTTAGGTGTCGTTCTCAAATACTTCACCGAGTACTCCGAAGACGTATTCGTGGAGATACGAGTTGCCGCCAGGGAAGAATGGTTGTTCGCCGTTCGCAGAGAACGCTAATAGCGATTCGTACTCAATCCCGTCAACTTCGAAACCTGCACTGCTATCAATCTGCGTACACACGCTAAAAGCGATATTGCCACACAGTTCTTTTAGCTTCTCACCCTGGATACCGGCGGCTTCGAGATCGCGCTTAATGGACTCAATGAGTTCGCCAACGTACCAAGGTTGTAGATCGTCGAAACGATCAGCGTCTAGTTTAAGCTCCATAGTGTGGCTTCTCCGCTAGACACCTAACGCCCAAGCTTAGCGGCTGGCCTTTAGGCCGGTCCGCTGCAGCGCCGAGTTATGCGTGGTCCGCCTACGCTGCCGATAGCCGTTCGACATTTAGATCTTTTCTGCGGTGCTCGGCATGCCACAAATCATATTGCAATTGCTGACTGAGCCAACTCTCTGCGGAGGTATCAAACGCTATAGATAGACGCACGGCCATTTCCGGACTAATCCCGGACCGACCATTGATTACGCTGGACAAGGTCTTCCGACTTACGCCCAAAGCTTTCGCTGTATCAGTAACAGTTAGCCCAAGAGGCTCCATACAGAGCTCTTTCAAAATTTCGCCTGGATGAGGCGGATTATGCATCAACATTTGTTCACCTCAGTGATAATCCTCGTAGTTCACAACTTCAGCATCTTGACCAACGAACCGAAAGGTAACACGCCAGTTGCCACTAACTTTCACTGACCAGATACCCGACCGATCTCCCGTAAGTTGATGAAGCCCCAAACCCGGCAAGTTCATATCTTCGGGGCCGATCGATGCATTCAAACGACCAAGAATGAGACTGAGTTTTCGAGCATGCTTTGCCTGAATACCCGACTTAGTGCCTTTGACAAAGAATCTCTCGAGACCCTTATGAGCGAAGCTCTGAATCATTGACAGACAATGTAACCCATAACGTTACAGGTTACAACTTCAGAGCATAACGACTAGCTTCAGCTGCCGCCGAGGGCGGCTGCAGCAACTTGTTATTGCGGTTTGGCGACCAGTAGCCGCGGATATGAAATTTGTCGATTCGTTTTTGGTACTTCAAACGCACGCCCAACATCTGTTTTCCATTGCACACCAAGTATAGATGATGCGTATCCCAGAACTCGCCATGCACCGGCGATGGGCCAGCAAACGCTTCCGACGAACACCCTTCGCGAAATAGTGATGCCAGATTGAATAACCGATCCGCTAAGCCACCACCGATTATCACAACACCCTCGAAATCTCTTTTTTGATTGAGAACAACCTCGGGATATTTCACAACAGAATCCATCAGTCGTTCACCGAGCAACTTGGCTTTTTCCGTTTCCTCTGGTGATGAGTGGCAAGAGACCAACAGCATGCACAAGATTACTGGTTTGAGAATTCTCAAGAGCAATAACGACTAGCTTTAGCCGCCGGCGCAGCCGGTCAGCTGCATTGCCGAGTTAGAAACCGACAGCCGCGGGCCCTGCCCATCAACAATTTCACAATTTAGGAACCCTCTCTTGATGTTTGGAACAACGAATTCAATTGGCATTGTGCCATGCGGAAATATGTAATTTTCGCAATTGAAATTGCACGAATAAATTATGGCCTCGTAGGTTCCGGTTTGGAAATAGTATCTCCGAGGATGACCCAGTTTCGCTGGATAAATGATACGACCAATGTTCTTTGGACGAACCCATTCCATTGCAACATCTGGGTTACCGCTCCTATCACCAAGGACAAATACTGGAACGAAATCTGGCCTTGGCTTCAAAGAAATTGCCCCACCACTGCAACCTGCTAATAGTAAAACAACGGCTAAAGCGCGATACGTCATGGAGTGTTTCTAACTACTTAGCTCAGCCGCCGGCGAAGCCGGTCGGGTGGAGGCCGCTTGCGGCCGGAACGTACTGCAGCGTTTTGTTATTCGGCATGGCGCCCCGGACCTCCGACTGGCCGCGGTAAATTTCCATATCTCTGGATAGCTGCAGATTCCTCTCGGAGCCGCTGTTCATTTGCCGCAGATTCATCATTGACGACTCGCCATTGACGAAGCCCAACCAAAAGCCAACATAGAAGAAAAATAACTGCAGCGACAATCAGAGCCATTCCCAACTGTGTGGACCAAGACTTTTCCGCGAAGCCTTCAACGCATACAACTCCCGAAATACCACAGCTGAAACAAAGAAATCTAAGAGAATCCATTGAATTTCCTGCCTGACGAATAACGCCCAGCATCAGATGCCGACGAAACGCGCAGCGTTTTGGCGGTCAGCTGCATGCGATGGTTAGAGCTCACTATGCACCGGTTTTTTTGCATAGACTCTAAGCCCCAGCAGTACACCTGTGGTCACAGCAATTGCCGCGATGATCCCGGCTTGCATTGGAAGTGAGCCAATAGAATCCAAGACAAAAAAGACTGTATGAATTGGTGACAACCACACTGCAAAAGCTAAAGCTATTTGTAGCGAAAATGCCAAAAACAGAAGGCCAACCTTCCGGCTCAATCTGAGTTTCTCGGTAATCGAGTGTTTTGACAGTGCTACCCACTGGGCAAAACCCGCGATGGCAAATGCAGGCCCCCAGAACACAAACAATAGCAGCAATAATTCTAGTTTCGTTATGTACACGATTTTGCCTTTCGCACTCTAACGCCTCACATCAGACGCCGGCAAAGCGCGCAGCGGTTTGCCGGTCGGCTGCATGTGACTGTTAGCGCGCATCGGCTCGCTCTTCGTCTAATTTTGGCCTGAAACGCTCCAAAATATTATTGAGGTTTTTGATTTCACAGTTTCCAAATCCGCTTCCCATACACGCAGTTTCGGCCATCTTAATATGTTTAAGTACTGCCTCTCTATCGCCCTCTAGATTAGAAATCGCAGCCATTCTCGCGTGCGCCATACTCAGCTCGAGCGGTGCATGGTGATCCATATACGAAGGCAAGTCGGAATCCTTCACTTCGTTCAAATACCTAATGTAATTTTCGACTGCCAATCTGTATGCCTCATGCGTACCCTCTTCTCGTAGCGTTGCAACGCTCCAGTGATGTAGCGCCATAATTTTGAATGTTGTTGGCGCTTTGCTTTGAGAACCGAACAGATAACCTCCGTAAGCGGCGCCTGACACTGCTAGCAACACTAAGATTGTCTTTACTGTTGTTCTGATCGATTTTGGCATCAGCGCTAACACTAGCTTCAGCTGCCGGCGAAGCCGGTCAGCTGCAAGCATTTGTTATGTGGCACTACCACCTTCTTCTCTCCAGCCTCGCGTACCTTGGGTCTAGTGCTTTCGATACCCCATTCTTGAAGAGCACACGAACAGATTGCTGGCCGGACTCCCATTGAAACGTGCTTTCCACGACACCCTTTCCAAATGTCGGGTGTTTGACTTTATCGCCTTTTTGAACGAATCCAAGGCCTTCAAGTTCCAGCCCAGGGACCTCTTCTACATCCCACTTCCCCGGCATAACTTTTACCTTTGACAATTAAACATAACGTTAAGCATCAGCTGCCGGCGAAGCCGGTCAGCTGCATGCGTTTGTTATGAGTTACGCTCCACATGACGAAGCCGATAGAAGCCAGAGCAAGGAACGTAAACAACAGTAAGAACCCAAGAAAAGGAACCGCAGAATTCGAAGGCGGCTTTCCAGCTCCGTACAACTTCTGGAGCACCTGCTCTGGATTCTCGACCTGTAAGCAGACGCCGGCGTTCTCGAATGTGCCCGCTGCAGCTAAACCGAAAAAGATGAATTCCTTCCCGGAGGGAGGAAAACCACTGAGTACAACCCTGGCGCTCGGATTCCCTTTCCATAACCGGAGAACCTCGTATGACGCGTAGGTTTCCGAAGGCCGCAACTTCGCGACAAGATCCGATCGCTGAAATTGAGCAGCTAGCTGAGCCTCTGGCGAAAGCTTGCTTTTGACACAGGACAGTGCCAAAGCGTTGCTCGCAAAAAGCAAACCCAAGACGGCGACTGCGAATATCAGCCTACTCATAACGCCTTGCATCAGACGCCGGCGGAACGCGTAGCGTTGCGACGGTCGGCTGCATGCGTGTGTTAGATTGCATTCCCATCCTGATCGAAAACCCTGAAGGGAAACCCCGCATTTAGATCAAAGACAGAGTGTACTGTTCTGCCCATAACACGAACTATTTTTTCGACCGCTCGGTCGTGAGCTTTGTCACTGAGCGACGAGTTATCTAAGGCCCAAATATCGTCGCATATTTCCATGCACTGGACTTGAGCACCGGCAACGTCACTGCGGTTTTCCCTATCGATTGCCGGGTATGCAATCACTCGACCCGAGTCTTCCCACACTTCTACGCAGATATGTGAGTAGGGTTTTTTAGATGCCAATTGGGCTGGAATCACTCGCTCTTCAATGTCTCGACTTAGTCTCGACAAAGCCAGTGAAAAGTCGCTCCACTGCGCGCATTCGATGGTGTGATAATTATCCATGTCGACGCAATCTAACGCCCCGGTTCAGCTGCCGGCGTAGCCGGTCAGCTGCAACCGATGGTTAGCGCTATTTTGTGCGTTCATTTAGCGCTCCAATTTCGTTATTTGCGTATTTCAATTGAGTCGTACGTGAACACCTTCGAACGGTCAAATCGTGTTCGCCTATGTCACTAGCAAAAACAAGATATTCCATTTCAGATTTGAACTGATAACTATCGCCGAATAGGTTTTGGACGGCCCGCATTTTTTTGCCAACCGATGGCCCCCGGTAGGCTTTCAAAACCTCAAGTTCGAATACTTGACCATACTTCACCGCAATATTATTGACCGGCGGGATAAAGGTAGCTCTTGCAAGGAAGATACCTTCGTAATTTTCTAGAGCATGCGCCATGTCAGCGTCGGTGGAGCCATAAAATATCTGGCGGCATTGGGACGAAGAGGCCTCACCCGAAATCAAAACTATTACTATCCCAATGAAGAAACTTTTCATTTTTATGATGCGCTAACATTTGTATATGCGTCGTTTGTCCAATATCGCCATGACGCATATCCCTTTTTGACTTACTTTGAACGCTAATCGCAAGCGCCTGATCGGTCAAGGAAAATTTCCCATTTTGATCGATTGTCATTCTGAAACACGCGTTGTGAAACATATATCCCCTTTTTTTGACTTCTTTATAAGGCTTTGTATTCTTTCGGGTTTTCGAGCCAGTTAGGGATTGGCCCGAAATAACCGTCGGTTGACGCATATTTCGATGGACCGCTTCGTACTCTGTTGATTGGCGGCACTGAACTTTTAGTCGTGAACGATCGTCATGGATGACATTCCAAAACCTTTATCGTTGGACTCGGAGCGGTTCCTAGACCGCCTACGCCGGTTTATGCGTGTGCGTCGCCTGGCGTATCGCACTGAAAAAACTTATTGCGGATGGATTGTTAATTTCATTCGCTTTCACCAGCTGAAGCACCCGGAAGAGATGGGAGCCGCAGAAGTAGATGCCTACCTTAGCCACCTTGCGCTGCACCGGCGAGTGTCGGTAAACACGCAGAAAACCGCACTAAACTCGTTGGTCTTTTTGTACAAAAGGTTTCTAGATCGGGACCTTGGCGAACTGCGGTACTCACCGAGCCGTCGACCTCGGCGTCTGCCGGTGGTGTTTAGCCATGATGAAGCCCGTGCAGTGATCGGACAGCTGGAAGGTCTTAAACAGCTATGTGCGTCACTGATGTATGGCGCTGGCCTTCGTGTGATGGAGACAGCACGATTGAGAGTGCAAGATATCGACTTTGCCAATAACTATATCGTGGCTCGGGAAACCAAGGGTCACAAGTGGCGACGAACCCTCTTGCCCGCAACGTTAATCCCGCAGTTGAAACAACAGCGTGCGTTAGCGTTATCTTTGCACGCTCAAGATCTGGCAGCCGGATACGGCGCGGTGTATTTACCTGATGCGCTGGCTATCAAATATCCATCGGCGCCTACGGAACCTGGCTGGCAGTATCTGTTTCCGGCAGGTCGGCTCTCGGTGGACCCACGCTGCGGCACCAGGCGGCGTCACCATGTCTCCGAACAACAGGTACAACGAAGCGTAAAGCAAGCCATCGGTCGGGCGGGCATCTTCAAAAAAGCCGGCTGCCACACTTTTCGGCACAGTTTCGCCACCGAGCTTCTTCGGCGTGGCACCGATCTGCGCACAATCCAGGAGTTGATGGGACACTCGGATGTAACCACTACTCAAATTTACACCCATGTCGTTAACATTACGCAGCGAGGGTTGCTGAGCCCGCTAGACACTTAACGGTTTGCGCTCTGGCACCAGTGGGTATGACTCTGGCGATACCTGTTGGCAAAGGATCTATCTGTGGTTCGATAACAATACGCCGGTGTGAGGTCGACACGCGCAGTGGTTTGGCCTTTTGCTGCCAACGTAACCAGGTCCTTCATAACAATCGCTCAAATGACAGGTCTTAATCTTGCTTATCAATGGGACGGTAGGCGGACAGCGCTTCACTAGCCAAACGCTGACGATTATCCGCAGCAAAACCCCTAAGGTCGGCAAACAGCTCATGGAAATCGTTGTTCAACTCTGACCGATGCGCCTTAAGCTCGGTGAGCCCGCTGGCCAACGGGTTTTCACGGCGAACCCGCCCGGAAACCGCTTGCAGCACCATATGAATGCACTCGTCGTCGGCATAGTTCACCAGCAGGTTATGTTGCTGCTGATAGCGGCTGAAGCGCTGCAAACTGCGCGGCAGCAGGTGCCAGTGGGCACGCAGATTGGTATAGGTTACGCCGGCAAACAAGCCCAGGTTTCGGCCGGTTAGATCGGCAAACGACCGGGCCAGAAAATGGTCGAAAAAAATGTCCAGCAAAATGCCAGAGTACCGACGGTAGCTTGGATCAAGACGCTCCCGGGCTCTGGCAAATACCGGGTGGCCGTCGGTAAATACATCAATTTTTCGGTGCAACAGGATGCCTCGAGCGATGCTCTGGGGATAGGTCTCCCATCGCCGGCCGCGCACATGGTCTCCGAGATACCCACCCAGCTGCCATTGTGGGTCGTTTCCGGACAGTACGGCGTGGGCCAGATAGTTCATCTGGTTGCTGCCTTATTTGGGTGGTCTCGCATTTTTGCTATTTTACTCTGTATGACCGAACTGGCTCACAATCTTTCGACCAATCTATCTCAGCTACGCCTGGCTAGAGGCCTAACCCAGGCGGAACTGGCTGCAGGCGCGGGTATCCCGCGCTCAACCGTGACTCACATGGAGTCGGGGGCGGGTAATCCGTCGTTAAACAATTTGTCTCGGGTTGCGGCCGCGCTGCAGGTGGGTATTGAAACCTTACTGGCGATGCCGCCGAAAAACCTGATACATATTCCTGCGGCACGCCTTAACAGCCGCGAACGCGCCGGTGGCAAAGCAACCATTACCGACCTGCTGCCTGACCCGTTGGTAGGGTTTTCTCTTGAGCGCTTGGAAATCAAGCCAGCGGCCAGCTTACGTCGCCAGTCCGGTAGTACAGGGTCTCAGGTCTATTGCCATCTAATACGCGGTGAGGTGATTATCACCGCCAGTGGTGAGATGGTCACTGTCAGCGAAGGCGACGTGCTCACCTTCCGGGCAGACCAGCCCCAGAGTTACCGAGCCAGCGGGGGGCGCGTCGCCATTGTGCTTTGCGCAACATTGCTGGCGCCCATTGCCAATGCCTGATCTTTGCCGATCCATTGCTCTTTTCTGGCCAAGCGGCCCGGCGGCCCGTTATGATCAGGCTAATGACTGACCCCGTACTCCATCACCCCGAACAGTTCCCCCCAACCCAGAGCGAGGCCACTCTCGCTGGCCCTGCTGGTGACCTGGAGGCCATGCTAAACCCCAGCGAAGAGGCGCCAACCCAGGCCATTGCTATCATTTGCCATTCAGTCAGTGCAGATGGCGGCACATTGCATAGCAAAGTTGTGCAAATGATGGAACGTTCTCTGCGCGAGCTCGGCGCCCACACCATTCGCTTCAATTTTCGCGGCGTAGGCGAAAGCTCGGGCGAATTCGATCGCGGATACGGTGAATCGGAAGACCTCATTGCGGTAGCGCAATGGGCCAGGCAAGTGTTGCCGGATTTACCCCTGTGGATTGCAGGATACGGCTTCGGCGCCTTCGTGACCGCTCGCGCCGCTACCAGCATCCACCCCGACCAGTTGATCAGCGTGTCACCCCTACTAGATGAATTTGATTTCGACGCGCTGCCCAGAGCGCAATGCCCGTGGTTGATTGTTCAGGGAGACGCGGACGAATTTGTCAACGCCGACGATGTATACCAGTGGGCCAACGCCCTGGATGGCGACACCCAGCTGATTGCCATGCAGGACGTCAACCACGACTACCACCGGCGCCTGATGGATTTACGCGGCGTGATAAAAAACGGCGTTCGCCGCCAGCTTAAGTCCTGACCCAATGCCCGAGAGCCTTGGACCCTGGGCACGCTATCAGGACGATATTGAACATCGCGGATTCAGCAACGACCCAGCCCAGGCTATCGCCGTGCAGCGCCTGGATGCCCTGTTTCAGGCGCTCCAAAGCCCAGCAGAAAGCCCCGGGTTCTTCAGCCGGCTGCGAGGCGCTCGAACCAGGTCGCCCAAAGGGCTTTATCTGTGGGGTGGCGTTGGCCGAGGCAAAACCTATCTCATGGATACGTTTTACGAGTGCCTCACGCTGCCGAAAAAACGCCGGGCCCATTTTCA
>JBGCET010000006.1:0-40652 GCA_045106555.1 Lysobacterales bacterium | reverse complement strand
TTTGCTGTTGTCCTGCTAGCTTGCCAAAGGTGGCTACTCGCAAGTTTACAAACTCAACCGGGGCCGCCGGACTGCTATGGCCGTAGCGTAGTTCATGGGCCTGATGGAAGGCCTCCAACACCTGTTCAAGATCGGTGTTCGGGGCGTACTGAACGTTAATGGAATACTCCTGGCCTACGTATCGCATGTCTGCTGTACGCTCGAAATAGACGTCAGCGCTGTCCACGCCCTGGCCCACGATTTGCTCCTGACCGGCACCCTCCAACTGCGCAAACGAGGTTTCGATCTGATCCAGGTTGGCGTCGGCCGCCGCGGAAAAATAACTTCGGGTTTTGTCCTGGCGCATATCGGTCTGCAACATGCCCCATGCAGAAAACGTACCCGGAAAGCGCGGAACCAGCACCTCGTTGATGTCCAGCTCTTCAGCCAGAAATACCGCCGCCATGGGGCCGGCCCCGCCAAACGCGACCAGGGTGAATTCACGGGGATCTACACCCTGGGAAACGGTGATGGTGCGCATGGCGTCGGCCATTGCCGCATTGGAAATAGTGAGCACGCCTTCAGCAAAGGCTTCGACACTCAAGCCCACCTGCTCGGACAGGGATTTTAGTGCGCTGCTCGCGGCGTCTAAGTCCAAACTCATGTCGCCGCCAAGCAGCGAGCGGGCGCCCAATCGGCCGAGAAACAGGTTGGCGTCTGTGACCGTAGGTTGAGTGCCTCCACGCCCATAACAGGCCGGACCCGGCTGCGAACCGGCGCTATGAGGTCCTACTCGCATCGCGCCATTTTCCAGCCATGCTACTGATCCGCCGCCGGTTCCGATCGTTTGGATATCAACAATGGACATCAGCAGCGGCAGCCCCTCCAGCTCAGTTTCCAACGTTGTGTTGGCCTGACCTCGAACCACCAGGCTTAGATCAAAGGACGTACCGCCCATGTCGACGCACAATAAATTTTCCCGGCCACTGGTTCTAGCGAGCGATTTGCCAGCGATGGTTCCGCCAACGGGACCGGAGAGCAGCGTAAATACCGGCGTTTCCCGCGCGCGCTCGGCGGTAGTGACGCCGCCGCTGCTTTGCATGATGTGAACGCCGACGTCCATCTGGCGATCTTTCAATTCGCTCTGCAGGCTTTTGAGATAACGCTCTACAACCGGAGCCACGTAGGCATTCATGACCGTGGATGACCCGCGCTCATACTCCCGCCATTCCCGAGCAATTTCGTGGGATACAGAAATTGAAACGCCCGGTAGCCGGGCCTTCAAATAGTCTTTCGCCGCAACCTCGTGTACTGGGTAAGCAAAGGCATGTAGAAAGCACACAGCAACCGCGTTAACGCCCTCGCGCCTCACCTTTTCCACGATGGGCGCAAAATCTTCCAGCGCCAGTGGCGTTAACTCCTGACCATCCCAGTTCAGCCGGCCGCGCACCTCGTGCACATCGCGCCGGGGCACCAGCTGTTCCGGCTTGCGGTATTTCAGCTCATACAGCGTCTGGCGATTACCTCGGGCGATGGTGAAGCTGTCCCGCGCGCCGGATGTGGTTACCAGCAGCACTCGCTCTCCGCGACGTTCGAGAAACGCGTTCAAGCCCACAGTGGTGCCGTGGACAAAAAAGCTCACGTCAGACAGATCGGGAATCAGCTCCGCAATCCCTTCTACAACCCCTCGGGCGGGGTTATCGGGAGTGGTGGCGACCTTGCCCACAAACACAGGCTGATCGTCAGGCTGGACAACAATGTCCGTAAAGGTGCCGCCAATGTCGGCTGAAACGCGATATTTGCTCATGAGAGTGATCAGTCCAGGTTGTACCGGTATTCAACTTTCCAAATTCGACCCGGAGCCTGGGCAGAAAACCCACCGGCCACCCACTCGGAGTTGTAAATCTCGTCCGTGGCGTTGTCCACGGTAGCAATCACCTGCCAGCGATCTTCCAGATCCCGCACACCAAAGCGTAGATTTACGAAGTTGAGGGCATCTCGCGAGGTTGTGTTATTAACGTCCCAGAATTGCTCGCCGCGTCGCTCATAGTCCACTCGGGTGAATATCGATGTATTGCCAACGTTCCAAGGATACTCATACTGGAAGCCCACGTTGGTGGTCGTCTTGGCAATGTAGGGTGCGCGGTTTCCTACCGCCGTTGGGTCTACGACGTAGGCATCAATTTCGCTGTCGGTGTAACCGAAGGAGGCGTACACATCCAGGTTGTCCGTGGCCCGCATGACCAAGTCCAGTTCGCCTCCCGTCAAGCTGACCTCATCAATATTGGTCAGGATCTGCGCGCTGATGGCACCGATAAAGGAGAAGAACTGCTGACCTTCCACATCAGTAGAAAAAGCCGCCGCCGATAGGCGCAGACGATCATCCAGAAACAGGCCTTTGTAGCCAATTTCAAACGACTCCGACTCCTCCTGGTCCGCTACATCAGATACGCCCACCAAGCCCGCGCCCGCGGCCACCGCAGAAATGCCGTTTTGATTGAATTGCCCGCTGCGGAAGCCCTCACCCCAGGTGAAATACCAGTTGCTGGTGTCGTCAGGCTGATAGCGCAAGGTAATCTTAGGCTGAAACTTGTCAAAGGTCTCGGAGTTTCGCGCTCCTGGCACGCCAGCGGGAAACTGCAAAGGGGATACATCCTGGACCCGATCTTCTTCGTCGTAACGTGCGGCCAGCGACAGCTCCAGCTGGTCGGTAATATCGTAGTTCAGCTGACCGAAAACCGCGGTGGCCGTGTTGCTGTTGTCGTCAGCCAGAAACGAGGTGCTGGGATTGCTGGGGTCCATGGTGGGCGCGCGTTCGAGGCGAATAATGCCGGCGCCGGTATCCACTCCGGTGGACAGGGACACAAATCGTTCCCAGTCCAGATAGTAAGCACCGACCTCCCAGCGCAAGCGTTGATCGTCTGGTGACGACCAACGAATTTCCTGACTGAAGGCCGACAAATCAAAATAGCCGGTTTGGGTGCCGTCAAAACCGAACACCTCTGGCGCACTGCGAGCATTGGTGTAGGGGAATTGATCGGAACTGCCAAATTCCTCAACGTTGGTGTACGACGTGGTGGAAGTTAAGGTGCCCGGCCCCGCATCCCAGGTAATTCGCGCAGAGAAGTCCTGCATGGACCGGTCTCCGGTGTCGGGGTTGTTGTCCCGAATCGGCAACACGTTGTTGGCATCAAATGGCCCGGTATCGGTGCCAAATCCGCTGGCGGTGATGCCGTCAGGCGCAATGTTGACACCCTGAAACTGAAAACCAATAGCCCGTCCATCGTGCTCCTGGGCACTGGCGCGCAGGTCAACTTCCAACGTGTCGCTAACATCCCAGATGAGTCGACCACGCACGGTAACGTCTTCAAACGGGTCCGCTTCTTCGCCGCGGGTGATGTTATCCAGGTAGCCATCGCGATCGATGTACTTTCCGGAAATCTGGCCGTAAAGGTTGTCGCTCAGCGCACCGCCGTAGGAACCCTCAAAGGACAGCTCGCTGCCGTCACCAGCGCCCAACTGAAAATAGCCACGGGCATCATCGGTGGGCCGCTTGGTATTAATAATGATGGCGCCACCGGTAGCGTTACGACCGTAAATTGCGCCTTGAGGGCCTTTTACTACCTCAATACTCTCCACGTCGAACAGCTCCTGGCGAAACTGTATGCCGCTGAACTGGAGTACACCGTCGATCACTGTCGCAACCGGGGCCTCTCCATTACGCACCTGGGTCAAGCCTCGAATACTCAAAAAGCTGGTGCCGATACCCTGGGAGGTAGCAAGCGTGACGTTAGAGGTTAGCGCGATGAAATCTTCTGCACGGTCAATGCCGGTATCGCGAATGGTTTGGTCAGTAAATGCGGTGACCGAGTAAGGCGCATCCTGTATGGACTCGTCTCGACGTCGGGCCGTCACGATGACCTCTTCCAGGGTGTTCAGGTTGCCGGCGTCGTTTTGCGCCAGCGCGGGCGGCGCCAAGGCGGCAACGATCATGGAAGTAAGGAGAGAAGTGGATACTGCGGCTTTCATAGGACTACCCCATGCGTCTGATGGACGAAAATAATGCTCGACGGCGGCATTGCCCAACAAAGAACAGGCGATGCGCGGGTCGCTCGAAGTTTTCACCTTACTTAATTTTTTAAGTAAATCAACTTTTTTTGACTTAGCGCCGGTTAACGCTAGAATCGTGTCTTGTTTCCAGCCAGTGGCCGCAACGAACGGCCACCTCGACCTCATATGCCTAGCGCTAAAGCGATCGCCACGAATCCCGTAAAACGTTCCATCGGTGCGTTGCTGAAAGCCCGTCGCAAGGAGTTGGGCATGACACTGCAGGAACTGGCGGAAGCCTCCGATCTGTCGGCAGCATTCCTGTCTCAGGCAGAGCGCGGCAAAGCGACACCATCCATTATTTCGTTAATCAATATCGCCCGCGCCCTGCAAACTGATGTGAACTACTTCATCACTCCGCCGGCACCTACCTCGATGGTGCGCCGGGCCGACGATCCGGTATTTGTCGAAATTGACTCTCCCATTGTCTACCACCAGCTGAACGCCGATATTCGCAACCAACAGCTCAGCGCATTAATGATGGAGATTCCGCCAGGAACCGCACTGCCTACCTCCCATCGGGACCAGGGCGAAGATTTCTTCTACGTCATTGAGGGCGAAATCGAACATATGATTGGCGGTGAAACGTTTGTCCTGAAAGCCGGTGACTGTGTGCACCACAATACCCAGGTGGATCACAGTGCAGCCAACCGCAGCAAGCATGCGGCGCGGGTGCTATGGGTGGGTACTCCGGTGCTGTTCCCGTCAGGCCAGGACAAGAGCTGAGTAGTGACCGTCAAGCAATCGGCGGCACCGGCGGACCATCAAGAGCAGGACTCCGACGGACCGATATCGGGTCTCAACGTTGAGACCGACTTGGGCAATTTTGCCTTTACACTCAATACACGTCTCGCCCCTTACACCTGCGCTTACTTTCATGATTTAGCGGCAAGCGGCACACTGGACAACAGCGCCATTTTTCGCATTGTGTCGCCCAAGAACACCATAGGACTTAACGCCAGTACTGACATTGAAGTGGTCCAAATTGGCACCCGCCACGCCATGGACCAGCAAAGAGACGCTGTGGTTCACGAACCCACCAACACGACGGGATTGCGCCATCGGCAGTGGACGGTATCGGCGGCACGGTTTGAGGTCGGTGAGCTATATCAAAGCTTTTTTATCTGCATGCGGGATGAACCGTCACTGGATTTTGGTGGTGAACGATCGCCGGATGGACGTGGGTTTGCCGCGTTTGGTGAGGTCGTCAGTGGTTTCGACACCTTGTTGCGCGCGTTTAGTCTGGCCGAAGACAACGAATTGCTTTCGCAAAATATTTCCGTACATCGCGTTACCCCCATGAAGTAACACCGCCCGAATGCCAATCAGGGACAACTAACTATGAGCACAGCCGCCGTCACCCCTGCGCAGATTGCCCCCAAACCTGTTGGCCATTGGTTTGAGGATATGGCGCTAACACGACGCCACTGGGCGGCGGGCTTCGCGTTGTTCATTGCCTTTGTCATTGAGTCTTGGGAGATGATGATCATCATCTACTCCAGCGGCGCCATCGCCACAGATTTTGGTTTGTCCACGGGTCAAACAGGCTCGTTAATCGGCGCAATCTTCCTCGGCATGATTCCCGGCGCCTTGTTGTGGGGAAAACTCATGGGCGTTTGGGGTCGGCGAACCTGCCTTCTCATCAGTATCGGCGCCTATACGATGTTTCCGCTGCTGAGCGCGGTTGCTCCTACATTTGAGATTCTGTTGGCCATTCGCTTTGCCTGTGGCGTGGTATTGGCGGGCGCCCTGGTGGTGACCTTCCCCTATTTTACTGAACTGGTCCCAGTGAAAATGCGCGGCCGGGCCACGGTATATCTTTCAGCCGGCTGGCCCCTAGGAGTGTTGATTGCCGTTGGCGTCACCATCGCCCTGCAAGACCAGGGGTGGCGGTGGGTGGTGGGATTTAGCAGCGTCGCCGGCCTGTGGGCATTGGTGATTGCCAGCATCGTCCCGGAGTCGCCGTACTGGCTGGCAGAGAAAGGCCGCGCCAAGGAGGCCGAAGACGCTATCCGCCAACTGTCCATGCAGAAGATTCAGCCAGTGATCAGCCCGACCGATCAGGCCACCGCCGGCAAGATGCCCTTCAGCCGGATCTTCTCGGGCCCGCGGCTTAAGGTCACGGTTGTGCAGACGATCATCAATTTTTGTTTTTCCTGGGGCTACTGGGGTTTGGCATCGTGGATGCCGGCGTTACTGGCCGAGCGCGGCTTAAGTGCGCCCCAGGGTTTGGGGTTTATCGCCTTGTCGGCGCTGTTCATGTTTCCGGGTTATATCTGTGCGAGTTTTCTCACCGGCCGGTTCGGCCGGCGCCGGGTCCTGCTGACTTTTGTGTTCTTTTCCGCGGTGTGCGGCATGGGATTCGCCTACTCAGATTCCATGACCCAAATGTACGGCTGGAACTTTGGATTGTCATTTTTCATGCTCGGAGGCTGGGGCGTATGGAACACCTGGCTTAGCGAAATTTATGACACACCTTCTCGTGGGGCGGGCACCGCTTGGGGCGTATCTGCTCAGCGTGTGGCCAACGCCATTGCCCCGGTTGTCATTGGTGCCATGCTGGCAACCAGCACCTTCGGCCAGACGGTTCTTTTCATTACGGCGTTTTTGGCAATTACCTTTATTGCGGCGCTATTTCTTAAGGAAATGGAAGGAAAGCCCCTTTCCTGATTTGTCCTTTGCCTGACTCATCAGGTTGTAGCCGCCGTGGTTACAGACGCAAACAAATGTTGCCCCGCGGTTAACGTATGTTGCAACCGCTGGCAATCGGGGCGCCACACTGGAATGATCAATGCCATCGTATTAATGGCAGTCATTATGTTTTCTACAAGACGTTATTTGGCCTTGGGCACCGCATTTGTCGCACTGACCGGTGCCACCGTCATCCACACCGCACCGAGAATTGAAGCAGATGTGTACCGTCAGGCCTTTGCTGCCGTCGACAACGTACAACATATGGTTGTCAGCGTTGACGGTCGCAACTTGACACTGCGCGGCCTTATGCGAACCACCTCTCCTCAGCAAATTACCCCAGCGGTGCAAGATTTGATTAATGCACTGGATCGACTGCCCGCTGTTGACCAGCTGGATGCCTCGGTGAATTTACTCAGCGTGGAGCGCGATGTCACCAATCAGGCCGCCCGGGCGGCAACTATCAAAAGGACTTGATCATGTTTTATTTAGCCGGACAAATAACCCTCTCTTTAGTTGCTGCAGCGCTGCTCGGCGCGATGGTGGGCTGGACCCTGCGCGGAGACGTCATTCAAACGGCCCGTGTGACCTCCGAAAACTCGAGACGGCCTTCTTAGTATCCATACGGACTCTCTGGCGACTCAAAAAGTCCGGGCCGCAACGCTTGCGGCCCGGACTTAACCACACGTCAGGGCCTGGTTAAGCTGAACGTATAACTGCCGCTACCTGAATAGGAATAAACCCGCCAGTAGTAGTACCCGGACGCGCCGTTGTAGCTGATCGATTCATTGGAGTTGGACGACTCAGACACCTGAACTCGGGTCCAGCTGCCGGTCCAGCGGTACAGCGCTAGGTCAAAGTCCGCGTTGGAGGGTCCAACCAGCGTACCCACATGCAAACCTGCGGCACTTTGATAATAAGTACCGTCCGGCTGAACATCGCGATCATTGCGACCGGACAGACTGCCGGTATAGGTATCGCCGCCGCCCCCCGGCGGTGTTGTGTCAGGGTCCAACCACTCCTCAACCCGATCAAAATACCCAGCAAGGGCACCATCAACCGTTGCGTTCCGGCTGTCACAGGCGGCCGAGGGATTGGGGCCACACCCGCCGGACAGCTGCCCTACAACCTGTCCAGAAGCGTTTAACACAGGCGAGCCGCTGGACCCCCCTTCCGTTGCGCCCACCGCATCAGTGGAATAAATCCAGTTGCCTCTGGGCCAGGAGCCGCAGGTGCCAATGCTGGTGCTCACATCGTGTCGGGAGTATGCCTGTGGCGCACCCTTCGGGTGGCTGATTCGGAATAAGTCGCGGCCATTACTGTTAGCCACTGGCGAGGCTGTCCAGCCCAGGAAAGTGGTACCAGACGGGGCGTTTTCATTCAGCCGCATTAGCGTGTAATCGCCTGTGGCGCTGGTGCTCAACAAGGTAGCGCCGTTGGTTCTTGGAACCGAACCGTTGGGGTTGTAACAACTGCCGCCGCAGCCTGCGCCAAACTGCCAGAACGCCTCCATACTACTGGCTTCGGCGTTGCTGCTGATGCAGTGATTGGCCGTGAGAAAGTAAGGCGTCTGGCTGGAGCTGTCGGTGTCGTTGATCAGACCGCCACTGCAAATAAACGAACTGCCGCCGCTGACATATTGGATATGCGCCACGCCATCTTTGGTGTTTTCCATCTGCGACCAATCCGAATTGTTATAACAGCCGCCGTTTTCTACGCAGCTTTCATTAAAGCTGCAAAAGGCCTTTTCCGCTGAAACGCTCAATGCACCGGCTACCTGAAAACGAGGGCCAATATGGGCCACGCGGGCGATCGTAAAGTTGAGGGCATGATGGCTCTCGGATTTGGCTGTATTGTCAAACGATAAGCGAACAAAAACCTCATCACCGGTAATCGTGTGGGTCCAAAACTCACCCGATTTATTCAGCCCGTCCAGTGTGTAGGGGCCATAGGCTTCGCCGGATAGGTTGTAAATGGCCAACGACGCGCCTTCGGGTAAGTGCACATTCGTCAGATTCAATCGTAAGGCCGTGGCGCCGGGCGACGTCACACCCGCAGTCCAGGCGTTTCGACTCCCTTCGATCTTAACCACACCACCGGCAGCGCTTTGCCCCGATTTCAGCCCAGAACGAGCAATCAAACCCATATCCACCCCATGCTGGAGATCTCGCACTTTGCCCGATTCCAGTGCCCTGGGTGCGCTGATATGCTCATCACAGGCCACAACACATTGGGCCTCACCAATATCTATTTTGTCCTGGTGAGACAGAGTGATACGCAGCATCTGGTCCGCCTCAATTGACGGGTGGCTGGCCAACAGCCGATCAAATAACGCGTCTTGCAGAGCTTTTTGCTGGTCCGGACGCTCCAGCGCAGGTTCTGTGAAGGTTTGCGGCACCGAGTCGTCGACCTGGGCCACGGAAATGCCACTGACCAATACAGCGGCAACGAATAACGATCGTTTCATACCAATCCCCAATCAGGTGGGGCGGCGCCCGGCAGGACGCAGCACCCGTGAGCGCGTCGTCCTTGAGCTGATGTGTCCCTGACCGCCAGACATACCGTCTGGCTTGGCGGAAACTATACGGATTAAGTCACGATAAACAGCAAAATATGTCACATTTTTTGGACATTTTTTCTGTTAACCCAGCCCGACTTGGTGCGGACTTGTTCGCTAGCAGCCTTTGTTGGGTTGGTCCGCTAGTTGTCTGGGTGGCGCTCCACCAGGGTCAGAATGTCATACAAAGCAACGGCTTCCGCCGCCTGATTGGTCACTTCCACCGCCCAGCGCACCACGCCCTGAGGAACGTCTTCAGGGTCGCGCAGCTCCTTTTTTATTTTCTGTTTCACGGTGATTTTCACCTGGATGGTGTCACCAATACCCACGGGCTCAATAAAACGCAGATTGTCCAGCCCGTAGTTAGCCAGCACCGGGCCTGGCGCCGGATCAACAAACATCCCTGCCGCCGCTGAGATCACAAAGTAGCCATGGGCAACCCGACGTCCAAATATGGGTGATGCCTTTGCCGCCGCATCATCGAAGTGCGCGTAGAAATGATCTCCGGAAAGGCACCCAAAATTGACGATATCGGCTTCGGTAACCGTGCGTCGATGGGTGGTTAAGGACTCGCCAATTTCAAGTTCATCAAAGTATTTGCGAAACGGGTGCACCGAATCGGTCTTAACCGCGGCTCCCGGAACATACTCATTGGTGATGTGCATCAACGTGGTGGGTGAGCCCTGCAACGCGGTGCGCCGCAAGTAATGTTTTACCGCTCTGGCACCGCCCAATTCCTCACCGCCGCCTGCGCGGCCAGGACCACCATGAACAAGCGATGGCATCGGCGACCCGTGGCCCGTGGAAGCTGCTGCACACTCTCGATTGATAATTAACATCCGTCCGTGATGGGCAGCGGTACCCAAGATCAGTTCTCGCGCCTCAACGTTATCGAAAGTAAACACCGACCCGACCAATGACCCTCTGCCCCGGCGAGCAATTTCCACCGCCTCGGCGTTACTCTGGTATGGCATTAGAGTGCTGACCGGACCAAAGGGCTCAATGGCGTGAGGTCCTTCGGTTGTCGCCAGGGGGTTGTCACAGGCCAGCAAGGTGGCTGGGAAAAAGGCGCCCGCCTGGGCATCGGCTTCGGTGACCGAAAATTCTCGCTGCCCGCCATGAACAATCTGGCAACCCTGCGCGGTAAGCGCGTCCACTGCGGCCCACACGTCATCACGCTGATCGTTTCCTACCAGTGGGCCCATGCGCACACCTTTTACCGTGGGGTTACCCAGCACCGTTTTCTCAAGCCGACTGGCCAATGCGTGATGAACGGCGTCCTGATAAGCTCCTGGAACAATCGCTCGTCGAATGGCCGTGCATTTCTGCCCCGCCTTCACCGTCATCTCTCTGGCGACCTCCTTCACGAAGAGGTCAAACTCCTCAGTACCCGGCTCAGCCGATTGCCCCAGAATGCAGCAATTGAGAGAGTCAGCTTCCATATTGAACGGGATGGAACGGCGAAGAATATTGGGATGAGCACGCAGTTTGACCCCGGTACTGGCCGACCCGGTAAAGGTCACCACATCCTGCTCTTCCAGATGATCCAACAAGTCTCCGGTGCTGCCGCTGATAAGTTGTATCGCCCCTTCCGGCAGCAGTTTTGACGCGACAATTTCTTGCACCATCGCCTCGGTGAGATAGGACGTAACGGTGGCCGGCTTCACCACTACCGGCATTCCGGCAGCCAGTGAGGGCGCTATCTTTTCCAGCATGCCCCAGCAAGGAAAGTTAAACGCGTTGATGTGAACGGCCACCCCTTCCCGCGGGCTGAGCATGTGGCGACCGACAAAACTGCCGTCTTGAGACAATGGCTCAACACCGCCCTCAACCATCACCGTATCGTTGGGGAATTCTCGACGGACAATGGACGAGTAAGCAAACAGGGTGCCAATGCCGCCTTCAATGTCCACCCAGCCATCGGCTCGGGTAGCCCCAGTCCAGGCCGACACTTCATAGAACTTTTCTTTGTGTTCCAGCAAATGCTTAGCCAGCGCTTTCAGAGCCAGGGCACGGTCGTGAAAGGTCATCTTGCGTAAATTTGCGCCGCCGGTGTCTCGGGCATAACGAACCACTTCGGCGAAATCGATACCAGCCGATGAGACCTGGGCGACAGGCACGCCGGTGACCGCGTTGTGGACGGTAACGCCCTCTTCTTCGCTGCGGTGCCAGCCACCGGTAACGTAACTTGCAAGCTTCATGACTTGTACTCCTTGACTCTGATTTTGGCGGGCGCCCTAAGAAGGTTTGAACTGATACCGGGAGATGTCCATGCGTGGGCGATTGGGCTCTTCTTCAGACAGCGGCTCAACTTCAGCCAGATCGGTAAGTGACAGTCTTGCCAGGCCCTGATATTCGGCGGTACCGGCGGATTTCCACTCACGTTCCTGCTTTGAGAGCTCGCGAACCACTTTGGCCGGCGTGCCAACCGCCAGGTGTCCACCGGGCACGGTAAATTTTGCCGGCACAAATGCGCAGGCGCCAACAAAGGCGCCCGGACCAATTTCTGCTTCGTCCATAACCACGGCATTCATGCCCACGAGGGCATCTTCACCAACAGTGCAACCGTGCAGAACTGCCCCATGGCCGATATGCCCATTGGTTTCGATCGTCACATCCTGATCGGGAAACGCATGCATCACGCAGGTGTCCTGCACGTTGCTCCCCGGGCCAAGAACCACCCGACCAAAATCTCCGCGCAGACTAGCGCAGGGGCCAATGTAAGCCCCCTCCGCCACTAGCACGTCGCCGATCAATACGGCGGTGGGATGGACAAACGCCGAGGGGTGAACCACCGGGGTGAGGCCGTTGAAACGGTAAACCGGCATTAAACCTGGACCGCCATTGGACGATTACTGCACATTGCCGTCCACATCCATTATTTGAATATCTCCCAACTCCAGCGCCTTAATTTCCGCTTCAATCTTTGCACGGTCGCCCACGACCACCCACAACATCTGATCTGGAGTCAGCGTGTTGCGTGCAGCGTCAGTTACCTGTTGATCAGACAAGCCGCGCACTTTTCCGGCGTAGGTATCCCAGTAATCGTCAGGCAAACCAAACCGCACCATTTCAGCTAACGAACCGGCCACCGAATTCGCCGTCTCCCAGCGTCCGGCAAGGGTGAGACTGTTCTTGTCCCGGGCCCGAGCAGTTTCCTCGGCCATGGGTGGACGTTCGCCCTGGATAGCAGAGATTTCGCCGTAAATTTCTGCCATGGATTCCGCCGTCTTATCCGTCTGGACTGGCGCGTAGGTTAAGAAAGGGCGCTGCCCACGGGCATCAATCACCGTGCTTCGAACCCCATAAGACCAGTGTTTGTCCTCCCGCAGATTCATATTCAGACGAGCGTTAAAGCTACCACCCAATACTTCGTTCATGGCCTCGATGGCGATCTCGTCGGGGTTGTTTTTGGCCGGCGCAATGTGTCCGGCGAAAATCATTGATTGTTCCGAATCCGGCCGATCGACCAGGTAAACCGTTGAGCGGGCCTTGGGGGTCACAAAATCAATGTTTTTTTGCGGCACCTCACCGGCTTCCCAGTTCTTGAAGCGCCGTTCCAACATCGGCTGTATTTCTTCGAAGGTGGTGTCGCCTACTACCAACAGGGTGGCGTTGTTGGGTTTGAACCAGGTGCTGTGAAAGGCTTTCAGATTGTCCGTGGTTAGCGCACTGACGGTGTCTTCATAACCACTGCCGGAAAACGGCAGGCCGTAAGCGTGGTCTCCACCATAAAGCAGTTTGGGAAACAGCCTCAGGGCCATGCTCATGGGGCGAACTTTTTCCTGGGCAATGCCGGCCAGCTGGAGCTTGCGCAGGCGGTCGAGTTCACTGTCCGGAAACGCGGGGTTGAGCACCACGTCAGCGAAGATGTCCAGGGTGTCGCCGAGATTTTCTTTCAATGCCGACACCCGCACCGTGGACATATCAAGATTGGAACCACTGGACAGTGTGGCGCCCAGGTCTTTCAGTTCGTCGCTGATTTCCAGCGCAGACCGATTGCGGGTGCCCTCATCCAACATCGACATGGCCAAACTTGCCGTGCCGGGCGAGGCGAGTTGGTCGGCTGCATAACCGGCATTGACCATCAGTCGCATATTAACCACCGGCACCGCGCTGCGCTCGGCCACAATCACCTTGAGGCCATTGGAGAGTTCGTTGCGAACAAAGTTGTCAAAATCCACCGCCGGCGGTGAGCCTACTTCAGGAAGTTGACTGCGATCAACGGTATTTTCTGCCACCGAAAATTCGGCAAATGGCAGCACGTCGATAACGTACTGGCCGCGGCCCATCCACTGGTTTGCGGCAAACTTCAGCTGATTTCGGGTGGCCGACTCCCAGCGCGTTAACGTGGTCTTAAATGCGCCGGGATCGTCCAGGTAAACCTGGTTTCTGGCCAGAATGTCTGACTTTCCGCCAAAGCCTCCAACCCGCTCCATGCCGCGCACAAAACTGGCACGACGGGTTGTACGGATGCGTTCCAACTCCTCTTGGGTCGGCCCCTCTTTCAAAAACCGGGCGATTTCTTCTTCGATGGCCCGGTCGATGGCCGCCAGGTCTTGACCCGGAAGCGCCGTGGCAACCACACCAAATATTCCCGCTATTTCCAGCGGCAGAGAAAATGCGTTGACGTCAGAGGCAATCTGCTCGTCGTACACCAGCCGCTTGTACAGACGTGAGGTTTTTCCCTCACTTAATATGCCCGACACCAAGTCAAGATGATTGGCTTCGATATTGCCGATTTCCGGCATCATCCACACCTTGTAGGTGCGCGCCTGGGGCACACGGTCCTGCATCACCTGTCGATGGGTACCTTTCAAATCGGGAATCCAGGTGTCTTGTCGGGTCAGCGGCGGACCACTGGGAATGTAGCCGAAGTAGTGTTCAACACGCTCTTTGACCTGCTGAGGATCAACGTCCCCGGCCACCACCACAGTGGCGTTTGCCGCGCCGTAATATTGCTTGAACCAGCTGTGAACATCGTCAAGGGAAGCGGCCTCCAGGTCTTCCATGTATCCGATCACCGACCACGAGTACGGATGACCCTTGGGGAACATATTTTTGAAGGCGGTGATAAATACTTTGCCATAGGGCTGATTTTCGCCCTGGCGCTTCTCGTTCTGAACCACGCCGCGCTGCTCGTCCAGGCGTGCCTGGTCGATGACGCCCAGCAGATGTCCCATTCGGTCTGATTCCATCCACAACGCCATGTCCAGCGCGTTCTTTGGCACCACCTGAAAGTAGTTGGTGCGATCAAAGTTGGTCGTGCCGTTCATTCCGGTAGCGCCGACACGGTCGAAGGGCCCGAAATACTCGTCGTTGTAGTTTTCACTGCCGTTGAACATTAAATGCTCAAACAAGTGGGCGAATCCGGTTTTGCCTTCCAGCTCATTTTTCGAACCCACGTGATACCAGAGATTCACGGCCACCACGGGCGCCTTACGGTCGGTATGAACGATAAGGGTCAGACCATTGTCCAGAACAAATTTCTCGAACGGGATATCGATGTCGTCGGCCATGCTGGCCAACGGAATGATCAGCGCCAGACTGACAAGCAGCCTGAGAAATTGGGTTGTCATGATGGGGGCCTCCAGTGAGTGTTGGCGGTACCATACCAGCAGACGCCGCTGGGTCCCTATGGCCTTAGTCAGGCGCACAGACCCAGTGGCAGTAGGTGCTCAAACACTTAATGATACAGAAAATTTTGATTTTTTACATTTTTTGTATCATATTAGAGGTGAATCAAGGACGCAATGATGATGAACAGTAATTTTTCAGGCGATACCGAGCAATTAGCCGCCGATTTTGATGCGCGAGTAGCCGATGATGTGAAGATTGAGCCCAAGGACTGGATGCCCGCCGCGTACCGTAAAACACTGATTCGTCAGATCAGTCAGCATGCCCATTCGGAGGTTATTGGCATGCAGCCTGAAGGTAACTGGATAACCCGCGCACCGTCGCTAAGGCGAAAGGCCGTGCTGATGGCCAAAGTGCAGGATGAAGCCGGCCATGGCCTTTATCTGTACAGCGCGGCCGAAACCCTGGGCATGAGTCGCGATCAAATGAACGCCGACCTGCAGAGCGGCAAAGCCAAATATTCCAGCATCTTCAACTACCCCACTTTGACCTGGGCCGACATTGGTGCGGTGGGCTGGCTGGTGGATGGCGCCGCCATCATTAACCAGGTGCCTATCTGCCGCTGTTCCTACGGCCCCTACGCCCGTGGCATGGTACGCATCTGTAAGGAAGAGAGCTTTCATCAGCGCCAGGGATTTGAAATCATGCTGACCCTGGCACGAGGCAACGACGCCCAACGCGAGATGGCCCAAGATGCGCTGAATCGCTGGTGGTGGCCGTCACTGATGATGTTTGGCCCACCGGACGCAGAGTCCTCTAATACCGCTCAATCCATGGCTTGGAGAATCAAGCGCCACACCAATGATGAGCTGCGGCAAAAATTTGTCGACCAAACAGCGCCTCAGGCCGACTACCTCGGCCTTACCGTGCCAGACAAAGACCTGCGCTGGAATGACCAGAAAGCCGAGTACGACTTTGGCGAAATCGATTGGGATGAGTTCTGGCAGGTGGTGAAAGGGAACGGTATCTGCAATCGCGATCGCATTGCTCAGCACGTGGCCGCCCATGAGGAAGGCGCTTGGGTGCGAGACGCTGCGAAGGCTCATGCGGAGCGTCAGGCCAGCGCCGAGGAGGCCGCGTAATGGCTGACAGTACTCTGCCCCTCTATGAGATTTTCATTCGTTCACGCCGCGGCCTGGACCACAAACACGTGGGCAGCCTGCACGCCCAAGATCACGAAGCAGCCTTGGGTTACGCCCGAGACGTGTACACCCGGCGCAGCGAAGGCGTCAGCATCTGGGTGGTGAAGTCGGAAGACATCGTGGCCAGCCAGGAAGACGAAGCGCCCGCCTTCTACGACCCCAGCGACGATAAAGTGTATCGGCACGCCTCGTTTTACGACGTGCCAGACGAAGTGAAACACATGTAATGAACAGTCCAAGCAACACAGACGTTTTTGAATACGCCCTGCGGCTGGGTGACGACGCGCTCACTCTGGGTCACCGGCTGTCTGAATGGACCGCCAAAGCGCCGTTTCTTGAGGAAGACATTGCACTGGGCAACATTGCTCTGGATTTTGTGGGTCGGGCGAGATTACTGCTGACCTACGCCGGCGAAGTGGAGAACCAGGGCCGGGACGAAGACCAGCTGGCCTATCTGCGCGACACCCGCCAATACCGCAACCTGTTGATCTGCGAGCTGCCCATTGGCAATTTTGCTGACACCATGGCACGCCAGCTGCTCATTGACGCCTTCGAAGTCCCTTATTTCCAGGCTTTGTCTGAGAGCAGCAACACCACCATCGCCGGTATTGCCGGCAAAGCGGTCAAGGAAGCCCAGTATCACCTGCGCCACTCCTCAGGCTGGGTGGTGCGACTGGGTGATGGTACAGATGAGTCTCGCGAAAAAATGGCTAAGGCGTTCGAAGACGTTTGGGGCTACGCGTCGGAAATGTTTATCACCGATCCGCTGGAAACCCGTCTGGCGGAGGCCGGTGTTGCAGTTCAGCGCGAGCCGCTGCAAAGCCAGTGGCGCGATCAGGTTGAATTGATACTGCGCGAAGCCACCCTGGATTTACCCCAGGCCACCTGGCAGGTGGACGGCGGTCGGCGCGGCGAGCACACCGAACACCTGGGCCACCTGCTGGCTCAGCTGCAGTTCCTGCAGCGCGCCTACCCCGGTCTGCAGTGGTAACGACGTGAACTCGGATTTTACCGCGTTGAAAGCCCAGCTGGACGCACTGTGTGATCCGGAAATTCCGGTGTTAACCCTCAACGACCTGGGCGTCATTCGCAATGTGGAATTGGACTCCGGTGAGGTGGTGGTCACCATGACGCCAACCTATAGCGGCTGCCCGGCCATGGACGCGATGACCCAGGCCGTTCGCCAAGTGCTGGCCGCCAGTCCGTTTGAGGGGCAGGTGAAAACGGTTTTCAATCCGCCCTGGACTACCGACTGGCTAAGCGATGCCGGCCGTGAAAAACTGAAGCAATACGGCATCGCCCCGCCGATGGGCAGCGCCTCCAACGGGACCGACGAACGCCAGGTCGCCTGCCCTCGATGCGATAGCACAAACACCCGGGTGATCAGCCAATTTGGCTCCACCGCCTGCAAGGCTCTGCATCAGTGTCAGAGCTGCCTCGAACCCTTTGATTACTTTAAATGTCACTAAACACACAGTTTTATCCGCTTACCGTTACCGCAGTTACTCCGGACACCGACGACTCGGTATGCGTGACCTTTCGCTTGCCTGAAGAGCACAAGGCGGCGTTTGCATTCACCCAGGGCCAGCACCTGACGCTACGCAAGGAGCTGAACGGCGAAGAACTGCGGCGTAACTATTCTTTGTGTTCACCCGTCGGTGGCACGCTCACCGTAGCGATTCGAAAAGTCGCTGACGGGCGATTTTCCACTTGGGCCAACGAGCACCTGAAAGCCGGCGACACGCTGGAGGTAATGCCTCCGCAGGGGCGGTTCTTTTCTGAGCTAAAAGATGGCCAACAAAAGACGTACCTGGCTTTAGCCGCGGGCAGCGGCATCACCCCCATTGCCTCGCTGATTGCTACCACCCTCGCCACGGAGCCGCACAGCCAGTTCACCCTGGTGTACGGCAATCGGCGCACTGACACCATCATGCTGCGCCAGCAGCTGGAACACCTGAAAAACCGTTACCCGGACCGACTGCAGCTGATTCACGTGCTTAGCCGCGAAGCCCGAGACGTTGATTTGCTTAATGGACGTATCGATCAGGAAAAGCTGGCGGACCTTTCAGAAAAGCTATTGGACTTGAACAACACCGACGAGGTGTTTCTGTGCGGACCCGAGGCGATGATTTTGGCCCTGCGTGAATGGCTGCAGTCCAACAGCACACTGAGTGCAGAACAAATTCACATCGAGCTGTTCGGCACAGAAAATGCCAAGGCCCGCACCGAAATCCCTGTAGATGCAGGCCCCACTCGAAAAGTCAGCATCATTTCGGATCGGCGCCGTATGGAGCTCGAGATTCCCTCTCAGGGCCAGTCCATTCTCGACGCCGCCCTGGCCGCCGGCGCCGACCTACCCTTTGCCTGTAAGGGAGGGGTTTGCTGCACGTGCCGGGCCAAAATTATCGAAGGCGAAGTCAGTATGGACGTGAACTACGCCCTGGAGCCCAACGAGGTTGAAGCAGGATTTGTCCTCACCTGCCAAGCCCATCCAATCACCGACAAAGTGGTTGTCGACTTCGACCATATTTGACCCCCACACAGAACAACACAGAGGTAGAGCATGCGCCGAGCACTAGGTCCTCGAGTGGAGTTAAGCGGACCGCAGGGAGCCATCCACTCGAGGACCTAGTGCTCGGCGCATGCTCGGGGTCTAAACAAAAAATCCGACCGACGCGCGCAAGATCAAGGGCTTCGGCTCGGCAGTGACCCGTCTTGGGCCGTTGAAGGAATGGCTCCCTTCGGTCCGCTTTTACTTCCTTCAACGGCCCAAGACGGGTCACTGCCTTGAGTTGGGGTCGCTCTGGAACGTTTCGTCGTCTAGAAAAGTTTTGCCACAAGCCAAAAAGGCAAAATCATCAGTCCCAGCAACAGCAGCACTGTTGTGATAATCACGACCCCGCCAGCAAGTTTCTGACCGATTGGCGGTGGTGATTTCTCTTTTTGTTCCAATGAGTCGAGCAACAGTTGGGCGTTCCTTTGGTTCGCCTGGAAACCCACGTCCAGAAGATCGCCGAGAATGGGAACTACGCCAATTAACGCATCAACGACCAGGTTGCCGAGCATTTTTACTCGCACGATCAGGGGCAGTTTGAACTGGAATGACTGGGCGATGATGGCGCCGCCGAGCAGCGCGCTGGCGCCATCGCCGATGCCGGGAATCAAACCGATCAGGCCATCTAAACCGAATTTGATTTGGGTACCGGGGACTTTTAGTGAACGGTCGAGCAGCCAAGCGAGTTTTCGGACGCGTTCCAGCGCTCGGGTTTGAGCCTGGGAGTGGTGCAATGTCTGATTCATGGGTGCAGGCTACACCGGCGCCGAGAGTGGCTCTACATCTTTTGTGTTATTCGAAGCCTGAGAAGAAAATCATGCCAGCTGGTTGGCCAAGCAGCTCTACGCCTGGAATGTAATCACTGGGAGCCACCGAACCGATGCTCACGGGCCCAACCGATTCAAGTTCACCAGAGAAAAAATCTAAGACGACGTTACTACCTGAACTGACAAACATTCCGAACTGCCCCGTTTCCGGGCTGCTGAACGTGACGTTGTTCTGGTTGCTGAAAATATAGGCGCCTTTGATTAATCGTCCGTTACGAATATCGCGAACGTTGCCTTCCACGTTGGACAGTGCGAAACAAAACCCGGGCTGGGTAATTTCTAATTCGAACCGATATTCGACCACGCCCGCATTGCGACAGTTTCGCAAGCGGTAGAATGTGCGAAAATCACTCCTGCCAACCAACGAATCGTTCAGCAGCTCGATGGTGCTGCCGCCTCTTGGGGCCTGGGAGCAGGACTGCAGAATGACTGGAGATACGGTTGAATCAATCACCGATGACCTTGCATAGCCGAGCACTTCCACCTGAAGATTGGCCGCGGCATTGCTGCCGACGGGAATAATCCGGAGCTCTCCTCGAACCTCACAGTAGGGGTATTCGTCGCCGTAAAAAATCATCCAATCCCGATCCTGACTGCCGTTGAGCGATCGTCCGGAAATGCGCCAGCCCTCGTCGCGCCCAATGATGTTGTCCGAAGGGAATGTAAAATCAGGATCTCCACCATTCATTCCTGCACCGAGGAATGGCAGTGCGTCATCCGGTTCCAAAGGATCTACCTGCGCACTGGAAAGGCTCCAGAGTCCAAGCAGCAAAATAGCCAGGGTTCGCTCCATGACCTGAGCGTCCGACATCCACAGTCCTGGCTCAAGAAAACTTTCGTTACGCGGGCTAAGCGCTGCTGGTGGACTCAGGGTCCAATATCGATACCTCTGGCGGCGCAAACAACAGATAAAGCAGCGGCCCAAACGACCCTAGAAACACGGTAATGGCAGCAAAAACCCAGAAATTTCGCCCAGCATTGCGCGCATCGCGGTACATCCAGATGAGGATCAGGGTCATGCCGATAACCAGATCGGCAAAGACCTGCCATCCTGCCGGACTGGGCAGATGGTATTCAAAAATCCCCACGTACCCCACCTGCCAGACAGCGTAGGTGCTTAGCAATGCAAAGGGCAGGAGAAGCAGCAGGCACAATCGTTTCATTGGAGCCATGGGTGTTCGCTCTTATGGACAGGGCCCTATCATTGGAAAGCGTGGGCTTGCTCGCAATGACCTCAGAGGTTATTGCCATGAGTTATTCAGGCGCGGAGAATTGATCAAAATTTCTGCGAATAAATTCATGAAGCAGCCCTCACAGCACCGCCAGTTAGCCGCCAAGTTTGGTGCCAGCCTGAAGCGCTGGCGAACCATGCGCCGCCTGTCCCAGCTCGACTTAAGTTTGAACGCCAATATTTCTCAACGGCATCTAAGCTGGCTGGAAACGGGTCGAAGTCAGCCCAGTCGGGCCATGGTGCTGCAACTGGCGGAGGTGCTGGAGGTGCCGCTGCGCAGTCGCAATGAGCTGCTGGATTCTGCCGGTTTTGCCAGCATCTATCCGCAGCAGGGACTGGAAGACGATGCCATGACGTCAGTTCGACAGGCGCTACGTCGTATGCTGGACAAGCAGCTCCCCTACCCGGGCTTGGTACTGGATCGCGAGTGGAACGTCATGATGACGAACACATGCGCTAATGCGTTGTTGAACGCCGTGGGTGGCGACGACCTGTGGGAAGCTAGCGGCAGTGATGAAGGAAAGAAAAACATTGCCTTGATGACCCTTCACCCAGCAGGTCTGCGGCCCATGTTGGCTAACTGGAATGAAGCGGCCAACGCCTTCGTACAACGTCTTCGGGCTGATCTGACTCGCTCGCCCGACGAACCTTTGCGGCAGAAAATTGAAGCGCTGATTGCGTTAGCCGGGGATATACCTGAGGCGGATATCGCTGACTCGCCCCTGTTACCTATGCTGACACTGGATTTACGCCTGGGTGATCAGCTGCTGCGAATGTTCAGCGTTATCTCCACCTTTGGCACGCCCCAGGATGTAACCACAGACGAGCTTCGCATTGAGACCTTCTTTCCACTGGACAAAATCAGCGAGCAGATTTTTCGCCGCCTTTGTCCGGACTGACCCTATTGGCAAGTTAGACCAAAGCGGGCGGACGCCAACCAAACAACCGTCCGGTCTGCATGGCCTGATCATTGCTGAAAAGTGACGCACTGGGTTTGGGGCTGGCAAATCGAGCACCGGACGCGCGGGATTCCAGCAATACCCAGTTAGCGCGTTCCACCCGTGCTTCGCCGTAGGCGGACAGCGCCTCAGCCACGTCTGAGTGCTGATTGAGGGCGTGAATCATCTCTGCCGCATCTTCCAGCGCCATTGAGGCGCCCTGTCCTAGAAAGGGCAACATGGGATGTGCAGCGTCACCCAGCAACGCCACCCGACCACTCTGCCAGTCGGCTAGGGGCTCGCGATCAAACATGGCCCACTTGTAGCAGCCGTCCTCCGGCAACGCGTCGATCACCGTTTGTACGGTGTCGTGGAATCCTTTGTAAGCTTGGCGAATTTCACGAACGCTGGCTTTTTGCCGCCAGCCCTCGTCAGTCCAGTCACTGTCGCCGGCAAACATAACGCAGTTCAACAGACGGCCGCCGTCCAGCGGATAAAACACAAAATTACGTTCCTGGCCGATCCAGACTCGGGAAACCGGCTCACGAAAACTCACGTCCAGACGCGCCATGGGAATCAACGCACGCCAGGCAATGTAGCGGGTAAACCTGGCGGGAAGGTCGCCGTGGATGCAGGCGCGAGTATTGGATTTCAGCCCGTCGGCGCCAATAAGCACCTGAGCCTGCTCCGCAGGCTTATCCGAAAACGTTAGCGTGACGTTATCTGGGGTTTGCTCGAACGACTCAAACCGATAGCCCGTTCTGAGGCAATGAGGATCTAACTGGCGGATTTCGTCAGCCAGAAGCCGATAAATTGACGCTCGCGGCGTCTGGAAATAGTAGTCGCCAAAGTGTTCGCGAACCACTTCTCCATAGGGCGTGACCGACAGCTCTTCGCCAGTGCGCCCGTCGTAAACGCAGCCTCGCTCGGGCAGATCGGAAATCGCCAACAGTCGTTCGCGCAGCCCCAACGCGTTTAGCACCGCCGCAGCGTTCGGCGCGATGGACAGGCCGGCCCCAGATTCTGCCGGGTTGTCCGACTGCTCAAATACCCGAACGTTGTGACCGGCCTTGAGTAGACCCAACGCCGTGGTGAGGCCCCCAATGCCGCCACCGGCGATGGCAATATCGTGCATTGGGCGGCTCAGAGCGCTGGCATTCCGAGCGTGTCGGGATTTAACAGCCCGCTAGGGTCTGTGGTTTTCCGAATGGAGTGAATCATGTTCTGAGTCAGCGAATCCAGGTTGTCCCAGAACGGATAGGCCTTGCCGATCTGGAAATGGCCAGCGTTGTGGGCCTGATAAAGGGCAATCAATTCATCGCGCAGCTGGCTGATGTATTCCCGAGCCTTGAGGTTTTCCGGATAGCTGGGCAGGTTCTTGAGGTAGTCGGCATCTACCGCGGTGTCGTGATAGATACTCCTGGCGTCTTCCCAGTAAATGGCAATCTCGTAAAGAAAACCGGCGCTGCCAACGTTTTCGAACATGCCACCCGTCCAAACGCCAAATTCCGCAAACTGTTCTTTACGCTCCTCAACAAAAGCGTCATATGCGACGTGAAAGGGAAGAACGTCTTCATGGGCCAAAATGCCATGCAGCGGCACCCATCGCTCGCCTTTGGGGCCAAGGGTGGCGAACAATGGCGCAAACGGCATGCCCTGCACTACCGTGGGCACGGTATTCGGAATTTCCTCGGCCACCTCCGCCATCACCCGGCGTAACTCTTCAGCCTTCGCTTGCGCGTGCTTCTTATCTGCCCCGTCAATCAAGTAATGACAGGAATATTCGGCGTCTTTCAGCGCGCGATCGCCAGCCATACCCATTTTGGCTAACTGGGCAACGCCGCTGGCCATGGAGCGCGCATTTTTCAGCACCGACAGCGCTATGGCGGTTTTTCGTCCGGCCCGTTCTTCCCGCGCAATCTGGCCCTGAGAAAGGGATGCGCTCAGGGCGAAGTGTCCATCATCCAGCCCGGCTTTGCAGGCGGCCGTCATTCCGGCATGCAAAGCCACAAAATTCTGGAATGAAAAGGATAAGGCTTCAAACGCGGGCCGAAGACTGATCAACGGCAAGGTGACGGTCACTTTGACGCCCAGTGCACCACAGTCGCCCAAAAACAAACCCGTGGTATCGGGTCCGTAACTTCGGGAGATTGGCTTGGTGCCTGCGGCAGCAGAGCCGGTGTGGAAGGTTTCGCCGCTGCTGGTGGCAATTTCCATACTCAGCACCGACGCGCCGGATACGCCGTAAGCGCCGGTTCCGTGACTGATAGAATTTTGGCTCATGCTGCCGGCCACCGTTGCCGCAATTCCCGAGAACGGCCCCCAAAATGGCGTTCGCAGCTTTAGCGGGTCCAGGGCCGCTTTCAATTCGGCCCAGGTGACGCCGGCCTCGACAGTCACGTAACCACCCGCCTCATCAATCTCGATGGACTTCAGAGCCCGAGTGTCGATCAACAGGGTATTTTCTCGGGTGGCCAGATATCCGTCTGTGTAGGACGCACCGCCGCCTCGAATAATGATGGGTGCGTCCAGATCAAAAGCCACTTTCAGACACGCCAGTAGCGCAGACCGATCGGGCGGTTGAACGACCGCGCCAGGGGTCACTCCGGTGCGGTAGACATCCGTGGCAAGAAACCGTGCCTCGCTCTCATCGTTAATCAGCACATTGGGACCGACGCGGTCGGCGATGGCTGACGCGAGGGTGATGGTGGCATTAGTGGCGGTTTGCATGATTAATGTCTCTCTACCTGAATTGCGGAAAAGCTTGGGACAGCACTGCGATTTCTCCCGCATCGACATCGCGGGAGCCTGCTGCAACAATCTGCCTTAACCCTCGATCTTGACCCTGACTGACCGCAATCGCAATATCAGTTTGGCAAACCTGCTATGCCATTTTTATTTCAGCACCTCAGCCACCGACTGGACAAAGTAGTCCATGTTGCTGGCCCGCAGCCCCGCCACGTTAAAACGGGTGTCACCAATGATGTAAATGGAAAACTCATCACGCAGCCTCGCCACTTCATCGCTGCTCACACCCAGCAGCGAAAACATGCCGAACTGCTCATCGATAAACGAGAAATCCCGACGCACGCCGGCATCCGTCAGCTTATTCACCAGCAGGCTGCGCTGGCCGTTGATCCGATTGCGCATTTCCGCCAGTTCCTCATGCCAACGAGCGGTGAGCTCTGCAGATTCTAAAATGATATTCACCATGCCGGGGCCGTGAGTGGGCGGCATCGAGTAGATCCCTCGAGTAGTCGCATTGATGATAGTTTCGGCATCGGCGGCCTTTTCCGCGTTGGGCAACACCATGGAAATGGCACCACAGCGCTCGCGGTACAGCCCAAAATTCTTCGAGCAAGAACTGGTGACAATGAACTCATCGGCCTTTTGGGCCAGGGTGCGAACCAGACTGGCATCCGTATCCAGGTCCACGCCGAAGCCCTGATAAGCCATATCGACCAAAGGCAGAAACCGGCGCTCCACAGCGACATCAACTACTTCAGACCACTGCGCCGGAGTCAGGTCAATGCCGGTAGGATTGTGACAACAGGCGTGCAGCACCACCACGTCGTCTGGCCCCAGCTGGGCGAGGTCTTGCTTCATGCCATCAAAATCCAGACCGCCGCTGACATTGTCACGGTAGCGGTAATATTCAACGCTAAAACCTGCCGCGGAAAACAGCGCATCGTGATTCGCCCAGGTGGGCGTCGGCACCCAAATTTTGCTGGAAGACTTAACCCGCCTGATCACCTCCGCCGCCACTCGCAACGCGCCGGTGCCACCGGGCGTTTGCACCGTAGCCATACGACCTGCAGCCAACGCCTCGCTATCAGCGCCCAACAGCAGCGCGCTGATGGCGTCATTAAACCCCACCACACCTCGCGGGCCCAGGTAGCATTTGCTGTTTTCCTGTTTGTGCAAAATAGCTTCCGCGCGTTTCACGCAATCAAGCACCGGCGTCTGGCCGGCTTCGTCTTGATAAACCCCGACACCCAGATCCACCTTTTGTGGATTGTTGTCAGCTTTGAACGCGGCCATCAGTCCCAGGATGGTGTCTGGTGGAACCCGGGTAATGTGCTCAAACATGATGCATTAACGCCTTTTCGGAAGTACTTTTGAAGATGACTGAAAGTTTACCGTGATAGCGACCTGAACGCGGCCCATTTTTTCATTTTTTTGACGCAGACCTGTGGCATATTGGCGGGCCAAAATTTTTCTACAAATCAATCAGGAGCTATCCATGGCCTTCGCGCTACCCGATTTACCCTATGCCGCTGACGCATTAGAGCCTCACGTTACCGCTAACACCTTCAGCTATCACCACGGCAAACACCACAATGCCTACATCAGCAAGCTGAACGCAGCGCTGGAAGGCGACGCGGGAAACACCTACGGTGGCCTTTCGCTGGTAGAAATTTCCCGCAAAGCGGCCGCCAACGGCGACCAGGGCATTTTCAACAACGCGGCCCAAAGCTGGAACCACGAATTTCTCTGGCACAGCATGTCCCCTAACGGTGGCGGCGAGCCCAGTGGCGCTTTGGCTGACGCCATCAACAGCGCTTTTGGCAGCCTGGATGGATTCAAAGAGCAGTTTGCCGCAGCCGCCGCAGGGCAATTCGGTAGTGGCTGGGCCTGGTTGGTGAGCACTGAGTCGGGGTTGGAGATTCGCGCCACGGGCAACGCCGAATCACCCATCACCGATACCAGCTGCACACCTTTGCTGACTCTGGATGTGTGGGAGCATGCCTACTATCTGGACCATCAGAACGATCGGCCCGGATACATCAGCGCGTTTCTGAACCATCTGATCAACTGGGAGTTTGCCGCAGCCAACATGGCCTGACCCCATTCATCGCCACAGCCAGCCAGACAGGCTGGCTGTGGCGATGTTAGTCGTCAGGTCTGTCGGCCTGGTGGGAATCACGCAAGGCTTGTATCTGGTGGGCCACCCCAACGGTGTCCTCGACATCAAGCTGAACCGCAATTCCCGCGCCAGAATGGGTATCAAACTCAGCCTCCACGGCAATTTTTTCTAACACGGCTCGCGCATGGCCTTGCTCTACGACCATCAACAGCAGGTCGCGCTGGGTTTCCAGTGATAACCCAAAAAACGTCTTCTGCGGCTTAACGCCCTCACCTCGGGCATTGCTCACTACTGTGACACCGGTTGCGCCGGCTTCCCTGGCCGCATGGATCACAGCATCAGTTCGGCCATCTTCAACCAGCGCCAGAATTAATTTGAAGTTCATGACTGAGTCCTTTTTCTCAACATTCAGACGGACGCTCTAGATTCCCGGATAGATTGCCTGCTAGCCTGATAGTGGGCCAGCTGGGCATATCCCATGACGGTCATTATCGGAAACAAACTGGCAAACGCGATCAATCCAAAACCATCCATCAGCGCGCTGCGTCCGGGGACCGTTTCCGCCAAGCCCAAACCGAGCGCTGTCACCAGCGGCACCGTCACCGTTGATGTGGTGACGCCGCCAGAATCGTACGCCAGAGCGATAATCATTTTTGGCGCAAACACCGTTTGCACCATCACCACCACATACCCGGCAATGATGAAGTAATGCAGCGGCAAGCCGGTGACGATACGCCACGCTCCCAGGGAAATACCCACCGCAACACCCAGCGCCACCGCAGCGCGCAAGCCCCAGACCTTAACCGCACCACCGGAAACCTCACTGGCTTTCATGGCCACCGCTATCAACGCCGGTTCGGCGACCGTGGTGGCAAAACCAATGGCAAACGCAAAGAGGTAAATCCAGTAATAACGTTGCCAGCCAATCAAGCTGCCCGCGCTGCGTTCGATAAACCCGGGATCAGAAAGCTGTTCAGCCATTACTCTGCCAATGGGAAACAGGGCTTGCTCGAGACCCACCAGAAACAGAGTCAACCCAAGCAAGACAAGACCGAAGCCCGTCAGGACACGCTTCAGGTTGGGAACCTTGCGGCGCAGAACTAGGCCCTGAAAACCAAAGATAATCAGCGCAATCGGTGTTACATCACGCAGAGTCGCGATGAGCACATCGAGCAAGTCATGTAGCCATACAGTCATACCAACATACCGTAGGCCATCACAAAGATCATTGGGGTCAGCGAGGCAAAGGCGATCAGCCCAAATCCGTCCACCATAGGATTTCTGCCGCGGATGCAGCTTGCCAGCCCAACGCCCAAGGCGGTGACCAGCGGTACGGTAATGGTGGAGGTGGTAACGCCGCCGGAATCGTAGGCAATGCCGACAATTTCCGCCGGCGCAATGGCCGTCATTGCCACCACCAGCACATACCCACTGATGATCAAATATTGAATCGGCCAGCCTTTCAAAATGCGCAATACGCCGATGAGAATGGCAATCCCTACCGCCACAGCTACCGTCAACCGCAGGCCCAGCGCATAACTGGCTTTGGCTTCGTCACTGCCACCAATAAACTGTGCGGCAGCGGCGACCCTCGCTGCCTCTGCCGACACGGCAATCAGCGCGGGCTCGGCCACCGTGGTGCCAAAGCCCAAGGCGAACGCAAAAATCAACAGCCAAAACACACTGCCTTTGACGGCAAAACTGTTGGCCATTGATTCGCCAATCGGAAACAGCCCCAACTCCAGCCCCTGGACAAACAACGACAGGCCAACAACAACCAACCCCACTCCCGCCAAAGTCTCTAGTAAGTTCGGAAACGGTTGGCGAAGCACCACGAGCTGGAAAAACCCAATCACCAGCAAGATGGGCGTGATGTCCCGCAGGCTTTGGCGCAGTGAAATCAGCAATGGACGCAATCCACCAATACAGAGGCGATAGTAGAAGGTCAGTCACATTCACAGGCAATACGCACTTATACTCACCTACTACGTTCCTGCCTTTAGCGCCGACCACGGATAAGCAATGCCCTGCCATCTGAGAAAGACCTTTCTGACATCGCTTCTGCTTGCACTGACATTACCCGCCTGTGCGAAAGATACCGTCCCCCATGAACCGTCTCTTACAGCGGCCAGCGAGGCCGGTATGTCGGCGGAGGTGTTAATCCAACTTGACGGCGTGATGCAAAGCTACGTAGACAATGAACGACTGGCCGGCGCCGTGGCCTTGGTCGCGCGAAAAGGCCAGGTGGTTTACCTGGAATCCTTCGGCTACCGGGATCGAGAGGCGGGCGACAGGCTTGAATCAGACGATCTCTTTCGCATTGCCTCTCAAACCAAAGCCTTGGTGAGTGTGGGCGTCATGATGCTGCAGGAAGAGGGCCGACTGCTCATTTCCGACCCGGTTTCTGACTATCTGCCGGCGTTTAGCAACACCACAGTGGCTGTGCCGGTTGGTGATGGCGACTACCAGGTGGTACCTGCGAAAAGACCCATCACCCTACGCGACCTTCTGACCCACACCTCAGGCATTGGATACGGCGACGGCCTTGCTCGAACGCAATGGGCAGAGGCCGACATTACGGGTTGGTACTTTGCAGACAGGGATGAACCCATCGCAGATACGGTGAATCGTATGCCAGAACTCCCTTTTGATGCTCAGCCGGGTGAACGGATGGTTTACGGCTATTCCACCGACATCCTGGGAGCCGTGGTAGAAAAAGTCAGTGGCCAATCCCTCGATCACTTCTTAAGCACACGAGTACTAAAGCCGCTGCAGATGAACAACACCCATTTTTATCTGCCAGAAAACAAGCGAAACCGGCTCGTCGTTGTCTATTCCTTGTCTGCCGATCAAGGATTGAGTCGTGCGCCTGACCCCGGCGGCATGGTTGGTCAAGGGGCGTATGTCGATGGACCCAGAAAGAGTTATTCCGGTGGCGCTGGACTGCTCTCAACAGCGAATGACTATGGTCGGTTCTTGCAAATGATGCTTAATGGCGGCGAGCTGGATGGCGTCAGGCTATTGAGTCGAAAGTCAGTAGAGCTTATGACAGTGGATCACGTTGGTGAACTCGCACCTCCCTTTCTGGGCAAAGGCGTAGGCTTTGGCCTGGGCTTTTATGTCGTCACTGACGTGGGCGCCAGAGGTCAGCCTGGCTCGGTAGGCGAATATGGCTGGGGTGGCGCTTATCATTCCACCTATTGGGTAGACCCTGAGGAAGAGCTGATTGTGGTGTTCTTGTCCCAGCTAATACCGGCGCCGGACCGAACCGACCAGGGCAAGCTACGAGCACTGGTTTACAGCGCCCTTCATTAGCCGTCCATGTATGTCTTGAAAACGCTGCCGGGCGTTCAGCCCCAGACGATTAGCTGAACGACTCGCCAGCAGGCAGCTTCACCGGCAAACTTCGGACTCGAATGCCGGAAGCTGCGTAAATGGCATTAGCCAAAGCCGGCGCCACTGCCGGCGTACCCGGTTCGCCGGCCCCTCCAGGGGGATTGCCGCTGTTGACGATGTGGGTCTCGATCAACGGCGTTTCGTTCAGGCGCAGCATTTTGTAGTCATGAAAATTACTCTGCGCCACGGCGCCATTGTCGATACCGATATCGCCGTAAAGCGCGGCGGTAAGGCCGAAAATAATGCCGGACTCCATTTGCGCAGTGAGCCCATCAGGATTAATGGCAAGCCCCGGATCGATAGCACAAACAACCCGCTCCACGGTGAGGTTGCCGTTGTCGACCAACACGTCGATGACCACTGCGACATAACTGCCAAACGAGGCCTGCACCGCGATGCCGCGCCCTCTACCTGCGCTTACCGGCGTAGACCAACCAGCCTTCTCAGCAGCCACCTCAAGCACCTTGCGTTGGCGCGGGGCGTTGGTTAACAAGCCCCGACGAAACTCGTAGGGGTCTCGGTTACTGGCCACTGCCAACTCATCGATAAACGATTCGGTGAAAAACCCATGTTGAGAATGATCCACGCTGCGCCAGGGGCCAAACGGCACGTGGGTAGGGCTTTCCACGCTGTAGATCGCTTGGTCGGCAATAGCGTAGGGTATGTGGGGCGCATCCGGCGGATCGTGTTTGTCCACGTAGTAATTGACCCAGGCCACAGGCTTACCCTGATCGTCCAGCGCACCCTGGAAGCGACTGACCACGGCCGGTCGATAGCGGTCCTGACGAATGTCCTCTTCGCGAGACCATATGAGCTTTACCGCACGCCCAGTGACTTTGGCCAGGCGGGCTGCCTGGATCGCGACACTCGCCTCTGAGCGTCGACCAAACCCTCCGCCCATATAAAAGTTGTGGATTTGAACGTTTTCGTCATCTATCTCCAGGGCTTCGGCCACCTCACCGCGATACCCCAATGGATTCTGAGTGCCTGTCCAAACTTCCACCCGACTCTCACTGTATCGGGCCGTCGCATTCAGCGGCTCCATGGTGGCATGGGCGAGGTAGGGTACGCGGTAGTTTGCCTCGATCTGCGTGGTGGCTGACGCCAACGCAGAGACGGCATCACCTTCTACAAAATCTTCGTCGCCGTCGCCCGCTTCTATGGCGGCATCAATATCGGCCTCAAACTGGGCAAAGATATCGTCGCTGTTAAGAGCCTGAGTATCAGTTTGAGTCCATTCAACGTTGACAGCAGCCAGCGCTTGCTTTGCCGTCCAGTAGCCATCAGCCACCACGGCAACCGCGTCGCCTAGGTTCACCACCTCATGAACCCCTGGCATAGTCTTCGCCTTGGCGTCATCAACGTTTAACACTTCACTGCCAAACACCGGGCTTTGCAAAATTGTTGCGTACGCTAATCCGTCTACCTGAGCATCAATGCCAAACATGGCACTGCCATTGGTTTTTTCCGGAATATCAAAACGCTTCACCGGCTGACCCATCAGGGTAAATTGGTCTGGGGCTTTTAGACGCGGCGATACCGGCGGCGTCAGCTGCGCCGCCGCTGCCGCAAACTCTGCGTAGGGTGCTCGGTGATCGTCGTGAACCACCTCGCCAGCTTCGGTTTTTAGCGCCCCCACCGCCACGCCCCAGGCATCGGCTGCGGCCTGCAGCAGCATTTCACGGGCAGCGGCACCGGCCACTCGCATGCCGTATTGACCGGTGGCTCGAATGCTCGTGCTGCCGCCGGTGATTTGCAGATCCATCATCTGGGTGATCTTCAGGAAAGCGCCATCAATGGTCGGCAACAGCGCCTTGGGTATGTTGGCATCACCCACAAAAAACCCTTTTGCCAGGGAATAGTTCGCATACTCCTTATGGGCCGGCGCTTCCTCCACCTGAATTTGCGACCAGTCGGCATCCAGTTCGTCAGCCAGCATTTGCGCCAACGCCGTCTGCGCGCCCTGACCCATCTCCGAGTGGGGCACAATGGCGGTAATCGTGTTGTCTGGCGCAATCTTCACCCACAGGTTTAACAGCGACTCATCGTCTTCCGCCATTAATGCCGCCATCTCGGGTGCGCGGTGGCCGCGGCGCACCGCCACGCCCAACACCAATACCCCACCAGCCGCCAGCCCGGCACCAATAAATGCTCTGCGTGACCACTTGTTCATGCGTTACCCTCGCCGCCAGTCTCCGCCATAGTCTGCGCTGCCCGGTGCACCGCTCGACGAATCCTGGGATAGGTCCCACAACGACAGATATTGCCGCTCATGGCTGCGTCAATAGAGGCATCGTCGGGCGACGGATTATTGTTAAGCAGCGCCAGTGCCGACATGATCTGACCCGACTGGCAATAACCGCACTGGGGCACCTGCTCTTCAATCCAAGCCTGTTGCAGCGGGTGTTGTCCACCGTCGTCACCGGCAACGGACTCTATCGTACGAATGGTATTTCCCACGGCCGCTGAAACCGGCACGCTGCAGGAGCGAATGGGTGCGCCTCCAAGGTGCACTGTGCAGGCACCACACTGGGCAATGCCGCAGCCGAATTTTGTGCCGGTCAGGCCCACTTTTTCCCGCAGCACCCACAGGATCGGTGTCGACGGATCGACATCCACCTGGTGATCCTGGCCGTTGACGTTGATGGTTAACATGGGCTTCTCCAGCGGTATGGGGTTGGCGTCAAACAACCATACCAGCTGACCATGGAAAGGTCAGGACGCTAGTGGGTCACTAGAGTGAACTTGGCGACTCGAAACCGGAGCGAAACAGCGCGGGATCTGCCAGCACCGGTGCCGGCACCCGGTTATCTCGCCGGCCCAGCCCCAGCTGATCGCTGGCGTTGCTGCCCCAACAGCTAACCGCGCCGGCGCTGCTGAGCGCACAGGTGTGAGCCGCGCCGGCACTGATTTGCACCACGCCCGACGCCAGCCCGGAAACCGCCACCGGCCCCTGGCGAGAGGTTGTTGAATTGTCGCCCAACTGTCCGTTGCGATTTTCACCCCAACACAGCGCGTTACCTGCTTGCAAGCCACAGGTGTGAAAGTCCCCTGCGCTAACGCTCGTTACGCCACTGGCAAGCCCCTGTACTCGCTGCGGCAACAGTCGCCTTAGGGTTGTAAAGCCAAGGCCTAACTGACCGTCATCGTTTTCTCCCCAACATAGCGCTTCACCACCGCTGACTACGGCACAGGTATGCTCAGCGCCTGCGCTGATTACGCTTGCACCCCGCACAGGAAAGTCCAACATCACCGCCGTAAATGCCGTATCCGTGGAATTGTTGCCGATCTGTCCGTCACCGTTAGATCCCCAGCAATGTCCACTGCCATCGTCGGTGATGGCGCAGGCATGCAAGCCGCCCGCGCTAACGCTTGTTACGCCGCTGCGAAGGTCAATCACCTGTACCGGGGCGGTTTGGGTTGCCAGGCTGGCATCACCCAATTGACTCTCAATGTTTCGTCCCCAGCATTGGGCAGCGCCGTCGGTGGTGCTGGCGCAGGTATGAAAGTTGCCCGCCTCAACACTCGCTGCGCCGCTGGAGTAGTTAGTAACGACGGTAGGGGTTAGCTGGTCCGGCAGCGGTTCGACACCAATCTGGCCAAACTCGTTACTTCCCCAACACAGCGCTTGAGTGCCATTGGTGATCGCGCAGCTGTGAGACCGGCCAGCGGAAATTTGGCTGACGCTGGAAAGACCCACGACGTTCACCGGAACAGGCTGGCGCACAGTGCCACCCTCGCCTATCTGTCCGCGAGAGTTGCTGCCCCAGCATTGGACATTGCCGTTTTGCAACAACGCGCAGCTGTGTGTGGCGCCAGCGGTAATAGCTTGAACGCCGCTTTGCAATCCTGGCACCGGCGTTGGCGTCAACCTGAACCAAGGGTCATTGTCCCCCAGTTGACCCGCACCGTTGCTGCCCCAGCACTGCACCTGGCCCTCCTGGGTAAGCGCGCAGGTGCTGGTTCGACCGGTATGCACCTCAACCGCGTTGCTGAGGCTAGCGGTAGCTACCGGTGGATATTGGTCTTCACGGGCACCATCGCCGAGCTGTCCAAACCCATTGTTGGCCCAGCAACGGACGGTGCCGTCATCGAGCGTAGCGCATGCGTGATCGTAGCCAGCGCTGACATGGCTAACGCTCGTTTCCAGGCCGTCGATGTCGAACAGTTCAAGTGGGTCCGGATCAAACGTATCCAATACACCGAGCTGGCGATCGTAGTTGTCACCCCAACATTTAACGCCCCTTGAATCGGTAACCGCGCAATTAAAATATTCCCCGGCGCTGATCGACCTAACGCCACTTTGCAGACCGGCGACCGCCGTCGGTCTGCCGAAGGACTGGAAGCTACAGCCAAAGCCGTTACAGATGCGATCGACGACGCCCCAACAGGCCACTGCGCCGTTACTGTTTAACGCGCAGGTGTTGGACCGCCCGGCACTGATAGCCGTGATGTCTTGCAGCCCGCTCACCCCGGTAGCCTGCTGCCGGTTATCCGTATCACCAGTACCCAGCTGTGCGTCACCGTTAAAACCCCAACAGCTCACCTCGTGGTTACTGCGCAGCGCGCAGGCGTGAACGCCGCCAACACTAACCTCAACGGCGTCATCAATGGCCAGTACGGGCACAGGAATATTGCTGCTGCTGGTTTCGCCGTTCCCCAACTGGCCCAGGAGATTGTCACCCCAGCACTGCACGTTGCCGTTGCTGATGACGGCGCAGGTATGGCGCTCACCCCCGCTGACAGAAACGACGCCGCTGGATAGGCCACTGACCTGCGCCGGGGTAAACCGTGTTTGATTGTCGCCAGTGCCCAACTGGCCATGGGCATTGCTGCCCCAGCACTGCACACCACCGGCGGCCGTTAACAAGCAGGCGTGAGACCTACCGAGAGCGAGCTCCAGTGCGCCCGACACCGGTTCCAGATTCTGTGCCGATGTCGAGCTGACAACAGTGGCAAGTAAAACAGCGTACGTAAAATAACCAAGACTGGGCATTGTTCTGGCACCGGCTAAATTGACCTCTACCTTAGCAACAAGCGCAAATGGGCTGGCAAGCGGATCACCGCCGCTACAAAGTCCGCTTCAGGCAGTACGAATGGCAGTGACCAAGTCGTCGCCCAGCTTATGAGTAGACTCAAACCACACCAGCCGACCACGGCCCTGGGACTTGGCCTGATAAAGGGCCTGATCCACCTGCCGCACTAGGCTCTCGGGGGAGCGGTCGGGGCGAGGAAACACCTGCCCGGCGCCCAAACTGACGGTAACGTGAGCCGCACTGTCAGACCGCGCATGAGGAATTTTCAATGCCCGAACCGCCGCCTCAATTTCTTTGCCGGCCGCAACCACGTGCTCTGCAGTTGATGCGTAATACAGCACCGCAAACTCCTCACCGCCAATCCGGGCAGCGACATCCAGCGGCCTTCGCACAGCGTCGCTGAGCACCTGGCAAACCTTAGCCAGACAGCGATCCCCCATCTGGTGGCCGTAGTGGTCGTTGTAGGCTTTAAAATGATCCACATCGATCATCAGCAATCCCAACGCATTGCCGTCGCGATGGGCCTGCTTCCAAAGTGATTCCAGCTCCTCGTCAAAGACACGGCGATTTTTCAGACCGGTCAACGAATCCACACTGCTGAGCACCTGCATGATCCGGCTTTGCAGGTAGGACACCCGCTGGCTGTGCTCCAGACTGTAGGCAAAAATCAGCGCCACGACGGTAACTACGACCAACACAGTCGATTCGAACCGTATGAGTTCAGGCGGCGCACCAAAGTGGATCAGGCTCATCGTGTAACTGGCGACAATTACCGTTCCCACTGCGGCAATGTGCCAAAACAATATCCCGACCAAAATGTAGAGAGCAAGAAACCCGGAAAGCATTGCCACAAAAGCGTGTACGTTGCCCTGCACCACCGTTTCAGCCACAGAAAATCCGCCAATGGCGCCGCTAACTGCGAGCACTAAGGGGGCAACCTGAAGCCAAAACCGAAAATAGAACGGTTTGGCAAATAGCGTGATCAGCAGAAGTATTGATATTGGGCGCTGGACATACATGGCCAACTGGGTCTTTAGGGTATTGGCGGCTTCCACCTCAACCGGCTCCGCCGCCCGGCTGCTGGAAGCCAGCCAAATGCTGAACGACATCATCGAGATAACGCACAACAAGATTCGCATACGAACAGACTGTAGATGGAAGCGACGAAAGTGCCGCTCTAGCTCCGGTTGAAAGCGCAAAAATCTAAATCCGCGTTCGACCTGATGGGTCCACACGCGGTAGTCCAGCTCCTGGCCCATGGGTGGGCTCGCTGACTGGCTCCCAAACGAGGGCAGTTGGAGGTTTTTTGGATTCACTGGTTTTGTTTTCCCGGACGCTATCAGAATCATCGACCGATGAATCTAAAACTTGAGGGCTAGCGGCGTGGTCGCCTATGAATTTAGCAGCCGTGTTTGTTTAATCTCCCTCACGGAGTTTTCCGAAATCCACTGTGATTCAAGAAGTAGAAAAAACCGTTAAAGCGCTCGGTAAATTTGCCTGACTGGATGCTCACATTGGAGTTTGCGTCGTGCAGGAATACTCTGTGAATGGGTCTAAACAAAGTCCGGTGGGGTAAACACTCGAGTGGCGGGTATGTCGCCCTCCCACCGCTTCACGCTGACCAGACAGGACAACGCTGAAGGGCCCTGAGCGAGACTTGAGGTGCCTTTGTCTTGAGTTACCGCGTTAGGGTTGCCATGGCGACAAAGGGGCGCTGGACTGTCGTCATGCTCTGGGTCCCACCAAGCGCCCGTGGCAATCTGCACCACACCACGGCGAATCTCATTAGATACCACTGCGCCGGCCAGAAACGCGCCTCGGTCATTGCTGACAATCACCACGTCACCCGAAGCCACACCCCGCTCAGCCGCGTCATCACCATGGATGGTGATGGGCTCTTTCTCAACGATCTTGGACGCTCGGCTGGTGCCGCCGTTGTCCAACTGACTATGCAAACGGGTCTTGGGCTGATTGCTGATCAGATGCAAAGGGTGGGCCGACACTGTGGGTGCACCTAACCACTCACTGGGTGCAAGCCAGGCGGGATGACCCGGACAATTGGCATAGCCAAAGCCCGCGATCGTGGCGGAACGCAGTTCAATGCGCCCCGATGGCGTTGCCAATGGGTTTACGACCGGGTCCGCCCTGAATTTTCCGAGCATGACATGCCCTTTAGTTGGGTCGGGGAAGGTGTAGCTTCCATCGGCCCAGAACGCCTCAAACGTTGGCATCTGAACGTTCGCTATCGCTGCTTTGTCCTTGGTCTGCCGATAGATTTCCTCAAGCCATGCCTGTTCGTCCCGCCCTTCGGTAAATTGCTTCTCCACTCCCATTCGTCGAGCAAGATTGGAAAAAATGTCAAAGTCGTTTCGGGCCTCACCATGGGGCTCAACCGCCTTATGCATGGCCTGTAACGTTGTCCCGCCGGACGCGCCACCGAGATCATTTCGCTCTAGCGCTGAGGTCACAGGCAACACAATATCCGCGTGGCGGGCGGTTGAGTTCCACCAGATTTCATGACTGACGATGGTGTCGGGAATCTGCCAGGCGCGGTGCAAGCGGTTTAGGTCCTGGTGGTGATGAAACGGGTTGCCGCCGGCCCAGTAGATCAAACGGGTATCGGGATAACGATACTGACTGCCGTTGTAGTCAAACCACTGGCCTGGATGCAGCAACATGTCAGCGATCCGCGCTACAGGGATGAAGGAGTCACAGGCATGGGGCAGTTTTGGAAACGAACCCAGCTTAAACGGGCTTTGTGCCACCCCCACTTTATTTTCCGCCGCGTAACCAAACCCCACCCCGCCACCGGGCAAACCGATCTGTCCCAGCATCGCGGCCAAGGCCACCGCCATCCAGTAGGGTTGTTCGCCGTGATCCTGGCGGGTTAACGACCAGCTCACCGAGATCATGGTTCGCTTCTGCGCCATCTTCTGAGCCAGACTGACAATTAGGTCAGCGTCGATCCCAGCGATCTCTGCCGCCCAGGCGGCACTTTTCGGTTGACCGTCCTGAGCCCCAGTGACATAGGCCAGAAAAGCCTCACCGCCAACGCAATACTGGTCGAGAAAATCCGTATTGTGGAGACCACGGTCGACCAAGGTATGGGCAATACCCAGCATGACAGCCACATCGGTGTTGGGCCTGGCAGCCACCCAGGTTGCGTCAAGAAAGTCCGCGGTATCCGCCTGGATTGGGCTCACGTTGATGAATTCAACACCGGCCCTTTGGGCCCGCTGCATGAAGCCTTTCTGTTCGTGCCGCGCCAGGCCACCAGAACTGACTTGGGCGTTCTTTAGCGGCAGCCCGCCGAACGCGACAAAACACTGGGTGTGCTCAACAATCACATCCCAGGATGTGGGGCCAACGAGATAAGACCAGGCATCACCCAGCACATGGGGCAAAATCACCTCGCCGGCGGCAAGGCTGTAGGTATCAACCGAACGGGTATAGCCACCTATACAATCCAAAAAGCGGTGGACCTGGCTTTGCGCGTGGTGAAATCGCCCAGCGCTTGCCCAGCCATAGGACCCGCCGTAGATAGCCGCATTGCCGTGCTGTTCAATCACCCGTTCCAGTTCAGCCTGCACCAGCGCCTCCGCGGTGTCCCAGGATACCTGTACAAACGGCTCTCGGCCCCGCGACTTAGGCGCTTTTCCCGGCCCAAGCTCCAGATAGCTGGCGCGCACTGCAGGATGGGCAATTCGGCAGGGGTCGGTAAGCGTACCCGCCAAACTTTGTCCGATGGGAGACGGGTCAGGGTCGCCGTCAATAGGGTTGACGCCGACTACGCGGTCGCCCTGAACTTCGACGTCAAAGGCCCCCCAATGTGTCATGGTGCGGCCTTGTCGCATCGATCGAGTGGTCAAACCAGCAACCCCACGATACCGGCGGTGCTGGCGGTGGCGAGAGTGCCTGATACCAACGACTTCATCCCTAATTCCAAAACAAGCTCCCTGCGCTCTGGCACCATCACCGAAAGCCCGGTGACCATAATTCCCAGGCTAATAAAGTTGGCAAAGCCGCACAACGCGTAGGCCATAATCAGCGTGCTGCGCTCACTGAGGGAGCCCGCAGGCAAACTCCCCAGCTCAACGTAAGCAATAAACTCTGTCAGCACCGTCTTAACGCCCATCAACTGGCCGGCGACAGTAGCCTCCGCCCACGGTATTCCCAGCAGCCAGACGAAAGGCGCCATTAAGTACCCCAGGATGCGTTGCAAGGTAATGGGAGCATCAGCAAAATTCGGCGCCAACCCCAACGCCGCATTGATCAAATGGACAAGGGCAACCACCACTACAAGGGTCGCCGCAACGCTCAGGAAAATTTGCAGTGAGGACTGGGTGCTGCGAGTGACGACATCCACCACACTGACGCCACCTCGATCAATATTGCTGTCAGCACCGGTGACCTCCCCTGGAGGACATGGCTCTAACAAATGGCTGATATAAACCACTGCAGGCAGCGTAATGAGAGAGGCGCTGATGAGGTGACCCACTGCATTGGGCACAGCGTCCGCAATCACCGCCGCTTCCAGCGCCAGCATCGTGCCCGCAATGGTGGCCATGCCGGCGGTCATCACGGCAAACATCTCACCCCGAGACAGCTTGGACAAATAGGGCTTGATCAGCAGCGGCGCTTCCACCATGCCGAGAAACGCGTTAGCGGAAATCGCCAGCCCGACGCTGCCCCCAATGCCCAGCAGACGCTCGAGCACAAACGTAATGCCTTTAATCAGCAGTGGCAGAATGCGCCAGTACAGCAATAAACTGGATAACACGCCAACCACCAAAATCAGAGGGAGCACGCTAAATGCCAAGACAAAACTGCCCCCTGGAGTGGTTTCTTCATAAGGCAGCGGCGCACCGCCAAGAAAGCCAAAAACAAACGACGTGCCGGCCCTGGTGGCCTCCATCAACGCCTCAACCCCGTAGTTCAACACGACAAAAACCTGCTGTGTCGCTGGCACCTTAAGCAGTAGCAGTGCAACCACAAACTGGATGCCCAGGGCTTTCAGAACCAGGGATAATCGAATCTGCTGGCGTCGAGCACTCAGCAGCCAGCAAAGCGCAATCAGGACCAGCAGCCCAGCGGCGCCTTGAAAGATCTGTGTGATGTCTAAAGTCTCTAAAACCCTAAACGGAACATTAGTTTCTCACAACTCGCCTTACCAGTTCTTTGTCGGCGGGATAACTGAGAGTGTATCGGTGGCTGATTTTCCAGGGCTCATCCGGTTCCAGGGTCCGTCGCCACGCGACCGTACCCCGCACGTTATCAATGTCCGTTTCGGCCGGCGGCGTTGCGGATTCCGGCACGCTGACCTTTACGCTGCGATCCACAGCAACCGGTATGCGGTCTAAAACCTCTATCAGTGCCGCGCTAGCGCGGCGGTTCGTGATGCTGAACAGATAGTCCGTGGTCTCTTGTTGACGTTTACCCAAAAGGCCTTTGCTGCCTTTTTCTCCACCTTGGTTGGTGGACGTCATCTGGATACTGGGATCCACACCCATGGGCAGTACAACCTCCGCATTCCGATTCATGGCGGAAATTCTCGTGATGCCGCCATAACGGCCGTCTACATAAATTCGAAGCTCCCCGGATGACAGACGGGATTCCCCTGTGTAGGTGAACCGAGCGGTGAGGAAGGCAGACGAAGACTGCCTGGGGACAATCCGCGTCACCAGTTCAGG
>JBGCET010000005.1:0-353263 GCA_045106555.1 Lysobacterales bacterium | reverse complement strand
GTGGAAGTGCAGGCCCTTGATGCCCACTTCCCCGCAGGGGCGCCGCAACGCTGCTCCCACGGTTCGCGATTTATAGGGGAATATCCGCCCCCTGGCGCGCCTCAGCTCCTCGCCCCGCGCCGTCACCAGCGCCCCGGCGTCGATAATTTCGGTATTCATGGGTCTTCTCCTGCGACGGGCGGCCGAAAGCCTCTCTCTCGACCTCCAAACCCGTCACGGACCGGGACGGCATTCCTCTCACTCTCTAGTCATTCGGCGGCGAGGTTGGCGGACGGAATAGGCGCGCGCGCCGCGGCCAAGCCATGCAACGCTTCCGGCCGGATATGCGTGTAGCGGCGCAGCATCTTCCAATCCTTGTGGCCTGTAACAAGCGCGACCTGTTCGATGGTGAAGCCTGCTTCGAACAGGCGACTTGTGCCCTCATGGCGCAAGTCGTGGAAGTGCAGGTCCTTGATACTGACCTCGACGCAGGCGCGCCGGAAGGCTGTTCCGACGGATCGCGAATTATAGGGGAATATCCGGCCCTTGGCGGGCCTAAGCTGCTTCGCCTGCGCCGTAACCAGCGCCCAGGCGTCGAACCCAGTGGCGGCAAAGAGCGGGGTCCGCTGATCGTTGCGGGTCTTGTTGCGCGGGTCCTTCCTGTCGCGGATCATGAGCATCCGGCGGTCGACGGCGAGATCGGTCCATTCGACCCGGAAAATCTCGTCGAGCCGCATCGCGGTGGCCACTGCAAACTGTACGATCCTAGTCATTGGCAGGGTTAGCCGGTCGTTGTCATCGAAGCAACGGAAGAGCCGGTTTAACTCATCTTTGGTGGGTCGGCGATCCCGCTCGGTGCCCTTGCCGATCAGCCCTAGACGCTTAAGAGCAACACGGGCCAGATCAACGGGTTCCGACGAGATGTCGAGGCCATGGACAGCAGCAGCATGGTTGATGATCATCTTGGTCACGCCGATATCGATGCCAAGCGTCACCGGACCCGCGCCTTGCTCCGCAAGCATCTTGCCATAGTCGATCATCTTTTGGCTATCGAGGTGTCCGATCCGTTCCTTCCCCAGATCGCGCTTCAAGGCGGCAAGGGTCGCGGCCTTGCTGCGGCGCGGCGGTTTGCCTACCTCGCACATATCGATTATGTGAAGATCGATGAGATCGCCAAAAGTTGCGAGGCGGGACACGGATGATTTATTCGGGGCCAACCCCTGATCCACCCGGGTCTCCGCCTGACGCGCCCAGCGATGGGCGTCATCGCGCAGGAGAAACGTCTCGCTCGCGTAGCGGCCCTTTCGTCTGATCTGGACCCGGTACGCACCGGAGGGAAGTTTTGTGATGGAGGCCATTTTCGTGTGCGCTGTGTGTGCAATGAGTCGTCGTAGAGGGGCAAATTCGGGGATATTGGGGCGTAGTGAAGCGTAGCAGCAACCGCCGCCAACATTTTGAAGATACACAAAAAATGCAAATAAATCAACACTCTAGATTGTCTATTGCCCCAATGATGGATTGGACGGATCGCCACTGTCGGTACTTCCACAGACTACTGGCGCCCGGCGCATTGCTGTACACCGAAATGGTGACCACCGGTGCGGTGATTCATGGCAACCGTGACAAGCTGTTGGGCTTTGATCCGGCAGAGCATCCCGTGGCGTTGCAGCTCGGCGGATCAGATCCCCAGGCGTTGGCTCAATGCGCAGTCATTGCCCAGAAGCTGGGCTTCGATGAGGTGAATCTCAACGTGGGCTGTCCCAGTGACCGGGTGCAGAACGGACGTTTCGGAGCGTGCCTGATGCGGGAACCATCCCTGGTGGCGGAGTGCCTTAGCGCCATGGGTGAAGCCGTAGCCATCCCCGTAACGGTGAAGCATCGCCTTGGGGTTGACGACCAGGACGAAGACGCCGACCTGGAGACGTTTGTTGAAGCCGTTACCTCCAGTGGTGTAACAACCTTAGTGGTGCACGCTCGCAAAGCGTTATTGAAAGGCTTAAGTCCAAAAGAAAACCGAACCGTGCCGCCGCTGAACTATCCCCGAGTTTATCGGGTGGCGCGAGAGCACCCGGAGTTAACGATCGTGATTAACGGCGGTATCGATAGTGTTGACCAAAGCGTCGACCATTTGAACCACGTCGACGGCGTGATGCTGGGACGGGCCGCTTATCACAACCCTTGGATTCTGACGCAATGTCAGGAGGCGTTTCTTGATGGTGGTGCACCGGCAAGCCGGGAAGACGTGCTTAGAGCCTGGCGACCCTACGTTGAGCAAAAGCTCTCCGAACACACCCCGCTGAAACACATGACGCGCCATGTGCTTGGGCTTTTTCAGGGTCAGCCCGGTGGTCGCTTCTGGCGCCGTTTTCTGTCGGAGAACGCCCATCTCCCCGACGCGGGCTGGTGGGTGGTTGATGGGGCGCTAGAGTCAATGAGTCGCGCCGCAGGAAAAGCTGCGTAATCGGTTTCTGGAGACCTGATTTGACCTGTTGGTTTCACCTGTTGGCGCGAACGCCAGCGGTTTTTTGGTCGTCGTCGAAGGTGACCCTGTTGCCACACCGTACATGGGCTTCCTGAGTTTCGGTAAATTTACCGACGCTTTCGAGCAATATGCGGTGACAGGATGACCGTCCCATTAGCTGGCGTAACAACTTTTTCAACCAGTATCGAGTTGCCTAAAACTGTTCCGGCGCTGCGGGAACGCCGCCTTTCGAACGGCTGGATTTAGACCTTCGGCGAAGCAGGATTTGGGTTAGAATTAGCGGCTTTTGCCTGACCCAACAAATGCTGACCTCTGACCCCGCCCAGTTCCTGCTGGCGGCGGCGAACGCCGCTGCAGATTTTTCATCAGCCACCGCCAAGGCGGTGATGCTGGTGACGGATCGTGGTTTCTCGGTGGCGACGGAAACGGCAGCGGACAATCACTACCTCGACTTGGACGATCCAGCGAGCGCCGACGAGGCGTGGCGACAACAGTGCGCCTTGGCCCAACTGCTACGAGACCTGGGTCTGGCCACAGTGCAGTTCAGCCCCCTGGACGGGGCAGGGGACAGTATTTTCCCGAACAACAGTTTTGCCACCGGCCAGCAGAAACTGATTACCGGGTCGATGCGATATCCCGGGCGTCAGCGCGAAACCCAGCACCCGGGAATTCGACGGTTTTTTGCTGATACTTTAGGTTACCCAACGGTCGATCTGGCGCCCGGTCCAGGTACTGCCGAGTTGACCGGTGCGTTAGTTATCGATCACGCCAGGCAGCTGGGGTTTTGCGGCCTCAGCGAGAGGGCCGATCCCGAGGGGGCTGCGGCCATGCATGAGGCGTTTGGACTTCGGGCAACGTTTACCTTTGCATTGCCGTCATCGGAATATCACACCAACGTGGTGCTGTCGGTTTTGGCCGGCAAAGGAGTGGTGAGTTTTGCCCCTCAGCCTCATTATGCTGGACTGCGCCAGGTATTGGACGGCTTGTATGGTGATGGCGTTTGCTATATCGGTGAGGCAGAAAAAAACCAGTTTGTCGCCAACTGCCTGGCGGTGACGCCGCAAGCCGTTGTAATGAGTGATCGGGCAAGACGCGCCATGTCCGCTTCGACCCTCGATTTTTTTCAGCGCTCGGGGTTCAATGTACACAGCGTGGACGTCAGTGAGCTGGAAAAAGCCGGCGGCAGTGTCCGCTGCATGATTGCCGAAATCTTTTGATCGGCACGACGGGAGATAAGAACATCAAAGCCAGAGTTTATAAATTTGGCGGCAGCAGCGTTGCTGACGCCAACCACTACCGCCGGGTCGCCGACATTTGTACGGCGGCTTTGGGGTCACCGTTGATTGTGGTGGTGTCCGCCATGAAAGGCATGACCGACGCACTGTTTAACCTGATTGATCTGTCAGAGTCAGGGGCCGACTATTCTGAACCGCTTGCTGCATTGTGTGACCGTCAGCGTGAGGCGTTTATTGACTTGGTCAGCGAAGTTCCTGCGCAGGTTGAAAGTGATTTTTCCGACCTGGCCGATTTGCTGCGCGGTGCATCATTGGTCCGCTCAGCAGACGGCCCGGTCCGCGACGCAGTCTCTGGCATGGGTGAACTCTGGTCCTCCAGGCTTCTGACGGCGTACCTGAAAAACAATGGGGCCGATGCAGGCTGGCTGGACGCCAGAGCCTTTGTGGTGGTGGGTGATGGAGAAATGGGCCCCAATGTGGATTGGACGGCCTCCAAGAACGCCCTGACCGAAACCATCACAGATCGGCGGCCGGCCATCTGGGTGATGCCTGGCTATGTTGCTCGAACGGCCAGCGGCCGGACCACTACCTTGGGGCGTAACGGCAGTGATTTCTCCGGTGCGATTGTTGGGCGACTGATGGATGCGGACGAAATCCACATTTTTACCGATGTGGACGGCGTCATGAGCGCTGATCCAAGGCTCGTACCTGATGCGCGCGTACTAAGCGCCATTTCATTTGACGAAGCGTTGGAGCTTGCGTATTTCGGTGCCAAGGTCATCCACCCCCAAACTCTGGGGCCAGCCATTGCTTCAGCCATTCCTGTGCGTATTCGCAACACCTTTGCGCCGGACGGCGCCGGAACCCGAATTGGGCCCACCGGCGGCGATGATTTCAGCATCAAGGGCATTTCGGCCATCGACGATGTGGGGCTGGTTAACGTGGAAGGCGGCGGCATGATTGGTGTGCCAGGAACCGCTCGGCGTTTGTTTGGCGCGCTCAAGCGAGGCAGCATTTCTGTAGTGATGATCAGTCAAGCCTCCTCCGAACACTCTATTTGCGTGGGAGTGGCAGGTCGGGATCTGCGAACCGCCACCGCACTGTTGGAAGAAGAATTTGAAGACGAGCTGCGTCAGGGGTTAATCAATACCATCAGCGCCCAACCCGGGCAGAGCGTCCTGGCCATAGTGGGAGACTCAATGGCAGGGCAGCCGGGTATCGCGGCGCGTTACTTTTCCTCACTGGGTGCAGCGGGGATCAACATCCGAGCCATTGCCCAGGGGTCGTCAGAGCGCAACATATCGACGGTTATTCCAAAGGCTGACGTACAGCGTGGTCTGCGCGCGGTGCACTCTGCCTTCTATTTGTCGGCGCAAACCATGTCGGTTGGCATTATTGGGCATGGCAACGTGGGGGGCGCGCTACTGAATCAGCTGCAGCGACAGATTGTCCGCCTGGAACAAGAATCTGGCATTGATATCCGAATTAGAGCGGTCGCCGGGTCGCGCAAAATGCTTCTCGGCGACAGTCAACTTGATCTCAAGCAATGGCCTGAAGAAATGAAAGCCGCTGGGGTAGAAACGGATCTTGAGCATTTGGCCGATCACGTCCAAACCGAACACATTCCCCATGCCGTGTTGATCGACTGCACCGCCAGCGACGGGGTTGCCCAATTGCATCATCAGTGGCTGAAACGAGGCATTCATGTCATCACAGCGAACAAAAAGGCCGCTGCTGGGGATTTACCGCTGTATCGCCAGCTGCGCCAGGCTTGTCGTGATGGTGGCACCCGATATCTGTATGAAACCACTGTGGGCGCGGGTTTGCCGGTGGTTCAGACCCTTTCTGACTTGCGCCAGACGGGTGACAGAGTTCAGATGATTGAAGGAATATTTTCCGGCACCCTCGCATATTTGTTTAATATGTATGACGGGAAGCGTGGATTTTCAGAGTTGGTACGGGAAGCTTGGGAAAAGGGATATACAGAACCGGACCCCAGAGACGACCTCACCGGCACTGATGTGGCCAGAAAACTGGTCATTTTGGCGCGGGAAATTGGCATGGAGCTAAACGTCAAAGACCTGACAGTTGAATCTCTGGTGCCCGAGGAGTTGACCCAGTCCAGCGTCGAGGAGTTTCTCGATGGGCTGAAAGCCCACGATGGTGAGCTGGAAACCCGGCTGAAAAACGCTTCTAAAGAGAATAGGCGGCTGCGATTCGTGGGTCGGCTAACCAGTGATGGTAAGGCGAGCGTCGGGCTGACCGAAGTGTCTGCGGACCATCCCTTTGCGGGGATTGATCTGACCGATAACGTGGTGCGGTACGTCACCGAGCGCTACTGCGACAATCCATTGATTGTTCGTGGGCCAGGCGCTGGGCCGGAAGTCACTGCAGCAGGCGTCTTTGCTGACCTGCTGCGGCTGGGTTCCATGTTGGGTTCACCCCAAGTGGCGCCTGCGCGGCAATATGAGGACTGAGTAACAAAATGACCAATCAGGACAACTCCCGGGACAGCGTCTCGCTGGGCAACATTCGTGAAGCCTGTGCGTTTGCGCCCGCCAGCGTGGGCAATGTGGCGGTGGGTTTCGACGTGCTCGGTCACGCATTGCAGGGGGTGGGTGATACCGTGACAGTTCGTCAGACCGAGCAGCCGGGCATTCATTTGTCCGGCGTCACTGGCGTGCTGGAATCATTACCCACCAATGTGGAAGAAAATACTGCACTGAAGGCCGTTCATGCCATGGTGGACAGCTTGTCGCTGGATTCCGGATTCGAAGTTGACGTCGATAAAGGCATCCCCCTGGGCTCAGGCTTGGGAGGCTCAGCCGCCTCTGCCGCAGCTGCGGTGGTAGCAGTTAACAAGATGCTGAAAATTCCACTGCCAATCAATCAGCTTTATCCCTACGCGCTGGCCGGAGAACGGGCTGCCAGCGGCAGTGAACACGGCGATAACGTGGCGGCCTCGTTGTTGGGTGGGTTGGCCATCGTTGGTCCCTATGGGCAGCGCTATCCAATGTCCATTCCCGCGCCCAGTCGACTGCGCTGTATTGTGGTTCACCCGCAGATACAGATCGAAACCCGTGACGCCCGAGCCACCCTTAAGAAAGGGTTTTCCCGCGAGTTGGTAGTTGCCCAGTCGGCCAATTTGGCCGCCTTCATCGCCGGCTGCTTTGAGAAAAACATGGACGTCATTTCCTGCAGCCTGAAAGATCTTCTGGTTGAGCCACAGCGGGCAGAATCCATTCCTGGCTTCAAGGCGGTGAAGTCCGCGGCGCTGGAAGCTGGCGCCGTGGGTTGTTCAATCTCGGGCTCTGGACCGAGCGTGTTCGCTTGGTTTCAGGCTGAGAGTGCGGCAACCGTTGGTGGCGAGTCGATGGCGGCGGCGTTCGCCGAAGCGGGTTTGGCTACCACGGTCTACAGCTCACCGGTGAACTGCCCGGGCGCGCGTCTAGTAACCGACGCTGCTGGCGGTAGTTGAGCCGAAAACGCTGCACAAACGGCAACGGGTTCCGGCAATGAATTTTCACAGCACTCGTGGCGGACCGCCCATTCCTCTGGCTGACGCCGTACTCCAGGGGCTTGCCCCCGATGGCGGTCTTTATGTCCCCAATCATTTTCCGCGGCGACAGCCCCATGAATTTGATCCCGAAAGCGATTTAGCATCCATCGGCGAGCAGCTGATCAGGCCATTCTTCGCTGACGATGAATTGGCTGATGGGCTGCGGGACATCTGTCACGAGGCGCTGAACTTCCCTGTTCCCATCGTTGAAACAGCAGATCCTGATCTGTCAATTCTTGAGTTGTTCCATGGGCCTACCGCGGCCTTCAAGGATGTAGGCGCTCGATTCTTGGCGGCATGTCTCAGTCGGCTGAGCGGCGATCAGCAACCCACGGTTATGGTGGCCACATCCGGTGATACCGGCAGCGCGGTGGCTGCTGCCTGTGCCGAGCGGGCAGGGCTGCGGGTGGTGATCCTTTATCCGCGAGGCGGCGTATCCCAACGCCAAGAACATCAGCTCACCTGCTGGGGAGACAACGTCATGAGTCTGCGTGTAGCAGGCGATTTTGATGACTGCCAGCGGCTGGTGAAAGCCGCTTTTATGGACGCCCAGCTGCGACAGGCATGTCCGTTAACGTCCGCCAACAGCATCAGTATCGCCCGCCTGCTGCCTCAGATGTGCTACTACGCTGCCGCCAGTTTGCGCTGGTTTCAGCAGCACCAAACGGAGGCTAATTTTATTGTGCCCACCGGTAACCTGGGCAACGCGTTGGCGGGTATTTGGGCACGCCGATGTGGTCTGCCCATTGGTCGAATGGTGTTGGCCACCAATGCGAACACGGTGATTCCCCGGTTCTTGAGGTCCGGTGATTGGGAGCCTGGGGACACCGTTGCTACTTTGGCCAGCGCCATGGACGTCGGCGATCCCAGTAATATGGAGCGATTGCGCCATCTGCATCCTCAGTTCGAGGAGTTACGCCACCAGGTGTCGGCGTTTTCGGTGACTGACGAGACCATCAGCCAGATCATTGCCGAAAGTTTTACCACTCTGGGGATGGCGATTTGTCCCCACACCGCAACCGCCGTTGCGGCCTACAAACACCTACACGATGCCGGCCCGTGGATGGCTTTGGCGACCGCACATGCGGCTAAATTTGAGGGCACTGTAGAGCCGCTGATCGGCCAAGTGGTTGAGGTGCCGCCAGCACTAAACCAACTCTTGGGCCGCCCGGTCAGATATACCGACATCGAACCCACATTTGGCGCGCTGCGCGAGCGCCTGATGAGCTGGTAGCGCCAAGGCTACCCGGCCATGGCACAATTCAGCCAGGGTTAAGTTTCAGCTGGTATTGTTAGATCCCTAATGATCGTGGTGAGCCGGGTTCTTGTAAGAGTTGCTGCCGCGCTGCTTTCCCAAACTGCCATAATGAGGTCGACCTTTTCGTCTTAGACGAGTGATAATATTTTGCGATGAATAAACGCCGACGACATCTTCTGCTAGGACTGACTCTGGGATTGAGTCTGGGGCTGGGTATGGGCGCTGCAAACGCAATGACACTCTCCCAGGCAGTGAATAAAGTTCGCAGAGATACTGGCGGGAAGGTGCTTTCTGCAAAAACTGAGGTGCGCAACAATCGTCAGATTCATGTGGTCAAAGTGTTAACCAAAGACGGTAAGGTGCGCTACGTGCAGGTCACTGGTGACCCCGTCAAACCTCGTAGACCCAGGGGCTGAGCCATGCGCGTTCTGGTAGTGGAAGACGATACCCCTCTTCGCGAAACTCTGGTGGCCAGGTTGCAACGCGAAGGCTATGCCGTTGATGCGGCCGCCGACGGCGAAGAAGGGCTTTACCTGGGCCGGGAATATCCTATTGATGTTGCTGTGGTCGACCTGGGCCTTCCAAAACTCAACGGTATGGAGGTGATTGAACAGTGGAGGAAAGCCGAGAAGCGTTTTCCGGTGCTGATTCTTACCGCCCGAGGAGAATGGCAGGACAAAGTCGAAGGGCTGGGTGCTGGGGCTGATGATTATCTGGTGAAGCCCTTTCATGTTGAAGAATTACTGGCCCGACTGAACGCCTTGGTGCGTCGAGCAGCCGGCTGGGCTCAGTCGGTATTGCGCTGCGGGCCCATTGCCCTGGATACCAGTGCGCAACAGGTCACCTTATCCGATCGGCCGGTTGAACTAACGTCCTTTGAATACAAGGTGCTGGAATATCTGATGATGCATGCTGGTGAGGTTATTTCAAAATCCCGCCTGACTGACCACATCTACGAACAGGATTTTGATCGGGACAGTAATGTGATTGAAGTGTTCGTTGGACGTCTGAGAAAAAAGCTAGACCCCAAAGGCGTAACAAAACCCATAGAAACCCTGCGCGGTCGAGGTTACCGCTTTCGCGCAATACAGTAACGCGCCGATATTCAGTGCCTGATGCGGTGATGACTTCACGTTATCATTAGCGGCCATGAGCGCGTCTAAACCCTTCTCGCTGACCACTCGCCTGACCCTTGCTGCGGGAATCGCCCTCATTGCGTTCTTGGGAATAACCGGTCTGGTGCTGGATCGGGCCTTTTCCGAAAGCGCCCGCGATGCGGTAAGAGATCGATTGCAGGGGGTCGTTTTTACGCTTCTGGCCGCCGCCGAATTGATGCCCGGTGGCGAACTGTTCCTGCCAGACGCCTCACCGGAACCTCGCTTAAGTCGCCCCGGTTCAGGTCTGTACGCCTACGTTGCAGGAGACGCCCTGACCTGGGGCTCCAGCTCTTTGGTGGGAAATTTTGTTACATGGCCTCAGGCAATTGACGTTGGCCAAAGTCAGTTCATGCTTCCCAATGAAGGGGCTAACCAAGGCATGTTTGTATTGAGCCAGGGAATTGCCTGGGAAAGCGAGTCTGGTCAGGACGTGCCATTCACGTTTCATGCGGCCGAGTCGGTTGATGCTTACGAAGGGCAGATGGCGGAGTTTCGGCGGTCCTTGTGGGGTTGGTTAGGAGCGGCTTCCATACTGCTTTTATTGGTGCAGTCCGCGGTGCTTCGCTGGAGCTTAAGACCGCTGCGCAATGTGGCAAAAGATTTAGCGCGAGTTCAGCGCGGGGAGACCGCCAACATAGAGCGAGAATATCCCCAGGAGCTGGCGGGTCTGACTGGCAGCATCAACACGTTTATTGACGCGGAAAGAAAACAGCTCGCTCGGTTTCGCAATGCGCTGGCCGATCTGGCTCATAGTTTGAAGACACCGCTGACCGTCATGCGTACAGCCCTGGATAGTCAATCTGCGGATAATCCGGAATTGCTGCGTTCGCAGGTTGGCAGAATGGACGATATTGTGGGGTACCAGCTCAAGCGAGCCCGCACCTCCGGCCACACAACTTATGCTCGCCCACTGCCTATTTCCGAAACGGCAGAGGGCGTTGTGCAAACCCTTGAGCAGGCTTATCGGGACCGTCAGATTCGCTGCGATTTTGAGATCGACCCCAAGGCCAGGTTTTTCGGCGAAACGGGGGACTTGTCGGAACTGCTGGGCAACCTGCTGGAAAATGCCTTCAAGTGGTGTGAAGGGCAGGTCCTGCTCACGGCAGTTGGTCTTCCCGGCGCGTCGCGACCTGGACTGGAAATTCGGGTTGAAGACGATGGCCCTGGGATTGACTCAGACCAGGCCGAAAAGTTGCTTCAACGTGGGGTGCGGGGGGACGAACAGGTTGACGGGCACGGTATCGGGCTGGCGGTGGTTCGTGAAATGGTGGAAGCCTACTCGGCGACCATGGGCATTGAACGCAGTAATCTGGGAGGTGCCCAGGTCTGGATACGTTTTGACGGAGAACAATCTCAATGAGTGAAATGCAGCGATTGCTGGACATTATGGCCCAGCTCCGAAATCCCGACGGTGGCTGTCCCTGGGACCTGAAACAGGACTTTGTCTCCATCGCGACCTACACCATTGAAGAGGCTTATGAAGTGGCAGATGCCATTGAACGGGGTGCTATAGGAGAATTGAAAGATGAGCTGGGCGACCTCCTTCTGCAGGTAGTGTTTCACGCACAAATGGCTAATGAGAAAGCGCTGTTCGATTTTGAGTCGGTCGCCAAGTCCATTAACGAGAAAATGGTACGTCGCCATCCCCACGTTTTCGGTGACGCAAAAATTGAATCGGCCCAGCAACAAGATGAGGCATGGGAGGAAATGAAGCAGACGGAGCGGGGGGAGAGCTCGGATCAATCGGCGATGGCGGGTCTGACCCAGGGGATTCCTGAGTGGATGAAGGCCGAGAAACTCAGCAGGCGCGCAGCCAGGGTAGGGTTCGACTGGCCAGATCCAGCGGCGGTGATGGAAAAAGTGGACGAAGAGTTGGACGAATTGAAACAGGCCATGGTGAAGCCGAACCACAGCAATCACACCGAAGAAGAGCTCGGCGACCTGCTGTTTTCTGTTTTGTCGTTGGCCAGGCACCTGGAGGTTGATCCAGGGCGCGCACTGCGAGGGGCTAATCGAAAGTTCGAGGAACGGTTCAGAGAAATGGAAAAAATTGCTCAGGATAGAACGCTGGCATGGAAAGGGTTAACGCTGGAAGAGATGGATGAAATGTGGAACGCGTCGAAACGCCAGCTCGCGAGCCGCGCAATTCCAAACAACGAGAAATAGGGACGACAAACAGGAGAGTTCTGCTTTTTTTTCGGTGCGTGCAAACGCTTGAACAATCATACTCTCCCCTGACTGACCCAGCATCAACTGGGTCACGCTCATCGTAAAAATGAGTATACTGGTCCCAGGGGCCGTGAAATGACCGCAGAAACCAGACGTAGCGTTGGCAGTTTGAAAACCCAGAATCAGGTACTCCTGGATCTGGCGATGTCGTTGCGTCACCCCGATCCGGATTTTTCCCAGGCGCTCCAAGAAATCACCGAAGCGACTGCTCGGTATTTGGCCGTCCAGCGCGCCAGTATCTGGTTCTTCAATGCGGGTCGCAGTGAACTGACCTGCATGGATTTGCTGGAAAGCGATCAACACACGGTCGCAGCGGCTCTACTGGCGATCGACTACCCCGACTACTTTAAGGCGTGTAAAGAATCTCGCGTTATTGATGCGGATCATGCAGCAACAGACCCCAGGACTCACGAGTTTGCCGCCGAGTATCTGGCACCCCTGGGAATAGGGGCCATGCTTGATGGACCCATATTTTCTGGTGATACCGTGCGCGGCGTCGTTTGTGCAGAGCATGTAGGCCGGCCTCGAGAATGGACCGAGGATGAAAAAGCGTTTGTCAGTTCAGTGGCCGATCTTGCAGCCCTTGCGCTGGTTACCCGTGAGCGAACCGACGCCCTGAATCACATTGAATCGCTTCTGGAAATTGCCCCGGTCGGCGTATTGGTGGTGGATCAGGAGGCCACTGTTGTGCGGGTTAACGCCCGTTCTAAAACGTTGTTTGACTGCGATGGCCAATGGTTGATAGGTCGTGACCTGGCCGAGATTGTTCCTGCAGCCATGCATTCTGAGCGTGGAGTGGTGAGTCGTGGACTGAAAGGCGATTTTGGCCCGCCGGGAGCGGCAGAGGAACACTTGCTCCAGGGCCGTGGACGCAATGGTAAGACCTTCCCGGTTTCACTATCCATGAGCGAGATTTCCGATTCGGGTAAACGGTTTTTGGTGGTGCTGGTCAATGACGTGTCTGAGCGGGTTCAAATGGAGTCTCAACTGCGCCAATCGGAAGCAAAATACCGAGCGGTGGTTGAAGACCACACCGGGTTTATTCTTCGAACCAATGCTTCGGGCCGTGTGGAGTTTGCCAATCAGGCGTTCTGGAATTTCGTGGATGTGAATCCCGAAACCGATGGCTATCCGCTCATTACCGATTTTCTCGCCAGCGGTGAACTGGAGATCGTGCAGAGGGCAATTTCCCGAATTACCCAGGATAATCCTGCGGAGACCTACGAGAACAAACTCACTCGTCCTGATGGGCGTGAGGCCAGCGTCTGCTGGACCCTTAGGGGGTTTCACAGTGCCGAAGGCGAGTTGATGGGGTATCAGGCCATTGGGCAGGATGTCACTTTGGCGCGGGCCCAGGAACTTAGGCTGCGAGAGGCTGAGCGACTGGAATCTCTGGCGGTTCTATCCGGCGGGATTGCCCATGATTTTAACAATCTCCTGACCCCTATTTTGGCATATACAGATATGATGCTCGCGGAGACACAGCCGGATTCAGAACACCTGGAGCCGCTAAGGTCTGTGATGAGTGCCGCGGAGCGAGCTACAGGGTTGGTGAGTCAGCTGCTGGTATTTTCCCGCCGGGATCGCTCAGAAGACCGCGAGCCGTTATTGGCTTCACCGTACATTCGGGAAACTCTGGAATTTGTTCGAGCTTCAGCCCCGGCTAATATTGAAATCGACAGCCAGATCGACACCTATTGTGGGGTGCTCCACGCGAACCCTTCCGATATCTTTCAAATTCTGTCAAACCTTTGCGCCAACGCCATCCAGGCGATGCCAGCCGGCGGCAGGCTGATGGTCAATGCCAGCGAAATTCAGCGTGACGGCGCAGAGTGGCTGCAATTGATCGTCAAGGACAACGGGCCCGGCGTCAAAGAGGCAGATCAACCGTTCGTGTTTGATCCCTTCTGGACCACCAAACCCAAAGGAAAGGGCACTGGGCTTGGGCTGTCGGTGGTTCAAGGTTTGGTTCAGGAGTTGGGGGGCATGGTTGATCTTGCATCTGAAATCGGCAAAGGCGCTGCCTTTGTCGTGTTGCTGCCCAATCAAAACGTGGCCGTGGAAGAGCAGGTCAACGTGGAGCCCGGCAGAGTCTTTACCGGCACTGAGAGCGTTTTGGTGGTCGACGATGATCCGGCCATCGCGGGATTGGTAGGCGAGGGCCTGGAAAAGCTGGGTTATTCGGTGACTATGCGTAACTCTGCCAATGAGGCGCTGGCAGCAGTGCAGGCCGATCCGGAAGCCTTTGACGTGCTGCTGACAGATTTCACAATGCCTTACATGAGCGGAATCGACCTGGGCTGGCATTGCCGAAGAGTCAATCCTGAAATGCCGGTGGTTGTGATGTCAGGGTTTGGACAACTCATTACCCAGGAAGAACTGTCCCGAGGTCTGGTAGACGGTTGTATTCAAAAACCGTTTCGTATTGACCAGGTAGCCCACAGTCTCAGAGAGGTGTTGGACAGACCTGCCAACTTGGCAGACGAGGAGAAAGATTGATGGCAAAGACATTTCACAGCTTTGCCGAGTTTTATCCGTACTACCTCGATGAGCACGGCAACGCCACTTGCCGAAAACTTCATTTTGTTGGCACCAGTCTGGTCATTGTCCTGGTCATCACAGCAATCGTCACCGGCAGCGCTTTTTGGTTACTGGCTCTGCCGGTGGCAGGTTATGGGTTTGCCTGGGCGGGACACTTTTTCTTCGAACATAACCGGCCGGCCACATTCAAACACCCGTTCTACAGCCTTCTCGGCGACTTTGTCATGTACCGGGATATGCTTGTGGGGAAGGTGAGTTTCTAGTGTTCAGGGTCACTCGTTAGCAGCAATCCATCATGAATTCGCCCCCGGCAAACGTGGCCAGCGAAGAGCAGCTGGCAGCGCGTTTGAAAAAAATGAGGCGTTTGCCGCTAATCCTGCTGGCAGTGATGGCGCTGTTGTTTATCGGCTGTCAGTGGTTCGTGCCTCCCGCTCCTTGGGTGGGTTATGTGGGAGCGTTCAGCGAGGCCGCTATGATTGGCGCTCTGGCTGATTGGTTTGCGGTGGTAGCACTGTTTCGACACCCGCTGGGCCTGCCGATCCCTCATACCGCCATTGTTCCCCAGCGCAAGAACGATATTGGCGATTCCCTGGGGCAATTTGTTGTCTCACACTTCCTGACTGCCGATGCGGTGAGTGAGCAAATGGCCCGGCGCTCCATGGCGGCCACGTTGTGTCGCTGGGCCTATGCTCATTCCGATGCATTGGCTGACGGCTTGATTCGCTTTACGGCCTGGACTTCAGAGGTTTTCCAGCAGAAAAAATATCGAGAGTTCTTTGCGCGAAATGTGCTGACACGGATTGAACAGCTGCCAACGGCTAGCGCAGCGGGGCGATTGCTGGGTGTAATGGCCAGCAATAGCCACCATCAGGCGCTGCTAACTGAACTGCTGCGTGTGCTAACGGCTTTTTTGGAAGATCACCGAGAATCATTACGCGATCAAATGCGCAGTAGCGGACGGTGGTGGGTACCGGAATTTGTCGATCAGAAAATCTACGACCGAATTGTCGATCGGGTACAGCAGCGACTGCTCGAAATGGTGCTGACCCCCGATCATCCGGTGCGCGAGCAGTTTGATGCCGCCTACCGGTCTTTGGCGAAGGACTTGAGCAATGCCGACAGCCTGAGAGCTCGACGGTTCGAGTCTCTCAAAGGCGATTTTTTATCCGACCCCAATGTTCGGGCGTACTCGGAGGAGCTTTGGCGTGAGCTAGCGGTTATGGTGGGTGAGGCCCTGGAACACAATCGAGGGGCATCCAAGACATTCGCCGCTGATCTGATTCGGCGCACCGCGATGGATGCGTTGGACAACCCGGACTTGATCGAAACTTTCGATCAATGGCTTCGTCAAGGGGCTCGCTTCGCGGTGGATCAACTGGGTGACGAGGCGGCAGCACTGATCAGCAGCACGGTGCGACGTTGGGATGCCCAGGACACGGCGCGTCGAATTGAACTGCAGATAGGGCCGGATTTGCAGTTTATCCGGGTCAACGGAACCTTGGTGGGGGGGATCGTTGGCGTGCTGTTGCACACGGTGGTGAGACTGATTCCCTGATTACACCACCTGGGTCTTCCAGCGCCCCCGTCGAAAGGCCCACACCGCCCCTGCCGCCAACAATACTTCGGCAATAGGTACTGCCATAAACACCCCCAGTGGCCCTAGCTGCATCCGGGTTGATAACCACCAGGCGAGGGGGATCTGGAATGCCCAAAACGCAAAAAAGTTCAGCACCGTCGGCGTACGGGTATCCCCCGCCCCATTCAAAGATTGCATTAACACCATGCCCAAACCATAAAAACAATAGCCGTAGCTTAACGTGTGCAGACACATCACGGCGTACTCAGTCACAGCGGGGTCTTGGGTGAATATTCTCACCAGGGACGGTGCAAAGGCCAAGAACGTGATGGCAATCAGGAGCATGAATGTGACGTTAAAGCGCACGCACATCCAGGCGGAGCGCTGGGCACGTTCTGGCTGGCCTGCCCCCAGGTTTTGCCCTACCAGCGTAGCCGCGGCGTTCGACAGCCCCCAGGCCGGCATAATGGTAAAGATAATGATTCGCAGACCAATGGTGTAACCGGCTATTGCTGCACTGCCATGCACAGCGATGAGTCGGGCCAAAAATATCCAGCTGGTGGTGCCAATGATGAACTGGCCAACGCCGCCGGCGCTGACGTTCATCAAACGCGCCATGATTGGCATGGCCAGTTTAAGGTCAGACACCTTCACCCGTACCCGTTCAGTCACTCTGAAAAGCATCCACAGCTGGTAGCCAACACCGCAGCCGCGCCCAATGGTGGTAGCCACTGCGGCGCCAGCAACGCCCATTTCTGGAAAAGGGCCGACGCCAAATATCAGCAGTGGATCCAGAACGATGTTGATACCGTTGGCTAACCACAGTGACCGCATGGCAATACCGGCATCCCCGGCGCCGCGAAAAATGGCGTTGATGATGAACAGCCAGGTAATGGTTAACGATCCGCCCATTAACCAAACGGTGTAGCCGCTGCCGATGGCAACCACCTCATCGCTGGCGCCCATTAAGCGAAGAATTTGTTCCGCGTACAGTACCCCGCATAAACCGACTATGGCGGCAGTGACCAACCCAATCCATAACGCTTGGCCCGCTACCTTAGAGGCCAAATCAAAACGTTTTTCACCTACCCGTCTGGCGATCATGGCGGTTGTGCCCATGCTCAGCCCGATGGCGATGGCGTAAAGGACGGTAATGGCGGCCTCGGTAAGGCCCACGGCGCTGACCGCGTCCGCGCCTAACTTGGCGACAAAGAAAATGTCAGTGACGGCAAATACCGATTCCAGCGCCATTTCAAGCACCATCGGCACTGACAGCAGAAAAACCGCGGTTTTGATTGGGCCTTGAGTAAAATCTTCAGTATCGCCGCGGATAGCTTGCTTCCACAGTTGGTACCAGCGGCTCAAAAAACTGCCGCCAGCGCCAGTGGCGCTGTTTGGATTGGATGGCACGTATGCTCTCCCAGGGCACGGATGACTGCTAAAACAAGGCGTTTAACGCCAAAAAGTCAGGTCACAATTTCAGCGCGGATCAGGTTGGTGGTTCCAGACACGCCAAAAGGCACGCCAGCGGTTATGACGTAATAGTCACCAGGTTGGGCAATGCCGGTGCGAGTAATGACTTCATTGGCCCGGGCAACCATTTCGTCTGAATCGTGAATATCATCAGCCAGAACGGCATCGATGCCCCAGGACATGGCAAGCTGTTTATAAGACAGTGCATTGGGGGTAATGGCCAGCACATATTGGGAGACCCGGTGACGGGCAACGCGCAGCGCCGTACTGCCGCTGGAACTGAACGTGACAATGACTCGGGCGTCGATTGCGCTGGCCATTTGACAGGCTGCGGCGGCAACGCTGTCAGCCAGGGATGCATCGCCGGAAACACTGGTTTCGTTCATCGCGCTGCGATAGCTGTCGTCCGCTTCGACCGCGCGGGCGATCTGGTTCATCATTTGAACGGCCTCAACAGGGTAATCACCGACTGCGGTCTCTCCTGACAACATGACCCCGTCAGTGCCGTCGAAGATGGCGTTCGCCACATCGGAAGCTTCGGCCCGGGTTGGGGTAGGCGAGGTGGTCATGCTTTCCAGCATCTGGGTGGCGGTGACGACGGGTTTTCCCGCTTCGCGAGCCAACCGAATGAGCTTTTTCTGCACGATGGGTACTTGGTCAGCCGACAGTTCAACGCCCAGATCTCCGCGCGCAATCATGATGCCATCGGCCACTTCGAGGATGTCGGGGAATCGTTCTACGGCACTGGGTTTTTCGATTTTTGCCATCAGCTTGGCTTTGCTGCCGTGTTTGTCCAGATAATGTCTGGCCAAAAGGATGTCGTCGCGGCTGCGCACAAAACTCATGGCTACCCAGTCAACCGCAAGGTCAGCACCAACCTTGATGTGGGCCGCGTCCTGATCGGACAGGGCTGGGATTTTGAGATCACAACCTGGAACGTTGATGCCCTTGTTGTTGGAGAGGGGGCCGCCGCGAACCACTCGGGTTTCGATGGTCTCGCCCTTAATGGCGGTAACGACAAGTTCCAGTCGCCCATCAGCCAATAGTAACGGTTCACCGACTTTCAGGTCTTTCGCAAGGCCCGCGTAGGTCACGCCCACGCGTTTGTGGTCGCCGGGGGTCGCATCGTCGCAGGTCAAGTTAAACGCTTCACCATTTTTCAGTTCAATGGGCCCATCGGCGAATTTGCGGGTGCGAATTTTGGGACCCTGCAGATCCTGTAGGATGCCGATTGCTCGCACGGTACGTTTTTCTGCCGCTCGAATACGATCCACCACGGCGGCGTGATCTTCAGGCTCGCCATGAGAAAAATTCAATCTAAATACGTTGACGCCAGCATCGATCAACTGCTCCAAGGTGGCCTGATCAGAGCAGGCAGGGCCGACGGTGGCGATGATGCAGGTTTTAGCGTTGGTTTTCATAGCTTGCCTGAGACGAAAGGAATCGGTATTTTCAGCAGCGAATGTTACAGAAAAACCGCCGCCATTGTTGCATCGTGTATTGGCTTTCGAGTCTTGGCGATGGCACCGCCAAAGGACGCGAGCTTTGTGCAGGTCTTACGTGTTTGGCGACATTGCTTCAAGACACTACAGGAGTCTGGGTTTGATTATTAACTGTCCCGGGTGTGATAGACGCGTGTCCAACAAACACCCTTCGTGCCCAGGGTGTGGCGCCGCGATGGATAGGTTGACTGGTACGGGCCTGCCGGCTGATGAAGCCAGGCGTCGGCAACGTCAGCTGCAACGAGGCCGGATGGAAATGCAGGGGTACCTATCGATATTGATAATGGTCTGCGGCGCCAGTTGGTTATACATATCTTCGGACTACCTGCAAAACACGCCGAATTTCTGGCCGACAGCCACTATGGCGGCGGGTGCGATTTGGTACCTGGGGATCAGAATCTACGGCATTTTCGTCCGCTGAGTTGCGCTGCCGCCAGGATCCTAGGTTGAGGGCTTGTTCAGTTCCTCTTCCCACTGGAATTTCCGATCAGTCACAATGGCCTCCAGAGTTGCAATTCGATCTTTCAGCTCGACAATTTCTGCGGTCATTTCGTTTTCCCGATTTGAGGGTTGAGAAACGTCCTGTTTGGGGTCATCGTCGGTCAGCAGGCTTTGCCACCAGGATTGTCGCGCTGTCTTGTCATCATCCCGTTGGGCCTTTCTTGCCTGCCCGCTGGCTGTTACACGACTTTCCAGTGCACTCATAAGCAGCACACAGGCCCATACGAACATGGCAAATAGAAACCACTGAATTGCACTGATCACAAGCCTCTCTCCTACGTTTTTTCAGTATTCAGCATGCCAGATTTCGGCGCCCAGCGGGATTGACAAAAGTCATGATTGAGACTTGAAACCATTGGTTACAGGACACTTGCTCAGTGCTGAGGTATTCTTCCGGATATGAAAGTTAAACAATTTATTGAGTCATACCAGAAGGCCTTCGATGCGTTTGACGCAGAGGCTATTGCTGACCTTTACCACTATCCCAGCCTGATCGCGTCGATGGATCAGAGCCAGGCCATGGTGAGTCGCGACGACGCGGTGAAATACTTTGCCAGGGTCTGTGATTCGCACCGGCGAATGGGCTATCACCGGGCGTTATTGCTGAACAGCGAACGATCGACGTTAACGGAAAATCTGGCAATGGTTACCGTGCGGTGGCGCTTTGAAACCTCGACGGCCCAAGTCATCGTTGAATTTGACTGCACCTATACTCTTTGTGATCTGGGACAGGGCGTAAAAGCATTCTCCGCGGTTGTCCACGGCTAGTCGTTGGCGATATTCGACGATTTGCTGTTGCGGGGTACTGGCTGGGCCTTGCCGGCTGCGCGGGTTTTTGCGATCAACCCGTGACATCGACGGCTGTCCCCGATACAATATATCTCTTTATCCGATTTAAGAGATATTTAACATGAGCAGTGACGCCAGGAATCACCTGTTTACCTCAGAGTCAGTTTCTGAAGGCCATCCGGACAAGGTTGCCGATCAGATTTCCGATGCGATTCTCGATGAGATCATCGCTCAGGACCCAGCGGCTCGTGTCGCCTGCGAGACCATGGTTAAGACTGGGGTCGCGATCGTCGGTGGGGAAATTACCACTACAGCGTGGGTCGATTTGGAAGAGTTGATCCGGGGCGTGATCAACGACATCGGCTACAACTCATCAGCTGTAGGCTTTGACGGCTCAACCTGCGCAGTGGTCAACATCATCGGCAAGCAATCACCGGATATTGCTCAAGGTGTTGACCGTTCAGCGCCTGAAGAGCAGGGCGCCGGAGACCAGGGCCTAATGTTCGGTTATGCCACCGACGAAACGGATGCTCTGATGCCAGCTCCAATCCACTTTTCTCATGAGCTGGTGCGGCGACAGGCCAACGTGCGGCGGGAGCTCAGTGACGGGCAGCAGTACTTGCGGCCCGATGCGAAAAGCCAAGTAACGTTTCGTTATGAGAACGGCCAACCTACCGGCATTGATGCGGTGGTTTTATCTACTCAGCACAGTCCAGAAATTAGTCAGTCTGACCTGAAAGAATTGGTGATGGAGCAGATTATCAAGCCAGTACTGCCTCACCAGTGGTTGTCATCCGATACGCAGTACCACATTAACCCTACCGGAAAATTTGAAATCGGTGGGCCCGTTGGCGACTGCGGATTAACCGGAAGAAAGATCATCGTTGATACTTACGGCGGCATGGCCCGTCACGGCGGCGGCGCGTTTTCCGGCAAAGATCCGTCGAAAGTCGACCGATCGGCCACGTATGCCTGTCGTTACGTTGCTAAGAATGTGGTTGCAGCCGGCTTGGCCAAGCGCTGCGAGATTCAGGTGTCTTACGCTATTGGAGTGGCAGAGCCCACCTCGGTCACCGTAGAGACGTTTGGCACCGAGACTGTGCCGGCGGAACGCATCGAAGCTCTGGTCAATGAGCACTTTGATCTGCGTCCTTACGGTTTGATGCAGATGCTTAGCTTAATTCGGCCCATTTATCGCCAGACGGCTGCCTACGGGCATTTCGGACGCACCTATGATCCGGCCAGCGGTGCGTTCAGCTGGGAAAATACCGATAAGGCCGAAGCCCTCCGGGCGGCTGCCGGCTAAACATAATCCGAACACTTTTTTCACGAACAACCTTTTAATTTTGTCCGGTGAGAAGCGCTGCAAGCTCCGGTAAGTTTTCTGACTTACCAGAGCCCAGGCTCACCCAGACAATACGTGTAAACGGCGCTATCGAACTGATCAGGAGTAGTTTTATGAGCGCAGTAATGGAAACCCAGGTAGGCAAAGACTATCTGGTGAAAGATATCAATTTGGCCGATTGGGGTCGCAAAGAGCTGGATATAGCAGCCTCGGAGATGCCTGGACTGATGGCACTGCGGGAAGAGTACGGCGAGTCCAAGCCGCTCAAAGGGGCGCGAATTGCCGGCTCCCTGCACATGACGATTCAAACCGCCATGTTGATAGAGACGTTGACCGCACTGGGTGCCGAAGTTCGTTGGGCCTCGTGCAACATCTATTCAACTCAGGACCACGCGGCAGCCGCCATTGCGGCCAGCGGCGTTCCGGTATTCGCTTTTAAAGGCGAAAGTCTGGATGAATACTGGGAGTACACTCACCGCATCATGCAGTGGCACGACGGCGGTACACCAAACATGATTCTGGACGACGGTGGCGACGCCACAATGCTGATCACCCTGGGTTCAGCGGCAGAGAAAGATGCCTCTGTACTGGACAACCCTGGCAGTGAGGAAGAGCGATGCTTGTTCGCCTCAATCCGTAAACGTCTGGAATCTCATCCTGGGTTTTACAGCAACATTCTGGGCAACATTCAGGGTGTCACTGAAGAAACGACCACCGGCGTGAACCGACTGTACCGTTTGGCCGAGAAAGGCGAACTGCCATTCCCGGCGATTAACGTGAACGACTCTGTCACCAAATCCAAGTTCGACAACCTGTATGGCTGTCGCGAATCGTTGGTTGACGGGATCAAGCGTGCTACCGATGTGATGATCGCTGGCAAGATTGCGATCGTTGCTGGATATGGCGACGTAGGTAAAGGGTCTGCGCAGTCGCTGCGTGGTCTGGGGGCCAACGTATGGATCACCGAAATTGATCCGATCTGCGCATTGCAGGCTGCCATGGAAGGGTATCGCGTGGTGAACATGGAAGATGAAGGCATCATCGAGCAGGCCGACATCTTCGTCACCGCTACAGGCAACTTTGACGTTCTGCGCCAGGGCCATATGGAGCGGATGAAAAATGAAGCGATCGTTTGCAACATTGGTCACTTCGACAACGAGATTGATGTTGCTGGTCTGGAAAAGCTCAAGTGGGAGCCGATCAAAGATCAGGTCGACCACATTGTATTCCCCGACGGCAAGCGCATTATCCTGCTCGCCGGTGGGCGACTGGTGAACCTGGGCTGCGGCACGGGTCACCCGAGCTTTGTCATGTCCAACTCGTTCACCAACCAGACGTTGGCTCAGATGGAGCTGTTTAACAAGCCTGACGAGTACAAGAACGAAGTTTACGTATTACCAAAACATCTGGACGAAAAGGTGGCACGCTTGCACCTTGAGCGAATTGGTGCACGTCTGACTGAACTGTCCCAGGAGCAGGCAGATTACTTGGGTTTGCAGGTGGAAGGGCCGTATAAGCCTGACCATTACCGCTACTAACCGACGGCGCGTCAGCTCCGGGCAATAGCCCGGGGCTGACCACCTTTGCCTATGACTAAGATAAGTTTTGAGTATTTTCCACCTCGCAACGAGGCCCAGTTAGAACGTTTTCGCGCGACTCACAAGGCCCTTTGCACGCTAAATCCTGAGTACTTTTCCGTCACCTTTGGTGCTGGCGGTAGTACACGAGACGAGACAGCGATGGCTGTCGATGAGATTGGTCTTTCCCAGTCGGTAGCTCCGCACATTTCCTGTCGTGGCGGAAGCGAGGAGAGTATTCGTCGACTGCTGAATCATTACCAGGAAAAGGGTGTGAAGAAGCTCGTAGTTCTGCGCGGCGACCCTACGTCCGGCAGCGTCGGTGGTGACACCTTTCGTTTTGCCAACGACCTGGTGAGATTTATTAAGCGAGAGTATGCCGATCAGTTTGCGATGTCAGTGGCCTGTTATCCCGAGGTCCATCCTGAGTCTTCCAGTGCGTCTGACGACCTGCGTTTCTTTAAAGCCAAAGTTGACGCCGGTGCAGACGACGCCATTACCCAGTACTTCTTTAACGCCGATGCATACTTTCGGTTCGTCGACGCTGCCGCGGCGAAAGGAGTCTCAATACCCATTGTGCCGGGCATCATGCCGATAACAAACTATGCACAGCTAAAGCGTTTTTCCGATGTATGTGGGGCTCAGATACCTCGTTGGCTGGACGCCCGACTGCAAGATTTTGGCGACGATAAGAAATCGCTGGGTGAGTTCGGTTTGGATGTGGTGGCGGACATGTGCCAACGGCTTATCGACGGCGGCGCGCCCGCACTGCATTTCTACACGCTCAATCGCACCGCATCCACGGTGAATCTGGTTTCCCGATTGGGCATCTCGACCTGACTCAACCGAACATCATCAATTGAACCCCACTCAACAGCCTTTTACGGCTATCCATTGACCCACGGAAGGCCAGCGTTGTTAAACAGTATGGGGTCAACATAAGCAATCGTTAGACAGGAATAATGCCAAAAAATAGAAAAAATACAGTGGGTTATGGAAATCAGGGTATTCCTGCGCTCGTCTGGACGATTACCGTTTGTGCGCTGGCAGTCAGCAGTTGTTACCGTCAGGCCGCGCCAGACCTCGCAGGGCTTCCTCAGGCACCGTCAGAAGTGTTGTCGGACGGCGCGGTCGCCAGTCAGCAAAACCGACGCTACGACCTCGTTGACAGTCATTTACTGGTGAAAGTCTACCGCGCCGGTCGGCTGGCGAAACTGGGTCACAATCACGTCATTGAGGCGCCCGTGCTTGGCAATTTTACTCTTGCTGAAGACCGGGTCAGTGCCGAGCTCTTTATCCGGCCAGCGGACCTGATTGTAGACCGACCCCAAACTCGCGCGCTGCACGGCGAGGATTTTGCCAAGCCCGTTAAAGCAGACGATGTGGAGGGTACCCGAGGAAACCTTTTGTCAGAGAAAGTTCTCAATCCACTGGCCCATCCATTTATCCGTGCTCGAATTGATACTTCCGCCGTTGATTTGGAAACGACACCAGTCACTTTTGAACTTGCGGGCCAGTCAACCACCCGTGAGGTAAAAATAACGACCCTGAGCGATGATGCCTGCAATCCACGGTTCCAAGGCACCGTCACTCTCAGGCATGAAGATTTCGGTTTGACCCCATTCTCCATTCTGGGGGGGGCCGTGTCCGTGCAGGACGCTTTTGACGTGTCCTTTGAGATCGCCGGTCTTCGCACCGATAAGGGCGATGAAAGCTGTTACCGCTCGACACCGGTTTCCAGCAGATCCCAGCGATTTCCATAGAGGTCTTTAAACACGCAGACGTGGCCATAGGCCTCTTTGCGGGGTTCTTCGACGAACTCAACACCACAGCTTCCCATTGATTTGAAAGACGCCCAGAACTGGGGGGTTTCCAAAAACAACCATACTCTGCCGCCAGCCTGATTGCCCACGGCGGACCGTTGTTCGTCGGTGACCGCTCTTGCCAGCAGCAATGCGCAGCCACCGCCGGCAGGCGCAACTTTTACCCAGCGTTTCTGTGAATCTATTGGCGAATCTTCGAGTAAATCGAACCCTAGCTTTTTGGTAAAAAAAGCGATCGCTTCATTGTAGTCGTGGACAAGCAGTGCAACCGAACCTATAACGGCATGGGTGTTGCCATTGCTGTGGTTTTCAGCGTTCATCAGTTTTTACTCCCCAGTGATTGATGGGTTCTGGTTTAATTTGCCTATCCACACTGTAAAGGGAAAAGTCCATGAGCTCCTCCGTTAAACGGTTTTTTGTTGCCTGCGCTGCGCTAACGTTAGTAGGCCCAACGAGCGTTTTGGGTTCAGGTCAGGGGGTGCCGCTGTCGGTCAGCAGAGCTCATCCCGATGCGCCGGAAGAGGTAAAACAATACGGAGCACTGAACGGCCATTGGCGCTGCGAGGCCAGCGCAAAACAGCCTGATGGCAGCTGGAAAGACTCTCCAGGAGTCGCAACCTGGAGTTGGTATTACGTGCTCGACGGCTACGCGGTACAGGACGTCTGGCAGCCGGCGGCAGCAACGTCCCCTATGGGCACTAACCTGCGAACCTATGATGTGGAGAAAAAACAGTGGAACATGGTTTGGGCCACCCAAACCCAAGCCGAGTTTGATCACTACACGGCGGCTTATAGCGACGGCATGATTGTCATGCGAGGTGAAAATCCATCCCGCTCCCAGAGCACTCCAGCCCACGCGGCTAAGATCACTTTTTACAACATGACGAACAACCATTTTGACTGGAAGTACGAGGCCACAGCTCCGGCAACTGATGCAGGCTGGTCAGAATTTAGTCGAATGTCCTGTTCCAGACAGCCCTGATCGGCCTCCTGTTGCGGTCGTAAACGTTGCACGTGTTCCTCGCGTGGATCGGTGGCATACCTTACTATTAGCGCCAAGGCTCTAGTCTAAACGCTGTCGGGGCAGCGCTTTAGAGTGTGGATTGGCTGCACGACTAACAGTAAGGGACGCTGTTGAAGAAGACATTTTCCATACCGATACTCGGCTGGGTGGCGATTGGGCTGGCGATTGTTGGTGCGCTGCCGTTTGCCCTGTCCTGGTATCAAATTCAAAGCAGTCGCGAGGCGATGGTCGACCAGACCCAGCTGACCCATTTGCTGGTTGCCAGAGCCAATGCCGACGGTATCGCCGACTACCTCAACTTGTTGGATGGCCTGTTGGCCAGTGCTGGTGATCATCCTGATGTGTACCTCGAGCCTAACTCTGAAGCGTCGCTTGAGGTGCTGAAAGAAACCCTTGGCGCCAGGCCGGAAATCAAATCCCTGGGGTTGTTTTCTCACGGTGCCGTCATGGCTGCGACCAACGATGAGACCCAAGGCGCCAGCCCGGCGTTGCTCACCGAGGAGATTTTTGTGCTGGCCAAAAAAGGCCACGAACCCGTCGATGGAGCCTACCTTGAGCAGGTCATTGCGACGGGCCCGATGACCCTCGCGCGTGGCGAAACCAGCTACCTTTTGGTCAGTCGGGAAATTGCCAGGCCAGGGGTTTTTGTACTGGCGTTGCTGGACAACAGCCAAATTGACGAACGCTCTGCGCCGCCGGAGTTAGGGGATGCGGCGCGACTTGCGGTAGTGAACCAAAATGGGGTGCTGGTAGCGGGTGACGGAGAAGCCCTGGCGCTGATTCCCGATGACATTCTGACTCAAACTCGCGAAGCGCCAGTTCGCTCTGATGCCCACCGGTTTGCCTTGGATGACGGTTTTGGTGTTGCGGCGTTCGCCCGGATACCCGAAGCAAATTGGTCCGTGGTGTCGGTTCAACCCGCGCGCCAGGCGGAGCAGGCCACCGCATCCATGCGTCAGACCGCCTGGCAGGCTTTTGCGGCACTGGCGGTCGTAATGGGGGTGCTGCTGTTCGGCGCCCATCGTTTAGTGGTCAAACCGGTACGCCAGATGATTGCCTCCCAACGACGCCTTTTGGGTAGCAGCAACAGCGGTGGTAGCGAAATTACTCAACTCAAAGACTCGTTTGAGCGGTTGGAAATGGCGATGGCCGAGCGGGATAGCTTGAGCGAGGTTTTTCTGGATCGATATCAAATTACCCGTCGGGTAGGTTCTGGTGCCATGGGTACAGTGTACTTGGGCTGGGATCCAAAGCTCAGCCGACAGGTAGCGTTAAAGACGGTCAAGCTGGATGCAAAACTTCCCGCTGCGGAAAGAGAAGAGTTAACCGCAGCGCTGTTGCAGGAGGGTATAACCAGCGCCGGACTCACCCACCCTAATATCGTGACGGTTTACGACGTGCTGGGTAACGACGAATTTGCCTTCATTGCCATGGAGTTTGTTGATGGTGAAGGCCTGGATGAACGCTTAAAGCGGGAAGTTCGGATGTCGCCAAAGGCCGTAGCGGAAGCGGCAGATTCAATACTCCGAGGCTTAAGGGCAGCTCACGATAGGGGAGTTATCCACCGCGATATCAAACCAGCCAATATACTGGTGGCAAAAGATGGCTCCATGAAAGTGTCGGATTTTGGTATCGCTGGATTGATCAACCGAAGCGGCGAGGGCGAGCGGGTTATTATGGGGACGCCAGGATACTTGGCGCCGGAAACCTACCTGACCGCAGAGTTCGGCGTGGCGACCGATCTGTTTGCCGTGGGTGTAGTAATGGTTGAGTGCCTGACGGGGCAAACCGTGTTTGCGGGCCGCAATACGGCCCAGATTATTACCCGAACATCGTCTAAAGACGTCTCTCTGCCGGCGGAAATTGCGGCCCATGTGCCCCAGCCGCTGCAGGAGTTAATCGGCAGCCTGCTGGAGAAAAAACCGGCGAAACGTCCCATTAGCGCGGACGCGGTGCTGGAGCGCTTGGCACCGATTATTACCGCGCTTGCCGGCACGCCTGACGATGCGGCGGAGCTTGATTATGGATCAACATTGGAGCCCTTAAATGGTGAAGGGAATAGGCAAGGCGATGAACGAGGAACCGTTAAGGCGGTGGCCGGCGGCTCAGTCAAAGAGACGGTTAAAATGGACCCTGGTGTCACTGATACTCGGCGTATTGATCGCTGAATCTGGGGTTGCGCAAACTCCGGTAGGTTTGCTGGACAAGCTGGGACTGCCCGAGGGTAACTACTGGGTTGCCAGCAACGGCATTCCGATGCCGTTGTCGCAGCTGGGCGAGCGTTCGCCTGAAATGAACGAAGTGTTACTGTTGCGCCATCATCCTGACGGACTTGAGCCTATTGGGTGGTTTGAGATTTCTGAGCAGGATTACAAAGCCGCTTTCGCCAGCCCCGGGAAGGTGCTTGTAGATGGTTCTGCACCTACCGCTGACCTGTCGCTGAGCGGAAACTGGCTGGAAACAGACACCGGAGCCCTTGTGGCGGCGCCGGACGTCAAACTGGTCCTGGCCTTTGAAGATGCTGCGGGAGTCAACGACTGGACCCTGACCGACTTTAACAAACCTTCATCAGCGAACAGTCGCTGGGCACCGGGTGAACACGAGCTGACCCTGACGGCAACCGATGTGCTGGGTAACAATGGACAGGCCGGAAGTCTGAATTTTTCTGTGGATAACAGCGGACCGAGTATAGAGTGGGAAATTCGATCTGATGCGCTAGCGCAGGGGCCTAACGGCGCCGTTTACGCACCGCCGGTTACCGTGCAGCTTTCGGCAGCGGATCATGCCGGTATTCAGTCACTGGAAATTGATGATGGCGGCGGCTGGCAGTCTGTCAACGCCAGCACATCGTTGAGCATCCAAAGCAGCGGTTTCCGAGCGCGGGCCCGCGATGGTTTGGGCAACATGACCGAGACGGTGGCGGATTGGCTGTATGACCTTGAGGCGCCGCAAATTCATATTTCAGCATTGGGAGTGGCGATTTCTGACGACGACGAAATAGCGTTGCCGGTGGGCGAAGCTATCGACATTGTCGTAACCGATGACGGTGTGGGAGTGGCTGAGGCCAGCTATCGTTACAACCGAAAAAAGCGCCGGACGCTCCCAGGGGCCATTCGTTTTGTTGATCGCGGCTGGTACCAGCTGCAGATCAGAGCGGTGGATAAGCTTGGGAATGAACGAATTCGGCACGTTGATGTTCGCACCTCGCCAAGGGCGTACCGACCGAGCCGAGCAGGTAGAGTGATGGGAGATCAGCCATGAACCGCTACGTTGGCGTTATCCTTTTGGCCGGTAGCTGGGTTATGAGTCCATGGGTTTTTGCCCAGGAGAAGGTTGATGACACGGTCGGCCTGCACGTTGTTAAGCCCGGCGAAACCTTATGGGATATCACCCGCTATTACCTGGGCGAAGATATTCTGTGGAAAGAAAACTGGCGCTTGAACCCGGAGATAAAAGACCCCAACAGACTGCGAATCGGGCAGGAGTTGACGGTGATCAAGGAGCGCAAGATCACCGCTAAAAACGCTCTGGTAAAAACCATTGCCAATGAGGTTGACAAGAACCTCCAACGAACGGCTTGGCAAGCTGCGCGAGCGGGTGATGAACTGGCTGAACGCGATGGGGTAAGAACCCGGGAGAGTTCATCAGCAGAATTACAGTTTACCGACAACTCGCTGCTTCGAGTCGGCGAGTATTCGCAGATTTTTTTACAGCAGAAAACCACCACGCTACGAGGGGTTGACCGAGGCCGGATCGAAGTGCGCCGAGGGGCTGCGGAATTGGTTTTTGCCCCCATGAGTCGGCGCAAGACGGAAATCGAACTCGTGGCAGGCTCCGCGGTCAGCAGGCCCACCCCCGACGCAGCCGGTCGCGGACAAATTTCCGCCGGCGCCAATGAAACCGACGGTAGCGCCAAAGTGATGGTGTATGAGGGGGCCTCAACGGTTGAGGCTGCAGGGGCTAAGGTAACCCTGCCACGAGGCACCGGCTCCAGCGTGCCTGCCAAAGGGCCTCCATCGCCTCCCGAGAAGTTGCTAGCTTCGCCCCGAGGGCTGGGGCCTGCGGACGGCACCATTTGGAAGGTGGCCAATATGCAGGTGTCCTGGAGTCCGGTGGGCAAAGCGGATCATTATCGTGTGGACATATGCCGGGATCCAGATTGTGGTTCGCTGCTGATACGCAGTGCTCCGGTCACCGATACCCGCTGGCAGCCTACGTTAAATGAAACCGGGGATTTCTACTGGCGAGTGCGCGCTGTCAGCGTCAGTGGTCTGGACGGATACGCCAGTCAGCCGGTTGCGCTCACGCTGGAAACTTTGCGCATGGATACCCGCGGTCCGCGGGTCGCCGTATACCCAACCGGCACCGCGTTGTGGCGTAACGATCAACTGGTGATTGCACCGGACGCTACGCTCACGTTGACGGCATTCGATGCAGGGATTGGTGTTGATACCCTTGAGTATCGTTGGGGCAACGGCGACTGGAAACAGGTGGCTGACCAATCCTCTGTGGCCGCGGCTCAGCGTGGGAGCGCCAGAAGTCTGCAGGTCAGGGCCACAGATTTGCTCGGTTTGACCAGTGAAATTGTATCGGTCTCGATATCGGACCAAGCTCCCTGACAGGCTGTTTCTTGGCCTCAATAACCGCCTGAGCCTCAAAGTGCGAGGTGGCGGCAACCCGCACAATTTGCCCAACGCCATCACCAAATTTGTGTACCATTAGCGCCCAAAACCGGGTGGCAAGCTCTGAGACGGGCTGCCGTAAGGTCGGCCAAAACACCGCATAGCGCCAACCCGTCCCGTTCCACCGAATCACCCACAGGGGAATGTCGCTGATGAGAAAGCTTTTTGGATTGCTGTTGCTCACACCTTTTGCTGCTCTGGCTCAGAGCGAAGGGATTGACGCGCAAATAAACGCGGTGGTTCAGCCAATTACTGATGCCGTTTTCGCGGTAATTTTTTATCCCATCAGCATGTTTGGCGCATCAGTGCCGTTCATCGTGATTTGGCTGGTGGTTGGGGCCAGCTTCTTTACGCTCTATTTCGGATTCATTAACGTTCGCGGATTCGCGCAGGGTTTTCGATTGATACGCGGCGATTATTCGGATCCAAAATCCCCTGGCGAAGTCTCCCATTTTCAGGCCTTGGCCACCGCTGTGTCCGGCACCGTGGGGCTGGGCAACATTGCCGGTGTTGCCGTGGCAGTAACGCTGGGCGGCCCGGGCGCAACATTTTGGATGATTCTGGCGGGTCTGCTGGGTATGTCTACAAAGTTTTGTGAGTGCACCCTGGGCGTGAAATACCGCAACATCAACGCGGATGGCAGTATTTCCGGCGGTCCAATGTATTACCTGTCTCAAGGCCTTGCCGAACGGTCCCCAGCCCTTGCGCCGTTGGGCAAGATCCTTGCCGTCATGTTTGCCCTGCTGTGTATTGGCGGCTCATTTGGGGGCGGCAATATGTTCCAGGCTAACCAGGCTCACGCCATGGTGGTGTCAGTCACCGGCGGCAACGACAGTTTCCTGGCCGACAAAGGCTGGTTGTTTGGGCTGGTTATGGCCGCCCTGGTGGCGGTAGTCATCATTGGTGGAATCAAGTCGATCGCTAAGGTCACAGGCAAACTGGTGCCGTTTATGGCGGCGCTGTATATCCTTTCGGCCATGATCATTCTGGTGGTGAATTTTGACCAGATTCCAGCTGCCTTTGGTTCGATTGTTGGCGGCGCCTTTGCGCCCACCGCCGTTGCAGGCGGCTTTATTGGCGTGTTGATTCAGGGCTTTCGCCGGGCTGCGTTCTCAAATGAGGCAGGCACAGGTTCCGCGGCGATTGCCCACTCGGCGGTTAAAACCAATGAGCCTGTCACCGAAGGCCTGGTGGCGCTCTGGGAACCGTTCATTGATACCGTGGTGATATGCACCATGACCGCACTAGTGCTGGTGATTTCTGGTTTCTGGCGGGTAGATGCCACCGTTGAGGTTGATTCGGCAGCGTTATACGCCAGCGCCCAAGAGTCGGCCATTGTGGTGGAACAAGCGGAGCGGGGCTCAGAACTGCGCCTTATCAGCAACGTGGATGGCTGGCACGAAGTATGGCGGGAAAACCAAGACAACCTGTGGGTGCGTGGGGCGGATCTTGAGCTGATTCAGGGTGTGGCCAAAACCAATCGGGCGTTTGCCGCGACGTTAAGCTGGTTCCCTTATGTACTGGCCCTGGCGGCGGTATTGTTCGCGTTTTCCACAATGCTGGCATGGTCCTATTACGGGATGAAGTGCTGGACGTTCCTGCTGGGTGAGAGCGCAGGTAAAGAAGTAGCGTACAAACTGATATTCTGTGTCTTTGTGGTTATCGGCGCGTCGATGAACCTAACCGCCGTGACGGATTTTTCCGACGCCATGATTTTGGGTATGGCGTTTCCCAATATTATTGGTTTGTATCTATTGGGAGGGGTGGTGAAACGGGAGCTGAAGAGCTATTTGTCCCGGGTCCGCAGCGGAGAAATCCAGTCGTACAAATAATCGCATTCACCGTTTTCCGATGAACAGCACATCCACCTGTTCCAGCGGAATTCTCAGCACGGGTAAGCAATGGACACTAGCGTAGCTCTGGGGACGGTTTTCACCGGTCTGGTTGGTTTGGCGGGCCTGATGTCAATCGCCGTGGCGTTTTCCAGCCACCGACGCAAGATTGATTGGCGTACGGTTCTTACGGGCGTCGGCTTGCAGATTGCCTTTGGCATGTTTGTCATTCTGACGCCTTGGGGTGGGCTGTTATTCGACGCGTTGGCCCAGTTTTTTATTACCCTGATCGGTTTTTTCCGCCCCGGCGCCATGTTCATCTTTGGCCCGCTGTCGGCGGAGAACAGCAATTTTGGATTTATTTTTGCCTTTCAGGTGCTGCCCACCATTATTTTCTTTGCGGCACTGATGGCGGTGTTATATCACCTGGGTGTGATGCAAAAAGTGGTGGGTGCGGTGGCCTGGGTAATGCGACGCTTCATGCGAATCAGCGGCGCTGAGTCCCTTGCAGTGGCGGCCAACGTATTTGTGGGTCAAACCGAAGCACCCTTGGTGGTGAGGCCCTACATCGCCAAGATGACGCAGTCAGAACTATTCACCATGATGGTGGCTGGCATGGCCACAATCGCTGGCGCCGTGTTGGCGGCCTACATTGGTCTGCTGGGCGGCGACAGTCCGGAAGAAAAGCTGTTCTTTGCCAAACATCTCCTGTCTGCCTCCATCATGGCGGCCCCGGCAACCATCGTGATTGCCAAGCTGCTGATCCCCGAAACCCGTGAATCGTTGACCATGGGAACGGTCAACACGGACGTTGAAAAAACCGCCCACAACGCCATTGAGGCGGCAGCCAACGGCGCCGGCGATGGCTGGCGACTGGCCATGAACGTAGGCGCCATGCTGCTGGCATTCATTGCCCTGATCGCCCTGATTAACTGGCCGCTGGAATGGCTGGGCGAGACTACCGGTATCAGCGAACGGTTGGGCAAACCCTTAAACCTGGCGCTGATTCTGGGCTATGTGTTGGCACCGCTGGCTTGGCTGATGGGCGTACCCAGCGATGAAATCGTCACGGTGGGAGGGCTGATTGGCCAAAAACTGGTGACTAACGAGTTTGTCGCTTATGTGGCGTTCAACGACATTCAGGCGGCAATGAGCGACAAGGCCCGCCTGATCACCACCTATGCACTGTGCGGATTCGCCAATTTCTCCTCCATCGCCATCCAAATCGGCGGCATCGGCCCCCTGGCCCCAGAACGCCGCAGCGAAATCGCCTCCCTGGGTCTGAAAGCCGTATTGGGCGGCACACTGGTTTCCATGATGACCGCCACCATTGCAGGTGTTCTGCACTCTTTCTAATCACATCGGGATAAACGGGTATTGCATCCGCCGGCACAATGGGAGAGGCAGAAGGGCTGATAGGCCCTGTTGGCGGAGTTAAGCGGACCGCAGGGAGCCCTCCGCCAACAGGGCCTATGAGCCCTCTGCCTCGGCCCCCCCCCCGATTCAAGCCCCGGTTGGCCTAACAACAACACCCTGAAGTACTATCTAGCGATACCCACCGGCTCATCAGGATCGCCTGTGCGTAAAATCCGACGCGCCTTTATCGGCGTCAGTAAGGTGGCACTATCAATCCATGGATGAGTTCCCAATGTCTCAGCAGTCTTCCCTGATCAGCCAACGCCGCTTTGGACCGTTTTTTGCGACCCAGGCCCTGGGTGCCTTCAACGACAACGTGTTCAAGCAGGCGTTGATAATCCTGGTGACCTTTCAGGGTTTGAGCATTTGGGGTCTGGATTCGGGCAAACTGGTGAACCTGGCTGCTGTCGTCTTCATCTTGCCGTTTTTTCTGCTGTCGGCGACCGCCGGACAGCTGGCAGACAAGTACCAAAAAGCCAATCTGATTCGTTATATCAAGGCCTTTGAGATCGGCGTGATGTGTCTGGCCGGCGTTGGGCTATGGCTGGGTTCTGTGCCGTTTCTGTTGCTGGTGCTGTTTCTGGCGGGTGCCCAGTCAGCGTTTTTCGGGCCCGTTAAGTACGCCATTTTGCCTCAGGTTTTGACCACTCAGGAGCTGGTCAAGGGCAACGGCCAGGTCAGTATGGGGACGTTTGTTGCCATCCTGCTCGGCAGTTTGACCGGTGGCGCTTTGATTGCCATTGATGGGTTCGGCTGGCAGCTGGTGGTTGTTGTTCTGTTGATGATCGCGTTTCTTGGCTATGGTTTTTCTCGCGCAATCCCCGATGTGCCGGTGTCTGACCCCGACTTGTCCATCGATCCGAACCTGTTCCGGCAGACGGCAAAAATGTTGGGCCATGCGCGGCACAATCTGGTGGTGTTTCGGTCCATTTTGGGGGTCTCCTGGTTCTGGTTTTTCGGCTCGGTCATGCTGGCACAGCTGCCGCCGCTGGTGAAAGATATTTTGGGTGGCAATGAAGCGGTTGCCATTGGCGTTTTCACCCTGTTTTCCCTGGGGATCGGGACTGGCTCCATTCTGTGCGACAAGCTGTCGGCGGGGAGGGTGGAAATTGGCTTGGTGCCTATGGGCGCATTTGGCTTATCTGCCTTTGGCCTGGATTTGTATTTTTCCGCCAACGCGTTGGCCACTGTTGGCACCACCATGGCTCCGGCAGGGCTGAGTGAATTTTTGGGCCGCCCAGGCGCCTGGCGGTTCATGGCCGATGTGCTGTTGATTGGCGTGTCGGGTGGGTTTTACATCGTGCCGCTGCTGGCATTGATTCAGCATCGTAGCGACCCGGAAAAACGGTCCAGGGTGATTGCTGGTGGCAATGTGTTGAACGCGTTGTTCATGGTGCTTGCCGGCGTATTTTCCATCGCGATGCTGAGCCTGGGGCTGAGCGTGACACAGCTCATTGCGATAACCGCAATGATTAACATTGCTGTTGCGCTCTATATTTTTACTCTGGTGCCTGAATTTCTGTTGCGTTTCGCGGCCTGGGTTCTGGTTCGAACTCTGTACCGTGTGAAAGTGGCAGACCTTGATCGCATACCTGCTGAGGGCCCCGTATTGATTGTTTGTAACCACGTCAGCTATGTGGACGCGCTGGTAATCGGTGGCAGCGTTAGCCGGCCAGTGCGTTTTGTTATGTATTACAAGATTTTTCGCGCCCCCGTCATTGGCTGGTTGTTTCGCGCTGCCAAAACGATTCCTATTGCCGGCAGCAAAGAAGACCCGGCATTAATGGAGGCGGCCTTCGATCAGATCGACGCGGAACTTGAAGACAACCAGGTGGTCTGCATTTTTCCGGAAGGTGCCTTAACCGATGACGGCAACGTGGCGCAGTTTCGCCGTGGCGTTGAGAGAATCCTGGAGCGCCGCGCCGTGCCAGTAGTACCCATGGCCCTGGAGGGTCTATGGGGCAGTTATTTCAGCCATTCCGACGGCGGAGCATTTAAGGGGCCGTTCAGGCGCCTGTTCAGTCGAATTCGTTTGCGCACCGGCAGCGTTGTGCCCGCCAGCGAGGCAAATGCCGAGACGTTAAGAGAAAAAGTATTGAATCTGATGGAATCACCCGGTAGCTGAATAGCTTACGGCGACAACCTCGGTAAAACCGCAGGGCTGGTTAAACAAAGTTCACCGCTTTGCACTGGGTCCCAGGCTCAAACCCTTGCGGCGGGCCGGTTGCTGAGGGACAATCCGCGCCTTCGATGTTGCGTACTTCCAGCGCAAAGCCGGAATGAGCCATCGCCAACAGAGTCGTGAATCAGAACTAATGCCTGAAAGAAAAAAGCTGGCTGACGCCGTTCGCGCGCTCAGCATGGATGCGGTGCAGGCCGCCAATAGTGGCCACCCCGGTATGCCTATGGGCATGGCGGACATCGCTGAGGTTTTGTGGAACGACTACGTTCGACACAATCCATCAAACCCCCAGTGGTTCAATCGTGATCGTGTAGTGATCTCCAACGGCCATGGCTCAATGCTGATTTACTCAGTATTACACCTGGCGGGCTACGATTTGGGCATGGATCAGCTGCGAAATTTCCGCCAGATGGATTCGAAAACGGCGGGCCATCCAGAGTTTGCTGAAACTCCCGGGGTAGAAACCACGACCGGCCCGTTGGGCCAGGGTCTGGCCAATGCGGTGGGAATGGCGCTGGCGGAGAGCATTCTGGCAGCACGATTTAATCGCGAGGGTCATACCGTCGTTGATCACAATACCTACGTACTGGCGGGAGACGGATGTTTGATGGAAGGCATCTCTCACGAGGTGTGTTCGCTGGCCGGTACGCTCAAGCTGGGCAAACTGATTTGCCTGTATGACGACAACGGCATCTCCATCGACGGTGAGGTGGACGGCTGGTTCACTGACGACACGCCAGCGCGATTTCGCGCCTATGGCTGGCAGGTAATTGATGCCGTTGATGGCCATGACGCAGCGGCCATTGCCAGCGCCATCGCCAGTGCCCGAGAAAACCTGGATCAGCCGACGCTCATTTGCTGCAAAACACTAATCGGGTATGGGTCGCCGAATAAAGAAGGTACCTCCGCTACCCACGGCGCTCCGCTGGGTGACGATGAGATTGCTGCGGCTCGTGTTCAGCTGCAGTGGGAGCACCCACCCTTCGAAATACCCGAAGACATTTACGCCGGTTGGAACGCCAGCGAGAAGGGCGGCCAAGCGCAAACCCAGTGGGACGAAAAACTCGCGGCTTATGCAAATGCGCATCCCGAAGCGGCGGCGGAGCTCAGCCGCCGCGTTAAAGGTCAGTTGCCCGCAGATTGGGACAATTTGATTGATTCCTATATTCGTAGCTGCCAGGAGGGCGGTGCCAGCGTAGCCACGCGTAAGGCTTCCGGTATGGCGCTGGAAGCCATCGGCGGCGAAATGCCTGAGATGATTGGCGGTTCTGCTGACCTGACAGGGTCAAACAATACCCGTCACAGTGCCAGTAGCGACGTCACGGCCAGCCAGATGGACGCCAACTACGTCAATTACGGCGTGCGGGAATTTGGCATGACGGCCATGGCGAACGGGATGGCACTGCACGGCGGGTTTATTCCTTACACCGGCACGTTTTTAGTGTTCTCCGACTACGCCCGCAACGCGGTCCGTATGTCGGCGCTCATTCCGGCCGGCTCGATCCATGTCTACACGCACGATTCCATCGGGCTTGGGGAAGATGGTCCCACCCACCAGCCGGTAGAACACGTCGCCAGCTTGCGTCTGATGCCCAATCTTGAGGTTTGGCGGCCCTGCGACACGGTGGAAACGGCCTGGGCCTGGAAGCTGGCAGTGCAGCGCCGCGATGGACCCACCGCGCTGGTACTAACCCGACAGGGCCTGCCCCATCAGGACAGAAACAGCGATACTCTGGCCAATGTAGGCCGCGGCGGATATGTGCTGTTCGATAGCGCTCCTGGCCAGCCACAATTAATATTGATAGCCACAGGGTCTGAGGTGGGGCTGGCGATGAGCGCAGCCAAAACCCTGGCTCACGAAGGGGTCGCCACCCGAGTGGTATCCATGCCTTGCACCTCCTTATTCGATCGTCAGCCGGCGGATTACCGGAACAGCGTCTTACCGCCGCAAATTCGGGCACGCTTGGCCATTGAGGCTGCCAGTGCAGACTACTGGGCCAAATACACCGGTCTGGATGGCGACGTCATTGGCATGACCAGCTACGGCGCCTCGGCACCGGCTTCGGAGCTTTTTGCGCACTTTGGCTTTACCGAGGACAACGTTGTTGCCCGCGGTCGCGCCCTGGTGCAACCCTCTACTTGATAATGAAATAACGGAGAAATCACCATGGCTGTCAAAATTGCCATCAATGGATACGGCCGAATTGGTCGCAACGTCCTGCGCGCCATTCACGAATCTGGTCGCGCCAGTGAATTTGATGTGGTTGCCATCAACGATCTTGGTGATCCGCAAACCAACGCCCATTTAACGCAGTACGATACGGCCCACGGCCGCTTCCCTGGCACGGTGGAAGTTCAGGGTAACGATTTGGTGATCAATGGCGATCGGGTTCGGGTACTGGCTGAACGTGATCCGTCAAAGCTGCCCTGGGGTGAGCTTGGCGTGGATGCGGTGCTTGAGTGCACCGGAATTTTCAGCAGTCGTGAGAAGGCCAGCTTGCATCTTCAGGGTGGGGCGAAAAAGGTCATCATTTCCGCGCCGTCCGGTGATGCTGACGCCATGGTGGTTTACGGGGTCAACCACAACATTCTGAGGCCGGAGCATCAGATCGTGTCTAACGCCTCGTGCACAACCAACTGCCTGTCGCCAGTGGTTAAGCCTTTGCATGACAGCATCGGTGTAGAGTCTGGCCTGATGACGACGATACATGCCTATACCAACGATCAGGTCCTGACCGACGTTTTTCATAAAGACCTGCGCCGGGCTCGTTCAGCCACGATGTCGCAAATTCCGACCAAGACAGGTGCCGCTAGCGCCGTTGGCAAAGTATTACCAGAGCTTAACGGCAAGCTGGACGGCTTCGCCATGCGCGTTCCCACCATCAACGTGTCGGTAGTCGACCTGACATTCGTTGCCAGCCGTGACACGACGGTAGAGGAAGTGAACGAAACGGTTAAGGCTGCAGCCGAGGGTCCCCTCAACGGGATTTTGGGTTACAACGAGGCGCCGCTGGTTTCCATCGATTTCAATCACTCGCCGTTGTCTTCTACCTTCGACGCCGGATTGACCAAAGTGATTGGCGGCAACTTAGTGAAGGTACTGGCCTGGTATGACAACGAGTGGGGCTTTTCAAACCGAATGCTGGATACCACTCTGGCGACGGTAAACGCCTGAATAAACTTCGATTGGAAAGGACTCTGATTGGATGAAATTTTTAAGCCTCAAAGACCTTGATCTGAACGGCCAGCGATTGCTGATTCGCGAGGATCTCAATGTGCCTCTAGATGATCAGGGCAAGGTCACCAGTGACACCCGGATTCGGGCGGCACTGCCAGCCATTGAGCTGGCGTCAAAGGCCGGTGCTCGGGTGATGGTGATATCTCACCTGGGAAGACCCACCGAAGGCCATTTTGATCCGCAGTTTTCTTTGGCCCCGGTGGCCGAGCATTTGTCGGGTCTGCTGGGTCAAGACGTACCGCTAGTGAGTGACTGGCTGGATGGGGTGAGCTGCGAGCCAGGGCAGGTGGTGCTGTGCGAAAACGTCCGTTTTAACGTGGGTGAAAAATCCAACGATGAAGCGCTGAGTCAGCGTATGGCAGCCTTGTGCGACATTTTTGCCATGGATGCGTTTGGCACGGCTCATCGGGCTCACGCATCAACCCATGGCGTGGCTCGGTATGCCCCTGTTGCATGTGCTGGCCCACTGCTGGCGGGCGAACTAAACGCCCTGGCCAAAGCCACAGGGTCCCCGGCCAAGCCCGTATTGGCTATCGTGGGTGGGTCAAAAGTGTCTACTAAGCTCACGGTGCTGGAAACTCTGTCAAAGCAGGTCGATCAGCTGATTGTCGGCGGGGGTATTGCCAATACGTTTATCGCGGCCTGCGGCCACAACGTGGGTCAATCGCTGTATGAACCGGACCTGATCTCTCAGGCAACGGAGCTCATGTCTCAAGCTCGGGCTGCTGGCGCAGAAATACCGGTGCCTACGGATGTGGTTGTGGCTGATAGTTTTAGTGCTGATGCCAACGCACGTACGTGCAGCGTTGATCAGGTGGCTGATCATGAAATGATTCTGGATATTGGCCCCCAGACTGCTGCGCGCTACGGGCAGCTTATTGAGCGGTCAGGAACCGTAGTCTGGAACGGACCGGTCGGTGTCTTTGAGTTCCCGGCCTTCAGCCAAGGTACCCAGGCAATGGCCCAGGCCGTAGCGCGATCACCGGCGTTTTCCATCGCCGGCGGTGGCGACACTCTGGCCGCCATTGAGCAGTTCCAGGTCAGTGATGACATTTCTTATATTTCAACCGGCGGTGGGGCGTTCCTGGAGTTTTTGGAAGGCCGAGAGCTGCCGGCGGTAGCCATGCTCGAGTCACGAGCGGCAAACTAATCTTTTGACGTTAAGCACACGCACTAACAAGCGAATTTTGAGGTAATCCATGAACGTAGAAAAACTGACCCAAACTGCCCAGGCCATGGTTGCCGAGGGCAAAGGCATCCTGGCTATTGACGAGTCTGGCGGCACCATCAAGAAACGGTTTGACTTGATTGGCCTTGAGAGTACGGAAGATCATCGCCGAGCCTACCGGGAGATGTTGCTGTCGACACCGGATTTGGGCAAACACGTTTCCGGCGCCATCTTGTTTGACGAAACTCTGCGCCAGACCGCCAGCACGGGTCAGCCGTTTGTCGAGATGATGAAAGCCGCTGGAGTTATTCCCGGCATTAAGGTGGACAAAGGCGCTCAAGACCTGGCCGGCCATCCCGGCGAAAAAGTCACCGAAGGACTGGATGGACTGCGAGACCGTATGGCGGAGTATGCGGAATTGGGTGCAGGATTTGCCAAGTGGCGTGCCGTTATCACCATTGGCGAGACCATGCCAACCAGCGCCTGTGTTGAGGCCAATGCTCATGCGCTCGCGCGCTACGCGGCCCTCTGTCAGGAAGCCGGCATCGTGCCAATCGTTGAGCCTGAGGTCATCATGAATGGCGATCATGATCTGGACACCTGTTATGAGGTAACGGAAGCCGCCCTCAAGAGTTTGTTTTCTTCGCTCTATGAGCAAGGCGTGCTGCTGGAGGGAACCATACTGAAGCCTTCCATGGTGATTTCCGGCGACCAATGCGGCGAACAGGCCAGCGTTCAGGAAGTGGCAGAAGCAACGCTGCAGTGCCTGTATAACTCGGTTCCCGCATCAACCGCAGGAATCGTTTTCCTGTCAGGGGGGCAAAGCGAAATTGTTGCCACTCAACACCTGGATATGATGAACCGTATTGGGCCCCATCCGTGGCCGCTGACCTTTTCCTATGGCCGCGCCTTACAGCATGGTGCGCTGATGAAGTGGGGTGAGGATATTTCCGCCAATGTGGGCGCCGCTCAGGCAATTCTGTTTCACCGTGCCCGTTGCAATGGTCTGGCTGCGGTCGGTCAATACGATGAGTCGGTTGAAGCGGGTTAAGCTCGGACCTTCACACGATGAAAAGGGCCGTTTATCGGCCCTTTTTTTTGCCTGCAGCAAAGTCGTTACAGGATTCGTCTTTGGGTGTAAGGTGAGATCAAATTCGGCATAGGGGCTGTTGCTTATCGATCAGTCCCTGCAATTTACGGAACCCATAATGAGCAAAGACCTAAAAGAACGGGCGTTGGAGTACCACCGTCTGCCAACACCAGGAAAAATCGAGGTAAGCGCGACCAAAACGCTGACTACGCAAAACGAGTTGGCCCTGGCGTATTCGCCCGGTGTCGCTGCCGCCTGTGAGCTGATTGAAGAACAGCCAGAGACTGTGTCCGAGGTAACTTCCCGAGGCAATCTGGTAGCGGTTGTGACCAACGGTACTGCGGTGCTGGGCTTGGGTGCCATTGGGCCGTTGGCGGCTAAGCCGGTCATGGAGGGAAAGGCCGTATTGTTTAAAAAGTTTGCCGGCGTGGACGTGTTTGATATCGAGATTAACGAGGAAGACCCGGACAAGCTGGTGGACATTATTGCTGCGCTTGAGCCGACCTTTGGCGGTATCAATTTGGAGGACATCAAAGCCCCGGAGTGTTTTGTTGTTGAGCAGAAACTGCGCGAGCGGGTCAACATTCCCGTATTCCATGATGATCAGCATGGCACCGCCATCATTACTGCGGCCGCTTTGCTCAATGCGTTGGAGATTGTCGGAAAGTCGATCACCGATATTCGCCTGGCAGCTTCAGGCGCGGGCGCTGCGGGAATCGCCTGTCTTGATCTTCTGGTCAACCTTGGGCTAAAGCCGGAAAACGTGCTGGTGGCCGATCGGTCAGGGGTTGTTCATCAGGGGCGTGATGGTTTGTCAGATGATGACCCAAAGGCTCGCTATGCCACCACTGAAGAGGCTCGAACGCTGGCTCAGGCCATGCAAGGCGCCGACGTTTTCCTGGGCGTATCAGCGCCGGGCGTGGTGGATCAGGAAATGGTTCGATCGATGGCAGACAAGCCCATTATTCTCGCCCTGGCCAATCCGGTTCCAGAAATTATGCCGGAACTGGCCCATGACGCCCGTGATGACGTGATTATGGCTACGGGCCGATCGGACTATCCCAATCAGGTCAACAACGTATTGTGCTTCCCCTATATTTTTCGCGGCGCGCTAGATGTTGGGGCAACGGGCATAACAGAAGCCATGAAAATGGCTGCGGTCAAAGCCATTGCGGGCCTGGCGCGAATCGAGGCCAGTGACATCAGCGCCCAGGCCTATGGCGGCGAGCTGCCCCAGTTCGGCCGCGAATACCTCATTCCTCAGCCGTTTGATCCACGTTTGATTGTGCACGTTGCGCCCGCAGTCGCCCAGGCGGCGATGGACTCCGGAGTGGCAACACGGCCTTTAACCGACATGGCGGAATACCAATCCAAACTGAATCAGATGGTGTTTAAGAGCACCATGCTGATGAAGCCGATCTTTGAACGGGCCAAGGCAGATCCGCGGCGGGTGGTGTTTGCCGAAGGGGAAGAGGAGGTTGTGCTGCGAGCTGTACAAAACGTGCTGGACGACGGGCTGGCGATACCCATCCTGGTTGCTAGACCCAACGTGCTGGCTATGCGGATCGAAAAACTCGGGCTACGGATCAATCCGGAGACAGACCTTGAAGTAGTCAATCCGGAAGATGACCCTCGGTTTCGCGATTACTGGATGCTGTACTACGAAAAAATGCAGCGCCGCGGCATTACCCCGGCCACGGCAAAATACGTTGTGCGAACGCGCAATACGGTCATCGCCGCGTTGATGGTTGAGCGGGGCGAGGCGGACGCGATGATTGCCGGAGTGGTAGGGCGTTACGACAAGAAGTTGGCCCACGTACTTGGCGTGCTGGGTTTGCGCGACGGTGTGCGTCAGGCGTCGTCTCTGTCAGTGATGGGCACCGCACAGCACAAGGTGTTTGTCTGTGACACCCACGTTAACGCTGACCCAGGACCCGAGGATATTGCAGAAGCCACGTTGCTGGCGGCAGAACGGGTCAGGGAGTTCGGTCTGGAACCCAAAGTAGCTCTAGTCAGTCACTCAGATTTTGGCAGTCATAACGATGCCTCCAGCGAAAAAATGCGTGAGGCATTGGCATTGATTCGCGGGATGGACCCGGAGCTCGAAGTTGACGGTGAGATGAAAGTAGATACGGCGTTGGTGCCGGAGCTGCGCGAGCGGATTGCCCCGCACTCGCCGTTGAAGGGGATGCCTAACCTGTTGGTGATGCCGGACCAGGCTTCCGCCCATATTGCGTTTTTCATGACCAAGGTCTTGGCAGACGCCGTTGCCGTGGGGCCGCTGTTGTTAGGCTGTGCCAAGCCGGCTCATGTACTAACGCCAACCGCTACGGTCAGGCGGGTGGTGAACGTCACCGCGCTGGCGGTGGTGGATGCGCAAAAAACGCTGAAATAGAACCGACACCAGGAGCCTGCTGATGGAAACCATCAACACCGACTTTGAACGCCCCAGCGCGCAGGTGATTGAAGCCGTTTCCCAACAGCATATTGGCGTTGCCGGATTTGAAGTAGGGCCACGCCAGGTGATGCACCCTGATATCAAACCGTTGGATCCCCATTGGCGAATTTGCGGCCCCGCGTTCACCGTGCGTTCGCGTTGCTGGGATGATCGTTTGACCTCGGAGCTGGCACCCAAATACGCAAAGCCCGGTGACGTGCTGGTGGTGGATGCCGGTGGTCACATTGAAGTGGGGGTGTGGGGGATGTCGATGAGTATTAATGCTGCCCTTGCCGGCATCAGCGGTGTTGTGATTGACGGCAGCTGCATGAACGGCGCACTGCTGACTCGTGATCGGCCCCAAATGCCAATGTTTACCCGCGGCATTTCAGCGGGCGCCAAGAGTGACCCTGACGGCCCTGGGTCCATGAATGTGCCCGTAATCTGTGGCGGCGTGATTGTCTATCCTGGCGATATCATTTTGGGCGACATGGACGGCGTTGTCGTGATCAATCCACTGGCTGCTGAAAAAATTGTTGCCAATTCTAAGGCCCATGACCAGCGGTCCCGTAAGGCCCATGCCGAAAACGTGCCGTATTACGTGCAACGGGGCAGTGAAGCCAAAATGCAGTCCCATTCGGACGTGGTGTTCAATCCGTCCAAGAACGTTTAGTGGCGCTTGAAATTCGGTGCAGTCTTAAGGCGCCCTATTGAACCCACGTCAATAGGATCGATTGCGGTTGCGTCAACTTCGCAAGACGATATAGCAGGGTTGTTATATTGATATAACGTTATGGCAATGTTAATGTCGGGTGAAATTGGCCTAGACATCTGCAGCTTACGCAAAAAAGTCAGACCAATTCCGCAAAGACTGACGCCACCTAAGGAAGGGAAGCCTGCTGTTGAAGCCGGTCTCAGTCATTATGGCTACATTCCCAAAATACGAGGGGTAAAACCGATGAACCGCAAGTTACTGTTATCAACATTGATTGCCGGCAGCCTTGGCGTGCCTGTGCATTCAGCGTTGGCCCAATCTGGCAGCGACTCAAACAGTCTGGAAGAGATTGTCGTTACGGCACGAAAGCGCGAGGAAAGCCTGCAGGATATTCCCATCGCCATCAATACCGTTTCCGCCACAGATATTCTTGAAGGTGGACTCACTGGACTGGAAGATATTTCCAGCCTCTCATCGGGTTTTTACTTTTTTAACCAGGGCCAGAACCAGCCGGGTCGATACAACACCCAGCTGCGATTCCGTGGCCTGAACCAGGCGCAGTTTTCGCCCAGCTTTGAAACGGGTGCGCTGTTCATCGACGGCGTGTACGTACTCAACGGCGGAACCTCTTTGTCGTTAATGGACATTGAGCGCGTGGAGGTCATTAAAGGCCCACAGTCTGCCTATTTTGGCCGCAACACGTTCGGGGGAGCGGTGAATTTCATCACTCGCGACCCACGCATGGACGAATGGGGGGGGGAGGTTACCGTTAGCGGTACTCATCGCAGCAAGTTTGACGTTAACGCCTTTGTTGAGGGGCCGTTGGTCGAGGATGTTTTGTCGGGTTCGCTGGCGGTTCGGGTGTACGATAAAGAAGGTCACTTCACCGCCTCGGATGGCGGCAGGTTGGGTGATGAAAACACCGAGACCATCACCGGTAAGCTGCTGTGGAACGCTACGGATAATCTCACCATGAAGTTCCGCGTTTCCTATTCCGAGGATGACGACGGCGCTCCGGCACAGGCCTATATTTCTGGTCGAACCAATGACACCTGCGCCGGGCGAACCATTACCACGCCGGCGGGAGAGACCGTTAACCCGGTGAACTTCATTTGTGGCGTAGTGCCTGATGTCGACAGCACAATCCCTGTGACGGGCAGTCGAGTAATTGACGGCAATACCTTTTTGCCCGCAGGCGTTAACGGCGCTGGTTTGAGCTTAAGTGATATCTACCGAGGCCAGGCGTTACCCGGCGGTGTTCCGGTGGTCGACGAGATCGGACTATTGCGCGAAACCCTGCGCATCAGCGCGTCCGCCAGCTACGCATTGCCCAACGATTACAGCCTGGATTTTGTGTTCGGGATCAATGATCAGGTAGCGAACTTTGTGCGTGACTTTGACCTCTCAGGTTTTCCCGGCGGGTTTTCGTCAGATCCTCAAAGCCTTGAGGACACCAGCTACGAAATTCGCATCACATCCGGCAACGACAAGCGCTATCGCTGGTCCGCCGGAATCAACTACTACGAGCAGGAGTTTACCTCTTCGTTGCAGGGCGGCACCTTCCTGTTCGGCTGTATCGGAACCATCCCCGGCAACGACCAGGCGCCTTGCGTACCAGGACCTGACGGCAACAACGCACTGCTTGGGCCGTTTCCCAATGGCTTCGGTCAATCAGACGAAGCGGAAGTGTTGGGCATCTTCGCCTCCTTCGACTTTGACCTGACAGACCAGATCACTCTCACGGCCGAAGGTCGCTACCAGCAGGACACGGTGATCAAAGGCGGGGTAACGGGAGAGAGCGGCTTAAGCCCGGCTGCACCGGAGTTTGAGTTTAACGAATTTCTGCCCCGGTTCATTGTTCGCTATCAGCCCTTTGAAAGCACAACGCTTTATGCCAGTTACGCGCTGGGAGTTGTGCCGGGTGACGTGAACGATCAGTTCCTCAATGCTGACGCCCAAGAGCGAGCCCAGTTTCAGGCCCAGTTTCCCACGCTGTCGGAGTCACTGCCCCAGGAAGAGCTCGATGCCATTGAGATTGGTCTGAAGCAGACGTTGTTTGACGGTGCTGGTTACCTTAATTTCTCCGCTTACTGGAACGAATGGACGGGTATTAAAGGCCGCTCAACCGGTTTGATCAATGAAACCTGTACCAGTAACGATGTGGTCATCGGCGCTCCAGGCTGTACCTTTGATGGTGTGGTTGGTGACGTCAGCACTCGGATGTTGCCCAATCCAGAAACCGGCGTGCTGGAGATGTTTTTCAACTCCCGCAACGTTTTACTGGATGGTGACGCAGACCTGAAGGGTTTTGAGCTGGAAGTGGGTGGTCAAATCCATGATGGCTGGACAGTGGATGCCAGCATGGCCTACGTCGATACGGAATATACCCGATATGAGTTTAACTTCGGTGAAGCCATCTTCGGGTTCTCCGATGTCGCGGGCTTGTCGGTTCCCAGAGTGCCAAAGTGGAGCGGTAACTTAAGTTCTACCTATCGCTTCGACATCACCTCTGGCATGCAGGGTTTCCTGCGCGGTGATGTGAACTACTTCGGCGAGACGTTCACCGATGAGCGTAATCTGGCCTTCACAGCAGATTACTTCCTGACCAACGTTCGGGCCGGTATTGAGACAGACCTGTACCGGGTTGAGCTATTCGTCAACAACCTGTTCGACGAAGATGCCTGGGCCAGTGGAGCGCGGTTCTCCGACACCGCATTCCCAGTGGACTTTGGTAACTTCTTTGTTCAACAGGGTGTGAACGTTGCGCCTAACGACCGGCAGGAATTTGGGTTGCGTGCAACCTTAATGTTCTAACGATGTGAAATCCCATCGGGTCGAAAGGCCCGGTGGGATGTTATTGTGAGCTCGAGCAGTTCAAAGACCGAGGGTAATGCAAAGACATACCGCTGAAGATTCTCTCACTGTGCTGAAACCCGGTTGGGACCTTGTCAGCAATGGGGTCATGTCCAGAGCGCCCCTTTACTATCAACTGTATACCGTGCTGCGCAGCGCGATTGTTGATGGAAAACTCCAGTTCGAATCGCAAATGCCCAGTGAGCAAAAACTGGCTGAGGCGTTTGATATATCCCGCATCACCGCAAAACGCGCTATGGACGAACTGGCCGAAGAGGGGCTCATCGCCCGTTTTCGCGGTAAGGGTTCCCACGTTATTTATCAGTACGCTCCAAAGCCGGTAAAAGCACCGCTTGTGGGCATGCTGGAAAACTTGATCGAAATGGGCAAACACTCCAGCGTGCGAGTGTTGCACCTGGATAAAGCTCTCCCGCCGCCAGAAATTCAACAACAACTGGCGTTGCCTTCAGGCGAAAACGTGCACGAGTTGGTCCGGGTACGTAGCAACGAAGAGGATGAACCCTTTGCCTACTACGTCAGCTGGACTACGGGCATTGGTAAGGGCTACACCCGAACAAAGCTGGAAAAGACCCCTAGGCTGGACATCTTTCGCGACAACGGCCTGCAGGTGGTGAAGGTGAATCAATACCTGAGTGCGGAAACCGCCTCTCCAAAAGTTGCCAACGAACTGAACGTTAAGCCTGGAACAGCGCTGTTAGCTATTCGCCGCCATGCCTGCGTTGAGGGCGGCCGCGTCGTTGACGTGCTGCATTGTCTGTACAACCCGGAACGCTATACCTATGCCATGGAGCTCAGTCTGGACTGAGAACCCGGCGCTAAACCTGTCAAAAACTTACGCGGAGACGTCAATGACATTTTTATACACCAAGATAGAACGGGAAATGCCTGAGGAGGCGCGCAAATGGCTGGAAGAAGAAATCGGCGAACAGGATGCGCGCTATCAAAAAATCGTGGCAGAGATGAAAGCCTTGGACCCCACTCGGGACCAGTGGTACGAAGAGTTTTTTGATCGGCTGAAAAAATACGGTTTTAACACCGACGGGGATCAGCGTCAGGTGATTCCCGACGATGAGCTGCCGGCCAAACCCGACCGCGATCACGTCGTCGTATACTAAAGGAGCCTATCTCATGTCTAGACCTCATATCGAACCGTTTTGCGATCGCGACGTCCATTTCAAGAACATGACGCTGCCAGGATTTGGCACCGGCTTCAGCTACAAGATGCTGAGTCTTGATAACGAAGTGGGCTCCTGCACGATGACCGTACAACTGGCCGGTGGCTACAAGCAGGCACCGGGTTTTAGTTACTCGGAGCTAGAATTTATTGTTGTTGAAGGCAGTATTACTGTTGGCGACAAGCAATGCCGCAAAGGGCACTATTTTTATGTGCCAGCTGGGTATGCCTTACCTGCAATTTCCACGGATCAAGGCGCGTTGCTGCTGATGATGTACAACACTGCGGAGCCAAGCCGGATAGACAGCGATGCCCATCACCCACAATCGCGCACTGAGCTTTATCACGACGTGGATACCTTTGGCGATATCGTTTGGGCCCCCGGTAACGTGGTCAGCCCGTCCGTTGCCTCCGGGGTGATGATTAAGTTATTGAACTTTAATCCTCAGACCTACGCGATGACGTTTCTTTACTGCATGACGCCTGATTTCCATCAGGACAATATTTCTTACCACGACTGTGCGGAGGAGGGATATCACCTGTGGGGTACCTCCTGGATGATGCAGTTTGGTGAACTGCCCACCGGTGGATACTTCTGGCGACCGCCGTATATCAACCATGGTGCGTTCGCCAGCGAACTGGGCTGTATTGCTATTGGCCGAACCGATTCCAAGCTGTTTAACCACTTTCACTACAATCCGTGGAGTACCCCGGATGAAAACGAGCTGCGCTCAGCGGCTCGCCTGGCTAAGCGCGATCCCATTCTTTACAAGTGGTGTGTGAATCAAGCCCACAATCATCCTCATGGTCCGGAAGACTTCGAAGACACGATGCTGCGCCGAGGGGGGCACACCCATGCTGATGGGACCCACCATCATCATGACAACAACGGTGATCACGTTCACGAATAGCGCGGTAGCGTTGAAAACACAAAAGCCTGGGCGGGATTACGTCCAGGCTTTTTTTTGGGTCACAGCGTCTTCAGCGTAGTTAGAGTCAGCGTCAATCGCAGCGCCCACCAATGAGTCATGTGCGTTGTAGTCTACGAACTGGTTGGAGGATATTTCTTGCACAACCATTCTCATGAGTTCGGGGAAAATAAACGCATCTCCCTGTCGGCTCTCTGCTCATTCCAGTTGGTAACCTGGAAGGCAATCAGGATGCCCGCAACAACGATCAGAAAATCGAGTGTGACGGCAACCCAGTTTTGGTCTTTGATGTGTTGGGTGATTCGTCGCAGCAGCATCAGGCTCTTTGTGCCCTGTTTGTAATGGTTTCAGTCACATTGATCGCTGGCATTGGAATCAGCCAGCAGACGACAGTACCGCCCACTGATTGGCTTCGCGATACCTCTGGCTGAAGTCCTTGATGTCGGCGTCGTACTGCAGCGTATCGTCGATAAAATCCAAACCATTGATCAACATATGTCGATCAGCCTCATCGATGGAAAATTCAAAGATCTGGTGGGGCGCGCCCGTAACCGTATTTTTCTCGAGGTCTATTTCAAGCCGCTGCTGTTGTGGGGCCTGCTCACAGTAACCTTGAAAGTGGGCAATGGCTTCAGCAGATAATTCTATGGCCAGCAAACCGTTGCGGGCACAGTTCATGCGAAAAATGGCGCCAAAACTCTCAGCGATAATCGCCCGAATACCAAAGTCCTTCAGTGCCCATACCGCGTGCTCTCGAGATGACCCACAGCCGAAATTCCGTCCACTTAAGATAATAGATGCGCTGGCGTAGTCGCTCCGGTTCAGCACAAACTCTTCAACCAGTCCCACCTTGGTGCTGCCGTCGTAGGTATACCGCCAGCCGGCGAACAGCCCATCGCCCAGTCCGGTCTTACTGACGCGAGTCATTTCCCGTGACGGAATGATCTGATCGGTATCAACATTGTCCTGCATGATGGGTGCAGTGACGCCCCTGTGTTGGGTAAAAGGCTTCAACGGCTGGACTCCTGCAGGTCTCTAACATCCGCGATGGCTCCGGCCACTGCCGATGCGGCCACCGATGCGGGGCTAGCCAGATGGCTTCTTACCTGGCGTCCCTGACGTCCGCGAAAATTTCGGTTGGTGCTGGAGATGACGCGCTGCTCCGGGGCAAAGCCTTCTCCGCCGGCGTTAAAGCATAACGAGCAGCCTGGTTCACGCCACTCAAAGCCGGCATCGAGAAATATCTGGTCGATGCCCTGGGCTTCGGCTGCCTGCTTTACCGGCTGCGAGGCGGGGGTGCAGATAGCTCTTACCCCGTTGGCTACCTTGCGTCCTTTGAGAATGGCTGCGGCGGACTCCAGATCGCCTAGTCTTGCGTTGGTGCATGAGCCGATGAATGCACCGTCTATGGGTAATCCTTGAAGAGCCTGACCAGACTCCAGCCCCATATAGGTCATAGCCTGAAGCAGTTCTGCCCGGTCTTCGTCGGTGGATGCCTGGTTAAGATCGGGAACTCGCCCGTCGACAGCTACAGCGTGTTGTGGGCTGATGCCCCAGGTGATGGTGGGAGCAATCTCCGCGCAATCGATGTCGATGGTCTTATCAAAGACGGCATCAGCATCCGAGTTCAGCTGTTCCCAGGCCACTCGTGCGGTTTGCCAGGTTTCGCCTTTGGGCGCGTAGGGCCGGTCTTTCAGGTAGAGAAGCGTTTTTTCATCCGGCGCGATGAGTCCGGTGAACGCAGAAAACTCCACCGCCATATTGCACAGGGTAAAGCGTGATGCCATGTCCAGGTTGTCGATGGCGTCACCGCAAAACTCCACGGCGTGAGCGGCCGCGCCTGACGCTGAGTATTTGCCAATCAGGTGCAAAATCATATCCTTGGCGGTCACCCCATTGGCAAGCTGGCCATGGAACTCAACTCTCATCTGCTTGGGTTTTCGAGCGCGCAGGGTTTCGGTGGCAAGAGCGTGTTCACAGTTGCTGGTGCCAATGCCCCAGCCAATGGCTCCAAGGGCACCTAGCGTGCAGGTATGGCTATCTGGGCACGCCACAACCAGACCGGGTAGCGTGATGGCCTGTTCGGCAGATATCAGATGAGCGATGCCGTGGCGAGGATCGCGAATGTCAAACAGCGTAATGCCCGCCTCGTTGGCGGTTCGCCGCATGGTTTTCACAAACGCCTCACCACCCGGAACTTCGGTGGCGTCTCCGCGACCCGGATAGGTGTCCAGAATATGATCCATGGTGGCAAATACCTGGGCCGGATTTCGCACTCTTCGTCCGGCTTCAGCTAGGCTAGTGAGCGCTACGCCACCGGTACGTTCATGCAAAAAAACCCGGTCGACGTACACCAGTGAAGACCCATCATCCAGGTTGCTGACGACGTGTGAGTCCCAGATTTTATCGAACAGCGTTTGGGGCATGTTAAGCGCCTGTGGTAAAAGTCCTAATAGTATATCAATAATACTTTTACCCAAGAGGGTATCGCGTTGGCAAAGACTCAAACTAATAGCGGCGTCTACGAATTCGTTTTTGGTGCGCCCGTCGGCGAGCGTGATGAGTTGACCAAATTTTGGCAGGTGCTGGGGTTTGAGCCCGAAGCTGAGGGCAGCCTGTCTGCTGAGGATGCGGACCGTTGTTACGGTCACTGTCAGGCGGTGACTTCGGTTCGGTTAAAGCACCCCGGCTGTGAAACCTTCGACACGGGTTATGTGCGTCTGCAGTTCTGGGATGAACTGCGCAATGAAGGGTTGGGAGCGATCGCCCCTTTGGTTGTTGGCAGCCGCTGGATGGGCCTTTATACCCAAGATATTTTGCAATTGCGTGACAGCCTCGCCAGTGCCAGCGCCAGAGAGCGTTGGGGATTATGGGTATCGCCATTGGTTAATGCGCCGTTGATGCAGCCGCCGCCGCCAGTGGATTTTTATCAGCCGTTTGTTGGCCTCAGAGAAACTCTGGTGTTTGGCAGCCGTTTTCGGTTGGCCTTTATCCAGCGAGCCGGTTTTGACCGACCTGGCTTCGGCACCTTTGCCGAGGGTTTGGCTTTTAGCAATACTGAGGGTAGCCACGCCAATATAGTGCAGCCGGCCAATCGGTTTGATTCCGAGTTTTACAAGCGCATTTGGGGTTTTGAAACGGCGCCGTTTGGTGAGGCTCACGATTCCGGCAAAGAAGCGCCAACCATTGAGGCATTAAACCTGCGCGAAGGTGAGACCTTCCACATAGAGCGGACTCGCGCCGTCGATTGTCCCAGCGGACTCCTACAAATTTACTCGTCCTATATGGATGGGGAAGACCACCGTCCCGCCTCCGAACCGGGTTGCGGAAACCTGTGCGCCTATTCGGTCAAAGTGAACGGTTTAGATCAGCTCAGCGAGGCGATAGCCAGTTCACCCGGCGCTAAGGTCGACGCGGATTTTGCTGACGAATTTGGCCAGCGTTGTCTCTACTTTCATGCGCCCGATGGGTACGCCTGGATAGCCGTCGCTGATGTGGGCTGAAATTCGGGGTTACCCCATCACCGCATTTGCCATCTGCCTGGTGGCTTACACAACGGCTCAAATGGACCTGGCCCTGTTTGGATTTGCCATTCCCGCCATACGGGCCGAGTTTGGCCTGAGCCTGTCCGGGGTAATGACCATTGTGTCCTGCGCTTTCGTGCTGGGTGGATTGTTTATTGTGTGGCTGGCCCTGCTGGCTGATCGGGTGGGGCGAAAAACGTTGTTTCAGTTCTCCCTGATTGCGTCCTCTATTTTGGTGGCCCTGCATGCCTTGGCGGTAAACGCGGCCTCGCTGATGTTACTGCGCGGAAGCAGCATCGCGGCCGGTGGGCTTTCTTATCCGGTAACCGGCGCCATTATTTCTGAAGAGTTTCCGGCCCGCTATCGCGGACTGTTTCTGGGTCTAATGCAGATTGGTTATCCCTTGGGTTGGGCCTTGGCCTCGCTGTGGGCGGCCTGGTTACTCAGCCACCACAGCTGGCGATGGCTGTTTGTGACTGGTCTGGTGAGTCTGCCGCTGGTGTGGCTGGTTCGTCGCATGATTCGCGAGCCGGGTCGCGCAACCAAAGCTCGACATGACAACACGGAAAGAGTCCGGTTGGCGGAACTTTGGGCACCGGGCATAAGGCGTCGAGCGGTATTGTTGTTCTGCGCCCAGTTCCTGTTTGTGTGGGCCTACGCCGGTTCGATATTTTTGTTCCCAAGCTATCTATCGGAACACCGCTCCATGGCGTCGGTGGAATTCTCGCTGCTTATCGGCGCCGGCAACGCCATTGGCATTGTCGGTTACGTGCTGGCAGCGGTGATTGGAGAGTTTTATCTGACCCGCCGCAATACCGTAGTCATATGGACCATGCTCGGCGCCATCATGTTTCAGCTATTGGTCTGGCAGGCCGCCACCTATACCCAGATTTTGCTGACCTACGGTGTCATGAGCATGTTTTTCTACGGCAGCGCCGCAGTGAAATTTGCCTACCTGGCCGAGGTGTTTCCCACCCGACTTAGAGCTACCGCCATGGCTTCCTGCGGGTCGCTGGCTGTGACCTTAGGTTCAGCGGCTGGACCATTGTCAGCGTCTTTAGCCGTAGAAAAGATCGGCTGGACTTATGGCTACTCGATGCTGGTGGGAGTGCCGCTATTTTTGGCAGGCCTTCTCTATCTCTTCTTGACGCCAGTGCCATCGGGCCTGGAGGTCGAAGAAGTGGAACAGGTGTTGGCGAGTTAAGCCCCAGGAGAAATCAATCAATGTACGGATTTAACGTCAGACAATTTGGCGGCCCCGAGGTAATGGTGTGGGAACAATTGCCAGACCTTAAGCCAACGGCGAATCAGGTTTTGGTGGACGTTTACGCTAGCGGCGTGAACTTTGCCGAAACCCGCATGAGGTCCGGCACCTACAGCGGCCAGCCGTTACCCTTTGTGATGGGAATGGAAGGCGCTGGCGTCGTGCGCGAGGTGGGGCCGGGAGTCACTGAGTTTTCCCAGGGTGATCGGGTATTTGGCCGCGCCCGCGGCACCCACGCGGAGCAGGTGTTGTTTGATGCCGCCCACTTAATGGCCTTGCCCGACAACCTGTCGTTCGAGGAGGGTGCGGGGATTCCTGTGGGTTGGCTAACCGCGTGGCACGCGCTACATACCGTTGCAGAAATCTCCCAAGGGCAGCGTGTCTTGGTCGAAGCAGTTGGCGGCAGCGTCGGAAGCGCCGCACTACAGATTGCTAAACAACAAGGATGCTGGGTTGCCGGGACGGCCAGTCGTGACGGCAAGCTCAAGCCGGCAAAGGCCCAGGGCGCGGACCTTCTGATTAACTACAACACCCAGTCCATCAGTGATGAGGTTCGCCAAGGGACGGATGGCAAGGGCGCGGATGTCAGTCTAATGACGATAGGCGGCGCGACCTCCCAGGAGTTGCTGGACTCCATGGGGATGGACGGAAAAGTGGTAATGTTCGGCAGCACCGGCGGTCGGGACATTACCTTTAACCTGAACATTGGCATGCTGAATATTCAGATGCTCTCCATGAGCATTTCTACCAGCCCGCTGTTTGAAACCCAGACCATGGCCAGCTTTCGAGAACACGCGTTGCCGCTGTTTGCCGACGGGACGTTTACCTCCGTGGTCGATAAGGTCTTGCCGATGTCCCGAGTGGTGGATTCTCACCAAATGATTGATGACCGAAACCACTATGGGAAAGTGATCTTAGCCGTTGACCGCTAAGACTCCTTCAAGCAGGCTGAAATTCAGCGCGCTGAGCCAACCAGCAGCTCAGGGCTGTGGCTGTGCAGGCACCAAACATCAATAGCGCCACCGGGAAAAAACCTCCGGTATACACGGCGCCGGCCATGACCGTAAATGAACCCGCAATGAGTAGTCCTAATGCGCTAGATAAGCCTGCAGCGGTACCGGCCATGTCCGGATGCGCGGCAATAGCGCCGGCCATGGCGCCGGGGGTGGTGGCTCCGGAAATCACCATCAGCAATGCCATGGGCAACAGCAGCTGGAGCAGCTCAGGCTCACTGGCTGAGCTTGCCAGCGGAAAAGCGATGCCGGCAATTAACCCGATGCATACGCCATAGCGTACAACACGATGGGTGCCGATTATGCGGGTCAGGCGCGCGCCGATGGAGGCGCCAGCCACATAGGCGATGGCCAACGATCCCCAGAGAACGCCGAATTTTGAAGAGCTGATGGCGTACTCACTGGCAAAGTAGGGCGCCCCCACCGCCATGAAGGCAAAAAATGACCCCTGTACGAAGCCAAAAACCATGGTGTAACCGACAAAGCTTGGCGACGTAAGCAGCAGGCCGTAGCTACCAAACCAGTCTCGCCATCGGGGCAGCCCGTGATTCCGATTCAGCGTTTCATTCATGCGAGAAAACATGCCGAGAAACACCACCAGGCCCATAACGGTGGTGGTGGCAAAAATCCACCGATAGCCCAATGTAGCATCCAGCAGGCCGCCAAGAATGGGCGCAACGACCGGCGCAAGACCCATGATGGCAGCAATCAGTGACATCCCGACGGCCACCTGGTCACCGCTGCGGGTGTCGCGCAAGATTGCCCGGCTGGCAACAGTGCCCACACTGACACCTGCAGCCTGAATAAACCGGGCAACAATCAAAAATTCCAGTGTGGGAGCCAGTACACAGAGAACGCTGGCACCGATGAACACCACAAACCCAATCAACATGACGGGCCGACGTCCATAACGGTCACACAGAAAGCCACAGGCAGGCTGGGATACCGCCAGCCCCAGCAGATACGCTGAAACGACAAACTGGACGGAAAGAAAATCTGCGGAAAAATGGTCAGCGATGCTGGCCAGCGCTGGCACCACAATGGCCATACCAAAAGGCGAGAGACTACTCGCGATGCCCAGCAGCCAAACCGATGGGATTTTCTGCTCAGCGTTCGTCATAGCCCCATGATAGATTATTCCGATGTTAACCAAATCAAAATCTTTTGCTGACACCTCAAACGAGGAAACCGCCGAGCTGGCCTCAAAACTCAGCGCCGTGCTCGACGCCCAGGATGTGATTGTTGAGCCAGAAGCGCTAGAGCTGATGTCCGGCGACGTCTACAGCCAAGGTGTCACCGCCGCGCTGGCAATTAGGCCCCGACAAAGAGACCACCTGTCGGCGGCGGTTCGGATTATCACGGACGAGGGGTTTGCCCTATATCCCCGCGGCGGCGGCATGAGCTATACCGGCGGATACACCCCCGATCGCGCCAACGCCGTGATGGTTGATCTCAGTGCGTTAGACGCCATTGTCGAGGTTAGCCCAGACAACATGACGATAACGGTTGAGGCCGGCGTCACCTGGAAAGCCATCTACGACGTGCTCGATCCTTTGGGACTGCGCCTGCCGTTTTTCGGCACCTTCTCCGGCATTCGCGCCACCGTGGGCGGCGGCCTGTCTAACGGCGCGCTGTTTATGGGCACCGCCCGCTATGGCTCCGGCGCTGAGATTGTTTTGGGCCTGGAGGTCGTCACAGCATCAGGCTCAGTCATCACCACCGGCCAGGCAGGCTTCACCAACGGCAAGCCGTTCTACCGCAGCTACGGGCCAGACCTGACGGGCCTGTTCGTTCACGATTCAGGCGCGTTGGGCATCAAGTCTCTGATGACGTTGCGCCTGATCAAGAAACCCGCGGCCGAAAACTATGCGTCCTTTGTTTTCGCCAACGCCGAACAGGTGGCAGCAGCGCTATCGGACATTGGCCGCAGCGGCTATGCCGAAGAGGTGTACGTATTCGACCCGGAAACCACCCGCCGCAGCATGAACGAGGCCGACCTGAAAGCCGACATCCGCCGCCTGTTCAACGTGATCCGCAAACAGGGCGTGAAGGCCGGCGCCGGCGTTGCCCGGGCCGGTCGAAAGCTGGCGCCGGAAGACAACGTGTTTTCCCTGCACCTGGTGTGCTCAGGCAACAGCCCGCAGGCCAGCGAACAGGACCTGGTGGCATGCCGAGCCCTGGCAGCAGAAAACGCCGGCACCGAGATCGCCGACTCGATACCCAGGGCTGTAAGGGCCAATTTGTTTGAACCCCTGAACAACATTCTGGGTGCCAACGGCGACCGTTGGGCCGCCATAAACGCCAAGCTCGCCCACGCTGACGCGCCAGCGGTGATCGCCAAAACCAACAAAATTTTCGACCGCCACGCCGACGCTATGGCAGCACACCGAGTCACGTTCAGTCAGCTATTCGTTGCCATTTCCAATCACGCGTTCAGCTACGAACCAGTAATGCGCTGGTACGACGAATGGCTGCCACTACACCGAACCATCCCAGAACCCGGCCACCTGAAAAAACTTACCGAACCCGAAGCTAACCCCGAGGGCAGGGCCCTGGTAGAAACCATCCGCCAAGAAATTGTCGATCTATTTCAACAGGAAGGCGCCGCAAGCACCCAAATCGGCCGAACCTACCCGTACTTCCAGTCCCTAAAGCCCGAAGCTGCCAGCCTGATAAAAGCCCTGAAAACCGAACTAGACCCCAAAGGCCTAATGAACCCCGGCGCCCTGGGAATCCGCTAAACGAAGCATCAGCGTACTACCGAGCCTGGGTTTCCCACTAGCCGCAGAAAAGAAGTCGTTGCCGAGGAGACGATGGTAGAGGAAGGGCCCCGCTATAGCTCCTCAATTGGAGTAAAGCGGACCGCAGGGAGCCATCCAATTGAGGAGCTATAGCGGGGCCCTTCCTCGGAGTAACACCACTGTTCTAGAAAGCAACACGTCGCACACTTCAGCAACTATTTTTCAGCAGGCACAAAAGTGTAGTTCGTTAACTCGTAGTGAGTCTGCATGTAGCCCCCCACATGGGCTTTCAGCAAAACGTAATGACCATCCGCCGTAGTCCAGATCTCATAAACAGGGTGCTCGCCCCCATTTTCCCCCATGGCCTGCTTGCTGCGGTCGCCGTAACAAAAATGCAGTGCGTCAAAGGTCCCCGCCTCGACAGTGAGCGTTTCGCGACCAATAAACTCAATCCGCATGCCCGGGTCATGCCACACCAACTCAGGCCCCGTGGCACCGCGATGATCCAGCGAGGTCATCAGAAAACGATCAAAAATTTTAACGGTGGGCCCAGCGCTAAGGTCCAGCGAGTGCAGATGCCAGGCATCGCCCTGGATCGGGTGGGTGCCGAATAGGTCACCGGGCTTGCTGTATTCCACCCGATCAGAAAACCGGCCCGTGTCCGCCAGTATGCCCTCACATTCCGCGAAGGTGTCTTCAAACCGGTACCAGGTGGCGCCCATGAATTTATCCGCGACGCTGAGCCGGACGTATGCCTCCCGGGTTATCCACTGGTCATCCACGGTGATCACAACGTCCCGCATTACGTTGGGCGCGTCGTCAATCTCGCAGTGAGCCCGCAGGGTGCGTGATCCGTTGCCATGGTGGGTAATGGTGAATTGCTCTCGACCCCGTTCCTGACCGAGTCGGTCCGGCTTTTGACTCGTGTACAACACCTGTCCGTGTATGGTCTGATGGGGTCTCATTGGCACGTCGCTTTTGGCTCCGAATACGCAAGGATCATAGTGGTACTGCCGGAGCCTGAACAGGGTGCAGCATGAAAAAACCATTTTACGGCTGGGCAATTACCTCCATGGGCGTGTTGGGCAACGCGCTGCAGGGTGGCCTGATTTTCTGGTCTATGGGGATGTACACCTCAGCCTTTGAAGACGAGTTTGGTGCTACCCGCGCTCGGATCACTCTGATCGAAACTCTGATTACCTTTGGCTCCAATATCATGTCGCCACTGGTCGGCCTATGGGTCGATAAACGCTCAGCTCGGCACCTTGTGGCTGTGGGTGCGTTAAGCATGGGCAGTGGACTTATTCTGATCAGTCAGGCCGGCCAGCTGGTGCAGATTTGGGTGGTGTACGCCACGCTGATTCCACTGGGGGTGCTGTCTCTTGGGATGTTGCCAAGCTCTGCCCTGATTGCGCGCTGGTTTCGAAAAAATCGCGGGCTGGCCCTGGGCGTGTCTCTTACCGGCAGTTCCATTGGCGGGTTTATTGCGCCGCCGGTTCTCGCTTTCATGTTTGCAGCCTATGGGTGGCGAACTACGGTGCTTTGGGTAGGTGTCGGCGTGATCGCCTTGGCCCCAGTGTTTTACCGGGTGCTGGCCAATAGTCCGGAAGATCGCGGCCTGGAGTCTGAGCCTGCGGCCGCCGGAGCGCCGCCCGATAGCGGCGTGGTGGAGAAAGCGGACTGGTCGTTTCGGCGCCTGTTTCGTGCCCCTGACCTGTATCTGCAGGTGGTTTTTTCTGGTGCGTTGCTGGGGGTGACGCTGGGTATGCTGGCCAACTTAAGTCTGCACGCCAAAGACCTGGGGTTTAGCGGTCAGCAAACGGGGTTGCTGTATTCGCTGGTGGCATTTTGCTCGTTAAGTTCGAAGATTATTACCGGGTCGCTGGCAGACCGGGTTGGGGTGCGACCCGTAGCACTGCTGGCCATCACGCTGATGTCGGCTGCGCTGCTAACATTCTGGTCTACGGCCTCCTACGCTGGCCTGATGGTGGCGTGTCTGTTTCTCGGCGCTGCAGCCGGCGCGGTGACGCCCGTTTGGACCACGATGATTTCCCAGAGCTTTGGTCCTCGGAGTTTTGGTCGGTCACTGGGTATCCAGAGTCCCATGCATATCCCAATTACCGCTCCGACCGCGCCGCTGGCCGGTCATATTAGCGACGTTACGGGCTCTTATGAGCTGGTTTTCTTGCTCTATCTAGGATTGGTGGGGTTGGCGGCAATATCGGTGGCAATCATGTGGCGTCGTACCCGTCCGGCGTAGATACTTGCTATGTTACATTGCCGATGTGCCCCGGAATTGGCTAAGCCGTTTTCCCACTGTTATCCAGGGCGTCAGCAACATCTTCACCACCTACCAGGGGATTAGCCCAATGAAATTCGGCCATTTGCGACAACCGTGTGTGACCTCGGTACTGCTATCGGGTCTTATCTTTATCACTCTGGCCGTTCCGGTCTGTGCGGTAGAGTTTGAAGACTACGATTTTTCCCGCTGGTCTCAAGAAGTCACTGACTGTGATCGATTTGCCTCCCACGGCCGTGACCCAGGACACGTAGGCGACCCGGTATCCCAGTCCACCATGGACAAAGACGCGGCCATCGAGGCGTGTACTCGGGCAGTGCAGTCGGATCCGGAAAATCCTCGCCTTAACTACCAGCTGGGCCGCGCTTACGGCTATTCCGGTCGTGGCGAGGAAGCGATGCCCTATCGCCTGAAAGCCCTGTCAAAAGATTATCCTCAATCGACTTTTGTGATCGGCTATTTGTATTTGTTGGGGCGCACCATCGAGCAAAACACCTGCAAGGCTCTGGACTTGTGGCAACGTTCTGCCAAAAATCGCCGCTTGGCGGCGTTGGTGTCGTTACCCCGGCATTACCTTCAGGGCGATTTTGACGAGTGCGGTGTCGACATTTCCGACGCCGACCTCGGCGCCTATCTGGACGAGGCAAGTAAGGTGTCCAGCGATTACTACGTGGGGATGTTGATCGAAGAAATTCGCGAGGAACTGGCGGCTAAACATTAATGTCGTTCGCAGCTCTTGATCTCAGCGCGTGGCACAGCGTTACCGTAGGCGTTACCGATTTTAACCTTGCGCTGAAATTGTGGCGCGACACCTTCGGCTTTCAACAGACCGATGCCCGTGTTGGGCCCGACGCCGACCTCGCCCGTTTGTGGGGCATTGAGGCGGGCGACATTCGCCAGCAGGCGCTGCTGTTTACTCCTGGGAAAAACGTTGGGGGTCTGCACTTGGTGGAGTTTGATTCGTCGGTGCAATCGGTGCGCAAAGGCGCAGAGGTTTTTGATCGGTGTCCGAAAAATCTGGATATCTATGTGGATGACTTGCCGCGCAGAGTGGAAGAACTAAAGCAGCGCGGGCTGACCTTCCGGAACCCCCAGTACACCGAGGTGGAAGCGCCCGACGGCACCGTGTTTCGAGAAATCCATCTGCCGTCCCATGACGATATCAATGTGGTGTTGCTGCAGGTGATGGGTGAACAACACGACTATACGCCGCAAGGGTTTGCTGGAGTGGGCCCCTTAATCACCATCGTTGGTAGCGCCCAGGCTGAAAAATGTTTCTTCGCCGACGCGCTGGGCATGCAAATGCTCACAGAAAACCTGCTGTCGGGTCCGGAGATCGAAAAAATGGTGGGCCTTCCCTCGGGGGCCCAGCTGGACATCAGTATTTGGGGCCGCCCTGGGCAGCATTTTGGTCAGATGGAGCTCATTGAATACCGCGGTGTAGCGGGCGAGGACCGGTACCCTCGAACCGAGCCGCCTTCTGCTGGTGTGCTGCACGTTAACTACCACTGCAATTCATCCGCTCGGTTGCGCAATTCGTTGCGCGAAGCCGGTGCTGTTGTCACTCAAACGGACTCAGTGCAAACGCTACCGGGCAACGGAGAAGTGACCACCGTGCGTTCACCGGGCGGGCTGCGGATGGACTTTTTTTCGGCTTAAAGGAGGGAGATGCAATGAACGGTAATTTGAGAGTGTGGTGGCTGGGCTGTGTTTTTCTTGTGCCGTGCATAGTGCTGGCACAAGGTCAGGACAGCCAACCCTATGAGCGGGATCTGATGGTGGTGGGTACGCTGCTACAAGGCAGTTTTGACAACGCTAACCAAAGCTATTTTGATCGGCGCGGAAAGCGCTCAGTTCGGCACGGCCGAATTCACCAAACGGTGGAGAAAGTAGCGCTGGACAATCTCGGCGATCAGGTTTTTCTGGTTTCCGGTTATCGCAACGGAAAGACCGATGAATCCACCCAACCTCAGCTTTGGGCTTTGACTTCTGACAGCGACACTGCCAGCGTAAAAATGCGCATGTGGCTGCTGGATGGCGAGGTTTCCGCTGAGAAGTTGCCCCCCGCCGCATCATTAGGCCGTGTGCGTCATTGCGATCTTTACTGGCGTCGAGAGGCGGCACAGTTCCGGGCGAGCTCCTCCGAATCCTGTGACTTGGCGCTGCCAGTGGAAGCGGTCATCAGTGACAAGCAGCTATGGACTATTTATGCCCCGGAAGGTGAAGACTTTCAGATGCATCGGGTGCGCCAGTTTGAATGTTACGCCGATATTCCCGGCGTAGGTGGTGGCCGCGACGAACCATTTGAACGGTATGAGGGATTCAAAGTACACGACCAGGGTGGTGAAGCGTGGTTTACCGCAAAGTCAGGTCGGGAGTTTGGTATCAGCCTGTTCTTGGTGGACTGGCCCATCAACAACTATGACGGCATATTCGCCAGAGACTCCATGGTGGTTTACTTCAGCGAACGCATGGATGGGGAAACGAAAGAGCACGGATACGCCTTCACCGTGCCCGAGGCTGATCGGGTAGGCATTAACCTCAAGTGGGTGCTGGTGAACTGCTATATGAACTCTAACAAGGTTGAAACGCCATTCATGTAGTCAGAGGACTGCCCTGAAGGCGCGAGCTCAAGCCGCACCTTCGCTTTCCTGCTTAGCCACTTCAGCCAGATAGCTTCGGCGGGCATAGGGAATCAGCAGCAATGCCGGAATGCCAAAGATTGCCGGCACCGCAGCGACCGCGTAGTTCAGATTTTCATTGCCAAACACGTTGTCCGAAAGATAGCCAACGGTACCTGGCCCCAATAAAAGGCCCGCCAGGCTCATGGTCATATAGTAAAGCGCAACGGTCTGCCCTCGAATCTCGCTCGGTGTGATATTCAACAGTGCGGTGACGCCGGTGGCCGAGGCCAGGGCGATGCCGCAGGTGTTTATCGCAATGACCACAAAGGCCATCACCGGGCTTGGCATCAAGGGCGCAATAATGCCGGTAGGTACAAGAATGCAGGCACCAATCATGATGATCAACAGCGGCGCATCTTTGCGACCCCTGGCATAAAACTTGTCGTTCAACCAGCCCGCAACATTCACCGTCAGCGGACCCACAGCCAACAATACAAACGCGTTAACCGTGGCGTAGGTTTGAGCATCCCAGCCCCAGGTTCGTGAGAACATTGGGGCATACCAGCCCTGGCTATACGCAACAATAGTCATCACGCAGACGAAGTAAATGAAGCTGGCGTAAGTTTTCCAGCGCGCGCCAACGTGGGCCAACATGACGGAGAATTTTGGTGCGACGGTGCTGCCTACGGTTCTTTGTCTGGGAGGCTCCCTCAGCGTCAGTATCAGCGGGGCCAGCAGCAGTCCCGGAATACCCACCACGATGAAGGTTAATTGCCAAGGTGCAACCTGACCCAACAACGGTACCGAAATATTCTCGACGGTCTTAGCCCAGTTCAAAATGCCGGCGCTCAGTAATGAGGCTATGCCCGCGCCGACCGATAGCGCGGCCGTGTAGAACGCAATCGGGCGTCCGCGTTTTTCTCGCGGGAAGCTGTCCGAAATCATGGACATGGTGCAGGGGCTTAGGGTCGCTTCACCGGCCCCCACAGACATTCGAGCGATAAACATATGGAAAAAGTTCTTGGCCATGCCCGAGGCAACGGTTGCTGCCGACCAGACCGCGATGCCAGCGGCGACCAGGAAGGTGCGGCGTTTTCGATCCGCCAAATAACCCAACGGTAAACCCATGGTGGCGTAGAACAGGGAAAAGGCCAGGCCCAACAGGTAACCAATTTGCGTATCGGTCAGCCCAAGGTCCGCTTTGATGGGCTCGATCAGTAGACCCAGAATGTAACGATCCACAAACGACAGCACATAGGCCAGCGTGAGTAAGATCACCATGTACCAGGCATAACCTGGGCTTGGGTACTGCCGTTGGGTTTGTTCCGCCATTAGCCTGCCGCCGGAATTTTGTAAATCACCACGAGATTGCCATCAAAATCCACGATACCCACCTCCTGGCCGATGCGCCCGTCGTGGGTATGGAGCTCTTCTTCTTCATACACTTTCAGGCCTAGCGCAGCGGCACCTGCGCACACCGCCTCAACGTCCCCCACTTCCAGCACGATGGCGGAACGTCTTGGGAAAGGCACCGGTGGAAGATCCGCTGGAACTTCGGTCAGGGCCATGACCCGAACCTGTTCCTTGGTGCTAAGCACCGCAAACTTCATCGGGTGTGCCCGGTCAATTTCAAATACCGGGTAGGAGTAGGAGTCTTCTGGCGAGTCTTTGGTGAAGGCAATTTCAAAGCCCAGTACGTCTTGATAAAACGTCAGCGCCTGGTCGATGCTTTTGACCAGGTAATTGGCGCGTTGAAATCGCAGGTAAGGTTGTTGTGACATGTCAGGTTCCGATGGGTAGGGGCTAAGCTTACGCGCTATAGGCGTCTAGTGGGTCGCGGTAAAAAAAGGAGTGGGTGAACATCAGGCATCACCGCATTCAACATCTTGTGCAAACTTCAGTATTTCTGCCGCGGCCTGCTCAGGGTAGGCGCTGAGAAAACCGTGGCCCCATTGGGGGTAATCGATTCGCCGTCCTCGTTTGAGCATGGCGTCTGCGCGTTTGGATTGTTCAAAGCAGTCGTCCGCAGGATTCATGACCAGCACGGGATGGTCAAGCTCTGTCAGCCGTTGATTGTAGGTGGGTGAATAGGCAAACGCTGCCCGATGGCCCCATTCGTAGTGGTCGCCGGCGCGCAAATTTTCAGAAAAGGAGGTGGCGGCCATAGCCAGCGTCATACCGGGGCCTCGATGTTCCAGCACCCGTTGCCACATGATCTGAAAACGATTGCCGGATTCGTCGATCGCCAGCGGCTCATAGTCCTGAGTAAGCCTGACTTGTTCTTCCGCGGTGAAAACTGGTGCACCAATATTCACGACGCTGAGCACCTGATTCGGACGTTGGCTGGCGGCTTCCACCGCGACCATCGCACCGGTGTGGTGTCCCACCAGGTGCACGGGTCCAGTATCGAAATGGTCCGCCACGGTCCAAAGCGCCTGGGCAAAATCTTCAATCGTGACATGGGGGCTCGGCGGCGGAATATCCGATTCTCCGTGGCCGGGGTAGTCCGGAGCCAGCACCCGGCGATCTTGCGCCAGGTAGGGCATGACCTCAGCAAACAGCCGCCCAGACTTGGGGCTCATGTGGAGACAGATAATCGCCGGGCGGTTGGCCTGCTCGGGCACCGCGAACCGAGTGTGGAGCTGACCAAAAGCTCCTTCCACAAACTGGCGTTTGACGCTGACGGTCATGTTGTCGACACCGGGTCCTTGTTCACGGGAAACGTTATTTTGTTATATCATTATGTCATTAAAGCCCTGCGCGCTTAAAGGTGCGTAAATCGAGAATTTGTGATGACTCGCCTAGTCTTTTTTTTGATCATCTGTTGCCTTACGTGCTCGCCAGCCCACAGCGATTCTCTCGTCAGAGCGGGTTACCAGGAGGTGGTATTCAGCGTTTCTTCCATCGCCGACTATCAGTCGTTCTTAACAGAGGTGGCGGGCTGGGAAGTGCTCAGCGACCGGCCGGTTACCGGGGCGCAGCTCAAGCTTTGGCAGCTGCCGGCCCACGCCACCGCACGTCAGCTGGTGATGGGAAACCCAGGTACCGAACGCGGCTTTATCCGGTTGGTTCAATTTAGCGGCGTGGAGCAGGAGCAAATTCGGTCTAATGCTCAATCCTGGGACACGGGCGGGTGGTTTGATGTCAACGCTCGAGTGTTGGATATGGACCTGAAATTTGACCAGTTTCAGTCCCGGGGCTGGCAGGCTGGCAGCGACCCGGTGGAATTTGTGTTTGGGCCGTTCACGGTTCAGGAGTGGTTGGCCCGCGGACCAGACGGCATTGTGATGGCCCTCATTGAACGGGTTCAACCACCGCTGGAAGGCTGGCCTAAACTGAAACAGATCAGTCGGGTATTCAACGCGACTCAAATTGTGCCGGATATTGACCAGGCCAGGGTGTTTTACCAAGACAAACTGGGTTTTCAGTCTTATTTGGAACATAACGGCGCAAGCGCTAAGGCCGGTCCGAACGTTCTGGGCATGCCCTATAACCTAGCCACCGAAGTAACCAGAATAGTCAGCATTGTGAGTCCAAACGGTACCAACGAGGGCTCAGTGGAGTTGCTGCAGTTTGATGGCCTGAGCGGGGCCGATTGGTCAGCGCGCGCGGTGCCTCCCAATCTGGGGATTTTGATGCTGCGATTTCCCGTTACCAGTATGGATCAGTTTTACGCCCACGCGCAGGCGGAACAGCTGGACGTTATCAGCCCGCCGATGCGGGTTGACGTTCCGCCTTATGGGTTGGTCAGTTTGATGTCAGTGAGAGGCCCCGGCGGGGTTTGGCTTGAATTTTACGAGCTGGAAAACGCAGAAGGTTTGCCGGCCTTGAGCGGCGGTCAATAATGGAAAAAGTCGATGCGCCGAAGCATAAAGCCCTCAGCCAATTGCTAGGGTTGTGGCTGACGCTCATCGCGAGTGTTGCCGGAATATTTCTACTCAACGAGCCGGTCGAGGCTAAGGAGAATCGCGTGATTGCAGTTTTGGGAACAGGACGGGTAGGAGATGCCTTAGGGCCGCGTTTTGCCGAGTTGGGAATGACGGTGGTATACGGCTCCCGAGAGCCAGGTCGCGAGGATGTCCAGGCACTCGTTCAGAAAACCGGTCATGGAGCTTCAGCCGGCTCGAATGATCAGGCTGCTGCCAATGCCGATATCATTGTAATCGCCACACCCTATCGGGCCATGGCGTCGGTGGTTGAGGCGCTGCAGGGCTTGGAAGGAAAAATCATCATCGATATCAGCAACGCGCTAACGCCCACCGACGATGGGCTGATGGGCATGGCCTCTGATACCTCCGCCGGTGAGGAACTGCAGGCAGCGTTACCCAACTGCCACGTTGTCAAAGCGTTTAACACGGTGGGCTTTCACGTTATGGCTAATCCAGCGGCTGCGGGCGGTGCGGTGACGGTACCGCTGGCCGGTGATGATGCCCAATCCAAGGCCACGGTGGGCGAACTCGTGGGCAAGCTGGGATTTGAAACCATCGATGTGGGCCCCATCCGCCACGCGCGCTATCTGGAGGGGATGACGGCGCTGTACATGGTTCCTTACTTCCAGGGCCGCCGTGAAGAGGCCTTTGAATTTTACTTCCGTCAGGGCGCCAGCCCGGAGAAAAGCAGCGGCGTTCGTGCAGCTCAATAAACGGCAGGATGTGGCGTGACTGCGCCTCTGGGCTAATCGCCTCGAACGTTGGCGGCATAGGCGCGACGAACAAACAGCAGGGGGCCCAGCGGGGCCTCCGCGTAGTGGATAAAGCGCCACTGCTTGTCGCGCTGCTTAAGGATGGCGCTAACGCGAACGTCAACGCCCACGGGTTTGATGCCCTGGGTTTTGGCGCTGCTCATGGTGATGTCCACATGCATATCAAAGGTTGCCACCGTCAGGTTTTCGGTCAGCGGCTTGTATCGACGATTTTCGGCCCACAGGTTCACGCTCTCCACCACCGACGCCGTCAATTCAAAGTACTGAGCAACCTCTGCCCACTGGTACATGGGCTGATCCATTTCTTCAGCAACGTAGTAAATGTCGCTCTCGGCGCTATCCCAAAGCAGCCCAAGGGCGGCAAAGTCCATGGCATTCCAGGCGTCTTGATACGCATCGATCGTCAATTCCGGGGTGGCAGGCATGGTCGCTCAGGCTCCGTTCAGAGCGGGATATCTCACCGCAAATGTTTCAAAGGCAATCAGCGTGTGGTCCTCGCAGCGCAGTCCAAACGGTGCCAGCTGTCGGTCAAACCAGGGCTTGTGGCTGTCCTGCCAGGCCTTAAGTTCTCGCACACGAGGGCCGTCCAGCGCGGTGTGTTTTTCGGTGATTTTTGCGTAAGGCACGTCGTCAATATGGGTCAGCTGTACCGCCAGGGCAGGCAGCTCCTCGGCGTTCAGCAGGATAATGCCGTCACCCACCGCTGGGCGCACCTCGCCAGTTTGAGCATAAACATCAGGAATACTGACCGTGCCGGTTTTGTTGCCGCTGGTAATGGCATCAAGGATGGCCTGATTCACCGCGGGTTGAGAGGCAATCTGGCGGACCGTAAAGCTATCTGGAAGCGCAGGAAATGCGGTTCGAGCCTGGCTCCAGAAGTCGGTAAGGTTGGCGACTTGAGAATTCATGATTCGGCGCGGGTCCTATTAGGGTATGGGCAGTGAAGTCGATGTTACACCAATCCCCCAGGCGGCAACGCGGGGGCAATTTTTCTTGGAAAAACCTATGAACAGCATTTTTGGCCCCATCGTTTCAAGCTCAGATCTGGCGTTTCATCAGCAAATGTTTGAACAGGTTTTTCTGTTGGAAACGATCTCTCACCAGTCGTTGGATAAGTCCGCGGTTAGGCAGGTCTGGGGTGCCCAGGACCACAGCGCACAGAATGTCGTGCTGCAAACTCCTGGCAGTGATTACGGGGTCCAGGTTGTGGCGTTTGATCCTTCCAGTGAGACCACGATTCGACATCGAACTCGTGGGCTGGTGCCAGGTGCCGCCAAAGTGATCGATTTTTTCGTCAGCGACCTGGAGCAATCCCTGGCCCGCGCGCGGGAGTTTGGTCTGGTGATCAACGACGATATCGCTGAGTACGATTCACCGGAGGGCCGCGTGCGCGAAGCCCACTCCTGGGTGCTGGACGAGGTGGTGTGTGCACTGATATCGCCGCCGCCTAGCATGGAAAAAAAGTTCTCCTCAGGACTTCATCGCCCGGTGTCGGAGCCGCAAAGTATTTCGGGGCCCACAACGGAGCTTAAGGCTTCCGCCGAGTTTTTTGAGCGGGTGTTTGGGTTCAAGGTGATTTACGAGTACCAGGTCAATGACTCAAATTTTGGCGACATGATCGGCAGCAAGGAGCCGGTCAATATTCGAGCCAAAAACATTGGCTGGAATTTGCAGGCGCCCTACATTGGAATGATTGACTATGGTTTGTCTAAACCCGGCGACGACACGATTGCGCCCGTAAGTCCAACCCAACGCGGTCTGCTGGGAGTGACGGTTATTACCGATGATTTAGCCGGGGTTGTGAAACAGCTTGCCCCTGATACCCTGCTGGCCGGACCATCGTCGGGCGTTCTCAACGAGCCCTGGCAGGGCGCACCCAGCGCCTTGATTCGTGCCCCCAACGGCATGTTGCTGCAGGTGATTGAGCAATGAGAGTGCAAGGCAAATGGTGGCTCTGGGCGATCACATTTTTGGTATTGATATCCAACCTTTGCCTTGCGGCGCCTTTTGATCGAGAGCGAGTAGGGGAGTCATCCGTTGTCATCGAACGGGACTTCGCCACAGTAGGGTACGGCCAACTCCACTATCGTATTGCGCGCCCCAAAAACGCCCAGGCAGTGCGTTTTCACCCGGTCGTGTGTTTTCACCAGACGCCTAACTCCTCCCAGGTATTTATCGAACTGATGACCAAGCTGGCCACCGACCGAGTGGTTTACGCGCTGGATACCCCGGGGCTGGGGCAATCCGACCTGCCCAGGTCTGCGCCAGAAGTTGCCGATTATGCCCAGGCCATGGCCGAGTTTATTCAGGTGATGGAGCTCGAGTCCGTCGACGTGATTGGCTATCACACCGGCGCATCGATCGCTGCCCAGTTGGCGGGGATGCCAGAGACCCGGGTATCTCACCTGATGCTCGTAGGCTTGGCGCTATTCACCAACGATGAACGAGAGCAGTTTTTCGACCAACCCTGGCCCAAACCCATCGCCGAAGACGGCAGCCACTTGCTAGCGGAATGGCAACGGTCCCACCAATGGCGTGGTGCAGGCCAAACCGACGCCTCCGTCATCCGAACCTTTGTAGAAAAAATCCAGGCCGGCGACCGAGCCTGGTGGGGCGCCCGCGCCGTCATGCGACATGATTTACAGGCCGTCCTGAAAGATCTGTCGGTTCCAACCATGGTCGTCAACAGTCGCGACGATCTGTTCACCATTACGCCAAGAATCGCCGAACTAAGACCGGATATCTCCCTGGTAACTCTGGATCAATGGGGATTCGGAATCTTCGAAGTACAGCCCAAACGTATGGCAGACCTCGCAAGACAGGCATTCGAGCCATAACCTATTGGTTCAACAGGCAAATTGCGCAATCCAGGTGCGAGGGGTGATTAGTCCCTTTGAAGGAAGTAAAACGGACCGCAGGGAGTCATTCCTTCAAAGGGACTAATCTCCCCTCGCACCGGCCAGCCTCCACAGGTGTTTTTCGACAACAGTGGCAAAACCCCGATAGCCAGGCCCGCATTACCCCTTCCAACGGATGACTCCCTGCGGTCCGTTTTACTCCGTTGAAAGGGGTAATGCGGGCCTGGCTATCTCCCATCGCGAATCCTTCTAAAAAGGTAGCGGGTGTCTATCACTGGGGTGGTTTAAATAGTTAGCATAGCTAATTAATGCGTTTTGCTGTCGCTGCGACTAGACTGTGCCATCCAACGGTCAATCGCGAGCCTTAATTCATGTCCAGTGACGAAAATCTGCAGTCCGATTTGGATCCCCAGGAAACCCGGGAATGGCTGGATGCGCTGTCCGCCGTCATCAATGCGGACGGGCCAGAGCGAGCGCACTACTTGCTGGAACAGATGGTGGATCTGGCGCGGCGTTCAGGGGGGTATTTGCCCTACGACGCCACCACGGCCTACGTGAACACCATTCCCCCCAATCTTGAGCAGCGAAGCCCTGGCGACGCGGAGCTGGAGTGGCGATTGCGCTGCTGGATTCGCTGGAACGCCATGGCCATGGTGGTGCGGACCAATCGTAAAGACAGCAGCCTGGGCGGTCATATCGCCAGTTTTGCGTCCGCCGCCACGCTGTATGACGTGGGTTTCAACCATTTTTGGCATGGGCCTGACGAAGAGCACGGTGGCGACCTGGTCTACGTGCAGGGCCATTGTGCGCCAGGAATTTACGCTCGCAGCTATCTGGAAGGACGGATCAGCGAAGACCAGATGGACAACTTTCGCCGCGAAGTTGACGGTGATGGCTTGTCCTCTTATCCACACCCTTGGTTGATGCCTGACTATTGGCAACTGCCCACGGTATCCATGGGTCTTGGGCCATTGATGGGTATTTATCAGGCGCGCTTTTTACGCTATCTCCATAACCGGGAAATGGCTGACACCGCCAAACGAAAAGTTTGGGTTTTCTGCGGTGACGGCGAAATGGATGAGCCTGAGTCTCTGGGCGCCATCTCGCTGGCCGGCAGGGAGAAGCTGGACAATCTGGTATTTGTCATTAACTGCAACCTGCAACGGCTGGATGGCCCGGTGCGCGGCAACGGCAAGATCATTCAGGAGTTGGAAGGGGTGTTCCGCGGCGCCGGCTGGAACGTGATCAAAGTGATCTGGGGTTCTTACTGGGATCCGCTGCTGGCCAAAGACACCCAGGGCCTTTTGAGACAGCGCATGGAAGAGGCGCTGGACGGGGACTATCAGAACTACAAGGCTCACGGCGGTGCTTACACCCGCGAACATTTCTTTGGCAAGTATCCCGAACTGAAGGAAATGGTCTCCACCATGTCTGACGAAGACATCTGGCGGTTGAACCGGGGTGGTCATGATCCGCACAAAATTTTTGCGGCTTATGCCCAAGCAGTCAGTCATGAAGGGCAACCCACCGTGATTTTGGCCAAGACTGTGAAGGGTTACGGCATGGGTGAGGCAGGTGAGGCGCAAAACACCACCCACCAACAAAAGAAAATGGATATTGACTCCATCCGCGGTTTCCGCGATCGCTTTAACGTACCCATCGCTGACGACAAGCTGGAAGAGTTGCCGTACTACATGCCGCCGGAAGACAGTCCGGAACTGCGTTACATGCGCGAACGTCGAGCCGCACTGGGAGGCTCGTTGCCGCGACGAGATTACTTTGACCCCAAGCCGTTAAAAGTACCTGGCATGAAGCCTTTTGAGGCGCTGACAAAAGACTCCGGTGAGCGGGAAATGTCCACCACCATGGCGTTTGTGCGCTACTTGTCGATTCTGCTGAGAGACAAGACTCTTGCGCCCCACATTGTGCCCATTTTGTGTGATGAGGCGCGCACGTTTGGTATGGAGGGGATGTTCCGTCAGCTGGGTATCTATTCCTCGGTGGGCCAGCTGTACAAGCCGGAAGATTCTGACCAGCTGCTGTTTTATAAAGAAGACATCAAAGGTCAGATCCTGCAGGAAGGTATTACCGAGGCCGGCGCCATGTCGTCCTGGATCGCCGCCGCTACGGCGTATGCCAGCACCGGAATTCAGATGATTCCGTTTTATATTTATTACTCCATGTTTGGGTTTCAGCGAATCGGCGACCTGGCCTGGGCCGCCGGCGACATGCGGGCTCGAGGATTTCTACTGGGCGCCACCTCTGGCCGCACAACCTTGAACGGTGAGGGGTTGCAACACGAAGACGGTCACAGTCATTTACTGGCCGGCGCTGTGCCCAACTGCATCAGCTATGACCCAACGTTTTCTTACGAGGTTGTGGTTATTATTAACGAGGGAATGCGCCGCATGTACGGGGAACAGGAGGATGTTTTCTATTACATCACCCTGACTAACGAGAATTACCACCAGCCGGAAATGCCTGAAGGCGCCGAAGAGGGGATTCGTAAAGGCCTGTATCGGCTGCAAAAAGGCGGCAAAGGTGAGCTGCGGGCCCAGCTGATGGGCAGCGGCACCATTTTGCGCGAATCGGTAGCCGCGGCGGAAATGCTGGCACAAGACTTCGACGTGCAGTGTGACGTTTGGAGCGCAACCAGTATGAATGAGCTGCGCCGCGAAGGCGTTGACGTGGCCCGGCGCAATCGCTTGAACCCTGCCGCTAAACCCGATCTAAGCTATGTGGAAACCTGTTTGTCCCAGTCCAGCGGGCCGGTGATCGCCGCCACCGATTATGTGCGAGCGTATGCCGACCAGATCCGAGAGTTTGTGCCTCACAGCTATCACGTGTTGGGTACCGATGGGTTTGGTCGTTCCGATACTCGGCCTAAGCTGCGGGAGTTTTTCGAGGTCAATCGTAACCACATTGCCTACACCACAATGTATGCCTTGTATCGCGATGGCAAAGTGCAGAAACGCTCGCTGACGGCAGCCCAGAAAAAATACGGCATCGACGCCGATAAACCCAATCCCGTGACGGTATAAGGCAACAGACATGGCACAACAGATGGAAGTGAAGGTCCCGGACATTGGTGAATTCGAAGACGTTGCGGTGGTGGAAGTGTTGGTCGCGCCGGGCGATCAAGTTAGCGCCGAACAATCGCTGATTTCTCTGGAAAGCGACAAGGCCACCATGGAGATTCCCAGCCCGGGTGAAGGTGTTGTTGCCAAGGTTACGGTAGCGGTTGGCGACCGGGTGTCCGAAGGCGACGTTATCGTCATGCTCGAGGCAACGGCTAACGAGGCCACCGAAAACTCGCCGTCGGACGATGAGGCCAAGTCAGCTGAGCCTGCTTCTGCGGCGCAAGCGACCAACAACGACGCTACGGCTTTAAGTGTTGATGTCACCGTTCCTGACATCGGCGACTTTGACGGTGTGGACGTGGTCGAAGTGCTGGTGCAAGTGGGCGACGAGGTCAGCGAAGAACAGTCCCTGGTTAGCCTGGAAAGTGATAAGGCCACGATGGAGATCCCCAGCAGTCACGCCGGCAAAGTGACGGCAGTGCATATTGCTGTCGGCGATAAGGTAAGCGCTGGCACAACGGTGGTATCTTTGGCGGCAACCAGCGCTGGGGCGACGCCGGCGTCTGTTGAAGCGCCTACGCCTGCAGTAGAAAAATCGGCATCCGAGAGCGTTGCCGCAACAGTTCAGAGTACCCCGGCAGATATCGACGACAGCGCTGACCGGCGGGCGCCGCCGGTGTCGTTTGATGCCAGTACTCGCAAGCCCGGTGACGTTCCCCATGCCAGCCCCTCGGTGCGCCGAGAGGCTCGTCAGCTGGGCGTGGACTTAGCTGAGGTTAGCGGTACCGGCCGCAAAGGGCGAATTACCGGCGAAGATGTTCGCCAGTTTGTGAAAGGCGTGATGAGTCGTAAGGGGGCTGCAGCACCCATGGCCACTGGGGCTGGCAATGGCCTGAGCCTGCTGCCCTGGCCCAAGGTGGATTTCAGCAAGTTCGGACCCGTAGACACCCAGCCGCTGTCTCGCATTCAGAAAATTTCTGGTGCTAACCTGGCTCGTAACTGGGCAATGATTCCCCATGTTACCCAGAACGATAACGCGGACATCACGGAGATGGAGGCGTTTCGTAAATCCCAAAGCGAGGCGGCCAAGACCGAGGGGGTGAAACTCACGCCTTTAGCATTTCTTATTAAGGCGGTTGTGGCGGCGCTGAAGGCGTTTCCTCAATTCAATGCCTCGCTGGACGCCAGTGGTGAAAACCTGGTTCTGAAAAACTACTTTCACGTCGGCGTGGCTGTGGACACGCCGGATGGACTGGTGGTGCCGGTTATTCGCGATTGTGATCAGAAAAACCTCTACCAGTTGGCAACTGAGGTCGTTGAGGCCAGCGTTAAGGCCCGTGATAAGAAACTGACTTCCACCGATATGACCGGTGGGTGTTTCTCAATCTCCTCCCTGGGAGGTATCGGCGGAACGTCGTTTACGCCGATTATTAATGCGCCTGAAGTCGCTATTCTGGGCGTCTCGCGATCCAGCATGCAACCCGTTTGGAATGGTGCTGAGTTTACTCCTCGCCTGGTATTGCCCCTGAGCCTGTCCTACGACCATCGAGTCATTGACGGCGCCACTGCCGCGCGCTTTACTGGTTACCTGGCCGATATGCTTACCGACATTCGCCGCTTGCTTCTATGAGTGAACCGAGCCACCAGCGGCTGGGTCGCGGAATGATGATGGTGGCTGTGCTGGCGGCGCTGGGGCTTTTGACGCTGGTGTTCAACGGCGTAATTGAAGGTCAACGTAATCCCAACCAGCTGCCGATAACCGCCTCCGGTGATGGGTTTGTGGAAGTGACCCTGAATGCTAACCGTCAAGATCACTACGTGGCAGCGGCATTAATCAACGGTCAGGAAGTGGAAATTATGGTGGACACTGGGGCAACGCAAGTGGCCATTTCCGATGCAACTGCCAGACGCCTTGGATTGCCACGGGGGCGCCCATTTACCGTATCCACTGCTAACGGTTCCGCCACGGCGCACACCACCCGCGTTACCTCAATACGATTAGGTTCAATTGAAATGCGTGATGTGTCGGCAGCCATAGTCCCCAACATGAGCTCGCCAGACGTGTTGCTGGGGATGAACTTTCTGCGTGAGCTTGAGCTGAAGCAAAGTCGCGGTCAGCTGGTGCTTAGACAGTACCAATGACGCCAATACCTCGGCCGCGGAGCTTCTTACGGTCGTTGAACATAGGAAATATGGAATGAGTCAAACAATCACAGTCCCGGTGCCCGACATTGGAGATTTCGCGGACATACCCGTCGTGGAAGTGCTGGTGGCGGCGGGTGATCAAGTGGATGCCGAACAGTCGCTGATCAGTTTGGAAAGTGACAAGGCGACGATGGAAATTCCTTCACCCGGTGCGGGTACCGTTAAGCAGGTGTTGGTGTCCGTCGGAGACCGAGTGTCGGAAGGCACTGCGGTGGTTAAACTTACCGTTGCGGATCTTGATGATGTGCCGTCCCAAAAGGCCGCCGACCCTCAGAAGCCCCCAACGCAGACTTCCATAGGCAGTGGTTCAGACAACGCAGGTGAGGCCGACATTACCGCCCAGGTTGTGGTTCTTGGTTCGGGTCCGGGTGGTTATACCGCGGCGTTCAGGGCTGCTGATCTTGGGCTGAAAACCGTATTGATTGAGCGCTATGAATCGCTGGGCGGTGTTTGTCTGAATGTGGGCTGCATCCCGTCTAAGGCATTGCTGCACACCGCTGCGGTCATTGATGAGGCTGCCGCCATGGAGAAACACGGGGTGACTTTTGGTCAGCCGGAAATCAATATCAACAAGCTCCGTGGGTTTAAAGACTCGGTGGTCAAACAGCTAACCGGAGGCTTGAAGGGCCTGGCCAAGAAACGCAAGGTCACGGTATTAACCGGCGAGGGAAAGTTCAGTACATCCAATGTAATGGAGGTGACGAACGGGGACGGAACAACTCGAGTGCAGTTTGAGCACGCCATCATTGCTGCTGGGTCTCAGGCGGTTAAGCTCCCTGGCATGCCTTGGGAAGATCCACGCCTGATGGATTCCACCGATGCACTGGATTTGGCCGATGTGCCCAAACGCATGCTGATTATTGGTGGCGGCATTATTGGGATGGAAATGGCCAGCGTGTACGCAGCTCTTGGCAGCAAAATCACGGTGTGTGAATTGATGGACCAACTGATGCCAGGCGCAGATCTGGATCTAGTGAAGCCATTTCACAAATTTGTCCAGCCGCGCTATGAAAATATTTTTTTAGGTACCAAGGTCACGGGCATTGAGGCTGGTAAAAAAGGCCTGACCGCCAGCTTTGAAGGACAAGGTGCGCCGGCAACCGATACCTTTGATCGAATTTTGGTTGCGGTAGGCCGCAGCCCTAACGGCAACGCGATCTCAGCCGACAAGGCCGGCGTAGCGGTTAGTGATCGTGGTTTTATTTCGGTCGACAAGCAAATGCGTACCAACGTGCCCCATATATTTGCCATTGGCGATATTGTGGGTCAGCCCATGCTGGCCCATAAAGCCACCCACGAAGCCAGAGTGGCAGCGGAAGTGTGTGCCGGAATGAAATCGGCCTTTGAGGCCAGAGTGATTCCTTCGGTTGCCTATACGGACCCGGAAGTTGCGTGGGTGGGATTAACCGAAATCGATGCGAAAAATCAGGGTGTTGAGGTTGAAAAAGGCGCGTTCCCTTGGGCTGCCAGTGGTCGGGCGCTTGGCAACGCTCGCAGTGAGGGGCTGACCAAGCTGTTGTTTGATCCCGAAACTCACCGGGTGGTTGGTGGTGGCATTGTTGGCCCTCATGCCGGCGACCTGATCGCAGAAATTGCGCTGGCCATCGAAATGGGCTGCGACGCCGAAGATATCGGCATGACTATTCACCCTCACCCCACGCTGTCAGAAACCGTAGCCTTTTCTGCCGAAGCATTTGAAGGCACCATTACCGATCTATATATGCCGAAAAAGGCAGCCAAATGAGGGAATTCGCCATCATGAGATCATCAAAAGCCATTGCGACAGTTATTACGCTGCTCATCATAGTGACACTCTCCGCGTGTTCAGTTTCACCCAGGGCGGGGTATCGGGCCAACCAGCTGGACGATCTGACCCAGGAAACCATCTATCGCTTCGAGGAAACGGACCCGGGTATTGATCGATTGTTCGAGACCTCCGTAGGCTATGCCGTCTTTCCCACCATTGGCGCTGGCGCGGCCGGTGTAGGCGGCGCCTATGGTCGTGGTCAGGTCTATGAGGGTGGGGCTTTTGTCGGCTACTGCGACATGACTCAAGCCAGTGTGGGTGTGCAATTGGGGGGGCAGGCCTACAGCGAAGTCATTTTCTTTAATTCTCGCGATGCCATGGATTGGTTCAAATCTGGCGAATTCAGTTTTTCCGGCCAGGCCTCGGCGGTGGCGTTGAAGGAAGGGGTTTCCGCCAATGCCAACTTTCGTAACGGGGTTGCCGTTTACACTCAAGCCAAAGGCGGTTTGATGTACCAGGCATCTATTGGCGGGCAGAAATTTCGCTTTGAGAGCAGCCAGTAGACATGCTCCGTGCCAATGACACGTTTTGGGGTCCGTCAGCGTTGGCGCACTGGATCTAGCCACTGATGGCCAAAATACCTGAAAATGCCCGTTGGATTGGCTACATCGGCGCGTTGCCACTACTGGTGTTTTCCGTCAGTTTTGTGTTCGGCGGGCCAATCTTTCCAGGCTTTGCGCTACTGGGTTTTATGATTTATTCAGGTCTTGTCCTGGCCTTTCTCGGCGGCATCCGCTGGGGCGCGGGCATGGTGCTGGATCACTTGAAAACCCGAGAGCTGATGTTGTCCATGGTGCCGGTAGTGCTGGCCTTTATCGCGCTGGTTCTTGACCCGACCTGGGGCGTATTGCTGCTGGGCGTGAGTTATTTGGCGGCCTGGCTTTTTGGCCTGGTGGCTGAGCCGCCGGGTGCGCCGCGCTGGTACCCCATCCTGCGAACCCAGCTCACCGTGCCGGCCCTTATTTGCCACGCAATCTTGGCCTATGGACTGTATTTTTAACGCTCTGGCCGGCCCCAGCCAACATAATTTGCAATAACGCGGTAACAATCCATATGATGGGCGCCTGACCAACCCCCTCTAAAGGATGATCCGCAATGCGCATTTCTGGGATTACTCTCGTAATGCTGACGGTGCTGGCGGGCTGTGGAGGCGGCAGTAGTGCGCCTCGAGCCGTCGACACGCCGCCAGTCGTCAACGACAACGGCCAACCGACCACGCGGATTCTGACGGCAACGTTTGATGCTGCGGCTGGTGTTGTACCGCTACCCAACAACCTGCTGTTTTCCGGCACTACCGACCTGACATTAAATTTGCCGATTGCCGATCCATCAGATCCGGCGGCCGCGCCACTGCAGGCGATCAATGCTCTGGACGGCTGGGGCACCACAACGCCCTGGCAGGCGGGGTTTGCCAGCGCTGCCGATGCCAGCATTGATGCCAGTACGGTGTTAACCGGGAATACGGTGAGAATGTTTGAGGTTGCTCTGGCCCAGCCAGCAGGTCCCGTGACCGGTTTGGTGGCTGAATTGACCCCAGGAGTAGATTACGTCGCCACGCTGTCCAGCCGCAGTCCTTCGGAAGAGTCCATAGTGATCGTTCCTTTGCGGCCGCTGAAGGAGCTCACGAGCTATCTGGCGGTGATTACCACCGGGGTTACCGATTCTCTCGGCAACAACGCGACGCCCGATCAAACCTACTTTATTGCGCAACGCACCAGTCCATTGGTAGACGCTGATGGCAACAGCACAGACCCACTGCTGCCAAACGCCACCGCTCAGGCACTAGAGCCTCTGCGCCAGCTGACGAATGCTCAGGAAGCGGCGCTGGCAGTTGGGGCAGGCATCAGTTCCGACGATATTGTCGTGAGCTGGGTGGCTACAACGCAGTCCATCACGCCAGTGCTAAATACCGTGCGAGGCACCATTGAGCCGCAGTTTTCTCAGTTCGCTTTCAGCGGACTTACCACCGCTGCTCTGGGTCTCAACGGGATTGCCGACATCTACCTGGGCGTCATGTCCATGCCCTACTACTTGGATGCACCGACGGCAACAGACCCAACCGCTATCCTCAGAGGTAGTTGGCAGGCGGAGCCCGGTGCCTATGCACCGCCTTTTGATGGCCTCGGGCTAGACCCAACGTCTACCAACGTCACTTACTTAAACCCTGTTCCGGTTGTGAAGTCGGTCCAGACCATACCTGTACTTGCCACCTTGCCTAACGCCAATAGCGGAATGACGCGGCCGCAAGCGGGATGGCCGGTGGTCATTTATCAACACGGCATCACCCGTAACCGGTCTGATGCGCTGGCGGTGGCTGAAGCCATGGCGGCCACCGGCTTTGCGGTGATATCCATCGATCAGCCGCTGCACGGCATCGTGCCTGACGACAATCCAGCCAATCCGCTCAATGCGCTGTATGTAGAAAACACGCCGTTTGGGCCGCTAGCCAGCGAGCGTACCTTTGACGCTGACTTTCAAAACAACAGCACCGGCGCCCAGGGCCCTGACGGCCAAATCGACCCGTCCGGTTCATACTTTATTAACCTCCCCAGTCTGCTGACCGCCCGAGACAACAACCGCCAGGCACAGGCAGATTTGAGCGTGCTGGCAGTCACCCTCGGCAGCATGGACTTTGACGGTGACGCGCTGCCCGATCTGGACGCCTCGCAGGTTCGGTTTGTGGGTCAATCGCTAGGCGCGATTCAGGGCATTCCCTTTTTAGCCGTGGAAGGCTCTCGGTTTGACAGCGCCGTGCAAACCGGCGTGTTGTCCGTGCCCGGTGGTGGCATTGTCGGTTTACTGCTCGGCTCGGAGACATTCTCCGGCGTGATCATTGGGGGCCTCGGCGCTTCCGGAATTAACCCGGGTACAGCGGACTTTGATACGTTCGTGCTGGCGGCCCAAACCGTATTGGATTCAGCGGACCCCATAAACTGGGCTGGGCTGGCGGCAGCGGTGCAGCCTATTTTGATTCAGGAAGTGGTAGGCAGTGCAGGCAGTTTGCCGGATCAGGTCATTCCTAACGCAGTGGAAGGCTTCCCGTTATCGGGCACTGAACCGCTGATTGCCGCCATGGGGCTTGCCCCCATCACCCAAACGGTGCAGAACCCCGATGGTATTCGCGGCGTTACTCGTTACTTGGTTGGATCGCACGGTTCTATCCTGGACCCCAGAGCATCGGGAGAGGCGACGCTGCAAATGCAGACCGAAGCGGCCAGCATGGTAGGCAGCAACGGCACGGTGGTTCAGGTGGTGGTTCCCTCGGTTCTGGCAGGCAACTAAGGAGTTGATGATGAAAAAGGTAAGTTTCGTAAGCTCCAACGCCCGACCTCTGATCGGAAGCAAGCTGGGTCTGGTGCTCGCTATTGGTACCGCACTGACGACAACCCCCGCACTGGCGGTGGAATTTGAGAACGGCGACTTTCGCGGGTCGTTAGACACCACGCTGTCCTACGGCGCTTCCTGGAGAGTGGAAGATCGCTGCCGGGATTGCGTCGGAAAGGCCAACCTCAATCCGTTAATTGGACTGCAGCCGCTGCCGGAGCAGATTGCGGCACCGGGCCGGTTTTCCGTCAACGGTGACGACGGCAACCTCAACTTCGACGACGGCGACCTGGTGTCCCACGCGTTGAAAATCACCACAGAGTTTGGTTTTTCCTACAACAACTTTGGTGGCTTTTTCCGCGGTTCAGCATTCTACGACTTTGAAAACGAAGACGACTTTCTCGCCCCAGACACCGGCGACTTTGGTGACGCCCGTGATTTTGTCGGAAGCGACGTCAGACTGCTGGATGCGTTCTTGTACTACGACTTCGACGTGGCGGGAAATCCTGGCACGGTGCGACTAGGCCGTCAGGTTGTGAGCTGGGGTGAGAGCGTATTCATTCAGGGCGGCGTGAACATCATCAATCCGGTGGATGTGTCGAAGCTGCGAGTAGCTGGCGCTGAACTGAAAGAAGCGTTCCTTCCTGTGGATTCGCTCTGGGGTTCGCTTAGCCTGACCCAAAACCTGTCAGTGGAAGCCATTTACCAGTTTGAATTTGAACAAACCAATCCCGATCCAGCGGGCAGTTTTTTCAGCACCAACGACTTTGGCGTACCCGGTGCTGAGTTTGTCATGCTGGGGTTTGGTCTGGTTGATGAACGCACACCTGGACTAACCATTCCCCGCCGCTTTGATCGAAGCCCAAAGGAGTCGGGTCAGTACGGGCTGGCGCTGCGTTACTACTCACCGGAACTGAACGACACGGAGTTTGGTTTCTACTACATGAACTATCACAGCCGTTTGCCGTTGTTATCCGGGATTGCGGTTACCTCAACCGATCTGGGTTCTGGCCGGTATTTTGTGGAGTATCCCGAAGATATTGAGATGTATGGTTTTAGCTGGAATACCGAAATTTCGGGTTGGGCCTTTGCCGGTGAGTTGTCCTATCGGGATAACCAGCCGCTGCAGATTGATGACGTTGAGCTGTTGTTTGCGGCGTTGACACCCCTCAATGCGGTGATCCCTCAACCGGCCAACCGGTTCAACAGTCAGCTGGGGCAGTTTGCTCCGGGTCAGGAAATTCAAGGCTGGGAAGAGCATGAGGTGTCCCAGCTGCAGTTTGCCTTTTCGAAAATTTTTGGTTCAGTGTTGGGCTCTCAACAGGCGGTGTTCCTGGCGGAGTTTGGCGTGACCAAAGTGTGGGATCTGCCTAGCTCAGATACCTTGCGATATCAGGGTGACGGCACAGATACCGGCGGTGGCGCCGATGCCCTTACCGGCGGGGCACTGCGTAATCCGGTCACTCAGGCCACGGGCTTTCCCACCGAAACCTCCTGGGGTTATCGACTGGTCAGTCGGCTGGATTACAACTCGGCCTTCGGCAGCGCTTATAACCTGTTTCCGCGCATCGCCTTTAACCATGATGTCAGTGGCATCAGCCCAGGACCGGGCGGGGCATTCATCGAAGATCGCAAGTCGTTAACTTTGGGTCTTGCCGGAAGCTATCTGGAAAAGTGGGGCGCTGACGTCAGCTACACCGCGTTCTACGGTGCCGGCCAGTCAAACCTGCTGCGAGACCGGGATTTCGTTTCGCTGTCCATTAGTTACGCCTTTTAAGCGGGTTCGCGCTTTTCCGAATCGGGCTAAACCGTACAGAAACGTTTGGAGTACTTGATGAAAATTCGACTAGTGATGGCTGTTGCTGCAGCCACTTTTGCCGGCGCAGTGATGGCCGCAGGAAAACCGGATGAGGTTGCCAGGCTTGACGCTGACCTGACACCGATGGGCTCAGAGCGCGGCGCTAATGCTGACGGCAGTATCCCAGCCTGGGATGGCGGCATCACCGAGGTGCCGGCGGGATTCACCCATGGTGATCATCACCCAGATCCGTTTTCCTCAGATGCGGTTTCGTTCACGATCACCGGTGCCAATGCCGATGAGTACAGTGAGTTCTTGTCGCCCGGTCAGATGGCGATACTGAAACGCTACGATACCTACAAGATGGACGTGTACCCGTCTCGCCGCAGCGCCAGTTTCCCTGAGCGCACCTACGAGATGACTAAGAAGAATGGTGCCACCGGCAAGTTGGCTGCCAACGGCGAAGGGGTTCTTGACGTCGCGGAAGGTTTTCCCTTCCCATTTCCGGAAAATGCCTATGAGCTGATGTGGAACCACAAGCTTAAGTACAAGGGAACCGGCGGCTTCCGTTACAACAACCAGGTGGCCCCCACCGCTGACGGTAAATACACCGCCGTTAAGCTGCGGGAAGAGCTGCTGGGTCTTTACTACGTCGAGGGCAACACGCTGGCCGACGTCAACAACATTTTGCTGTATTTCTACCAGGTGGTGGAATCACCGGCTCGACTGGCCGGCAACGTGCTGCTGGTTCACGAAACACTGAACCAGCAGGAACAAAATCGCCAGGCGTGGATTTACAACCCTGGACAACGGCGAGTGCGACGTGCGCCTAACGTTGCTTACGATAACCCGGGTACAGCCTCCGACGGCCTGCGCACCAATGACATGACCGATATGTTTAACGGCGCGATGGATCGTTTTAATTGGGAAATGAAGGGAAAGCGGGAAATGTACGTTCCCTACAACTCCTACAAAGCCCATGCAGCAGGTCTTCAATATGACGACTTTGTCAGACCTGGCCATTTGAATCCGGACCTGATGCGCTACGAGAAGCATCGCGTTTGGGTGATTGAAGCGACGCTGAAAAACGGCCAACGCCACATCAACAGCCGCCGTACCTACTATCTGGACGAAGACAGCTACCAGATTGTGCTGATTGACCATTACGACAACCGTGACGCCCTGTGGCGCTTCTCAGAAGCCCACGGCATTAACTACTACGACGTCCCAACTTACTGGAGCACGGTCGAGGTTCACCACGATTTGCAGTCAGGGCGTTACGTGGCGCTGGGGCTGGACAACAACGACGACATCAACGTGTTTGTTGAACCGGGCAATCCCGGCGACTACACCCCTCAGGCGCTGCGTACCCGCGGCCGTCGATAATACAGGACGCTTGCTTTTGCGAAGACTTGCGAGGCTAGTGCCACCCGGGTCAGACCGCCAGTTTCGACTGGCGGTTTTGACATTTGCGCTAATCGGCGTGCTCAGCGTTGGTTGGGCGCAGGAAACGGCTGAGGGTTTCGATTCCAGTGTCGCCGCAAGCGAAACCATGCCGAGGGCTACGGAGTCCCTCCTGCTAGATGTTACGGCCACCTCCGTGGGTTATGTGGCGGTTGGCGAAAGAGGGCATGTGCTGCAGTCGGCGGATGGCGAAGGTTGGGAGCAGGTGTCAGGTATTCCTACCCGCTCCACGCTGACCGCCGTCACCAGTTGGGGCAACCTAGTCTGGGCAGTGGGTCATGATCAGGTAGTTATTCATAGCGCGGACGGCGGAAAAACCTGGGTGCGCCAACACGTCAGCGCTGATATTAACGACCCGCAGAGCAACAGCCCGCTGCTGGCGGTTCACTTCTCCAACGATAACGACGGTCTTGCGGTGGGCGCCTATGCGGCGTTTCTTCGCACCACAGACGGTGGGGCGACCTGGCAGGCCAGCAGCCTCGAATTGGCCAGCGACGACTCAGGTGCTGAGGACGAGGCAGACGCCGGCGGTTACGACGACGGCTTTGATGATTTTGTCGATTTCCATCTGAACGGTATTGCCGAACTGGCCGGCGGCGCCCTGTACATTGCGGCAGAACAGGGCAACGCGTACCGCAGCACTGACGGCGGCCTGACCTGGACGGCGCTGACCTTGCCCTACGGTGGTTCTATGTTTGGGGCGATGACTCTTGCGGACGATCAACTGCTGACCTTTGGCTTACGGGGAAACGCCTTTTCATCGGTGGATCAGGGGGATACCTGGGAACAAATTTCCACCGGGTCGCTCAATTCCCTTAACGGCGCAGCCAGTGCCGGGAACGGCCGTGTGGTGATGGTGGGTGTTAACGGGGAAATGCTCATTGTTACCGATCAGGGCGTGCAGTCCCGAGAAATCGCTGACGGCAATGATATCGCCGCTGTTGTCGCGACAGATAAGCACTTGATCCTGGTTGGCGAGGGCGGCGCGTGGAAATACTCAATGGATGACGTATTGAATGACCAGTAATTCTGGCGCGAATGCAACGGGCCTTCGGGCAATGCTTGAACAACTGGTGTTTGGCGCCAGGGTTCCTCTGCTGCTGGTATTTGCCCTGATCACCGGGGTGATGGCGTATTTCGCCGCTGAGCTCAGAGTAGACGCGGGATTTAAGAAGCAACTGCCCCTGCAGCATGAGTACATGCAGACGTTTTTAGATTACGAGTCTGAGTACGGCGGTGCCAACCGATTGCTGGTAGCGGTAATGGCGGACGATGGCGATATGTTTACGCCAGAGGTTTTCAGCGCCATCGAGGGCATCACCGACGCGGTATTTTTTGTTCCCGGCGTCAATCGAGCCAGCGTACGCTCTATTTTTACACCCAACGTACGCTTCGTTGAGGTGGTGGAAGACGGCTTTGCCGGCGGCAACGTGATCCCGTCAGATTTTTCCCCCAGTGACGCGATGTTTGAACGCGTGCGGGGCAATATCGTCAAATCGGGAGTGGTTGGCCGTCTGGTTGCGGAAGACTTTGGCGGCGCGATGGTCTGGGCGGACCTGCTGGAAGAAGACCCGGTTACTGGCGAAAAACTCGACTACAAGCGAGTCGCTGCTGACCTTGAAAAAATTCGCGAGGACTTTGCCGGCCAGGGCTTGAGCGTTCATATCATTGGGTTTGCCAAAATTGTCGGCGACATCGCCGAAGGCGCAAAGTCGGTCATCTGGTTTTTCGGTATTGCATTCATCATTACCGGCATCTTGCTGTTTCTGTATTCCGGATCCCTGAAGCTGACGGCACTGCCGCTGCTGTGTTCCGCGGTGGCGGTGATTTGGCAGTTGGGTGCGCTGAGATTGCTCGGGTTCGGTATCGACCCCATGAATATCCTGACCCCCTTTTTGATCTTTGCTATTGGCGTCAGCCACGGCGTTCAGATGATCAACTCGTGGAGCAATGAGGTGATGTACGGCAGCCGGTCTGCCGGCGCGGTCGATTCATTGTCTGCGGCCAAGAGCACGTTTCACAGCCTGCTGGTGCCCGGCGCCATTGCGTTACTGTCTGACACCATTGGTTTTCTCACCATTTTGTTTATCGAAATTCGCATCATTCGTGAATTAGCGACAACGGCCTCGATTGGCGTGGCGCTGATCATTTTCACCAACCTGGTACTGCTGCCAGTATTGCTGTCGATGGTGAACATTCGCAATGTGGACGCCTGGCGTTCTCAACACGATAAGCGCAGTGAGCGATTGGACGGTATCTGGAGAGCGTTAAGCAACCTGACTAATCGGCCGGTGGCCGCTGGCGCTCTGCTGGTCGCTGCAGCCCTGTTTACTTTTGGCCATTTCAAGGGCCAGGAAATGCAGATCGGTGATTCTCAGGCCGGCGTTCCTGAGCTGCGCCCAGATTCTCGTTACAACCAAGATGCCAATATCATTTCCTCGCGCTTTTCATTGGGCGTGGATTCAGTGTCCGTAATTGCTGAGGCTAGCGGCCAGGCCTGTACCGAAGACTATCTGGCGATGGAGAACATCGATCGCTTCGCCTGGCACATGTACAACGTGCCCGGCGTTCAGCAGGTGATTACGTTGCCCTGGGTGGCCAAGGTGATTAACTCCGGCTGGAACGAGGGCAATATTCGCTGGCGAGTGCTGCCGCGGGATAACTTTGTCATGCGCCAGAATCTTCAGTCCATTGAGACCGACACCGGCTTGCTGAACGCTAACTGCGACGCCATGCCCGTGATTGTGTTTACTGAGGACCACAAGGCCAGCACCATTACCCGGGTTGTGGATGCGGTGAAAGACTACCGGCGGGAATATGACGCAGGTAGCGAGCGAGAAGTTTCTGCCGGCATCGCGAATCCTGGTCAAACCTTGACCTTATATGAACCCAAACCCAAAGCAGAACTGGAAAAAGGCGAAGTGAATTTCCGCCTGGGTACCGGCAATGTTGGGGTTGCTGCCGCCACCAATGAAGTGGTCGGCGCTGCACAGTTTCCCATGCTGGTTTTGGTGTATCTGGCCATTGTGATTCTATGTTCACTCACCTTTCGCTCGCTGCGCGGCACCATCTGCATCGTTGTGCCTCTGGCCCTAGTGTCAGTGCTGGCCTATGCCCTGATGGCGGCGCTGGGTATTGGATTGAAAACCAATACCCTGCCGGTGGTTGCGTTGGGTGTGGGTATTGGTGTGGATTATGGCATCTACATTTACAGCCGATTGGCGCAGTGCTTAAAAGAGGGCATGGATCTGAAAGAAGCCTACTTCCAGGCGCTTAAGCAGACCGGAAAGCCAGTTATTTTTACGGCCTTTACGCTGGCCATTGGCGTCGGTACCTGGATCTTTTCAGCCCTGCAGTTTCAGGCCGACATGGGCAAACTTCTCGCGTTCATGTTCTTCTTAAACATGGTTAGCGCCATCGTACTGTTGCCGGCGCTGGCAAGGTTTCTTTTACCGACACGTTCAAAAACCTAATGCTCTGAGAGCAACTGGCGAACCTCATCTGGCGCAAACCTCGGGGACTATTCGCTATCGGGAGCCTCGTAGGTCTTTCAGTTTCTGACTTTTTTGCCGAGATGTTAGGCTATCCACCTAACTCGCCTGAATTAGGTGGAATTTCAATCAGCGAAGGCTTGCATTGGATTTTGTGCAAAAACTAGACCGCAAATTGCTGGACCTCATTGGCCGGGTCGCCGACATGGTGCTGTGGGACTGGGATTTAGTCACCAACGTTTTCACCTATTCCGACGGGTTTGAACGCTTGTTGGGACTGGCTCCGGATCATTCGGCGTTATCCCCTGACACTCTTCATAAAAGGGTTCACCCGGAGGATCAGCAGCGCCTTGATGATGGGTTTGATACGCACTTTTCCAGCGGAACGCCGCTGCATGTGGAGTATCGGCTACGCCATGAAAATGGGCAATACGTCGCGGTGGTTATCCGGGCTGAATGCCAACGCAGCGATACCGGCGAGGTTATCTCCAGCGCTGGATCAATCAAAGACAACTCCGAGCGGGTAGCCCTCGGTCGGGAGCTGCGCGAATCCCAGGCCTTCATGCGCCTGATGATGGACATCAACCCAGACTATATTTTCGTCAAAGACAAAAACTATGTGATCGTAGATGCCAACCCTGCATTCATGCGGATTTATCCCGAAGACCAGCGCGATAAAGTCATCGGATTCACTACCGTGGAAAAATATGATCCGAGTGAGGCTGCAGAATTTCTGGCCATGGACAAAAAGGCCTTTGATGAAGGGTTTTCTCAAACCACGGAGAAACTCGCGTTCCCTGATGGCGTGACTCGAGTTTTAGAAACGCGTAAGACGCGGTTCATCGACCGCAACGGGCAGCCTTTTATCCTTGGCTCCGCGCGGGATGTCAGCGATCGAGAATCCATGATGGAGACGCTTACTGAGTCTAACGAGGAGCTGGAACGGTTCGCTTACGTATGCTCTCATGACTTACAGGAGCCTCTGCGGATGATCAAAAGTTTCAGCGGTAAGCTGCAGCATACTCTTGAGCCTCACATCAAAGAGGATGAGAAAGCGCGGCGATACCTGGACAGAGTGCAGGATGGAGCTTCTCGAGCCCAGCAGCTGATACGGGACATCCTCAGCTATTCCAAAGTGTCAAACAGCATCCAGCGCCTTCAGCAAGTTGATCTGAATAAGGTGGTGGAGGTGATTGCCCTGCGCCTGGAGCTGGAATCCAGAAGGGACTCCGAAACGCTGGTGGCAGACCCATTGCCAACCGTCACAGGCAACGAAACCCAGCTGTTTCAACTCATGGGCAATTTGATCAACAACGCACTGAAATACTACATGGAAGGGCGTGAGACCCGGGTGCGAATTAGCGCTTTCGAGGGCGAGTCTGACTGGGAAATTACCGTTGCTGATAACGGCATTGGCATACAAGAGCGCTTTTTTGAGCGAATTTTTGAGGTCTTCAGGCGCCTGCACCGCTCCGATGAATACCCGGGTACGGGAGTGGGGCTGGCCCTGTGCCGAAAAATTGTAGAAGCCCACGGGGGCAAAATATGGGTAAACTCGGAGCCTGGCGCAGGTTCGCGGTTTACCTTCAGCCTGCCGAAAACGACTGAATCAAGGAATCATTGATGAGCAAATCAGGACGCCTGGCCGAAATTCTATTGGTGGAAGACAATGAAGGCGACGTCGAGTTGACGCGAGAAGCGTTTGAGGAAGCCAAATTCAGAAACAATTTGAACGTGGTACGTGACGGTGATGAGGCGCTCGATTTCCTTTACAAGCGCAACGGGTTCGAAGACGCGGTTACGCCTGACATTATTCTGCTGGATCTCAATATGCCTCGCGTAGATGGTACAGAGGTGTTGGAAGAGGTTAAGCACGACGAGAATTTGAGACGCATCCCCACCATTGTTCTGACCAGTTCAGAGGCAGAGCGTGATGTGATCACCAGTTATGACCTGCATGCCAACGCTTATATCGTGAAGCCGGTTGATGCGACAAAATTTATGAGCGTGGTGCAGGAAGTCCAAAACTTTTGGGTCGATATTGTTTATCTTCCCACCATTAAGAAGTCCTGACGCTCCCTCAGGTGTCGGCGGTTAAACGCTGTAAGGCTTCGGCGTAACGATCCGCGGTTTGTTGCGCAACCTCAGGCGGTAGGGCGGGGCCCGGAGCGGTTTTATCCCAATCCAGAGTCTCCAGATAATCGCGGACAAACTGTTTGTCGAACGACGGCGGACTGATCCCCGTGCGGTATTCGTCCATGGGCCAAAAACGGCTGGAATCTGGGGTCAGTATTTCATCCATCAGAACCAGTTCATCACGATTATTGAGGCCAAATTCAAATTTGGTGTCGGCGATGATGATGCCTCGTTGGCGAGCGTGTTCAGCGGCAAACTGATAAAGCTCAAGACTCACCTGTTCCATTAGGCGAGCGTTTTCTTCACCAATAATCTCTGCTGCAGCCTCGCGGCTGATGTTTTCGTCATGGTCGCCCAGTTCGGCTTTGGTGGAAGGGGTAAATAGTGGCTGGGGCAGTTGCTGGGCCTGACTCAGGTCGGAGGGCAGCGAATGTCCACATACGCTGCCGCTGCGCTGGTAGTCCTGCCATCCAGATCCTGCCAAATAGCCCCGCACAATGGCCTCGACGGGCAGGCCTTTCAGGCGGTGACTGACCACTGAGCGTGCACACAGCGCGTCAAGCTCGGGGTGATCGCCGATAAGTTCAGCGGGTGATTCATGGGTAAGGTGATTTTGGATCACATGAGCGGTTTTGTTGAACCAAAAGCCCGAAACGGCGTTGAGCAAGGCGCCTTTGCCGGGAATGGCGGTAGGAAGCACTACGTCAAAGGCCGACAGTCGGTCACAGGTGATCATCAGCAGTCGGTTGTTCCCTGCGTCATAGACATCCCGCACCTTGCCCCGGTGCAGCAGTGGCAGGTGGGACAGCTCGGTTTCATAGATCAGGCTGGCGGCAGTCATAAACCATGGGCTCCAACAAAACGTGAATTGTACACACCCATAGCCGGTTCTGACCCCTGCGCATTAGGTACAATGCTCCGTGCTCGGTTTCACGACTTCTATCTGACTTAACGCAATGGCAACAGTGTTCGGGAAAATCATCGGTGGAGGGCTGGGCCTGGCGGTCGGCGGGCCGGTGGGGGCCTTTATCGGCGCGGCTCTGGGTCACGCCCTGGATATGAACGTAGGACAGATGTCCCTGTTCGATGCCAGCGCTTCTCAGCAGTCGTTTTTTCAGTCGCTATTTCTCATCATGGGCCATATCGCCAAAGCCGATGGACGGGTATCGGAGCGGGAAATTCAGGTGGCCCAGCAGGTGATGCAGCGGATGCAGCTGAACGCGAGCCAGCGCCAGTCTGCGATTGGCCTGTTCAACCGGGGTAAGCGCAGCGAGTTGAACCTCGGCGTGACCCTGGCTGACTTAAGACAGACCTGTGGTTCACAACCTCAGTTGTTTCGCCTGCTGATAGAAGTTCAGCTGGATGCGGGGTTCGCTGATGGTGCGTTGAGTCATCAGGCTCGCCATATCGTGGAAAAATGTGCCCTTGCGCTGGATATTCCCGCCGCTGAGCTTGAGCAAATGATCGATAGGCGCAAGGGCGGCTATCGGCGTGGACCAAAAACCGAAACTTTTCAAAACCCCTATGAAATTTTGGGCCTGCCCCGCAATGCCGATGACAAGTCGGTGAAACAGGCTTACCGCCGTCTCACCAGCCAAAATCACCCCGATAAGTTAGTTTCCAAAGGCTTGCCGAAAGAAATGCTGGAGCTGGCGAAACAAAAAACTACCGAGATACGCGCTGCTTACGATCAAATTCGTGCTGAGCGAGGCAAATCCTGATGACCTACCCACAAAGGACTTTTCCGTGAAACCTGTTATTGCTCCCTCTTTGCTCTCTGCCGACTTTGCCCGCCTGGGTGAAGATGCTTCCGCGGTGTTATCTGCTGGGGCCCACTGGCTGCACTTTGATGTGATGGACAATCATTACGTACCTAATCTCACCGTTGGCCCTCTGGTGTGTCAGGCGTTAAGAGACTACGGCATTGAAGCGCCCATTGATGTACACCTGATGGTGGAGCCGGTGGATCGGATCGTGCCGGACTTTGCGGGTGCCGGTGCGACGTCCATTACTTTTCACCCGGAGGCTAGCCGACATGTGGATCGCACGCTGTCACTGATCCGCGAGCAGGGCTGTCAGAGCGGTTTGGTGTTTAACCCTGCCACCCCGCTGGACTGCCTGCAATATGTTCTCGACAAAGTAGACATCATCTTGCTGATGTCGGTGAATCCGGGCTTTGGCGGACAGTCGTTTATTCCGGCAACGTTGGACAAGCTGCGTCAGGCCCGCAAAATCATTGACGACAGCGGACTGGATATTCGCCTGGAGGTGGACGGCGGCGTTAAGGTAGATAACATCCAGCAAATTGCTGCGGCGGGCGCCGATACGTTTGTGGCGGGATCAGCGATATTTGGCACCGACGATTATGCTGACACTATCGCCCGCATGCTGTCAGCCGTTGAGGCTAGTTAACCCTGGGTAATACCCAAACCGGCCTGGCAGGCCGGATGGGCGTCAACGGGCGTCGATCAGGACTGCATTTGGTCAATAAACGATCGGGCTTCGGTGATCGATTCGTTCATGGCATTGATCAGGTCCTGCACATCGCCCTCAATACCGGTTAGCTGCGTGCGCAAAGATGCCACAGCGCGAGCGTTCAGATTGTGTTTCAAGAACAGCACCTGATCGCGAAAACGGCTGAGTACCGGGTCAATACGTTCTTCAGCAGACTCCATCGCACCAATCAACCGCTTATACCGACGGCGGGTGTCGCGCAGAGACTGCTCGCTTTGTCGGCGCAGCGACGCATCCGAATATTGGTCAAGCTCGTCTTCCCATTCGGCGAAAAGGTCTTCAGCCACTTCGCGCACCGACTCGACGCGTTCGTGAACGTCTTCAGCCTGATTTTCGCTGCGCTCAAAACTGCCGTTGAGGTCTTCGTACAGGTCTTCCAGGTCGCCGCCGTCAAACTGGGTGACCGCAGTAAACTGCTCCAGCGCGTTGGCAAACTGTTCCTGAGCGTCTTCCTGGCTTTCCAGCGCCTCATCGACCCGATCGACGAGGATCTCTCGTTTGTGAACGCCAAAGGACTCCAGCGTGCCGTAATAGGCGCTTGAACAGGCGGACAAGACCAGGGCGGCCAGCAGTGCGGTGCTGAGATAACGTAGGCGCGAATGGTTCATGGAATTACTCTTCAGGCAAAGTGTTAAGTGTAAAGCCTGAGGCCCGGTTACGCATCAGTCAGCTGGGGCAGGGCAGCTCGTTGGGACGGGGCTGGCTGAAGATGTATCAGCAGGCGCTGTGAGCCTCCACTGGCCCACGCGTCCAGCGGCCAACACGTTACCAGAGTCAGCTGGTTGTGTTCAGGATTCAACAATATGGAGCCCAGCGCCACGTCAATCACCTGCCTGCCAGTGACCTGATAGCGAGAGGTGCCTGATGTGTGCTCCAGTTCCAGCAGGTCGCCAGTGACAACCTCGCCCAGAAAAGCAAAGTGGGTGTCCCGGTGAGCGGTAAGCATCACATGCCCAGACTGGCCAGGTTGAGCGCTGCCGCCCACATGGCCAGGCCCAAAGGCCATTCCCCGGGCGCTGGCATTGCTCAATACAATCTGATCCACCCCGCCCTCGGGCCAACGCAACCGGGCTACGGGCAGGGCGTCAGCCCAGGGCCAGGGTTGCTGGGCGTCGCCGCTGATCAGGGCCTGATCCCAGGCCCGGTTCAGCAGCCACTGGGCCACCTGGGCCTTGGCCGGCACGTAAAGCCCCTGACCGAGGGTCAGCAATCCAAGTAGCGCCACTGTTGACGCAAACGCTATCTTGCCGCGTTTTCTCATCAGCTATCGTTTCGAAGTCGCGTGATCATGGTGGCTGCAATCAGCAGCAGCATCAGACCAAACACAATGCGGGCCGGCGCTCCGGTTCCACCCACCGGCAAAGACAGGGCAAGCTCTGATGAGGCCAAGGGCGCCATCTGGCTGCTTGCCAGGCTCATCTGCTGGGGACGAACCGGCGTTTTGTCCACCGCGACGAAACTAGTGTATCGGGTCACCAATTGGTGATCGAGTGCAACGGTCAGCACGTCTTGTTTGATGCTGTCGGGGTCGCCGCCCAAGGCCAGTTCATCCATCAGGCTGGCCACCCGACTTCGCGCCCACAGGGTTGCGATGCCCTGGCCGGACTGAGCCTTTTTCAAATCCAGATGTTCGTTCCAGCTATTAAGGGGCGTGTTGCCGCAGACCTCCGCGTCGCCCTTCAGTTCGCTGAGCTTCACATTCACCATTAAGGGCTCACCCAGGTACAAATCGGGCAGGCGGCTGGGATAACTTTCGGCCAAGCCGGGCCAGAACAGGCAGAGATCATTTAACGCCGGATGTTCCAGTCGCCCCAGCAGCAGATCCATCTGTTCGGTAACCTGGTCGGTGTTGCCAATAAAGGTATAGCTGCCGCGCCCGAACTGAGCCGCCTTGCGCATGAAATAACTGTTGGGAGCCGGGCCAATCCCCACGGTAAACAGTCGACTTTCGCCGAGCTGCGACTCAATCATGGCAAACAGTTCAGTTTCGTTGGCTACACTGCCGTCGGTGATAAATACCACCTGACGCAAATACCCTTGTGTCGGCTCACCAGCCAGCGCCAGGGTCAATGCTTTACCAATTTCTGTGCCGCCGTCCGCTTTCAAACCATCGATGAAATTCAGCGCCAGCCCTATGCTCTGAGGATCAGCGGTCTGGGGAGTTTCAAACAGCGCGGTTGCCTCATTGTCAAAGTCGATGACGTTTACCCTGTCAGCGTTGGTCAGGCTGCCAAGGGCCATCTCCAATGATGCTTTAGCCTGGGTCATGGATTCGCCAAACATGGAGCCCGAAGAATCCACCACTAAAATCAATTCTCGCGGCAGGGGGTGGACATACTCATCCTGAGGAGGCATTACCATCAACAGTCCAAAACTCTCGTTTTCAACGGTTTCGCCAAACAGCGCAGCTTGGGGCGCTGATTTCAACGTAGGTTCCCATACCAGCTCAAAGTCGCGCTGGGCCGCCACCACTTCATCGGTCAACGCGACCTCATAGTTCCCACCGTGCTGGTCGACCGTGACATCATGATAAAGGCTGCTCAGGCGGCTGAGTTCAAAGCCGGGTTTCAGATGAATGTTGAGCGTAGTAGGGTTGATCGCGTTAGTGGTGTGCTGTTCAGAAACACCACTGGCCAGCGGGTCGAAGCGCGGGGTCACCGCCATCGGAAACCGCAAACGAAATTGGCCAGACTGATAAACCAGAGGCTGGACGTAGGAAATTCTCACCGCAATTTCTTCTCCTGGCGCCAGGTTGGCGACCCGGGATTTAAACAGGTTAGGCCTTTCTTGACTCAGCAGGGATGCGCGTTTTCCCTCGCTGGCCGCTTGGGCGTAGGTTTGCTGGGCACGCTTCTTTTCCTGAATTTCGCCTTCGATGACCCGCTTGCCAATACGCATCTGCATCGCGTTGACGGCCGCATCTTCGGGAAGCGGAAACAGGTAGATGCCTTCGGCAAATTCTCCAGCGTTGTTACTGAAGCGCTGGACCACGGTGACGTGGGCCACCATTCCGGCAACCTCCATAGTCACGTCGGTACTGAGACGGGGGCCGGGCAACGCACCTGCCGTATCCCCAAGGTCCAGTAGCAAGGTGCCGCTGTTGACGTCATTGAGCGGGTCCGCCACAGCGCGCATGCTTAAAGTCAGTCCAAAAAACAAGGCCAGTGACAGCAATACCCAGTCTTTGTGGTTGAGGTGGCGCAGCCAGCGTATTGGTCGGCAGTTCATCAAGGTCAGCTCCTTACGGTTTTTCAACCGGATCCTTAAGTGGCATAGTCTGTTGTCGTTCCCTGTTCACTGACCGCCGGCGCCCCTTCCTTGGGGCTTTGTGTCGTCCTGACACCTGCGGGAGGTCTTGAGGGAGCGTTATGACAACAGGGAAACAGGGCACCTGATGGCTTGGGCTGTGCCAATACCGTGATGAGATGTGGCATTCATCGGGCAGGGACTTTTGAATAAGGACTGCGCGCGAGACTTTGCGTACGATAGGTGGTGTTGAGTCGGCCGCGAGCCGATCAACGGGGAAATACCCACGGGTCGAAGGAACGGCCCCAATGACGCCCACAGGAGCCTGCGCAATGAGTCGAAAGATCGCTATCGTCGAGGACGATGCTGCCATTCGGGAAAACTATTTGTCCGCCTTTACGCGTTACGGATACGAGTGCGAGGGCCTGGCCGATCGGGCCAGCGCATTGCGGGCCTTTAGTGGCCGTTTGCCTGACCTGGTCATTATCGACATTGGATTGGGCAATGAGCCGGAAGGAGGCTTTGACCTGTGTCGTGAGCTACGCAGTCGTTCCCGTTCTTTGCCGATTATTTTTCTCACCGCCCGTGACAGCGACCTGGACGTCATTTCCGGCCTGCGGCTGGGAGCGGATGATTACCTGACCAAAGACATCAGCCTGCAGCACCTGCTGGCACGAGTGGTAGCGCTATTTCGCCGCATCGAAGCGCTGCGGTCACCTGATCCGCAAACCGCGACGGTGGAGCAGGGCGACCTGACGTTGGCCCTGGAGCGCATGGCTGCGCTGTGGCAAGACCAACCGGTAGCACTGACGGTCACGGAGTTTTGGATGGTGCATACGCTGGCCAGGTTCCCCGGCCACGTAAAATCCAGAGACCAACTAATGGACGACGCCAACGTGGTGGTGGACGCTTCAACCATCACCTCTCACATCAAACGCATACGGAAAAAGTTTGTCGCCGTTGATCCGGCGTTTGACTGGATTGACACGGTTCATGGGGCCGGTTACCGCTGGCGTGCATCGCCTGATTGATTTGCTGGGTTGAATTTTCTCCCGTGCCTTTCTGTTCACTGACCGCTCTGCTTTGACGCTGCGAAGACAACTGCTGGTGTTTGTTCTGGTGTTGGCAGTATTGCCCGTGGTGGCCTGGCAGAGTGCCCGTCAGGTCGAGAGCTTTCTGAGGGAGTCTCGGGCCCAGGCCCAGCTGGCTAGCACCAGTGCTTTGGCGGCCAGTTTGGATCTTTCTCTGCTGCCGACCTTTGGTGAATTTGATCTCTACCTTAACCCTATCGATCCCCCCGTTCAGGTTGACGGTTACGCCGGAGACTGGCAAATATGGCTAGACTATCAGCAGGTATTTGATGGTCGTCAGGATCGCTTTTCCGTGGCCCTGTCCCTGGCCAGCTGGCAACGCAACGTTTACGCATTGATTAACGTGCGTGATGCCAGTAGTCAACGCGCCAGTGAACGGGCCGGCGTTTACCAACCTGGTGATCACCTGCAAATTAATCTACGCGACCTGCGCGGGTTTACTCGATACCGGCTGTTGCCCAGCGTTCCGGGTTCGTTCACCCTTCTGCCCCTGGGTGCAGGCGCAAATTCGTCGCAAAGCGCAATCAATCCGCTGCCACCCCCAGTGCAGGGCAGTTGGCGGGAAACCTCCAGCGGGTACCAGGTTGAGCTGCAGTTACCGCGAGCACTACTCGGCGATACGCTGGACTTGGGCGCCATTGATACCGGACAGGGGTTAGGCGATCCTCAGATCGTCACAACAGCCCCCTCTGCTGAAGCCTCCCGCCTGATTGAGGTTAACAATACGTTGATGGGTGAACTCAGCGCGCTGGTGGCTAAAGGCTCAAGGGCTTGGATTTTGCACCCACAAGGTTGGGTTTTGGCCTACGCGGGCAACCTGGGCAGCGTTAGCGGTGAGGCACCCACTGGCTGGCAACGTTTGGCGTATCGCCTGTTGGCCGGGCACACGCTGGAACAAACGGCTTCTCGAGGCTCAGCTGTTGACCTACAGCTCAGCGGGCCGGAAATTCTGGCCGCCAAACAGGGCCGGGCCAGCGTCAGTTGGCGACGAGTTTCGGCGGGCAAAGTGGAGGCGTCGGCGGCCATGCCATTGGGAAACTCCGGCGCGATACTGGTGCTGGAGCAGCCCGCAGATCCGCTCCTGCTGGCCACCAATCAGAGTGCTCTTCGACTGTTGGGTTTAACCCTGCTGGTGGTGGCCATAGTTGTCCTGGGGCTGCTGGCACATAACACTTGGCTTAGCATTAGGATTCGACGCCTGCGGGATGCCTCGGAGCAGGCCCTGAGCCGCTTTGCCGCGGCCGACGAGGTGCCCCTGCCCGGCACCAGCGCCAGTGATGAAATTGGCGACCTGGCGCGCAGTTTTTCGGGCCTGTTTGCCGAACTTAGATCTTACAATCACTATCTGAAAACCCTCGCCAGTAAGCTATCCCATGAACTCAATACGCCGCTGGCCGTGGTTCGTTCTTCGCTGGAGAATTTGAAACATGAGGCGCTCTCCGAGCAGGCCCAGACCTTCGCTCTAAGGGCGGACGAGGGTGCCGGCCGGCTACGAAATATTCTCAGCGCGATGAGTGAGGCCAGCCGCTTGGAACATAGTCTGGAGCAGGCCGAGGCATTGGAGTTTGATTTTACCGATGTTATCAGCGGTTGTGTTGACGGATACCGCAGCGTCTACACCCACTGCCAATGGCAGGTGCAGCTCCCGGATGCAGCGATGATGAAGGGCGCGCCGGAGCTGCTGGCCCAGATGCTCGACAAGCTGGCCGACAACGCCGCCGGGTTTTGCCCTGCGCGTGGGCAGGTAACGCTGACCCTTAGCCGACTGGGCAAGGGTTGGCGGCTGGTGTTCGGCAACGATGGTCCGTTGCTGCCGGAGCAACTCAAGGAGCAGATTTTCGATTCGTTGGTGTCGTCCCGCGGGGAGGACACTGATCAACCGCATCTGGGTTTGGGGCTACACATCGTGCGTCTGATCGTGCGGGCTCACGGGGGACGAATTTCGGCTCGCAATCGCAGTGATGACACGGGCGTAGAGTTTGTGATGAACCTGTTCGGCGTTGTGAGTAATAATCCAGCGAGTTGACGGGGTGACTTAACAGTCACCCGGCCTGCGAATTCGGCGATACAATGGCTTCGACTTCAACTTCTCCTGACTGGATCTATCCACCAATGGACGCTGCTGCTTTTGCCGCACTGGCTGATAAGGGCTACAACCGTATTCCCGTATTTCGGGAAGTGTTATCTGATCTGGACACCCCCCTGAGCGTGTATCGAAAGCTGGCGGACGGGCCCTATGCCTATCTGCTGGAGTCCGTCCAAGGAGGCGAGCAGTGGTCGCGCTATTCCATGATTGGACTTCCTGCCAAAACCGTATTTTTCGTGCGCGATCATGATCTGGTCAGAGAAGAGTTTGGGCAGGTTGTTTCTTCAAAAACGGTGGCTGACCCATTGCAGGCTGTAACGGAGCTACAGGCCCAATACCGCGTTCCGGAACTGCCAGGCCTGCCCCAGTTCTGTGGTGGACTCGTGGGGTACTTTGGCTACGAATGCGTGCGCTATATTGAGCCAAGGTTGGAGGGCAATGGGCTTCCAGATCATCTAGGCACCGCTGAAATCACTCTGATGCTGTCAGAAGAGGTAGCAGTTTTCGACAATTTGCACGGTCGCCTGTATCTGATCGTCTGTGCTGACCCTGAGCAGCCTGGAGAATATGCCCGGGTTAATCGCAGACTGGATCAGCTAGTCCACCGGCTGCGCCACAGCGGCGCGACCTATCCTGACAGCAGTTCAGCGCAGCTGCTGTCGGAGGCCGATTTTCAGTCGGGTTTTAATCAGAAAGAGTTTATTCAGGCCATCGCCCGCTGCAAGGAATACATTGCGGCAGGGGATATCATGCAGGTGGTGCTGTCCCAGCGTTTGACGGTGCCATTTGCAGCCAGCGCAGTGAATGTCTATCGGGCGCTGCGAGCGCTCAATCCATCCCCTTACATGTTCTTGTTAAACCTTGACGATACTGAGGTGGTGGGGTCGTCACCAGAGGTCATGACTCGACTGGAGCAAGGACGTGTGATGGTCCGGCCCATCGCCGGTACCCGACCTCGAGGCAGCACGGTGGCCTTGGATCAGGCGCTGGAACAGGAATTGCTGAACGACCCCAAAGAGCTGGCCGAACATTTGATGCTAATTGACCTGGGGCGCAACGACATCGGTCGGGTGTCTGAGATTGGCAGCGTTGAATTGGCCGCTCAAATGGTGATTGAGCGCTACTCCCACGTCATGCACATAGTGTCTGAGGTTCAAGGCACCCTGGTGCCGGGATTAGGGCCGGTGGATGCGCTTCGCGCGACCTTTCCGGCAGGCACCCTTTCGGGTGCGCCAAAGGTTCGGGCGATGGAAATTATTGATGAGCTGGAACCCCACAAGCGCAATATCTATGCTGGGGCTGTGGGTTATATCGGTTGGTGGGGGCAGATGGACACCGCGATTGCCATTCGTACGGCGGTTATCCGTCAGGGCAAGCTACACGTGCAGGTTGGTGCGGGGATCGTTGCAGATTCAGACCCCGAACTTGAGTGGGAAGAAACCATGAACAAAGGTCGCGCCTTGTTCAAGGCCGTGGCACAGGCGGCCAAGGGTCTCTAATCCGACCCCATCGATAAGAACTCCCTTTCATACTTTGGCAGTCTCCATGGGGTTCTGTGAGAGCACTCGAGGAATTATTGTGCGTCGGTGGGCGGCGTTTTTTACGACACAATTGTGCCATCTCAACAAAAGACTAAAGTCCCGGAATACACCCGCCGATAGAGTCGATTGAGGCAGCAGGTTTCTGAACAACAGCAACCCGCTTGTGCATTGAGCATTATCGAGGGCATCAACGTATGCAGATTTCCCAACAGGGAGAGCCAATCAGACTGTTACTGGCTGATCATCCGAATTCGGACCGAAATCCATTGATTTCCTCCCTGTCTCAATGTGGATTGCATTATGAGTTAACGGTTTGCCATCGCCCTGCCCAGTTCGCTGAGGTGGTTTCCAGCGGGGATTTCAGCGCCATTTTGTTGGATCACGATTTTGTTGGACGTGGCACCTACTGCGAACTGAGCGACACCTTGCAGCAACATTGTGGTGCACGTCCGCCGGTGGTGGTGCTGTCTGAAAATGAAGATCAGGAGTGTGCGGCTCATGCCATAGCCCATGGCGCGCAAGGCTTTTTGTTGCGCCAGCACCTGACACCCGCCGGTCTGCGCGCAGGTCTGGAGCTGGCCTTTAACCAGGCTGGTCAGGCAAAAGCCGCCATGGCCCACGAGCAATCCCTGTGGCATCACAGTCTGCACGACGGACTCACGGGGCTCGCCAATCGGCACCTGTTCACCGACAGGCTGAACCAAGAATTGCGCCACGCCCAGCGCAACGAATCCATCTTTGCCGTCGTCACTCTCGATTTAGACCGTTTCCGACTCATTAACGAAAACTGCGGTCAGATGGCCGGCGACGAGGTGTTGTGTGAAGTGGCCGACCGGATGCAGAGCACGGTGCGTCAATCCGATACCTTGGCTCGCATGGGGGGCAATCAGTTCAGCGTGCTGCTGCCTGCCATTGGCGGCCCGTTACAGGCAACCCGGGTGGCTGAAAAACTGCGCCGAACACTGACTCGCCCCTATCCGGTGGGTGAATATCTTGCAGATCCCGGTGTTTCTGTCGGGATCGCCCTGTATCCCCAGCATGCGGAGCAGGCGCCACAGCTCTTACGTCGTTCCGAACTTGCCATGTTTGATGCGAAAGGTCGGGGCGGCGGCGTGTTGATGTATGCCGCAGTTCAGCGCAACCCACTCAAACAGCGCTCAGAACTGGAGCGAGACCTGGGCAAGGCACTCAGTGGCTTGATTGCGCCGCCGGAAATACGGGTGGCGCCGCAGATTTGTCTGGATTCCGGGGCCTGTACCGGCGGTCAGGTGAGCTTGCGCTGGCCCCACCCTGATCAGGGTCTGGTGCCTGCAGACACGCTGCATCGACTGGCGGACCGGGCCGACTTGACCGAAACTTTGACCGTTCGTTTGTTGGATCAAACGTTGGCTCATCTGGCGAACAGGCAGGGTCCCGGGCCCGAGCTTACGCTGTGTTTGCCGCCCCAAGTGTTGACTCGGCCGGCAATGGTGGAGCTGATTGCGCGCCGCTTGGCTGCCAATGGCTCCGACCCCTCGGCGGTTAAATTGGATTTCGATGAAACGGCTGCCATACATCACGGTGGAGCCGCTAATCCAGTACTGCAAAGGTTGGCGGGTTTAGGCTTAAAAATCAGTATCAGCGGCGTAGGCGGGTCGTTATCGTCGCTCCAGTTCCTGCGCGACTTTCCGCTGGCAGAATTGCGCATTCATCCCCAGTTTGTGGGTCGTCTGGTTGCCCACCGGGGCGATGCAAGGATGGTGGGGGCGTTGGTGAATTTAGCGCAAAGCCTGGACGCCACGCCCATTGCCTGCGGCATTACTGATCATGCCGCGCGGATGAAACTCCAGGATCTGGGTTGCACCATTGGGGTAGGCCCTGCCTGTGGTCGCGATATGTCCTTGGCAGATTTCGACGAGTGGCGCAAAGACTATCGACTGTTACCGCTGGCGCGACGCTTCGATCGGCCTGCGGCCAACGATTCGGGACCCCATCCGTTAGTGTCTTTAGGCTCCACCGCCTGAGACATATCTGTCTGCGAACAGGCGGGTCCGCGTTCCCTGCTGGCACGATGATCACAATCCGGTCATGATCCGGGCGGGCTTACTACTTCTTATTGGTTGCACACTGGCTTGTCCTCAGCAGTCCGATGCATTGTGCGCTCATTCGACAGTTGAGGAAAAATTTCACCGGGCGGACGTCGTTTTCTCGGCGCTTGTGATCGGGTTAAGTAACTCTCTGGTCGGTGAGAACGTTAAGGGTTCTCATAACATCGTGGAGATTGATTACGAGACGCTTCATGTTTGGAAGGGCGATCCTGGATATGCCGGAACGTTTCGTGGTCACCGAGGTGATCGCATGGTTGTTGGACAGACCTATCTGGTTTTTGCCAAGACCCGACCTGAGGGGCTGTGGAATAGCGGCTACTGCTCCGGGTCCAATCATTTTTCTGAGGCCCTGGAACAACGCCTGATTCTGGGCGAACCCCACATTCTCTATTCGCCGCCGCCAGCCGCGGTAACCCCCGAATTCCTGATTGCCGCCCTAGACAATTCCAAGAAGGAAGCCTGCATGGCGGCTGAGTTGTTGGCCGAATTAGGTATGCAGGATGCGTTGGTTGAGTGGGCACGATCTCGCGAATGGGACTTCAGCCCCGGCGATTCGTTAGACGTGCTCTACAATGTGCTAGGCGCAGCGGGGACTGCTGCACTGCCGTTCGTCAGGGAGTTGGATTCTGAGTTTTCTGCTTCGCCGTGGTCTGATTCTCGCCTTGTATGGATTGATTTGCTCGGATACTTGGGGGAAGGAGAGGAATTAGCCGGCTGGATACGGCGGGGGTTAGCTGACCCTGAAGGCGAAGTTCGTCGAACTGCTGGCCAATATACTGGCAAGCTTTCGGGCGACACGGCGCAGCAGCTAATCAAGGAGTTGGAGGGCCAGTTGTCACAGGGTGATGTTAAGGTCAGAGAGTACGCTGCAGTAGCGTTGAGCCACTTCAAGGTACTGAATCCTTGGACGATTGATGCCCTGTGCGAAAGGTCAGGCGGTCGTGATGGAAAAGATGGCGAATTCGATAGGCACTGTACAATAGCGGTGCAAGGGAACGAGGAGGCGGCAAAAAACAGCACCGCGGGTAAGCAGGTGATCGCTGACTGGGACCAGTAGAGGTTTTCAGGACTTGTCGCAGGGTACCAGAAACTCTTAACCACAAATCCCTGGGTCCCTTTTGCAATTATGGGTATCCTACCGGCTATTGTGAACGCAGCGTCTTACCCCATGCCTACACGAACAAGAGCTTAGACCCGCAATGCTGCTCATGATCGACAACTACGACTCATTTACCTACAACCTGGTTCAATACTTTGGTGAGTTAGGGGCTAAGGTCCATACGGTGCGCAACGATCAAATCTCGCTGGATGAGATTGAGGCATTGGATCCCCAGCGCATTGTGCTGTCGCCTGGGCCGTGCACGCCCACCCAGGCGGGAATATCCAATGATGTTGTTTCGCGGTATGCCGGTAAGCTGCCGATTCTGGGTGTCTGCCTTGGCCATCAGTGCATTGGCGAGGTTTATGGCGGCCAAGTGGTTCGCGCCAGTACAGTGATGCACGGCAAAACCTCTATGATCCACCATCAAAACCAGGGCGTGTTTGCCGATTTACCCAACCCCTTTGAAGCCACTCGTTATCACTCGCTGATCGTGGCCGACGACAGCGTTCCTGATTGCCTGGAAGTGACGGCCTGGACGGAAGATGAGGAAGGCCATAGGGCGGAAATTATGGGCCTGCGTCATCGGTCGCTAGACGTTCAAGGGGTCCAGTTTCACCCAGAGTCTATACTGACTCGCTGCGGCCACGATTTGCTGGCCAACTTCTTAAGCTGCTGAAAGAGGCGATGCCTGCTCATGCGTAAACTTCTGGAAAATGTGGCGACCGGTCATGATCTGACTGAAGCTGAGATGACCCAGGCGATGAACCAGATTATGGACGGTGACGCGACGCCTGCCCAAATGGGTGGGCTGTTGATGGGGCTGAGAACCAAGGGCGAAACGGTGGAGGAACTTGCCGCCGCGGCCCAGGTCATGCGAGAGCGGGCGACCCGGGTCACGCCAGAACGGACCGATCTTATCGATACCTGTGGCACCGGCGGGGATGGCGTTGGCACCTTCAACGTGTCCACAGCGTGCGCCTTTGTGGCTGCGGCAGGTGGGGCAGGGGTGGCCAAACACGGCAACCGTTCGGTCTCCAGTCAGTCTGGCAGTGCAGACGTGTTGGAAGCTGCCGGTGTCAACTTGGAGCTGTCTGCAGAGCAGGTAGCAACGTGTATTGATGAGCTGGGCATAGGCTTCATGTTTGCACCCGCTCACCACGGCGCCACTCGCTTTGCGGTGCCGGTAAGAAAGGAGCTTGGCGTCCGAACGCTGTTTAACCTATTAGGCCCGATGACCAATCCCGCCATGGTGAAACGCCAGGTAATGGGAGTCTATTCAGCGCGTTGGGTGACGCCCATCGCTAAAGTACTGGCCAAGCTCGGAGCTGAACATGTGATGGTGGTGCACGCCGAAGATGGGCTGGATGAAATCAGCCCCTCATCTATCACTCAGGTGGCAGAATTTCGTGCCGGTGAACTAAGCCACTGGACCATCGATCCGGCAGATCATGGCATCAGCGTCGAGCTTTCTGATATTGCCGCGGACAGTCCGGCGCGGAGCCTGGAGATGATCCAAGAGTCCACCACTCAGAGCGTCGGCCCAGCGGCCGCGGTTGTGGCTCTCAACACCGGTGCTGCGCTGTATGTGGCGGGTGTGGCCAAGTCCTTTGTGCAGGGTGTGGCAATGGCCCGGCGCCTGCAAAGTTCCGGGGAAGGCTGGCAGCGTTTACAGCAGTTGGCCGAAATGACTCAGAGATTTAATGCTGATGGCTGAAGATATCTTGGCTAAAATCCTGCATCACAAAGCGGCGGAGGTTACCGAGCGCGCTGCCCGCACGCCATTGCGGGAGCTTAGCGCCCAGGTTGAAGATTGTCCGCCAACGCGAGGGTTTGCCGACGCTTTGATCAGCCAGGCACATAGCGGCGGCAATGGGGTCATCGCCGAAATCAAAAAAGCCTCGCCCAGCAAGGGTTTGATAAGGGAAGACTTTGATCCCGTCTGGTTGGCTGGCAGCTACGATCAAGGCGGTGCTACCTGTCTATCCGTATTGACTGATGAGGCGTTTTTTCAGGGCCACGATCAATACCTTAAAGACGTGCGGTTGGCCTGTTCTTTGCCGCTGCTGCGGAAAGACTTTGTTGTCGACGCTTATCAGGTTTACGAGGCCCGAGTGCTTGGCGCGGACTGCATATTGTTGATTGTGTCGGCGCTGGGTGACGCCGCACTGCTGGAGTTGTCCATTTTGGCCCTGGAGCTGGGTCTGGATGTGCTAATTGAGGTCCATGACGAAGACGAGCTCGAGCGAGCGCTGACCCTGCCAGAAGGATTGATCGGGGTGAATAATCGCAACCTTCGAACCTTTGAAACTCGCATTCAAACCACCATCGACCTGCTGCCGAAGATGCCGCCGGACAGGCTTTTGGTCACCGAAAGCGGCATTGCCAGCAGCGAGGATGTTTCTCAACTGCAACAGGCCGGCATCAGCGCTTTTCTGATTGGCGAAACGTTCATGCGGGCCCCGGATCCCGGGGCCGCGCTAAGAGAAATTTTTCAGACGCGCTAACCGGGCCGTTTGGCCCTCGAGTTGCACCTAAAGATCGCTCAGGCCGCTGAGTACCACAATGGTTTTTCCGCTGACGTTAATCATGCCTTCTTCTTCAAGGCCTTTGAGCACGCGCCCAGCCATTTCCCGTGAACAGCCCACGATGCGGCTGATTTCCTGACGGGAGACCTTAATCTGCATCCCGTCTGGATGGGTCATGGCATCTGGCTCTAACGTTAGGTCCATTAAGGTACGCGCCACGCGTCCCTGAACATCCATGAAGGCCAGACGGCGTACCTTTCGTGAGGTGTGCAACAGTCGGTCGGTTAACTGGCGGCCAATGGCATAAAGAATATGTGGACAGTCGGCCGACAGTTCGTTTTGAAATAATTGCCCCAGTTTTCCGTAGCTGATTTGAGCGAGTTCGCAGGGGGTGCGTGTCCGCACCATCACCTCTCGGCGCTCCGGCTCCATGTACAGGCCCATCTCGCCGATGAAGTTGCCTGGGTTCAAGTAGGCCAAAATGAGCTCGTGCCCCTCCTCATCCTCAACGCTGACGGTGACTGAACCCTCAATAACATAGTAGAGAGTGTCGGCCATGTCGCCGGGCCGGATGATGGGGGTTTTGTTGGGATACTTCCGTCGATGACAGCTCGCTAGAAACCGATCGATTGAAGTATCGTCAAATTCAAAAAAACCTTCATTGTAGTTCTTGCGGTCCAAATGTAGCGCCCCTTGTTCTGGTCTGGCATACCCCTGCCGTCAGCCAATCTATCGGCTGCGGGTCGCAACTTCCCCGTTAACCTGTGATTTTTAGCCTATTAAGGCGCGCCGTGCAATCCCATAGTGGCTATTCGATGTGTTGCAAAGTTTGCTTGTTTGACGTTGTCGGGCTGGCGCTGCGTCGATACAGCTGTACCCGGCTGCCTTTAAAGTCGGTTTTTACCCAGGGCTCAAAGCCACACTTTTCCGCCACTCGAACCGACGCTTTGTTTGCTTCATCAATCATGCAGACCACCGGTCTGTCAGGGCAATGGGCGTCTGCCCAGCTGAGCGCGGCGCACACCGCCTCGGTGGCCACGCCGCGGCCGTGGGCTGACCGGTCCAGCACCCAGCCGGCTTCAAGGTAAGCCGTCAGGCTTGGGTCGATGCAGCGTTCAAAATTCGCAAAACCGGCTTCGCCAAGGAATTGTCCACTGTGCCGATCGCAAATTACCCAGTAGCCAAATCCGCGCAAACTCCAGTGACCCACTGAGCGGGAGAACTTCTGCCATGCGTCATCCCGCCCCAGCGGCTTACCGGTGATGTGTTGCATTACCACAGGATCAGCCTGCATTTGGGTAAACGCGTCAAAATCGTCCAGCCGATGGCCTCTCAGCCTGAGCCGTGGGGTCAGAATTTCAGGGATTTGTGGCGCGCTCAGCGGCGGGGCGCTCGTATTGCTCATAATCGATATGCCACAACTTTCATAACCTTGGCTGTGGCCGACATGACGGATCGTATCCAGTCTGGAAGCGTGTTGGCGCCCGCATCCTTTGCCTGCTGTCCATGTCGAGCTTCATCTTCCATCATCTGGCTGACGATGGCGCGGCTACGTTTATCGGCCTCAGGCAATCGATTTAAATGATCTGCCAAGTGGGCTTCAACCTGGCGTTCAGTTTCCACGACAAATCCCAGGCTCCATTGATCGCCAGCCAGACCCGCTGAGGTTCCCAAGGCAAATGAACCGGCGTACCAAACAGGCCCCAGCATGCTGGGTTTGCTGTCCAGCTCCGCCAGACGGGCGTCACACCAAGCCAGGTGACGGGTTTCTTCTGCGGCTGCGTCGAGCATGTGTTGGGTGATCGCCGAATCACGCGCGACCAACGCCTGTCCTTCATATAGGGCCTGGGCGCAGACCTCTCCCGCATGGTTAATGCGCATCAGGCCCGCAGCATGGGCTGTTTCAGCGTCAGTCAATTCCATGTCGGGCACTTCAAGAGCCGGTGAATCGCCCCCTTGGGCGGGGCGCGCAAGAGTCGTTCTCAGGGCCTTGTCTGCCTGATCCAGGAGTCGGTCCAGCATTGATAGCTGGCGTAACGGTGGGTTTTCGCTATTCATGCCCCACATTGTAAACGAGCGTATGCATCGCTGGACTTTTTATCGGCTTTTTTGCTCAATACGCCCGTTTTACCCCTAACACTGGAGAGTAGTATGAAATTTCGACCTTTATATGCCGTTCCCCTGTTGGCCGCTGTGTGCATGCCGGCCATGGCTGATGATGAGCTGGGCTGGTCCGGCAAGGGCGTTCTGGGCATAGTGTCCCAGCGCGGCAACGCCGAAACCGAAACCGTTAATATCAGCGCCGAACTGGTCAACAACATGGAGCAGTGGCGACATGTGCTGGGCCTGGCTGTGCTCAATGCCAGCGAGAACGATGTAGACACCGCCAATCGCTTTGAGGTTTACGGCCAGAGCGACTACAAAATCAACGAAACCAGCTATTGGTTCGGCTCGCTGCGTTACGAAAACGACGACTTCAGCCAGTTTGAAAATCAGGCAACCCTGGCCGCCGGTTATGGACGGGAGCTGTTTAACAATGAAGTCCACAAGCTCAACGGCGAAATTGGTCTGGGTTATCGACGGGCAGAACTTCGTGGCAGCGGGGAAACCTCCACGGATCCAGTATTGCGCGGCAAGCTGGACTACGCTTGGGTTTTAAGCGAATCAGCAACCTTAAGCAACGTGTTCCTGGTCGAAGCGGGTTCAGACAATACCTTTGCCAAGAACATTACGGCGCTGACCGCCGATATCGCCAACAATTTTGGTTTGCAGTTGGCCTACGAGATTCGTCACAACACCGACGTTGACGATCCGGCCAACAATTCGGACTTTGTGACCACCGTAAACGTGGTTTACAGCCTGGATTGAAAGCGCTGTTGATCGGCTGAAAGGCAGTCAGCGGGGCGGGTTTTGACGTCCCGTTGACTGTGTCGGCGCTGAGGCCGCTTCATGGGCGCGGGTGGCCGTTGTAAGTAACTGAAATAAAAAGGGCTTTTTCGCCCTTCACCAAAGGCTTCGGAAGTCTTGCAAAGACCGGGTCCTTGCAGTAGTATCCCCGCCCTTATGTCGATGGCCGGGATACGGATTCCCTCATGAAAACTTTCAGCGCAAAGGCGCACGAGGTCGAGCGCGACTGGTTCCTCGTAGATGCCGATGGAAAAACTCTTGGACGTCTTGCCAGTGAAGTGGCTAAACGTCTACGAGGCAAACACAAAGCCGAATACACCCCTCACGTGGACACGGGCGACTATATCGTCATTGTCAACGCCGAGAAAATTGGGGTAACCGGCAAAAAGCTTCAGGATAAAATGTATTACCGACACACCGGTTACATCGGAAACCTGAAATCTTCGAATCTGCAAACCATGCTGGACCGAAGCCCGGAACGGGTTATCGAGATAGCCGTGAAGGGTATGCTGCCGAAAAATCCTTTGGGTCGGGCAATGTTCCGCAAGCTCAAGGTCTACACCGGTACAGAGCATCCGCACACCGCACAGCAGCCTCAGGCGCTGGAACTGTAACAGGACACTAGATAACCATGGCTTCAGAACAATATTACGGAACTGGCCGACGCAAATCTTCTGCGGCGCGGGTGTTTGTCCGACCGGGTCGGGGTGCCATTAACGTGAATCACAAGCCGCTGGACGAGTTTTTCGGTCGCGAAACCGCCCGAATGATTGTCAAGCAGCCGCTGGAATTAACCGGCCTGACTGATCGTTTTGACATCACCTGCACCGTCAGCGGCGGCGGCACCACCGGCCAGGCGGGCGCCATTCGCATGGGTCTGACCCGGGCGTTGATGGAATATGACGAGACGCTGCGCGGCGAGCTGCGCAAAGCGGGTTTTGTGACTCGGGATGCGCGCGAAGTGGAGCGCAAGAAAGTGGGTCTGCACAAGGCGCGAAAAGCGACGCAGTACTCCAAGCGATAACCATCACCTCGGCAGGCTTTGGTCTGTCACGGTGGTAACGAAAAGCCCGCTCATCGCGGGCTTTTTTGTGGGCTGGAGATTCCGCCCCGCAATTCGAACCGGTAAGAGTTGCTGCGCTCCTCAAGAAAGCGCATAGTTATCAGTCACCTGGGGGGTTTATGTCAGTAGATACTAAAACGCTATCGCGCCTGTATCCCATGGATACGTTGGCCGCCGCTCACCTCAATATGCTGGCGGAGCATGGCGAGGTGCGCGACTACCAACGGGACGAATCCTTGTTTCGAGAGGGTGAGAACGATGGTGAAAGCCTGTTCCTGCTGTCGGGGTCCGTCAGCTGCCGGTATCCAGACGGTCGAGAGCGTGAACTGCACGCCGACTCAGATCGCACTCGCTACGCCGTAGGCGACTTTCAACCCCGTCGGTTTACCGCGGTTGTATCCGGTGTGGGCGCGCGGGCCGTGGCATTTGATCGCAGTTTTCTGGAAAAAGTGGTGACTTGGGACCAGATTAGTCGATCTTCTCAGTTCACATTGCCCGATGGCCGCGCCGAATCTGCTCGTTGGGTTTTCAAAATGCTCAACAGTCGCGCACTGCTACGCCTGCCTGCCGGCAACATTGAGCGCATGTTTGAGCGTTTTGAGCTGATCACCGTGATGCCTGATCGTTTGGTGATTACCGAGGGCGGACAAGGAGACTACTTTTACGTCATCAGAAGCGGCGAATTTCAGGTCACCAAGACAACGGATGGGCAGGACAAGGTTGTGGCCACCTTGTCCGAGGGGGACAGTTTTGGTGAAGACGCGCTAACCTCCAATGAGCCTCGCAATGCCAATGTGAAAGCGAAAACCGCCGGTCAGCTGATGCGTCTGGGTAAGGCAGACTTCAGTGAGCTGTTAAAACATCCGGTGGTGGATTGGGTATCGCCGGGTCAGGCGTCAGCATTGGTGTCCGGTGGCGGCAGTTTGCTGGATGTACGGATGAAAGAGGAGCACCAGCAGCGAAGTCTTTCTGGGAGCCGTAATACCCCTTTGTTTCGATTGCGAGAAGAAATGGGTGGATATAAGAAAGATTGCCCCTACGTAGTTTATTGTGAAACCGGGGAACGTAGCGCATCTGCCGCGTTTATTCTGAATAAGCTGGGCTATCAGGTTTATGCGCTGCGCGGTGGGTTGTCCAGCGTTTCACGTCAGCTGATCATGCGTCAGACTTGATATTGTCGGCCCTTTAGGCTGGTTTTTTCAATGCCCTACAAATATCTGGCCAATCCTTGGCTATTCCCAGTCCAACCGACGCAAGTTCAGCACATGAACAATTGCTAAAACGACTCGATGCCAGTGTTAGTGGCAACAATCACCATGTCGGCTGGCCGGCGCGCAAATAAGCCAACGGTTACCACGCCTGCCAGTGCGTTAATCGATTGCTCCAGGGCAATGGGGTCGGTAATGCGAAGGTTGTGTACATCTAGAATATCGTTGCCATTGTCGGTAACAACGTCAGACCGGTAGTGGGGCTGGCCGCCCAGAGCGACCAGTTGCCGAGCAACAAAGCTCCGGGCCATCGGAATAACTTCTACCGGTAACGGGAAGGTGCCCAAGACATCCACCTGCTTGCTTGCATCAACAATGCAAATAAACGTTTTGGCGCAGGCGGCAACAATTTTTTCTCGGGTCAAAGCGGCGCCGCCGCCCTTGATGAGTCGCTTGTGCCGATCCACTTCGTCAGCGCCGTCCACATAAAGATCCAGGCTGCCCACATCATTGAGTTCGGCTACTTCATAACCGGCCTTCGTCAGGCGTTTGGTAGTTGCTTCAGAGCTTGAGCAAACGGCTTCAAATTGGAGGTTGGAGTCTGCCAGAGCGTCAATAAAACAATTCACTGTCGAGCCTGTGCCGACACCCAAGGCCATGCCGTCACGTACGTTAGCTAGGGCCGCTTCCGCGGCGGCAATCTTGAGTGTTTGGCTGTCCATAAATGATTCCTGAGCTTAGGGTTTCAGCTACAGGTTATGTAGCCGTTTTGGGTGACGATGTACTGGAGGGGCACGTCCCAGGGATCTCGAGGCAGCGTGTCCGTCTCCTGGCTGGCAAATGCCACCCCGGTTAGCAGTGGCCCTGTCGGCGAAGCCTCTTGGAGCATAAACGAAAATACCCGGTCGTAGTATCCACCGCCCATACCTAATCGAGTCCCGCTGCGGGTGAACGCCAGCAAGGGCAACAGGACCAAATCAATATCTCGGGCATTGCAAGTGTGAGCGTTGTGGGGTGGCTGACGGGTACCCAGAGCGGATTGGTCCATCGGCAGACCCGGATGATAGGCGGCGAAAGTCATGTGTCGGTTCAAAACCCTGGGAATCCAGACCTGTTTGTGCTGCTCGATTGCGCACTGCATCAGTGGTCGAAGATCAACCTCATGTTTGAGAGGCAGGTACGCGGCGATGTGTTTGCACTGTTGGAAATGGGGATGCTGGCGGGTCAGGGAGCAAATGTCTGCACTGGCTTTCGCGCGGACCTTTTCACTGAGATTTCGACGGGCCTGGCGGCCCCGATTGCGATGGGCCGTCTTCCTATCCACCGGTGGGATCACGATCTAGCGCAGAACCACTATCATCAGTGGAGTCGTAAGCAGGGGAGAAGAGGGCATCCTCCGCCTGTGCCGTTACGAGATTAGCGACCTTGAACCGACGGTTCAGGTGGGGAAACCTGCTGCGCCCTAGGCTTTCCGCACGAGGCAGACATGCACACTGGTCACAACGCTGTTTCTCCGTGGTCACGATAACTAGGGTCAAGGCAAATGCAGACTCGCTATCGAACACCGCAGAGGAGCCCATACCAAGATAATACCACGGCAATGTGAAAGAACCGGGTAGGAGTTAGCAGTTATTGAATTTCTTCAGATTCCAAACGGCTGCGAAGAGACTTCAGCCGTTCGGCCACGTTGCCCGAAACCGTCTCCTCACGGGACTTAAGCTGCAAGTAGAGGTTTGTGGTATTGAGCCCGGCCAGAACCGCCACTTTCTCCATGCCAACAATGTTGGCTCCGTCTCTGATGCTACGCATTTGCTGATCAAGGTGATCAGCGGCATCCAGCAGTTGACGCCGTTCGCCAGGCTCGCAGGCAATGCGGTATTCTCGGTCCAGAACGTTCACGGTCACCGCTTCTTTGCTGCTCACGTGCTTTGCTCCAGAGATTTGAGTCGAGAAATCATCGCTTCCACGCGAGTTCTGGCCTGCTCGTTCTTGGCCACCAGGTTGGCGCGTTCGGCCACCAAGGATTCCTGGCTTGCGCGTAAAGACCGGTTTTCCTCTTTGAGCCGCTTGAGAGCGCCCAGGAGGTCTTCCATACGACTTTCCACCGCCAGCAAGTCGTCAACGGCGTGTTCTATGCTTCCCATAACAAAGCAGCATAAATTGCGCTTAAAGCCAGGTCAATCATTGTTTTGCTAGTCCTCAGATTTTGTTGGCTTTTTGTGCTGATTGACCCGATTCTGCCCACCGTCTTGGGGTGAATCGATTGCCTGGAGGCTACCAATTAGCTATCGGATGTTTGGCGTCCCTTGATACTATAGGGTTATGTCTGAAGTTCCTCCCTTTGACGCGCTTAACGAGCAGTTCAGCGCAACCCCCATGGCGCTCAACCCGGCCGAGTTGCACGGCGTACTGTGCGCCTTACTCAGTTTCGATTCCGACACCGACGTGGAGCGGTGGCTTGGTGCGGCAGTGGGCGAAACGTTTGCTCTACACGAGCTCGATGGTGAGCTGCGCCAATCGCTGTATTGGCTGTTTGATTGGTCTCGGGACAATATTACCGACGAAGAATTTGGTTTTCGTCTGCTGGTACCTGAAGACAGTGCTGGACTGGAACAACGCATCGCTGCGCTGACTGCTTGGGGTACAGGTTTTCTAGCGGGCGTGGGCCACAGCGCCGGCGACCTGGAGCAGCTGGCACCGGAGGTGGCAGAGTACGTGAATGATCTCACTGAGATTGTTCGCGCGGACCACCAGCCTGTTGAAGGTGATGAGGAAGCTGAGGACCAGTATTTTGAACTGGCCGAATATGTGCGCCTGGGCGCAATGATGACTTTTGAAGCACTGAACGCCACGGCAGGCCCGGTTCAGGTGCCTGATGGGAACGCCCTGCATTGATTGATCAGGCGGAATTTTCCCGTCGCCGCCGCCAGTTGATGCGGACCGTGGGCGAAGGCTCACTGATTGTCGTACCCGGTTCTCAAATTCAGCTGCGCAATGGGGATGTGGAATTTCCCTTTCGTCAGCACAGCGATCTCTTCTACCTTACTGGATTTCCGGAACCCAATGCCCTGCTAGTGCTGGCGCCGGGGCGCAAAGAAGGCGAGGCAGTCTTGTTTTGCCGTCAGAAATCGGCCAAAGAAGAGCTGTGGCACGGCGCCATGGCAGGGTTGAAGGGCGCCACCGCGGATTACGCCATGGACGACGCGTTTCCTATTGCGGATTTGGACGACATCCTGCCAAATCTGATGGAAGGGTTTGACCGGCTCTACTATCCGTTGGGGCGTGAAACCGCTTTCGACCAACGGGTGATGGAATGGATCAGTGCCAGTCGTCGACGCAAGGGGGCTCGGCCGCCGGAAGAGTTTATTTCTCTGGACCACCATCTGCACGACATGCGTCTTTACAAAAGCGCCGGCGAGATTCGATCCATGACCCGTTCCGCAAAAATTGCGGTGGGCGCCCATGTCGATGCACTGTCGATATGCCGCCCTGGCCTGACCGAATATCAGCTGCGGGCCGAATTGCTGAAGACGTTTCATTACAACAACGCCAGCGCGTCGTACGCTCCTATTGTCGCCGGCGGTTCCAACGGCTGCGTGCTGCATTACACCCGCTGCGAAGATGTACTCAAAGACGGCGATCTGGTGCTGATTGATGCCGGTGCCGAATACGACCACTACGCTTCTGATATCACCCGCACGTTTCCCGTAAACGGTCGCTTCACGCCAGAACAACGGGCCGTGTACGACATTGTGCTGGAAGCAGAGCTTGCTGCAATCGACGCTGCTCAGGTGGGAAATAGCTGGCTGGCACCACACGATGCCGCCGTTAGAGTGATCAGTCGAGGCCTGATTCGCTTGAAGCTATTGGAAGGTCGGTTGGACAGCGTGATCCGTAAACGGGCCTATGAGCGATTTTTCATGCATAAGACCGGACATTGGTTGGGAATGGATGTTCATGATGTGGGCGACTACGAGGTCCATGGCGAACCCCGTGAGCTGGAAGCCGGTATGGCATTTACCATCGAGCCGGGAATTTATATTGACGGCAAACGAGATATCCCCAAAGCCTTTCGAAATATGGGCATTCGGATAGAAGACAGTTTGGTGCTGCGCAAGTCGGGCCCTCAGGTTCTGTCGGCCGGTGCGCCGAAAACCGCCAAAGACATTGAGGCGGCAATGGCATGAGCAATCAATACGACATCACAATCGTGGGCGGTGGTTTGGTAGGCGCCAGCCTGGCCCTGGCGCTGGCCCAGCAACATTGGCGCGTGGCGGTGCTTGAACGAGCCCCGTTCAGGGAAGTTGCGCCACCGACCTATGACGACCGAACGCTGGCGCTGTCTCTAGCTTCGCGAAATATTCTCAACGCCATCGGACTGTGGCAAGACCTGAGTTCAGGTTCCGCAGCGCAGCAAAATCTGACCCCGATTCGCAGTGTTCAGGTCACCAACAAGGGCGCTCCGGGCGTAGTGAACATTAGCGCTCAGGAGCAGGGCCTGGAGGCTTTGGGCTATGTCGTACAGGCACGAACTTTGGGACAACAGGTATTGCAACGCCTGCCTGCCGCCGCCGGCGTTGATCTGCTGGTACCTTGTGAGCTAACTAATATCGCCGTCAGCCAAGATAAGGTAAAGGTGGGGTACACCAAGGATGGTAAGCCTCACGCCTTGACCACTCAGCTGCTTATTGGCGCCGACGGAACCCACTCCCGAGTCCGCGACGCGGTGGGTATTCAAACTGAGCACTACGATTACCGACAACGGGCAATCATCGCAAACGTAACGCCGCAAATCCCCCACGACGGGAGGGCGTTTGAGCGCATGACTGAAACGGGTCCGCTGGCCATGTTGCCCCATGTTGAGCAGCGTTGTGGCGTGGTCTGGACCTGCAACCATGATCAGGCGGATGACATTCTGGCCCTAGATGACAAAGGTTTTCTGGCAGCATTACAACGTCGCTTCGGTTACCGCCTGGGTATTGTTGACCGACTGGGGGCTCGGGCCAGCTACCCGTTGTCTCGGGTGACAGTACAGACGCCGGTAGCGCAGCGGACCATACTGGTTGGGAATGCAGCCCACACCATTCATCCGGTGGCCGCCCAGGGGTTTAATCTGGGGCTTAGGGATGTCGCAGCCCTGTGTGAGGTGTTGTCAGATGCCCGAACCAACGATGCCGACCCCGGGTCGGCGGAATTGCTGGCTGAATATGCCCGATGGCGTGAGTCTGACGTCGCGCGGACCGTCGCGTTTACCGACGGCATGGTACGAGCCTTTTCTCAACAGTTTGCACCAGTGGCCATAGCACGCAGCGCTGGGTTGGTGGCGCTCCAACTCATGCCGAGGCTGCGCAACGCGATCGCCCATCGAGGCATGGGTTTTGGCGGCGACCGCACCCCCGCAATGGCCTTGGACAACAAGGCGGTGACACAGTGAGTGAGAATTTCGACATTGTTGTAGTGGGCGCCGGCATTGTGGGTGCTGCGACGGCCCTGGCGTTGGCCAGGGACCGCTGGAAGGTGGCTTTGGTTGAGGGCGGCGCGGCGCCGCAATTGCCTGCGCCAGACGCACCGCCGACGCTGCGAGTGTCCACGCTGAATCCCGCTGCCATTCAATTGCTGCGAAACCTGGAGGTTTGGTCCGCATTGCCCGAAAGTCGTTTGGGCTGGTTTGATCGTATGACGGTATGGGAGAACGATCGAGACCTTGGCCTGTCATTCAGCGCTGCTGATGCGCAAATGGATCAGTTGGGCTGCGTTGTCGAAAATTCGCTGCTGGCCGCGGCGTTATGGCAGGCTTGTGAGCGGGAAGTCACGGTCTTGGCCGGCAATGCAATCGAGCAGTTAAACCTCACCGACCGCCATGCAACGCTTGCTCTGGAAGACGGAACATCATTAACCGCTGATCTGGTGGTAGCTGCCGACGGCGCCCGCTCGGCACTGCGCGAGTTGGCTGGTATCGAGGTGAGTCGTTACAACTACGAGCAGCAGGGGCTGGTGGCCAGCATCGACGTGGAAGACCATGCTGACACCGCATGGCAGCGCTTTTTGCCCACCGGGCCGCTGGCATTTTTGCCCTTGCCAGGCGGAGCCGCTTCAATCGTCTGGAGCGTTCCCGAGCCGCAAGCCAAAGAACTTCTGGCAGCGGATGACTTGTCGTTCTTACGCCAATTGAACGATGCAGCTCAAGGCTGTGTTGGCGAGATTGTCGGCATCAACCAGCGCGGCGCGTTTCCGCTGACCCGGCTGCACGCTAATACTTACACCGGTCGCCGTCTGGCGTTGGTTGGGGATGCGGCTCACGTGGTCCACCCGCTGGCAGGGCAGGGTGCAAATCTGGGGTTGCTGGATGCCGCTGCCCTGGGTGACGTGATGGCTGAATTGCCCGGTACAACGCGCAACCCTGCTGATCCAACGGCCCTGCGCCGCTACGGACGCTGGCGTCGCAGCGACAACGCCATCATGGTGCAGGCGCTGCATCAGATCGCCGGTGTATACGCCAGAGATACACCGGGCTGGCGCGGTCTTCGGCTGTTGGGAGCCCGGGCCCTAAATCAGGCAGGCTGGCTGCGCGGTATGCTTGTTCAGCACGCCTCAGGGTTTGGCGGCAAAGTACCCAGGTGGGTTCAGCCGCCAACAAAAGACCATTGATTCGGCGCTAGTCTGATCGTGCGGGGAACTCTTTGATGTAAAGATCCTGCTTGTTATAGGGGATCTCGATGCCGTCTTTCTCAAACGCGTTGTACACGGCCACCAGCAGTTGGTGAGAGATTTTGCCGCGGAGTTCGGGTTCAGTAATCCACACCAGCAACTCAAAATTCAGGGCCGAATCACCAAACCCTCGCATTCGAACTCGCGCCTCGGGGTCCTGACACACTTCGCTATGCTCTCGAGCGACAGTCATCAGCGTGTCGCTCACCTGATCCAGGTTGCTCCCATAGGCCACGCCGACCTTAATTCGAATGCGCCGCTTGGTCCATCGCCCAGCGCTTTCGTTGACAATTTTCGCGTTGGCGATGACGGCATTGGGAATGGTGATTTCGACATCGTCTCGGGTCAGCAAACGGGTGCTGCGCATGCCAACATGGGTCACCATACCGCGTTCTCCACTGTCCAGATTGACGTAATCACCGAGCTGATAAGGTGAATCCACCAAAATAAAGACGCCAGAAAACAAGTTGGCCAGGGTGTCTTTAGCGGCGAAACCAACGGCAATACCGACCACCCCCGCAGACGCCAACCAGGCCGTGGCATCTACATCCCAGATTTGTAGAATCATATAGCTGCCGATTAGCAAGATCAGCAGCTTGGATACAATATCGAACAGCGGAATGGTGCGAGTCTGGATGATCGGTACCCGGTCCTTCATGGCAGCGAGGCTGGTGAGTACCGCTGAGCTAACTTTTAAACCCGCCAGCATCCAGGCCAGCACCGTCAGGCTAAATAGCAGTCGAATTACGATACCTGTAGCGGTGGGACCAATATCTGCACTAATAACCGCCAGCGCCAACGAGGCGTAGATCACACTGAGAAATACCGGCCGGGAAACCAACGTGACTATCTGGTCGTCCAGATTGCTATTGGTCTTCCCAGTGAGCCGCCCAATGGAGTTCTTCACCAGCCAGCGCACAACGTAAGCGGCCAGTATGCCGACAAGGATAATCAGCCCGGCCCTTAGCAGAGGAAAGTCCTGCAGCAAGGTCCAGGCAGGCTGCAGAGGTTCGGGCAGCCAGCTCTCCGCGCTGGTCATTTGCTCGGCGAGCTGTCCCAGTGCGGTGGGTTCGGGTGTGGCTGTCTCCACAGAGGTATCCGTGCCGTCGCCGGATACGGGGGAAGAAGAGGATTCGGTTTCGGGCGAAGCTTGCATGTGTGCTCTTTTCGATAAGGGGTGTCAGATGACTAACCCACTGGCGTCGGGTTCGCGAAACGCCAATCCAATCACAAATAATCCCTGTCCCGCAATGACACGGGTGATTTTCCTACAGACAGTGTTCCATTGTCTGCAGGACGACGCGGGTTAGCGATACGTAAAATAATGTTTCAAATCCACTGAGGTACACAGTTGTTTGCTGCGTTACTAAGAAATACGCGCAACAGCCGCCAGGGGTGAGGGTATGCAAAAAGCTGCGATTGAACGAAAGATTCGTTACCTGCAAAGAGAAATGGTGCGCAATGCTGCCAGTCCGCAATCCGGTCGGACAGCGTTGGCCCAAACTTTGATACGGGCAATGGCGCAGGAGAGGCAACTGTTAAGGAGAGCCATGAACCATGAGAGCACTTAAAGGGCCGGTCACCACCGAATTGCCGGACTGGGAAGACCTTTACAACGAATATCTGGACCAGCAGGACAAGCTGGGGCGGCTAATTGCCAGCACGGTTGAGCAAGGGGAAAACCCCGATTGGCTGCGCGAGGAAATGGTGGATTTGCAACGACGCCTCAGCGCCGTTGATCAAATGCGCAAGATCACTGCTGAGCATCGCGCCGCCTGATCAGCTGTGTTAACGGGACGCCAGCTTCACGTACAATGCGTCCATGGGACAGGAACAAGATCTGGCGCTGCTGCTGAAGTCAGCCACGCCCCTCATTATTATCGAAACCGAAGAAGAGCGGCGCGCCATCGAACTGTTCAAGGCGGCACTTACCGAAGCACTCAGGCCGCTATACCAGTGGTCAGCAACCACTGGGTTGAAACGGGTTGATCTGGACCTCTCAGATTTTGGAGTGAACAACGCTGAGCCGGAACTGGTTCTGCAGAAAATTGCCCTGAATTCGGAACCGTCGATTTACCTGTTGCTCGATTTCCATCCGTATCTGAATGATCCGCTTAACGTGCGCAAGCTGCGAGAATTGGCGTTACGGGTCCATGGGGTTGAACACACCATTGTGCTGATCAGTCCGAGCCTGAAACTGCCCGATGAGCTCCAGGGCCACAGTGCGCTGATGGAATTGAAGCTGCCCACCACCGAAGCACTGGAAAAAATGGTGCGGGAGGAGGCGTTTGACTGGTCCAGGAGACATGCCGGCCAGCGGGTCAAAATGAGTCGCGAGGCGATGGCGGAACTGATGCTCAATCTTCGGGGGTTGACCCTGAGTGATGCGCGACACCTGACCCGAAACGCGATTTTTAACGACGGTGCCATTACCTCGAACGATATCAAGCAGGTGATGGAGCAAAAATTTCGGATGCTCAACCGCGGCGGTGTGCTCAGCTATGAGTACGATCTGATCAGTTTTGATGACATTGCCGGGCTAAATGTGTTGAAGCGGTGGATTTCCGACCGCCAGAAAATTTTCTTAAGCGATGACAACCCCTACGGCCTAGATCCGCCTAAAGGTGTTTTGTTGTTGGGTGTCCAAGGCTGTGGCAAGAGTATGGCAGCGAAAGCGGTGGCCAGTGGGTTTGGTGTGCCGTTGTTGCGATTGGATTTTGGCGCGATTTATAACAAGTACCACGGGGAGACTGAAAAAAACCTTCGGCAGTCGTTAAATTCTGCGGAAGTCATGGAACCCTGTGTGCTGTGGATTGATGAAATCGAGAAGGGCTTGTCGGTTTCTGACAGCGACTCTGGCACCTCCAAGCGGGTTTTGGGTACGCTGCTGACGTGGATGGCGGAACGCGATAGCCGGGTGTTCCTTGTTGCGACGGCCAACGATATCGAGGCGTTGCCGCCGGAGCTGGTTCGCAAGGGCCGATTTGACGAGATCTTTTTTGTGGATTTGCCCAGTCCCGCCGTTCGCGGCAAGATTTTTGAGATTCACCTGGCCCGTCGCCAGCAGTTAGTGGACCGATTTGATCTTGACGTCTTGGCCCAACGCAGCGAAGGCTTTTCGGGTTCTGAAATCGAGCAGGCGGTGGTTTCCGGCCTGTACACGGCTATGGCCAGCGGTGGCGAATTGACCAATGAAGATCTGCTGACGGCCATAAAAGAAACGCGTCCGCTGTCAGTGGTGATGGCGGAAAAAATTCAATATCTGCGGCGCTGGGCTGCCAGTCGAACGGTATCAGCAGACTCGCCGGAGGAATTGGCCGAATCCGGGTCATGATCCGTGTTTTGGTGAACTTAGCTGACTTTAGGCGTCAACAAGTCGTCGGGCAGGCTGGCAAAAATTTCGGCAAATTCCATGAGAAACCCATCCATGGCCGAGCTGCTGCGCCAGAACATGGCGAGTTTGCGACTGGGCGGTGGGTCGTCGAACGGGCGAATGTGGATGCTGTCCGTAATTGCGACCGGAGGTTTAACCGCGAGCATGGGCAACAGCGTCAGGCCGACGTTTGCTGCCACCATCTGGCGCAGGGTCTCAAGGCTGGTGGCGCGGAAACCGGGTTTTTCATTGGCTGCCGCCAGCTTGCATACTTCCAGCGCCTGATCGCGCAGGCAGTGTCCGTCTTCCAGCAACAGCACCGTATGGTCTTTTAACGAGTCGATGGTCAGCGCTCCCTTGGAGTCCAGTGGATGGCCTTGGGGTAGAGCAAGCACAAAAGGCTCTTCAAACAGCTGTCGACACTGGAGTTGGTCTGCTTCCACTGGCTGGGCGAGAATGGCCGCATCAAGGCGGCCATCGCGTAACTGGGACATAAGAACTTCGCTTTTCTCCTCCACCAGCAACAGTTCAAGACCGGGGTATTTTTGATGAATTTGCGGAATTACATGGGGCAGCAGGTAGGGGCCCAGAGTAGGAAATATGCCCAGTCTGAGAACCCCCGACTGGGGTTCGGTCGCGCGTCTGGCAACTTCGCGTATTTGTTCCACATCACGCAGCACCAGGCGAGCACGTTCCACAACTTCCGCACCCACTTCCGTCAGCATGACCTGTCGAGGCGCCCGTTCAATCAGCTGCACGCCAAGCTCTTCTTCAAGCTTTTTTATTTGGGTCGACAGCGTAGGCTGGCTAACAAAACACGCCTCTGCCGCGTGCCCGAAATGACGTAAGTCTGCCAGTGCTACCAGGTAGTTCAGGTCACGAATGTTCATGTGTTGACCGCTTTTAATAGATGCTGAATATTGAAAATAGAATATCAATATAAATACAGAATGACAATGTGGGTTGTCGTCGCGGCGCTGGGTATGGGGATGGCACTGCCTGCGACCCACGCACAGTCGTTGCCCGTTCAACCGCCACGCTTGATGGCGGTGTCCGCCGATGGCGAGGCGTTGACATGGGTGGAACCTGGGGCACGCGGTGATCAGATAATGGTCAAGCCGCTGTCTCGCAGGAGTTCGAAAAAGACGCTGCTGTGGCGGGCGAATGGACGGATTGACGGCATCGAAAATCTGGGCAGGCACCTGCTCGTCAGAACCCGTCACTCCGGTTGGGTGCGGTGGTACGAGGTGCATTGGCCGGGAGGAGGACAAAAGCTGTTGCTTTCAGAGCGTGTCAGCGCGCGCGAAGGGCCGCGAGTGCTGCAGGTGCTGGATCACCAACAGGTCATGTTCAGTAATGATCAGCGTCAACCGTGGCAGCCGGACGTGATGATTCTTGGTTCTGCAGGCCAGTCTCGGATAGAACAGGGTGGGCAGAATATTTTTCGTTGGCATCCCGCCCCTGACGGCAGGCTCCTGCTTGCCAGGCGCTGGCGGTTTGATGCCAATGGGCCCCTGTACGAGTGGTTGTGGAGGCCGTCCCGGGAAAAACCCTGGACGGTGGTTCGTGAGCGACGATTGAGTGAGCCGCGCTGGGAATTAGGCGGCTTTGATCTGGCTTCAAATCTGGCGGTCTTTCGACCTGAAGATCGAAAATCCCTTCTGTCTCTGAACCTGTCAAACGGCGCCTTATTGACCTTGCCTAAAGGCCATCTCCCATCGACGGCCAAGGCGAGTATTTGGGAGATGGACCAAAGACACACTATTCCCGAATTGCGGGCAGTGACGGAGACCAATGATTGGGCTGCGATTGATCCAGAGTCAGCCGGTCGAACGCGACATTGGCTAGGCCAAACCGGCCTTGACGCTGTCTGGCAAATTGGCCCTGACGCGCTCGGGCTGAAGGTGCTGAGGGTGGGGCAATCGACGGTAGAGACTATCCCTGGAATTGCCATGGACGCGGGTGCCCCAGTGACGACTCACCGCGTACCAACCAGTGATGGCCGATTAATGGAGGTACTGCTGACCCTGCCCACTGGTCCGCAGGCTCCGGAGAACCGAGCCATGGTGTTGTTAATCCATGGCGGCCCCTGGAGTCATGACGAGCCTGGCTGGAACCCGGAGGCGCAATGGCTGGCCAGTTTGGGGTATTCGGTATTGCAGGCGAATTTTCGAGGCAGCACCAATGCGGGGTTTTCCTGGCAGTGGGCAGGGCGTCAGCAATGGTCCGGAAAAATGCTGGAAGATTTGGAGGATGCGCTGAGCTGGGCTCGTCAGGAACAGATTGCCGGTGCCGAGCAGGTATGTGCCATGGGCAGCAGTTTTGGGGGCTTTGCGGCCCTGATGCTGGCGGCTCGGGCTAAATCGCAGCTACGCTGTGTCGTCGCACGGTCGCCCGTCACCGATCTTGCGCAGCAGATTGCGTACCTCAACAGGATTGGCAATTCTCGAGGGTTTCAGGAATGGCGAGAAATGGTGGGCGACCCGCTAACCCAAGACCTTCTGGCCAGTTCTCCCCTCGGCAACGCCACGCGTATCCAAGATCCCGTGCTCATGGGGCACGGACAATACGATGATGTGGTGCAGGTTAAACAATCCCAGCGCTTAGTTGAGCGCCTGCAGGCTGCTGGCGGCGGTTCGGTTCAATGGATTCAGCTCATGGGCCAGGGCCATGACCTGAGGGGGGCGGCGGCGCGTCGGCAGTGGTATACCCAGGTGGCCCATTTTCTGGACCAGGCGCGTCAAAGTGGCGGATAATCCTCCGTTGACCTCAATCCATGGGAATAACACCATCAACGCTCCCGCTGATACTGCTCCACTGCGCTCCCTCACGGGTATCACAACGACCGGCACTCCTCATCTTGGTAACTACGTAGGCGCCATTCGTCCCGCCATCGAGGACAGCCAGAACGCGGCAACCCAATCGTTTTATTTCCTGGCCGATTACCATGCCCTGATCAAGTGTGAAGAGCCGCAACGCGTGCACCAGTCCACGTTGGAGATCGCCGCAACCTGGCTGGCCCTGGGGCTGGATACGGACCGGGCGACCTTCTATCGACAGTCTGACATTCCCGAGATTCCAGAATTGACCTGGGTGCTGGGCTGCGTGTGCGCGAAAGGTCTGATGAATCGCGCCCATGCTTACAAAGCGGCGGTGCAGGAAAATGAAACCACCGGGTCAGAGCCGGATCACGAGATCACCATGGGGCTGTTCAGTTACCCCGTGCTGATGGCGGCCGATATCTTAATGTTCAACGCCAACCGGGTACCGGTCGGGAAAGACCAGATTCAGCATATCGAAATGGCCAGGGATATGGCGCAGCGGTTCAATCATCGCTACGGCGAGGTGTTTGCGCTGCCGGAAGCGGTTGTGGACGACAGCGCCGCTATTCTGCCAGGACTGGACGGACGTAAGATGAGCAAGAGTTACGATAACACCATTGGTCTTTGGTTAAACGAAAAAAAACTGCGCAAGGCCATCATGAAAATAGTCACTAACTCGAAAGAGCCGGGAGAGCCTAAAAGTGTGGATGAGTCCTCTCTCTACCCCATTTACGCGGCGTTTGTGGAGGAGTCTGAACGCCAGAGTTTTGCCACAGATCTTGCTGAGGGCCTGGCCTGGGGCGAGGCCAAACAGCGAGTTTTTGAACGCATCAACGCCGAGCTGGCACCGGCACGGGAGCGGTATTCTCAACTGATCGACCATCCCACCGAGGTGGAAGCCGCATTGGCCGCTGGCGCGATTAAGGCCCGTGATGAGGCCGCGCCGTTAATGCATGCAGTGCGCAGGTCTGTAGGCATCCGGTCGTTGGCCCCGGCCTCTTGAAGACTCTAATGTGGGTGGCGTTTGGTAGTGCCCTCGGCGGCGCTGCGCGGTACGCGGCAGGCTTGGCTTTGCCAACCGGCAGCGACAGTCGCCTGCCTTGGTCCACCTTGGCCGTCAACATTGTTGGCGCGTTTTTGATTGGCCTTGTTGCTGCCGGTAGCGGTCCCGACGGACGGTGGGTGATGAATGAAAATTTTCGTCTATTCTTAATGGTGGGTGTGTTGGGCGGTTTCACCACGTTCTCAGCCTATAGCCTGCAAACGCTGGACCTGCTGCAAAGCGGCCAGCTGGAACGCGCCGCCGTTTACGCGCTGGGGTCAGTGTTGGTATGCCTGATCAGCGTGTGGGCCGGTTACTGGATCGCAAAGTAAGACTGAAGGAAGCCATTTATGTGGGACTTTAAACTGACCGAAATATTCGGTCTGATCATGAAAACGCTGCCGTTTGTACTTTTCAGGCTGGCGATCTACATGGGCATTACCCTGCTATACATCATCGTTACGGGTGGTGGTGCGGGGATTGGGTTTGTTGCCGGCAAAGTGGGGGGGGATCCAGCGGCAGGTGCCGGATATGGAGGGCTCATTGGTTTTGGGTTGGTCAGCGGCGTGATCTACTTTGCCCGTGAATACTTGCTTTACATGGTTAAAGCCGGACACATTGCTGTACTGGAGCGTTTCTTGGATGGCAAATCCGTGCCAGAAGGAAAAGGGCAGGTGGATTATGCCCAGGCCCGAGTGAAAGAAAATTTTGGTGAGTCATCGGCACTGTTTGCCGTTGATCAATTGATCAAAGGCATCTTGAAGACCTTCAACCGGCTCACTTTCAGTATCGCCAGTTTTCTGCCCATTCCTGGGTTAGGCGGCGCCATGAAGTTGATCAATGGTGTGCTGAATATGTCAATGACGTACCTGGATGAGGTAATTCTGGCCTATCACCTTCGCACCGGGTCGGATAATGTTTGGAAGTCTGCAGAGCGCGCGCTGGTGCTCTATGCCCAAAACTACAAAACCATTTTGAAAAACGCGGCGTTTCTGGCATTTTTCATCTGGGTATTGACGTTCCTGGTGTTCCTCGTGGTGCTGGCGCCGGTAGCGGCTTTAGTCGCTGTGTTTCCGGCACTGGCGGGTTTTTGGACGTTTGCCTTTGCCGCACTGTTGGCATACGGCATTAAGGCTGCAGTGATAGACCCCATTGCCATGACCGCGTTGATGCAGGTCTATTTCAAAGCCATTGAAGGTCAGGAACCCAATCCTGAGTGGGAGCAGAAGCTTGCCGGTATGTCGTCAAAATTCAGAGAGCTGAAAGACAAAGCGGCCAGCTGGGTAGGGGGAAAATCCCAGGACCCGGCTGCTCCGCCGGCTGCGTGATGTAGCGGGGGGCGGGTTACTGTCCGAAACGGTGACCTCCGGACGACAAATACGCCACCTCTTCTGCAGATGAGGCTCTGCCCAGAGCCTCATTGCGGTGAGGAAAACGGCCGAACTGGCGGATAACTTCCCGGTGTTTGCGAGCAAATTCAATGTTTGATTGAATTTCTGTGCGGTATTCGTCTGGCGTTCGATCCAGCAGCGTGGTCAACAGATCGACCGCTCGATCCTGGTCTCTCAAAGACTCGTGGTGTTCCAGTGGCATCAGAAAAAATACTGCCTGGAGCGGATGCAGGGTGTCCAAGTCTCCGTTCTTGAGCCCGGTTTCCACGCAATGTCTGGCACGTTCATCTCCTGCAAATGCCCTGGCGCTGTGGCGATAAATATTTCGAGTCATTTGATCACACAAAACAATGAGTGCCAGGTTGCTGTCAGCCTGTTGGGTCCAGTCGTCCAGGTATCCGTCCAGCGCGTCTTTGACCGTATCTCCCCAATGATCGCGTAGATGGGCGTCGTTTTTTTCTCCGCCCCACCAGAGGCTTTTCTGCACGGCATAAGGCGGCGAGCCGAACCAATATTGCAGTACATTCTGCGCAGTCACGTGAAAAGGCTCCTTAAAGGTTGCATTGTTTCTCCAGGGTTCAGCCGCGGTAACACCAAGAGTTTGTGAGGGGTCAGCGGTCTTGAGATGCCGACTCCAGTATCTGCGCTTGTCGCCAGAGTTTATCGACGCATCGCATCAGCGTTTGCTGATCATCCTCTGAAAGGGCTTCAAGCAGGGCGCTATTGTAGGCCGTTGCCGCCGGCGCAATATCGTCCAAAATGGCGCTGCCCTGTTGGCTCAGCCGCAATTGAGATCGGCGCCGGTCACCCTGATCAAACGTTCTTTCAATGAGCCCCCGGTCTATCAGTGCGGATACCGATCGACTGACCGCCACTTTGTCCAGTTCACCGCGACGAGCCACTTCTCCCGCCGACATCTTGGGATAACAGCCAATCAGGCAAATTAGTCGCCAATGGCTGACGCTGAGGTTATAGCGGGTGGCGTAGGTTTCCGAGATTCCTGCGCTGACCCGATTGGACAGGCGGGACAGCAGGAAGGGGAAAAACGTCTCCAGATGAAAGGCGTCGGACATAGAAAGCTGCTGGAAATAAATCTAATGATCTCATGATTGTGGGTAAGAACCCATCTGAGGTGTAGACCTGGAATCAACTGCTGGCCATAATTCCGTGGATGAATAATCCACTCAGCGAAGACCTGGACCAACGACCGGTTGCGGCCTCGTCACGAGTATCCGGCGTCCCGGTCATCGACCTGGAGCCCATGATCAAAGGCGATGGTCAGCAGGTTGTCCAGCAGATCGGCGAGGCCGCAAAGACATGGGGGTTCTTTCAGGTCGTAGGACACGGCATGTCGCCGGTCCAGGTGGAGCAGGTGATGGACCAGGCCAAGAGCTTTTTTGCTCAGAGCGACTCGGTGAAAGAGCTTGTGCGGCGCAGTCGAGACAACCCGTGGGGGTATAACGACCAAGAACTGACCAAAAATCAGAAAGATGCCAAGGCGGTTTTCGATTTTACCGTGGAGGGCGAAGACGCGATCTATGGAGCCCGCAATCAGTGGCCGGCAGGGTTAGATCAATTCCGCCAGGTGATGATGACTTATCTGGAAACCGCCACCCGTATCAGTCTTCAGCTCATGGAGGCCTTTTCTATAGGAGCCGGGTTGCCGCGTCATTCGTTGCGACGTCTGTTTGAACCGGTTCACACAGGGTTTGTGCGGCTGAACTACTATCCCGTGCAGGCCCAAGGTGTTGTTGCTCAAGCCTCGCAGTCCCCACCTGAACTTGGTATTCATCACCATACAGATGCCGGTGCATTGACAGTGCTGTTACAGGATCAGGTCAGCGGCCTGCAGGTGTATAGAGAGGGGCAATGGCATGGCGTTAAACCCCTACCTGGCGCGTTAGTAATCAACACTGGCGACATGATGCAGGTATTGTCTAATGATCTTTACCAAGCGCCAGTGCACCGGGTTGCGGCAATGACTGCCCGTGAGCGATTCAGCATGCCTTTTTTTCTCAACATGTCTGCCAATGCGAATATCGAGCCGCTACACACGCTGATTAACGAGCAGAGACCTTCCCGTTATCGGGCCATTCCTTGGTCGGAGTTTCGCCGCCGCCGTTCCGATGGTGATTACGCAGACTACGGCGCAGAGGTGCAGATTTCCGATTACCGAATAAACTGACGCAGGTCCGCGTCAGTTGCATCAAAAAAAGGCCGGCCCTCGTTGAGAGCCGGCCCCGCACTTCCCCCAAAACCCCCTGGAGTGATGAATTAGGGGATGTTAAACACCGCCACGCCAGCGGGGTAACCATTGCGTCGCCCCTCAATGCCGACGTGAGGAACGCCGGACAATGGGTCTTCCGGCGTTAACAGCTGACGGGCTCGCAGTCGCAGGTCAGTGTCCTCTGCCGGTCCGTGGCCAAAAGCAAATAACCATACCTGTGAACCCGGTGCCGGCGTAAAGTCGCGAAACTGGCCGTTGAACCGATTGCTGCCGTTTTCAGGCGTTTGCGCCCCATCCATCCGGCCGAAAACCACCAATGGGTTGAGAAATTGTTCCGACTCATCAGGGGTGAAAAAATCTGCCAGGCCACAGGCACCGGCATAGCCTACAGGCTCGTCAAAGGGGATTTCAGCCGTTTCTACCGTCAACGGAAAGTTGACGCAGGCTGCCGGGTTATCGATGTAAACCCACCAAACCGTGTAAGCGCCTCCAGGTAGGAGGCCGTCGACCAGCATGCCCGACCAGAGTTGATTGTCTTTGCCACAGAGGCTGGCGCGTCCCGTCATCGCCACACCGGTAATCTGTTCTTCCCAGAAGTTCACGACTGGCTGGGTGTCACAGTACCAGCGGGTGCGCTTGTGTTCGTCTGCCAAGCTGGTGGTTTGGAAAATCATGCCGCCCAACAGCAAGGCTGCACTAGCGGTAATTGTGGAATTGAACATGAATCTAGCCCTCTCAATGCGCCAACGAAACTGCCGACGTGGGTTATAGATTGGGCTTGAGGATTTTTCCTGTAACGAGAAAACCCCGAAATTTCTGCTATAAAGCGACTAACGGGAGAGGATTGGCGGCTTTTGTCCAACATTGACCAGAATTCAGAGCATTCATCGCCAGCGGTGTTATATCGCTTTGGCGATTTTACTCTGAACCTTGGGCGGGGGACGCTGAGCCGAGGGGCGGTGCCGGTCAAACTGCGGCCAAAGTCATTTAAGCTGCTGCACCATTTTCTTGATCATTCCGGCGAACTGATTTCCAAAACACAACTGCACGACGCAGTTTGGGGTCATACCGTTGTTACCGACGACGCCATCACTCAATGCATTATCGACATTCGTCGCGCTATTGGTGACAAACAGCAGAAGACCCTGAAAACGGTTCCCCGTCGAGGCTATATTTTCGACGCTCCCGTGACACGTCATGACGGCGGGGTTGAGAGGCACGCTATCGTTGAAAAAACGGCCTGGATGTGGGCTACCGTGCTGGCAGTGGTCGTGGCAGCCGTTGTCATGATCTGGTGGCGGCCATTTTCAACATCAGTTGTGCCGCCTCAACCGGAGTTTTCCATCGCCGTTCTGCCGTTCGCTGATATGAGTGCCGACGGCGACCTGGGATACTTTGCCGATGGTATGGCGGAGGAAATCTTGAACGTACTGGCGCAATCGACCCAACTGCGGGTCATTGCCCGCACTTCATCGTTTTCCTTCCGCAATGAGGAAACCGATGTTGCGGGCATTGCTGATCGATTGGATGTGACCCATGTACTCGAAGGTAGCGTTCGGGACAACGGTGAGCAGATTCGCGTCACTGCCCAATTGGTAGAGGCGCAAACCGGTGGGCATCTGTGGTCGCAAACCTATGACCGAACGCTGGCAGAAATATTTCAGGTGCAAGATGATATTTCCGCTCAGGTGGCATCGCGTCTGACCGCCATTCTGATACCCAGCGGTGACCGGCAAGGCGATGCCGACCCCCTGGCGTATCGCTTATATCTTCAGGCACGGCACGTCTTGGACAGCGGCAGTTCAGATGACCAGAAAAACGCATTTCAATTATTAAACCAGGCTCTGGACATCGAGCCGGAGTATGGTCCGGCGTGGCGAGAGCTGTCCCGGATTCAATGGCGAGAACTGGGTCGCCAAGGGGATTTCGAAAGGGCAATCGATGAAATGCGGTTATCGATGAACCGCGCGTTGGCTTTCAGTCCGGATGATGCGGGGATCCTTGCATATATGGGCTGGCACCAGGCAGATTTTGATGCTGATTTAATCGCTGCCGTGCGTTTTTTCGATCGCGCCCTTACGATGAACCGGAATCAGGAAGATTTGTTGCGTACCGCCACCCTGATGTCCCTCGCTCTGGGACAGATTGACGATGCGGTGAAGTTGGCTGAACGCACTATTGATCAGAACCCTTTGTGCGGCATTTGTTTGCTGAATCTCTCCGAGGCCTACCTGATGCAGGGGAATCTTGCACAGGCAGAACTCACGTTGCGGAATTTCCAATCTTTGGGCCAAGGCGGGCATACGAGTTTGGGCCAAACACTGCTGGTGGCAGGCAAACCCTTGGAAGCTATCGCCGCCTTTGAACGGGAGTCCATTGAATCATACCGTCTGGCAGGCATTGCGATGGCCAGGCACTCCTTGGGGCCCGATGAGACCTCTGCGAAGGCGTTGAGCGATTATCTGGCAACGCTCAGTCTGGACCATCGTCATAACCCGGCGCTAGCGCTGGCATGGATAGGGCAGTTCGATGAGGCGTTTGCTGCTTTGGAGCAATTTGTCCAATCTGCGCAAGTGACTGTGGGTGATCGAATCGTTCGGCATAATTTGATCAACATTGGCATTGCCCTGCGCAATCCGCTTCTCAGCGGCTTACACGATGACCCGCGGTGGGATCTATTGCTCAAGCGATTGGGCTTATCTTCCTCACAGTTGGAAGGTTTGCGTCTTGACCTGAGCACCCTCGGGTAAATCTCTAACCACCGTCGTCACAGAAGCGTGTAAACTTTGCAATTCAAAGTGGAGGTGGCTATGAGCACTCTGGAACGAGATATTCAATTCGCTCGGTCGCTGGCGGAATCCGGCCAGCGGGCGCCGCTGCTGGGCGGCCGGTTTTTAGTCTGGTGGGGTGCCATGGTGGGGGTCGCCTACGGCTTGCAGTTCCTGTTACTGCAAAATGCAGCCGTGGTCCCACCGACTGCATTTAGCTGGTTGTGGGGCGGGTTTGCGGTGCTTGCACCGGCTGGTTACTGGCTGTTGGGTCGTCGTTATCCGTTTCATTTGCCGGGCAGCGGGTCTAACGCTAATCAAACCGACCGCATCGTATGGGCGATGTCGGGGTTAATGGTGCTGAGTATTGTCTTGGGCGTTACGTTGCGGGTGTTACTCGGCGATCGACCGGAAGGGGTGTTTCCCTGGACCGTGCCGTCGGTTTTTGGCGGCTTCGCCATCGCTCTGCTGACCACAGGCCAAGTTTCGGCTAATGGGGTGGTCAAGGGAGCTGGCTTCGTGTCGTTGATGTTAGTGATCGCCTGCATCGTGTTCCTGGACGGCCCCAGTCTTTATGCCATCGCCAGCGCCGGTGCTATTGTTACCTTAGTGCTGCCGGGAGTGATTTTGTGGCGGCGGGAATCCCGCAGCGTTGACTGACGTAAACCCCTTCGACCACAGCAGTATCGACGACGTTATTCACGGTCGGTTGCGGCTGGGAATCATGGGCTACCTGTCGGCGTCCAGTCCGGCGCTGTTCACTGAGCTGAGAGATCAAGTGGGCGCCACCGACGGCAATTTGTCTACCCACCTGAAGAAACTGGAAAGTGCCGGGTACGTCTTTATCGAAAAACGTTTTGCCGGACGAAAACCGCAAACCATGATTCATTTAACCCGGCCTGGCCGTGCCGCATGGGTCTCGTGGTTGGAACGCGTTCAGAGTTTGATCGACGCCTCTTCAGTGCTGTCCAAGCAGTAAATTCACCAGGTAACCGTGACATCTGTCATTGGTGCATCTTTAGACTTTGTATTACAAAGTACTTTGTAATAAATAAGGATGCATCCAATGAAATCATTAACCGGTAATTTCGGAGTTTTTCTGCTGGTCTGGACGGGTATCGTTCAGGCCGCATCAGTCACCATTGAGATCGAGGGCCTGGCCAGTGAGCAGGGCACCCTGTACGCCGGCTTGTGCACCGAGCAGGGATGGGAAAACTTCCAGTGTGAAAATGTCAAACTTACGCCAAGTACCGCCATATTGACTCACCAGTGGAAGGATGTGGCGGCGGGTGAATACGGCGTCACCCTGCTGCACGATAAGAATGACAATGGAAAAATGGACTTTGGTTTCTTCGGCGGCCCGACAGAGCAGTGGGGGTCGTCGAATAATCCGCCACCGCGCATGGGGCGTTCATTGTGGAAAGACGTCAGGTTTGAGCTGGATCAAGAGGCTCAAACGTTACGTATTCGCATGCAGCCAGGGTCCTGACATGTTGGAAGAATTTACGCAGCTAAGTTTCTGGGTTGATTCGGCGGCGGGGAAAATGCACTTTTTTGGCGCCTTGTTTGCTTTGGTTGCCGGCCCCATCGTATTGCTTCGACGCAAAGGCGGAGTTTTCCATCGCACGCTGGGTGGGGCTTACGTTCTGGTAATGCTCGCGCTGAACATTTCGGCCCTGACCATGTTCAGTATGGGGCGGTTTAACCTGTTTCACCTGTTCGCGATCATCAGCCTGGCGACCCTAATTCCTGCCATGGTGTGTATCTCCCAGGCTATCAGATCACGCAAGCCCGGCTGGTATAGCGCCCATGCACACTTGATGGTGTGGAGCTACTACGGGCTGCTGATGGCGGGGGCGGCTCAGCTGTTTTATCGGACTATTCCACGCGTAACCGGCTCCTTCGACAGTGTCGATGCGTTTTGGATCTACGTCATGCCGGTGAGCTGGTTACTGACCGTGTTTCTGACCAACCGTTACATCCCAAAAATGATTGTGAGGTGACCTCACGTGTGAAGTAGCCCGCTCCAAGGCTAGCTTGGCGATCCGGTATGCCAGAGCCGCATTTGGTAAGCTGTGAAGTCAGGGGGGGTGCAGGAGTAGCAGGATGGACATGAAACTTTATTCGTACTGGCGCAGCAGTGCCGCCTATCGAGTCCGTATTGCGTTGAATCTCAAGGGATTAGAGTACGAATTGGTGCCCGTTCACCTGCTGCGTGACGGCGGAGAACATCACCATCCAGATTACCTTTCGCTAAATCCCCAGGGACTAGTGCCCATTTTGACCGACGGCGGCCGCGTATATCGCCAGTCGCTGGCCATCTTGGAATATCTGGACGAGGCCTATCCCGACTCACCGCTGCTACCTTCGGAAATTCGTGCCCGGGGGCGGGTTCGCTCCCTCGCGCAAATCGTGGCCTGCGACATTCATCCGCTAAACAATCTGCGGGTGAACATGTACCTGGACAAGGAGCTTAGCGTTAACGGGAAAACCCGAATTCAGTGGATGAATTATTGGATGTCGGAAGGCTTCATGGCCTTTGAATCTTTGCTCGCGGGTAGTCCAACGACCGGTGAGTATTGTGAGGGCGATTCACCCACCATGGCCGATTGCTGCCTGATACCTCAGGTGTATAACGCTCATCGCTATAGTTGTGATATGACCGGATTTCCCTTGATCAACGAGATCTACTCCCGTTGTAATCGATTAGCGGAATTTCAGGTGGCAGCGCCGGAAAATCAGCCCGACGCCGATACTTGAGTGGGCGCTCAACTGTGCCGTTTTATGCTGAATTCCGACAAGTAATTCAGCAGAGCTGTATCCCCGGGCAGCTGCGTTAACTCGTCCTGAGCCTTCGCAACCAGGTCGCGGGCCATTCGTTTGGATTGTTCAAGGCCTAAACACGCCGGGTAGGTGGGCTTATTGCTGTTTTCATCGGAGCCACTGGGCTTACCCAAAGCTTCGGTGCTGCCCTCGATGTCGAGTACGTCGTCATGGATCTGAAAGGCCAGCCCTACGGCGTTACCGTAAGCTGCCAGAGCGTTCACCAGATTGTCGGTGGCGTTGGCGATGAAGCCCGGTAAGGTTAGCGAGCATCGAATCAGCGCCCCGGTCTTAAGGCTATGCATGGCAGACAGCGCCTCCACGTCGAGGGCTTTTCCCACGGAACCAAGATCCACGGCTTGCCCACCGGCCATGCCCACGGAGCCACAGGCATCAGCAAGTTCTGCCACTGCGCCGCCAGGGTTATCAAGCTCGCCGGCCACCAGCACACGAAACGCCAACGCCTGCAGCGCATCACCGGCCAAAATAGCCAGTGCTTCGTCAAACTGCTTGTGCACGGAAGGTTTTCCTCGGCGTAAATCATCATCGTCCATGGCCGGAAGGTCGTCGTGGATCAGGGAATAGGCGTGAATCAGTTCTACGGCTGCGGCCGCGCCATCGACTGTCCCTGGAGAAATGTCCAGCGCGCTGGCGGCACCGTAGGCGAACAGGGGCCGTATTCGCTTACCGCCGTTAAACACGGCATATCGCATGGCCTGATGCAGTTTTTGAGGTGACGTTTCCGGGGCCGGCAGGTGGCCGTCGAGAACCCCATTAACCCGCTGGGTTAACGTCTCAATCTGTGTCTTCAACCGCACTGTCTCCGGCCTCTTCTGGGCTTTCCAGTAATGTGTCGACGCGCAGCTGGGCGGCGCTTAGGGCTTCCTGACAGGTTTTGGTCAGGGCCATTCCGCGTTCGAACTGCTGCAGTGACTTCTCTAACGTCAGATCGCCACTTTCCATTTGTTCTACCAGCGTTTCCAGCTCTTCCAGAGAGGATTCGAAATCCGGGGTTGGGTCTTTTTTCGCCATGGGGAACTCACTGCCAGGGTAACGACGCATAATGGAATCGTCGGACGGGAATAGCAACCGTTATTGGCCTGCACGGACCTGTAAAGGGTTGTCCCTGAGCTTGGGCAGCTGAGCGCGCCAATAATGGCCAATTTGAATGAGCTGCGTTGCTTCAAACATCAGTGGGGTCTGGGATCGAACCCAGGGCGGAATTCCCAGAGACTGATACAGTTTGCGCAGCTGTCGGTGACCTTCCTCACCGGCTCGCTGAACGGTTTGTTGCCGTGGTCCCATTTGGACCTTCAGGGTTCCGAACCGTTCGGGTGTCGAGCAGGTAATCGTCAGGCCGCCGGGGAGATTCAGCGGTTCAACGCAGTCCCAGTTTGTTTGAAAGGGCGCCGGGTCGTTCCTGCCAGGAACGGCGTTAGAGGTTACCAGATAGAGGTTTCGTCGATAACAGCGAACGCTGCCACCAGATAACTGCAGCTGGGGCAGACGCCCGTGAGCTGATTGCTTACGTTGTTTTAGCAGTTGCACAATATTCTTACTGGTTGGCAGTGGCAGCTGATGCCGTGACAGCCAGCGTTGCACCAATAGTACCTGGGTTGGCTCAGACAAGCTGTCCAATCGGGCGCTCTCCAGCACCTCATCGTTTTCTGTACTTAAATGTTGATCGAGCAACTCGTTCAACGCTGTGGCGGCACTCGCCTGGCGAGTTGCAGTTGCCGCTAACAATGCCGTCGCATTGGGCCAGCTTTTCCTCACCCGGGGCAACACCTGCTGGCGGATAAAGCTTCGACGGATCTTTGGATCATTGTTGGACGGGTCTTCGATGATGCTCAATGTTACTTCGGTCAGCAAATCCGTCAGCCGAGATTTTTCCAGCGTGAGCCAGGGACGGCAGAGCATTCCCTGGCCCAAGGGTCGCTGGGCTGAAATGCCTGCCAGTTCATGGCAACTGCCACCGCGCAGTGCCGCCAGCAAAACGCTTTCAGCCACATCCTCCAGATGATGGGCGGTCAGTAAAAAGTCTCCGGGCTTGAGCAGTGGTTCCAAAAGTTGATAGCGGGCTTTGCGCAAGGTGCCTTCATCGGACCTGCCAGACAGCAGAGAGCCGGGTACATCAAAGGTCCGGCAGCGCACGCCGAGTGTTTTTGCGATGGACTGGCAGTGAAGGGACCAGCGGTTGCTTTCGGGATGTACGCCATGGTTTACATGGACTGCAATGACGGGCTGCGGCAGATCAAGGCGACTTGCCGCCAGTAACAGGGCAGTGGAGTCGCTGCCGCCGCTAAATGCGACGTAAACCTGCCCACTCGGCAGCGGGCATCCTGCCGAACCATCCCGCTGACCAAGCGACTGCCGCAGCAGGCCGCCTGGTGAATCAGTCACCCTTGAAGCGACCCAGAGTCATGAGCCGCTGGTAGCGTTCGGCCAGTAGCGAATCGGTCTCCCGGGATTTCAGGTCTGTCAGCGTGTTGGAAAGGGCGGATTTCAAGGCTTCGCCCATAGTTGCCGGATCTCGGTGGGCGCCACCCAGAGGTTCGGCCACGATGTCGTCAACCAAATTCAACTTCTTCAGGGCATCAGAGGTGATACCCATGGCGCTGGCAGCATCTTTCGCGTAGTCGGCGCTTTTCCACAAGATGGACGCGCAGCCTTCCGGCGAAATCACCGAATAGGTGCTGTACTGAAGCATCATCAGTCGATCGCCAACCCCGATGGCCAGCGCGCCGCCTGAACCACCCTCGCCAATGACGCAGCAAACTATCGGTACCCGTAGTTCAGCCATCACCTGAAGGTTTTTCGCAATTGCTTCACTCTGGCCCCTTTCCTCGGCGCCAATCCCAGGATAAGCACCCGGAGTGTCAATCATGGTCACCACGGGCAGGCCAAATCTTTCGGCAGTTTTCATCAGCCGCAGGGCTTTTCGGTACCCTTCCGGCCTTGGCATGCCGAAATTCCGAAGTACTTTCTGTTTGGTGCTGCGGCCTTTCTGTTGCCCAATCAACATGACCCGGTGGCCATCCATAATAGCCAGGCCGCCTACAATGGCGGGGTCGTCCTTGAACGCACGGTCGCCGTGAAGTTCGTGAAACTCTTCGGTCAGCAGTTCAATGTAGTCCAGTGTGTAAGGACGATTCGGATGCCGGGCCAGCTTTGAAATTTGCCATGGGTCCAGACTCGAAAAAATGGATTGAGTCTTGCTGCGAAGTTTTTCCTGCAGCCGTTCAACTTCTTCTTCCAGATTAATGGCGTTATCAGAGCCAACGTTTTTCAGCTCATGAATTTTGGTTTCCAGCTCAGCGATGGGCTGTTCAAAATCCAGATAGGTGGTGTCGGTTTGAGTCATGGGCTTAAGTATACGCGTTATCGGTTTGCAGTAACTCGCTGAACAGCAGCTCGCAGCCCTCGATGCCGGGTACCGCGGACAGGCTGTCAATCAGCGATTTTGTCGGTTTTACACGGAAATCGTCGCCTAGCTGGAGATGAGCCTGAGCGCGCTGGTTTTTAAACGCCATGACGACCGGCGTATTGCCCGGCTGGAACGGCAGCAGGGTGTTGCGTAGCGCAGCCAGGTCCAGTTCTGAGCCAGTCAATGTCAGGCGCAGCGCTCGAGCGTGTTGGGCCAGGGTGTCATCGATGGTGGTGAGTTGGTCTACCCGCATCTTGACGCCACCGGATACGTCGTCAGGGAGCAGATTGCCTTTTGCCACCACCAACTGGTCATTCACCAGCAGCTCATGGTTTTCCGCCATGGACTTGCCAAAAAAGGCCATTTCAATTCGTCCAGTGCCGTCGTCGAGCTGGGCAAATGCGCTGCGCTCGCCCCGCTTGCGCAGGCCCATAATAAGTCCCGCGAGGGTGGCCGGTACGCCCCGTCTATTATCACTGGACAGTTTTCCGAAGCGCTGGTCTATGCCGCCCAGGGTGCAGTTGATCATCTTTTCGATCTGATGCCGGTAAGGGTCCAGCGGGTGGCCAGAAAGATACAGGCCCAAAGTGTCTCGCTCACCTCGAAGACGCCGATCATCGTCAAAGTCAGCCATCTGAATCAGGTTGTCGCCGTGGGCTACGGGTGCGGGTGCGCCAAACAAATCTACCTGGCCCGCAGCACGGTCTCTGGCGCTTTGTTCCGCAGCCTTCATGACCTCGCCAATCGAGGCAAATAGCGTTGCCCGGTTTTGTCCCAGACTATCCAGAGCGCCCGCCATGACCAGCGCCTCCAGGCCACGCTTGTTGAGCTTGGATAGCTCAATGCGGTTGCACAGTTCCAACAGCCCAGTAAAAGGCCCATCGGCATTGCGTTGTTCAATCACCGCCTCGATAGCGCTTCGACCCAGGCCTTTGATGGCGCCCAGTCCGTAAAGGACTTTGTTGTCGTCAACGGCGGTAAAGGCATAGGCCGACCGATTAATGTTGGGTGAAATGATCTCCAGCTCGCTCTTTTTTGCATCGTCAATGAGCACCACCACTTTGTCCGTGTTGTCCATGTCTGCGGATAACACGGCGGCCATAAACTCAGCGGGATAATGCGCTTTCAGGTAAGCCGTCTGGTAGGACAGAAGTGCATAAGCGGCGGAGTGAGACTTGTTAAATCCGTAGCCGGCAAACTTCTCCATCAGGTCGAATACCGACTCGGCCAGGGGACCGTCAATGCCGCGACCGGTCGAGCCATCAACAAAAATGGAGCGCTGTTTGGCCATCTCGGCGGGCTTTTTCTTTCCCATGGCCCGGCGCAGGATGTCCGCACCGCCCAGGGTATAGCTGGCCATTACCTGGGCGATCTGCATCACCTGTTCCTGATACAGGATGACCCCGTAGGTAGGCTCCAAAATGGGCTGTAGTTCCTCGTGGGGATAGCGAACGTCCTGCCGACCGTGTTTGCAGTCAACGTAGGTGTCCACCATTCCCGAATCCAGCGGACCGGGGCGAAACAACGCCACCAGCGCAACAATGTCGTCAAAGCTGCCTGGCTGCAGTCGCCTGATCAGCTCTTTCATGCCTCGGGATTCGAGCTGAAACACGGCGGTGGTGTCACAATCTTTCAGCAATCTGAAGGTGGCGTCGTCGTCCATGGGCAGCTGATCGATATCGAGTTGCGGCTGCTCCTCGCGGGCGTTGATCGCGGCCACCGCCCAATCGATGATGGTCAGGGTGCGCAGGCCCAGAAAATCGAATTTCACCAGGCCAACGGCTTCTACGTCGTCTTTATCAAATTGCGACACCACACTTTCGCCGGCGGTTTCGCAGTAAAGCGGGGTGTAGTACTCCAGAGGCTTTGGCGAGATCACCACGCCGCCGGCATGCTTACCAGCATTTCGCGTAATGCCCTCCAGCGACCGAGCCATGGTCATTAGCTGACCAACATCGTCGTCAGTGGCCACCCGCTGGGCCAGTTCGGTGGATTCCTCCAGCGCCCCTTCAAGGGTAATCCCCAAAGTATTGGGAATGAGCTTGGCCACCTCGTCGACAAACCCATATCGAAGACCCAACACGCGTCCGGCATCACGCACCACCGCCTTGGCCGCCATGGTGCCAAAGGTGATGATTTGGCTGACCTTGTCTCGGCCATAGCGCTCGGCTACGTAGGCGATCACTTCGTCCCGACGGTCCATGCAGAAGTCGACGTCGAAGTCGGGCATGGATACTCGTTCTGGATTGAGGAAGCGCTCGAACAGCAGATCATGGGCCAATGGGTCAAGGTCGGTAATACCCAATGCATAGGCAACCAGTGAGCCTGCACCCGAACCACGGCCGGGACCAACCGGAATGAGCTGCTGCTTGGCCCAGGCGATAAAGTCGGCCACGATCAGAAAATAGCCGGGGAAGCCCATTTGCTCAATGACATTCAGTTCGTGAGCCAGACGTTGATCGTACTCGACGCGCTGAATCTGCTCAGGGGCAGGGCGAGTCTTAAGACGATGTTCCAGCCCCTGTCGCGATTGCTCTGCCAGATAGCTCTCTTCTGTTTGATCATCGGGAATGGGAAATGCGGGCAGAAAGTACTTGCCCAGTTCCAGATGCAGGTTGCAACGCTGGGCCAATTCAACGGCATTTTCCAGTGCTTGTGGCAGATCATGAAACAAGCGGGCCATGTCGGCGGCTGAACGCAAATGCTGCTGGTCGGTGTAATTTCTAGGGCGGCTAGGGTCCTCAAGCAAGCGTCCCTGATTGATGCAGACTCGCGCTTCGTGGGCAGGAAAGTCTTCTGGCGACAGAAACCGGACGTCATTGACGGCGACAACCGGGCACTGGTGCGCATGAGCCAGGTTCAACGCCTGCTCAAGATACTCTTCCTCTCCGGGCCTGCCGACGCGGGCAATATCCACGTACAAACGGTCGGGCAACGCGGCTGCCCACTGAGCCAAAGTATCGCTGGCCCGATTGGGCTTGTTATTTCCCAACAGACGACCGACTGGACCTTGCTGCAAACCGGTCAATACGATGAGACCTTCGTTTTCCTCTAGCAGCCACTGAGGGTCAACACAGGGTGGTCGGTGGTTGTCCCGGGTGATGAACGATCGCGATAGCAAGCTGGACAGGGTTCGGTAGCCGGCTTGGTTCTGGCATAGCACCGTGATTTTTGCCGGAGTATCGGCATCATCGTCTCGTACCCACAGGTCGGCCCCAGCCAGCGGCTTGATGCCGACACGCTCGGTGGCCCTGACAAATTTCACCAATCCAAACAGGTTGTGTTGGTCGGTGATGGCCAGGGCCGGCATTTCCATCTCGGCGGCGCGCTGCACCAGCGACTTGATGCGAACGGTGCCGTCAACCAGTGAATACTCGGTATGCAGCGACAGGTGGGAGTAAAGGGCGTGTACCGGATTCATCACAATGGCAGCTCGTTTTGAATCATGGCGCGGACCGGTGCAAAGCTCTTGCGGTGTTCATCGATGGGGCCATGGTTTTTCAGCGCGGCCAGGTGCTCTGGTGTGCCATACCCCTTGTGTTGAGCGAAACCATATTGGGGATGGCGTTGGTCCAGTTCGATCATCAGATCGTCCCGGGCTGTCTTGGCTAGAATAGATGCCGCACCGATACATTTTACCTGGGCATCACCGCCGATTATGGCCCGACAGGGCAGGTGGATATCAGGAATTCTGTTACCGTCAATCAACACCTCCCCGGGGATTAGCGAAAGCGATTCCACACAGCGTTTCATTCCCAGCAGCGTGGCCTGCAGAATGTTGATGGTATCGATGGTGGCAACGTCCACCATTTCCACATGGTAAGCGAGCGCTCCGGCGATGATTTGTTGAGCCATTTCACTGCGCTGGTCTGCCGTGAGCTTTTTTGAGTCATCGACAAAATCCCAGTTAAGTGAGGGATCCAAAATCACCGCGCTGACGCCAACAGGCCCCGCCAAACAGCCTCGCCCGGCTTCGTCTACGCCCGCCTCCAGGGCGGTTTTCAGGCCGGTATCTGAGCCGGTGTTCTGATCCAATGGGGAGTTCATTGGCCGGCCAGTTGTTTATTGATGAATTGGATGACTTGTTCGCCGGCACTGGTATCTGATCTGAGTGTTTGGTGAATCTGGGCAAAGCGTTCCAGCATGTGTTGCCGGCGGGGAGAATGAGCAAGTAACTCTTCTGTCGCTTGGGCCAGGGCTTCTGCGGTGGCGGCGGCCTGCATCAGTTCGGGCACCAGCGCTTCCCCGGCCAGGGCGTTGGGCAAAGAGAACTGCTCAACCTTCATCATTTTGGTCAGCTTAACGATGAAATGGGTGATCGGCGAAATTCGGTAGGTGACGACCATGGGCGTTTTGCACAGCAATGCTTCCAGCGTGGCGGTTCCGGACGCGATTATGGCTACATCGGCAGCGCACAGGGCACTGAAGGATTGGCCGTCGAGCACTTTGACATGTTCATCCACGGCAGAGTCTTTCAGGCACTGTTCAAACCGTTGGCGGGTGCGAGTCGTTGCTGTCGGGGTAACAAATTGTAGTGTTGGATTCATATCCAACATGCGCCGAGCAGCCTCGGCAATCACCCCCCCCAGACGTTTGATTTCTCCACCTCGGCTACCGGGAAGCAGCGCAACGACTTGAGCATCAGAGGCCAACCCGAGCGCTTGACGCGCGGCCAGCCGATCGGGTTTGAGAGCGATTGCCTGGGCGCTTGGATGACCCACAAATTTCGCCGGCACGCCAAATTTTTTGTAGATAGCAGGTTCAAAGGGAAACAATGTCAGTATCAGGTCCACACATTGGCCGATTTTCCCGGCCCGTCCCTGGCGCCACGCCCAAATGGAGGGGCTAACGTAGTGAATCGTGGGCACTCCGGCCAGTTTGAGTTTCTTTGCCAGCCCAAGGTTAAAGTCCGGCGCATCAATTCCGATGAAACAATCAGGGGGATTTTCGATTAGCTTTTGAGCCAAGGTTTTACGCAGTTTCAGAAGTTCCGGCAGATGAGAGACCACCTCAGCAAACCCCATTAACGCCAGCGCCTGACAGTCGTACCAGCATTCCACCCCCGCTTCATTCATCGCCTCGCCAGTGACCCCGGACAGTTTCACAGACGGGTACCGGGTTTTCAGTTCTCTGGCCAGTGCGGCACCCAGCCGGTCGCCGGATGACTCACCGGCGATCATCACGATGTGCTTGGGTGAAGAACTCTCAGGTACCGGCATAGTAATGAGCGGTGAATGATCGTTCAGCGAATGATGCTGCGCTGGCTATTCTTAATGAACTCCACCATCGGCGCGATGTCGTCGGACTCCTGGGCCAGCGCGGTCAGGTGTTCGACGGCCTCACTCAGCGGGTGTCCCTGGGTATAGAGCGTTTTGTAGGCCCGTTTCACCATGGCAATACGATCGGCACTGAAACCATGACGGCGCAGGCCTTCGGAATTGATTCCCCGGGGCTCAGACATTTTACCGGCAACCACCACATAAGGTGGAACGTCTCGGTTAACGCTGGCTCCCATACCGGTAAAACTGTTGCGCCCAATTCGGCAAAATTGGTGGATTAACGAGAACCCACCAATAATCGCGTTATCTTCGACTTCCACGTGACCTGCTAACGATGCGCAGTTGGCAAACGTGACGTCGTTACCGATGATGCAGTCGTGGGCGATATGAACATAGGCCATGATCCAGTTGCGGTGGCCGATTTTGGTAACCCCACCGCCGCCCTCGGTACCGCGGTTGATGGTGCAGGACTCCCGAAACGTATTGTCGTCGCCGATTTCCAGGCGCGTTTCATGTTCCGGGCGAAATTTCTTGTCTTGTGGGTCTTCGCCGACAGACGCGAATTGAAATATTCGATTATTTTTACCCAGGCTTGTGGGTCCGTTCACCACCGCATGGGGCCCAATAACGCAGCCGCTATCGATCTTTACCTTTGGTCCAATGACACAAAATGGGCCAATCGTTACGTCATCTGCAATTTCTGCAGAACCGTCCACCACGGCTTGCGGGTGGATCATGTTCGTTCAGCACACAGCATGGTAGCGCTCGCCACCTTTTCACCGTCAACGGTGGCGGAACATTCATATTGGCCCATGTTGCGCAACATCCGTTTTAAACGAACCTCCATCAACATTTGGTCTCCCGGCACCACAACCCTGTTGAACCGGGCGTTATCAATTTTTACCAGATAAAACATCGGGGAGTCGTTAGGGTCATCAATGGTATTGAGATAACAAAGCACGCCGGCACACTGGGCCATAGCCTCAAGAATCAAGACACCTGGCATCACCGGGTGGCCAGGAAAATGACCCTGGAAAAACGGTTCGTTTATGGTGACGTTCTTGATCGCTTTAACCCACTCACCGGTCTGATAATCCACCACCCGATCCACCAGCAAAAACGGATAGCGATGGGGCAGGGCGCGCAGAATAGTCTCAATATCTACCGTTTTGTTGCTGTCGTTGTCAGTCACTTTGATTCCTTTTCGAGTTTGATCAGGCGTTTGATCAGGTCATCCAGATTTCTCAGGCGTGCCACGTTTCTGCGCCAGATCCCAGCCGGCTGAAAGGGTATGCCAGAGGAATAGGTCCCGCCAGGTTCTTTTATGTCATGGGTCACCATGGTCATGGCGGTGACAGTGACCCCGTCAGCGACTGAAATATGTCCCGCGAATCCGGCACCGCCAGCCACCATGCAGTTGCGCCCAATTTTCACACTGCCAGCGATAGCCACGCAGCCTGCAATGGCCGTATGAGCGCCCAACTGCACGTTGTGACCCACCTGAATTTGATTGTCCAGCCGTACGTCATTTTCTAACGTGGTATCGTCGAGAGCGCCGCAGTCGACAGTAGTGTTGGCACCAATTTCACAGTCATCGCCAACCCTAACGCCACCCAATTGGGGTACTTTGACCCAACCCTTAGAGTCTCTGGCCAGACCAAACCCATCGGCACCCAGCACTGCGCCAGGGTGAATGATTACCCGTTGGCCGAGGCTAACGCGCTGCACCAACGTAACCCGGGCCACCAGGTAACTGCCGTCACCGACGCGACATCCCGCACCGACCACACAGCCCGGTCCGACAAATACCCCCTTACCAATAACCGCATCGCCGTCGATGGCGCATTGGGCGCCAATCCAAGAGCCTTCGCCAACGTTAGCGCCTTCGGCCACCGCAGCGGATGGATGCACGCCAGCGTCAAAACGGCCGCGTGAGTCAAAGTGGGCTGCACCCCTGGCGTAGTCCAGGTAGGGGTCGGGGCTCAATATGGCGCCCCCAGCGTAGTGCTCTGCGTCCTCGGCTCTTAAGATCACCGCGCCCGCCTGGCAGTTCTCAAGGTCGCTGCGATAGCGAGGGTTGGCCAGGAAGCTAATGTCACTGGCGCCGGCCCGGCTGAGTGTTGCACAGCCGCTAAGAGGGGTGTCGGGATCACCCTTGAATGGGCGGGATAAAGTCTCCGACAGGCCTTTAAGAGTCAGTATCTGAGGTTCAACCATGTTGCGTAGTGTACTGTCCCAGAAGACTAGTTGCTTGCTTTCTCCAACTGCTCCAGCAGCCGGGAGGTCAGGTCGATGGACTCGGAATAATACAGAGCGGGAGAAGCGAGAATAAGGTCATATTGTTGATCTCGAGCGTATCGCTCGACGATGGCGTAAATTTCTTCGGTCACTTTCTTCAGCTCTTCGTCGTGAGCGATCTGAAGTTCATCAGCCAGGTCTTCTTTATCTCTCAGCAGGTCTCTGCGCATATTGCGAACCTGGCGTTCCAACGCTTGGCGTCGCTCTTCGCTCATGACAGCGGTATCGCGCACCAGGCGGTCTTCCAGGTCTTCCAACTCGCGCTCGTCGGCGTCCAGCTCCTGGTAGCGCTGGGCAAACCGCTCTTGAATACCGGCTTTTCGCACTCGAACCTGGGGTGAGTTCTCCATCAGGTATTCAAAGTCGACATAGCCAATCTTGCCCTGGGCGAGGGCGCCCGATGGCGTCAACATTGCTGCCAGCAACAGGCTGGCCAGCAATAGCTGGAGAGGTTTAAAGCGCTGGGTCAAAGGTATCAGACCGGACCATTCCACAAGGCCAGTATGCTAGCAAAAACCGCCTCTGAGCGTACTCGACCCTGTCTGGAGAACCCCATGGTCCACTTGTTAGAAAAAATTTCCGAAGGCGAACTGCAAGGTTTCGGTTTCGTCGCCGGGTTCGTCGTTCAAGGGGGCAACCAGGTTAATAATGACGGGTCCAACCGGCGCCTGCCACTGCAGGGAGAGGCCTGTGGTGTAGCGAATTTCGCCAGCATCGAACGCGTCCAAGTCGCTGTAAACCTGACCAAAGTCAAAAAACCACGATAAACGGGTCGTTCTGCTGTCTTTGGCAAATGGAATGGGAAAAAACAGCTCCGCCGAGCCTGTGACCTTGAGATCGCCGCCAATCGGGCGAGGGTTGGGGTCGAAGATGGGTTCGCCGGTATCTGGGTTCTGGCCCAGAACGCGGGCAACCCGGGGGCCCAGAGTGTTGTCTTCGTAACCTCTAATGGATCGGACGCCGCCGGCAAAGAAGTGTTCAAAAAACGGCAGACCAAAGCGCGAGTCACCCGAATCGCCGTAGGTGTCGCCATAACCCAGGTCTCCGGACACGGCGAAGGTGAAGCTGCGGCTGAGCGGAAAGTACTTTTTGGCGTTGTACGTCATCTTGTAGTACTCGATGGTGCTCCCCGGAATCGCAATTTCCAGACCGGCGCGTTGCACGGAGCCCCGGGTCGGACTGAAGAATCGGTTGCGGGAGTCGCGCGACCACAGCAGTTCGGTGCGCAGCGTCAGTGCATTGTCGATCGTGCGGTATCCAGTTTGGTTCAACGGTTGGTCAATAGGAACGTCGGCCGGGGTAAAACAGGCGGGATCTACCCGGGTAACGGGAGGCCCTGGGTTAGTACTGAGGTCGCAAAATTCACCAAGCTCGAAAAATACCAACTCCTCAAAAATATCCGGTCCAACGCCGAGGAAAGGTGTAATTGACGTATCTTCCAGGCCAATCAACAGGCGGACGCGGTCTACCTCGGTGATGGGAATACCAAAACTGGTGGATAGCGCCTTGGTGTCGGCCAGGTAACTGGCGATATTGGCCTCACCCTGGTCGAGCTCCCGGATGCTCAGGTTGTAACCCCGACTGATCCCGTCGTCGGTCCAGTAAGGGTCGACGTAGGACAAATCCAGGCGACTGAAAAAGCGCGAGTTCTGCAGGCTGATGCCGGCCTGTTTGCCGGATCCGAGAAAGTTCTGGTGATTCACTGACAAGCTGCCCAGGATGCCCGTGACCTGAGAAAAACCCAGCCCAAAGGTAAAAGAGCCTGAGTTGCGTTCGGTAATGGTCACATTCACATCAACCTGGTCGTCTGCCACTCGCGGCGTTTCGACGTTGATATCATCGACAAAACTCAGTCGCTGAAGCCTGAGTCGCGACCGGTCCACCATGAACTGGGAAAATACCGATCCCTCAAACTGGCGAAATTCCCGTCGCAGCACCTCGTCTTTGGTGATTGAGTTGCCGGTAAAATTGACTCGGCGAACGTAAACTCGCTGGCCGGGGTCTACCAGCAGCGTGAGCTTGACGGTCTTGGACTCTTTGTCGATATCGGGAATGGGGCTGACGTCAGCAAACGCGTAGCCAACCCCCGACAAACGCTGGGTAATGTTCTCCGTGCTCGCCTCTAACTGACGACGGGAGAATGTCTGTCCCTCTTGCAGCACGATGAAACGGCGCAGATCGTCTTCTTCCAGCACCAGATCGCCGGTGAGCTGGACCTCAGAAACGGTGAACAGGTCACCCTCCCTGACATTGGCCGTGACGTAGATGTCGCCGCGGTCAGGGCTAATACTGACCTGGGTGGACTCAATCTCAAAATCGATATAGCCACGGTCCATGTAGTAAGACTGAAGCGCTTCCAGGTCGCCTTGGAGTTTTTCTTGGGAATATTGGTCATCCCGGGTGTACCACGACAACCAGCCTCCGGTGCTGGATTCAAAGTCTTCCAGGATTTCTTCATCGGTAAACACCGTGTTGCCGACGATATTGATGTGCTTGATGGTCGCCGCATCGCCCTCGGTGATTTCTATATTGACCCGAACCCGGTTGCGCTGCAGTTCGTCTATGCTGGCATCCACCAGCACGTTGTATTTACCGCGGTTGTAATATTCTTTGGTGAGGCTCTGTTGAACCCGTTCCAAGGTTCGGCGTTCAAATACATCGCCTTCCGACAGGCCAAAATCTGACAGCGCTCGCATCAGGTCTTCGGTTTTGATGTCTTTGTTGCCTTCCAGCGCGATTTCGGAGATGGCCGGTCGTTCACTGACGCGAACAACGAGAATGTTGCCTTCCCGGTCAAATTCGATGTCGTCAAAAAACCCGGTCTTGAACAGCGCCTGCATGGCGTCGGAGACGCGCTGTTCGGTGAGGGTATCGCCCACCTCAACCGGAAGGTAGTTAAAGACCGATCCCGCGGAAATACGTTCCAGACCTTCCACACGAATGTCGGAAATCTGAAACGGCTCTGCGGCAATGGCTGATCCTGAGAGCATGACGGCGGCCAGTGCTAGCGACATCGTCGCCATCACCGCTTTATTCCAAAGCCGCCGATGGCCCCCCGTTTGAACCCATCGAACATTCATCATATTGCGTAGCACCCTCGTTAGCGCGCTATTGTGTCATCAGCGGTGCAGTTTACCCTGACTGACCGATCAGATGTGCGCTTCTTAAACTGTTTTTGGCGAACTTTTTTGCTCTCCGACGTCTTTTTCTATCGACACCGAATTGACAGCGAGGAGACTACGACATTAATCGTAAAATATCGTTATAGAAGGTTAGAGTCATCAGGCCGACCAGCAGGGTCAGTCCAACGTACTGCCCGGCGATCTGAATCCGTTCAGAAACCGGCTTGCCGGTGGCCCATTCAATAAGGTTGTATAGCAATTGGCCACCATCAAGCATGGGAATCGGCAAAAAATTCAGTATCGCCAGTGACAGGCTCAGCACCCCGAGAAAAAACAGGAAGCGGGAAAGCCCCAGACGGGCCGAATCCCGTGCGTATTGGGCAATGGATATTGGCCCTGACAGGTTTTTCAGCGACGCCGACCCGGTCAACATTCGGCCGATTAAGCCCACGGTGGCGGTGGTGATGCGATAACACTCAGAGAACGCCGCTTTCACGGAATCCAATGGCCCGTATTGGAAAATAGTCCACAGACGTTTGTCTTCCGGGTCATAGGGATAAACACCCAGAGCGTAGTACGCGTCATCACCCCGCCCAACCAATTGAGGTACCACATCCATTCGCAGCTGGGCATCGCCGCGCCGAACCACGACTTCCAGTGCCTTTTCGGGTCTCACGTGCTTTTGTATGACCGTTGATAGGTCCCTGGAGGTTTCGATGGGGTCGCCGGCAATCGATAGCACCAAGTCACCTGAACGGATGCCGGCAAGGTCAGCAGCGTCGCCGTCAATCACGCGATCAATGTACGGACGTCCGCGTGGCTTGTGCAGATTTAAACCGGTGGCGCTGAGAAGATTTTCCTCGTCGAAATCCTCGGGTAGCCCCGACAGTCTGAGGTCGGCGGTGCGCTGTCGCCCGCGAGAATCTTCCACGGTAATTTCAACGTCCTGCCGGTCCAGTGCGAAACCGAGTAATTCAATGCTGGCATGGGTCAGGGTTTGAGTGTCGACGCCGTCAACGGCCACCACCTGCTCACCCTGGCGTAAACCCGCCTCGGCGGCCAAACCGTTTGTTTCATCCAGCAGCAGGCGCGGCTCCGACACGCCCACCATGAACATCAGGGCAAATGCGAGCAGCGCAAAAGCCAAGTTAAATATTGGGCCTGCCGCGATAATGGCGCTGCGTTGAGACAGAGATTTGGCGTTGAACGACTCATGTCGTTCTTCGTTGGCGACCGGCGTTTCCCGCTCGTCAAGCATCTTGACGTAGCCTCCCAAGGGCAATGCTGCCAGCACATATTCGGTGCCGTCGTTGCCAACGCGTTTAAATACAGGCGAGCCAAAGCCCACTGAGAATCGCAAAACTCGAACGCCACAGCGTCGGGCAACCCAATAGTGTCCATATTCGTGAAAGGTCACTAAAACGCCCAGCGCGACAATCAGCCACCAAACCGAACCAATAAAATCACCCATCAATCGTATCTCCCCAGGTCATTGCGGCGAAATTCCCAGCGAACCTCAAACATTGGTCATAGGACCGTGGCGACAGATTTTCAATAGGCCAGAAGTTCGTCGTCTTGTGTCGTGTGTTCATATAGAGGTAGGTTTCAGACGCTATGTCAGCCGCTCAGCCCAATAAAGCCCAGCTAAGAAAAATGGTGCAGCCGCGACGGTGCTGTCAAAACGATCCAGCACCCCACCGTGCCCAGGAAGCAGCCGCCCCGTGTCTTTCAGCTCGCGCTGGCGCTTGAGAACGCTGATAAACAAATCGCCGACCACTGAAACAGCGGCAGTGATCGCCGCAAGGGGATATAGCCACGATCCCAGCTTCAGTCCTTCTGGCGTAAATTTCAGCAGCAACCAGATCACCAGGGCCACCAGAATCTGGCCACCCACTACGCCTTCCCAGGACTTTCCTGGGCTGATTGATGGAGCCAGTTTGCGTCGCCCAAACAGCCGGCCTGCACCATAGGCACCGATGTCTGCCGACCAAATAATCAGAAAAAACACGATGGTCAGTCCTTGCCCCAGGTGCGCCTGCTGAATCCGCGCCAGACTGAGTCCCGCAACAGACAGAACGACACACCCCAAAGCGACTTTCAGAACCAATGGGGTGCCGTTAGCCGCGTTTAACAGCTGTGGACGGGCAAGCCAGGACAAGTTAGCTAGCCAAATGAGCATCCCCAATAGCACCAAAGTCTGCGTTATTTCAGATGTTGCCTGAGTGATCAGCGCCAGTGTGATAGCGCCCATTCCGATGGCGAAAGACGCGCGCATCAGCGTAGACCCCGCCCCGGCCAGCTTTGCCCACTCCCAGCCGGCAAACGCCATCAGGGCCGCGATAAAGGTGGTATACCCAAGGCTGTTGGAATACCAAATGATGGCCAGTAGCGCTGGCCCAAACACCAGCGCCGAGGCAATTCGAACGGCTAGTTCCAACGGGTTGGGCCGTGTTCGTCAGAGGCGCTGGCGCGACAGCCGTCGCCGTCCAGCGGGCTCACCCGTTGCCTACCTGAACCGGTTCAGGCAAACGGCCAAATCGGCGTTGGCGCGACGCGTAGTCATCCAGCGCCAACTGCAGTTGCGCCGGGCCAAAATCCGGCCACAGGGTCTCGCAGAAATACAGTTCGGTGTAGGCCAGCTGCCAAAGCAGGAAATTGCTGATGCGCTGCTCGCCGCCAGTGCGAATTAACAGATCCGGGGAAGGAAGGTCAGCCAGGGCGAATTCAGACTGCAGTCGGCGTTCGTCAATTTGCTCGGGCGCTAGTTTTCCGAGTGCAACCTGACTGGCCAGTCTGCGGGCTGCTTGGGCAACATCCCAGCGCCCTCCGTAGTTGACCGCAATTGATAGGTTTAACCCTTTGTTCTCGGTAGTTTTGCGTTCCGAGCGCAACATGCCTTCACGCAGGTCCGTCGAGAAAGCGGTGAGATCACCAATGAAACGAAGCCGGACGCCATTGCCGTGTAGGTCGTCGACCTCGCGATTGAGTGAGCGCATGAACAAATCCATCAGGCGACTCACCTCGGTGGCAGGGCGATTCCAGTTTTCACTGGAGAAGGCAAACAGGGTTAAGGCCTCGACCCCACGCTCAGCGCATATTTCGACGACCTTGCGGGCCGCCTTAACGCCAGCCTGGTGTCCGAACGTTCGCGGTCGGCGTCGCTGCTGAGCCCAGCGGCCGTTGCCGTCCATAACAATGGCAATGTGACGGGGAACGCTCATGGGAAGTGGGGTCTGAACCAAGTCAGATCTCCATCAGTTCCTCGTCTTTGGTTTTCACCACCTCGTCGATTTGCGCGACAAATCGATCGGTCAGCACCTGAATGGCAGTTTCCGCCCGGCGCTCCTCGTCTTCGCTGATTTCTTTTTCTTTCTCGAGGTCTTGGGCCATGGAATTGGCATCTCGGCGGATATTGCGAACGGCAATTTTGGCGTTTTCGCCTTCCTTGCCAACCACTTTGGTCAATTCTCGACGCCGTTCTTCCGTCAGTGGTGGAAGAATAATGCGAATGGTGGTGCCGGCGGTGTTGGGGTTTAGCCCCAGATCCGACTCCATGATGGCTTTTTCGACTTTACTCACCATCTCTTTTTCCCAGGGCTGCACAGTCAAAGTGCGTGAGTCGCTGACAGAAACCGATGCGACCTGGGACAGAGGAACGTCACTACCGTAGTAGTGCACTTTGAGGTGGTCCAGGAGGCTGGTGTGGGCCCGTCCTGTGCGAATTTTAGTGAGCTCGGAGCGCAAATGCTCAACGGCCTGGGTCATACGTTTTTCAGCGTCCGCTTGAATGTCGTTGAGCACTATCCAACCCTCCCATGGCAAAAATATCCGCGCAGTCTAACAAATTGCGGCGAAAGTCTGTCCGCGGCGAGGTGGCACAGACCTTCAGGTGACCAAGGTGCCGATGGGCTCGCCCTGCATGATGCGCAATAAAGCACCCGCATTGTTGATATCAAAGATTCTCAGCGGTACCGATTGGTCCCGACACAACACAATGGCTGACGTGTCCATCACTTTCAGGTCTTTCTGAATGACGTCATCGTAGGCCAGGCTTTCAAAGCGCACGGCGTCCGGATGAGTCATTGGGTCGGCCGAGTAGATGCCGTCCACTTTGGTGGCCTTCAGCACCATGTCGGCCCCAATTTCCACTGCGCGCAGGCTGGCTGCTGAATCCGTCGTGAAAAACGGATTGCCGGTGCCAGCGGCGAACAGCACAACCCGGCCTTTCTCCAAGTGCCGGATTGCCCGGCGCCGGATGTAGTCTTCGCAGACCTCGTTGATCTTGATTGCCGACATCACCCGAGCGGTCACCGAAATTTTTTCCAGCGCGTCCTGCATGGCTAACGCGTTGATGACCGTTGCCAGCATCCCCATGTGATCGCCGGTGACCCGGTCCATTCCCGCTGCTGCGAGGCCGGCGCCGCGAAAAATGTTGCCGCCGCCAATAACGATGCCAACCTGAACACCCAGCGCTGCCACTTCACGAATTTCTCTTGCAAGCCGCTGAATCACCAAGGGATCAATGCCGTAATCTTCGTTACCCAGCAGCGCTTCGCCGCTGAGTTTGAGAAGAATGCGACGAAACTGAAGGTTTTCAGCGGGCAGGGAAGAGTCAGGCATCAGCTGTTGTCGTCGCCCAGCTGCTTGCGCACTTCGTCAGCGAAGTTCTCTTCTTTTTTCTCAATGCCTTCACCCACTTCCAGCCGGTGAAACTGAGTGACCTTGGCGGAATGCTGGCTCAACAGCTTTTCCACGGTAACGTCAGGGTCTTTGACGAAAGGCTGACCCAGCAGAGTTATTTCTGACAGATGCTTGCGCAGTCTGCCGCCGACCATTTTCTCAATGATCTCCGGGGGCTTGCCAGATTCCGCTGCCTGAGCGACCAGAATATCTTTTTCTTTGGCCACTTCCTCTGCCGGAACGTGGTCCGCGCTGATGTAAGGCGGGTTGGTTGCGGCAACATGCATGGCAATATCTCGCGCCAGCTCCTCGGTGCCCCCTTCCAACGCCACCAGTACGCCAATGCGGCCACCGTGAATGTAGTGTGCCAGCACACCGCTGTCGCTGATGGAGACCATCCGGCGAACCTGGATGTTTTCTTTAATCTTGGCGATCAGCGCCTTTCGTGCCTCTTCCAGAGAGTCAGCGTTGCTGGCTGGCTGTGCCATCAGAGCATCCACGTCGCTTACGTCTGCGAGGGCTGCCTGGGCAACTTCTGCCGCAAACGACATAAAGTTGTCGTCTTTGGCAACAAAGTCAGTTTCGCTGTTCACTTCCACCAGCACCGCTTTGTTGTCGCCAGCGGCGGCCATGATTTGGCCCTCTGCAGCAACTCGGCTGGACTTGTTATCTGCTTTGGCAATGCCTGTCTTGCGCAGGTGCTCAGCGGCGGCGTCCAAATCGCCGTCGGTTTCCACCAGTGCTTTCTTGCATTCCATCATTCCAGCGCCGGTGCGCTGGCGTAGTTCTTTGACCAGTGCGGCTGTTACAGCCATGATCGTATCTCCGTCAGTTTGAGGTTGATGACGCCTTATTCGGCGTCGTCGTCAGCTTTTTTCGCAGCGGTTTTCTTCTTCGCAGCGGTTTTCTTAGCGACCTTTTTGGTGGTTTTCTTCGCCGTCTTTGGCTCAGCTGCGTCACCGTCAGCGTCTTTGCTTACCGGCTCTTCGGCCTTAGCGGGAGCTTCTTTGGCTTGCGCCTCTGGAGCCGCTTCAGCGGCAGGCGCGTCTTCCTTCGCTGGTGTTTCCTCAGCTTTGGAATCTGTGTCTGCTTTCACGGTCTTGGGTTTGCTGGCGGTTTTCTTCCGCGCGGTCTTCTTTCGACTGGGTCGAGCAGACTTGACGGGTTTGCCGTCAGCATCCAGCTCAACAAATTCGTCTGACCCTTCAGCCGCCTGGGGCACCGAAGCGCGACCTTCCAGTACGGCGTCGGCCATTAGCTGGGTGTAGAGCGTAATGGCGCGAATGGCATCGTCGTTGCCGGGGATCACGTAATCCACTTCATCCGGGTCGTTGTTGGTGTCAACAATACCGACAATGGGAATTCCCAGCTTGCGCGCTTCCTGTACCGCGATGTTCTCGTAACCCACATCGACGATGAATAGCGCATCTGGCAGGCCGTTCATGTCCTTGATTCCGCCCAGGCTCTGCTCGAGCTTCTCTTGTTCGCGGGTCAGGGACAGTACTTCTTTCTTGATAAGCCGCTCAAACGAACCGTCTCCGGCCATCCCTTCGAGCTCTTTCAGGCGCTTGATCGACTGTTTGACTGTCCGAAAGTTGGTCAGCATGCCGCCGAGCCAGCGATGGGAGACGTGGGAAACACCGCAGCGCACTGCTTCTTCCCGAACCACGTTGCGGGCGGCCCGTTTGGTGCCGACAAACATGATTTGTCCCCGCTTTGATGCAACGCCGCTGATGAAATTCAGCGCGTCCTTAAGCAAAGGCAACGACTCTTCGAGGTTAATAATGTGGATTTTGCCCCGGGCGCCAAAGATAAACGGTGCCATCTTGGGGTTCCAGTAACGGGTTTGGTGACCGAAGTGAACTCCGGCTTCCAGCATTTGACGCATGCTAATACTTGGCATGATGTTATGACCTTTCAATAGTGCGAAACCGACCGTGCACGGCCCCTTTTCGGGGCGTACCTGATGGATTTCTGGGTTAGTCCTCCGCAGACCCCATATGACAACCCGATTTTCTCGTTCGGGCACCCCGCCATACGTGTCGGCCTGCGTGCGAATTTTTTGCCCCGCCATACAGCAGGGCGCGCGAATTATAGAGGTGTCAGGTCACCGGGGCAACCGTTAATCACCGCATAACAGGGGGGATGTGATCAATTAGGGACTCAAGCCTGACCTTATTCGTGCCACCGGTACTGGTTCAGACACGTCCTATTGGCATACCATGGACGATTAATTGGTCGGCGACAGTTGATCATTAGTCACCACATGCCTGGGTTACATCTATAAACACCATGACGATTTCGCTGAAAACTGCCGAGCAGCTGGAAAAAATGCGAGTGGCCGGACGATTGGCGCGAGAAGTGCTGCATATGATTGAGCCGCACATCCAGCCAGGAGTTACGACTGAGCATCTTAACCAGTTGTGCCACGAGCACATTGTAAACCAGCAGCAGGCCGTGCCGGCGCCGCTCAATTACCGCGGGTTTCCAAAATCCATCTGTACGTCGGTCAACAATGTTATTTGCCACGGTATCCCGGGGGATAAGAAGCTGAAGTCCGGTGACATTGTTAATGTTGATATTACGGTGATCAAGGACGGTTTCCACGGCGACACGAGCAAGATGTTCATCGTCGGTGATGCCGGTGTGCTGGCTCGGCGGCTGTGCAAAGTGGCCCACGAGGCAATGACCATTGGTATTGAGATGGTTAAGCCTGGCGTGCGTTTGGGGGACATCGGCTACGCCATACAAAATCATGTAGAAAAAAATCGATTTTCAGTCGTGCGCGAATATTGTGGGCACGGCATTGGTGAGGTTTTCCACGAAGACCCCCAAGTATTGCACTACGGTCAGCCTGGAACCCGAGAAGAGCTAATTCCAGGGATGACATTCACCATTGAGCCCATGGTGAATGCGGGCAAAAGACAATCTCGGTTATTGCCTGACGGGTGGACGGTGGTAACCAAAGATCGAAGCCTGTCAGCCCAGTGGGAACACACGCTGGCAGTAACTGACGACGGCTTCGAGGTGATGACCCTCACGGAAGGAGAGTCCATCTGAGGGGCCGTTGGTGAACGTCTTGTCAGAGTCGAACTGGCCTACGCCGGGGTTACCGCAATCAACCGATGGTGCGGCATTGCGCACCTGGTTAGATATGGTCGACGCTGAGCTGAACGAAGCATTTGCCGCGCAAACCGATATCACCCGGCTGGTGCACGGGCGAGCCCAAGCCATGGACCAGTTACTGGGTCATCTATGGCATAAGCATGGTGGAGAGGATCAGCGCATTTCCTTGCTCGCCGTTGGTGGTTACGGCCGTGGTGAACTGCATCCGTATTCCGATATTGACCTGGTTGTTCTGTTGCCAGCCGGCGATCCCCCTGCCTGGGTCAGTGATTTTGTCACCAGTTTGTGGGATTTACGCCTGGAAGTGGGCCACGCGGTGCGCTCCGTCAAGGAATGTGTGAAAGCCAGTCGAGACGACGTCAGCACCGCCACTACGCTAATGGAGATTCGCCTGATTGCTGGCGATGAAACCCTACCGCAACAGCTTCAACAGGCGATGTCACCGAAGCGCATTTGGCGCGGCGAAGCCTACTTTCGAGCCAAGCTGGCTGAACAAAAAAGTCGCCACAAACGATTTGGAGGTACCGCCTACAATCTGGAGCCGAATGTGAAAGAAGGGCCGGGCGGGCTGAGAGATATTCAGAACATCGCCTGGGTAGCGAAACGCCACTACAACGCATCGACATTGCTGGAAACTGCCAACTCAGGTTTTCTCACCGAGGAGGAATATCAGGCGTTGATGGAAGGTCAACGCTTCCTGTGGCGGGTGCGCTACGGTCTGCATTTGGCGGCCGGGCGGAAAGAAAATCGTTTGCTGTTTGTGCATCAGCGAGAGTTGGCTGCGCAGTTTGGTTTTGCCGACGTGCCGGGCGCCAATCTGGCGGTTGAGCAGTTTATGCAGAACTACTTTCTTCGCGTCATGCAGTTAGGCCGCCTGAACGAACGCCTGCTGCAGTCGTTTGATGAAGACATACTGGCGCGTAAGAAGCGCATGAAAATCACCCACGTGGATGACGATTTTCAGATTCGCCAGGGCTATTTGGAGTTCATCGAAGCGGACCCGCTGCCGAATAACCCGCTGCTGCTACTGAAAATTTTCCGCGTGTTGCAGCAGCAACCAGAGGTGCGTGGAGTTAGAGCCGATACGCTACGGCAGCTGCGGGCTTATCGCTCGCTGATAGACGAGTCCTACAGAAATCAGCCTGAGGCACGTCAACTATTCGGCGATCTGTGGCGCGACGGACGTCACCTTCCGCAGATATTGGAAAAAATGCATCGGTATGAAGTGCTGGACGCCTATCTGCCAGTGTTCCGCCAGATCGTGGGCCGCATGCAGTTCGATTTGTTCCATGTGTTTACGGTGGATCAGCACACGTTGGAGGTGATGAAGTACGTGCATCACTTTGCCACCCAGCGTGACGATAAAACCTATCCAATGGCCTACGATTTGTTTCGCTCACTCGGTGCGCCGGAACTGCTGTACCTGGCGGCGTTTTTCCACGACATTGCGAAAGGTCGGGGGGGGGATCACTCAGAACTGGGCGAGCAAGACGCCAAGACTTTTTGTGCTGAGCATGGATTTTCAGAGTCCGACGGTGATCTTGTCGCCTGGCTGGTGCGCCATCATCTGCTGATGTCGACAACGGCCCAGCGCCAGGACATAGCCGACCCTGCGGTGGTTAACCGGTTTGCCGAAACGGTTGGCACCCGGCGTCGCTTGGATTTGCTGTACCTGCTGACCCTAGCCGACATATCCGGCACCAGTATCAAGCTATGGAACTCCTGGAAAGCGCGCCTGCTGTCCGAACTTTTTTTACTCACTGTGGAAGCACTGGAGCGGGGGCCGGGAAACCTTGCGGAACGCTCAGACGCCATTGCAGATACCCGCGCCCGGGCCAGCGTATTGCTGGATCGTGCCCAGGTGTCGGTGGAGTTCAGAGAGGATTTGTGGGGCGATTTGACCGAGGAGTATTTTCTTCGCCATACGCCTGATCAGGTCGCCTGGCACACCATTGAAATGATGGTGGATGGACCAGAAGGACCGGCCAAACTGCCGCTTGTCAGAATGCGCCAGTCCGCCGCCAGCGGTGCCGCTGAGCTGATGGTTTACGCGCGCAACATCGAAGGCACTTTTGCCACCATTGTAGATTGCCTGGGCCGCAGCGGACTGAGCGTTGTTGACGCCAGAGGGTTTACCACCGCTGATGGCAACGTGTTAGACACGTTCCTGGTGCTGGATGCCAGCGGCTCGGCGTCATTGGATAAGTCGTCGGTACAACGACTGACCCAGCGTGTGTTAAAACGCCTTCGACAGCTGCCAAACTTTGAACCCACCACCCAGGGCAGCCGAATGCCTGCTCGTCTAAAGCCTTTCCAGCGTAAGCCCCTAATTCGGTTCAAAGCCGATGCCGCAGGGCAGTTTACGGAAATGGAAATGTTGGGGTCAGATCGCCCCGGGTTACTGGCCATCGTGTCCGGGGCTCTGATGCAGCAGCAGGTGCGAATACACGGCGTGCGCGTGGTTACTCTGGGCGACCGGGTAGAAGACGTTTTTGTCATCAGCGATCGGGAGGATCAGCCGTTGTCTGAGCAGGCCAGTGAATCGCTGGAATCAGCCATACAGGAAGCTTTGGAAAATGCCTGAAATGAATCATGAGGAACTCAAGGCGGTGATAGAAACCGCCTTTGATCAACGTGCGGACTTAAGCCGGGAGGCGCTGAAAGACACCGCGTCCGATGCGGTTGAGCAGGCAATCAGCGCATTAGAAAATGGCACGCTGCGGGTGGCCCAACCCAACGGCAGCGGCGATTGGACTGTCCACCAATGGTTGAAGAAGGCGGTGCTGCTGTATTTCGCCATCAGCGACAATCGCCCTATTGACGGCGGATACACCCAGTACTTCGACAAAGTGGCCTGCCGCTTTGACAATCCCGCAGATGACATCGCTGCTACGGGAGCCCGAGTGGTGCCACCCGCCACCATTCGGCGCGGGGCATTTCTTGCGCCTGACGTGGTTGCCATGCCCAGCTACATCAACATCGGTGCTTATGTCGGTGCCGGCACCATGGTGGATACCTGGGCCACTGTCGGATCGTGCGCGCAGATTGGTGCCAACGTTCATCTGTCCGGGGGCGTGGGCATTGGTGGCGTGCTTGAACCCCTTCAGGCGGGGCCAACCATTATCGAGGACAACTGCTTTATCGGCGCTCGGTCAGAGGTTGTGGAGGGGGTAGTGGTTGAGCGCGGCAGCGTGATTTCCATGGGCGTTTTTATTGGTCAAAGTACACGGATCTATAACCGGGCCACTGGCGAGGTGAGCTATGGGCGGGTGCCCGCAGGCTCTGTGGTGGTGTCGGGTTCTTTGCCCGCCGCTGACGGCAGCCATAGCCTGTACTGCGCAGTGATCGTCAAGCAGGTGGATGAGAAGACTCGCTCCAAAGTGGGTATCAACGAGCTGCTGAGGTCTGGCGAGTGAAGGTTTACGGCATCAAACAGTGTGACACCTGCCGCAAGGCGCTGGCGTTTTTGAACGATCAGAGCGTGGAGTTTGAGTTTGTCGATCTGCGCCAATCCCCCGTAGCTTCAGACACCCTTAAAACCTGGTTTTCCCAACTTGGGGCGGACACGCTGATCAATCGGCGTTCAACCACCTGGCGTCAGCTTGACGAGAGCGCCCGCGAGGCGGTGATGGGGGGCGATGTGTCACTGCTGGAAAACCACCCGACGTTAATCAAACGCCCCCTGGTGGAGTGGGGCGACGAGATCACCGTGGGTTTTAATCCATCAAGTTGGCGTGACCAGCTGTGAGGGGGCCGTCTGTCGCGCTTACCTGTGAGCTGATTCGCTGCCGCTCGGTTACCCCGGAAGATGCCGGCTGTCAGGCGTTGATCAGTGAGCGGTTGAAGTCAAAAGGCTTTACTGCCCGGCAGCTGGACTTTGCTGACGTAAAAAACCTCTGGGTCAGCCATGGCAATACAGGCCCGGTTACCGCGTTCTTAGGCCATACCGATGTTGTGCCCAGTGGTCCGGTGGATCAGTGGCGCAGTGATCCCTTTGAACCCACCGTACAGGACGGCGTGCTGACCGGCCGGGGTGCGGCGGATATGAAGGGTGCAGTGGCGGCGATGGTGGTTGCGCTGGAGCAGTTTGTAGAAAGTCATCCAGATCACCATGGCACGGTGGGATTGCTGGTGACCAGTGACGAAGAGGGCGTCGCCGAACATGGCATCGCCAAGGCGGCCCCGGCGCTGGAAGAGGCGGGTGTTCATATCGACTATTGTCTGGTGGGTGAACCTTCCTCCATCGATACCTTAGGGGACAACATCCGCGTTGGCCGGCGTGGGTCGCTGAACGCTCAGCTGTCGGTGCTGGGCGTGCAAGGGCATGCGGCGTTTCCCCATCGAGCGGACAACGCGATTCATCGAGCCACCGGGGTGATGAAAACCCTGGTGGATACCTCCTGGGATAGCGGCTGCGATTTATTTCCGGCCACCAGTTTTCAAATCAGCAATGTGAGCGGCGGCGTAGGCGCGACTAACGTGATTCCCGGCCGGGTGGACCTCCAGTTTAATTTTCGGTTTGGCACCGCGTCGCCGGCCACTGACCTGCAGCAGCGGGTAGAACGGATTCTGGATGAATCCGGCGTTCAGTATGAGCTGGCGTGGCAGCTTTCCGGGCAGCCGTTTTCTACCCCCGAAGGTGCGTTGCTTGAGGCCGTTGATCAAGCGGTTGCTCAGTGGCGAGGCTCACCCCCGGTTCACGATACAGGGGGGGGTACCTCTGATGGCCGATTTATCGCGCCGCTGGGTGCTCAGGTAGTCGAGTTGGGATTAAAAAATGCCACAATTCATAAAATAGACGAGTGCGCAGAGGTGGCCGACATTGAGCAGCTCTCGGCGCTTTATCTCGCGACGCTGAAGGTTCTGGAAAATCATCATCGCGCCAATATCTGACGGCTAAGTTTCACGTTTTATTCGTGTTTGTCCGCGTACGCTATTTGCTCTTCCTTGAATGTCCAGCTGACGGCGCAGCCAATACTTTGCCCGGTCTGCTTTTGCCAATGAGCCAAGCCACCCCCAACGCCTCTGATCTGCGGCACCACCGCGATGAGTGATCAAGAGCGCAGTGCCCTCCTGATTTTGGGTAACCAGTTGTTTCCCGAGCAGCATTTGCCGCCCGTCCAAACTCCAGTCTTCATGTGTGAAGATCTGGAGCTGTGCACCTACGTTCGTCATCACCAGCAAAAAATCGTGCTGTTCCTAGCGGCCATGCGCGAGTATGCGGACGCGCTTCGAAGCCAGGGGCGGGAGGTCTGTTACCACGAACTGGGGGAGCCAGACGGTGCGTCGCTGGTTGAGCATCTGAAGGAGTTTGTTGAACGCGAGGCCATCACCAAACTGGTGTGCTTTGAAATCGAGGATCATTTTTTCGCTCGCCGTATCGACGAATTTTGCGCCGACTTAGGCATTGGATTCAAGGTGCTGGAATCGCCGATGTTTCTGACCTCCCGGAAGACTTTTGCCGGTTACCTGGACTCGGTGAAGAAACCTTTCATGGCCGATTTTTATAAACGCCAACGCAAGTCTATGGGTGTTTTGTTGGACGGCGAAGGCCGGCCCACCGGTGGCCAATGGAGTTTCGACGAGGACAACCGAAAGCGGCTGCCGAAAGATCTTACGCCTCCGTCACCGCCCCAGGCGCCCTGGACTGACCACGTGGACGCCGTGGTGGCACTGGTAGAAGAGCGGTTTGCGGACCATCCCGGCAGCGCAAGGGATTTCTGGTGGCCAGTGACTCGCCAGGAAAGTCTACGCTGGTTGCAGCGTTTTGTTGAAGAGCAGCTGGAGGATTTCGGCCGCTATCAGGACGCTTTGAGCCTGCGCAGCGATACCGTGTTTCACAGTGTGCTGTCGCCGATGATGAATCTGGGTCTGATTACGCCGCAAGAGATCGTCGATTGTGCGCTCGTGAAAGCGCGCGAAAGCGATATTCCACTGAACAGTCTGGAAGGATTTGTCCGTCAGGTGATCGGCTGGCGAGAGTTTATCCGCGGTATCTACCAGCACTTTGATGAACGCCAGCGCAAAGACAATTTTTTTCGCCACAAGCGATCGCTGACCGACGCTTGGTTTACCGGTAATACCGGCATTGTGCCACTGGACCATGCCATTGAAACGGTGAACAACCTGGGCTGGTCCCATCATATTGTCCGGCTGATGGTGGTAGGTAACTTGATGAATTTGTGTGAGATTGAGCCAGCTCAAGTACACAACTGGTTTATGGTGACTCATGTGGACTCATCGGATTGGGTGATGGGGCCTAACGTCTACGGTATGGCGCTGCATTCTGACGGCGGGATATTTGCCACCAAACCCTATATTTGCGGCTCCAATTATTTGCTGAAGATGAGCGACTATTCGCGGGGCAGCTGGTGCGACGCGGTTGACGGTTTGTACTGGCGCTTTATTGAGCGACATAAAAAGTTCTTCAGCGCTAATCCAAGGTTGTCCATGATGGTGCGCACGCTGGAGCGCATGGGTGATGATCGGCGGGAGAAAATTTCTGTCGCCGCTGAACAGTTTCTTGAGGAATTTACGACGCAATGAGTGATACCCAACGACCCACCATCTGCTGGTTTCGCAATGACCTGAGGTTGACGGACCACGCGCCGTTGGCTGCGGCGGCGGCCAACGGGCCGGTGCTGGCGGTGTTTATCCTTGATGAGGAGGCTGCGGGCCCCTGGAAAATGGGCGGTGCAAGTCGCTGGTGGCTGCACCATAGCCTGACAAGCCTGGCCTCCCGTATTGCTGAACAGGGGGGGCGACTGGTATTGCTCAAGGGCGATTCCATCGATTGTCTTGAAGCCCTGGTCAAGTCAGAAAACGCCAAAGCGGTGTATTTTTCCCGAGCCTATGAACCTTGGGCAGTTGAGCAACAAAAGGCTTTGAAGCAGCGTTTCGATGAGTCCTCCAAGGACACCGTCGAGGTCAGGCGATTTGCCGGTCGTTTGCTGCTTGAGCCTGAGCGGGTATCCACCCTGGACGGCAGACCCTACAAGGTGTTTACACCGTTCTGGCGAGCATCCATGAAGCTGCTGGCTGCACGCGACGCTGAACAAATCAAAAGCGCCCGACAAGTCCCTTCCAAGGTGCAGTGGCATACACCAATGGGTTCATCGGGCGACGACTTGGATAGCTGGCAACTTCTGCCCACCGATCCGGATTGGGCTGGAGGCCTGCGAGACTTTTGGCAGCCTGGAGAAGAGGGCGCTTTCGCCCGCTTGAAGGCGTTTTTGGATTTGGCGGTTGATGACTATCAGCAGGGGCGGGATCAGCCTGACAAGGACTTCACTTCGCGATTATCACCCCATCTGCATTTTGGTGAAATCAGCCCCGAACAGATCTGGCGTGCGGTGAAGTCGGCTGCAGCTGGCAATCAGATTAACGAGGCGGCTGGCGACGCGTTTTTGCGCGAGGTAGGGTGGCGGGATTTTTCTTATCACCTGCTGTGTCTTTTTCCGGCCTTGCCAGAGAGCAATTTCCGACCTCAGTTTGATCAGTTTCCGTGGGCTGAGAATGAAGACCAGCTGGAAGCCTGGCGTCGCGGTCGCACTGGCTATCCGTTGGTAGATGCCGGCATGCGCCAATTGTGGCATACGGGCTGGATGCACAACCGGGTGCGGATGGTTGTTGGGTCTTTTCTGGTCAAACACCTGCGTATGCACTGGCGCCATGGCGAGGACTGGTTCTGGGACACCCTGGTGGATGCAGACCTGGCCAACAACGCCGCCAGCTGGCAGTGGGTAGCGGGCAGCGGTGCGGACGCCGCGCCGTACTTTCGCATATTTAACCCCATGACCCAGGGCGAGAAGTTCGATAAGCAGGGTGCCTACATTCGGCAGTGGGTGCCGGAGCTAAAAGGCCTGCCGCAAAAATACTTGAATAAGCCTTGGGAGGCGCCCAAACAAGTGCTTCTGGACGCCGGTGTGACCCTGGGCGAAAACTACCCGAAACCGATTGTTGATCATCGTTCAGCCAGGGAGGCGGCGTTATCAGCATTCCAGCAAAGCAAAGGCTGATGAAACAATTCTTGGCGGGAAAGTCTTAGCCGGCTCTCTCCCTTCGCCAGGTTTCCAGCGGTATTCCCTCGTGGGCCGCCAAGGCAGTGAGGGCTGATTCGAACGCCGCCCTGGCTCGGCTGGCGGTCAGGTATAACTGCTGATGAATTTCCGCGTCGGCCTGGTTTTTCGATTCGCAGTTCGCGCTATAGGTTTCGAAATCGATCAGCGTTGCAACGATCTCCGCCACGTGTGATGGGCATTCGCAGCCAATACTTGGGTCGATGGTCATCAGTCGCGCCAGCAGGTCTTTGCTGTAGCGGCGTGCTGGCGGCGGCTGAGTGCTGCTCGTGGGCTCTCCGCAACTGGCAACCATGGATACGACTTGTCGCTGTAGTTCTTCATAGTCCACCGGCATTCGAAGGCAAATGACGTCGGGTGCGCGATGTTTGGCGGCTTCCGCTCGGGTGCTGAAGCGATACAAGATCACTAGACAACGAGCACCGGTATCTCGCCGGAGCTGGCTGAGGGTCAACTCTGGGTCGGCTCCCAAACAGGCAGTCTCGACAATCACGCAATCTACGCCCATGCCACTGAGCTGACTGGCTTGGCTTCCTTTCCCGACGACGTTCAGCATCGGGCCCAGGGGGTTGTGATATTCAAGCAGCGCAGGCAGAAACTCACCGAGCACCGCGACTCGGCAAGCGCCTTCGCTACGCGGAGCGCGGGGTTTCAACGCCGTCACCGACCGTGCTTTCAGTCTTTCTGTGGTCATGGCGGCGAGTTCACCAATGCTGTTCCCGGCGTCTACCAGTTCTTTCAAGAGGGTCAGACGAGCTACTTGAACGCTGGTGTAACGGCGGTCCCCGCCGTCACTGCGCAGCGGTTTGACGACCTGGTACCGGTCTTCCCACTTACGCAGGCTGTGGGTTGTAAGGCCGGTAAGGCGAGCAACGGCTCCGATGGAGAATAGGGACTGGGAAATGTCTGACATGGTTGGGGTTGTCCAATATATTGCGCGCTATATTAGACAAATTTACACAATTAGTCAGAATAATTTTGACAAAAGTGCCTCTGTAGAGTTTTTGTCTACCTTTTCACTCTAGTTTCACAGCTTTTGGTGGATTATGTTAGACGTAAATCGGGACCCGGCCGGACGTTCCTCCCCATTCTCCCCTGAACGGTCGGGTCCCTCTCCTTTTTTTTAAGCGCTGACAGACTCAGCGGCTACTTCGTTAATGCTGCCTCAATAGCTGCGGCAAGTGCAGGGTCACTGGGCTGGGTGCGAGGGCTAAAGGCCTGAATCAACTTGCCATCTCTGCCAATGAGGTACTTTTGAAAGTTCCACGTCGGTGCCTGATCCAGTTCTGCCAGCTGTTGAAAAAACGGGTGGGCCTGTTCGCCTTTGACCAGGGTTTTTTCGAACATGGGAAACTTCACACCGTAGGTTAGGCGGCAAAATTCCTCGATTTGCTCTTCGGTGCCAGGCTCCTGGCCCATAAAGTCGTTGGATGGAAACCCCAGAACGGCAAATCCCCGGTCGGCATATTTTTCGTTCATCGCCTCAAGACCATCGTATTGGGGCGTGTTGCCACACTTACTGGCGGTATTAACAATCAACACCACGTCTCCCTGATAGGTCTCGCAGAGGTTGACGGAATCTTCCGAAGCTAATTTTCGAAAATTATGGTCGAGCAGTTCGCAGCTTTGGCCTGATGCAGCCAACAGCAGCAATGACAGTAAACTTTGCATGGGTTCAATCCTCCGAATAGAGCGAGCACAATAGGTAACGAGTAGTTAATGGCCTGTGAAGGCAAGAAACTAGTGGCGCGGCTGACATCCAGCGCAGAAATACAGGCGCCGCCCCGCCACTTCGGCCCGCTGCACAATGTCACCGCAACGGTGGCAGGGCTGCTCGGCTCGATCGAAAACAAAGTGTCTGAACGCGCGCCGCTTAAGGCCCTTCTTCTTCAGCCTGGCAACCAGTTTGAGGTCATTGGTAATCCCCGCAGTTTCGTAGCTTTGACGGGTGATCTTGATCGTTTCCCGCGCAAGTTTTTTTACCTGGACATCGCTAAGCTCAGACAATCGTGCATGGTGGGAAATGCCGCTGGTGAACAATATTTCCGAGCGCAGATAATTTCCCGTGCCCGCGACAAAATGTTGATCGAGCATCAGGGCTGCCAGTGAGCGGCGTGCGAATCTTGGTTGGCGGAAATGTTTGAACAGTGCTTGGGGCGTGGGGGCGTCAGACAGAATATCGATGCCGGCTCGAGCGAGAAAAGGGTGTTCAGACAATCGGTCCGATGCCAGCACTCGAATATCTGAGGCGCTGTAAAGCAAGGCCATCTTGTCCTCGGTCTGCAGATGCCAGCGCAGGCTGCGACGCGTGCGAGGAAAGCGCTGCGGGGTAACGAAATACCAACGGCCGTAGAGCTGGTTGTGGCTGTACACCGTGAGGCCGCAATCAAATCCGGTCAACAGCGCCTTTCCCCGAGTCTTCACGCTAATAACTTTACTCTCACTCAAAGTCTCGGCGTGCTGCTGCGCATCAGGGTGGGCAAACCAGACTTTGGTCAACGGTTTATCCAGCACGGCGGCCTCCAGCTGGTCCGCAACACGACGTATTTCCGGACCTTCTGGCATTGTGTGCGTCCTGAATAAAACCACATTACAGATAATGGGATGTAGCAAAAGCGTGAATCAAAACCAATCGCCCCAAGAAAAAACCTGCCGCGTCTGCGGGAGACGCATGCAGTGGCGAAAAAAATGGGCAGACAACTGGAATGAGGTCCAACACTGCTCCAGTGCCTGTCGCAAACGGGGTCTTAAACCTGAGGATCTGGCGCTGGAGGAAACCATCGTGGAACTGCTTAGGCAACGCAGCAACGGCGGGACCATCTGTCCCAGCGAGGCGGCCCGGCAGATCGCCTCCGTGGACAAACAATGGCGGATGCTGATGGAGCCCACCAGAATGGCTGCCAGGCGGCTGGTGGCCAGAGGGCGACTGCTGATCACTCAAAAGGGTAAAGCAATAGACCCATCAACCGCCAAAGGCCCCATCCGCCTGCGGCTGACATCATCGTAGCAACCGGTGAGGTTTGCACGGACCACGGAGCGTTGAGTCATCGGTAGCTTGTTTGCAGCCACCCGCGCAGCGGGTCTTGCGCGTTTAGCGTCGTTTATTCCCAAAGCCGCCGACGCTCATTACGCGCGACGTCGTAACTTTGATATGGGGCCGGACGATCGCAGCAATGTATCGTTGCTATCGCCTTATATCAGCCATCGATTGGTGGGTGAATGGGAGGTGGTCACCGCAGTAGTTGAGGCCCACGGCTACGCCGGCGCTGGCAAGTTTATCGACGAGGTTTTCTGGCGAACCTACTGGAAGGGCTGGTTGCAGCACCGGCCTGTGGTGTGGGACCAGTATCGGGCAGCGACAGACAACCCTGTCGGCTTCGATCTGAAGCCGGCCTTATCGAAGGCCTGGGATGGGACAACGGGCATTGCCTGTTTTGATGCCTGGGTGCAAGAGCTTAAGGAGCAAGGCTATCTCCACAATCACGCCCGGATGTGGTTCGCCAGTATTTGGATATTCACCTTGAAGTTGCCCTGGTATCTGGGGGCCGAGTTTTTTCTGCGCCACCTCATAGACGCTGACGCGGCCTCCAATACCCTGTCCTGGCGCTGGGTAGCTGGACTTCACACCCAAGGCAAAACCTACCTGGCCCATGAAAGTAATATCGCGAAATTCACCGAGGGCCGATTCCCGGTAACCCCAGGGCTTGCTGCGGAAGCTTTGACATCTGCCTACGCAACCATTGAGCCCAATGATCTTGCGCAACCTTGCGATCAGGTTATGCAGGGGCGGGTAGGGGTGTTGGTGACCGACATGGATCTGGCGCCTCTGGTACTGGGTGCTTCCGACAACGTGCACGCCGTTGGGGGATTGGCGTTGCGAGGTCAGCTGACCCGAACTGAGCCGGCCAGCCCTGCGCGCAGCTTTGCCGAGGCGGCACTGGAAAACAGCCTTGTACGGATGGGTAGCCATTTTGATGCTCAGACCGATCTTCCGATGAGGCAACTTGAGGATATTATCGCTTGGGCGGGTCGTCACAGGCTGGATTCGGTGGTTACCGCTGATCTTCCGGTGGGTCCCGGTGCGTCGGAGCTCACACAACTGAACCAGAGCCTGGGAAAGTCGGGCGTTACCCTGGTTCGACAGGTTCGGCCTTGGGATCAAGTTTGCTGGCCTCACTGCAAGAAGGGGTTTTTCGCCCTGCGCAAGGCCATACCGACGATTTTGGACACTCTTGAATAGCCGGTTTTGAGTCTGCGCGCGGTAGTGCAAGTTTCAGTGAATTGATGTAACGGGCCACAAGCTTTCGGTATACTTCGTGACACCAATCACGCTGACGTTTCTTGGAGACTTTTCCGGTTATGAATACCAAATTCACCGCCCTTGCGGCCGCTGTCGCTATTGGGCTTGGGGGCGCTGCCTCTGCCCAGGTTTTAGAAGAGATTGTTGTAACTGCCCAAAAACGAACGGAAAACCTCCAGGATGTGCCCATCTCAATCGCCGCCCTGGATAGCGCTACAATTACCAATGTATTGTCCGGCGGCGCCGATATTCTTGCCCTGGCAGCCAGGGTTCCCGGCCTGTACGTTGAATCTTCCAACGGCCGGGTCGCGCCCCGGTTTTATATCCGCGGGCTTGGAAACATCGATTTTGATAACGCAGCCTCCCAGCCTGTATCGGTGATCATGGATGGCGTTGTGATGGAAAACGTCATCCTTAAGAGCTTCCCGCTGTTTGATATCGAGCAGGTTGAAGTGCTCCGTGGGCCCCAGGGCACCCTGTTTGGCCGTAATACCACGGCAGGTCTGGTGAAAATTGACTCGCGTAATCCGACCCAAGAATTTGGGGCTGACGTCGGAATCACGGTAGGCCGCTACGGCACTGCCATTGTCCAGGGCGGCATCGGTGGTGGAATGTCTGACACCGTTTCTGGTCGTGTTTCATTCATGGTCAATCGTCGGGATGACTGGATCGACAACTTGTTTACCGGCGCTGACGACGTTGAGGGTGGCCATGAAGAAAAAGCACTGCGGGCTAAACTGCTTATCGAACCCAACGATGACTTGAGTGCGTTGTTCACCTTACGCTGGCGCGATCTTGACGGCCCCGCGTCGTACTTCCGCGCCAACGTGCTGGACACCGGTAGTAACCGCCTGAATCAGAACTTTGATCGGGATGGTGTCTACCACGATGCGGGCGTGGCGATCGGCGATATGGAGCAGTGGGGCTTCACCGCCAAACTGGATTACGATCTTGGCGACATGACGCTGACCTCCATTACCGCTTACGAGGACGGTGAGCGCACCGCCTTCGGCGATATCGACGGCGGTTTTGGCGCCAGCTTTTTGCCGGTGGAATTTCCGGGTCCCATTCCGTTCCCTTCCGCCACGGGTGGCACTGCGCAGACCGATCAGTTTACTCAGGAAATTCGTCTAGCCAGCGACAGCGCGGAAGATTTCCGTTGGCAGGCTGGCTTTTACTACTTTCAGAGCGACCTTGAGGACATCACCGATCCGGGATTTGTTCCTCCGACCACCGTGTTTCGCGACGATGAACTGTGGGCCGTATTTGCTCAGGGGTCTTGGGATATCTCTGATCGCACCACAATCACTGCAGGACTCCGGTATACCAGTGACGAGAAAGAGCTCAATGCCTTCAACAATCCCGGCGCGCCAGTGCCAACGACGGTGCTTGAAGATGAGGAATTGAGTGGCGATATCAGTGTGACCTTTGCGGTTAACGACGACGTTAATGTCTTCGCTCGTTACGCTCGCGGTTTCCGCGGTCCTTCAATCCAGGGGCGCGACATCGCGTTTTTTGGCCAGCCTTCAACAGCGGCGTCGGAAATCATCGACTCTTTCGAAGTCGGTATGAAAAGTCAGTTGATGGATAACCGATTGCGGGCAAACGTGACCGCTTACCTGTACGACATTGAAGACCTTCAGACCACGGCTGTCGGTGGTACCGGCAACAATGTGCAGCTGGTCAGTGTGGAAAGTGGTGCAGGCTACGGCATTGAAGCCGATCTGACCTTCGCCGCATCAGAGAATCTGACCTTCGGCATGGGCTATGCCTACAACTACACCGAAATTGAAGATGAAAACCTGTTGGTACCCACCTGCGGCTCTGGCATCTGCACGCCCACTGATCCATTGGTCGACAACGGTTCTGGGATCTTTGCACGGGTAGACGGCAATCCGTTTCCCAACGCTCCACGCTCAACCTTTAACTTCACCACGGACTACGTTTACCCGCTGAATAATGGTAATGAAGTATTCTTCGGGTTGGATTATGCCCGGGTTGGACGGACCGAGATTTTCCTCTACCAAACCGAAGAGTTTAACCACAGCGGAAACTTTGAGGTGGGGCTGGAGACGGGTTACTCGATGAACAACGATCAATACCGGGTCACGTTGTTTGGTCGTAACGTGACCGACGAGGAAAACTTGATCGGCGGCATCGATTTCAACAACAACACCGGCTTTGTCAACGAACCTCGAATTTGGGGTCTGACGTTCAAGGCCAACTTCGAATAAACAGCCATTGCCCTTGATTACCTGTGATCGCCCGGGGATGGCCCGGGCGATCCTGCAAAAGAGCACGCCACCAGAACCCGACACATTGTGTAATGTGCCGATGCCCTTCAGGAGTCAGGATTGAGTCGAGTACTGGTCACCGGGAGTGCCGGGCATCTGGGCGAAGCTCTGGTTCGTCGGTTGCAGCCGGAATTCGACGTGGTAGGGGCAGATATCCAAGCGTCACCTACTACAACCCACGTTGGCTCTGTTGCCGATGGGAACTTCGTCAAACGCTGCATGGCCGGGGTATCGACGGTTTACCATACGGCCACCCTGCATAAACCCCATGTGGCCACTCACAGTAAACGCGACTTTCTCGACACCAATGTGACCGGCACCCTGAATTTGCTGGAAAGTGCGGTAAATCAGGGAGTGGAAGCCTTCATTTTCACCAGTACCACCAGTGCCTTTGGTGAAGCGCTCAGGCCGTCAGCCAAGTCTCCTGCGGTGTGGATTACCGAGGCCATTAAAGCACCCTCAAAAAATATTTATGGCGCAACCAAAATTGCCGCGGAAGACTTGTGTTATCTGTTTTATCGGCAACACGCGCTGCCCTGCCTGGCGCTGCGAACATCGCGTTTTTTTCTCGAGGCTGATGACAACGCCCAGACCCGCGCTGCGTTCTCCGATCCAAACATCAAGGCAAACGAATTTTTGCACCGCCGGGTCGACCTGGAAGATGTGGTAGAGGCCCATCTCTTGGCTGCCAACAAAGCCCCAAGCTTGGCATTTCAGCCGCTCATCATCAGCGCGACGTCGCCATTTACCGAAGGCGACCTGGCCCAGCTACGCATCGATGCACCCGCTGTCCTGGCTCAGCGGGTGCCGCGCTATCAGGCCATATACCGGGAATTGGAATGGACCATGAACCCCACCCTTGATCGGGTCTACGTGAACGATCGCGCCCGGAACGTGCTTGGTTGGCAGCCCAGACATGATTTTCACACCGTTCTGGACGCCCTCGAAGCGGGGCGCGACCCGCGCAGCGCAATTGCGCGCTCCGTGGGTGCCAAGGGATATCACGATCAGACATTCCCTGATGAGCCTTACCCGGTAGAAGATAAGTAGGCATCTGCGCAGTCGATTCATTCGATCAGTTAACAGAAAATCTACAACATCCGGCTAAACTCATTTCACTGCGGGTTACTCAGGTTTGTTTCATGGTTCGCTTACTGACACATTTTGGCGTTGCGTGTTTGCTGTTGAGCGTCAGTACCCTCACCAACGCTGCTGAGTCGCTGTGGTCAGCAGTGGGAGGGGAGACCCACTGGCAACTCAACGTTCAGGCACTAAAGACCCTCGGGCTAACATTGGATTCCCCCGCTAAAGGGCAGGCCGATAACACCGTGAGCGCAGAGACGGTAATCGTGGCGCTGCCGGTGAGCAAAACCTCATCGCTGGAATTTGATGGCAGTTTCGGGCGCTTCAACACGCTGAATGATGGCTCGTTGTTGATCGGCGGCAATAACGTCAGCCTGCGCGGCCCAGCTGGGCGGGTTAGCCTTAACAACCTTCGTTTGGTTCCGCTGGCTGGAACCCGCGATGCGGCATTGGCTGCAGTTCAGTCTGATGGTGGCGTTGCCCTGACGTTGCGCTACGGCCACTTCGACTATCAGCCCCGGACCGAAACTCTAAACGCCCACATTATGGACGCCTATGTAGGGCCACTGCTTGCGACAGTTGTGGGCGGTAAGGCCGCAGAGGGCCAATATCTGGGCCAGGTTAGCCTGAAACTGGAGGTTGTGGCGCCGGCGAGTCCAGATGTCGAAAGAAAGGGCACCGCGTGTGGTGCCAGTCCAAACTGGCCCACCCAAGCGGGGTTTGATGCAAATTTGGAAATGCAGGCCATCGACCAGGTTGTCGAAACGCCCACGAATCGAAGTGGTGGGCGCATTGCCGTGACGCCGTCAGCATTTTTCCGCAACGTAGGTACCGCGGATATTCCGTGGTACTCGATGTTTACCGTACCAAGCGTTGACAATATTACGGCGAACGAAGGGCCTGATAATGCCGATGATTCAGATTGCATAGACAATGGCAATGGACAATGTGAACCCTATGGAGTTGATCAGGGCGGGCTGCTGGTTTGGAGTCTGTACCGCCTGAAAGACGGTCTATTGGAGCAGTTAGGACGTTCCGCGGTGAAACACGCATGGAACTCTATAAATGGTGCCTGCGGCTGCACAGGCGGTCGAGTCGTAGGGGCCGGGTGCACCGACCTGTACGGCGTTGGCAACAATTCTGATCGCAACCTCCTGGGGCCACGGGAAGAAATTCAAGCGGCCTCGGTGTTATGGAACAAGGTTGGTTCAATCTGGGATCAGGATAGCGACGGGCGTTGCGACGTGCTCAATCCCAGCGGCTTCCCTCACGATGCATCCTGGTGTCAAAACACGCCCAACGATGAATTTGATCGTCGCCTGGCAGTATTGGAGACCGACCTCATGGACCCTCAGGCCCGATATTTTTTGGAGGCCTGGTATCTGGTCAGGCAAGACGTCAACGTGTTTGACTCGATGGGATATCAAGAAATCACCCCAACGTTTAATGCCAACGCAGGCGCTAACGGGTTGTGGAGCTTTCCCTGCAGCAACGGGTCGTGCAGCACCACATTTGTCAACGGCCCTGTGCTGAACGAGGTGGTAGACAACAGCTCCCCTGCGCCCGGCTCAACCTCTTCCACTCAGGACTTTCAGTTAGGTAGAGTGCGCTTGACCAGCACCGTAACGCCACTGGCAAACGGACGGTTTCGTTATCAATACACACTGATGAATTTCGATTTTGACCGTGGGCTGGATGGCGTGACTATTCCCATCAATACATTGGCGGCATTGAACAATATCGAGTTTTCTGACGGTGACGCCTCAGCGCTTAACCAGTGGTCCATCGACCTGGGCGATAGTTCAGTGGCGTTTCGAGCGCCTACGTCTGGGGTATTGCCTTGGGGGAGCCTGATCAGCTTTGGGTTTGACGCGGCCACGTTGGCGCAAACTCAGACGGCGACGCTGGACGTCGTGGCAACCACAATCCCCACCACCTTAAGCCTGGAGGTGAACGCGCCAGTTGGGCTGCCCAACAGGATATTTGCCGATGGGCTGGAATCCACCCCTGAGGGGTAAGTGAATTAAACGGCACTAAGGCTGTCTACGTTTACCCGGGCCAAGACGACCGCCCGCCCGGCAGATAGCCGCACAACCTGTCCTCAGGGGCAAATGCGGAACTCACCTCCCGTCTGCAGTAGAATAGCGCCTCAATCCAGACCGAGGCCCTCTACATGACCGAGCATCTTGCGCACACTATCGTTGGCGGCGGCGATCCCGCCGGACAGATCGAAGTCCGCTGTCCCTTTGATGATTCTCTGTTGGCTACGGTGGACACCATCGGTGAGGACCTGACCGAAAAGGCGTTGACGACGGCCTATGGCTTGTATCGAGATCGATCATCTTGGCTGCCCGTTCCCAAACGCATCGAAATTTTAGAAAATGTCGCCAGGATGATGGGGGAGCGAGCCGATGAACTGGCGCTTACCGCGGCTTCAGAGGGCGGCAAACCTTTGCCCGATTCGGTAGTTGAGGTTAATCGCGCCATCGAGGGTGTCCACCTTTGTGTGGATGCGCTGAAAAATCAGGCGGGCCGCCAATATCCTATGGGTGTTTCCGCTGCCTCCGCTAACCGCGTATCGTTTTCGATCCACGAACCCATCGGCGTGGTGGTGGCAGTCAGCGCCTTCAATCATCCGCTGAACCTGATCGTTCATCAGGTGGCGCCAGCCATTGCTGCGGGTTGCCCGGTGCTGGTCAAACCAGCAAAGTCCACTCCCATCTCGTGTTTCCGGTTCGTCGCCATGTTGCGCGAAGCCGGCCTTCCTGATCCGTGGTGCCAGGTGGCGATGACGGAAAGCAATTCCTTGGCCACCAAAATGGTCAGTGATGCCCGAACCGGATTTTTCAGTTTTATTGGCAGTTCAGGAGTGGGCTGGATGTTGCGCTCCAAACTCGCTCCCGGTGCACGTTGCGCGTTGGAGCACGGCGGCGTCGCGCCGGTGATTTTTGCGGCCGATGGCGATATGGATGCGGCCGTGCCCTTGCTGGCCAAGGGCGGTTTCTATCACGCAGGACAAGTTTGTGTGTCGGTGCAGAGAATTTATGCCCATCACAGTATTGCTGGGGAACTGGCCGAACGGCTCGCCGCCGCGGGCGATAGCATGGTGGTGGGTGATCCGCGTCAAGACACCACCGAAGTTGGGCCATTGATTGATCCCGGTGAAGTTGACCGAGTGGATCAGTGGGTCAAAGAGGCGATCGACGCGGGTGCTACGTTGGTCAGCGGAGGCGAGCGGTTGGACAACAACTGCTACAAGCCCACAGTTCTTCTCAATCCGCCGGACTCCGCCACCATCAGTGGCAATGAGATTTTTGGTCCGGTGGTCTGCGTGTACCCGGTGCAGGACGAAGATGAGGCGCTTCAGCGAGCCAATTCACTGGAGGTGTCGTTCCAGTCAGCGGTATTTACCCGAAACATCGATACGGCAATGAAGGTCTACAACGGTATTGACGCCAGCGCTGTGATGATCAACGACCATACTGCCTTCCGAGTGGACTGGATGCCGTTTGCTGGTTTGCGTACCTCAGGACACGGGGTGGGCGGCATCGAGTTTACCTTCGAGGAGATGCAAATTTCTAAAATGGCCGTACTACGTTCGTTGTCACTCTGAGGCGCGCGCGGGGTGCTCGTATCAACGGGCACCCACTGACCAAATAGGGAAAAACTATGAACATACCCGGCTGGATGCTAACCACGCTGGAAATTCTCACGGGCCTGTTTATTCTGGCGGTAGGAGTCGGGGTGCTGGTGTTTGCGGTGTTGTTTGTTATCGACAAATTTCAGACCGAAAGCACGGTGAAACGAAATTACCCGGTCATTGGCCGATTCCGGTTTCTGTTTGAACACCTGGGCGAGTTTTTCCGTCAATACTTCTTCGCCATGGACCGCGAAGAAATGCCCTTTAATCGGGCCCAGCGATCCTGGGCCTACCGGGCCTCCAAAGACGTCAACAACACCGCTGCGTTTGGGTCTACCAAAGACCTGCGTCCTGAAGGTACGGTGATTTTCGCCAACTGTCCTTTTCCTCCCCTGGAAGATGAGAAGAATGAGGCGACGCCCATACTATTTGGGCCATATTGCAATACCCCTTATCAAACCACCTCCATTTTTAATATTTCTGGCATGAGCTACGGCGCGCTGTCACGGCCGGCGGTGCGTGCGCTCTCCTATGGTGCAGCCAAAGCGGGCATTTGGCTCAATACCGGTGAGGGCGGATTGGCCCCGGCACACCTGGAGGGAGGGTGTGATGTGGTTTACCAGATCGGCACTGCAAAATACGGCGTGCGGGATGACCAGGGACTGTTGTGTGATGAGAAGCTTACCGCTATGGCGGCCCATGAATCGGTCAAAATGTTTGAACTGAAATTGGCTCAGGGCGCCAAACCTGGCAAGGGTGGCATTCTTCCCGCAGCGAAGGTCAACGCGGAAATCGCCAAAATCCGCGGAATTCCAGAGGGCGAGCCGTCTATCAGCCCCAACCGTCATCCGGATATTGCCAATTGCGCTCAACTGTTGGATGTCGTTGAGCGAATCCGCCGGGTGACGGGCAAGCCGGTGGGAATCAAAGTAGTACTCTCAAGTCCCGACTGGCTGGATGAACTGGGTGAACAAATTCACCAGCGCGGGGTTGAATCGGCGCCGGATTTCATCACCGTCGACAGCGGTGATGGGGGAACCGGAGCTGCGCCCCAGCCGTTAATGGACGAAATGGGCCTGCCGCTGCGCGAATCGCTGCCCATGCTGGTGGACAAGCTGCATGAGTACAGCCTGACTCGCAGAGTGAGGGTGCTGGCGTCGGGCAAACGGATTACTCCGGCGGAGGTGGCTTGGGCGTTGTGTGCCGGCGCTGATGCGGTGACGAACGCTAGGGGATTCATGTTTGCGCTGGGATGTATTCAAGCGCTGCAGTGCAACAAGAACACCTGTCCTACAGGCATTACGACTCACGACAAGTCGTTGCAGCGGGGTTTGGTGCCAAAAGATAAGTCCCGCCGGGTTGCAAACTACGCGAAAAATATGGTGAAGGAAGTGACCATCATTGCGCACTCCTGTGGCGTGAGTGAACCGCGTCGGTTGGCACGGCAGCATGCTCGGGTGGTTAGCAATAACGGACTATCGCTTGCACTCAATGAACTGCACCCGGATGTTGATGCGCGGGTTGAGTTTTAGTTGCTTGGTGTGCCGGGCTTTGCCTCTGCTTCCGTGGTTGTTCATTGGGCGGGAACAAGCCACTCATGGCTGGTTCCGGTTAGTCCACGGTTTTGATCATCTCGCCGGAAGCAGGTTCGCCCCTGGGATAAGCACCGTTGAGCAGGCGCAGGTTTTGTTCAGGATAGGACGATATGGCTGATTTGGCGGCCAGATCTTCGTAGGTGGTGCCGGGTTCTGCCCTTACGATTTTTACCTTGGGTGCTTCTGCCAGAGAGATGTCGGTGGGATCCATGCGGTCAAAGCTGAAAATGGTGGCGATGAAATCCGGGTCGTTAGCTATTTTGCTCAAATCTCGCTTGCCGGTGCCAATGAATACGTAGGCGCGGCGGAAGCGGTTGTCCAAGATTGCCGCCACTCTGGCCGGGCGGTTGCCGAAAGGGCCGCCCGAGTAGCGGTTAATGGTGGCGATGTGGGCTTTCATGCCGGCCACGGTGATGTCTTTGCCGTCGAGGAGTTTTTCTACCCGATACTTCTTCATGATTACATCCCGGGCCGTCATTTTTCGGCCGGGTACCACCACGTCAATTTGCAGGGCCGCGTCGTTGACCTCTGACAGTGCCTGGATCTGGGACGACGCGCCTCCCACTCGCCAGTTCTGGGGGAACTTCATCTTGATGCGATATTTCGCGTTATAAAAATAATTTCGACGTACGGTTCCTGGCGTTTTGCTGGGGCCGAAGGCCAGCCCGTCAATCATGTCCAGAAATCGTTGTTCTTCGTCAGCCAGGATTTCAGCCGGACGATATTTTTGTGCGGCCACCAGGGCTTCGGAAAATCGTTCGTTGTTGTCCGGGTGGGTCCGATTGGTGCCGTGGGGTACTCGGGGGTCACGTTTTTCTACTCGCGCTCGTTCGTATTCAAACTGCTCGCGTTTTTTCAGCAGGTCTACGGTGTCAGTGACTGCGGTTGTCGAGTAGCCGGTTTTAGCCATGAATTTGGCCCCTAGCTGATCGGCCTCCAGCTCCTGATCCCGGCCGTACCCGGTAACCATGACGTCGCCGACAATTCCCGCCGCTTCGCCGGTGATGTTGCTGCGGGTTGCAATTGAGCCCAGAGCTGCCAGAGCGCCCCAGAGTTTTTGCTGGCTTTGCCGTTTCAGGCTGTGGCGGGCCGTGACGTGGCCAATTTCGTGACCCAGCACGGCCGCTAGCTGAGCTTCGCTGTTCAGGTGCGCCAACATGCCTCTGGTGATGTAGATGTAACCGCCCGGCAGGGCAAAGGCGTTAACCAGTTCGTCGTCCAGAACCGTAAAGGTGTAGTTCAGGTTGGGATTGTCGCTGTTTTTGGCGACTTTCTGGCCAATTTCGTCGACGTAAGCCTGCAGGTCTGGATCGGGGTAGGTGGTAACCGTTGCCATCATTCGCAAATGCAGTTCCAGTCCCAGTTCTGCCTCTTTTTCCAGGCTCATGAGGGCTTGGGCCGGCAGGGCCGCCATAAGCCCAAAGAACAGCGCAAGGGCAAAAATGGTGTTGGATTTAGCGGAACGGCTGGAGAAATATTTTGACACGGTAACGCCTCGTACGTGATTCCCTTATCTATTGTAGACCGTCGTCACCCGGGATTGGTTTCAGCGATTGACGTTTGCGTCTGGTAGCAGGCTGGAATTGCGGCGAATGACCGTACTCAAAATCAGCCCGGTGATGAAAAAATTGGCCAGATGGGTCCACCCGGCAAAGCCTATGACCGGATTTTTCAACAGATGTCCGTAACCCAAAATAGGCAGCATCACGCTGCCAATAAGCAGAAAGAAGTTAACCCCAGACTCCACAACGGCGATGAATGGGGTGAATCGCGGCAGTTTCCACATGGCACCGGCGCAAGCCAGCAGGAACAAGTAATACGCCGTGCGGTGCGCTGGGTCAGCCAGAGCGGCTATTCGAAGATTCCATCCGCCGGCGATATCCAGGAGGATAAAAAGCGGGGTTATCCAGTAGTAGTATCGAATCAATCGCCTTCACCGGGTTTGCAGATGACTCGCAACACGATATAGCCCACCACTGCCGCTAAACCGGATCCGGCCAGGATGCCCAGCCGGTCGAATACAAAGTTATCCGCGCCCGTTTCTTCAAAGGCCAGCGACGCTATAAACAGGCTCATGGTGAAGCCAACGCCACACAGAATGGACATCCCATAAATCTGCCCCCAACGCAGGCCTTCAGGCAGTTTGGCGATGCCGCTGGCAACCATTAAACCCAGCGCAGACATAATGCCAATCTGTTTGCCGACAATCAGTCCGAGGACAATACCCAGGGTTATTGGGTGTCCCAACGCATCCAGGGACAGGCCGCCTAGGGATACTCCGGCATTGAAGAACGCGAAGATTGGCACTACGGCAAAGGCAATCCAGGGATGCAGGTCATGCTCCAGGGATTCCAGCGGCGATTTGTCCCTGCCTTCGAGCTTCATGGGAATAAACATCGCTAATGCGACCCCGGCCAAAGTCGCATGAACACCGGATTTCAACACGCAGACCCACACCATTAGACCCATGAAGAGATAGGGGGTGAGGGTGCTGACGCTGCGTCGGTTCATGATGAACAGCGCGATAAGGCCAGCGCCGGCACCCGCCAATGCAGGCACAGAAATGTTGTTGGAATAAAACGCAGCAATAATGACGATAGCGCCAAGGTCGTCGAAAATGGCGATCGCCAGCAGCATCAGTTTCAACGCGCTCGGGATGCGATTGCCTAACAGGGCCAGAATGCCCAACGCAAACGCGATGTCGGTGGCAGCCGGGATAGCCCAGCCTGCCAACGCATCGGCGTTGTCCCAATTGAGCCAGGCGTAGATACCAGACGGTACCGCAAGGCCGCCCACTGCGCCGGCCAGCGGTAGGGCAATCTGTGAGGGTGATGACAGCTGACCTGCCAACACCTCCCGTTTGATTTCCAGCCCAACCAGGAGAAAAAACAGCGCCATCAGTCCATCATTGACCCAAAGCAGCAGCGGCTTGTCGATGGCCAGGGCGCCAATGCTGACGACCATGGGGGTGGACAGCATTAAATCGTAGTAGCTGGCCAGCGGGCTGTTTGCCACCACTAGTGCCAGCACGGCGGATCCGATCAGGATCAAGCCGCTGGCCGATTCCAGTTTGAGAAATTCGCGAAGTAAGTTAATAGCCATAGCCGCTATCTTAGGGGATATCGTTGGACAGGTGGTTCGAGTTTTTCTGCAGCAAGGTCGACTATTCCGCATCAACAGGTATTGAATTGGTTCTAATTTGATACGATGAGCCGCTTTCCCGTCTGAACCCGACAATATTCGTTTGAAGGAGTACTAGGCCGTGCAACGACGATCCTTTATTCAATTGACTGGGCTTGGGCTCACCAGTATGAGCGTGCCCATGAGCGGTTTGGCGCAGTCTGCCGGGCCAGAAACACTGGACGTCGCGGCCAAGAAAGCCTTGGCGGACGTGGCATTGGAGGCCGCCCGCAGTGTCGGTGCGACTTACGCAGATGTACGTATCGGTCGTTATCTCAACCAGTATTTGTTTACCCGTGAATCCCGTGTTCAAAATATTGTGAATACCGAGTCCAGCGGCGTTGGTGTGCGCGTCATCGCCAAAGGTACCTGGGGCTTTGCGGCTACCTCAAGCATGGATTCAGCCTCTGTCGCCGATGCGGCGCGACGGGCCGTGGCCCTGGCCAGCGCCAACGCCAAGGTGCAGTCCCGGCCGGTGCAGCTGGCGCCGGTGGCGTCGGCTGGCGAAGTCAGTTGGGGAACGCCCATTAAACGCAATGCATTCGATATCCCGATCAAAGACAAAGCCGAGTTGCTGCTGGAGGCCAACGCAGCGGCCATTGGTGCCGGTGCTAGCTTCATCAATTCCAGTCTGTTCCAGGTCAATGAACAAAAGTACTTTGCCTCCACAGACGGCTCATACATCGATCAGGACATCCATCGAATTTGGGCTCCGTTTAACGCTACCGCAGTGGACAAGGCCAGCGGCAAATTTCGCTCCAGGCGCGCCATTGGCGTACCTATGGGGATGGGCTTTGAGTACCTCGAGCCTGACCCTGCGCAGCGTATAGACGGTGTCACGCCGCGCTACCGCAACGCCTACGACCTGATTGAAGATGCTCGTCAGGCTGGCGCCCAGGCCAAAGAGAAGCTCACTGCCAAGTCTGTGGAGCCGGGTGTTTACGACCTGGTGCTTGATCCCACCCACTTGATGCTGACCATTCACGAATCGGTAGGTCATCCACTGGAGCTGGATCGGGTGTTGGGCTATGAGGCAAATTTTGCCGGCACCAGTTTTGCCACCTTGGACAAATGGCGTCAGGGCAATTTTCAATACGGCTCGGATAAGGTCAATCTGGTGGCTGACAAGACCCAGGTAGGGTCGCTGGGGCGGGTTGCCTTTGACGATGAGGGGGTGGCAGGGCGCAACTGGGATCTGGTGCGCGACGGCGTCCTGGTGAACTACCAGGCCACTCGGGATCAAGTCCATATGCTCGATCAGGACGAATCCCACGGCTGCAGCTATGCCGACAGCTGGTCCAGCGTTCAGTTTCAGCGCATGCCCAACGTGTCTTTGGAGCCAGGCAAACAGCCGTTATCGGTTGATCAGATGATTGGCGATGTGGAGAAGGGCATCTACATCGTTGGCAGAGGCTCATACTCCATCGATCAGCAACGCTATAACATGCAGTTTGGCGGCCAGCTGTTTTATGAGATCGCTGACGGAAAGATTGTGGGAATGCTGGAAGATGTGACTTATCAGTCCACCAGTACCGAGTTTTGGAACGCTTGTTCGGCCATTTGCGATGCGTCGGACTACCGCCTGGGCGGCACATTCTTCGATGGTAAAGGAGAGCCCAGCCAGGTCAGCGCCGTATCTCATGGCTGTTCTACAACCCGATTTAATAACATTAAGGTGATTAACTCGGCGCGGAAGGTGTAACGCCAAAACAGTACTTTTGACACTGACTGCAAAATGTCAGTATCGGCATGATGGCGCCCCAAATGCCGGCCAATTTTGGTTCGCGCAGCCCTAGTCGCCCAATTACGGGAGTTATTTAATGGAAAGACGAGATTTTCTGAAGGTCACCGGTGTTGGAATGGGCACGTTGGCCCTGCCCATGACCGGCAATGTGATTGCCGCTGAGCAATTGGTTGTGCCGCTGGATATTGGGGTGAAGAAAACCCTGGCAGATGCGGCGCTGAACACGGCCACCGGCGCTGGCGCTACTTACGCCGACGTGCGAGTTGGGCGCTATCTGAACCAGTTTGTGGTGACGCGCGAAAATAAAGTTCAAAACATCGTCAATACCGAATCTCTGGGCGTCGGTGTACGGGTAATCAGCAACGGCACCTGGGGTTTCGCCGCAACCTCCGGACTTGACGCTGACGGCGTGAAACGCGCAGCATCCCAAGCGGTAGCCATGGCCAAAGCCAACTCCAAGTTCCAAGACAAGCCTGTGGTTTTGGCACCCGTTCAGGGTGTGGGTGAGGTCAGCTGGAAAACCCCCATCAAGAAAAACGCCATGGAAGTACCGATCGCAGAAAAAGTCGACATGTTGCTCAGCGTTAACAGCGCGGCCATGGAAGCCGGGGCCGATTTCATCAACTCCATTTTATTCCTGGTCAATGAGCAGAAGTACTTTGCCTCTACCGATGGCTCTTACATCGACCAAGACGTGCACCGTCTTTGGGCACCGTTCTTCGCCACCGCCATCGATAAGTCCACCGGCAAGTTCAAAACACGCAATGGCATCAGTTCGCCAGTGGGCAGAGGCTGGGAATACCTGGAAGGGCGCAAGGAAGACAAGATCGAAAGCGTCACCACCTTGTATGACAAGTCCTACGACATGGTGGAAGACGCCCGGGCAGCCGCCAAACAGGCACGAGAGAAACACACCGCCAAATCGGTTGAGCCGGGTAAGTACGACCTGGTTCTGGAGCCCAGCCACATGTGGCTGACCATTCACGAATCGGTGGGTCACCCTCTGGAGCTGGATCGGGTGCTTGGTTACGAAGCCAATTACGCCGGTACCAGTTTCGCCACCATCGACAAATGGAAGCAGGGCGACTTCGCCTATGGTTCTGACATCGTTAATCTGGTAGCTGACAAGACCCAGGTGGGTTCGCTGGGACATGTGGGATATGACGACGAAGGTGTACCCACGAAAGGTTGGGATCTGGTCCGAGACGGCACCCTGGTGAACTACCAGGCGATTCGCGATCAGGTTCACATGATCGATCAGAACGAGTCTCACGGCTGCTGTTACGCCGATAATTGGTCCAGCGTGCAGTTTCAGCGTATGCCCAACGTTTCTCTGGAGCCAGGCAAAGAGCCGTTGACCCCAGAAGAGATGATCAAAGATGTAGAAAAGGGTATCTACATCGTTGGGTCGGGTTCATTCTCCATCGACCAGCAGCGTTACAACTTCCAGTTTGGCGGCCAGCTGTTTTACGAAATTGAAGACGGTGAAATTACCGGGATGCTTGAGGATGTGACCTATCAGTCCACCACCAACGAGTTCTGGAATTCCTGCACAGCCATTTGTGACGAGCGTGACTACCGGGTAGGCGGATCATTCTTTGATGGCAAAGGTGAACCCAGTCAGGTCAGCGCCGTATCCCACGGCAGCTCAACGAGCCGCTTCAACGACATCAATGTCATCAACTCATCGCGTAAGATTTAAGCCAGGAGACCTATCATGACCGTAATGGATAGCAAGCAGGCGAAACGCCTGATGAACAAGGTCCTTGGGTACTCCAAGGCAGAAGAGTGCGAGGTGAACCTAAACGGATCGGTAACGGGCAACGTGCGCTACGCGCTGAACACCGTCACCACCTCAGGCGTCACTGAAGATGTCACGATGGTGGTTCAGTCGGCCTACGGTAAGAAAGTGGGTGTGGCCACCATCAACCAGTTCGATGACAAATCCCTTGAGCGCGCCGTACGCACCTCCGAAGAACTGGCCAAGCTGTCGCCAGAGAGCGAAGAGTACATGCCGGTGCTGGGCCAGCAGAAATATCTGGAGGGTAACGGGTACGTGGACGCCACCGCCAAGATTACGGCGGAATATCGTGCCCAGGCTGCGGCTGACTCCATCATTCCCAGTCGCAAGGCTGACCTGACCGCTGCGGGATTCATTAATGACGACGCAAGCTTTGCGGCAGTAGCGAACAACAAAGGATTGTTTGCCTACTACCCGTCAACCAGCATTGATTTCTCCACCACCATCCGAACCGCAGATGGCACCGGCTCAGGCTGGGCTTCGCGGGATTACAACGACGTGCGTCAGCTCAACACCGCCCGAGCGTCGAAAGTTGCGATGGACAAAGCGGTGATGTCCAAAGAGGCCCGCGCGATCGAGCCAGGCCGCTACACGGTGATTATGGAGCCCGCTGCCAGCGTCACGTTGATCAACAACATGGGTTTTGCGATGAATCGACGGCTGGCTGAAGAAGGTCGTAGCTTCCTGTCAAAAGAAGGTGGCGAAACCAAAATCGGCGAGAAATTGTTCGACGAGCGGGTCACGATGTATTCCGATCCGCAAAATGCGGCTAACCCCTATTCGCCCTGGTCGGGTGACGGCCAGGCTCACGCGAAACGCACCTGGATCAAAGACGGCGTTGTGCAGCAGGTACCCTGTCCGCGTTACTGGGCAGAGCAGAAAGACTACGAGTCGGTACCATTTCCAGGCGGCTGGATCATGGTGGGCGGTGACGAAAGCACCGCAGACCTGGTGAAGGGCGTACGCCGAGGCATTTTGGTCACCCGTACCTGGTACATCCGACCGGTTGATCCACAGACTCAGCTCTATACCGGTCTGACTCGCGACGGTACCTTCTTTGTCGAAGACGGCGAAATTAAGTATCCGGTGAAAAACCTGCGCTTCAACGAAAGCCCCATCATTATGCTCAACAATATCGAGAAGATGGGTAAGCCAGTTCGCATGAACGGCAACATGGTGCCGCCCATGGTTGTGCGGGACTTCAACTTCACCTCGCTGTCCGATGCAGTCTGAGTGAACCTCACGCGCCGGCAACTTTGCCAGGTGCTGACGGGAATGGCGGCTTCGGCCGCCATTCCTGTTTTGGCTGAGCCTGATTACGATTTTCGGTTTACCCGATTGATGTATGAATCGGGTAATTGGGAAGTGGACGAGCGGATGCCGTCTAATCTGCTCAACAGTCTGATCGAATACACCAACCTGCGGGTTGATCCTAACGAATACGTAGTGCCGCTGGCCGATGAGAGGGTGTTAAGCGCACCATTTTGCTACATGGCCGGGCACCGACTAGTGCAGTTCACGCCACAGGAGCGACGCAACTTCGAGCAGTATGTTGCGGGTGGCGGGTTTGTGTTTGTGGACGACTGTAATCACGATATCGACGGGATGTTTGCGCTGAGCTTCGAGCGCCAGATGAAGGAAATTTACGGTTCCGGGGCGCTCAAAAAACTGCCCAATGATCACGACATTTATCGCAGTTTCTTTCAGTTTGATGGTCCGCCGACCACCTCGCTTGAGTTGAACGGTTGGGGGGATGATCTGGTACACGATTATCTCAAAGCGATCACGATTAATGGCCGGGTAGGGGTCCTATACAGCAACAAAGATTATGGCTGCGAGTGGGATTACGATTTCCGTAACAAACGCTGGCTGTCCGTCGACAACACACGCTTCGGCGTCAACATCGTAATTTACGCAATGGCATCATGAGTACCCTAGAAAAAAACGACCAACTGGACGAACTGCTGCAATCCCTGGCTCAAGTGAGTCAGGAAATGGCCCGAGTGATTGTTGGCCAGCATGAGGTGGTGGAACAACTGCAAATAGCTCTGCTGGCCGGTGGGCATTGCCTGCTGGAGGGAGTGCCCGGTTTGGCTAAGACGCTGATGGTGCAAACCCTGGCCCGCTGCCTGGATCTGGATTTTACCCGTATTCAGTTCACCCCGGATTTAATGCCGGCCGATCTGATTGGCACGGAAATCCTGCGTCGAGGTGAAGACGGTAGCGCCCGCTTCGAGTACCAGCCAGGACCCGTATTTACCCAGGTGCTACTGGCTGATGAAATCAATCGCACGCCGCCCAAAACCCAAGCCGCGCTGCTGGAGGCGATGGCGGAAAGATCGGTGAGTTTCGCCGGAACCACTCGGCTGTTGCCAGCACCGTTTTTTGTCCTGGCAACACAAAATCCACTGGAACAGGCTGGCACCTATCCGCTGCCGGAAGCGCAGCTCGATCGGTTTTTGCTCCTGGTGAATGTGGACTACCCGAGCTTTGATGAAGAGCGTCAGATCCTTGATGCTACCACCGGCAGCCGAGGGGAAGAGCCCCGCGCGCTGCTGAGCGCTGAACAGGTGCTTAGTTTGCAGGCCTTGACGCGCGAAGTGGTTGTCAGCGACGCCTTGATGGACTACGCAGCCCGACTGGTGAGAGCCACGCGACCCGAGCAGTCCACGATAGATGCGGTCACCCAGTATCTGCGCTTTGGTGCCGGGCCGCGCGCCGGACAGGCGCTAATCCTGACCGCCAAAGCCCGGGCCTTGATGAGTGGTCGGTACGCGGTCACAGAAGCCGACCTGGCGGCCAACGCCTTGCCAGTATTGCGCCATCGTCTGTTGCTGAACTTTCATGCTCAGGCCGACGCCATGACGGCCGATGGCGTCATCGATGCCGTTTTGCAGGCAGTACCCAAGCCGGTCAGTCCACTGGACTGACAGTACTTTGGAACGGGCGAGCACAGCCAGCGGTCGGCGCCGCGATACGGTGATTGACGCGGCCACATTGGCCGCCATCGACGACCTGGAACTGGCTGGGCGAATGCTGGCCACCGGTTATCTTTTCGGCCGTCACCTGGGCCAGCGCCATGGCCCCGGTTATGAGTTTGCCCAGTACCGTGCCTGGCAGCCGGGTGACGCCAGCCGCACCGTAGATTGGCGCCTGTATGCTCGGTCCCAGCGGCTCAACGTTCGCGAGTCTGAGCTGGAAACAGACCAGCGGCTATGGCTGCTGCTGGATACCTCAGCGTCCATGTCCTTCGCCTCGCCGGGCGGCGCAATCAATAAATTTTTTTATGCCAAGGCCCTGGCGGCCGCGTTGGGTTATCTGGCTCAACAGCAAGGTGATGAGCTTGGGCTGGTCACTCTGGGCGAACAGGCGACTGTGCGCATTCCTGCCAGCTCGGGACGTTCCCAGTGGTACCGGGTATTGGCCGCCATGCGGGATCTACCCTGTGAGGGCTCTCTTGGCGACGGCGATATCGAGCTGCCGGCAAATTTCAGCGATATGTCGGCGGGCTCGCTGGTTATTGTTTTGTCGGATTTCTACCAGACAAACCAGGAATTGCAGCAGTTGCTCATTCGGCTGAAAACTGCTCAATGTGATGTGCGAGCGCTGTGCCTGGAAACTCACGCTGAACAGACGCTTAAATACAAAGGTGTGGTGCAGCTAATCGACCCGGAAACGGGCGAGCAGCGCCTCACCGATCCCGCACAGTCAGCGGGCGAATTTGTCGCAGCAAGAGAAGCCTACCTGCAGACGGTGCGGAACGATTTGGCAATTCACGATATTGCCTTTGAGCGCTTTAGCGTCGATGAACCTTTGGATCACCGACTGCGCCAATACCTGACAGGGTCGTTGTGATTACCTGGGCTAACCCAGGATGGCTGTGGGCGATGTTGGGTCTAGCCGTGCCGCTGCTGATTCATTTGCTCAATGCGTCCAGCGGCAAACGAACCCCATTTCCTGCGCTGCAGTTTGCGGTTGCCAGCAAAGCACGTAGGGTGCGCTCCATTGCGCTTCGAGAGCCGCTGTTGCTGGCGCTGCGAATGGCGATATTGACGCTGTTGATTGGCTGGTTGGCGGGTCCTACTTGGCACGCTGCACCCGATCCAGCAGCTGTCGGTCCGGTGCTGGTCTCGCCCCTGGCGCTGCAGCTTTCGGCTGACGAAGTGGATAGAAAGCTGATTGAGCTCGACGTATCGCCTGCGTCTGCAAGACAGCTGGCAGCAGGATTTCCCGGCCTGGATGAACCCGCCTTGTATCGCCAGCCGGCGGCCCTGGCACTCACAGATTTGGCTGCTGATATGCCCGATAGCGCAACGGTGCTTGTTGTTGATCACCCTTTGGACCAGCAATGGGCGCTAACGGACGCTGCCAACGCGTCCGCTGCTGGACTGAACGTGTTGACCCTTGCGCCAGGTACTTTGCTCTCGGTGGCGCTCAGCGTTGGCCCTCAGCGAGAGGCAGACGCACGTTATCTGCGAGCGGCGCTGGCCGCCCTGGCGTCGGCCAAGCGTCTTCGTTGGGAAGAGCTGGCAGAAATTGCCAGCGCCCCTAAGGCCGTTGATGTCTGGATTGCCTTAGGCACGCCGGCGGCGCAGCCTAACCTTACGTATGACCTGCAGTTGCGTGATGCGCCCGCTGGTGATCGATGGGTGACTTTCAACGTTGGCGGAGAGTCGTTTAAGCTTATGCGAGCCCCATCCTCGGTCCGAGGTGAGTCGATGAACTTTGACGATGAGGGTCAATCTCTGATTGAACTGGTTCGCACAGATGGCGCTCCCGTGATTCACTTCGCCGGCAGATTTAACCCGCAATTCAACACTTTGGTCAGCCGAGGGCTGTTTCCAGACCTATTAGGTCAATGGCTCAACCTTGCTCGTCAGAAACCACAGACGGTGAAAACGACTAATGCTGCAGCGTCGAGCCAGCTGCTGGCGGCGCTCATTTTGCTGCTGTGGCTGGTTGAACGACTGTGGGCGTTGAGAAGCTCTGCATACCGTCCCCGGCCGGCGGACGCTCTATGAAATGGGATCCCTCCCTCGTTCGGCTGACCCGTCAGTTGCGCAAACGATTGGTGTTGGCGGCCCTAGTGAGTGGTGTCGTCGTCTCGCTGACGTTCATGTTGCTTGCGCCACAGTGGCCGACTTGGGCAATAGCCTGCGTCGCGGGGCTGATCAGCAGCGTCCTCGGGGGGTGGACGGAACATTGGTGGCGCCGGCTGCAGGGGGCGCCGCTCACTGCGCATCTGAATCGTCGATGGCCGCAACTCCAGGACAGCGCTCAGCTGTTGCTGAGTCCGCCGGACAACCAGGTGGTGTTAGCTAATCGCCAGCGTCAAAAGGTGGCCCAGACGCTACAACAAATCTGCGCTGCACCACCGTCCATTGGGTTACCAACAGGCGCGTTGCGCAGCCTGGTTCTGCTGACCCTGGCGTTAGCCTGCGTTGCCGCTTTGCCACGGGCACTGCAGGGGCTTGAATTCGCACCTTCGCTTGCGTCAACCCAGCTGCTTGAGCATCAGCTGACCATCAAGCCTCCGGGGTATACCGGGCTGCCCGAAAGGCGGTCCCCAAAGCTGGACATTGAGGTGCCACAATCATCCAGCGTTACCTGGAAAATGAAATTTTCTGGACCTGTCGGGGATGTTTGGTTGGCACTGGATGATGAAACCCAACTTCCGGCGACGGCGCTGGGGAGTAACGTGTTTGAGGTCCGCCAGCAGCTGGAAACCGACCTGGTCTATCACGTTGGATGGAGCAGCAGTCGGGCCAGTGATAGCGATCAGCCTGCTCAGCGTACGCCGCCTGCGCTCATTCAGGTCGTTGCCGACCAGCCTCCCAGACTGGAGGTGATAGCGCCACAGTTCAGTCCCCAGGAAACTGGCGATCCGCACGCCGAAGATCTTCGGTTTGTTGTGGAAGTCGGAGATGACTATGGCATTGGCGATGCGGTTATTTTAGCGACGGTTGCCAAGGGTGACGGTGAGGGGGTGAAGTTCCGGGACGTGGAATTGCCGTTTGCTCAATCCCAGTCCCATGGGGATAAGCTCGTCTTATCCAGGCGCTGGAACCTGCCGGAACTGGGTCTTGAGCCGGGTGACGAACTGTACTTCCGAGCGCGGGTATCGGACAACCGGTCGCCCGAGCCCCAGCGATCTCAGAGTGCGGTGTTAATGCTGCGGTGGCTGGCTCCCAAGACGCGCCGGGCGCGTGCGTTAGATGGCATTGCGGTTGATATCTTGCCCGAGTACTTTCGCAGTCAGCGGCAGATCATTATCGACACCGAAAAGTTGCTGGCCGAAACAGATCAGCTGTCCGCTGTCGACGGCGTGAAGCGGGCACGGTCTTTGGCGCTGGATCAAAAGTCCCTGCGTATTCGCTATGGCCAATATTTGGGAGAGGAGTACGAGAGCGATATTGGGTTGCCTGCGATGGACAGCTCAGAGCTTGATGAAAGCCATGCGGATGAGAGTTTTTCCGAGCACTTGGCTCACGCCGGTGAATCCGCTGGGCACGACCACGAAAACCACGGCGGCCATAGCCATGACACCTCTGGCGCGCCCGGGCAAACAACCATCGGCGGCCTGCCAGGATTTATGGCGGATTTTGTCCATGCCCACGATTCCGCAGAGCAGGCCACCTTATTTGACACCAAAACCCGCGATACCCTGAAAGGCGCGCTGGCACAGATGTGGCAGTCGGAGCTGTATCTCCAACTGACCCAGCCAGCAGTCGCTTTGCCCTATCAATACGAGGCGTTGACGCTGTTGAAGCAGGTCCAGCAGGCAAATCGCATTTACGTGCGCCGGGCCGGCTTTGAGCCGCCAGCGCTGGACCCTGGAAAACGTCTGAGTGGCGACCCTGAAGACAGCGCCGACTCCGGGTCTCGTTGGGATTCGGTTAAAGACGATTCCGATGACCTAAGCGTCCTTTCGAGGTTGCAGTGGGATTTGCAGCGGGGCCAACCAACGTCAGAAGACCTGAACACACTGATCGCGATGCTCGCTGAACCCAATACCGCGGCGGCAGCGCGGCTGACCGTTGCGAAATGGAAAACCGGCAGCTGTACCCAATGCCTGGCTGAACTGCAGAGCATGGTATGGCGCCAACTTCAGCAGCGGCACCCTCCCTCCCCGGCTAATGTAGGCCGGATTGACGGATGGGGTGGGCTCGCCGAGGTTTATTTGGCGCCGTTGGTTGAGCAACCATGACCTTGGTTGCCACTCCTGTCTGGGCGCTGGTCAGCGGCGTTTGTCTTTTGCTGCTGGCAGCGTTGTTTACTGTTCGAACGTTGAAAGCTGATCTTCGCACTTGGCCGAAGGTCTTGCTGCTTGCCTGTCACTGGGTTGCCGCATTGAGCCTTTGGCTGGCATTGTGCCAACCGCACCGGCCCGTTCCTCCGCAAAACGAGGTGATGTTGGTAACGCCCGGAGGGACAGCAAACAGGGTTTCCGGGCGAGTGGTTTCGCTGTCAGGGTTTGATCTCCATCCGCTGCATCAACAGGCGCCTAATGCAACCCAACTGACGGTGCTCGGACATGGGTTACCGTTAACCCAGTGGCGAGGAACTACCGCTCAACTAACGTTGCGTCCGCCACCGCTGCCGCGGGGTCTGATTGATGTGCGTTGGCCGCAGCGGCTAGTTTATGGCGAAACGCTGGTGCTTTCGGCTCGGGTGAATGACATGCCAGAGGTTTCCCAAGCTGTCCTGTTGGCGCCCGGTGGGGACGTTATTTCGCAAACACTGCTTAGGCCAGATCGCGAGTTTGATTTGGACGTTAATCCTCCTAGCCCGGGGCCGCTGACATTAACCCTGGCGTTGCGCGATAGGGCAGGCCAAACCCTGATCGAGGAGCCGCTGCCGGTATGGGTGGAGACGCCAAAGGGACCGAGAGTATTGATGTTGCTGGGCCGTTTGAGCTTTGAAGCTAGAGACCTTCAGCGCTGGTTGGCCGACACCACCCCCGGATTACAGCTGTCCGCATCCGTAGGAAAACAGGTTAGGCGAACGATCGAAGTCGCAGACGCGCCGCCAGAAAACCTGTGGCAGACCGACCCTCAATCGCTGAATTTGGTGGTGGCTGATACGGCCTGGCTCAGTCAGCGCAGTTCCATTGAGACTGACCAGCTGGCAAGGGCAATCTCTGGCGGCATGGGGCTGCTTATCCTGGCTGATGAGTCTGCTCTTAAGATTGCCGACGGCCCCTTGCTGGATGTGTTTCAGTTGAGGTCAGCACAGCCCGTAACCCATGATTTGCTGTTGGATGGTCAACCGATCAGCGTAGCAAGGGTTGGGCTGACGGCGGCCGCGGGGGAGCCCGCGCTAGTATCAACTGGCCCCGCCCAAGCACTCGCCTTGACCCGGCAGCTGGGTGGAGGGCGAGTGGTGTTGTCGCTAATGGACAACAGCTATGCACTCAATACCCAAGGCCGGGGCAATGAATACGCATCGTTATGGCAATCGCTGGTGAGCGCGGCAGCCCGCCCGCTTGCGGCAACACGCTGGCTGGCTGCGCCGCTGCCCATCATGATGAAGGGCGAGTCCATAGACCTTTGCGAGCCCCAGCGGTGCACTCAACGCAAGCTCACTTCCGATGGCTGGAACAATCTGGATGGCGAGTTTTACTACGCCTTCAGTGATCAACATTGGACGGCTTACCGCGCCCAGGAATTACAGCGCCAAACGGCACTGGCAGTCCAGCTGAGGAATGGCGCTCAGATGCCGCTCCAACGCTATTCACACTGGCCTCCAACGTGGCTGTTGTGGGTCCTGTTTTTGCTCGCCAGCGGCTGGATTTGGCTGCAGCAGAAATTCCACTAAGTGTTCATCAATGACCCTTGGTTTTATCTGACCGGCATCACTGCGGCGTTGTTGTTTGGCATTTCCAAAGGCGGCTTTGGTGGTGGGCTGGGCATTGCGGCCGTGCCGATCATGTCGCTGGTGATGTCGCCGGCCCAGGCTGCGGGAATTCTGTTACCCATGCTGCTGGTGCTTGATGCAGCAGGTATTCGTGCTTACTGGCGTCAGTGGCATTGGCCGAGCTTTCGTCTGCTTGGATCGGGCGCTGTGTTGGGAATTGTCGCGGGCGGATTGACTTTTGGCCTGATCAGCGCGCCAGCGCTGAGGCTGATCGTCGGGCTGGTGGCGCTGATCTTTTCTGCCAACTACTACTTTCGCCTGTTGCGACCGCTGGGACCAGGCTCGACGCCGTCCAGTCCCTGCTTAGGGGTGTTGGCCGGCATGGCCGGAGGATATACCAGCACGCTGGCCCATGCCGGTTCGCCGCCGATCAACATGTATCTGTTGCCCAAGGCGCTGCCGCGTCAGCAGTTTGTCGCCACCACCGTCATCTTATTTGCCCTGGTCAATGTGCTGAAACTAGTGCCCTATGGCGTGCTGGGACAACTGGCGCCGGCAAACATCTGGGCCGCGGCAACGCTGGTGCCGTTCGGGCTGGCGGGCGTGTTTCTGGGCGTGCGGCTGCAGCGTGTGCTGTCGGATCGGTGGTTTTACCACCTGTGCTATGGCCTGCTGGTGCTGGTTGGAGCCAAGCTGGCATTGGACGGGCTGAGCTGATTTGCCAGGTTAACTGCCAGGTCAATTCGTCAGATCAACTCGCCACGTCAACTCGCCAGGTCAACTCGCCAGGTCAACGTTGCCGGGTTATTTGATCGTCAGTGCTGGTGACTTGGTGTTCGGTCAGTTATCGTTTGGCTCAGTGGTGCGGGTTGTCGTTGCAATCTGAACCACGGCTCAACAACGACAAAGGATTGATATGACGGCTATCCATCGCGACCTGTTTGGTCCAGGACCCACCAACGTTCCACAGGCGGTCCTGGACGCCCTCTCTGCGCCCACCATTGGTCATTTGGATCCGGAATTTCTGGCGCTGATGGATGAGACCAGCGCGCACCTGCGATACGCATTCGCTACCAACAATCCGCTGACCTTTGTGCTGTCCGCTCCGGGTTCCATTGGCATGGAAACCAGTTTGGTCAATTTATTGGAACCCGGCGACAAGATCATCGTTTGCATTAACGGGGTGTTTGGCGGGCGGATGAAAGAAATTGCCACGCGATGTGGCGCCCAGGTCATCACGGTAGAAAATGCCTGGGGCACGCCGGTGGATCTGGATCAGGTGGAAACCGCGCTGACCGAAAACCCTGACGTCAGTGTGTTGGCCTTTGTGCATGCCGAAACCAGCACCGGGGTGCGCTCAGATGCCGCTTCGCTGGCGACGCTTGCCCATAAACATAACTGCCTGTCTGTTGCCGATTGCGTCACGTCTCTGTCCGGTGTTGAGCTTCGAGTGGATGACTGGGGCCTGGACGTGGTGTATTCGGGCAGTCAGAAGTGCCTGTCCTGTGTTCCTGGACTGTCGCCAATCAGCTTCAGTTCCAGAGCTGTCGACCGGATCAAACGCCGCACCCAACCGGCCCAAAGCTGGTTTTGCGATATCAGTTTGTTAATGAACTATTATGAATCAGGCGAGAAAACTCGCGCCTATCACCACACAGCGCCGGTCAATTCCCTGTTCGCGATTCGCGAAGCGTTAAGGCAAGTTGAGGAGGAAACCCTGGAGACGCGCTGGGCGCGGCATCAGGGTGCAGCCCAGCATCTTTATCAGCGATTGACCGATGCCGGGTTGGAACTGGTGGTGGCAGCGGAACACCGTCTGGCCCCGCTAACGCTGGTCAAAGTGCCAGAGGGTATTGATGATGCCAGCGTGCGGGGAAACCTGCTGCGCAACCGAAATATCGAGCTCGGGGGCGGCTTGGGGCAGTTTGCCGGCAAGGCCTGGCGAGTCGGCTTGATGGGCGCCAATGCTACCGTTGAGCGTGCCGATGTTCTCATTGACGCCTTACTGGAAGAAATCCGCTAGTCCCACTTTCCGGGCGGTTCGGCTTGAGCTAACAAGATGGCGCGAGCCTTTCTCGCCAGCGTTTCCCGGTCGCTCCCAGCAGCCGGAGCCAGTTGATAGACTTTATCGATCATGGCAACCGCGGACTGGGCCTGCTCTTGAGAAAAATTCGGTTGGCTGGGTTCCAGGACCTTTTCCAGGTTCTCCAGCACCGTGTCGCTGTTTCCCAATAGAAAGGTACTGGATCGCAGCAAAGCGGCGGCGTCTTTTTCCGATTGATGAAATTCGGACTGAAACATGTCCAGGATAGAACGCTTTTCCTCAGCGCTCATATCGCCATCGGCTTTGGCGACCGCGGCCATAACCAGCGCGGTGGCATCCATAGGTTTCTCTACCGCATAAACTGGATTGGCCTCATAACGCTTTTGCCAGTTGCGCCGTCGTCGCCATAGCCAAGGATTCAAGCCGCCCAGATCCACCCCCATTTCCGCAAGGCGGTAAAGCACCCAGGCCAGACTGATTAAGCTGCCCAATAAACCAATGATAATGTGCATTGTTGTATTTTGTCCCTAAACGAAATAAATGCAGCTCAGTGGCCAGGAGTTTGCCGTAACTGTTCGCTGTGTCTTAAACCGTCTGCCGCGCCCTGGCAGGTTGTGTAACCGTTTATGCCGGTGGTTTGGCGGTACGTACAACCCCATGCCAGATCTGGGTGTCTGACCAAGTGCCTGGCGTTGGCATATGGTCAGCAGGACGCGCGGGTGCGCTGTCTGGCAAACCGGGAACTGCGGTGTTCCAGTGGACCGTTAACGGGTCGCCTGGTGTGGTTGTGATGTGAATGGTGGCGTTTTGCGGCAAGGCAAACAGGCGCAGGCTAGCGGGTTTTTCTACGCTAATCTGTTCACCGTTTACGGCAATGCTTGCGACATGCTCTGACGGCTCAAAGTACAGTCTGGCGGCAGGGGCGTTAGCGCTGGCAGTCAGTCGAATCTGGTCTGGGCGTTCGCTCTGGCTGGTAAGGACGGGGCCATTGGCTGGTGCGTTGCGTTCGGCAGCGCTGAGCCACAATTGACTCTTGCTGCCCGGGATCAATTTGCTCAACGGGGAATATTGAGCGCCCTCCATAACAGCTTGAGCCCAGGTTGGCGATTGCTTGTCGCGGCTGGCCCAGCGGGTTTGGCCGCTATCGACGTCGGTAACAACAAACAGTCCGCTGGGTTGAGGCTGTTTCTCGCTAAAGGAAAATTTCTGCGGCGCCATAACCAGCAGAGTAATGCCTGCGGCCGCCAATGCAGACGACAGCGGGCTGCGCGGCGAACCCAGCGGAACCAGGATGCCGGCCGTTAGAACCGCAGCAAGTGTCAGGGGCACCTGGGGCATGAATGTACCCAATCCCAGATAAACGATATACACCATGGAGGCCATCACCAGCACGCCAGGGATCCATAGCAAACCCAACCAACCGCTGAAATCATTGCCAGAAATTTGCGGCCGCGCTGACAGCAAAATAATGCCCGCGGGAAGCGCCATTAACATGGCAACATAACTGGCGTGGGGCAGGGTGATGGCCAAACCCACCAGCGCTATTGACCACAGTACTCCAAACGCCGCCAGCCAGGCGGCCGGGGTCAGGCCGCGCCGGGCCGTCAGCAGCAGTAAAGCACTTGCGATCAGACAGATCGCGGTTGGCAGTGGTCGTTGCACCCACCAGCCAAGAGCCATCAGTCCAATAAAAAGCGCAGACAGCCATAGATAGGGCAGGCTGTGGGACAGGCGTCTGCCGATCCAAAGAACGCCGCCGACAGTCAATAATACGGCGCCGAGGAAGTTAAGTTGATAGAGATGAAAATACCGCCAGAAGTCGGCGTCGCGCCATTGGGCATGCCCCAGGTAAAGTTCAGCAAAGTTCTCAAATGTACTGAAAACCATCAGTCCAGTGGCAACCAGGCACGCACCGGCCGCAACTAATCCGGGTCCAGTCAGGACGTGATTTTTCAGCGACTTTCTAAGTCCGACCAGCATCACGATGAGCGTCAGTGCAACGAGACTCCAGACGATGGTGACCGGATAGGCAATGAAGACATGGCTGGACAAATTGAAGTAGGTGACGTTGCTGGTCTGGCGAATGGTTTGAGGGTCAATATTGGCGAGATGTCGGGCCAATAGAACGGCGTTTTCTGCCTGTTGCATCAAACTGCGTTGGGAAAGCTGTTGGGGGTTGTCGGTTTTGGCGTGGTAGTTGGGGAACCCATCAATGAACGCGAAATTAAGTCCAGCAATGCCTTCACCCATGGAGATGGTGAGGTCGGTGTCATTGGGCATGCGCCGATACACCTCATAACTGAAGGAGTTGGCTACCGGATGATCAATGACCCGGCCCAACATTTGGATCAATGCGGCGTTGTTCGGGCTGGTTTGAAACATCTGGGGCGGTCCCTGGTTGCCCCTGGCCTCAAAATTGATCACCAGATCCAGCGTTTTGGCCAGCGGATGCTGGCGAAAAAATGCCTGGGCGCCAAATAGCCCCATCTCTTCACCGTCAGTAAGCAGAAATACGAGAGTGTTGTTACGTTCAGGCACGTTGACCGCAGCGCGGGCAGCAGCCAGCACGGCGGCTACGCCTGCGGCCGCGTCACCCGCTCCAGGGCCTTGCCATACGGAATCATAGTGACTCATCAAAGCAACGGTGCCACCGCCTGTGCTGCCGGGGAGTTGAGCGATGATATTTTCCACCCATGCCACCCTGGGGATCTGGCGATGGTTAAGCGGATGGCGGTATTGCACCTGGGTACGTTGGACAGTGACTTCCAGGCCCAGGCCCTTCAGTTGCTCAGTCAGTCTTGCCCGTTGCTGTTGCGCTTCTAAAGACCCCATAGGGTGAGGTTTTTTTGCCAATGCAGCTACGTCATCCAATAGCGTCGTCGGCGAGATATTCGCAGGCTGCGGGCCTTGCCGAGCGTCTTGGACGGCAAAGATAGCGCCGGCGACAAGTATCCAAAATACGATTCGCGATGAGTAGCTGATAGTTCTTCTGCCTTTGAAGATCGCAATGAAGTGCGATACAAGCTTATCTTGGGCGATCGGCGCTGGCCATGGGCAGGCGGTGCGCCTCATCCGGACCAATAAGCTCTATTCGGTTTCGACCGCTGCGTTTGGCAAGGTAGAGGGCTTGGTCAGCACGACGCCTAAGACTGGCCACGTTGTCCAGAGCGCCCAGCCAGGTCAAACCAATACTGGTGGTGACGGCAAATTTCTGTCCGCCACTGCCGGTGAAAAACAGATCTGCCAGGCGCCTTCGAATATTTTCTCCCCGTTCCCTCGCGTGATTAAGGTCTGCTCCTAGCAGCACAATCAGAAACTCTTCGCCGCCGGACCGAAAGATCAAATCGGACGATCGACAGGCGTGGCGCATCACACCGGCAAAGGCCTTGAGTACGTCGTCGCCCACGTCGTGGCCGTGAGTGTCGTTTACTTTCTTAAAATGATCCAGGTCTAGCGTGAGCAGCGACAACGCTGAGTTGGACGCCACCGACATGCTGAGCGCATTACCCAGGGCTTGTTCCATACTCCGGCGGTTGCCAAGGCCGGTGAGTGGGTCGGTCAGGGCCATTTCCTGATATTCGCTGCTGTTAAGGTGATTGAGCCGATTCCATCGGGCAATTCCCAGGCTGGTCAGGGTAGCGCCAAAGATCAGGGACAGGTTCTCAACCCAGGAGCTTGGGCTGTTGCTGGCGATACGGAATTCGTCCAGCAAATCCTCCATGAAACCGGCACACAGAAAGGCGACACCAGCAAAAATGATCCAGAACGTAGAGGGCTGGATATTGACTCGCAGCAGGCTGATGAAGCTCGCGGCGCTCATGGTTAGCAAAAACCCCGATCCGGCCACATCTGCCCAGTCGACATTTTCCACATAAAGACCCGCCGCTGATGAAACGTAGCCAAGCACCCCCAAGCCGACCACAACGGCGCAAGTGGCAAGTACAGCAATGTCCCTGTTGGGCCTGTTCAATGACGCATTTCCAGACTGTCTCTAATATTAAGTGTAGTGGGCTTTGGCGCTCTAATTGTGACTTGTTGGTAAACGCACAACGTTGTGAACATCGTTTGCATTGAGTTTGGTTACCTTCGAGACATTGACAAGCGTGTCAAAACCTCCGACGCTGCGGGCCATTTTCGCAAATTTACGGGGAGTTGTGTCATGCGCTGGATGTCAGCCCGAAATCAGCCCGCTAACAGGTCTGAAGCACTTTTCCCAGGGGATAAATCTCCCCCAGCGATTGTTTGGCGAGGGCTTCTGATACTGCTTGCCACGGCGCTCTGCACGCCGGTGGTTTCCGCCCTTGATACCCGCCTGCTTGCGGGACTTGAGGCACGAAATGTAGGGCCCGCAGCAATGTCCGGGCGCATATCAGCGTTGGATGCGCTGCACAGCAATCCAAATTTCATTGTGGCCGGAGCGGGTACTGGCGGTGTATGGATCTCAGAAAACGGCGGCCTCAACTGGCGTCCAGTCTTTGACAGCCAGCCGGTGGCGTCTGTGGGCGCTTTGGCCATCAATCAGAACAATCCCGACATTATCTGGGTGGGTAGCGGCGAAAGTAACGTGCGCAACTCCACGTCGATCGGGGGCGGCGTGTTCAAAACCATGGACGGCGGTGAAACCTGGCAACTTATGGGGTTGAAAGATTCCGAGCGCATCGATCGAATAGCGCTTCACCCCGACAATCCCAATATCGCCTACGTGGCCGCGCTGGGCACCCTTTGGGGACCCAACAGTGAGCGTGGCGTTTTTCGCACCACGGACGGCGGCGTGACCTGGGATAAAGTACTCTTTGTCGACAACACTACCGGCGCTACGGACGTAAAGCTGGATCCGGCAAACCCCCATAAACTGTATGCCGCGATGTGGCAATTTCGACGCTGGCCCTATCAGTTTAAATCCGGTGGGCCTGGGTCCGGGTTCTTTGTTTCTCACGATGGTGGAGATACCTGGCAGCAGCGTACCGAGGTAGACGGACTCCCCAAAGGCGATCTGGGGCGCATGGTGATTGCGCCGTCGGCAGCCGACAACCGTCGCGTTTATGTGTTGGTGGAGGCAGAAAAAAGTGCGTTGCTTCGCTCGGACGACGGCGGCCGCAGTTTCCAAACGGTGAATTCTGACTACAACGTGGCGGATCGGCCATTCTATTACAGTGAACTGTACGCTGACCCCAGTAATCCGGATCGGGTCTACAACGTGGCTACCCGGGTGAGGGTGTCCACGGACGGTGGAAAAAGTTTCAGCTACATCGATGCCATCGACTGCTGCGCGCCCGGCAACACCATCCACATTGATAATCATGCTTTATGGATCAATCCAGCCAACCCTAAGCACATGATTGTTGGCAATGATGGTGGCCTTGCCATCACCCAGGATCAGGGCGACACCTGGCGTTTTGTCAGCAACTTGGCGCTGGCCCAGTTTTATCATATCGCCGTAGATAATGATGATCCGTACCACATCTACGGCGGACTGCAGGATAACGGCTCCTGGCGCGGCCCCGCGGAGGTGCGGGAAAACGCAGGCATCCGAAATTTGCATTGGCAAGAGGTCGGTTTTGGTGATGGTTTTGACACCCTGCCGGACCCACGCAATTCCCGACGTGGGTTTTCCATGTCTCAGGGGGGATTTCTGTACCGATGGAATCTTGACAGCGGTGAACTGGGCTTGAGTCGGCCTGCGCCACCCAGCGCTGATACCGAGTTGAGATTCAACTGGAATGCAGCAATAGCCCTGGACCCGTTTAATCCTGATGTGGTGTATTACGGCAGCCAATTTGTGCACAAGAGTGAAGACTTCGGGGCCAGCTGGAACATCATCAGCGACGATTTGACCACCAACAACCCGGACTATCAGACCTACAGAGAATCTGGCGGAATTACGCCTGACGTCACCGCTGCTGAAAACCACACGGCCATTGTGACCATTGCACCCAGTCCCATTGCCGAGGGCGTCATCTGGGTGGGCAGCGACGACGGCCGCATTCATGTTACCCGCAACGGCGGAGAAAGTTGGACGCGAGTGGATACCAATGTCCGCGGCGTACCCAAGGGCGCTTGGGTGCCGATGATTGATCCAAGCCCCCACGATCCGACTGTGGCCCATGTGGTGTTTGACGATCACCGACGGTCGGATATGAACACCTATGTGGCGAAAGCGGAAAACTATGGCGCGCGCTGGAAGTCACTTAACCGGGACGATTCATTGTCGGGTTATGCGCTGTCTGTTCGGCAAGACCCGGGTGATGAAAGTTTGTTGTTTCTAGGCACAGAATTTGGGCTGTTTTTCAGTGCAGACGGCGGCGATGGCTGGACCAAGTTCACCGCCGGGGTACCCACGGTATCGGTGATGGATCTGGCCATTCAGGCGCGAGAAAATGACCTTGTTCTTGGGACCCATGGTCGCGCCGCGTTCGTGTTGGACGATTACCGCGCACTGCGAGGGCTTGACCAAGAAGTGATGGGGCAACGTTTTGCTCTGCTAAGCGCAGGCCCTGGCCAGCAATACTCGCCGGCCCAGACTCCGGGTGGCCGGTTTACCGGCTCAGGCGAGTTTCGGGCGCCCAATGAGCCCTATGGCGCCTTGCTGACCTTTGTTGCTTCAGGTGAAGACCTGCCACACCCGGATCATGATGAAGAGAGAAGGCGCAGGGCGGCGTCCGAAAACTCTGACGACGACAGCTCAGAAGATGATGCAACGTCTAAAGACGAACCCTTAAAGGTGGAAATGGCGGTCACCGATAGCTCAGGCAATCTGATTCGAAAGCAGCGCTTTGCCGTGCAACAGGGGATCAACCGCATCCGATGGAATCTCTCATCCGAGGGGGTGCGCCCCATGCCCAGTGCCGAGCCTGCAGATCTGGATGACGGGTTACCCAACGGTCCGCAGGTGCCGCCAGGGGAGTACACCGTGACGTTAACCTTTGACGGTATTGCTCAGGAGAGCCTCGTGCAGGTGCTGGCAGATGCTGACGCAACCTATTCTGCCCAGGACCGACAGGCCAACTACGATGCTCAGCGCAGCTTGCAGACATTGGAGGCGCGGGTGGTGACACTGGCGGAGAAAATCGTCGATGCCCGTGATGATGTCCGAGTGATCCAGCAACGGGTAAATCGTGCACAGAAAAAAGCGCCAGATTCGCTGACAGAACTCAGTGACAACGCAGATGACATTTTGGAGCAGCTTAATGGGTGGGAAAAACGTCTGCGGGTGCCGGCGAAAACCCGTGGCATTGTGTTTGATGAGGACAAACTCACCAGCATTTTGGGTACTGCTCAATACTATGTGGGCAGCACACTGGGCGGCCCCAGCCCGACGGCTAAAATCTATATGGACAACGCCACTCGCGCAGTAGAGAAAGCCGAGGCCGATTACCAGATTTTTGTCAGCGACACCCTGCAGCCGTTTTCCAGGGCTGCCGCCAGCACGCCCCTAGGCCTGTTTTCCGCGGTCGGTAACTAGGAGCGTCACATGCTCAGCTGGGGATTTGCACTGCTGATTTTCGTTGCTCTGGGAGCCGCGGTTTGGCTCTTCAACGGTCTGGTTCGATCGAGAAACCTGGTTGCCTCAGCGTGGGCGGATATTGATGTTCAGCTCCAACGCCGCCATGACCTGGTGCCCCGCTTGGTAAAAGTGGTCAAGGCGGCGGCCAGCCATGAGCAACAAACGTTGGAGTCGGTTATTGCCACCAGGGATGCCGCGGTGCGCGCCAGCCAGGTCAGCGACAAAGGTCAGCGGGAAGAGGCGCTGCAGGAATCCATCAATCAACTGTTGATGCTGGTGGAGGACTACCCGGACCTGAAAGCCGGCGACAATTACAGCGAGCTGAGCCATGATCTGGTGGACATTGAAGACAAGCTGCAATACGCGCGTCGGTTCTACAACGGAGCAACTCGGGAATACAACACGCGGGTTGAGCGCTTTCCAGACCAACTAGTCGCCAGTTCGTTTGGTTTTTCGCAAGCCCAGTATTTTCAGGCACAGGCAGATGCCCGGGCCCCGGCGGAGGTGAACCTGCAATGATCAAATGGCTGATCGTGGGACTGTTGCTGGTTGTCGGTCCAGCCCTTGGCGTTGAGTCAATTCTAGATTTTGAATCCACTATTGTGCTGAACGCTGACGGTTCCATGGACGTGACTGAAACCATTGTGGTGCGGGCCGAACGCAACAGAATTCGACGCGGTATTTACCGCGACTTCCCCACTCACTACCGGGACCGCTGGGGTAACCAGGTGGTGGTGGATTTTGACCTCACCTCAGCCAAGCGTGACGGCCAGCCCGAAGGGTATAAATTGGAAAAACGCCGCAACGGGGTCAGAGTCTATCTTGGCCGGTCGGATAAGTTTTTGGCAGTAGGGCAATATACTTACACCATCCAGTACCGCACCGACCATCAGGCGGGTTTTTTTGACGACTTTGACGAACTCTACTGGAACGCTACAGGTAATGGCTGGGAGTTCTCGATTGCCAAAGCACGCGCCCACCTCACCCTACCGGAAAGTATTGACCGCAGTCAGCTGGCGCTGGCCGCTTACAGCGGTATCTATGGCAGTCGCTCCAGTGATGTGGATATTGAGGTCGGAGCCAGCGGAACGGTTCATTTTGAAACGCAAAAGCCTCTGGGGGCCGGGCAGGGACTGACCATTGCAGTAGGATTCCCCAAGGGCATTATCCCCGAGCCCACATTGGCACAGCGTAGCTCGCGACTACTGGAAAACAATGCGGGGTTGGCCCTGGGCTTACTCGGACTGCTGGTGGTGTTTGGTTTTTATCTCTTTACGTGGCAGCGGTTGGGGCGTGATCCTGACCGTGGCGTCATTATTCCCCGCTATGAGCCGCCGGAGGGTTATTCGCCAGCGGCCCTGCGGTATATCTGGCGACGTAAATACGATACGGGCTGCTTTAGCGCCGCGTTGGTAAACCTGGCGGTCAAGGGCGAGTTGAATATTCGCCAGACCAGCAAATGGTTGAGCCGAAAATTTTCGGTCAAGCCTTTGCCTGGTGGTGACGGATCAAATTTGGCCTCCGGCGAGGGAATATTGCTTGAACGGCTTTTGGGCGGGCGTTCCAGTCGGTTGTACTTCGAAACTAAAAACCACCGGCGCATTGCGCGTTCTCTGGTCGCCCATGAAAAATCGCTGACGAAAGATTACGGGCAAAAGTATTTTGTGCTAAATCGCGGCTTTATGAGTATCGGCATCATGATGTCGGTAGTGATCGGTGTGATGATGATCGTGGTTTCCGGGCAGATCAGCGCGCCGATCGTGGTTGTGACTGGCATGCTGCTCTTGACCAATATTCTGTTTTTCCACTGGTTGGAAGCACCCACCATGCACGGGCGTAAAATCCTTGATCATATCGAGGGTCTGCGACTGTATCTGGGGGTTGCCGAGCGACCTGACCTTGAGCGACAGCGCGAGCCATTGCCAACTTTCCAAGAGTTTGAAAAGCAGTTGCCCTATGCTGTGGCGCTGGACTGTGCCAGCACCTGGGTCGATCGCTTTGAGAGCGAGTTGGCGCGGCTTGAGCAGGCAGGTCAACTGCCACAAAGAGGCTGGCTATCCAGTCACGGCAACGTTTCGGTCAGCAACATTACCAGCAGCGTGAATTCTTTGGGCAGTTCCCTGGGCAGCGCAATTTCATCATCGTCCACGCCGCCGGGGTCTACCTCAGGCAGCGGTGGGTCCGGCGGCGGGTTCAGCGGAGGCGGTGGCGGTTTTTCCGGTGGCGGGGGTGGTGGTGGCGGTGGCGGCGGTTGGTAGCCTGGTCTTAGCTCTGACGTCCTCGGCGATGACCACCCAACCGGAAATATGTGGTAGAAATCTGTTCATGCATCTTGCCCAATTTAACTTGGCATTGGTCCAGGTAACCTCTCAGCGCCTTGTCCCTTGATAGTCGTTCGACGTCTCGGGATACGTGGCCAGTCAGTTCACGACAGTAGGCCAGCGGTCTTCGATTGCGTGGCAGACTTTTCAACGCCACACCCATCTGGCCGATGCAACGGGTCAGCGCACGTGGATGCTGGTCGTCATGCAGCAAGAAATCCAACACCGCGTCGCGGGAGATGGTTGCCTGCATTTTTTGCCGGTAGGCAGAGTCAGCTGACAGAGAGCGTAAGATGCTGCGCCAGTATCCTTGTTTGATGGCCGGCGAGTCGGTTTCTACTTCGCTGGACGCACGAATGTCTATCACTCGGGTGGTCATATCGGCCCGTTCGAGATTTATTCCCAGACGTCGAAACTCATAAGCGTCTCCGCGACTTAAGCTGCTTTCAAGCAGGCCACTGATGCGGTGGCAATAACCAACAATCTCGCGCAATTTTTGTGCCCTTGCAGAGCGGGACAGGTTGCCGGTGAGTTCGTCCAAGGCAAAAAGATGGGCGGCGTTAATCCGTTCCCAAGTGGCGGAGGGCATGATCTCGCGAATGGTGCGGGCGTTTTCTCTGGCGCCTGCCAAAGAGCTGATCAATGATGCAGGGTTGTTGGTGTCGCTGAGCAAAAACCGGCAAACCGCCTTTTCCTGATTGCGCGCCTCATTGCCGGTAAAGTGGTGGCCACTGCCGGTGATGTCGATCAGCGTCGACCAGCCCTCGTCGGTGGTGTACGGCAAATCAAGCATGACCTCGCTGGTCACGTTCACCAGTCGGGCGGAGCTTTCCACTCGCTCCAGATATCGTGCCATCCAGTACACACGGGCTGCCACTCGAGACAACATGGTCGAGCGACTCATGCCTTGTCTCCCTTGCTGTTGCCACCCACAATCCAGGTATCTTTGCTGCCGCCACCTTGAGACGAATTGACGACAATCGAGCCTTTGACCATAGCCACCCGAGTCAGCCCTCCCGCGGTAACGGCGGTATCGGCCCCACTCAGAACAAAGGGCCGTAAGTCGAGGTGTCGCGGTTCCGCCCGACTGCCGATCAGGGCGGGTGCCGTGGACAGCGCAAGCATCGGCTGGGCGATGAAATTTCGCGGATGCTGTCTGATTTTTTTGGCAAACGCTCGGCGTTCTGAAGGCCGGGCTTTGGGGCCAATCAGCATGCCGTAGCCACCGGACTCACTGACCGGTTTCACCACCAGTTCATCCAGATGATTGAGTACATACTCACGTTCCTCTTTGATGTTGCAGCGGTAGGAAGGAACGTTGGATAACAGCGGTTCTTCGTTTAAGTAATACCGAATGATCTCCGGTACATAGGTGTAAACCAGCTTGTCGTCGGCCACACCGCAGCCAGGGGCATTGGCCAGCGCCACATTGCCTTTCTGCCAGGCACCCATGAGCCCGGCAACGCCCAGCATTGAATCAGGATTGAATACCTTGGGGTCGATGAACATGTCGTCGATGCGTCGATAGATGACGTCCACTTGGGCAAGGCCACTAATCGTACGCGCGTAGACTTTTTCGTCCTTGCCGACGGTGAGGTCGCTGCCTTCGACCAGCAGCGCACCCATTTCCTGAGCCAGGTAAGCATGTTCAAAGTAAGCCGAGTTGTAGATGCCGGGAGTCAGCACGGCGATAGTGGGCTTGTCCGCCTCGCTGAGCGAACTCAGACATTCGTACAGCTGGGTTGGGTAATGGTCCACAGGGCGAATCAGATACTGGGCAAACAATTCGGGTAAAACCCGTTTCATGACCTGGCGATTTTCCAGCATATAGGCCACACCGGAGGGCACTCGCAGGTTGTCTTCCAACACATATGGGTCGCCGTTTTCGTCTCTTACCAGGTCGCTGCCGCAAATGTGCGACCAAACCCCGTGCGGTGGAGAGATGCCGTTGCACTCGGGCCGATAGTCTTTGCTGTTTTTGATCACCTCGGCATCGACCACTCCATCGTGCAGAATTTGCTGATCGTGATAGATGTCGTCGATAAATCGATTGAGGGCTTTGACCCGCTGTTTCAGTCCCGCTTCAATCCGATCCCATTCAGACGCTTGAATAATGCGTGGGATAATGTCGAAGGGCCACTCTCTGTCGATAGAGCCATCGGTATCGCTGTAGACGGTAAAAGTGATGCCCATGGTGCGGATAGCAAGCTCGGCGGCAGATTTGCGTTCCGCAAGCTGTTGCCGGTCCATAGAGGCCAGCAGGCGACACAGGTCCCCGGCTCCTGAACGGGCGCGGCCACTTGGCAGCAGCAGTTCGTCGAAAAACCCGGGGGATTTGTAGGACTTCCATTGAATAGACATGCCATCATGTTTGCACATGGGTGAAGGCCGTGCCACCATTGTCCACGCGAAGTTCCGTTGATTCTCATGACCTATTGCCTAGCCCTCAAAGTGGACGCTGGACTTGTTCTGGTATCCGATTCCCGCACCAATGCGGGGGTTGATCACATCAATACCTACCGCAAGATGCGGGTGTTTGATCAGGCTGCGGATCGAACGCTGGTGCTGCTCAGTGCCGGTAACCTGGCCACAACCCAGGCTGTAGCCAATCGACTTCAGCGTGATCTGGGCGACAGCCGGGCAAAGGTCAATCTGCACAACCTGGACTATATGTTTGACGCTGCCGAGTACGTAGGCCAGATCAGTCGCCGTGCCCAAAGCATGACCGGGCCAGGGCAGGGGTCGGTGAACACCAGTGCCAGCTTTATCTTGGGCGGGCAAATCAAGGGACAACCGCCAAGGCTTTACCTTATCTACCCAGAAGGAAACTATATCCAGGCCTCTGCGAGTGCGCCTTACCTGCAAATTGGCGAAACCAAGTATGGTAAGCCCATCCTCGATCGGGTTTTACAATCTAGCCTCAGCCTGGATGCAGCGGCCCGCTTGGCATTAGTGTCGATGGACTCAACCCGGCGCAGCAATGTCTCGGTAGGGCCGCCGTTTGAAGTCACTTATTACCGCAACGACAGCCTGACGGTGACTCGCCAGTTAAGTCTCGATCGAGATGACCCGCAATTCGTTCAGGTTTGCGAAGCATGGGAAAAAGCGCTGATCGACGGCTTTGCCAGCTTGCCCGCATTCAGCTGGGAGTGATCTGCGATAGTGCCTGGGTTGAAACTCACGTCGCTGCCTGAGTAGCTCTCTAGAGGTCATTGATGACCCGGTGCACAAAATCCAGTTTTTCAATCACGGTTTGGGTTAATGCAAACGGGTAAGCGTCACTCAGCCCCATGCTGCGATTCATCGCGTTGAGCGCCACCGTGAGCCGTTGCCAGTCATCCACCATATTCTCAAATTCGGGGTAGTCCGGAGACCACGGCCCGATGTTGAAGCCATTGGCATCGGTTTGCATTGGCGACTCCATTGTATGCTCACCCAGCCGAAACCCCTGTGCATGGGCAGTTTCCAAACCATCAAACATATGCAGGTAGTGGGCCCAGGTTTCCGCCCAGTCCTCCCAGGGATGGGCGCTGGCGTAGGCGCTGACGAAATGCTGGTTCCACGTGTCACTGTCTGCCGACTCGTAATGCCGTGAAAGCGCCCCTTGATAGTCCTCACGCTCATCGCCAAAAAGGGCTCGGAACTCGTTCACCCATTGACTATGCCGAATGAGCTGGTCCCAGAAAAAGTGGCCAATTTCATGTCGAAAATGCCCCAAGAGAGTGCGGTAAGGCTCGTTCATCGCCTCACGCATAGTCTCCCTGGCGCCGGCGTCTGCCTCTTTCAGGTTGATAGTGATGACGCCGCGGTCATGGCCGGTATAAACCGGGCTGCCCACCGCACCTTCGGAGTAATCCTCACTGTCGGCCATAAAGCGAAAGGCTAATGCGTTGGGTTGAGAGGGGTCGGTATCGGGAGTCAGCCCAAGCTGGTACAGGGTGTTTAGCATTCGCCGCTTGGCGGATTCCAGGCGAGCCCACAGCGTGAGATTTCTCACTTCACTCAAGTTGGGGATAACCTGGTTCAGTCGGCAACTCCAGCACCGGTCCACCGGGTCTTGGGCATCCACAAGCCAGTTGCATACCTGATGCTCTGCGGCATTGGAGCAATAGCGCCAGGAGCTGTCTACCGGCAGCATTTGGGTGAGTTTTGGCGAATATCCCACCTCTCGGCTGCAGTTCAAGCAGCGGGTATTTTCAAAATGCAGCGAGTTGCCGCAAACACAGGAAAAGTTCTTCAATTTATGGGTTCCGGAGAAACTACAGCGAGCCGAACGTCTGAAAGTGAGCTTATCGGTGGCCCAACGTATAGTGATCTGGGTCTCTTAACAAGCTTGTAATGTAGTCTAAGGTTTAATGGCTAGTTCCACTCAAATCTGGGGGCCTTTTATGTTCTACCGTACCTTGCGCGCATGTTTACTTTCGCTGACGGCAGTAGGGGCCGTCGCGCCATCCCACGCTGCTACCTTTACCGTCGTCGACTCCGGCGACCCTGTCGGTGCTGGCACGACTCTCAGAAATGCCATTACCCAAGCTAATGCCAGTGCTGACGTTTTGGATCTGATTGTGTTCAATTTGCCTGCCAATACAACAATCACTCTGGCATCTGATCTGCCGGTCATTACCGATGATGTCTTGATCGACGGTTCCAACGTTGCCGGTTTGACAATTAACGGTGGCAGCGCATTTCGGATTTTTGATATCGATACCGCCGCAGACGAAAACGTGATGTTGACTGAGTTGGCGCTGGTGGCCGGTGCGGCAGTGGACAACGGCGGCGCAATTCGCATTGCAGACAATGAAGATGTGACGTTGACGAACGTGTCGATTGACGGCTCAACAGCGGCGCTGAGTGGCGGTGCTGTGTATGTAGGTGCGGCCACGCTGGATATTTCTGGTGGCACGTTTAACGCCAATATAGCGAACGGTTCGGCCGCCGACGAAGGCGGTGGCGCCATCTACAGCCTGGGCGGCACCGTGACCATCGCAGGCGGAGCAAGTTTTACGGCCAACCAGGCAGCGGGAACGTCCGGCAGCGGCGGGGCCCTGCTGATTAATGGCGGCTCAGCAGACATCGCTGGGGGCGACTTCACTAACAATGCCTCCAGTCGAGCGGGAGGCGGAATCGAAATTCGTTCCAGCGTTAGCGCCGCTGCGGTGGTGACCGACGGCGTGGCGTTTGCCGATAACCGGACCGGTCCAAGCCCCGGCAACGGCGCCGGTGTCCACATCACAGCGCCCGACAGTGGCCTGACAACCACCATGGACCTCAGCGGCGGGTCGTTTACCGGTAATACGGCGGCTGCAGAAGGCGGGGGCCTTTGGAACGACGTGATCGGAACCGTCACCATCAGTAGCGTCATTATTACTGGTAACACAGCCAGCGGCGCCGGCGCTGACCAGGGTGGTGGCGGTCTGTTTAACAACGGCGGCTCGTTGTCCGCCACTGCAAGCACCATTGACAACAACCTCGCTGACGGCGCTGCCGGATCTGGCGGTGGCGTATTGAATGACGGCGGCGTGCTCGCCCTCACCGGCGGCTCAGTATCGGCCAATACGGCCAACCGTGCCGGTGGCGGTATCGAGGTCACCACGGCCAATGCTCGAGACTCCTTGGCCACGATCAGCAATGTGTCGTTTGCAACAAACGTTGTGGGCAGCGCGCCAGGAAATGGCGGCGCTATTCACATCTCTGATCCAGCAGGTGATGCCACCAGTAGTCAAATGGAGGTCACCGGTGGGTCGTTTACCGGCAACACGGCGGCCGAGGAAGGCGGTGGGCTATGGAATGCGGTTGGTGGCACGTTGATCATTGACGGCAGCACCATCACCGGCAATACAGCCAGCGGCGCCGGCGCCGATCAGGGCGGCGGCGGTGTGTTCAACGATGGCGGAACGGTGACCATTACCGGTGCCACCATCAACACCAACATTGCCGACGGCGCAGCCGGCTCTGGCGGTGGTGTTTTGGTCAATGGTGGAACCGTATCGGTCACTGGCGGCACCCTGTCGGGCAACTCCTCGGTGCGCGCTGGCGGTGGTATTGAGATCACCTCACTGGGAGCTGATGCGCAGGTAACGGTGAGCGATGTCACCGTCGCCAACAACGCCACCGGCGGCTCGCCGGGTAACGGTGGCGGCATCCACATCACCGATGCAGACGGTGATGCGTTCGCTACTACCACCACCATCATGGATGGCAGTTTTACCGGCAATACCGCTGCTGCTGAAGGCGGCGCTTTGTGGAATGCCGTGGGTGGAACGCTGTCGGTAACTGGCACAGTGATTACAACCAATACGGCCAGTGGCGCTCTTTCCGATCAAGGCGGTGGCGGCGTATTCAACGATGGCGGTAACGTCTCCATTACCAACGCCACGGTGGACAGCAACACGGCTGACGGGGCTGCTGGCTCTGGCGGCGGTGTCCTCAACGATGGCGGCACACTAGTTGTCACTGGCGGTTCTGTGTCCGCCAATTCCGCGGTTCGTGCGGGCGGCGGCGTCGAGGCCAACACCCGCAACCTGCGTGACTCCACCGTCACTCTGGACGGCGTTACGGTCAGTGACAACACCTTGGGAAGTGCGCCGGGCAACGGTGGCGGAGTTCATGTGTCCAACCCGGTCGGTGACAACGTTAGCCTGTTTACGGTGATCGCCGGAACGTTTTCCGGCAATCAGGCAACCCAAGAGGGCGGCGGTCTGTGGAATGATGCGGGTGGCACCTTGGCCATCGATGGCGCAACGATTTCGGGTAACACTGCAACCGCCGCAAACGCCGCAGCAGATGCCCAGGGCGGTGGCGGAATTTTCAACAATGGCGGCACAGTCACGATCGTCAGTGCAGCAATCACTGGCAATACCGTGACGGGGGCACTGGGTGCCGACGATGGTGGCGGCGGGGTGTTAAATGACGCGCGTTCTAATCCCGGGACAGTTTCCCTCCGCGGATCAACCATAGAGAACAACTCTGCCGGCGAGGGTTCCGGCAGCGGGGGCGGTATTCTCACTATCGGTGGCGATTTGAGTGTAACCGGCGGTTCAGTGTCGGCAAATAACGCCATGCGCGCGGGTGGGGGAATCGAAATTCGCGCGGTGGAGGCGCAGGCTACAGTAACCACTGAAGGCGTTGGGTTTCGCGGCAATACAACGGGCGCAGCGCCTGGCAACGGCGGTGGCATTCACGTTACCGCGCCGACCACGGGCATGACCGCTGATGTGACGATCAACGGCGGAGATTTTGCCAGCAACACGGCGGCGGCCGAGGGCGGCGCATTGTGGAACGACGCAAACGGGGCTCTCAACGTGGACGGCGTTAATATCAGCGGTAACACCGCCAGCGGCAACGGTGCCGATCAGGGCGGTGGTGGACTGTTCAACAATGGCGGTACGCTGACACTAACCGGCGTTACCGTATCGAGCAATGTTGCCGATGGTGCCGCAGGGTCTGGTGGCGGGCTGCTGAATGACGGTGGAACGCTGAATATCACCGGTGGCAGCGTGTCGCTGAATAGCGCGATAAGAGCTGGCGGTGGACTCGAAGTGACGACGGCAAACGCCCGCAGCTCCAGCGTAACCCTGGCCAATGTGAACTTCGACCAGAACACCGTTGGCGCCAGTCCTGGCAATGGCGGTGGAGTCCACGTCACCGACGTGATAGGTGGGTCATCCAGCGCAATGACGGTGGTGGGCGGCAGCTTTACCGGAAACACGGCTGAGGCCGAAGGCGGCGGGCTGTGGAACGATGCCGGCGGCACGCTGATTTTAGGAGGTACCACCATCAGCGGCAACACTGCCGGTGGAAACCTTGCTGACCAGGGCGGCGGCGGCGTGTTTAACAACGGCGGCAATGTCACGATTGCTAACGCCACCATAAACGCCAACATCGCTGATGGTGCTGCCGGGTCTGGCGGCGGTATTTTGAACGACGGCGGCAGTCTGTCCATCGCGGCGGGTAGCGTTTCGGGTAATTCAGCGATTCGAGCCGGAGGTGGTGTGGAAATTACGACCGTGAACGCCAGAACATCTGACGTGCTGATCGACGGCGTTGTGCTGGATGGGAACACCGCCGGCGCCAGTCCTGGCAACGGTGGCGGAATCCATGTAACAGACCCACTGGGCGACAGCGCCAGCACGCTGACAATTGTGGGCGCCACGGTCACTGCAAACATGGCCGACCAGGAAGGCGGCGGCCTGTGGAATGATGCAGGCGGAATCATGACGGTGGAAAACAGCACCGTATCCAACAACGTATCTAATGCCGCGAACGCCGCAGCGGACGTACAGGGCGGCGGTGGCGTTTTTAACAACGGCGGTAACATCACGCTGACTGACGTCACTCTCAACGCCAACAGTGCCTCCGGACCCTCAGAAACTGACGATGGGGGCGGCGCCATTGCCAACACCAACGAGGGTTCGATGACAGTTCGCGACAGCAATATCACCAGCAATACGGCGGACACTGGCAGCGGTAACGGCGGTGGCGTGCTTAATACTATCGGTTCAACGCTGCAAATGAACAATGTGGTGTTCAGCTTAAATTCGGCGGCAAGAGCGGGTGGAGCGCTGGAAAATGTGGGCACGGCGTCGCTTACCGGCATTGTTGCCACCAGCAATAGCGCCGGCATCAACGGTGGCATGCTGCATATCTCCGGAGGGGGCTCAACCACCTTCAGCGACAGCACCATCAACAGCAACAGTGCGGCCAACGAGGGCGGAGGTCTGTGGGTTTCCGGTGACGGGATGCTCAATCTTTCGACCACGGGTGTGGATGGCAATGAGGCGTTATTTGGCGGCGGGGTTTTTGTTGACGCTGGCGGCTCTGCTGCTGGCAACCTGACCATCGCCACCAGCGCACTGACCAACAATGTTGGGACGACCAACGGCGGCGGAATCTCGCTGGAGGCCGGCACCGCAAGTCTGGTTAACGCCACCGTGTCGGGTAATTCTGGCGGCGATGGCGGCGGCTTGTTTAACGATGCAGCGGCGGCAACGTTGTCGTTCGTTACGATGTTTGGCAATACGGCTACAGGCCAAGGCGGCACGATAAATAACGCCACCAGCGGCGCGGTGACTGCGGATAACACCATTATTGCCGGCGGCGTCGCCAGTGCTGGAAACGATATTCAGGGCACTCTGACCAGTGCTGATTTTCTGATTATTCAGGACACGGCAGGCGCCACCGTGGGCGGTGCCACAGACAATTCCAGCCTGGATACTGATCCGTTGCTCGGTGCTCTCGCAAACAATGGCGGACCTACACTCAGTCATTTACCGTTGGCGGGCAGTCCGGCCATCGACGGCGCTGACAATTCAAACTGTCCGGGTATGGATCAGCGAAACTTTGCCCGCAATGACGGTGCCTGCGATATTGGTTCTGTCGAAGCCGGTAGTGTCGACCCAGATTTGATTTTCACTGACTCTTTCGAAAATTGAGCCTAATGACATGACTGACCTGAAAAGGCCCGCGTCAGCGGGCCTTTTCTATTGTGTTTTCGGTTTTTCTAACGCCGCAAAATAGCCCACCAGCGACCGATATTGAGCAGGCTGAGTAACGAACTCGATACATAGGTCAGAGCCGCTGCGGTGAGCAGGCGTCGGGCGTTGGGTTGATCCACCGGTTTTAATATTTCAGCGCCGGTGAGCAGCGGCATTGCGCGGCGAAAGCTGGCATCAAGCTCCGTTGGCAGAGTCACCAAATGGATCACCGTGGTTGTTGCCAGACTCAGCAGGCCGCCAACGATCATCAGCAGGCCGGCGGCCGGAGCCCGGGTTAACAGGGTGACAAAGGGGGCAGCAACCAATATTGCCGCGCCGGCTTTCTGCAGGGGCGCTGCCAAGGTGATTAATCGCGTCCGCCAGACCAGGGCCGGATATCGGTCCCGGTCCTGCAAGGCGTGACCTACCTCATGGGCAGCGATCGTAATGGCCGTCAAGGAGCGTCCGCCATACACGTTCTTGCTGAGCCGCACGGCTTTGTCTCGAGGATCGTAGTGATCGCCAGCCTCGGTCTCCTCAACGCTGACCTTTTCCAGCCTCAAGCCGTCCAGCAGGTGCCTGGCCAATTCAGCGCCGGTGCCGGGATATCGATCAGCCGGCGTGCTGTAGCGGCGAATGACATGCTTGACCCAGAGGCCTGGGGCGTAAATGGCGGCGAGGACAATCCCAGCAATAATGACAATGTGCAACGAGCTAGTGTCCTGAGTCCTTGAACACCGCTTTACGACCCGCCATGCCTGCCATCACGGCTTCCATTTGATTGGGTTGCCCCATCAGCGATCCTTGTATTTTGGCTTCCAAGGCCAGCGCTTCAGATTCTGAGGCCAACCTAGACTGGAGAAACAGTTGTTTTGCGCCCCTTACCGCATCGGGGGACTGGGCAGCAAAGGTACGTGCCAGGTCCATGGCCGATTGTTGGACTTGTTCCACCTGACGAGTCACCAGCCCCAGACTGAGCGCTTCGTCGGCTTCTATTACTCGACCGCTCAGGGTCAGGTCTAAAAGGGTGTCGTAACGCAGCAGCGCGCGGGCGCTGACGCTGGCGCCCATGTCAGGTATCAACCCCCAGCGAATCTCCATGATGGACAGTTTGGCGTCAGCGGCGGCCAGACGGATGTCGCAGCCCAGGGCGATTTGCATTCCACCGCCATAACAATGCCCTTGAAGGGCGGCGATCACCGGAATGGGCAAACGTTGCCAGCCCAGACAAATGCGTTGGTAGATATTGGCACCGCGTTCATCGCACTGGCGCAACATCTCGTGCATGGTCTTTAGTTGTTCAGGGTTGGCACTCAGACTGGCAATATCAATGCCGGCACAAAAAGACGCACCTTCGCCGGAAACGACAACGGCGCGAAGGCCAGGTTCGTCAGCCAGTCGCAAAAGCAATTCGTCCAGAGCATGAAACAGCTCCAGGTTAAGCGCATTGTGTTTTTCCGGGCGGTTCAGTCGAACGTCGGCAATCCCATCGGCGATGGTAACGGAGACGGTGGAGCTCATGGCAGGCTCAGCTTTCTGGTGAATGGCCCGCTATTGTAACGACCGGTGACCCGATGGCGTGGAAAAGTTGCCGCACAATTTCGAGCAAAGGTTAACCTGAGGCTGGCCCGGTGCAATGAGGTGCCGGCCAAACAGGCCGGCACCGCGTCAGAGTTTTGACGGTAATGACGGTTCGGCGGGGCCAGGTGGGGCCAGGATGCCGGTAAGCCATTGAGTCAATCGGGTGATTCCCAGCGACAGAATCGCCAAGATGATAATTCCCAATACAACGGGAACCAGCAGCAATCCTGCTGCACCGCCTACGATAGCGGCGAAAACCGTTATCAGCAGAGGGTTGGAACGTCCATGTCCTGCGAGATCGCACCCTGGGTTGGGATGTGGGTAACTATTCATAAGTATGTTCTCGGCATGACTAGGGATTTACTGAACCCAAGCATTTTTTGTGCCAGCAGGTCCTGACATTGCAAAGCGCACAGGAAAAAATGGGTCGACAAGGTTCAATAACGTGGACGGAGCGGTATCATTGAAAGCAAAGGTTCGAGCGAGGCGGGAGGTACCGTGGGTTGCCCACAGAACGGGTATTGCGATAAGTCGTGAAATACTCATTCTCCAAACAACCTTCGTTACGTCGTCTCGACCCGGATGAACTGTTTGCTCACGTTGATCGGCAGCCCGCAACGGCTTTGATTAACATGACAACACTCACAACGGTCAGACTAGCGGGCATACCCCAAAAAAGTGTGACGCAGTTCACAATTAGTCCGTCACGATTGTTACCAATTGGCCCCCACCTTGTTGTAAATACGCGCAAATCCTTCGGCAATTACGTCATTGCGCGGACAACAGCTCAATGACCTTGGGTCCGAAATCGGGCAGGTATGCTGACAGCTGAGCGTGTCTCCCCTTGCCCAACCTGGCAAAGTTTTGCCATTGCAGTGCGGTGGCCCCATGGTCTCCCCACTGCAGCGTATGGGTGACGATGCCGCTGCGTGCATTGCTCTGAACCAGCGCATTTATGGCCTCGGTTGAAGCGCGATGCCCTGGCGCGTCGCCTACCAATACAATGGCTTTGCGGCTGCCAGGTGCTGCGCCATTCAGGCCTTCGGTTGCTCGCTGGAGACCTTCCAGAACCGCTTCGGGAACATCGCCACCGCCGCCGGTAGTCAAGCCAGACAAGCAGGATGACAACTGCTCCGGGCGGTCGGACGGGCATTGGCGAGTTATATAGGTTTCTCCCTGGTCGCGATAAGCCACCAGTCCGATCCGCACGACGCCGCCCTTAGCTTGGGCTTGCAGTTGGCCGATGAGGTGTGCCGCGCCAGCGCGAGCACTGTTGAGCACTGGCTGCATGCTTCCCGTCGTGTCCAAAACAAGCATAACGTGAAGGTCTTGGGGTTGGACATTATTGCCAATATTGAACTGTCGGGACTGGGCAACAACCAAGGCGGCGGTTGCTGCGAGCAATGCGCCGATGAGTGCCAACGCCTTCACCGTTGAGGCCTGGCATACAGTCGACGTAAGGCTTGATCTGCGCGCCGATTGGCCTGATCAAATTGGGATTGCGGTGAGTGAGGGTCTTGGAGCCGATGTTTGCCAGCTACAGGAAGCCAGGGCAGCAACGCCTGAACCAGAAAAAAGCTCCAGAGCGCTAAGACAATTGATCCACTCGATTCAAAGGCCCACACCGCGGCCGCAACGCCTGTGGCCAGCAGTACGCTGTCTCCCAGTAATGCAGTCAGGTTTCGATGCAGCAAGGCGCAGCGAATCAGCCAGGTCCAACTCAGCATGGCGAGGGCACCGGGTCCGTTCAATACCCCCCAATAGGTGCTGCCAAGCAGTGCAGCGAGGGTCACCGCTGCAGTCAGCAGGAAACCACTGATGCGGCCCGCTGGCGGTCTTACCCAACCCACCAATATCAGGCAGTAAATGCCCAATGCGGCGATGATCACCTGAGTCACAGTGATCGAAAGTGACAATACCGAGAACAACGTCAGTGCCAGGCCCGATGCGCAGCTCATACCTAGCGCAAGCGCGATCAATGCACCCGGTCCCGGACGCCTCATGAGGTCACCCGCCGACGTTGTTCGGCCAGGAATACCGCTTCAACATCCTGATCGGTCACCGCTGACAGCTCACCGAACTCCGGGTCAGGCGTCTGCGGAGAGGTTTCCAGCGACTCCAGCTTGAGGCGGATGCTGGCAATCGTGGCATGATTTTCGTCCAGCTGTTGTTGGGTCTGTCGTTGTTCCTGAGCGTTTTGGGCCAGTTGATCGTTAAGCCGGATTGCCTGCCGCTCATGCTCAAGCCGCTGGCGAATCAACTGTTTGGCCAAGTGCTCGTTATCGGCGCGGAACGCGCTATCCAGATGTTCCGCGCACTGCACGAGAGTGCGTTCAACGCGAGCGACCTGCAGTTGCAGGTTCTTGTTCCGGCGGCCCAAGTTGGCGCTGACGATTTCCGCGTTCTTGATGACCTCATCCATGTCCCTCAGGGCCTGTTTCAGGAGAGCTTCGGGCTCTTCGATACGGTCCAGCAAGGCATGCAGGTCTGCGGTGAAAAGGTGCGATAAGCGGTTGAGTATGGCCATGAGATGAGATCCTGTTGGAATGTCAGGTCATAGCTTATGGGCCACCCGCGCAGGCAGGAATACAGCATTGGGTAAATACTAAGCTGGCGGCTTTACCAACTGTTTACTCAGCCCCGTCGAAGACGCTGCTACCATGGTGTCATGACGGAAAAAGCTCAAATTCTGGTGGTCGAAGACGAGACGCCCATTCGCGAAGGGCTGATGGATTTGCTGGTGTTTCATGGCTATGAGGTGACCGCCATGGTCGACGGCACCACCGGTCTGAAAGCTGCACTGAGTGGTCACTATGCGCTGGTGTTACTTGACGTCATGCTGCCCGGGCTGGATGGATTCAGCGTCTGTGAGAAAATTCGTCAGGCCTTGCCAGATCAACCGATCATCATGCTGACTGCGCGCTCCCAGGATGATGACGTTATCACCGGCCTTAAGTTGGGTGCAGATGACTACATCGCTAAACCATTTTCGGTAACCCAGCTGGTATTGCGTGTGCAAGCCGTTTTGCGCAGGTCGCTGCCGGCCGTTACAAAACAGAACATTTCACTACTGGGTGATTGCCTGATTGATCCTCTGAACCTGTCGGCCAAAGTCGACGGTCGAAGCGTTGCTTTTACCCGCCGGGAGATGGAGGTGATCCAATATCTTGCCCACAATGCGGGGCGGCCAGTCCCGCGAGAAGAGTTGCTTCATCGGGTCTGGGGTTACGCCCGGGAGCTGCAGATTGAAACCCGCACAGTGGATATTCATATGGCGAAAATTCGCCGAAAAATTGAGCCTGAGCCGTCTAATCCAGTCCGTCTGGTGACAGTTCGCGGAGCCGGGTATCGGCTGGAAGTACAGACCGTCGAATGACTGATCTACGACGTCTTAGAATGCTTTTGACGGGGTTTGTGCTGGCGCTGGCGTTGCCGGGCGGGTTCCTGATTTACCATGCATACAATCAACTGCAATGGCAGGCGTTTTTCTCCGCCAGACTAAAGGCCCAGAGCCTGTCGGATCAAATGGACGATGCGTTAAGGCAAACGGTGGTTCAGCGCATTGTGCAACCCATCGATCTGGCAAACGAACAGCGCGAACGCCTGGGGTGGGACATAGACCCACGGCGAGCCTACGCAGGTTTCTCAAGCATCAGCGACGACACTTTACTGGGGCTCTTTGAAGTGGACCCCAGTGGCCGACTGTGGTCGCCTAAACCGCCCTCTGGGATAGAGAAAACGATCGCCAAGGGTGTTGATGATGGAACGGAGTGGAAACGCAAGACTCATCCGATTCGCGAAATCCTGCTGAATAACGAACTGATCAGCCCGTCCGGTGGCCGTGTAGCCGTACCCTTGGACGGCGCCAACGAATCTGCCGACTCTTCGTCAAAGCTGTGGGAAGAACAACCGCCAGAGCCTGCCCCATCGCCTCGGTTTCGCTCGTCTGCATCTGGCGCTGATCTCAGCCCGGCCAGCCCTTCAGCCGTCTTTGCCGATCAAGAACCTGGTGCAGACAAATCGACTGACGGCGTTGCCGCCGGCACCGAAAACCGGTTTGATCGACTGGCCAGCGACAGCGTGCAGCGCAGTGTGGCGCAAAAGCGGTCGAACTATGGCCAAGTGGCTGATCTGAAGCTGGATCAATCACGGGAAAAGCAGGCGGCGAACCGGCAGAAAAAGGAACAAGAAGCTCCCGACTTTACGGGTTCTGGCGCCCGCGCTGAGAAGCCGGAAGACGATCGGCTGGAATCCGAAGTGACCGCCAGCCCCCAGGCGATTCGGCCTGGGGAAGAGCGTTTTGAAGCAATTACCACCTTTGGTCAAGGTGTTGATTCATTTCAGTTCAGTCTCTTAGATAGCGGCCATTTTGTGCTGTTTCGAAATATCTGGCGGCCTGAGGGTCGCGTGGTGCAGGGCGCCTTGTTTAAGTCCGACGGCCTGCTGACTGAAGTCAGGCAGCGGGTCGATGCAGCGTCCCTGAGCGGTGTCCAGGTGTTGGTGGCTTACGGTGGTACGGTTATCGACGCAGTTGGCGCTAGCAGCGTGCCGCGCGACTACTCCCTGGCCAGCCGGGCTGCGGGTCAGTTACTTTATCGAAGCCGCCTCAGCCCACCTATCAGTTCCATTGAGCTGGTTTACTATGCCGAAAGATTGCCGTTGGGCGCCGGTTTGTCCCTGCTGGGTTGGCTTAGTCTCACCCTTTTGTTGGTGCTGCTGGGAGGTGCAACGGCGCTTTATCGGCTTGGTCTGAGTCAGCTACAGCTGGCGCGCCAGCAAAGGGATTTTGTATCAGCGGTGAGTCACGAGTTGAAGACGCCGCTGACCTCAATACGCATGTATGGCGAAATGCTGGTGCAGGGGCTAGCGCCGAAAGAGAGACAACCGCAATATTTTAGCTACATTTTCGGCGAGAGCGAACGTCTGTCGCGGCTGATTGACAACGTATTGCAATTGGCTCGATTTGACCGGGGCGAAATGACATTCAAGCGGGAAGACTTGAGCGTCAGTGAGCTTCTGGACTTGGTGCGGTCCCGAATTGGTTCCCAAGTCAGCGCGGCGGGTTTTAGTTTGGATATTGCCCAGAGCGATACCGCAGGTTTGGCGATTCAGGTTGACCCGGATGCGGTTCTGCAGGTGTTTATCAATCTCACCGATAATGCGCTGAAGTTTTCCCGCAATGCCGACATCAAGCGAGTGGAAATTGCTGCCCGACCTGGGGCGGGCAACGTGGTTTTTTCGGTCAGGGATTTTGGCCCAGGCATCAGTGATGACCAGATAGGCAAAATTTTTCGACTGTTCTATCGCAGCGAGAGCGAGCTGACGCGAGACACCACAGGAACCGGTATCGGGCTGTCGCTGGTGCAGCAATTGGTGAAGGCAATGGATGGCTCGGTGGACGTGGTTCATGGTAACCCCGGAGCCCGTTTTGAGGTGACTTTGCCGGCAAAACGACGCCCTTCATGATCAAATTAGCGCCCAGTGCAACAAAGTTGCCCATGGGCCAAACCCATTGGCACATGGGGGTGGATTGTGTTGGCACTACGCTTAAAAGGGTCAAATAACCAGAGCTGAAGCAATGAACACGGCGTCCATAGACAATGACCACACCCTTACCGTCAATCAAGACGGCGCAATCGTTGTGCCGGCATCTCTTGTGCAAAATCTGCGGCTTCGGCCGGGTCAACACGTTGATGTGGTGAACGATGGTTTACAACTGCGCCTTACTCGACCTGAGGTACACGCGTTTGCCGATTGGCGGGATATCTCCCATCAATTGTTAGACGAAGATGGGAACGTCACCTGACAGCGGAAAGGTCAGGGCGTTTTTATGGTGTCCACAAAATCACTGATCCATTGCGCCACCCGTCGCGGATAAACGTGATGAGGCTGATGTCCAGTATTGGGTAATCGGTGATAGGTGGCGTTGGGCAGCACGTCGATCAATCGATCGGCGTGATTCCAAGCCGCAACAATCGTGTCAGCGTCACCGTGAATCAGGAGCACTGGCTGGGAAATGTCAGCGTAACTGTCAGACCTGGCTTCAAAGTACCCGCTGAGGTTGGCAATGTCGCTGGCGGTGGTGGTGAACTGGGCAGGCCGCAAGTACAAATCGATGGCGCTGCGCTGACGATAGTGCGGTGGTACCGGGTCGGGCGCAAAGGCGGTAGCAATCCCGGCATCGAACTTCGCGCTTCCGGCCGGTGCAATCAGGCTGTGAGTCAGTAACGGACCCACGACCGGAACAGCGGGCAGGTGATCGATCAAGTCAACGCCTCCGTCCCAGGAATAGGCTGCACCAGCAAGCATTACGCCGCCAATCACGTGCTGGGGATACTCCTGCAATCCGGTCATAACCAGCGACCCTGCCAGCGAGTGACCCACCCAGATTGCCTGGGAGATGTTGAGGGATTTCTGCAGCGCCATGACGGAAGCGGCTTGGGCTGCGGGATTCATCCAGCCACCGCTGCGACGGGTTGAGTAGCCGGCTCCTGGGCGATCCACACTGACCCAGTGCAGGTGGTCGGGAAACTCGGCGGTTAGGGCGTAGAAATCGTTGAGGTTAGTGCTGGCACCATGCAGAAGAATGAGTGTGGGTGTGCCTACCGCGGGTGTGCCGGTCTGGTAGTAATGCAAGACGCCCTCGGCCAGCTCATGAAGTTGGCCAACCGGCGGGTATTGAGACTCAGTGCGCTGGGTTCTCCAAAGCGTAAAGACCGCGCCCAGTGCAAGAACGAGCCCTAACACCGCAGCGCTGAATAAAAGTATTCGGATACCCATGGCGGGCATAGAATAGGGTACGAAGATTGCTATTGAAACAGCAGACACTCTTGGGAGTGGAATTTATCTGCGATCAATGAGCGCTGGTCTCCCCATAATTGAAATTGCGCTTGAATCAGCTCGGGGCGGCGCCCATCCTACAGGCAGACGGATTCTCACACTGGATTTCTATGTTGCCACTGTTGACCCAGGGCCAGTTCGGCCTGTTTGCGCTGCTGCTGTTTGCCATCGTGATCTCGCTGACGCTGCACGAATACGCCCATGCCGCCTCGGCGTGGTGGCTTGGTGACGATACGGCCCAGAAGGCCGGGCGTCTCACCATCAATCCTGTGGCTCACATTGACCCCATAGGGTTGCTGATGGTCATTGCTGTGGGTTTTGGCTACGCCCGCCCCGTACCGGTGCGGCCCAGCCGTATGCGGACAAGTTGGGGTCATGCGGCGGTATCCGCAGCCGGGCCCCTGATGAACCTGCTGTTGGCGTTTCTAGCGGTCAACTTGCTGGTTTGGGGCCAGAGCCGCGGCATTTCTGCACTCAATGGGCCAGCCCAGCAAACTCTATTGATGACATTGGCGCAGATCAACGTGCTGCTGATGGCCTTTAATCTGATTCCCCTAGGCCCCTTGGACGGCAGCTACGTGATGGCCTGGGCGCTGCCTAATGGCGTCAGCCAGCGGTATCAGGCATTGAATAATCAGTACGGGTCGATGGTGTTTCTTGGGCTTATCGTGCTCAGCGTTGCCGGGTTACCTGTATTCAGCTGGCTGCTCGGGGTGGCTAATCGTGTCCTGCCCTGGTTAGTGGTGGTTGGCTGACACGCCCTGACGGGCGAGGCTCTATGGGAACCTAGCCTGCCGTGGGGGTTCCCACAATGCGGCGCTGATGATTGACCACAAATGAACGATCCAGCCCAACCAGACAATCCACAGCAGGGCAGCCAATACGAACTGAAAGAGCGCAGTAAAAACCCGGCCCTGCAATAACTGTCCGAGGCCAGCGATGAAGAAACTGGCAAGCGCGGCAATGACGTTTCCCGCAGAACCCTGTGACATGAAAAACCTCTTTGGTGACCTACAGAGGCTAAAGCAACCTCCGTGCCACCCAATAAAAGCTATATTAATCAGTAGTTTGGGGCTTTTTAGGGGCGGTTTCTCTGGTGGGTTTCACCAACAAATGGCCAAAAACGACCCGGTCAGGTGTCACGTTCTGTTGCTGAAAGGTATTCGTGCCCTTTCTCCATTAGCTGCACGAAACCGTCTTTGTCGCCGCGTTCGACCAACTCGCGAATTCGCGTCACTGCGTCATTGAGTGCACTTAAGGGCGCGCGTCCGTAATCATTGAGCTGTTGGATTTCAAAATACATCGGCGGGTGTTCACGGGCCACCGCTCTGGCGACCGCCAGCTGAGCATCAAAGGTGGTACTGGAAAGTCCGGCAAGCACCCCGGACGCTTCGCCGGATTCTCGCAGCGCCGTAAAAAAGGCGATGTTAAGAGCGTGGGACAGGCCCAGTACGTAGCCCACCATCCGGTCGTGATCTTCCAGGCTCATTTCCACCCGCTGGGCCATCGTGTGATCAAACAGCGCCATCGCCTGAGAGGTCGCCTCGGGAACACCCACATCGACGAAAATCACGTGACGCCCTGACAAAAGGTGAGTGTCCGGACCAAACATGGGGTGTAACGAGGTCACGCTGCAGCCCGCATCAGCGAGCGCGCGCAGGGGCTGTCGCAAAGGGCTTTTCAGAGACGCCAGGTCAAAAATCGTGCCTTCGGGCTTCAGCGGAAGCAGTTGGCGCAGAATGTCGGCGCTGACGGGAATGGGCGCAGCCACAACAATCAGGTCGTAATCGTTGATATTGGTCTGCCATTGAGAAGCCCGCGGATGCCGACTGTCGATATCTGAAGGGTCCACAATGTCGACAGAAAACGATTGGGAGGCCAGATAGTCGGCAAACCAACCGCCCATTTTTCCGCAGCCGCCAAACACCAAAGCGCTCTGGTTGGTGCCGCTGGAGGCATGCACCAAACGATCGCGTTCCTGTGCCTGGAGACTGCCATGAATCAATAGCTGCATCGTTTTTTCAGCGAGTTCTGGGGAGATGCCTTGGTTTTCGGCATTTTTACGGGCCATTTCGAGCACAATTTTCTCTCGGCCATAATCGCGTGTGGCCGTGCCTGAATCGCGTTTCGCGGCCCCAATGCGCTGAACTACGGCCTGCCGGCGAGCGATCATCTCCACCAATTGTTGGTCGAGTTCGTTCAGTTCTGACCTGAGGTCTTCAAGCATGATGTCGTTAATCTCCTACAACAAATTGTGACAGTTGCTGACGTCCATCCACTGGATGGGTCAGTCCGGCGGCGCTAGAATAGCGCTGACCCGTCAGGATCACCATGCAGGTGACTGCTGGTGGGTCGGGAAACAACGGCGACGGTGGTAAGAATTGTGAGCAGCAGCATCCGCTGGTGACTTGCAGCGGCGAGGTTGTTGAGGTGAAAACGCAGGGCAGGCGTCAATTAAGGGCAGTCTGAAACGGGAATCAGAGGATTTGACCATGAAACGGATGTTAATCATTTTTATCGCGCTGGGCGCAGTGGTAGCGCCACTGGCAGCGATGGCAAAAGACAAGCCAGTTGTTGGCGTTGTGGAATTTAAGAACGAAAGCGGCGCCGCTTGGTGGCGCGGCGGCGTAGGCTGGGAGCTTTCCGGCATGCTGAGCAACGAACTGGTTGCTACCAAAGCCTTCCGCGTTGTCGAACGCAACAAGCTACAGGCCGCGTTGGAAGAACAAAACCTGGGCGCATCTGGCCGCGTGTCAGCGGGAACCGGGGCTAAAATTGGCCGCGTTACCGGTGCCGACTATCTCATTATGGGAACCGTCACCTCTTATGAAGAGAACACCGCAGGTACAGGCGGCGGTATCGGCTTCAAGGGAATCCGAGTGGGAGGCAACAAATCAGAGGCCTACATCGCCGTTGACCTGAGAGTGGTTAATTCGAGCACTGGCGAGATCGAGTACGTCCGCACGGTCGAGGCACGCAGCAAAGGTGGCGGCCTGAGCTTAGGTCTATCTCGCGGCGGATTTGGCGGCAACCTTGCCAGTCAGAACAAGACGCCCGCAGGTAAGGCGATTCGCGGGTCGTTGATTGAGATTTCCGACTACCTGGAATGCGCCATGGTTAAGCAAAGTAAGCGCTGCTTGAAAAAATACGATGAGCGGGACGAGCGCCGGCGGGAAAGTTCACGCGGCGCCATCGACCTGGACGGTTAGTCCATCAGCGTCGACGCACGCTAGCGGTGAGTCATACTGGTTGAAGTCCAGGGCTGCCGCCGAAAACTCAAAGCCAGCGCCCCTCGGGGTGCTGGCTTTTTTTATTACTTTGAATCAGGGCTGGTCATCAGGCGCCGAACATTCGACAAGGTGATTCCCTGAGAGTATTCATAAACCAGGTCAGGAGGGGCCAGCGGGTCTGTAGAAATCACACGGCTTGCCCGATAGTAATTTTCCAGTTCGTTAATTTTCGCCCGGGTGAAGTCACTGGCATCAACCCGTGCTGCCGGATCTGCGTAGTCGACGGTCTGGATGACCGCCGAGTCTTCAATCTCCAAACCTTTGATGGGATGTCTGAGAACAAACTGGTGGCTGGCGTCCACCAAGACCGGCAAACGGCATCCAGGAGCGCGTCCTCGCCACGTGTCGTTGTCGCCTCGCTTGAGGAATGCCAAAAATCGATCGCCCTCAAACTGCCAGGTGCCAAGCTCTGGATAGTAGCAGCGAGTGTCTCCCAGGCCGCGTTCGGTCACCTGCAGCGTTTGTCCCTTCTTAACGCCGCGATATGGAACCAATACCTCTAGCATGGCAAAACCACTGGATGGAAAATTGCGGGTTTTCTGGTATTCGGTGAGGCTGACTCGGACTACGGCAATCGCGTCTGCGTCAGCCGACATTTGCGCTAGCGTCAGTCCAGGGGGCGGGGCAGACGCAGGTGGGTCAGGGCTGGGCAGTGGAGTGTCGGCGTTGGCGCTGGTCTGGGCCCTGACCGAGTGAGCGGCGAGGACGGTCAGCAACAATATGCCAAGGATGCGGTGGGTGAACGTTCTGATCATGGTTTAGCTCTTATCGAATGTGGGCCAGGCTTTGACCCATCTGCACCGATGACATCGGAGCGATGTCATCGCGCCATTGAGCCACCCCTGGTGGCAGCAGCACTATGGCAGTGGAGCCCATGTTGAATCGGCCCATTTCTTCCCCTGCCGCAAGCGTTGGCCCGCTGTGGGGCTGAGGTCTCACGGCATCGGCAGGGGCAATCGTACCCTCCCAAACGGTGTCCATGGAAGACACACAAACCGCTCCAACCAGCGCGACCACCATGGGGCCAAAGTCGCAGTCAAACAGGGAGATGAGTCGCTCATTGCGGGCAAACAGCCGGGGTATGGCAGCAGTTGTGACGGGTGAAACCGAGAACAGTTTGCCCGGTACGTAAATCGACTGGGCCAATGTACCCGTCCAGGGCATGTGAACCCGGTGATAGTCTTTGGGCGACAGATAGATGGTGATGAAGGCCCCTTGGTCAAACGCTCCCATGTCCCGAAGTCTGGGCGTGACAAACTCTTCGACGCTGAAATCATGACCTTTTGCCTGAATGATTCGGCCATCACGAATTGGGCCAAGTTGACTGATCGCGCCATCTGCCGGGCATAGCAACGTGCCCGCCTGGCCCCGTGGCCTGGCATCTTCGCGCAGCGGACGAGTAAAAAATGCATTAAACGTTGGGTAGGCAGCCAGTGACTGTTCAGCCGCTTGAGACATGTCGATTCCAAACCCTTTGATGGCCATTCGGATCAGAAGGTTTTTCAGCGGGGTCCATCGCATCCGGGTGACCTTCAATACGATCCAGCTCAATCCATGTTGTGGAATCAAATACTGAAGTGCGATGAATAGCCTGTTCCGAACTGAGTTCTCAGAGGGGGTGGGCGCTTGTTCCGTTGTCACAACTGCACGATCCTTTTCAGGTCTGCAGACATGGCCTCAGCGTCATGAGGCGCCGGGAATTGGCCGGATAGCCGCCCCTGAGGGTTAATCAGCAGCACTGCTGCACTGTGGTCCACGTTATAACGGGCCGCGCCTGATTCATGGGGTTCGATATCAAAAAGAACGCCTAGTTGGTGAGTGAGGGCTACCAATTGAGCTTCAGGCCCGGTGGCGGCGGAAAAGTCCGAGTCGAAAAATTCCACGTATTCGGCGAGGTGCGACGGCGTATCCCGTTGTGGGTCTACTGAAATAAAGGTGACGCCCAGCGCATCTCCCAGCCCTGCGGACTGAGCTACCTCGCGCATGGTAGCCAGCGTCGATGGGCACACGTCAGGGCAGTGAGTAAAGCCGAAAAACACCAGGTCCCAGCGCTCCTGCCAGCGCCCAAGATTAAACGGCTGGCCGGTTTTGTCGGTCAGCGCAAAATCCGCCACGATGCGAGGCTCAGGGTATAGTTTAAGGGCGATGTATTCGGGGTTACTCGCCGATCCCGTTGGATCAATGGTCTGCGCTGTTTGTGACGAACCGGTACCGGACATCAGCCCACCGGTAATCGCGCCAGCTAAAGCGGCAATCACTGCCACAACAACAACGGTGCGTTTCATAACAGGACATCCTTCGACAATTCCGCGCATTATACGGCCAATGTGGTTTTTGAGTGTGCCTTGCGGCTCGTACCGCCATATACTGGCGGGATGGGTTTTTTCTAGGAAATTGGTAGTGGCCAACATTAATTGCGAGGCGCGTAGCCGAGCGGATGCCGAGGCAGGGTCCTGTGGTGAGACCGCCGCGGTTGGTGAGCAATGCCAGGTCTTGGGGCAGGTTGTTCAGGACGTGGCCGATGCGCTTGAGCGCGCCGGGGTCTGGTTTGGTCATGGAACTGACAATGCTTGGGATGAGGCTTGCTGGTTGACTGCCGCCGCTCTTGAGCTAGATCCAGGACAGCCACTGGAAGGCGACAAGACCATTTCCAGCACCCAGCGTCAGACGGTCGACCACTGGCTGCAGCGGCGAATTGAAACCCGCGAGCCGATGGCGTACATGACGGGAGAGGCGTGGTTTGCAGGGCTTCGATTTGAGGTTAACGCAAGCGTGCTGATCCCTCGCTCCCCCATTGCTGAACTGATCGCTGATGGCTTGCCGTTATGGCCGCTGGCTGCAGGCGATCGGGTGCTTGACCTGTGCACGGGCAGCGGTTGCATCGCCATTGCCATCGCGCTGAGGTTTCCTGACGTACAAGTGGCGGCCAGCGACCTAAGTTCCCAGGCTGTTGCCGTTGCCCGGCGCAACGTAGCGGCTCACGGTCTGCTTGAACGATGCAAGGTCGTGGAGGGCCACTTGTTTGAACCCGTGAGCGGCACCTACCGCCTGATTGTCAGCAATCCGCCTTATGTCTCCGATGCCGAGTATGAGCAGTTGCCTGCGGAATACCGACATGAGCCGGGCATGGCGTTGCGTTGTGATGGAGAAGGACTGGATTTGCCCTTGAAGATTCTGCACGATGCGCCGGACTACCTGACGTCTGATGGACATTTGATTTTGGAAACCGGCAACAGTGCTGCGGCACTGGAAGAATTATTAGGCACGATTCTGGCGCCGCTGCGGCCTGCAGAAGCGTTGACGTGGTTAAGCTTTGAGTATGGCGGTGGCGGTGTCGCGGCCATCAGCGCTCATGACCTGGCCCGTTGGCAACCCGCCCTGGCCAAAGCCATTGGGGGCGCACGTCATGTCCAGTAATAGTTTCGGCAAATTACTCACGGTGACGACTTTTGGTGAAAGCCATGGGCCGGGGATTGGCTGTATTATTGACGGCTGCCCGCCCGGCTTGCGCCTGAACGAAGACGATTTGACGCCCGATCTGCGGCGCCGGGCAACCGGCAAAACGCGACATACCTCACAGCGTCGCGAAGCAGATGCGGTCACCATCCAGTCGGGGGTTTTTGAGGGCGTCACGACCGGCACGCCCATTGCCCTGTTAATCGAAAACACCGATGCCAGATCTCGAGACTACACAGCGATTAAACAGCAATATCGCCCAGGACACGCAGATTTTGCCTACGACGCCAAATACGGCTTGCGGGATTATCGGGGCGGGGGACGCTCATCTGCGAGGGAAACCACTATGCGGGTGGCCGCTGGCGCAGTCGCTCGCAAATACCTTAGCGAGCAGTTTGGCATCAAGGTACAGGCTTGCGTTGTGCAGGTGGGTGATACTCAAGCCGCAACGATCGACTGGGCCGAGGTGGAGAACAACGCTTTTTTCAGTCCCGACCCAAAGTGGGCCGCCGACCTTGAGCCCTATCTTGACGCGCTGCGCAAATCGGGCGATTCCGCGGGTGCTCGGGTGAACGTCAGAGCCACCGGCGTTCCCGCCGGTTGGGGTGAGCCGGTCTACGGAAAGTTGGACGCTGAGCTGGCGGGTGCCCTGATGAGTATTAATGCCGTCAAGGGCGTTGAGGTGGGCGCAGGATTTAGCAGTGTGTCCCAGCCAGGCAGTGAACACCGTGACGTCATGACCCCGGATGGGTTTGAGAGTAATCATGCGGGCGGCGTTCTGGGTGGAATCTCTACCGGGCAGGATGTGCTTGCCAGCGTTGCCTTTAAGGCCACCTCAAGTCTGCGTCTGCCGGTGCCATCAATTGATCAACAGGGGAAGCCGGTGGAAGTGGTGACGAAGGGACGACATGATCCCTGCGTGGGTTTGCGTGCGCCGCCGATCGTTGAGGCCATGACGCTGCTGGTCTTGATGGATCAGCATCTGCGCCACCGAGCCCAGAATGCGAAGGTTGTACCGCCATGGCAATTTCCCCGGGGATCAAACTCATGAGTCAGAACCTGACCGTAGCCGTTGCAGGGGCCACCGGAGCCGTCGGCCGTGCCATGTTGTCCATCTTGGCGCAGCGACAATTCCCGCTGTCTCAATTGGTTCCGCTGGCCAGCGCCAGGAGTGCTGGGCAAACCCTGACCTATGGTGATCAGACCCTGACAGTGCAGGATCTAGCCACTTACGATTTTACGAGTACCGATCTTGGCCTGTTTTCTGCTGGTGGGTCAGTGTCGGCGAAATACGCACCAAAAGCGGCAGCGGCGGGCTGCGTGGTGGTGGATAACACGTCTGAATTTCGTTACCGCGACGACGTACCGTTGGTGGTTGCTGAGGTCAATCCTCACGCGCTGGCCCGATATCGGGATACTGGAATTGTGGCTAATCCCAATTGTTCCACCATGCAGTTGATGGTGGCGCTGGCACCAATCCACCGCCAGTTTGGTATCACTCGAATCAATATAGCGACGTATCAAAGCGTATCCGGCGCGGGCCAACAGGGTATTGATGAGCTCACCGATCAAACTCAGCAGGTGAGCCAGGGACAGAGCGTTACACCGGCCAAGTTTGGCGACCAGATTGCGTTTAACGTCGTGCCTCATATCGACGATTTTCAGGACAACGGCTTCACCCGAGAGGAAATGAAGTTGGTGTGGGAAACACAAAAAATCCTCGAAGACGACACCATCGGAGTCAACCCAACGGCGGTCCGAGTGCCGGTTTTTTACGGTCACGCAGAGGCGGTTCACTTGGAAACCCGGGAGCCTGCGACAGTTGAGCAGGTGCAGGACCTGATGCGCAGCAGCCCTGGAGTGACCTTGATGGACGAGGCGCGCTCAGGCGGCTATCCCACCCCGGCAACCCACGCCGCTGGCCATGATGACGTGTTCGTTGGCCGGATTCGAAAGGACTTGACTCATCCAACGGGTATGAACCTGTGGGTGGTTTCCGACAACGTGCGTAAAGGGGCGGCCTTAAACACCGTTCAGTTAGCTGAGCTATTGGTAAAAAGTCATTTATAATCTATAGTTGAAGCCGGCTTATGATGTCTAATCTAAATAGTGCTACGTAACACACTAATTGTAGTGCTGAAATTGAGGTATGGGGGAAGTGGTGATGAATAGCAGCCTGATCAGGAAAATGGCGGTGCTCGCGGCTGGAATGGTGCCGTTTGCAGCATGGTCACTGGGGCTGGGCGAGATACAGGTCAATTCTAAGCTCAATCAGCCGCTGTCGGCTCAGATCGAGCTCCTGTATGACGACGTTTCGGAGCCTGAGAGCACCGAAGTCAGCCTTGCTGCTGCAGAAGATTTTGAGCGCGTGGGTCTTGACGCAAGCTCTTTGGACATTGATCTGGACTTTGCGGTCACAACATCATCCGCAGGTCGATATGTCATTTCGGTGACGTCCCGGGATCTGGTGACCGATCCGTTTGTCGATTTTCTTATTGAAGTCAACTGGCCCAACGGCCGCCTGTTGCGGGAATATGTGGTTTTACTGGATCCACCAGTGTCGAGCTCCAGTGCTCAGGTCAGCTCGGCGCCAGAGCAGCCAAGGGCGCCAGCACCACGGATGACCGACCCGGAGCCCGCCACAACCTCGACCCCAGCCGCGCCGACACCCTCGCGCGCCACATCATCGCCATCGTCTTCCTCAAGTGCGAGCGCTGGCGGCGGCAGTTACGAAGTGGCCAGCGGCGATACCCTTTGGGAGATCGCTCGAGACAATCGTCCATCTGGCGATGTCACCATCAATCAGATGATGATGACGCTCTATCGATTAAACCCTGACGCCTTTTTTCAGGACAACATCAATGCACTGAAAAAGGGTGCGATCCTGCGTATGCCCGACGGTTCTGACTTAGACCGACAGGGAGTGGCTGATGCGTTATCCAGTGTCAGGACCCAAAACCAAGCGTGGGAAAGTTATCGTCAATCGGCATCAAGCAGCGCTCCGCTGGTGTCTGAATCCAGCGCGACGGCCGATTACCTTCAGCCCGATCCTGCGCCGACTACCACCACCGACACGCGGTTGGAACTGGTTCCTCCATCGGGATCCAGTCAGGATCTTGCCGATACCGGCGCTGGCGAGTCTGGCTCTGACGCGGCTAACCGAGCCCAGTTAGCGGGTTTGCGTGACGACCTGGCGCGCTCCAGAGAAGATCTGATCAGTACTAATCAGGAAAATGACGAGATGCGCTCCCGTATCTCCGACCTGGAACGCCTGATCGGTACCTATGAACGAACCATTACCCTGAAAGACGCCGATCTGGCCGATCTGCAGAATCAAATCGAGCTGACAGGTCAAGCCGTTGCTGATTTAGGTAATGCCGCACCGGACGCACTGAATGATGCGGTAGATAACAATTTCACGGACGCTGCCGGTTCGGTCACTGGACTGAATGATGAGGGTGCCAGTCTGGATCAGGAGTTGGCCTCCTTCGAGCAAGAGTCCGATGACGCAGCGGTGACGCAAACCGATCCGGAGCCCGAGGTCGAAGAGCCTGCGCCCAAGCCTCCCGTTCGCCGGCCTGAGCCTTCCATGATGGATAAGGTAATGGGCTGGGTGAAAAATCCTTTCGTCCTGGGCGGCGCAGGATTGTTGGTGCTGTTGGGTGTCGGCGGACTGGTAGCCACGCGTCGAAATAAAGAAGAAGATTTGGGTGGATCGTCTCTGATTGACCGTATTTCCAACGCCACAGAGGCTGATACCAGCGAGCTGCCGGTTGTTGAGCCGGTTGATGAGCCCGCAACCACGGATCTTGAGGCACCATCGCTGGATCAGCTGCACACTGCTGCGACCGACACGCCGGAAAATCCCCAGGCGCATCTTGCCTACCTGCGTGCCGCTTATGCGGCGGAAGAAAAGGACCGATTTACTGACGGTGCCCAGGCCATGTTGGCGGGTATCGGTGGCGCGAGCCATCCGGCATGGATGGAAGTGAAAGCCATGGGCCAGACTTTGGCACCGGATCACGATCTGTTTGGCGATATGGATATCGATGCCGCGGATTTGGAAATGCCAACGGTGGAGATGGATGAAGCAGACTTGAGCTTCGACGTCGGCGACACAGAGTCTGACGACGACGGCGGATTGGATTTCGATTTGGACGGTGCCGACGCCGACGATGATGATTTGTCATTGGATTTGGATGGCGACACGGTGCCTGCAGCGGTCAGTGACGACGACCTGGGTCTGGGTTTGGGCGATAACGAGCCCGAGCTGTCTCTGGAGTCAACGGATGATGGCGATCTCTCGCTGGATTTTGACCTGGACGCCAGCAGCGACGATGCCGCCGATGAAACCGTCGCTACAGCTAAGCTCGATGAAGATACCGAGTTTGAACTGCAGTCGGTGACCGACGACGACGCGATTGATATTTCGCTGGGCGATGATCCGGATCTGGGTTCCGTACTTAGCGAGGGTGCTGATCAGGCGGAAGCCCTGGTTGACGACTTGGCTGAAGACGCCAGCGACACCTTGGCTGAGCTGGAGTCTGCAGATGACGACCTTGGTGACCTGGGTCTGGAAGATCTGGATCTGGACAGCGAAGAGCTGTTTGGTGACGACGACGCCGTTGGCACTAAATTGGATCTGGCCAAAGCCTATATCGATATGGGCGATCCTGAGGGTGCCAAAGGCATGCTGGAAGAAGTGTTGGCAGAAGGTAGCGATGGCCAGAAAGATGAAGCCAAGTCGTTGCTGAGCGATCTAAGCGGCTAGCCCTTGACCTCGTCTAACGCTGACTCCTTGCCGGTAATCCGGCAGGGAGCCCGTCCAGCGAACGGGTGACCTATCTGTTGCGCTGCGGGGCGGAGTCCTCCACAACGCCGGCTGGGCAAGATTCCAGAAAATGGCCCAAATAACCGATCGAATTGCGCTGGGTATTGAATACGATGGCAGTCGATTTCTTGGCTGGCAAACCCAGGCGCAAACCCCTACCGTGCAAAGCGAACTTGAGCGAGCCCTAGGTCAAGTCGCTGACCACCCGATCACTGTCCATGGCGCCGGTCGAACCGATACCGGCGTTCACGCGGCGGTTCAGGTCGCGCATTTTGACGCGCCGTGTGTGCGAGAACCCAAAGCCTGGGTGCTGGGAACCAATACTCATCTGCCCGACGATCTCAGGGTGCTGTGGGCCGTCCCAGTCGCTGTCGACTTTAACGCCCGGTTTTCCGCCGTTTCCCGCCGATATTGTTACCGGATCATGAATCGTTCTGTGCGCCCAGCGTTGGCTAGACTCAATCATGCCTGGGTGGCAAAAAAACTGGATGAGGGCCTGATGCATCAAGCTGCACAAGCGCTGCTTGGCGAGCACGATTTCAGCGCTTTTCGAGCCAGCTCCTGTCAGGCCCGGCACGCGACAAGACGAATGACCGCCCTCAGCGTGACCCGACAGGGGGAAACCGTTACGCTGAGCATCGAGGGGAACGCATTTCTCCATCATATGGTGCGAAATATTGTTGGATCATTATTGCTAGTGGGAAAAGCCGAAAAACCTCCTGAGTGGATTTTTCAGCTTTTGACCGGGCGAGATCGACGGCGCGCCGGGCCGACTGCGCCAGCGGCGGGGTTAACCTTGGAGCAAGTGGTATATCCCGCTGCTTTTGGAATTCCTGCATGACTAGAACCCGCGTGAAATTCTGCGGCCTGACCCAGGCTGCAGACGTTGATTTTGCCTGCGGGCTCGGTGTTGACGCGATAGGGCTGGTGCTGGTGCCCGCCAGCGCGCGCTTTCTGAAGCTATCTCACGCCCGTTCGTTACGCGATCGCCTTGACGCTAACACGCGCAGCGTATTGCTGTTTCTCGATCCAACCGCTGACGCTGTGCGCCGCGCCATTGATGTTATCGAGCCGGATTTGCTGCAGTTTCATGGCACGGAAGATCAAGTCTTTTGTCAACAGTTCGGTGTGCCATGGATCAAGGCCCTGAGCGAAGCGGTGGCCGACACGGAAATGGCCAGCCACTCCGGCGCGTGTAAGCTGTTGATTGACAGCCATTTGCCGGGCGCTTTAGGCGGTACTGGACAATCCATTGACGCTGCCAGATTTCCCGGCGATAGTGGTGGGTCGCGCTGGGTGCTGGCCGGTGGCCTGAACCCGGAAAACGTTGCTGACAGCGTGATTCAACTTCGGCCTTTCGCGGTGGACGTTAGCAGCGGAATTGAATCAACCCCAGGCATCAAGGATGCAGAAAAAATGACCGCTTTTATGACCCAGGTACGCCGTGCAGATGAACGCTGAAGCTCGTTACGCCTGGCCTGATGCCAACGGGCACTTTGGGCCCTACGGTGGGACCTTTGTTGCTGAAACCCTGATGGCAGCGTTGTCGGATTTACGCAACGCCTACTCTTCGCTGAAGGCTGACCCGGATTTTTGCCGCGAGCTTGATCGTGATTTAGCTCACTACGTCGGACGGCCCTCGCCGATCTACCACGCCCAACGTCTCAGTGAGCAAATTGGTGGCGCCCAGATTCTGCTGAAGCGGGAAGACCTCAATCACACCGGTGCCCACAAGATCAATAACACGGTGGGTCAGGCGTTGCTCGCCAAGGCCCTGGGTAAACCCCGGGTGATTGCCGAAACCGGCGCGGGTCAACATGGCGTTGCATCGGCCACAGTGGCCGCCCGGCTGGGGCTGGAGTGCGTGGTTTACATGGGTTCAACGGATATTGAGCGTCAGGCCCCCAATGTCTATCGCATGAAGCTTCTTGGCGCGCAGGTGCGGCCGGTTGAGTCCGGTTCGAAAACCCTCAAAGACGCACTAAACGAAGCCTTGCGAGACTGGGTGAGCAACGTGGACAACACGTTTTACATCATTGGGACCGTAGCCGGACCACATCCTTACCCATTGCTGGTCAGAGACTTTAACGCCGTATCGGGTCGTGAAGCGCGTCAGCAGATGTTGGACGAGTACGGCTGTTTGCCCGATTCCCTGGTGGCCTGTGTGGGTGGCGGATCTAATGCTATCGGCCTGTTTCATCCGTTTGTTGATGATCAAGCGGTTGAAATGGTGGGGGTTGAAGCGGCAGGCGCCGGGCTGAAATCCGGTCGCCACGCGGCGTCACTGAACGCTGGCAAAGTGGGTGTGCTGCATGGCAACCGCACTTATCTGCTGGACAACGCTGATGGCCAAATCACTGAAACTCATTCCATTTCCGCTGGCCTTGATTATCCAGGAGTTGGGCCTGAGCACGCTTGGCTGAAAGACAGCGGCAGGGCCCGTTATGAGTCGGTTACGGACGACGAGACCATGGCTGCATTTCACCAGCTTTGCCGTGTTGAGGGCATTATCCCGGCGCTGGAGAGCAGTCATGCATTGGCCCATGCGTTTAAGATGGCGGCCGACATGTCCCCGGATCAAAAAATCCTGGTTAACTTGTCCGGCCGCGGTGACAAAGATGTCAATACCGTTGCCGCACTTGAAGGCTTAACCTTATGACCGCGTTGACCAATCGAATCGACCAGATGTTTGCAGAGCGACAAGGGCAGTGGCCAGCCTTGGTATGTTTTGTCACTGCCGGCGACCCGGGGCTGGCCCATACCGTGCCGGTGATGCATGCGCTGGTTCGCGGTGGGGCCAGCATGCTGGAGCTGGGGATGCCGTTTTCTGATCCGATGGCCGATGGGCCGGTAATCCAGGCCGCCAGCGAGCGGGCGCTGGCACGAGGGGCAGATCTTGAGTATGTGCTGGGCTGTGTCGCGGAGTTTCGCGAACAAGACCGGGTCACGCCGATAGTGCTCATGGGTTACCTGAACCCACTGGAGCGGTTTGGTTTCGAGGCGTTTTGTGCCAGAGCCAGCGCCGCCGGTGTGGATGGGCTGCTAATTGTTGATCTACCTCCGGAAGAGGCTGCCTGCATCACCGATCATTCGGCGGCGTTAAACCTGAAGCAGATTTTTCTGGTGGCCCCGACCACTTCGGGCGATCGCCTGAATGCCATTAGCGCCGTGGCCAGCGGGTTCATTTACTATGTTGCGCTGAAAGGAATTACCGGTGCTGCCAATCTGGATGCTGAGGATGTGGCGCGACACACCGCTGCCATTCGGGAAAAATCCGCGCTGCCGGTGGCCGTTGGTTTTGGTATCAAATCTCAAGACGACATTCAGTCACTGAAAGAGACAGCGGCTGCTGTGGTTGTCGGTACCGCATTGGTCAGTGAGTTGGCTGAGGTTGGTGCCACGTCTGCTGGCGAAGGCAAAGATCCGTCAGATGTTGGGGCTGCAACAACGATAGCCGAAAATTTTGCGAAACGACTGAGCCAAGCCGAAGCCAACCCGGCGAAGGCTGCTGAAGGAGCTGTCTGATGAGCTGGTTGAAAAAGTTGATGCCGTCACGGATTCGTACCGATGGCACAAATAAGAAGCGGGTTCCCGAAGGCACCTGGCAACAGTGCAAGGAATGCAGCGCCGCGCTGTACGCCCGCGAACTGGAACGAGACCAGATGGTGTGCCCCAAGTGTGCTCATCATATGCCGATGGTTGCGCGCCAGCGTCTGCTGCAATTTCTTGATTCCGATGGTGTCGAGGAGATTGCCGCTCACTTGGAGCCGCTGGACGCGTTGAAGTTTCGCGACAAGAAAACCTACAAAAGCCGAATCAGCCAGGCTCAGAAGGCCACCGGCGAGCGAGACGCCCTGGTGGCAATGTCCGGAACGTTGAAGGGGCGGCCAATGGTTGCCAGCGCCTTTGACTTTCGTTTCATGGGCGGCTCGATGGGTTCGGTTGTGGGTGAACGCTTCACTCGCGCCGCGCAGAAAGCCCTGACTCTTCGCTGCCCCATGGTGAACTTTTCTGCCACCGGCGGGGCGCGAATGCAGGAGTCCCTGCTGTCCTTAATGCAGATGGCCAAAACCAGTGCGGTACTTGGCAAAATGGCCAATGAAGGGTTGCCCTATGTCTCTGTGTTGACCCATCCCACCACCGGCGGCGTGTCGGCCAGTCTGGGAATGCTGGGTGACATTAACATCGCTGAGCCGGGGGCGCTGATAGGGTTTGCCGGGCCCAGAGTCATTGAGCAAACGGTTCGCGAAACCCTGCCGGAAGGATTTCAACGCAGTGAGTTTTTGCTCGAGCATGGCGCCGTGGATATGATTGTTGATCGCCGTCAGATGCGCGATACCGTGCATCAGTTGTTGAATATCCTGCTACCGTTCAGCGAATCAGAAACAGAGGTTTCGGATGCCGAGGGCAGCAGCGGTGAAAATGCCGCCCAGGCGGTCGAAGAAACGGCCTGATAGTACCCCCGCTTGCCGGTGGAAGTCGCTCAGCACCAGCCCCTTCAGTGGTGGCTCCAATACTTGTCCCGTGTCCATCCGGCCAGCATGGCCCTGGGGCTGGAGCGGGTCGGCGAGGTATTCGATCGACTGCAGCTTGATAGGCCCGCGCCAACGGTCATCACAGTTGCAGGGACCAACGGCAAAGGATCAAGCTGCGCGTTCCTGAGTGCCATTCTGCGCGCCAGTGGCAAAACCGTTGGCACATTTTCGTCTCCGCACCTGTTTCGCTTTAACGAACGCATCAGTACCGATGGTCAGCCTATTTCAGACCGACGTTTGATTTCTGCGCTGGAGCGGGTGGAGCAGGCGAGGGCAGAGATTCCGCTGACCTATTTTGAATACGCTGCGCTGGCAGCGATGGTTGAATTCAGCCGCTGCGCAGTGGACGTTGCGGTGCTTGAGGTTGGCTTGGGTGGGCGTCTGGACGCGGTGAATGTTGTGGATCCGGATGTTGCTCTGATTACCAATATCGGCATGGACCACATGCAATGGCTGGGCAATACCCTGGATGATATTGCATTGGAAAAAGCCGGCATCCTGCGCCCGGGGCAGGTCGCCATTTGCGCGCAAACCCATGCCCCCAGCGCGTTGCATAAAAGGGCAGCTGAGCTGGGAACTCGGTGGGCGGTCGCTGACCGGGATTATCACTGGCAAAGCAACGCTGACAGCTGGCGGTGGTCCTTTGGCGATATGGCGCTTGAGCGGCTGCCTTTGCCCACCCTTCCCGGTGAGCACCAGCTGACCAATGCCGCTGGCGCCCTGGCTGCCTTGCACTGCGGTGGCTTGCTGCCGGCCCAAAAATCGGTTCAGAAGGGCTTGCTGAGGGCCGCTATCCAGGGGCGTTTGTGGCAAGTGGCAGAAAACCCGGAGGTGATTTTTGATGTCGGGCACAATCCTGCTGCCGCCGCAGTGATAAGACGCTGGTTGGCTACCCATCCTTGTAAGGGACGGACCACGCTGATTATAGGGATGCTGAAAGATAAGGACGCGCAAGGGCTGGTGGCGGAATTGGCACCAGCAGTAGATCGGTGGGTTTTTTGCGGTTTGCCCGGTGGTCGCGGGCGCAGTGCGCGCCAGTTGCGCGGTGCCGTGCGGATTCCCGGCTTGACGGCAAGACTGGCAGCTGGTCCGGGCCAGGCGCTGGATCAGTGCCTTAAGCAGGCCAACGCCTCTGATCGCCTGCTGGTACTGGGTTCGTTTGTGACTGTCGAGCTGGCGGCGCAACATCTGGGGCTTTCTTAACCGCTTTGTAAGGCGATGGCGGTATAATCAGCGAATTATCCGTCGATGGCATTGGCGGAGCTTAAGAGCTGAGGTTGTCATGATGATTCGATCGGTATTATTGAAAGGCAATAGCGCCGTTGGGCGCGCTGAAGTCTGATGGACGTTGCGCTTAAACAACGGCTGGTTGGTGCCAGTGTATTGGTCATTTTCAGCGTCACATTTATTCCTATGTTGCTGGATGGCCCGCCTAGCAGTCGGATTGAGTCGCCAATTGCCATTCCACAACCGCCCGACAAACGGTTTGAAACGCGATTGTTGCCTGTGGGTGAAAATACCGGGGCTTCCGAAAGCGAGCGGCCCCAGGCACAGTCGGTGCCCGCAGAAGTGCCTCAGCCAAGGCCAGAGCGGCCAGCAGTAACGGTCACCCCGTCCGCGAACACTGCTGCCGTCGTCGACACCCCAAACGCCAGCGGGCCGGTGTCAGTGCCGCCACGTCGATCACCGGCGTCTTCCGATTCAACGCCGCCCAATCAAGCGGCTCAACCCTCTGCGCAAGTGGACTCTGCTCGATCTGACGGTCGCTGGGTACTGCAACTGGGCAGCTTCGGCAACGCGGCTAACGCAGCCCGCCTGGTCGAACGTTTGAAAGGTGGTGAATGGAACGCTTATCAGGAGCGTGTTGAGGTCGGTAGTAGCGCGCTTTATCGAGTCAGAGTGCGTGGCTGGCCTGCCAAGTCTGCGGCGATGGAGGCTGGTGAGCGACTGTTGAAAGCGTACTCAGATCTTGAGCTGTCGGTGCGGGAAGTGCCGGCAGGTGGTGTGGCGCCTGCCGCAAACGCATTGCAGGGTTGGATGGTGCAGCTGGGGAGCTTTGCCAGTGAGAGCAATGCTACCGCGCTGCGGGACAAGCTGCGTGCTGGGGGATTCGCGGCTCACGTTTCCGACGCCGGCTCCAGTGCCGGCGCACGCTACAGGGTCCGCGTCGGACCCGAACTTGATGAGGCGTCAGCCAAACGAACCCGAGATACTATTCGCCGTCAGCTGAGCTTGAATGGGATGGTCATTGATCACCCTTGATGTCTAACTCGTTGATGTAACCCGGTGGCCAGGAGCGTGAAACTGTGGAGAGCCTGAATTGGGCAGACTGGGTTATTTTCGGCTTGCTGGCCATCTCCATGGTCATCAGTTTTTTTCGCGGCTTTGTGCGGGAGTTCATGGCGCTGGCGGTGTGGGTGGCTGCGGTATGGGTGGCCCTGACGTTCGCCGATCAGGTCGCACCGCTCATTGGCGAGCGAATACAATTACCCTCGGCCCGCTTGGCGATCGCTTTTGGTGGCCTGTTCGTTGCCACCCTGGTGGCGGGGGGAATGTTGAATTTTTTGCTGGGCTTGCTGGTCTCCCAAACCGGTTTGTCAGGGACCGACCGGTTTCTCGGGCTGGTGTTTGGCGCGGTGCGGGGCTTGTTACTGCTCATTGTCGCGGTGTCGTTACTGGTGCTGACCCCGTTGCCGGCAGACCCCTGGTGGCAGCAGTCGGTGAGTCTGCCCAAGCTTGAACGCCTGGCGAGCTGGGTTTCGGGCTACTTGCCAGAGGACTTTCGGGGATATTTGCGAGATGCCAATGACGCCATACCGGCGTTGCCCGGTGGCGCGGTTGAGAGGCTGGATGAACCAGAGCCATCGGCTCAACCCCGGGGGTTGGAAGACAATAATGGATAAAGGGATCAACAGATCCGGGTTACTTCTTGCCATCAAGGCGTTGGCGGCGGAAAATACTTGGGTCATCGACTTGCTGACGCGCAACCAGGATAACAATATTCCATGTGTGGCCTCATAGGATTAGTCGGGCACGAAGATATAGCGCCCACCCTCTTTGAGGGGTTGACGGTGCTTCAGCATCGCGGTCAGGATGCAGCCGGCATTGCCACTTGCGATGGCAATAAGATGTTTCGTCATAAAGGCAACGGGCTTGCCAACGACGTGTTCTCCAACGCCGATATGAGCCGGCTGCGCGGCACATGCGGCATTGGTCACGTGCGCTATCCAACAGCGGGCGGCGACGCCAGCGAAGAATCCCAGCCTCTGTACGTCAACTCCCCTTTTGGCATTGCCCTTGGGCACAACGGCAATCTGACGAACGCCCAGTCTTTGAAGCGAGAGTTGTTTGAGGCCGATCGCCGACATATCAACACCGATTCCGATTCGGAGGTGCTGCTTAACGTTCTGGCCCACGAGTTGAGGCCTGAGGTGGCGTTGTCGTTATCGCCAGAAAATTTATTCGCGGCGGTAAAGGGGCTTCATCGTCGCTGCCGGGGGGGATATGCCTTTCTGGCGCTGATTCCGGGCTATGGGTTGCTTGGCGTTCGCGATCCTTGGGGTATTCGGCCTTTGGTGTTTGGCAAGCGAGAAACCGAATTGGGTACTGAGTACGCCATGGCCTCGGAAAGTGTCGCGTTGGATGTTCTTGGGTTTGAGATGTTGGGGGACGTGCAGCCCGGGGAGGCGCTGTTTATCAGTGCTGAAGGCGAATGTTCCCGCCAGCAGTGTGCTGACGAAGTGCACTGTACACCGTGCATTTTCGAACTGGTGTATTTTGCTCGACCCGATTCGATGATGGACGATATTTCGGTGTACAAAGCCCGCCTGCGGATGGGCGAGAGGCTGGCGAAAAAAATTCTCACCCAAATGCCCGATCATGATATCGATGTGGTCATTCCGGTACCTGATACCTCACGAACCGCGGCCATTCCTTTGGCTCACCAGCTCGGGGTGAAGTATCGTGAGGGCTTTATCAAAAATCGCTATATTGGCCGAACCTTTATCATGCCCGGACAGCAACAGCGGGCGCGTTCGGTGCGGCGCAAACTGAACGTGGTGGATCTGGAGTTTCGTGGAAAAACGGTGTTAATCATCGACGATTCCATTGTTCGTGGCACCACCTCTAAACAGATCATTCAGATGGCTCGGGATGCGGGCGCCAAGAAAGTGTATTTCGCATCAGCTGCGCCACCGGTCAGGTTTCCCAATGTCTACGGTATTGATATGCCGGCCGCGGAGGAGCTTATCGCACATGGGCGCAGTGAGGAGGAAATCGAAAAAGAACTCGGCGCTGATTGGCTGATTTATCAGTCGCTGGACGATCTGGTTTCTGCCTGCTCTGAAGGAAACCCGCGGATTGTTCGCTTCGATACATCCTGTTTTTCTAATGAATACGTCACCGGTGTCTCCGACGAGTATTTTCGCCAGATAGAGGTCGAGCGCTCCGATTCCGCCAAGCATGCCCGAGCCCAGGCAAGTTGAACATTGGCTATCGGATATCCTGATTGTGGGCTTTCTCTGAACCTTCCACTTGTGCGGCACCCGGAGCACTCAGTCCCCGGTCTGGCGGGCTCGTTGGGCGACGATTCCCTTAGCGTCTGATCCCGACCGTGAAAAATTCCTCAACGTCCAACCTCATGTTGGGGCTCTCAGTAAGGCGCAGCGCAGCCGTAGCGGCGGTAGTGCTGATAGGTTGCGGTGTGTGGCTGATCGTCCTCATGGCTGCACACGGTCCGGGTCGTCCGCAGACCACTAGCGCTCCGGCTCAAATTTTGGATCAATGGCAGCTGTTGCGGGGAACCCCGTCCTCTGGTGGCTCTCCCGGCATTGCTGCACTGGACCGTGCGGGTGAGTTTTTCGCCGTGAGTCCGGTCCCCTTTGATGCCAGCGTTCAGCCCGTTTTCAGTCTGCGCGCCAGTGGCTACCCTCTGAATTACGTGTTGATGCTTGCATGGAAGCAGCAAGGCAGCGATGAGGCTTACTTTACCCGGCTTCAGGTTCCCGACGGCGGCGACCAGCACTACCTGATGTCGCGCAAGGAAGGTTGGAGCGGGATGCTTTCCGAGCTGGTTTTATACGGCTACCCGCAACCCCAAACCAGCCCTCCCGTTACCTTAAGTGAGCCCATTGATTTCGACTATGTTGGGTACGAAGCCGACAGCTGGCGCGGTCGTTTGGCAGCACTTTGGACGGGTTGGGTCGCCCCAGACCCCTGGGCAATGCTGTCGGTGAGTTCGCTGGGAAAATACCCAGATCTTGAAGAGGGAGTCGGGCTGGTGCCGCTGGTGGCGGTCATGGTGTTAATTACGTGTTTCAGTTTGTTTGCTATTGGCGGGTTGCGCGGACAGCGGCTTGGCGCCAGCGTCATTGGCGTGGTGGTGGTGGGCACCGTATTGCTGCAATGGCAATTTACTCGAAGTTTATGGGCCCAGGCCATGGAGACTCGCGCCCAATTGGCTCATTTGAGCCCTCAGGAACGACGACGTTTTCAGTTTGATCAGGAACTGGTTGATCTGGTGGATCGAGTGAAACCCAGTATTGGCCGAGACGAGCGAGTGCACATCGTTACCGATGATCGCTTCTTCAATTTACGTGCAGCCTGGCACCTGCGGCCAGCCAACGTATCAACGTTTTATGTGCGTGGTAATGCTCAGGGAAGATTCAAGCCGGGTGAGCTGCTGTTTATTTACCGCCGGCCTGATCTGGCGGAAGGTATCATCAGCCGGTCGATGGATTTCGGCGACGTGCGCTGGCAGGTGCATCCGCTGAGTATTGGGCCGGCGGGCGCGCTGCTGCGTTTGAGTAATCGTTTACCCTGATGGTGGTCGGCGATCTTACAGGGTGGCTTACGGTTGTCTCAGCGTTGGCGTTACCAACTCTGAGTGGCGGGTTGCTGTTGATGGGGTTGATGCGCCGTTCACTCACCGGGCCCTGTCTTATGTGGTGTCTGGCCGGTGGGCATCTGCTGGGGCTGGGGCTGACCTCGCTGATTATGGCGGTAGGCCGTTGGGCCGGCCTTAGCGAGCACCTGATGGTACTCACCGCATTGGTTCTGCTGGCGATCAGCGTAACGGTTGGGCTATGGGTATCGCGGACACGGGAGCGGCGGGAGCGGTCTGCATTCAGTCAGGCTCAGCCCACGCTGGCCCCTATAAATCCAGCCGGATGGATTCGCCCTGCGTTGTGTGGGTTTTTGGTGTTGTGGGCTGGGCTGATTCTGCTCTTGGTTGGGAGTGAAATCCTGCTGCGCCCATTGTATCCCTGGGATGCCTGGTCTGCCTGGAGTGTCAAGGCTCGCGTCTGGGCAGAGCTGGGAGCGGATGTGGATTTTGTCAGTTTCACCCAGTGGCTGGGTAGTGCCGATACGGCGGTATTTACCAATGAAGCGTGGAACTACCCGGAAACCCTGCCGTTAATGCAGCTGTGGATGACTGGATGGCTAAAGGTGTGGGATCCGGTGGCAGCGAATGTCCCCTGGTTTAGTTGTGGCGTGGCTCTGACGGTGCTCATCTTTCAAACCTGCCGGCTGTTTGGGTTGAGTGCATTGGCGGCGGCGATTGTCATGTTCCTGTTAACCTCGGCACCCATTTTGACCACTCAAATAGCTTTGGCCGGGTATGCCGACCTGTGGTTATGTGCTGCGTTAGTGTTGTTTGTTGCGTGCCTGACGGGATGGTTGGACGGCTGGCTTTCACCGGTTGCGGCTTGCCTCGCTCTTGCGCTGATTGCCAGCCTGAAGCTTGAGGGCCTGATTTGGATGTTTGTAGGGGCTGCCGCCGTCGCCGCCAGTCATCTGCCACCTCGTCTGCGACTGCGGATGCTGATCACGGCGGCAGGGACGTTCAGTCTCTGGTGGGTCGTCGGCGGTTTCAGTTTTTCCGCTGCTGGATTCAATTTCGTGGTCACCCCCCAGATGGTAGAAATACCCTATTTGGGGCGTCATCCACTGGCCTTCAGCAATCAGCTGGGAAGCGTCGTAACGGCCTTGGTTGAACTGCCTAATTGGCACCTGTTGTGGGTGTTCGGCTTACCGGCTATGGGTCTGGCAACTTGGCGCTCCCGGGGCACTGCCCAAGGGCGCGGTCTGGCCGGGTTTGTATTGACCGGGCTTGGGTTTTTGTTTGTATTGTTTTTCTTCACTCAGGCGGCGGCCTGGGCAGAGTCGATGACGGCCTCTAATCGCCTGGCGCTGCATATGGTGCCTGCGGCTGGGCTTTGGGCAGCGCTGATACTGGCGACTCAGCGCAGCGTGCGGTAAAGATCGCTCAGCTCAGCGACCGTGTGGCGAATATGAAATCTATCAATATTGTTTGCGGCCCCCTCGCGCAGTGATTGGCGAAGTGACTCGTCAGTCATCATTTGAGAGAGTTTTGCCGTCAGATCATCCACATCATCCGGTTTGGCGAGCAGACCGTGACCGCCTTCATTGACCACCCAAGGCACCCCTGACCCCTGAATTTCAGTCGCTAGTACGGGTGTACCCAACGTTAAGGCTTCCACCAGAACAATGCCAAAGGCTTCGGTCCGTTCGATTGAGGGCAGGCAAAGGCACTGGGCCTTTGCAATGACGGCATTGCGTAGCGAGTCGGGTGCATCAGTAATCAACTGGACCCGGTTTTGCAAATTCAACGACTGGATCAGCGTTGTCAGTGCGCCATGCTCTTGACCGTCGCCGAGGAGCACCAGACTCACGTCCGGCAGATTGACCAGGGCCCGAATCAACCGATCAAAGCCTTTGTAGTACGTTAGCCGGCCTACAGCAGCAAGGCGAAAACCTGACGTTGGCCAACGGAATGCCTGGGTATCTTTCAGGCGAGCGGGGTTGATTCCTAAAGGCACCACGGCAAGTTTATCTGACGCCACTGATTGCAATGGCTGACTGGCTTTTCCGTAAGCGGCACTAGCGACGACCACCTTGGCAGCCCGCTTCAACATGGCTCGCTCGAAGCGTTGATAAAATGGATAGGCAACTCGCAGACGCCACTGGTGCTGGGAGACCACAACGTCAGAATGCCATTGAATCACCCACGGTATGCGCCTGGCGTTTGGCATGGCCAACAGTTGGAACAGCGCGGGGTTCGGTAAGTGAAGGTGGAGAATGTCCGGTGAATAGTGGCGGATCTGGTGCCACATGTGGAAACCAAATGTGGGGGCCAGCGGGGTGAAAAATGCTTCTCCGAAAGCCCTTACGCCAATCAGATTAGCGTGGTTGGGTAGTGCCACACCTGGTTTGCGGTGCACCAACATCCGACACTCAACATCGGTTGCGGCAAATCCCTCAAACAGGTCGCCGCAAAAGGTCTCGATGCCGCCAGCCACGGGCGGATAGTATTTGCCGATATGTAGGACGCGCATGAGTGCGACGGGTGATCAGCCCGCGTCGGATAACTACTGACGGCGAGCTTGACGGCCGTCGTTTTTGTGTTCCGCCTCAATTTCCCCCTGCAGGCGGAGATTCTCTTCCGCCAATATGGCCATTTTCTGGCCAAGCCGGCGAATCCGTCGCTCATGCCGAGAGGACTCGATGTCCGCTTTCAGCATTTTCAGCAGCAATAGTCCAATGGCCAGCGAAAACAGCAGATTGGGCGGGTAAGAAACGCCGGTGTATGCCGCTATAGCGTCAATGGTTTTTGGGAAAACGCCCAGAACAACGGTGATGCCCGCTACCGTCAGCCACCATAAGGCGTAAGGCCCATGCAGCCGATCCCGGCGTACCAGGTAGAGTATGGACCCGGCGAGCAACAGGCCAATCAGTGATGTGGTGATCTGGTAGCTCATGGCGTTCCCGCTTCAATGCCGACGGCTGCCCGCTGACGGTTTTTTGGCCCCAATCGGGACAGACACAATACAGACGTTTGCAGCATGTACTTGGCTACGACGAACCAGGAACTGAAAACCCTCGAATGGCCTGCCTGGCGGGCCGACATGGTGACCGGGATTTCTTTGATTTTCAGTCCTTCGCGTTGCAGCAGCATGAGTACGCCGATGTCCTGATAGTCCAGCAGGCTGGCGTAGCGCCGGCTAAGTACCGCGATAGCGCGGTGGTTGTACGCTCGCAGCCCAGAGGTGAAATCTTTGATGCTCAGGCGCGTAAGGGTGCGGAAATAGGCCCAGGCCACGCGTTTGGCGGGGCTCAATCGATGGGGACATGCACCGACCGCGACGTCGACCTCACCGGATTGCACCGAGTTGATAATTTTGGCCACCGATCGAGCATGGTGCTGGCCATCGGCGTCCATAGTGACGACAAATTGATAGTGATGCTTCAGTGCATATCGCATTCCAGCCTGAGTGGCGCACCAGGCGCCCATTGGGAAGGGTAGCTTCAGAACCGCAGCGCCAGCCGTCAGGGCGACGCCGCTGGTGCGATCGGTGCTGGCATCATCCACCACCACCACACAGCAGTGGTGTCGAGCCCGAATGTCGCTGATCACCGCGCCCACCGTCTTCTCCTCGTTACGAGCCGGTATAACCACCAGAAAGTTGTTAGGATTTGAACGGCCGGTCACGCAGGGGACCATTGATAGACCATCCTCACGGCTGTACTTCCGGACCTTATCCAACGGGTTTGGCGTCACAGTTGTCCCCAAAAGGCGGGCTAAGTGGTGATTTTACCACCTGTTTTCCCCGAATACCGGTATTTTTTCCGCCGCGCGTGCAAAAAAGATCAATCCGCGTGGCGCTTTTTGTTCAGAGTTTCCGCTTCATATAAGTAGACACTGCTGCGAAGGCTGCAGCCAAATTTCGGAAACGATCACATGAGTGATCCAAAAGGAGAGGGTTTTTCCATGAAAAAGTTAGCAACCGCAATTGCTGCGTTGGGACTGTTGGCCGGTGGATCCGTCGCCAGCGCCTGTACACTCAGCGCCTGGTCATCACAAAGCGGCACCGCCCCAGCCATTGGCGGCCCGGGAGACACCGTAGAACTGGCCCGATATTCCGGCATCTGCTCAATGCAGGCGGCTGGGGACGACCAGTTTGTTCAAGATAACTCGCCAGCAGCGGAAGGCGCATTGATTGCGCGCTTTTACTTCCTGGCCAGCGGCAGCGGCGACGCAACCATTTATGAAGCGTTCAGCGACGAAGGGGCTGGAAGTTCAGTATTTTCCGTATCCGCTGACGGCACAAACGTTACCGTAACGCCTGCGTCAGGCTCAGCAGCTTCAGCGGCCATGAAAGCCGGTTGGAACTCTGTGGAAGTGAGCTGGACCGCCGGTGGTGCAATCAGCCTGTGGGTTAATAGCGATTCAACCTCCGCTGCTGCTGACGGCACAGGCAGCGATTCTGGTGCTGCAACCGTTGAGGCCATTCAGCTGGGATCGTTGGGCGGGCTCGGCGGATTCACATCAGTGAACTTCGATCAATACGAGTCCCGGCGCACTACAGCAATCGGTCGCGAAGTTGCGGGTGATGGAAACGCCGATGGACAAGTCAGTGTTTTTGACGCAATTGGTATCGTTGGTGAAGTCGTGAATGGCACGGCTGCTCCTGGCCAGCCCGACTGCAACGAAGACGGAAACGTCAGCGTGTTTGATGCGATTTGTGTTGTTCAAATTGTCGTCAACTAAAGTCGTAAATCAAAACTCTCAAATATTTAGGAAGTCTCAACTATGAAAATTTTGAAGAATATTGGGTTTGCGGCAATTTTAGTCGCTGGCTCAGCCCAAGCAGGAAATGCAGATCTGGTAGTCACTCAGGTGGCAAATGGCTCCTCCACGCAGTTTCAATTCGACATGCTCAATGATGCCGGTGCGACGGCATTTCAGTTTGAAATGAAGATTGAAGGTGCTGAGGGGATGAAAATGGAATCTTCAAACTGCCTCAGTGGATTGCCTTCTACGCATACTGGAGCATGTAATTTGTCCAACGGCATGCTGAAGGTCGCTGTCATTAGTACCAGCAACGCAGTGTTAACCAGCGGTTCTATTGGAAGCATCACCATCAGTGCCCCTGCAAGTTCATTGAAAGCGTCTGTGGGTGGCCTGCTGGTGGGTACACCTGATGGCGCCGCGGTGAATGCGGACGCAATTTTGGACGGTTTCACAGCTAAAGAGAATTTCGAGAAATAATCTATTAGCGTTAGAAAAATAACGTTTTTTCATGTTAGGATGCCGGGGCGCATGGCCCTGGCATCTTGTGTTTAGGGTAATTTTAAAAATATTTTGGGGTGATTTTCCAATGAAAATTAAGCAATGCTCTCGTCTGTTAGCTCTTGCCGCACTTTTGTGCAGCGCAAGCGCGTTTGCCCAGCCAGGCCTGCAATGCGGCACAGCAATTGTCGGTCCCGGCAACAGTGGCAGTGTCGTTTGTGACTATCTTGGTACGGGATCCACCGCAACTGGTGGGCAATTTGATCTTGGGATCGGAAATGCGTCGATCACTATTGACTCTTTCACCTGTGCGACGGGCTTCACCTGCCCAGCAGTAGCTGCAGACCCATCAACCATCGTGTTTTTGGATTTGTCGTTCAGCGAAGTTCAGGATACCACTGCGGCGGTGACAGTAAACTTCACCGTTGATTCAATGGCGGCTACCGGTGGTCCAGCCATTCCCGTAGTGGTTTCAAACGAACAGTATTCCGCTGACGGTATCAACCCCATTACTCCGGTTGGCACAACGAACGGTGCAATCACGGTACAGGCAGGTCCTGGGCCGGGCATTCTGAACGTTCAGCCAGCAACTTTGGACCTCACCGCAGACGTGAACGCGCCGGCTGGAACGGGCACGATTACCATTTCCAATGACGGACTTGCCGGCGACGACACCATTGTTCCTTCCTGCTCACTTGGCACGCCAGTAGCAACAGCAGGAGCATTGGGAACGGTAACCGTCACTACCGCACCCGCCTCGCTCGCGCCCGGTGCTAGCGGAACTGTGACAGCCAGCTGTTCTGGTTCGATGGAAGGAACAACCACGGTTGACTATTCCTGCACCGCGACCAGTGGTGGAACCCCAGCGGTCACCAACGGCACCACCGCAATTTCTTGTGTGGTCGCTGCTGGAACGCCAAGCCCGAACCCGGCTGCTGGAAGCACAGTAACCGCAACGGTTGGCCCTGTTGTTCGAGGAAGCGCCGGCGTTGCCAGCGTGTTGTTCTCTGAGACCAACAACAGCGGCGGTGCTTATACCGTCACCTGTACACTGGACGACAACGGCGGCGGTGCGTTCGCCTTGGCTGGTGCAGCTACAGCCACGGTTACCGGAGCCACGCCGTTTAACTTCCAAGTTACCGGTCAGTCTTCAGGCACCGACCCGCAGCCTTCTGGTGCGGCAACGTGTACCTACAGCGCTGGCGCTACCGGCACGGTAGCCATCAATCTGGGCATCGCTTTGATCCCCGAGATTGTTCCTACCATGAGTGAATGGGGTTTGATCATTCTAACCCTCGCTCTGGTTGGCTTTGGTGCCTTCCAGCTGCGACGACGCACGCCTCTGGCGTAAGTCAAACATCAAACGATGTTAGAAAAGCCGGGGCTCGCCCCGGCTTTTTTTTGCCTGCCGATTTGCCCTTGGGGCGTTGGATTGGACGAATCCAGGGCGCAGGCAACCTAAGTACGTCAGGAACGCTGGGCTAACAGACTCAAAAGGATGGCGTTGTTGGGCGTAAGAAAACGCTAAGAAAAGGGCTTGACCAACTGGTCGTCGACGATGACTCGGATATTGGATTCGCTGTACCAGTCGCCCAGAACCAGCCGCTTTGCGGGCTGTCCATTAACCGTCAGTTTATGGATTGCTGGACGATGGGTGTGGCCGTGAATCATCTGCTGCACCCCCGCTGATGCCATCTGGTCCATCACAGCCTGCGCGTTGACGTCCATGATGGCCTCATCGGCCTGGCTCGTATGAGATTTGGACTCATCTCTGGCCTGAGTGGCCATAGCCAGTCGTTCCTCCACGGGTTTGGCCAGCACGGCTTGCTGCCAGCGGCTATCACGAACTTCGCCTCGGATCGACTGATATACCGGGTCATCAGTGCAGAGATGGTCGCCATGGCAGAGCAGGGTCGCGGTGCCGTGAATATCGATAATGGCACCGTCTTCAAGAAACTGCATTCCACAAAGGGCGGCAAACGCTTCGCCAATTAGAAAGTCTCGATTGCCAGGGATGAAGTACACCGGCACCCCTCGGTCGCTTAGCGCCCGCAGCAAGTTTGCCGTCTGAGTTGCTGACTCGGTGAGGTAATCGTCTCCGATCCAATATTCAAACAAATCGCCGAGAATAAACAGCTCCCTCACATCGGCGTCGTAGTAACTCAGGCAACGCTCAAACTGTCTGAGCGTTTGCGGTCGCTGCGGATCGAGGTGCAGGTCGGACACAAACAGCTTCATGAGTTGGCCCTCGTAGCGACGGAGCCTGTTTTATGCGTCACGCAGGCCATTAACCCTCAGCGGAGGAGGCCGTTTCGGCAGCGCCTGCAGCAGGTGGCGCCGTGACGGTGGTTGCCTTGATTAATGTTACGGGTGACTGCGGAACATCTCTGGGAAATGGGCCGCCAGCACCGGTTGGAACCGTCCGAATGGCTTCAATGACCTCCATGCCTGACACCACCCTCGCAAATACGGCGTAACCCCACGCCCGGGAGTTGGTTTTTCCCGTGTGATTTAAGGCGATGTTGTCAGCCACGTTGATATAAAACTGGGAGGTCGCCGAATGGGGATCAGCCGTTCTGGCCATAGCCAGGGTCGCAAAGCCGTTCGACACCATGTTATCCGCCTCGTTGGTAATAGGCGCACGAGTAGCCTTTTTCGTGAAATCCGGTGTGAAGCCGCCGCCTTGAATCACAAAAGACCCGATTATTCGGTGAAATATCGTACCGTCATAAAAGCCATCGTTTACGTAGGTAAGAAAGTTGGCGACGCTTTTCGGCGCTTTGTCGGGCATCAGTTCAATTACAAAACTACCCAGAGAGGTTTCGATATTGACGAAACTGGCCTGTGCCGGGGCACCTGCCGTATCAGCGCTGCTATCGCCGGTGTCTTGTGCGTTAACGGCCCCAGCGACTAGAAGGACAGAGACAATAAAAGCTCGAAACATGGATCTTCTCCGGGTTTTCCAGAGCGCAAGTCTACCCAAGATTGCGAACGTCGGCACCCCCTCGTGGGTTTGGCGGTTAGGTGGGTCTTGAGGTCGATGGGTTCCCGATGGGGCGTCCTCGGGGCTAATTGTCGAGTTTTCGTGAGGCTCCCACAAAAACCCAGGCCATTGTTCAAAAAACAGACAGTGGGAGCCTCTGCGGGCTGATCAAATTTATCCGCTGTGACGGTCGAATGTGTTAAAATCGTCGCTACTGAACGCTTACAATGGCGCTAAGCAAGACTTCTCCATAACATGCTGGGATAACCTCTGGCTGGACTGGATCTCATCTTAAGATTCCTTGTCCATCAGCGGGATTCCCCATTGCACTGCGCCGTACCCGAACAAAAGGTCCTCTGAATGGCTGAACTGGCCAAAGAAATACTGAAAGTCAATCTCGAAGACGAAATGCGCCAGTCCTATTTGGACTACGCAATGAGCGTTATCGTTGGACGCGCTTTGCCAGATGCCAGAGACGGTTTGAAACCGGTTCACCGACGGGTCTTGTATGCGATGTCGGTTCTCGGAAACGACTGGAACAAAGCGTACAAGAAATCTGCCCGTGTGGTGGGTGATGTTATTGGTAAGTACCACCCCCACGGCGATTCTGCGGTGTACGACACCATCGTTAGGTTGGCCCAGCCGTTTGCCATGCGTTACATGTTGGTGGATGGCCAGGGTAACTTTGGCTCGGTTGATGGCGACCGAGCGGCCGCCATGCGTTACACCGAGATCCGGATGTCCAAGCTCGCTCATGAGCTGCTGCGAGACCTGGATCGTGAAACGGTAGACTTTGCGCCCAACTACGATGAGACCGAGTCCGAGCCGGTGGTACTACCAACCCGGGTTCCCAATCTGCTGGTGAATGGTTCGGCGGGTATTGCAGTAGGTATGGCCACCAATATTCCGCCGCATAATTTGACGGAGGTGGTAAGCGCGACCTTGGCGCTGATGGACGACGCCGACCTTGGCGTGGAAGAGTTAATGGAGCATATGCCCGGCCCAGACTTTCCTACGGCCGGCATCATCAACGGGGCTGCCGGCATCCGCGAGGCCTATCGCACGGGCCGGGGGCGTATTTACGTCCGAGCCAGCACCGATGTAGAAACTGACGAGCGCAATGGCAAGCAGTCGATCATTGTCAGTGAATTGCCCTACCAGGTGAACAAAGCCCGTTTGATCGGCAAGATCGCAGAACTGGTCAAAGAGAAAAAACTGGAAGGCATCACCAACCTTCGTGATGAGTCCGACAAAGACGGCATGCGAATGGTGATTGAACTGCGTCGCGGCGAAATGGCCGACGTCGTGTTGAACAACCTTTATCAACAAACCCAGATGCAGAGCGTGTTCGGCATCAACATGGTTGCTCTGTTGGATGGACAGCCCAGACTGTTGAATTTAAAGCAGGTGCTGGAAGCGTTTATTCGTCACCGCCGGGAAGTGGTCACCCGCCGTACCCTGTTTGATCTGCGTAAAGCGCGCGACCGCGCCCATGTTCTGGAAGGGCTGACGGTTGCACTGGCCAATATTGACGAAATTATTGCGCTGATCAAAGCATCACCTGGACCTAAAGATGCACGGGAGGCGCTGCAGGCCCGACGTTGGGAGCCTGGCGTTGTGGCCAGCCTGCTGGCACGCACCGGCGCGGAAACCACCCGTCCGGAAAACTTGGACCTGTCTCTGGGTCTGAAAGACGATGGATACCAGCTGTCAGAAGTTCAGGCTCAATCCATCCTGGATCTGCGCCTCAACCGCTTGACGGGACTTGAGCAAGACAAGCTGGTTGCCGAGTACGAAGAAATTCTGGCGGCCATTGCGGAACTGCTGGCAATCTTGTCCAACCCAGATCGATTGATGGCGGTTATTCGCGACGAACTGGTGGACCTGAAAGAGAAGTTCGGCGACGAACGGCGCACTGTGATCAACGAAAAGCACACTGGGCTAAGCCTGGAAGACTTGATCAGCGAGGAAGACGTGGTGGTAACGCTTTCCCATGCCGGCTATGCAAAAGCGCAGCCGCTGGACGCCTACCGGGCCCAACGTCGTGGCGGGCGAGGACGTTCCGCTACCAGTATGAAAGACGAAGATTTTGTCGACAAACTGTTCGTTGCCAACACCCACGATACGCTGCTGTGCTTTACCTCCAACGGCAAGGTGTATTGGATCAAGGTGTACGAATTGCCCCAGGCATCCAGAGCGGCTCGTGGTAAACCCATTGTTAACCTGTTACCGCTTGACGAAGGCGAGCGGGTGAATGCTGTTCTGCCGGTGCGAGAGTTTTTAGAAACCGAGTACGTGTTTTTTGCCGCCCGTTCCGGTTACGTTAAGAAGACGCCGCTGTCAGCGTTTTCACGGCCCAGGGCTAACGGCATTATCGCCATTGATCTGCTTGAGGGTGATGAACTTATCGACGTGTCCATCACCGCCGGCGAGAGCCACATTTTGCTGTTCAGCAGTTCGGGCAAATGTATCCGCTTCGACGAATCTGACGTTCGCTCCATGGGCCGCACGGCTCGTGGCGTCAGAGGACTTCGTCTGCCCGATGACAACACGTTGGTGTCGATGATTGTGGCGGACGGCCGAGCCATTCTCACCGCCACCCAAAATGGTTTTGGTAAACGCACCGAGCTGTCCGAGTTCCCCAGCCACAGACGTGGAGGGCAGGGCGTCATTGCCATCCAAACCAACGACCGTAACGGCAGCTGTGTGGGTGCCGTGCAGGTCTGTGATGACGACGAGGTGATGTTGATCAGCAACGCTGGAACCCTGGTTCGAACCCGAGTGGAGGAAATCTCTCTGCTGGGCAGAAATACCCAGGGCGTCACCTTAATCCGTTTGGGCGACCAAGAAGATTTGGTGAGCATTGCGCCTATTGAGTCTATGGAAGGCGAAGACGATGAGACTGAAGCGGGTGCTGAGAGTGAGGGCGAAAGATCCTCAGTTCAGGACATGCGGCAAGACGTCGAAGAGCAAGGCCCAGAGGGCGCTGAAGATGATGATACGGAAGGCTGAATTGCCTGAGGTTTGGGCGGTTTTTAAAGGCGGAAGTTGACACCGCCTGAGTTATATTTACCAGCAAGTTGAAACACTGACCCGCAGAATCTGCGGGTCAGTATCAAACGTTACAGCGCGGCGAGAATGGCCTCAGCGCTGCTGACGCGGAACTCTCCGGCGTCTTCAATGTGCAGAGCGGTAACCACACCGTTGTCGGCAATCAGGGCAAAACGCTGTGAGCGAAGCCCCATACCGAAGCCGCTGGCATCCAGTTCCAGGCCAAGGGCCTTGGTGTAATCACCGTTGCCATCCGCCAGCATCAGTATCTTCTCTTCAGCATTCTGATCCTTAGCCCACGCGTTCATCACAAACACATCGTTTACCGACAGGCAGGCAATGGTGTTGACGCCTTTGGCTCTAAGGTCTTCAAAGCTGTGCAGATAACCCGGCAGGTGTTGGGCTGAGCACGTGGGGGTGAAAGCCCCCGGGACAGCAAAAAGTACCACCTTCTTGCCTTCAAATACTTCTTTGGTTGAGACGTTTTTCACGCCATCGTCCATTACAGCAAAAGACCCTTCGGGAAGGGTATCACCGACATTAATCGTCATGGGGAACTCCTGGATTGCTTATATCGCGCCGATCAGGCGTTAATGAATTCTCGAATGGTGCCGGCGAGGGTGCCTTCATCCACCGGTTTGGTCAAGTAGCCTTTCGCGCCTTGGCGAAGGCCCCATACCCTGTCGGTCTCCTGGTTTTTTGTTGTCACCAGGATGACAGGGATATGTGCGGTATCGGCATCACGACTCAGGGACCGCGTTGCTTGAAAACCATTGAGATTGGGCATCACAACATCCATCAAGACCAGATCGGGGAGATGATCTTTGGCAGTTTGCACACCTTCAGCGCCGTCTTCAGCGGTGATAGTGTCGTGGCCTAGTTTCTCGACGATCTTTTGCAGGCTGTAGAGCTGTGATGGCGAATCATCGACTATGAGGATTTTAGCCATTTTGCAGTGTTGCGGTCCCTTTCGTGTCTGCGTCACTATACCCCAAATTGGCCCTGAATGACGCATCTGAAGCTGCCATTCAGCGCTCCAGATTGACCACTGTTCGGCCGGCGGAATCACCATCGAGCATTAGGTCAAACACCTCGGGAAGCTGCTCCAGGCTCACTTCCCGCGTCACGATGCGGTCCAGTAGGGCGGGTTTCAGGTCTCCGGCCAGTTTTTGCCAGATATTTTTTCGCAGCGCCATGGGGCATCCCGCTGAATTAATGCCGATTAGACTGACCCCGCGAATGATGAACGGCATGACTGTGGTGTGCAGTTCATGGCCTGCGGCAAGGCCGCAACTGGCGATGGAGCCCCACGGCGCAATGACCCGTGTCAACCCCGCCAGCATCTCGTCGCCAACGGTGTCCACGGCACCCGCCCAGCGATGGGTTTCCAGGGGCCGTTGGCCCCAGAACAGGTCGTGGCGGGACAAACACTGTTTGGCGCCGAGCTCAATAAGGAAATCGAACTGTTCAAGTTTTCCGGTGATGGCATGGACATCATAGCCTGCCTGGCTGAATATCTGCAGCGCCAGACTGCCAACTCCGCCGCTGGCCCCGGTGACAACCACAGGCCCCATGTCTGGCGATTGTCCCAAGGCTTCCATACGGGTCAGACAAAGAGCGGCGGTAAAGCCAGCGGTACCCAAGGCCATGGCTTCCCGGGTGGTTAGGTCAGCCGGTAGCGGAACCACATGATCGGCGTTAACAATGGCCGACTGGGTATAGCCGCCGTTGTCGGTTTCCGACAGGCCACAGCCGGTGACCAGTACTGGGTCTCCCGCCTGAAATCGCTCATCTTCCGACGCGCTGACGGTGCCCGCCAGATCAATGCCTCCAATTAGAGGGAAGCGTCTGAGGATTGCGCCTTTGCCAGTGCCGGCCAGCGCGTCTTTATAGTTGACGCTTGAATACTCCACCGCAATTTGCACCTGTCCGGTTTCCACGGCCGGTAGCTCAAGATCGACCACCGATGCCTGATGGCACTTGTCTTGGCGGTCAATCTGAAAGGCCCGGGTTGTGGCGCTCATGAGGGAGTGTCAATTGGCTCGGTGGATGGCTCGCCCGTCCAGGTGCAGGGCGGCTTCGTGTACCGCCTCCGACATGGTGGGGTGGGCATGAACGATTCGGGCCAGATCTTCCGAACTGCCGTGAAATTCCATCGTGACGACGGCTTCGGCAATAAGTTCTGAGGCCTGTGCTCCGCAGATATGGACGCCTAGCAGGTCGTCAGTATCGGCATGAGCAATCATTTTGACCAGACCGGCCGGCTCGCCCATCGCCAGGGCTCGGCCGGTCGCGGCAAAGGGGAAGCTTCCGATCTTGATGGGAATATCGCGCTCGTTGGCTTGCTGCTCTGTGAGCCCAACCCAGGCAATTTCAGGTTCGGTGTAGATTACCCAGGGCACGACGTCCAGATTCACGTGGGAGCTTTGACCGGCGATACGCTCTGCTACCGCAATGCCTTCTTCGGTGCCCTTGTGGGCCAGCATTGGGCCGCGCACGGCGTCACCGATGGCGTAAACGCCGGACGCTGCGGTCTGGCAATGTTCGTCCACCTCAATGCGGCCACGGTCATCCAGCTTTACACCGCTGTCGCTATCCAGGCAGGTTTCGGTGTTGGCTTTGCGGCCGACGGCGACCAGCAAACGATCAAACGGCACCACGTGTTCCACGCCGTCAACCTCATAGGTAACCTTGACCTCATCACCGACCACTTCCGCAGACTGAACTTTGGCTCCAAGGCGAATGTCCAGCCCCTGTTTTTTGAATTCGCGCTGGGCCGCACGGGCAATATCTTTGTCGCAGGCGCCAAGAAAATCCGGCATGGCTTCCAGCAGGACAACTTCTGATCCTAACCGGCGCCAAACGCTGCCAAGCTCCAGCCCGATAACGCCGGCGCCGATGACGCCGAGGGACTCCGGCACTTTGTCCAGGTCCAGCGCACCCGCGTTATCAATAATGTGGCGACCATCAAACTTGACGTTTGGAATTTCGATGGGAATTGAGCCTACTGCCAAAATAATGTGGTCGGCGGAAACGGTACTGCCATCGCTGCCGTCCAATGGCGTAAGCGCAACCTGCTTGTCGCCCAGCAGTTTTCCATGGGCGGCAAAGGTGTCGACCCCAGCGGCCTTTAGCAGCTGTTTGATGCCGCCGGTGAGCTGGCTAACAATCTTATCTTTGCGCCCAACCATGGTGCCGACGTTAATTTCTACCGGCCCAGTGCTGATTCCGTGCTCGCCGTAGGTGTGGCTGGCGTGCTCGAAATGTTTGCTGGAATCCAGCAGCGCCTTGGAAGGGATGCAGCCCACGTTGAGACAGGTGCCACCGAGGGAGGGTTTCCCATTTTTGCCCTTAAAATCGTCGCAGATGGCAGTTTTCAGACCCAGTTGCGCGCAGCGAATCGCCGCCGGATAACCGGCAGGTCCAGCTCCAATTACGATGACGTCATAATCTGCCAAAGGTGTTCTCCGAATATCAATCAGTTGGAAGGGTGGTTACCTGGTTCGTCGGCAATGACGCGGATAAACCGGCTAGAGGTCCAGCAACAGACGGGCTGGATCTTCCAGCGCGTTCTTGATGGACACCAGAAATAACACTGCGTCTTTGCCATCGATAATGCGGTGGTCGTAGGTCAGCGCAATGTACATCATGGGCCTTGCGACGACTTCGCCGTTAACCACAACGGCGCGCTCTTTGATGGCGTGCATACCAAGGATGGCACTCTGCGGCATGTTCAATATAGGGGTAGACAGCAGGGAACCAAAGGTACCGCCGTTGCTAACGGTAAAGGTGCCGCCGGTCAGGTCTTCCAGCTTGAGGGTGCGGTCTCTGGCTTGACTGGCGTAATTTGCAATACCTTGCTCAATCTCCGCAAAACTCATTTGTCCGGCGTCGCGCAAGATGGGCACTACCAGTCCACGGTCGCTGGCCACAGCAATGCCGATGTCCTGAAACCCGTGGTATACGACGTCATCACCGTCAATACTGGCATTGACGATGGGGTGGGCTTTCAGCGCTTCGGCGGCAGCTTTTACAAAAAACGACATGAAGCCCAGCTTGACGCCGTGTCGCTCCAAAAAGGCCGCCTTGTGCTCGCTACGCATGGCCATCACGGCGCTCAAGTCGATTTCGTTAAACGAGGTCAGCATTGCGGCGGTGTTGTTGGCATCCACCATGCGCTGGGCGATTCGTTGGCGCAATCGGGTCATGGTCACCCGTTCCAGCGGTCTTGGTCCTGCCGGTGTCGCTCCGGCAACGGGGCCGGTGCCACCGTCCATGTGTTTGATTACGTCACTTTTGGTAATTCGACCGTCGCGTCCGGTGCCACTGATCGCGTCGGCATCGAGCTGGTTTTCGGTGACCATCTTGCGGACCGCCGGGCTCAGGCCTTCAGCGCTGACGCTGCCGGCTGTCACCTTGTCAGAAGCGTGCTCAACTTCAGCCTCGGACGATGCCGGTTGATCTGAGGTTGTGGTGTCTGCAGCGGGCGCGGCCGGTGCTTCACCTTCTTCAACGCTACCCAGCACCTGTCCGGTGGTGACGACCGATCCGCTGTCCTCTGCGATGCTGGCGACGGTTCCATCGCACGGCGCGGGCACCTCAAGTACCACTTTGTCGGTTTCCAGGTCCACCAGGTTTTCGTCTCGACGAACAAATTCACCAGGCTTTTTGTGCCAGCTGGCAACGGTTGCGTCGGACACTGATTCCGGCAGTACCGGTACTTTAATTTCTACAGCCATGTGTGTTTAAACCTCAAAGTGATTGGTAGGCTTATTCAACCGCGAGTTCTATGCCACCACCGGGGGTGAGCGCTTCAGTAACGAGTTGCTCCTGTTCCTGGTTGTGTTTTCGTAACAATCCCGCCGCCGGTGATGGTGAAACCGACCGTCCGCAATAGAGCAGGGTGTGGGAGGGTTTGATTGTCGCTTGGAGGTGGTGTTTGATCTGATACCAGGCACCCTGGTTCATCGGTTCTTCCTGACACCACACCACCTCTTTGACGTTTGGATAGTCGTCAAGAATTCGTCCCAGCAATACCCTGGGGAATGGATACAACTGCTCAATGCGTACCACCGGGATTACGCTGTCGGTGCGCTTCTGGCGTTCGCTGACGATGTCGTAGTAAACCTTGCCCGAACAGAGCAAAACCCGTTCAACCTGCTCACGTTGCTTGACCACTCGATCGGGAATGACCGTTTGAAACTGGCCGTCACCCAGTCTGGCAAAAGCGGAAGTGGATGCCTTGTTGCGCAGCAGACTCTTGGGTGTCATGACCACCAGTGGCTTGCGGGTTGCGCGCAACATCTGTCGACGCAGCATGTGGAACATCTGCGCCGGCGTTGTGGGCACACACACCTGAATATTCTCAAACGCACACAACTGCAGGAACCGCTCCATTCTGGCCGACGAATGCTCTGGGCCTTGGCCCTCATAACCGTGGGGCAGGAACATGACCAAGCCGCACAGGCGACCCCACTTGGCTTCTCCTGAACTGATGAACTGATCGATCACCACCTGGGCGCCGTTAACAAAATCACCAAACTGGGCTTCCCAGATGCACAGCGTCTGCGGGTCGGAACTGGCAAATCCGTACTCAAATCCGAGCACTGCCTCTTCTGACAATAAGGAATCGATGATGGTGACAATCTGGTGGGCGTCGTTACTGCTTGATGGCTCACGGGCCAGCGCTTTCAGCGGTGTGTGCAGACTTCCATCGACCTGATTGTGAAGCACGGCATGGCGATGAAAGAAGGTACCTCGTCCGCTGTCCTGCCCCACCAGCCGCAAGCCGTAACCGTCTTCGACCAGGCTGGCATAGGCCAGGTTTTCCGCAAAGCCCCAGTCCACCGGCAGCTCACCGTCGAGCATTTTTTGCCGGTCGTTCATGATCTTACCGACTCGTGAATTGAGCTCAAAACCATCGGGCAGCGCCAGGAGCTTGTTTCCCAACACCTGAAGCTGCTCGGCGGTTAAGGTCGTGTCGACCTGTTCGCTTAATGCGCCATCAAGATGTGGCTGCCAGTTGATGGTGAACGGGTTAGAGAACGGGCCATCAATAATCTCTGCCACCGGGTGACCGGCGTCCAGTGCCTCCCGATATTCTGATTTGATCTTTTGGTCCCCCGCCTCATCCAGCACAGCCTGCTCCTGCAGCTGTTTCGCGTACAGCGTGCGGGTGGTCTGAAGCTGGCGGATTTTCTTGTACATCATGGGTTGTGTGGCTGAGGGTTCATCGGCCTCGTTGTGACCCAGTCGGCGATAGCACACCAGATCAATCACCACATCTTTCTTAAACGCCATGCGGTAGTCAGAGGCAACCTGCATGCAGAACATAACCGCCTCGGGATCGTCCCCGTTGACGTGGAATACGGGGGCCTGAACCATCTTGGCCACTTCCGTGCAGTAAAGCGTGGAGCGGGCGTCCAATGGATTGCTCAGGGTAAAGCCAATTTGGTTGTTGATCACCACGTGCATGGTGCCGCCCACCTGAAAGCCTCTGGCCTGGGACATGTTGAGCAGTTCCATCACCACGCCCTGGCCGGCAAACGCCGCATCGCCGTGAATCAAGATGGGCATAACTTCGCTGTGATCGAAGTCACCGCGACGGGTTTGCCGAGCGCGCGCAGAGCCTGCCACCACCGGGTCGATAATCTCCAGGTGAGAGGGGTTGAAGCCCAGCGTCAGGTGAACCACGCCTCCGGGAGTGTCAATTTCGGACGAATAGCCCAGATGATATTTCACGTCACCCACGTGGAACGGGTTGTCGCTTTCGTTCTTACCTTCGAATTCTTCGAACAGCAGATTCGGCGATTTGCCGAGAATGTTGACCAGCACGTTGAGCCGGCCGCGGTGGGCCATGCCCATCACAACTTCCTTAACGCCTTGGCCCCCCGTGCGCTGGATCATGCCATGCAGCAGAGGAATGAGCGACTCACCGCCTTCCAGCGAAAAGCGCTTTTGTCCTACATATTTGGTGTGCAGATACTTTTCCAGCCCCTCAGCCATCGTCAGGTGCTGCAAAATATTGATTTTTTCGTCTTGGCCGAAGCCGAATTCGCCGCCGCCTCGTTCCAGCCGCTCCTGCAGCCAGCGCCGCTGGGCCGTGTCATTGATGTGCAAATACTCAACGCCAATACTGGCGCAATACACGCGTTCCAATAGCGACACCAAATCACCCAGTGGCATTTGTCGATCATTGGCCAGGGTGCCGGTGTTAAAGAGGGTGCCGAGGTCCGCTTCACCCAAACCGTGGGACTCAAGATTTAAGTCGGGGACTTCGGGCCGTGGGCTTAGTTCAAGAGGGTCGAGCCTGGCCTGTTGATGGCCTCGCAATCGGTAGGCGTTAATCAGGCGCAACACACCAGCTTGCTTCTCAATCAGTGGGTCAGACGCTGAGAGTCCGCCGGCGGCCTTGCCATTCAGACGCCCCAGGGAAGTGAATTTCTGCAGTACTGGCAGATGTCTCAGGTCTTGGTCACCGCCAAGGTGGGAGAACAGGTTTCGCCACTCTTCGGGAACCTGATCGGGGTCGACCAGGTATTCGTCGTATAACGCTTCCAGATATGCCGCATTGCCACCAGCCAGATGGGAGGTCTGGAGCAATTCTTCGAGCCGTTTGCTCACGGGTTGAGATCCTTGATTTCAGCGCCGCAAGTATACCTCAGAGTCGTCCCATCGTCTGCCCAAAAAAGACGGGCCCAGCGAGGGCCCCGCCCGCCTGATTGAACGACTTAACGTTGGGTCACAAACCCAGTCTGCGGCATTGCGGATCCGGACTGGCGGTTTCCCACATGGCAGAGAAAATTTCCTGTTGTCGGCGGGCATGGCGACGCTGCCAGAGCAGGCTGTAGCCCTCAAACTGATCACCAAAAGCCCGCAGCAGCAAATGGTGCTCATCGGCGATGGAGAACGCTCCGGGATAGTCCCGGTGATCCCGTCCTGGACGGCGAATCTCGATCACGCTGGGCAGTCGTTGAGCCAGTGCAATCAGCGGATGGCTGGTAGCGACTGCTGGTTTGGAATCCAGCACCAGTATTTGCACCGATGGCTTCAGGTTGCTGACAGCGAGGGCGCGCAACTCATCCATGATGAGTGGTTGATCCAGCACCCGAAGATCCAGCGTCTGAGAAAAAATGCATAAATGCCGTCGACAGTGGCTAATCTGCCTGGCCCAGGCTTGGAGCAGGTCCTGACGGTACCCAAAATCCACTCTTGAGGGCGTTTGATCTCTGGGCGTAGCGCGAGCTTGGGAGGGCGGTTGGGGAGGCGCTGGCGCGTCTAACGATCGACGCATCCACCGATGCTCGATGCCGGCATCCTGAAATAACTCACCAAAGGGTTCAAAACCATGGCGCTGATAGAACGCCAATGCATAGGTCTGGGCTGCGAGTTTCAGTTCCGGCATGCTGCGATTGCGGGCAAATTCCATCGCGGCGCGCATCAAAGCGTCACCGACTTTCACGCCGCGCCAGGCTTTCATGACGGCAACCCGACCGATACGCCCATCCGCGGTTAGCCTGGCGGTGCCAATGGCTTCTCGCTCGGAGGACAGAGCCAGGAAGTGTTGGGCCGAACCATCGTCGTCATCCCATTCCTCCTCTTCGGGCACCCGCTGTTCAACAATGAAGACCTCAGTTCGCACCGCGCGGATGGCGTCCTGGTCGAACTGCCAGGAAGCGGGTTCAACAAAAAAGGCGGTTTCAATCACAGGGCACAAAAATCCCGTCTTCCAGCAAGGAATCAAGGGTGTCCGCTGATAACGTTGAATGCAAATTGGCCCACTGCTCATGGGGGATTCGTCGCTGGCTGGAAATCAGGGCAGCGTCAACCCGGCTGCATTCATGGGCAATACCGTTGGCAAACAGCCAGCCGTGCCGATCATCGACATACCAGGCTAGCAGTGCACCTGGCGCTCGGCACCACCCATAAGCCCCCGAAGGTCTGCACGGACCCTCTGCCTGCCACTGGGCGCTGGTCTGAGTGACATGGCAACCAAACCAGCGTGCCAGCGCGGCATCGTCAATGCCACGGAGGCCGCCCAGCAGGTCACGCACCTGTTGTAGGTCTTGGGCAACAATCTGGCCGCTCTGGGATGGGTTTCTGTAGGGGTCTCGCAGGCGTTGATCTTCGCCGGATTGACTGAATTGATACTCGGCAAAACCTACCCATAACTCCGCGGCAGACGGAGTGCGCAGACCAACCGACCAAGTGATGCAGTCATCACCGCCCAGCGCTACTCCGTGATGAGGAACGCCGGGTGGCAGATACAGGCAATCTCCTGGTTCTAATACCCAGTGCTGGTTGGGCTGAAATTGGCTCAATAAACTGAGCTCCTGGTCGGCCCTGTGATGTGTGTCGGGATCAGGGGTTGAATCTATCTGCCAATTGCGTTGGCCGCTGGTTTGGATCAGAAACACATCGTATTGGTCAAGGTGGGCGCCGACGGAGCCGCCTTGGGTGGCATAGCTGACCATGATGTCCTCCATTCGCCAGCGTCCAACGACAGAAAATGCGTCCAGCAGAGCATCGGCCTCCTCGCAGACTTTGTCGACATCCCTCACTAGAAGTGTCCAGGGAAGTTGGGCAGATGCTGAACGGGAATCCAGGCCAGGCCCAAATTCCACCTGATAGTCGCCCGATTTATCCGGCCCCGTGACCCTGCGGCTGTCCAGGTTGCTGTCTTCGGCCGCCCTATGCAGCCATTGTCTATTGACGGCCGTTAGCGCGGAGACATCAATCAGGCCTCGCAGCAGCAGTGGCTGGCGCTGCCAGTAACGCTGAAAAAAGCCTGCGGCGTTAAGATCGCTTAGCAGCGTGTCACTCGACATCATCCGCCAGGGATTGGGCCAACCCGGTATAGCCTCCAGGAGTTAAGGCCAGCAGGTCAGCTGCCGTTTGGTCAGGCAGGTCGAGTTCGTTAATCAACTGGTGCAGTGCAGCCTGATCAATGTTTTTGCCACGAGTCAGTGCCTTCAGGCGCTCGTAAGGGTTCTCGATGCCGTGCAGCCGCATCACCGTCTGAATCGGCTCGGCCAGTACCTCCCAAGCGTGATCCAGATCCCTGGCCATCGCTTGCGGGTTTGCCTTCAGCTTGCCAAGACCCTTGCTCAACGAGGCGTGGGCGATAGCCATGTAGGCGAACGCGCTGCCCGTGCTTCGCAACACGGTGGAGTCGGTCAGATCGCGCTGCAGCCGAGACAGCGGCAGTTTTTCTGCCAGATGGCCGAGCAGAGCGTTCGCCAGCCCCAGGTTGCCCTCAGCGTTTTCGAAATCAATGGGGTTTACCTTGTGCGGCATTGTGGAGGAGCCCACTTCCCCCTCCACGGTTTTCTGGCTGAAGTACCCCAGGGAAATATAGCTCCAGATGTCCCGGCAAAAATCCAGCAGGATAACGTTGATACGCCGACTGGCATCACAGAACGCAGCAAGGTTATCGTGAGGCTCAATTTGGGTGGTGTAGGGCTGGTGATTGAGGCCCAGTTCGTTAACGAAGTCCTGGGCCATCGTGGGCCAATCAACCTCAGGAATGGCCACGCTGTGCGCATTGAAATTGCCCACGGCGCCGTTGATTTTGCCGCTGACAGGCACCGTTCGCAGCAGGGCGATCTGGCCATTGAGGCGCGCAACCACGTTAGCGATTTCTTTGCCCATGGTGGTGGGAGATGCGGTTTGGCCGTGGGTGCGGGACAGCATGGGTTGGTTGGCCAGCGATCGGGCAAGATCGGTGAGTCGGCTGACCAAAGGCAGCAACGTATCGCCCAGTACCTGTTCGCGGTAGTCCAGCAGCATCAGTCCATAGGCCAGGTTGTTGATGTCCTCAGAGGTGCAGGCAAAGTGGATGAGTTCACTGGCCTGAGAAAGCTCGGGGTGGCTGGCGCAGGCCTGTTTGAGAAAATACTCAACCGCTTTCACATCATGATTTGTGCGCGCCTCAATGGCCTTTACCGCCAGCGCTTCGTCGGGGCCAAAGTTTGCGAGCAGATGGTCCAGATGTTGGTGCGCGCTGTCGCTGAGCGGCTCACCCAGCATTGGGGCCAGAGCAGGTAACGCGGCAATTTTCTTTAGCCAGGCAATTTCGACCTGCAGGCGTCTACGAATCAGGCCAAACTCGCTGAAGATCGGGCGAAGACTGGCGGTTTTATCAGCGTAGCGGCCGTCTAGCGGAGAAACGGCAGTAATGGCTTGCAGGTCCATGGTGATGAGGGTAGCCCAAACCGCCTATGATACCGCTCAGTGCCGGAAGATGTACAAATCTCGATGTGGCGACATTAAGAATCGTCTCTGTAACGGCGAATGTAGATTGCAGCGGCTATACAGGCCACGCCAAAGGCAATGCCCCACCACATGTCTGCCTCAGCGAACCGACCAAAGATCGTGGCAAAGGTCGCCGGAGTCTCAGTGATGCCGTCGCCGTCAAAATTCAATGTGCCGACGGATACCGAACCATTTTCCACTTCGAAATCCATCGGAACTACGCCGCCAATGAGGCGTTCGCCCAGGATTCTCCAGTAGTTAAAATCGAACCTCAACTGGGTAACCTTGATCCACTCATAGACGATGCCCAGTAGAACAGGGGGAGCCACCGCCCACAGAAAGGGCTTGGATCGAGCAAATGCCGACGCCAGCAACGCCCAGCCCCAGACGGGCAGCATCCAGAAAGCCTGAACCAGATAGGCGGCCAACATGAAACCCCAGATTTTTAGTGGGTCAGCGGGCCCCCAAAGATACTCGTAAACCGGAATATCACTGGAGATAAACAATACGCTGGCAATAGCCAGCATTGCCAGATGCATCAGCGCTATGGCGGCGACCCAGAAAATGGGCGCAACTACTGCCCCTGACACCAGTTTTGATAATGTTGTTTTGGCGTCCGACACCGGCAGAGATTTCCAGAACAATATGCTGCGGTCTCGACGGTCATCGTAAAGCGAGCCAAGAAAATAAAAGAACACCACAAACAATAAAATGAGGTGGTAGATCCCTGATACACCTAACAGGTTGATGTCCCACAGCACTTCCAGCTCTTGGGGAGGAACCTCTCGAATCGCGCCAACCGCTTTGGTGAGTAAAAATTTCTCGCCATCGATTTCGTCGATCACCGTGACCAGAGCCGTCAACGCGGCAACGGTGACGAAGACAAAAAATGCCCCAATGCCAAGAGGCAGTGTCCAGAATGCTCCGCGGTGTTCCCAAAACTCCCGTTTGAGCAAGACTACAAAGCTTTTTATTGTCGGATGATTCATGCCGCCTGATCCTTCATGGTGGCAACAAACAGATCGGCGATGCTTGGGTTGTGCATTTCGCCCAGCTCGGCCAGCGCCAAAGCATCGGCGTTGTCGTAAAGAAAGACGAATTTTCCAAAGATAGATCGCTCATGGATGGGGTTAAGCGCCCTGGCTTCATCGGCCTGATCCGGCGCCACCATCACTTCAACAAATCGTTCAGCAATGTCTTCCATGCTGGCATCAATGATGATTTTTCCATCTTTAATAAACATCAGGTCGGTAAGAATGTGTTCGACCTCTTCCACCTGGTGGGTGGTAATGATGATGGTGCGTTCTTCATCGAAATAGTCGTTCAACAAGTTGGAGTAAAACTCTTTGCGATAAATGATATCCAGACCCAGAGTAGGCTCGTCCAGCACCAGTAGCTTGGCATCGATGGCCATCACCAGAGCCAGATGCAGCTGGGCGGTCATGCCTTTGGACAGTTCTTTGACCCGGGACTCAGGTTTGATTTTGGTCTGAGACAGAAACCGCATGGCACGCTCGCGAGAAAACCGCGGATGCACACCCTCAACAAATTCCACCGCCTGACGAACTTTGATCCAGCGCGGCAACACTGCGACGTCGGCGATGAAGCAGACCTGATCCATCAGCTTGTGGCGTTGACGCATTGGGTCCATGCCCAATATGGTGAGGTCGCCGTCAAAGCTGGTCAGGCCCAGCATGGCTTTCAGTGCAGTGGTTTTGCCGGCGCCGTTGGGGCCAATTAACCCCACAATACGCCCTGGCTCTATTTGAAAGTTGACATTATCCAGCGCTACAGAAGAACGATACTTCTTGCGCAGAGAGTTTGCCTTAACGATCGCTGACATCGGTGTCCCCTTGATGACTGTCTGTCGAGTCCTGGCTGGCAGGGTTGGGTCCGGATAATCCCACGTTCTGCGCTGATGCGGAATTCCCATTCGCATCGGACTCCATCAACTGCTCGGGATTTAGCCCCAGTCGGCGAATTTTCTCCAGCACCACCGGCCATTCCTTTTCTACAAATTTTTCTCGTTCGGCTACCAGCAACGCGCTGCGGGCACCGGTGCGCACAAACATCCCCAAGCCGCGCCGTCGCTCAACCAGTTCATCATCAACAAGACTTTGATAAGCCTTGGATACGGTGATGGGGTTGAGTTGAAAATCGGCGGCGACATTACGAACGGACGGCAGCGGATCGCCATCGCCTAATACGCCGTCAAGGATCATCGCAATGGCGTGATCACGCAATTGCACATAAATCGGTTGGCTGTCGTTCCAGTTTCGCCGCATCGTCAAAGAAGTTCTTGGACGGTTACCGTAACCAGCCCACTGACAGATCCAACAGCTTTCGGCTTTGCACTCTGGGAGCGGACGCCTTGGCGGGGGAGGAATCGGGGGTCACGGTCTGGCTTGCGGCAACCACTACGCAGTCGCCCGCGGATGGATGAACGTTGGCATTCGTGCTGCCAATGGCCGATAACATCCAGGCGGCTGATAACATAATGCTAAGCGCGAGGGTTTGACCACCCAATACGGCGGCGATCAGTTTGGTCGAACGTTTGATGCTTGACCTTTTCATGTTTGAAGCCCTCAATGTTTTTAGCCGGTTGGGTGTTGTAGTGAACTATAACACCAGTAGGGGCGATTAACGACCGTGCCAGGAGTCATCCCCACCCGGACTGGCCAGGGCTGACCAAGGCGGGGCAGAGCCAATTGAGGCGAACGTTTTTACAAAACGAGACTCTAAGGCACAATGCACTCCTTTTTTTCACACTTGGAACTCTGTTTATGAAAGTTGTAAAGACACTGTTTGCCGCCTCCATCGCGTCAACCGTCCTGCTGTCGGGCGCTGCGATGTCACAAAATATCGAAGGCGACGACGCCGAGTTGAGCTACAAAATGGGTCACGATATTGGCCAACGGATGTTGGAAATGGGTATCAAAACCCTTGATCCTTCAGCCTTTTCAGCGGGCGCAGTCGACGCAATGGCTGAACGTGAGAGCCGATTGACGCCAGAGCAGGCCAGTGGTGCGACTTCCACCTTGACCCGGCTGCAAACCGAAGAGCAGGATCGGCGCCGCGTCGAGCTGGCCAATGCTGCCCAGAACAACCTGAAAGCCGGTGAAGACTATCTGACGGAAAACGCCAAAAGAGATGGCGTCCAGGTTACCGACTCGGGGTTGCAGTACGAAGTGGTGCGGGCCGGTGACGGTCCTCGTCCCATGGCCACCGACACCGTAAGGGTCCACTATCAAGGAACGCTGCTTGATGGCACCGAATTTGATAGCTCCTACTCACGGGGTGAACCTGCGGTATTTCCGCTGAACCGGGTAATTTCTGGGTGGACGGAAGGCCTGCAGTTGATGCCTGTGGGCAGCGAGTACCGTTTTCATATCCCTTCAGATCTTGCCTATGGCGGTCGCAGCCAGGCGAAAATTGGCCCCAATTCAACCTTGGTGTTTAAAGTTGAGTTGATGGGTATTGAAGAGTAAGTCGTTCTCGATCAACCGAAAGCATGGGGCAACACGGCGCTGTGTTGCCCCATGAGTATTGTGCGATGTGAGGCTTTTTAAGTGGAGCAATCGGCGATTTGAAGCAGGCCCGCCGCGGCCAGTTTTTTCATCAAGATCTCTATGTCCTGCCTAGCCTGGATCTGGGTCACCTCAAATTTTTTGGTGACTGCCACGCAGGCGGCGGCCGGGTCCTGAGTTTCCAGCAGCGCCTCAAAAGCGCTGGCCGCGGTCTCGTTCAATTCAAAGTATTGTCCGTTCATCGAATCCAGCAACACCATCGCATCGCCCGTACGTTGATACAGAACATGCTCGGGGATCGAGATCTCAACGCTTGTCATCTACGAATCTTCGCGCAATTCGGCGACCGTACACAAAGGTTGATGTCCATGGTCTGACCATTGAGCATCGCCAATTTCCAGCCAGGCATGGGCGGCAAACGTCGGCTCATGGGTGGTGCCAATGCGCAGCCGGGCCGGATAGCCTTGCCGGCGTAAGCGGGAGGCGGCCACAATGGTGCGGGTAAGACAGGTAGACCAAGGCAGGCGAGCGCTTTGCTGCACCGTATTGAGCGGCGAGTGAGAATGGTCCCAGGGCCGCGTCAAGTGCACTGCCGGTGGCTCCAGCAACGCGCCGGCAACGCGCTGAAACCCAAGTGCACGAAGCTGAATCTCACACAGGCTTACCTGCCAAATAGCAATCACTCGTCGAATCATGATGGCGCTCCCAGAGCACGTATCGCGTTGATCATTGGCGTCAGTGAAGCAAGTTCTTGTCGGTAGTAAAGCGTTGAGCAGGGTACCTTATCTGCCAGCGCGGCAGCGAATCTTAGCTGGCGGCGCAACATGGAGGGGGCGAACAATCGACCCGCCAAGGTGTGTTCTATCAGTGCCAGAGTGGCCGTCGGCGGCGGCGTTGGTGTGAGAATGCAAGGGGAGTCTGCACCCGGGTTAAGAAAGATGATCTGTCGCAACGGAGCAACGTTGCGCGGTGTGGATGGCCGCCAATTGTGCCACTTCGGTTGCGGATAATGACCGCGACAAAGGCCGATTTCGTGTGCGTCAACCGCGATGGTGTCATCGGCCCAGCGCTCAAAACCCTGGCCACTAAGCGCAGAGGCTAAAGTGGACTTTCCGGCGCCGCTGACGCCAAGAAAAAGAGTGAGGCCACCGGCGCCCATGACGGCGGATCCGTGCAAACAAAAAATGTCCTGCCAGGTCATTGCCAGAGGCAGCAGTGGGCCGCACAGCGCTTCGGTGAGAAACGCCGGATTGAGCGGGTTTGGGTATTGCACCTGGCCGGCTGTTGAAATAGTGAACTGGCCAACGTTTTCAATCGTGACATTTTGGTGGTTGCCGCCACTTTGACAATTGACGGTGCGAATGTGGTTGCCGACCAATCCGCGGGTAGCGCAATGCCAGGTTTCTACAGGGGAGAAGGTCGGGGCCGCACTGTTTGCGGTGGGTTCTTCAAGGAATGCATCTAAGGAAGATAACGGTTGATCGACGGTAATGTGACAGCCGGCGATTCGGTAAGCAGCCCTGGGGCCGGTCTTTGGGGTTTCTGCCGCCACCGAGAGGCAGTGGTAGGGCAGTTCTGGCGGGTTGGCCCGGTCCGCATGGGTGACCACTGGTCAGGGACGTAGTGTTCCCGGATTGCCGCTCTCACCGACGCCAGGCGTTGGTCCCAATGTTACGTCCCGCACGTCGCCGCGGGGCGTCAACTTTGGCTGTTGATAAGGCTTACGCGTATCACGGTCGCCCGACTTGGGTGCTTGTTGTTGTTTCATAGGACGTTTTTAGCCGTTGGTCCGGCTGCTGTCAATGCGTGTGACGATTATTTGCACTGGCGTGCCAACGACTCGAGTTCAAAGCCGTCATTTATCCAGTGGGTCATGCTAATGCAGCACCACAGGACGTAGAGCTTAGTGCCGTCCCAATCGGCGCGTCGCCAGCGCTCATTAAGCCAATGTCGACAGACGTAGGTTTGCCATTGTGTGTTTTCTGACAATCGTTCACGAATCTGCCCGCGGTGGGCGGACAGCACCGCATGACGAAACCAGGGTTCCAGGCTGGTCTTGTCCGCCCGGTCAACGACCTGCGCCGGCAACAGCGGGGCCATTGCCCGTCTCATGACGGGTTTGGTCTGACCGCTGATCGGGTCCAGCCAGTTGTCGGCGGAAAGGCTAAGCATCCATTGAACCAACGCCTGCTGTCGATAGGGAAGACGGTACTCGACCCCCCAGCGCAGACCCTGCAGATAACCCAGGTGGCTCGCCCGCGCAGTTGCGGCATTTAAGCAGCCTTCGATGCGGTCGACCTGCGCCAACCGGCCATAGAATGGGTGAGACCGATCTCCTCGGCCCAGGAGGTCATTGGCGTCGTCAGTGAGCCATGGCCGAGTCTGTTGCCGCCAACCCCGTGAAATACCATTGGCCGGCCCAATACGCCGCAGCAGCGGATCGCGCCAGAATGCCGGTGAATCCCTTAATCGTCCTGCGGCGGCTTTCAGGCTGGACCAGGGCTGGTGGCGAAAGCTGTCCCGCAGTCCATAGGGATAACCCAGGTAAAGCTGGTCGGCAAAGTCCCCGGTGACCAGGCCGGTGCGCCCGGAACGTGTGACGGCCTGAGCCATGGCCCAGCGCATGGCCCGATACGCGTCGATTTCGGGCCCGGGGGAGACCCCGGGGGTCGACAAAAATGCGTCCGACAACGGCGCTGCCTGATCGCAATTTACCGTTTCAAGCGGCACATCCAAGTGCTTGCAGGCGGTTATTGCCAGCTCGTGTTCCTGGCATTGTGGCCAGTCGGTCAGCTGGTAGGTCAGTGCTTGATCAAATCGGCCCACTGCGGCAATCGCCGTGGAGTCCATGCCGCCGCTGATCGCAATGGCCTCGTCGCCAGAAACGCGCTCGTTTACGGCGGCGGCAAGATGTTCGCGCATTGCGCTTGCAGCGTGTTCGGGATTCAGGCAGCGAGCCCGGCGGTCATAGGTGAACTGCCAATAACGGCGCGGTGATTGCACTCTGGAGGGAGTCAATTTGATCCAATGTCCCGGTGCAAGGGTGTTCACACCAGCGATGGGCGTCGCGGTTATCGGCGGTGTCTGGGCGGCAAAAAAACTGGCCATGTAGTGAGGGTCTGGGCGAGCCTTGGCAGGCCAAAGGCATTGTTCATCGGTCGCAATCCACTGTCCGCAATTTTCCGTTGTCCAGAATGCTGAACGGTTTCCCAACGGGTCGCGAATAACCGTTAGCTCGGCGTTTTGGTGGTCGGCCAAAACGATCACAAAATCGCCTGCGAGACTCCCGGCCGCCTGAGGCCCAAGGTCCAGAATTTGCTGCAATGCCGGTTCCAGCGGCGGACTGCTTCGGTCAAGCCGGCCCCAGAAAAAGGCACAATATCGGGCGTTATTGACCCAGGCGGGGTTGAAGCTCCCAATGCCGGGCGGGGCTAATGGGTGGCGGGCCACCGCCACGGCCAAAGAGCCCCAGCGATACACTCGGTGAGGTTGCTTGGGTCCGACTTTACCCACCGACAATCGCCGCAGAAGTTCGGCTTCGTCCAACCCACGATGGTCTTTGGACACTGTGGCGACCAGCGCACCGATCAAGAGTGTTTATCCGATGGTCGAGTCAGTCGGCGCGCTTTTCCAACGCCACCGATCAGGCGCTTGAGGTAGCCGACAGCGCCACTTGGCATGCCAATGGCAGCCATGTAGTTGGGGTCAGGAAACGTCGTTTGCTTCAGGTATCTCAGTTTTTGCTGAATGCCGGGTTGTGCAGCCAGATCCTGCAACACCGTCAGCTGACCTTGCAGGTAATGTCGGCAGGGCTGGTGACGGAATCGATACAGTTGCACCAGCGCTATCTCTGTGTGTCTTGTGCCCATTACGGTGGCGCACCTTGTCAGGGTTGCACTGACAATCGGGGCAATTTGTCGACGCACTGCCAAGTCCGTAACGGCGGCTCTCTGTGCGCTGTCCATTGACTCCCACAGCAGGTGGATATCCATTAGCCACTTTAGCGAAGAATGGTCTTTGTGATGACCCATGAGGTGAGCCGCGGCGTGCAGCAGCGCCACGGGAGGCTGAAGTCCCAATCCGGTTTTTCGCCGGTGCTTCGCCAGCAGGCAGTGGGGCAACGCATTGGCCAACAGCGACCGATTGCTCGACGCCCAGTGTAAATCTATGTGACAAGACAATCGACCTGGGCGCCGCAAAGTAAAGCGTTGTTGCGTCATTACCAGGTCTTCGTCAAGCGCGATTTCTGGCGCGAACCCCAGCTTTTGAAGTTCGGTACTTGCCTGCTGGCGGCGGGGCCAGGGGATCAGGATGTCTAGGTCGCCAACCGGGCGCAACGCCGGTTCGTCATAAAGCCAGTCACACAGCGCTACCCCTTTCAGTACAACGGGTTGATCCAGTTGTGTCAGCACTTTTTTCCAGCTGCCTGTCCATGTAAGCCATTGAGCGCTGTAGGCACTAGCCCAGTCTTGCAGGCCCGAAATAACGTCTTGAGACAGTTGAAGTGGGGAGCAATATCGCAAAGCCAAGCCGGCCAATCCTTCGTGGATCAACCAGGGTAATTCAAACGCATAGGTGGATTTCAGGCGGGTCATTGCCCTCAGTGCGGGGTCAGACGAAGCCGGTTGCTTGGGTTTCACTTGCTCAGTTAAGACTCTAATATGATGGTTCTATTCATTAATCTATCAGGGAAGCGATTATGAAGGTCACCATTTTTGGTTCTGGCTATGTTGGGCTCGTTACCGGAGCGTGCCTAGCCGAGGCTGGAAACCACGTGGTTTGCATGGATGTTGACGAACAAAAAGTCGCGGGCCTTAAACGCGGAACGTTGCCGATCTATGAACCCGGCCTGGATACGCTGGTGGAAGCCAATGCCAGCGCTGGACGTCTGAAGTTTACCAGTGACGCCGCTGAGGCAGTGGCCCACGGAGAAATTCAGTTTATCGCCGTTGGAACTCCGCCGGACGAAGACGGCAGTGCGGACCTGCAATACGTGTTGGCGGTGGCCAGTACCATCGGCCAACACATGACCGAAGCAAAAATCGTTGTGGACAAGTCAACTGTGCCTGTTGGGACGGCGGATCGGGTCAGTGAAGCCATCGGCAACGAATTGAAAAAGCGCGGCACGGAGGCCGACTTTTGGGTGGTGTCTAATCCAGAGTTTCTGAAAGAGGGGGCGGCAATTGACGATTGCCAGAAGCCAGATCGAATTGTATTGGGGGCCGATAGCGACTACCCGTTAGAACGGATGAAACATCTGTACTCACCGTTCAATCGTAACCACGACAAAATAATTACGATGGACATTCGCTCCGCTGAACTGACCAAATATGCTGCCAATGCCATGCTGGCGACCAAAATTTCGTTTATGAATGAGATTGCGAACCTGGCAGAACGTGTTGGCGCCGACGTTGAACAAGTGCGTCGCGGCATCGGTTCGGACCCAAGAATTGGGTTTTCCTTTATTTATCCCGGCTGCGGGTATGGCGGTTCGTGTTTCCCAAAGGATGTGCAGGCATTGTCCAGGACGGCGGGTCTGGTGGGTTACGACGCGCGCGTGCTGAACGCCGTCGAAGCGGTCAATGCCACCCAGAAAACCTTGCTGCTTAAAAAGATTCTTGGCCACTTTGGAGACATCAGTGGAAAGACATTTGCGCTCTGGGGTTTGGCCTTCAAGCCCAATACCGACGACATGCGCGAAGCGCCCAGTCGAACCTTAATGGAGGGCTTATGGGCGGCAGGTGCATCGGTCAGGGCATTTGATCCAGAAGCGTCGGAAGAAACCCATAGGATTTATGGTGAGCGCGACGATCTCGTTCTCTGCGAAGGGGCTTACAGCGCCACTGAAGGGGCTGATGCCTTAGTCATCGTGACCGAGTGGCGGAGTTTTTGGAGTCCTGATTTTGACCGCTTGGCCCAGCAGCTGAAAACGCCAGTCATTTTTGATGGCCGAAATCTGTTCGAGCCCCAACATGTCAGGTCCAAGGGGCTTGCGTATTACGCGATGGGTCGCGGCGACAGCGTAACAATCGCCGGAGGCCAGTCCTGAGTACGTCGGGTCAACGGCAATACCATACACGTCGCCGGGTTCTGGTCACCGGCGGCGCGGGTTTCCTTGGCTCTCATTTGTGTGATCGGCTGCTGGATTCCGGCGCTGACGTGATTTGTCTGGATAATTTTTTTACCGGAAGCAAAGACAACATTCGCCATCTGTTGGACAACCCGGCGTTTGAGTTGATTCGTCACGACGTCACCATTCCCCTGTATGTCGAGGTGGATCAAATTTTTAATTTGGCCTGCCCCGCGTCGCCGGTGCACTACCAGAGCGATCCCGTACAGACAACCAAGACCAGTGTTCATGGCGCGATAAACATGCTCGGGCTAGCCAAGCGATTGGACTGCACCATCATGCAGGCATCTACCAGTGAGGTTTACGGCGACCCTGAGGAACATCCACAGCAGGAATCGTATTGGGGCAGGGTAAACCCCATTGGTCCGCGATCTTGCTACGACGAAGGCAAGCGCTGCGCCGAAACCTTGTTTTTCGACTATCACCGTCAGCACAACTTGAAAATTAAGGTGGCCCGCATTTTCAACACCTATGGGCCGAGAATGCATCCGTCTGACGGGCGCGTGGTTTCCAACTTTATTGTTCAGGCACTTTGCGGCGAGGACCTCACGCTGTTTGGCGATGGTAGTCAAACCCGGTCCTTCTGTTACGTGGACGACCTGATCAGCGCTTTTATGAAGGTCATCGACACTCCAAGGGAATTCGTTGGGCCGGTGAATATTGGAAACCCGGGTGAGTTTACCGTTCGAGAACTGGCCGAACTGGTGATTGATCTCACGGGCGCAGGAAGTCAGCTGATCTATAAGCCTCTACCTCAGGACGACCCAACCCAGCGACGTCCAGACATTACGCTTGCGCGTGAAACCTTGGATTGGAAACCCGAGATTGCTTTACGGGAAGGTCTGGCCCGAACCATCGCTTACTTTGACAACGTGCTGAGCCGTTGATGAGTGAAAGTAAACCGCGAGTGCTGGTCACCGGTGGCGCGGGATACATCGGCTCTCATACGTGTAAGGCCCTGAAGCGCGCTCGCTATCAACCTGTTTGCCTGGACGATCTGTCCACAGGGCATCGCTGGGCGGTGAAATGGGGGCCTTTGATCACCGGCAATCTTCTGTTTCCTGAGGTGATTGATCGCGTCATGGTGGAGTACCAGCCCATTGGTGTAATTCACTTCGCAGCAAAGGCCTACGTGGGTGAATCGGTGCGGGACCCTCAGCAGTACTACCGCAACAACGTGGTTGGTACGCTGAATTTGCTGGACGCCATGCGTCGGCACAAAGTGGACAGGCTGGTTTTTTCCAGCACCTGTGCAACCTATGGAGAGCCTCGATTGCTACCGATTCCTGAGGCACACCCTCAGTTCCCCATTAACCCCTACGGCAGAACCAAGCTGATCATTGAGCAGGCGCTGCGGGATTATGGTTCGGCCTATGGATTGAAATCTGCGTCATTGCGCTATTTCAATGCTGCCGGCGCGGACGCCGATTGCGATGTGGGAGAGCTTCACGAGCCGGAGACCCATCTCATACCCATGTTGCTGGAGGTGGCAGCGGGGCTGCGGGAAAGCGTCACGGTTTTCGGTCAGGAATATGACACTAGGGATGGCACCTGCGTGCGAGATTATGTGCATGTGAGTGACCTTGCTGAAGCCCATCTGCTGGCTCTGGAAACTCTTGAGGGCGGCGGTGGGACGCAAACCTATAACCTGGGCCTGGGCGAGGGCCAGTCTGTCAGAGAGGTCATTCGGGCGGTGGAAAAGGTGACAGGTCAATCCGTCAAAGTCATTGACGGACCTAACCGCCCTGGAGATGCACCTACATTGGTGGCTGACGCCACTCGAGCGCTAAATCGACTGCGATGGCAGCCTCAATACACGAACATGGAAGCCATCATCGAAACCGCTTGGAAGTGGCTGCAGCACCGCCAGAAAAACCGCGAGCGATACACTGACAGTTAGTGCCCTGTCGCCGCTAGCAGGCGGCCTGACCAACTTGCTTTCCTATCGATATCTCAACCACTGTAAATTTGCGTCGATAACTTACCTGTCAGTGTTGGCTTAAGATCCGTGATTATCAGGTGTTCAACCGTTGAACAAGGCTCAGTAGTGCTTTAAAATTGGCCTCCAAGCCTATGATTTATAAAAAATACAGTGGGTTTTTCGTGCAAGATAACGGTGGCCAGCGAAGCGCGCGCAAAAGAACACCTTGAGCGTCAGGGCTATCGTTGCAACCTGCCTTTGGCCGAGCGCAAAGGTGTGGTGTAAAAGACCGGCAGGACGGATTGGGCAGGGCTGTTGACGGAATTGTTGAGTCTATTCCTGCATCTGGTGTTACTGCTGGCCGGCCTGCGCGTCCCTTGCTGAGGGTGCAGGAGAGTTTGTGGTATTCGTCGATGTGCCCTGGGTGCCAGTGACGTATCCAAAACCCTGTCTAATAGGAAATTTGACGCTTCGAATGATGATTCACCAGGAAATTCACTACCAGTTGTTAACTCTGCTGACGAAGGACCCCGATAGCAGCCAACGCCAGTTGGCCGCAACGCTGGGTATCAGCCTGGGCAAAGTGAACTACTGTTTGAAAGCCTTGGTTGACGCCAACATGATTCAGCCTGAGTTACCCGCGGGAGGCCATGGCAGCAGGGCTCCGCGCCGGGGGCCGGTGAAGTATCAGGTAACTGAGCGGGGGCATCAGTCTCGAATGGATACCGCCGCCGCATGCTTGCGCCAGAAGAGTGCGCAACTGAAGGTATTGACCCATGAAATTGAGCTGCTTCAAGGGGAGCTTGGGTGCAGCCTGTCCTGCCCGGATGAAGAGAGTGAAAGTGTGTAATGTGCGCAGTTAACGGGGTTTATTCCTATCACTGCGCAGCGCCCCCTGTGGATCGGGCCGAAGTCTTGCGAACCCGAGACTCCATGATCAGTCGTGGGCCGGATGCCGCGGGGCTTTGGGCATCATCAGATCACCGGTTGGCGTTGGCCCATCGGCGCCTGAAAATAATTGACCTGACTGAGGCGGGTGGTCAGCCCATGGTGAGTCAATGTGGCCGCTTTGTGCTGTGTTTCAACGGGGAAATTTACAACTACCGAGAGTTGCGAGACGACTTGCGCGACCGCGGTGCAGTTTTTCGATCCGCCAGCGATACCGAGGTGCTTCTCACCCTGCTGATACGCGATGGTGCTCAGGCCCTGACTCGTGCTCGGGGAATGTACGCGCTGGCACTGTGGGACGACTGCCGTCGACGATTGACCTTGGCGAGAGATCCATTTGGCATCAAGCCGCTGTATGTTGCCAACGACGGCTGGCAGCTTCGTTTTGCGTCCCAGGTCAAAGCGTTGATCGCAGGCGGACAAATTTCTACCCGGCCGGAACCGGCTGGCCAGGCAGGGTTTTTGCTCACCGGAAGCGTTCCGGAACCGTTCACGATGTATCAACAGGTGCGGGCGCTGCCGGCAGGGCACTATCAGGTTTGTGATGATCAGGGCCCTCAACCGCCAGTGCCTTTGAGTAGGCCAAATCCGGCCAAACGCTCAGTTGGCGTCCTGCCGACTTCAGTGGATCAATCCGGTTCTTCCTCTTCGAGCCTGAAAGATGCATTGGCAGATTCTCTTAAGGCCCATCTGGTCGCCGACGTGCCGGTGGGGCTGTTTCTATCCTCCGGAATTGATAGTGCGGTTTTGGCAGCCATGGCAAAGAGCATCAATCCCGCCATCCGATGTCTGACTTTAGGCTTTGAAGAGTATCGAGGCACCGCGTCGGATGAAGTTGACTTGGCAACCCGCATTGCAGCGGCTCTGGGAGTAAACCATCAGGTTCGCTATTACACGAAGGCCGAGTTCGAGCAGGACTTTTCCACGGTGCTGGAAGCAATGGATCAACCGAGCATTGATGGTTTCAATACCTGGCTGATTGCCGGCGCCTGTCGCAAGGTCGGACTGAAAACTGCGCTGTCTGGACTGGGCGCCGATGAATTGTTTGCGGGGTACCCATCGTTTACGGATGTTCCCACGTGGCGATCCCGGATGGCCTTTGGCCGATGGCTGCCGGGCTTGGGGTCACTGATCAGAATGGGTATGCAGCCTCTGTGTGAAGCGCTGAATATTTCGCCCAAAGCCGCCGGCATGCTTGAGTATGGTTCAACTCTGGGGGGCGCTTATCTGCTCAAGCGGGGGTTGTACATGCCCTGGGAGCTGGCGCCGCTGATGGGAAAGGAAGCGGCACGCCAGGGACTACGCAGGCTTGGGATGGTGACTGCGCTTAATCGCCACGCCGCGGGCACTGACAGCGACCTGGCAAAGGTCAGTCGGCTTGAACAAAATTTCTATATGAAAAACCAGTTGTTGCGCGATGCTGACTGGGCAGGGATGAGCCACTCAGTGGAAATTCGTGTGCCGTTTGTGGATATCAAACTGCAGGCAACTGTTGGCGGCGCGCAATTTAGCAAACTTGATTTGCTCAATACGGCAGCGGAACTGTTGCCCGATGAGCTGGCTCAGCGATCCAAGACCGGCTTTACGACGCCGCTGGATAGCTGGCGGGGTTATCCGGGGGCGGGTTGGGCTCGGCATTGGGCCAGGGATCTTGCATGCAGGTATTAGCCTTGATGACGGAAGCGTTTGGCGCCCGAGGCGGTATTCAGGCATTCAATCGCCATTGGTTGCGTGCATTGGCCGCTGAGCCCGCGAGTCATGTGGACGTGCTGGCGACTGGCGGCGGTCGCTGGACAGAACCGTTCATCCACCAACGGTCAGCTGCAACCAAAGCGCGATATGTAGCGACGGCTTTTAGCCTCGCCGCCGAGCGCCCGGATCTGTTGCTCTGTGGTCATATTTCGTTACTGCCGCTGGCAGGCTGGTTGGCGCGGCGATCAAACATCCCGCTTTGGTTGCAGCTTCATGGCATTGAGTGCTGGCAGCCACCGAAACGGCGCTGGCGGCAGTGGGGTCTGAGTCGGGTAACCCTGGCCAGCGCAGTGAGCCGGTACACCCGTGAGCGTTTTCTCAGTTGGAGCACTCTGCAAGACCATCAGGCTGTGATTGTCCCTAACACTGTGCCGGACGACTGCTTTGGCGAAGCGGACTGCGAGGACATCATCGGCGGGCCCTATCTACTGAGCGTGGGCCGTTTGGATAGTCAAGAGGCCTACAAGGGGCATGACGGTATTATTGCCGGCATGCCGAAAGTGCTGGCTCAACATCCACAGCTGAAATTTGTTGTGGCGGGAGAAGGTGACGACCAGGCGCGGCTTGAGGCACTCGCGGAATCCCACGGCGTAATGGATAAAGTCGTGTTTTTGGGTTACGTGTCTCGGGCTCAGTTGCTCACCCTGTACAGACAGGCTGAGTTATTTGTGATGCCCAGTCAGGGTGAAGGGTTCGGTATTGTTTTTCTTGAGGCGCTGGCCAACGGTTGTCCGGTGTTGGGTCAGGGGCTTGACGGTAGCGCTGACCCGTTGAGTTTGTCCGTGGGCTGCCATCGCAGCGGAAAGGACTTAGCCGAGAGCATACTCAATGTCCTGGACGCCTCCTCGGATCTGGACCGCTCAGCGTTGCCAGACCTGATTAAGCAACGTTTCGGGTTGCCCCTGTTCGAACAGAAGGTTAAACAGATTGCCCGTCAGTTGGTGACGCGGTGAAGGCGTTGCTGAAAGACTTGTCGGTGGTATTGGACGTTGAGGGACGCAACGTGCCCTGGGTGCTAGCGTTAATGCTCACCGCCACTGCCTTGGATCTGCTGGGAATCAGCTTGATTGCCCCTTTTGTTATTGCCGCATTGAACGGTGTTGATACCGCGGCTAGGCAATCAGCGGTGTGGACCGGGCTGGCAATAGTCGGTGCCTTTGGAATGCGGGCTTTGGCCGGGTTTCACCTTCAACGCAGCATGATTCGTTTCAGCGACCACCACCGAGCCACGCTGATGGCCCGGTTGCTTGAGCGATACCTGGTTCAACCCTGGATATTCCACCTGAAACGCAACCAGGCAGAATTGACCAACACGTTACTTTATGAGGTGGCGTTGTACTGCGGGAACGTGTTGGTGGCTGCCCTGCGAGTGGTTTCTGATCTGTTGGTGCTGATTGCCCTGGGCCTGTTTCTGATTACATTGAATTTGCCGGTTGCTCTGGCCCTGGGAGCCGGTATCGGCATTACCGTTGTAGCGGTCAATCTGGCAACTCGTAGCCTCATGCGTGAAAACGCTGAACGGGTTGTACAGCGCTACCAGCGCCTGGTGGAGACCTTGGGAAACAGCCTTTCTGCAAGAAAACAAACCCGCGTACTGGGTGCTGAGCGTTTGTTTGCTTCCCGGGTGCAGGTGGCAGGTCGCGAACAGGCGGAAGCCACTGCGCTGCAAAATGCCCTGCAAACGGTGCCCAGGAGCGCGTTAGAGCTGGCATTGGTGATCTTGATGATGGGCGCAGCATTGTGGGCCGGCAATAGCCCGGAATCCATGTCGGCGGCGGTGGCAACTCTGGGTACATTTGGGGTGGCCAGTTTACGATTGCTGCCGGCTGCCAGTTCTCTGTCCAACCATCTGAATCTGTTGCGGGCCAACCGCAAGGTGCTGGCCAGACTGGCCGCAGATTTGCGTTTGCCTGCTGAACACGTTGATCAGAGTCAGGCACCCATCGCCGTCCATCCGATTGGATCGGAAAACACGGATAAAAGGGCACTTCCAGCGATCAGTCTGGACGACGTCAGTTTTCGCTACCCTGGCGGTGAGCGGGACGTGTTGAGCGATTTAAACCTGAACATTCCGGCCGGGCAGTGTTGCGGTATCGTTGGTGCCTCAGGGTCTGGCAAGAGCACTCTTGGCGACCTTCTGCTGGGTTTGTTGCAACCGACCAAGGGGCGCCTGCTCGTTGATAAATTGCCATTCACAAGCGAAACGGAGGGCGATACCTTGGCATGGACCCGTCGCTGCGCCTACATCCCACAGGACCCCTGCTTGTTCAACGACACGCTGCGGATCAATGTGACGCTGAACGAAGCCCTGGGTGAGGAGGTTGACCAGCGTGTTCTGGCGGCACTGAAGCAGGCCGCGCTGGGCGACCTGGTAAGCCAGTTACCTCAAGGTCTGGAGGAACCGCTGGGCGACAACGGGGAACGTCTGTCTGGCGGCCAACGTCAGCGTTTGGCGATAGCGCGGGCGTTTTACCACGAGAGGGAATTTCTGGTTTTTGACGAAGCCACCTCGGCTCTGGACGCCGATACCGAGCAAGAAATTGTCGCGGCGATTGCTGAGCTGCAGGGCCGGGCGACGGTTCTGGTCATCACCCACCGCGAGGCCCTTTTGGCACCCTGCAGTCAGGTGTTCTCCATGGAACAGGGTGCCCTCAAACCCTTCGATCGCCAGGTGGTGGCGTGAAGCTGGCGCTCATTATCCCCGAGTGGGGAGAGGTGGCCGGCGGTCTGGCAACTTACTACCGACACCTGGTGCCTCACCTGAGAAATCAAGGCCATGAGGTGCACGTGTTTTTTGGCGGTTCATCAGTGATGGATCATTCTGCCGACAATGGACAGGCCGACGATTGGGTTCACTGTCTGCAGTCGGCACATTACCAACAGTATCTACCCCAGTTCGAACACCTAAGGGCACTGGCCGGGTTAGATGGCCATATGGCAGCAGCCTGGGGCCTTTGGTCCCAGGCCCAGGCGTTCGCAGGCGGCAAACCCTGGGACCTCGTGGAGTGCTGTGATTGGGGATTGGGTTTTATGCCTTGGCTAGCCGACGATACCCCGTTGGTTGTCCGCCTTCACGCCAGCCTTGGCCAGATTGCCAGGACGGAAAAACTGCCAGGACAGGCGGCATTCCAAAGCGTGTGTAGTGTGGTGGAACAGTTGGGTCTTTATTGGGCTGATGCTCTAGTTACGTACTCCAACGCTAATGCGGCAAGCTGGGAGCGGCGCCTGGGCCAGCCGGTATCTGTGGTTCGCCCGGCTTACCCCGTTGAGCCCGTCAGCCGTTGTCTTGATGCAAAAGGTCTGGTCAGTGGAAAGATCCAAAGCTGGAAAGGCGTTGAGGTGTTATGTCAGGCGCTGGAGCGCTGCCCTGAAGTAGCCATCGACTGGTACGGACGCGATATGCCCACTCACCATCAGGGTAGAACACGCTCTATGTCGCAGTTAATGCAACAACGCTATCCCAATGTTTGGCGTACCCAGCTCAGCGCGAAAGGAATGGTGACACCCACCGAACTGAAGACGAAGCGCCAAGGCGCCGCATTTGTTGTAGTGCCTTCATCCTGGGATGTCTTTAACTTTACGGTGGTGGAAGCAATGGCAGGCGCAATACCCACGGTCTGCAGTCGCGGTGCCGGCGCTGGTGAACTCATTTCTCATGGCGACAATGGTTTGGTCTTTGAACCCGGTGATGCCGCGCAACTGGCAGAGTGTTTGCAGCAACTCATGGCAATGGGAGACGATCAGCGAGCCGCCATGGGCCAGGCTGGGCGGGAATGCGTCGCGCAATCCCTGGATCCAGAGACTCAGGCAGCCCGGCACATTGATCATTACCAGAAAACTCTGGATCAGCCTGCCCGACAACGTCCCCCCTCTCTTTGGGATGCGCTCCAGGACAGCATGGCCGTTAACTCCGGCACGTTGGACGTCGCACAGAACTTGGCGGGTCGAGATCTGCTGCGGGCACTCGCCAACCGAGGTCGCCAGCGGCTGGGAAAGCGCCAATGAAAATGGCTCTATGCATCCCCGCCTACAACGCGGCCGCGTTCCTGCCCAGGATATTGTCGGACGCCGCCAACCAGTCTCAACCCTTCGATGAGGTGTGGGTACATGACGATGCCAGTACCGACAACACGGCTGAGGTCGCGCGCTCCCTTGGGGCGCAGGTTGTTCGCAGTGAATCTAATGTGGGTTGCTCAATGGGCAAACACCGGTTGCTGATGGAAACCACCTGCGAACGGGTGCACTTTCACGATGCAGATGATGGTCTGAAGAACACCTTCGTCGCCGCGACCAGCCAGTTCCTGCGCACCGCAAGTCGGCCTGTAGATGTCCTTTTGGCCGGATTTGAGTATAGAGATATGCGCACCAATGAATTGCTGTCGGAGCTTCAGTATGACGATGCGCAACTCAAACAAGATCCGATCGCCTACACGCTCAGCCAGCCAATCAATGCAATCTGTGGCGTGTATCGGACGGACGCTCTGCGCGCTGCTGGCGGGTATCAAATCCCCGACAACCAACTGTACAACGAAGACCAGGCCTTTCACTGTCGGCTAGCCCGTGAAGGCCTGAGTTTTGCCGCGCTGGCGCAATCTCCGGTGATCAATTATCGCGTTCAAGGCTCCATGTCAGGGGCGGCTCATCTGGCCTGCGTGCAGGCCCAATACGAAGTCATGGCCGAAGCTGCGCGCAAATCTGCGCCGATTTATCATCGTTTGATAGCTCGTCGGTTGTGGCAAATAGCCTCCAGCGCTGCAGCATGGGACGACTGGGCGTTGGCTGATGCCAGTGTGTTGCTGGCGGCATCGCTGGATCCCAAGGGCCCTCAGGACGGCCATGTTACCTACCGATGGTTGGCGAGCCATGCGCCCCGACTGGCGATCCGAGCGCGGCGCCGTGTCATTGCGTTGCTGGGCAGGGCGCCACAATTAGGTAGCCCGCCTTGACCCGTCAGGACACACCCACTGTCTCCTTCATTGTTCCGGCATTCAATCCCGGGAGCTGGCTCGAACCCTGTGTGCGGTCTGTGTTGGCTCAGACCATGAAAAACCTGGAGCTGATAGTGGTTGATGATGGCAGCACCGATGGTGCGGTCCAGAAGTTGACCGGTTCCAGCTGCGGGGCTGACCCACGAATAAAAATTATCCGCCAGCAAAACCGCGGTGCTGCTGCGGCACGAAATACCGGCCTCAGTCACGCCTCTGGACGATGGATAAACTTCATCGATGCCGATGACCTGCTGCACCCTGAAAAGTTACGACATCAGCTGGATTATCTGAAAACCAACCCCCAATTGATGATTGTTTCAGGCGCCTGGTGCCGCTTTTACCACGAACCACCGGCGATTCCACAAGTGTGCGCCGATGAGTTGTGGCGGGTTCACACACCGGAGAGCTGGCTGACCGCAGCCCTGGAGCACAATTTGATGATGCAACCGGCGGCCTGGCTGGTGAAGTCCGACTTGATCGAAAAGGCCGGACCCTGGGATGAGACGCTTACGTTGAATGATGACGGAGAGTATTTTGCCCGGATTCTGCTAGCGACCGACAACGTGGGGTTTTGTGCCAAAGCGCTGAGTTATTATCGGTCTGGAATCGCGAACTCACTGAGCGGAGGCCGCAGCCCCGCGCACTTCGCCTCGGCGTTGTCGGCATTGTCGTCCATTTCTGACCAACTTGATGCGGTCACCGACCAACGAACCACGCAACAGGCCTTAGCCAAGGCGTGGACCCGCTTAGCGGTAGAAAGCTATCCCTACGCGCCAAAGGTCAGTGTTCGCAGCGAGGCAAAAGCTCGGCATTACGGCGAATTTAATCCGACAATCGGTGGCCGTTGGCTCAGGCGTCTTTCCAGGCCATTGGGGTGGCGCACAGCGCGTCGCCTGCAGACGGCGGTATATGCATTGGGGTATCGCCAGTACGGGATAAGGCGGGCTAAGAAAAGGGTTTTTGATGTCTGAGAGGCGAACTGACTCATGAGGATATTGCTTACCGCAGATCCATTTTTGCCGGTACCACCGATACTCTACGGGGGTATTGAGCGGGTGATCGCGTTGCTCGTTGAGCAATACCTGAAAGGCGAGCATGAGGTAGCGTTGCTCGCCCATCCAGACTCCACCGCCCAGGCTACCGCTGTCTATCACTGGCCTTCTGATTCGCCGTCCGGGTTGATTTCTCATGCACGAAACGGGCGTTGTTTCAGCCGGGCCATTGCCGACTTTGACCCCGATGTGATTCACAGCTTTTCTCGCCTGGTCTATCTGCTGCAGACGGCTCACCGGGCCAAACCTTCCCTCATGTGTTATCAACGCGAGCCTACGCCGCGCACTGTGGCCGCCGCCTGCCGTTTGCTGGGTAAGCGTTTGGAGTACAGTGGGTGCAGTCAGTACATCGCCGATCAGGGGAGCCCGGCAGGTGGCCTGTGGCACGCGGTTCATAACTGCGTGGACTGCAGCCAGTTCCCATGGGTAGAGCACGTTGAGAATGATGCCCCACTGGTGTTTTTGAGCCGGGTAGAATCAATTAAGGGCGCACATCTGGCTATCGAGATGGCGCGGCAAACGAACAAACCGCTGGTGATTGCGGGAAACCATGCTGAAAGCGGCGCTGAACGCGATTATTTTGACGCGGAAATCACCCCTCAGCTCGATGATCAAATCCGTTACGTCGGTCCGGTCAACGATCAGCAAAAGCAACAGCTGCTGACCAGCGCATCAGCCATGGTGGTACCTATCCAATGGAACGAACCGTTTGGTATCGTATTCGCCGAGGCGCTCGCCTGCGGCACTCCGGTCATTACCTGTCCGCGGGGAGCGGCGCCCGAGATTGTGGAAGCTGGCGAACACGGGTTCTTGATCAATAGCGTAGAAGAGGGTGTCGCTGCTATCCATCAGCTAGCCGACGTCAGTCGAGCCGCATGCAGAGCCCGGGCAGAACAGATGTTTGACGTTTCCGTGATAGCGGCCCAATACCTGGCCATCTTGCAGCAACTTCGCAGCAAGGGTCACTGACATCAGATACAAGGCTCAACTAAGAATTCTGGTGATGTTGGCTTTGCCGTTAATGGCATGTCTGACGACCGCGCCACTGGTGAACTATCCACTCACGCTGCTATCTTTTGGCGTATTGGGTATCGCGGTACTGGTGTTGTGGCGCCCCACTGAGCCTCCGCTGACCATGTTAATAGTGATGTATCAATGGTTGCAGGGCAGCACGAAACTGCTGCACGCAAATTTAACGGCCGTTCCGCTGGATGACATGCTGGTTGAGGGTTCATTTGGTGAAAGTCATCCTGTAACCGGGGCATTGTCAGAGGCTACGGCATATACGTTGTGGGGATTGCTTGCGTTGATTGCCGGTCTGGCGTTGGCCCAGCGAGGCGAACGTGGAAGGCACTCAAAACCTCCCCTTACCCCCGCGGCGGTTGGTGATTTCCCCAGCTTGAGTCGTAATCGGCTGGTGACAGGAACGCTATTCGCTATAGCGGGGTCGCTGATACTCAGCCGTCTCCAATACCTGCTGCCAGGTGGGCTGACCCAGATTATTCTGCCGTTGATCAATTTCAAATGGGCGCTCATTTTCGCTTTAGCCTGCTCTGTGTTGAGGGATCGACAAGGATATGCGTGGCTGGTGGCCATTTGCGGGTTAGAAGTGCTGCTGGGTTTTGCGGCTTATTTCTCAGCCTGGAAGGAAGTGATTTTGGTGATAGTGCTGGCCTATTTTTTCTGTCGCCCCAGCTTTGAACTCAAACGGGTTGCGGCCGGTGCCGGGCTTGTCGCGTTGGGCTTAACCCTCGCGGTTTTCTGGACCGCGATTAAGGTCGAGCAACGGTTATTTCTTAACGAAGGCACGGGACAACAGGTCATTACCCGAGGAACCGGAGAAAGCCTTGCTAATGCGTTTGATCTGGCCGCAGCCACCGATGCGGAAGAATACAGACTGGCCACGCTTCGGCTCGCCGAACGCGTAGCGTACGTCGATTATTTTGCCAATACGCTTGTACACGTGCCTCAGGTACGACCTCATGAAAACGGTCAGCTCTGGTGGCAGGCCATCACACACGTGTTTACGCCGCGAATATTTTTCCCCAATAAACCGGCGCTGCAATCGGACTCGGAACAGACCATGTACTACACCGGTCTGCTTCTGGCCTCCAGCTTTGAGGGGGCCTCCATCAGCCTGGGCTACATGGCTGAGAGTTACATTGATTTCGGTGTTCCAGGAATGTTCGTACCCATCTTCCTGTGGGGGTTGCTGGTGGGCTTGAGTCTGAATCAGCTCGTGACCCGGTATGGTCAAAGTGACTTGGTCTGGGGCGCGGGTGTGGTCATTATCTTGAGTACCCTGATATTGGAAGTATCTGCGGTGAAAATGGTGGGCGGAACGCTGATGAGTATTCTTGTCATGTTTGCCCTGCTGAAATTTATTGGCGCCGATCTGGCCGGCTGGATCTACCCCAAGAAGAGAAAGCCCGCATGAATGGCGATCTGAGGCTAGCCATCGTTTGCAGCCATCCGATCCAGTATTTTTCACCGTGGTTCCGGTGGCTGTCCGAGCACTGTGACATACGCTTGAAGGTGTTTTTTCTGGACAACCCTCAATTGCGGCGCGGAATGGATGTGGGATTCGCACAGCCTGTGGCGTGGGATGTGCCGTTATTGGAAAATTTTGACCACACCTTTGTAAAAAACCGCGCGAAAGACCCGGGCAGTCATCATTATGCTGGGCTGAATAACCCCACGTTGTGGGGCGAAATTGCGACCTTTTCACCCGATATGACCCTGCTGATGTGCTACCACTATCGAAGCATACTGCCGGCCATGTTGCGCGGCACTTTGCCCGACAATACCTGGCTTAGGGGCGACTCCGTGCTCGCGCCTGCTCGCGCCGGTTTGCGTCGATGGCTGGCAGATAAAATTATCCGGCGGGCGTTTTCCCAATTGACCGGTGCCTTGTATGTAGGGCAAAAAAACCGGGACTATTTCATGCATCACGGATTGCATTCTCACCAGCTCCAGTACTCGCCCCCTGCCGTTGCGCTCAAACCCCGTTCGTCGGACGACCGAAGTCGGCAACAAGGTCGGCTTTGGCGTCGCGGTCTGGGAATCCCCGACAATCACAAAGTGGTGTTGTTTGTTGGGAAGTTGCAGCAGATCAAACGCCCAGCAATGCTGTTGCGTGCGTTTAAGAATGCGGATGTGGAAAACAGCTCGCTGGTATTTGCCGGTAGTGGAGAGGATGCCGATGGCCTGCTGGCCGCTGCTGCAGGCGATCATCGAATTCATCTGCTGGGTTTTCAAAATCAAAGCGCCCTTCCGGAAATCTATGCCGGTGCCGATCTGTTGGTATTGCCATCGGTGACCGAAACCTGGGGGCTGGTGGTGAACGAGGCGTTTGCCTTTGGCACCGGTGCTCTGGTCAGCGATGCGGTAGGCTGCGCGACAGACCTCGTTGCCGGGCAGGGTACGGGCACAGTATTTGCCAGTGACAACCTTGATGCGTTGACGAGAGAGCTTAAGGCGTCTTTGACTGACCCTAACCGGCTTAAACAATGGGGGCGTACGGCGCAGGCGCTGGTGAATCGAGATTTCTCTTTTCGCTCTATGAGTTCGGGATTGGGCAAGGCATTGATGCAATCCGTTGCCGCGAAAGCCCCGGGTAATGTTTCCCGCGCAGACGCCAAGCTGTCCTGATGCGTATTCTGCACGTGATCCCATCAATCTCACCCCAGCGGGGCGGGCCCAGCGCCGCCCTGTTTCCCATGCTTTGCGCACTGCGTGAATCGGGCTTGGACTGCGGAGTATTAACCACCAACGATGACGGACCGAGCAATGGGACAATAAAGACGGGCCAATGGCAAAATGTTGACGGTGTGCCGGTATTGGCGTTTCCGAGAAAGCTAATAGGCAAACGCTGGTTTGATGAGCACATTGTTGCTCCTCAGGCCATACGATGGTTGAACCTGGAGGGGCAACAGTGGGATCTGTTGCACGTCCATGCCATTTTCTCCAACCTGTCTACACGATCGATGAGTTGGGCTCGCAAGCATGGCCGCCCCTATATTTGCCGGCCTTTGGGTCAGCTGTGCCGCTGGCCCTTACAGCAAAAGCCTTTGCGTAAGCGTGCGTATTTGACGTTCGTTGAGAAACGCAATTTGATGGCGGCCAATCGGGTGCATTTTACCTCTCAACAGGAGTATGACGAATGTTTGGATGCAGGCATTAAGGTCGCTGGAATGGTCGTGCCCCACGGTATCCATTTGCCAAAAGTGTCCCGCAGCAGGGCTGATCAGAAAAACCTCTCGGTGGTTTTCTTAAGCCGCCTGGACCCTAAGAAGGGCATTGAGCGTTTGATCGAGGGGTTTTCCACAGTGAGCGTCCGAGGTGCCGCCCTCACACTGACCATAGCGGGCAGCGGCGACGAGCGCTATGAGGATTCGTTGAAGGCTCTGGCGGCTGGCAATGCCAATATCCATTTTGTCGGTTGGGTGGCCGGTGAGGTCAAACAACGATTGTTAGAACGCGCCGACGTTTTTGTGCTGCCTTCGTTTTCAGAAAATTTTGGTGTGGTTGTGCTGGAGGCAATGGGCGCCGGTGTTCCGGTTGTGCTTACTCCTGAGGTGGCGTTGTCTCAGCAGGTTGAGGACGCTGGGGCGGGGATGGTGATTGACGGGTCGGCGCAATCGATCGCCGATGGAATTGACCGGCTGGCCTCTGATGAAAATTTACGCGTGGCCATGGGGCAGGCGGGTCGATCATTGGCCGAACAACGATTCAGTTGGACAGCCGTTGCCGATGCACTCGGTGAGCAATACCGGCAGGTATTGGAGGCACCATGAAACTGACCGACATTACGCCCGTGCTGCTGACCTTTAATGAGGCAGATAACCTGCAACGCACGCTGGAGGGTCTTAAGTGGGCTCAGCAAATTATTATTGTGGACAGCGGAAGCACGGACGACACTCGACGCATCGCCGAGGCCTTTCCCCAGGTTCGCTGGCTAACTCGGGCGTTTGACGATTTTGCCAGCCAAAGAAATTTTGGCCTGGATGCGGTGAATACGGCATGGGTGCTGTCACTGGACGCCGATCATCATCTCAGCGCGGAGTTGGTTTCGGAGCTTGCCTCCCTTGATGATCAACACTGCCAAGCTTTTTTTGCCGCATTCAAATACCAGATCTGGCAACAGTCCGTCCGTTGCGCAATTCTGCCCGCCCGGCCGGTGTTATTTAGAAATGCCTCATGCCGATACCAACCCGACGGTCATGCTGAACATCTGATGATTGATGGGCGCCATGGGCAACTGGTCCATCCGGTGACCCATGATGACCGCAAACCACTCAGTCGTTGGGTCAGCGCTCAGGATGGTTACGCTCAACGCGAGGCGGAAAAGCTGCGCACAGCTGAAGTGCTTGGCAGGGCCGATAAAATTCGTCGAATCACCTGGTTGGCCCCGTTGGCAGTGTTTTTCTACGTATTGATTATTCGGGGCGGAATTTTCGAGGGACGCAGAGGGTTTTTTTATGCTTACCAACGACTTCTCGCAGAAGTGAATCTGGCACTCCACCTGATGCAGAACGAGGCCGACTCGGTATGACGTTAAGGCGATGGATTCCATGCATCTAGAACGCTTTGATAATGGCGGTTTCCATCGCGGCCGTAGTTGGATCGTTGAGGCACTGTGGCAGCTGGTCGGCGCATTGGTGGCGTCATGGATACCGGGGTCAAACTGGCGCCGCGCCGCCCTCAGGTTGTTTGGCGCGCATATTGGCGAGGGGGTAGTCATTAAACCTCGCTTTCGGGTCAAATTTCCTTGGCGGCTTAAGGTTGGCGACCACAGCTGGTTGGGAGAGTCGGTGTGGATCGACAATTTGGCACCGGTGCACATAGGCATCAGTTGTTGCCTGTCACAGGGCGTATACCTGTGTACCGGCAGTCACGATTGGAACAAAGATCGCTTTGATCTCATCACCGCGCCCATTGACCTGCAAGACAGGGTTTGGCTTGCGGCATTTAGCCGCGTAGGACCCGGTCGACAGTTGGGCCAGGGGGCGGTTTTGCAGCTCGCGGCCGTGCTGACCGAAGATGCACTGCCCTGGACTCGATATGCCGGCAACCCGGCCACCGCCTGTGGCACTAGAGAAGTGTCGGAAACGGCAAGCCCCAGGCCGTCAGGTCAGCGAGAAGGCAGCAGTACTTGAGACAGAAAATTCCCCAACGCCTCGGACTGTGTCCGTGCCTCAAACGGATAGGATTTCATCCGGGTTGGCGACATGGGCAGGTTTTTCAGCCAGCTGCTGACCTGGGTTTGAGCGTCGTTGCTGAGGCAGTCCACCAAGGTCAGGTGAGGCGCCAGGTTCTGCCACTGAGATTGGGCCACGCTGTTTGGGTGAACCAGCGCCAACACCGGTGGGCCGGCCAGCAGGCAGTTATGAATCTTGGACGCGTTGTAGGCCGGGTCGGCGGAGGTCAGCACCACAATGCCGGTGCTGTCGGTGAGGCATCGAATTGCCTCAAAGTAATCAATCCGATTGGTGTACTCCTGAACCTGATTCGCCACCCCCAGCTGTTCGGCCAGCGGCCACAAGGTTTTTTGCTGTCGATCCTGCGGCGCATAAGAGGTGCCGATAAGGTGCAGGGTGGCCGATGTTGCCGAAGGCAAGGCATGAAGCAACGGCAGCAACGAAGGCCAGAGGTCTTCTCCGCCTCGACCCACATGAACCAGGTGGTGGTTGGGCTCGACGGGATCAAAAATTGTTTGGGAAACCTGATCGCTTTGCGCCAGCGCTATATCTTGGGTGCTGGCGCCAAACGGCAGTGTCAGAAAGGCCGGTGGCCTAAGGTCCGGATAACGTTGGCGCAGCTGATCACCATAGGCAGGGGACACGCTAACGATGCCAGCTGCTTCCTGGACCACTGTAGATTCCCATTTTTTTGCCTGGCTCATGGCCAGAGCAAAGCGCAGCCGGCCACCGGGGGCAGGCACGCCGGCCGGCAAGGTCTGCAGCCACGGGTCCTGAAGATCCACGACATAAGGCACATTGAACTTTTCTTTCCACCGGACGGCCAGAGGCAAGAGCCCGAACGCCGTGGTCGAAAAAAATACGCCGTCGAATGCATGTTCCGCGAGCAGCCGGTCGCCGGCATCCTCGATAAAGCGCCGCGCATTGCGGCCGGTAGTCTGGGATCCCACCAGTCGGCCCAGCCAGTTGGGCTGACTGGGAACGCGGTGAACTCGCAACTGCTGTGGCAACCCCGCGTTCAGCAGTGGGGTCTGGTTGATGGGCAGGTCTTCCGGCCGACACGCAATCAGGTCCAGTTCCCAGCCCTGTCGAAGCAGGCCTTCAGCACAGATCCGTACCCGATGACTGTCGGCAGCATTGGTCGGCGCGAAGTGCGGACAGATAATCAGCAGTCGATGACTCATGGCTTAAGAATACGGAGGCTGGGGCCGATTTGAAACGCATGGTGTTCATTAATCGTTACTTTTACCCCGACCAGTCGGCCACCTCGCGGGTGCTGACCTCCGTGGCTGCTGGTCTTGCTCAGCGAGGTTTACCAGTCAGTGTGCTGGCCTCGAACCAGCGTTACGAAGACCCTACGGCACGTCTTTGCTCCCATGAGGCTCATGCTGGGGTCGACATTCAACGCCTGGCAACCAGTCGATTCGGGCGCAACAATCTGGTGGGGCGTGCGGTGGATTATCTGGCTTTCATAATGGCGGTTAACTGGTGGTTGCTGCGGAAAATTCGACCAGGCGATGTAGTGGTTTGCAAAACAGACCCGCCGATGTTGTCGGCTTTCGTTTGGCCGATTGTTGCGCTGCGCAGGGGCATTTTGGTGAACTGGCTGCAGGACCTGTTTCCTGAGGTGGCCGTTGAGTTGGGTGTGGTGGGAAGAAAAACCGCCGCTGTCGCAGGTTGGATGCGTAATCTGGGTCTTAGGTTTGCGCGAAAAAATGTGGTTATTGGCCGACTAATGGCGGACAAAGTCACTGCCTTGAATATCGACCAAGAAAAGCAGTGTTTGATTGAAAACGGCTGCGACGTTGCTGCTCTGAGCGATCATGCCGGCGGACATGGCAAGCGCCAGGCCTGGAGTATTTCAGACGATGCATTGATCGTCATGTATGCAGGAAATTTTGGTCGAGCCCATCCCGCCGAACCGGTGGCGAGGGCCGTCGAACAGTTAGGCTCGCAGGGCAATGTGGTGTTTGTATTTATTGGCGCCGGCGCGGGCATGAAAATACTGAAGGATCGTTGTGGGAGACTATCGAACTGCCGATTCTTGCCCTACCAACCCGAAGATCAGCTGGCCGAAACCCTGGCCGCAGCCGACCTCCATTTGGTGGCGCTGCATTCACATCTGGAGGGTTTGATTGTGCCAAGCAAATTTTATCCGATCGCTGCGGTGGGGCGCCCAATGGTGTATTTAGGCGCCCGCGATAGCGACTTGGGGGATTACCTTACTCACCATGATTGTGGTCATGTTGTTCAGTCCGCAGAGGCCTTGATACAGGTAATCATTGACTCGGCCGGTGATCGCTCAGGGTTACTGGCTATGGGAAGAAAAGCCAATGCGCTGGCGCAAAGCCAGTTTTCCGTTGATCATGCCTGCAAGCGTTGGGAGGCATTGGTGAGCGAATTGGGTATTCACCAAATATTTCAGAGAGAGACTTCATGAGTTCTCATTGGCTCGCCGCCGTGGTGTCCGCCGTGAGCTGCCTGCTGATGCTGAAGGCGTTTGTACCCGTGGCGCGGAAGCTGGGATTGGTAGATCACCCCCAATCACGAAAAATCCACGAACGTGCAACCCCGCTGGTAGGCGGCATCGCCATTTTCGGTGGCTGTGTGTTCGGATTGCTGATGGTGCCGGTATCTCTGGGGGAGTACCGAATACTGTTTGCCGCTGGCGCTGCATTGCTATTGGTTGGGTTACTCGACGACCTGAGGGAGTTGTCCGCGAGGTCTCGGTTCGCTGCACAAATTTTGGCCACTCTGGCGATGGTTAAGGCCGGCGGCGTCGAGCTAGTGTCATTTGGCCAGTTGTTGGATTCCCGCGAGCTGATCCTCGGTGCGCTGGCATTGCCGGTAACCGTATTCTGCACCGTCGGAGTGATTAACGCGGTTAACATGTCTGACGGTGTTGATGGTCTTTCCGGGGGCTTGGTGCTGGTTGCGCTGATCGGTCTTGGGGCGGCTTCGATCGCCGAAAGCCAGCTGGCGACAGCGCCGTTGTTATGTGCGGTCGTCGCCGCAGTGATGGTTTTTCTGGTGATGAATTTTCGCCCTGGCCGGGCAGCCCAGGTATTTCTCGGCGATGCGGGAACGTTGTGGTTAGGGTTTCTGCTGGCTTGGTTGTTTGTTGACCTGTCCCAGGGGGACGCTCGAGTAATAGACCCGGTTACGGCTCTGTGGCTACTGGCGATACCGTTGTTAGACACCGTGTTTGTCATGATTGAGCGACCACGCGCTGGGGAATCACCGTTCCGCGCAGCCCAGGATCATCTCCACCATTTGTTCTTGCGGGCCGGCTTTGGCAGAGCCAGGAGCGTCTTGTTGATCTTGCTGCTGGCGATCGTGTTTGCTGGTCTTGGGCTGGCAGGTCAATGGCTGAATATTGACCAAAGCTGGCGTTTTTACGGATTTATCGTCATGGCTGCGGTTTACCATCAGATGCTCGCAAGAGCATGGCGAAGACGGCGTTGGTTAGGCCGGGACGTGAGCGAAGTACCCGCAGTTTGAAGCGCTGGAATCTGGAATCGGTTTTGTTTGGCGCATTACTCGCGCTGATCTTCGTGTTGCCACTGTTTTGGGGCAGCAACCGAAACCCTGTTTGGCTGATGCAGACAGTTGGCGTTTATCTTCTGTTGTCGACGGCCGCATTGGCCTTGCCAGCCGCAGCATGGAGCGCCATGTGGCGGCAATATCGATTACCGCTCGCGTTGCTGGCGGCCTGGCTGGGCTTCAACGTTGTGCAACTGGTTCCCTGGCCGTTTTTCGGTGCTATTTCCAACGATGTCTTTCAGTCGACATTAACCACGCTGCAGTCCTTCTTCTATGCCGGGTTGTTTGTTCTCACCGCACTTTTTTGCCAAACCCCCCGGCGTATTCGGATGTTGGTCATGAGCATCATCGTGGCGACATTAGCTCAGGCGCTATTTGGCGCGCTAATGACGTTGAGCGGCAAAGAGTGGCTGTTGCTTGAACCCAAGCAATACGGGATCGGCTTTGCCACCGGCACTTTCGTCAATCGAAATCACTTTGCCGGCCTACTGTTGACGGGACTGGCGTTGGGTGTCGGGCTGTTGGTGGGCAACGCCGGTCGCACGCGCTCGGCGGACACCTGGAATAACCGGGTGCGCGACTTTCTGCATTGGGTGATGGGTCCGGCAATGCGATTGCGTCTGATGCTGGTGGTGATGGTGATTGGGCTTGTGCTCAGCCACTCCAGAATGGGCAACGGAGCGTTTTTCCTCACCTTGTTCAGCACTTCCGCACTGGCGTTGGTGATCATGCGGCCATTGCCCAAAAAGGTTCTGTTGCTGCTCAGCACACTGGTCATTATTGATGTGTTGCTGGTGGGGTCCTGGTTCGGATTTGAAGAGGTTGTGCAGCGCCTGCAAGGCACAGGGCAGTTTAACGAAGTGGCGAGAGTGAGTGCCGACTCCGACAGACTGAATATTTCCAAAGAAACGCTGGCGGCAGCAAACGACTTTTTCTGGCTCGGTTCGGGCGGTGGTACGTTTGAACAGATTTTTCCGGCCTACCGACCGGTGGATCTTCGCAAGACGTTTGATCACGCCCACAACGATTGGCTGGAACTCCTGCTTGAGTACGGAGTGGTCGGTTTTTTGTTGCTTGTCAGCTGGGGACTGACCGGGCTTTGGTCTGCTGTCAAGGCCATGGGCACACGGCGGAACCCTCTCATGAAGGGCGTGGGCTTTGGCGTGGTGATGGCTTTGTCAGCCTGCGTATTGCAGGGTTTGGTGGATTTCAATCTCCATATTCCGGCCTGTGCTGCCTATTTGACGATTACGGTGGCGCTGGGAACAGCGTCCCTGAACACACCCACTATTTCGGGAAAAAGTGTTTAAATTTAATCATCTACTGCGCTTTTCTCTATTTTAATTTAAACTTAGCGCCGAACGCCGTCATTGCGGCATGTGCTGGATTATCAAACGGTAGTGAATACACATATCCATCGAGCAGGCCTGCTACTGGTTTTGTTGGCAGGACAAACCTCCGCACAGGAAGCTGCGGTCTCCGTTGGTCGCTGGGATCTGTATCCAACTTTGGGTATATCTGTCGGCATAGACGATAACCTGACGTTAAGTTCAGACGCGGCGCTGAGCTCTGAATATTTGGTGGTCCAGCCCGCAGTTCGGCTGGAAACCGCGACTCGGCGAAGCGACATTCGATTCCAGGCCAGCATCGACAAGGGAGAGTTTTTCTCTTCCGACCGGGACGATTACCAGGACCATGAATTGTCGGGCCAATGGCGCTACCGACCCGGCGTGCGGTCCGATTTGTTACTGAGACTTGCGCGCAATCGTGGCCATGACCGTCGTGGCGAGGGCTTGCGAGAGAATTTCCTGGAAACGCTGGACCGCGACGTCGATGAATATGATGTTGATACGTTAAGTGGCCGCTATACCTTCGGGTCAGACGGAGCGAGAGGTCGCCTGGCAGTATTTGCTGAGGGGCGCGATAAAGCCTATCGCAATAATAGAGACATCACCTCGTTGGGGAATTTCGACCTGCGCCGCCTGGGTGCGGAATTTGGCTGGCGCTTTGCCAGTCGGACGTCTCTGCTGGCTCAGGTGACCCGGACGACAACCGACTACCGATTCGCAAACCTTGACGGTAACGAACGCTCCGCGGCGCTGGGCTTGCAATGGGACGGGACGGCCAAGACCAACGGTCGTTTCCTGATCGGTCGTCTGTCTCGAGATTTTGATGATCGCGAACTGGATGGTTTCAGTGGATCGTTCTGGGAAGTAGCGGCCGCCTGGCGGCCCCGACAACGGGCAGAAATCAGTCTGCTGAGTCGCCGATCCACCGATGAGGCCTTTGGTGGTGCAAATTTCCTGGTTCGTGAAGAAACCAGTCTGGCCTGGCGGCACAACTGGCGACCACGATTTGTCACGGCCCTGGATATATCCGTCTTGAACGAGGATTTCAGCCCCCAGGGGCGAGACGACGACATTCGCCGGGTGGGTTTTAGTGCGGATTACCAATTTCGTCGCTGGCTATTGTTTGGCGCCGGCGTCCGACGTGTAGAGCGAGATTCTCCGGTCAATCGCTTTGACTATTCCCGCAATGAGGTGGTGCTTTCGGTGCAGTTGAGTTTGTAAACAATTGCTTCCACATCGCAACTGCCGGCCGCCAATCGGGTCTGATTGAGCAGGTAAAACTTAAGTGACACGGGAATCATGTCGATCTACTCTTACTTATGGGATCGGCTGACCCGGTGGGAGGCGGCCAGAAAGATGACCACAAAAATGAATTTCATCCTGATATTTGTCGTGTGTATGGCAGGTTTATCGCTGCCAGCCCAGGCGGATTATCTGCTGGCACCTGGCGATCTGGTGCAGATTGCCGTGTATGGCGAGAACGATCTGTCACCCCAGATTCGGGTGGATGAGATCGGCCGAATTTCTTATCCATTTCTGGGGTATTTGCGGGTCGGTGGGCTGACCACTGAGCAGCTGAAACAAGCCATACATGACGGACTGAAAGGCGATTACCTCATTGATCCAAAAGTCTCGGTGAGCATCGTTGAGTATCGGTCGTTTTACGTTGGCGGCGCGGTACGTGAACCGGGCAACTTCAGCTATGAACCGGGCATGAGCGTGCGTAAGGCACTGTCGTTGGCCGGTGGCGCGACAGACCGTGCGTCGCTGAAGAAAATATTTCTGGTGCGCGACGGCGCCAGCGAGTCAGATCGAACCCGGGTGTCGCTGGATGACCCACTGGGGCCGGGTGATATTCTTACCGTCGAAGAGAGCTTTTTCTAACGCGGCCTGGCCGCGCTGACAGGTACCCACTATGCAGTCGCTGAATTTGCAGACTCAGATACCCGACGACGCCGAAACCCAGCGCCGTTTCGATTTGCGCCAGGCATGGCGGGTTATCAACAAGCACAAATGGGCCATCATCGTTCTGACGTTACTTGCCACAGCCCTGGCAGCTCTCTATACCCAACGCCAGGTGCCGATCTATCGCTCAACGGCAACGCTGCTGATCGACAGCAGCCCAGTGCGTTTTTCTCCCGTTCAGGACAACTACGCCAGTTACACAGACCACTGGCTGTACTATCAAACGCAGTACGGCCTGATCAAACGTCGAGCGATTGGCGAGCGGGTGGTTGAAGCGTTGGAGCTGGCAAAGCCGCAGGATAGCGCTACGGTCACCGAGACAGCCGGTTTTTCCTGGCGCGATTTGCTGCCCGATGCGCTACGCAGAGAGCAACCGGCGCCCCAGACTCAGGTAGAGCGCGTTGACGGATTGGTCAGCTGGATCGTTGGCGGTATTGAAGTCAGCCCCAGACGAAACAGCCAGCTTGTGGATGTGAGTTTCCAAAGCGTCAACGCTCGTCAGGCTGCAACTATTGCCAATGCGGTGGCCGAGGCGTACATCGCCGACAATCTTGATGGTCGAGTGGAGATGGGTAAGGCCGCTACGGACTATCTCACCGGCCGCCTTGTGGAGCTGAAAGATTCCTGGGAGCAGTCCGAACGTGAGGTTCAGAATTTTCTGGATTCTCAGTCTCTTGTCAGCGTTCAGGGTGCCGACAGTGTAGCCAATCAGGAGCTGACGTTGGCCACCGAGAAACTCAGTGTCGCCCGGCAGATGCGGCTGGATGCGCAAATCTCTGCGGACCAATTGGATTCTGGAGTTGCCCGGGATCGGGCCCTGCTGAACGCACCCGAGGTGGCCAAAGCCAACAATACTCTGCTGGATGCTCAGCGCAATGTGGATGAACTGAGTCAGCGCTACGGTCCGAAACATCCGCGCATGATCGAAGCAAGGTCTGAGCTGGAGTCCGCTCGCTCGGTACTGGATCAACAGTCTCAGATTGCTCGCGACGAGGCCGGTAGACGGCTGCAGGTGGCAATTGCAGCCGAGCGTGCAGCGGAAAATGAACTGGGTCTGGTGAAGTCTCAGCTGCGGACCATCGACCGGCAGGAGTTCCGCCTGCAGGCTTTGCAGCGTGAAGCTGACAAGAATCGAGAGATTTATGAGCAGTTTCTGACCCAGTACAAATCCAATTCAGCTGCCGGTGACATCGAGTCCGCCAACGCGAGGGTTGTAGAGCGTGCCCGGGCCGGAGTCGCGCCGGTATGGCCGAACAAAAAGCGCAGCGTAACCGTTGCATTTGCGCTGGCACTGATGGGCGCGATTGCACTGGCATTTTTACTTGAACACCTGGACAACACGTTCAAGTCGGCTGAGGAACTGGAATCAAAATCTGGCTTGCCCGTGTTAGGTGTTTTACCTAGGCTCAAGACGTCTGGAGTGAAAGACCTGGCGCCCTTCAGTACGTTTTCAGACAACCGTCAAAGCGTATTTTCCGAGTCCATCCGGACCATACGTACGGGAGTTCTGCTATCGGATCTAGATGCGGATCAACGGATCTTGTTGGTGACCTCATCAGTACCTGGCGAGGGCAAAACCACCCTGTCGGTCAATCTGGCACGAGCCATGTCGGAAATGAAATCGGTATTGCTGATTGACGCGGATATGCGCCGGCCAATGGTCGCCACGGCGACGGCTCGGAAGAAGGGTTTCAAGGGTCTGTCTCACTTCATTGCTGAAGAAGCCGATCTCAAGGACTGTATTCAGCAAATGGACACCGAAGGCAAGCAGCAGCTGTTTGTCATGCCGGCAGGCAATCCGCCACCTAATCCGCTGGAGTTGTTGTCCTCCCAAGTTTTTGCTGCGGCGTTGGATAAGTTGTCGCAGAGTTTTGATTACATTGTGGTGGATTGTGCACCAACACTGGCGGTTAGTGATGCGTTGGTCTTGTCGAAGCTGGCGACATCTGTGGTTTATGTGGTTCGTAGCGATTCCACGCCGGTTCCTGCCGTCCAGGCAGGAATAAAACGGCTGCGACGGGTCAATGCCCATTTGATTGGAGCGGTGCTAAATTCCGTCGATGCCCGCACTCAACGTTACTACGGGAAGTACGGAGCTTACGGCATGGATGCGTACACGCCTTACGGTGGTAAACCCGCGGACGATTCATGAGCTCGCGCCTCCTGCTCGCCGGCGGTTCCTTGGCGATGGCAGTGGTAGCCGGCATTTTCGCCTGGCAGCAGTCGATGTATGCATTCGCCAAAACGGCTTTAGATCGCTGGGTAGAGCATCCCACCCCAGCGGTGGCCGCTCAGATCGACACCTTGGTTCGAAGCGCCCAGGCTCTCCCAGACCCGCAGTTCCGATGGCTCTCCAGTCGCTGGAAAATGGCCCGGGACCCGTTTGATCGCAGTGTACTAAGCGATTTCGCTGTCATCTCTCAGGCCCGACCCTATGACTATCGGCCGGCCGTCGGAGCAGCCAGATGGTGGGCTGCCAACGATCCATCAGCAGAAGAATTTGGTGACGCCATGGATGCGGCAATGACCTTAGGGCCCAATGAATCGCGGGTTTTTGCTGCGCTATTTCCCCTGGCCCGCGTTCACTGGCATTATCTGTCCCCCGATCAGCGGCAACGACAGCAAGTGCTGCTGACTCAGACCGCCCTGCGAGAACCGGCGCTGGCTATCGAGCTTTCACTGGATTACGGATTTGCCGGGTCAGCCTGCAGCCTGACAGGCGAAAACTCGCTGGCTCAGGAACACTGCAAAAGACTTGGCATTATTGAAATGGAAATGGAAATGGAAAAGGAAAGTCAATGAGCACGGTTTCAGTCCCTGTGTCCTATGGTGAGTTGCTGGACAAGATCACCATCTTGGAAATTAAATCAGATCGCATCAGTCAACCGGACAGACTGGAAAACGTCCGCCGTGAGCTGACGTTGTTAACCCAGGTTTGGGAACAGATGGGCGCTAAGGTCAATGAGGTCAGCGAGGCACGCAGTCGCCTTAAGACAGTGAACACCAGCCTGTGGGACATCGAAGATAAAATTCGTCTGAAAGAAGCATCCAACACTTTCGACGAGCGATTCGTTGAGTTGGCAAGGGCGGTTTACGTCACCAACGATCGTCGTGCGGCGATCAAAAAAGAAATCAACATCGCGTTGGGTTCTGAACTGGTTGAAGAAAAATCCTACGAACCGTATTGAGAGGCCAGCGCCTTGGATGGTTTTTCAACCCAGCGATAAAGTGCGGCCGCGGCCACCAGCGAGCAAACCGTGGCCGCGGCCAATGCAAGCAAATCAGTCCAGGGACTTGAGGGCAGTCTGCCCATCAGATTCATGACCCGGCCTCCGATGGGAATATGCAAAAGGTAAACCGAGTAGCTGATCAGTCCCAGATAGTTGATCCAGCGGATTGGACGCATGTCTTTTAATGCAAGCACTCCGGTCACGCTGACAACCACCAGGCCGACCATAAGCCCGTGGGTGACAAACGTGACTATCGCTGCGAGTGTAATCAAGACCACAGCCTGTGCCATTCGCAATCGCTGGCTCTTCAGCAGCCAGATCAGCAGGCCGCTGCCAAACAGGCTTAGCCAATAGGTAACCAATCGTTCATCAGAAAACACCAGTGGACAGCTGATACAGGCAACCACTGCCAAAACTGTGAGCCATCGGCGGCGACCTGTCAGTAGCGGAAAAACCCCCGCCAGCAGTAGATAAAACTGCAGTTCCAATGCCAGTGTCCAGAATACCGGATTGATCCACGGCTGATTGAAGATACCCGCCATGTAGGTGATGTTGAGAAAAACCTGAAGTACAGAAAGGTCGGGGCCGGTGCCACGGTACTGAGGCACCAGCGTTGAGGCAAACCAAAGCAGGAGCGTCAATGCGATGGTTACCAGATATGGTGGTGTCAGTCGCAATAATCGTCGCCGCATGAATGACCCGAACTGATGACGAGGCCGGTATTTGGCCCGATCTAAGGACAGGCCCATCACAAAGCCTGACAAGACGAAAAACACCTCAACGCCAAGCCATCCCCAGGAACCCATACTGCGCAACGCCGTGGTATTGGGGATTGTTGCTTGTCCGTTAGTCAGGTGAAAGATCATGACCCAGCCGGCAGCTAGGCCCCGTAATGCGGTGACAGTTGCCAGCGGGGTGTGCTTTGGTTCTGGGCGCTGCGGAATTGACACTAGGGCGTTGAGATTGGGTCTTGAAGGTGGCGATCCATTCGGCTGATCACGTCAGCAATCGTCACTAAATCCATCACCCCATCGCGTTCGATCTTTTGCCCCCAGCGCAGCTGGTCAGCAGGTTTTCGCAAGTATTTTTTCGCCGCATCGTTGTAGCGGTCCGCACTGATATGTGCCCAGTGATAAGCGCCGCTGCGATAGGGGTTGCTGGCGGCGTGTAATCCCAAAACCGGCGTGCCCATGGCGTTGGCGATGTGCAGTGGACCCGTATCCGGTGCGATGACCAGATCGGACCTCCCCAGCAATCCTGCCAGTTCCTTCAGCGTGTCCTTACCCGTCAGGTTAAGCGCAGTTTGTGCCATGGCCTGAGTGATTGACTCGTTGAACTGTTGCTCGAACTTGCTGGGGCCACCAGCAATAATTACCTGCATGTTATGGCGAGTGACGGCGTGGTCAGCCACGGCGGCATAACGCTCGGGGCGCCAGTTGCGCAGAGGATGTGAGGACACGGGGCATAGAGTCAATACAGGCCGGTCAGAAATGATATGACGGCTGGCAAAGTCCAAATCGGTATCTTTCAGGGGCAAATTCCACGAAGGCGTTTGTGGAAGCGGCAGGTTCATGGGCCTTAGAAAGGACATCAGAGCGTCCAGCACATGCTGTCCTGACTGGGCCTCAATTCGTTGATTGACAAACAGCCCGTGTCCATCCCGGGCACGTTCAGCGTCAAAACCGATTTTTTGCGTGGCTTTAATCAACATTGAGGCGATGTTCGCTCTCAGCGCAACCTGCTGATGAAGCAACACATCAAAACGTTGTCCGGCAAGAGATTTTCGTAAATCTTGATACGCGGCCAATCCTGCGCCCTTATCGAAAACCAGCAGCCTGACACCCTCCAGGCCGTCCATCAGTCGGTGCTCCAGTTTTCCAATGATCCAGGTAATGTCTGCGTCGGGCAGCGCTGCCTGCAGTGCCCTGACAACCGCGAGCGTGTGGGTTACGTCCCCCAAAGCTGAGAGTCTTAACAAACAGATTCGTTTCATGATTGGTGCAAGGCCGCCTCGTTGCGCATAATGGGGTGGTGGAACAGGGAATACTATCTCGAGTCGGCTCAACGGTTATTTTAACCAACCCAGCCGTGAGCAACAGCGCCGCGCCGGTCGAGTGGTTTGACCCAGGCTACTGGGTCGCACGAAATCAACAGGTTGACAGCGCCAGCGGCCGGGGCAAAGTGTCGGTGGTGCGTCATGACGATGAACGCTGGGTTCTTCGCCACTATCAACGCGGCGGCATGATTGGCAGGGTTATCCACGATCGTTATCTATTTGCTGGTCATCAGCGAGTTCGCGCGGTGCGAGAATTTGAATTGTTACGCCTGCTGGTGGATTGGGGTTTACCCACTTGCGTACCTGTGGCGGCTCGATACCAGCGACAGGGCCCCATGTATCAGGCAGATCTCATCACCCGCTTTGTGCCTCATGAGCAGACTTTGGCCCAGTGGTTGGGCAGCGACAGTTTTACCGTTGAATCACTTGACGCCACGTTTAGACAAGTGGGTGAGGTCGTGGGCCGGTTTCAGGTCGCGGGTATTCACCATGCGGATCTCAATTGCCACAACATCTTGCTTTCAGGCGACACGGTTAGCATCATCGACTTTGATCGCGGCACTGTTGTGCCGCCTGGTGCCTGGCAACAAGCCACGCTGAAACGTCTGCGACGTTCCGTGCTTAAGGTGAGCAATCCCTTGCGTCACCGAGAAATTGCTGCAGCGTGGACGTCCTTGGTCGACATGGAATCCAGCATACGGGCCGGGATCGACGTCGATGAACTGAAACGGTCAGCCCCATCCCCGGCAGTCAGTCGGCGCAGCGCCCCAGGTCGTTAAGCTGCCAGTCGTAGTCGGTAAAGCGAATTCTAAGCTTTGTGTCTGCGGGGCTTGGCGGCCAGCCTAATGGTCCTGAATAGTCTCTTGCGTAGCGTTCTACGCTACCGGCGGACTTCTCAAAATCCTCGCCGTACCAGTCAAACAGCGGCGACAACCACAGCGTTTTGCTGGACGCCTCAAAGTAATTTCGTTCTGCGTCAGCCAGAAAACGGCTCATGGCCTGATGAAGCTGTTGATCCAGCGTTTCCGCCTTAAAGGGCTGAGCCAGCAGCGCGGGGCAGCCACAAGACGCACAGTTTACTGCTGCGTGAATTCGCGGTTCATCAAATTGACCTCTGATCATCGTGTGCTCGATATCGTCCAAGCTACGGGTCTTGCCCAGCAATGCGACGAATTTCTGCTTCCAGGGCGAACGAAACAGAGAGCCCAGGTCTTTGATGGATTCCAGGTCCGGGTACTTGGTCAAAATCAGCTGGAGGGTAAAGGCGTTGTAGGCGTTGATCAGGAACGCCAGCTGGGCATCATCAGACCAGCGGGAAAAATCGGCTTCAGACACCCCGCTGAATGTATCGGTCACGGCGTCCAGGTCAGCCTGATGTTGGGCAAGCCAGGCATAGTCCACTTCGCTGGCGGTACCCTGGTCGTTGGGTTTGACCGAATTTTGCAGGACGTTTTCGTAGTCTTTAAGGCCGATGTTGGGCTCGCTGATTTGAGCGAAAGCCGGCCATGTTAAGAGGCTGGCTGCCAAACCGGCTAGGAAGCGGCGGCACGTTATGGGTGTTTTCATGATCGGCTCCAGCGGTGAAATTTCTCCAGCCAGGGCATCAGCCACATTGGCTTGTTGGCATCCTGCCAGCGTCCGGCAGCAAATTTTGTGGCTTCACTGAAGGTCGGGTAGGGGTGAACGGTGCCCATGATTTTTTTCAGACCCAGGCCGTGTTTCATCGCCAGGGTGAATTCTGCCAGCAGCTCGCCGCCATGATGGCCGACCACGGTGGCGCCCAGGATTCGGTCACTTTTGCCAGCGGTGATGACTTTCACGAAGCCGGTTGCGGCTTCATCAGCCAACGCGCGATCCAGCCCCTCAAGCGAATACTGAATGACCTGGTGGTCAACGCCTCGTTCTTTCGCCTCGGACTCACTTAAGCCTACTCGGGCCAGTTCGGGTTCGGTGAAGGTCACCCAGGGCAATACGCTGTAGTCCACGCGGAACTTTTTGAATTTGCCAAACAGGGCATTGACCGCGCAATACCAGGCCTCGTGAGAGGCAGAGTGGGTGAATTGGTAGGGGCCAATGACGTCGCCACAGGCATAAATATTGGGGAATCGAGTCTGCAGATGTTCATTCACCGACACGGTGCCGTTGCGCTCGGTTTCGATACCCAGCTCTTCAAGCCCCAAGCCCTGGGTGTTGGCTTTGCGCCCGACGGCGATAAGCAGACGGTCGAAGGGCAGTTTTTGTAGCCCATCGGGCCCGTCGCAAACCAGCGTGTTGGCGTTTTCCACCTCAACGGCGGAAAATCCCAGCCGAAGGTTGACGCCGTCATCATGCAGCGCCCGCTGCACCACTTCAGCGGCATCTTCATCTTCTCGAGACAATATTCGTGTGCCTCGCTCAACCAGTTGAACGTCGCTGCCAAGGCGAGCGAAGGCCTGGGCCATTTCGCAGCCAATGGGCCCGCCGCCCAAAATCACCAGCTTTTTCGGCAGCGCCTCAAGCTCCCAAAGCGTGTCGGAGGTGAGGTAGTTACAGTCTTCGATGCCAGTGATTGGCGGCACAAAGGGCTTGCCGCCGGTGGCGATAACGATGTTTGAGGCGCTTAAGCGTTTTCCGTCTACCTCAACTTCCCACGGCGATACGATGCGTGCGCGGCCGCTTACACACTCAACGCCCAGAGATTCATAGCGCTCCGGTGAGTCGTGGGGCTCAATGGTCTGGATAATTTTTTGTACCCGCTGCATGACTGCCGAGAAGTCCACCGACGCTGAGGCAGCGGAAAAACCGAAGTTCTTGTGGTGTTTGACGTCCTGCATAAAGCGCGCGCTGCGCAGCAGAGACTTGGAGGGCACGCAGCCGGTGTACAGGCAGTCACCGCCCATCTTGTCATCGGTCACCAAAGCCACTTTGGCCTTCACTGCCGCGGCGATAAATGACGTGACCAGGCCCGCCGATCCGCCCCCCACCGCGATAATATTACGCTGGATATTGTCGGGTTTCGGAAAATCGGCGTAGAGCTTGCGCTGACGAATGAAATTGACGACACGCTTACCGATCAGCGGAATCATGCCCAGCACGACAAATGAGCCGATCAGGGTGGGGCTGGCGATGTCTCCGACGGACTCCAGCGAGGCAAGCTGCTCGCCGGCGTTGACGAATGCCAGTGTGCCCGGCAGCATGCCCAGCTGACTGACGCCGGCGAAGGTGAGTGTGCGGATTCGCGTCAACCCCATTACCAGGTTGATGACAAAAAACGGAAACAACGGAATCAGGCGCAGCGAAAACAGATAGAACGCGCCTTCTTTTTCCATGCCGCGATCAAAGGTGTCAAACGCCTTGGGAAAACGTTTGCGAATGCTGTCTCCCAGCACAAGCCTGGCCGCCAAAAATGCCAGCGTCGCGCCAAGGGTGGAGGCGAAGGACACAATCAGGGTGCCGGTTCCCAGGCCAAATAACGCGCCGGCAAGGAGCGTCAGCAACACCGCCCCCGGCAAAGAAAGCCCGGTAACCAGTACATAGAGAGCAAAAAACAACCCTGCAGTGAGCGCCGCATTTTCACTCTGATAGGCTCTGAATTCTGCCAGACGACCTTTGATGGCTGCCAGCGAAAGGTGCTGACCCAGGTCAAATACAAAGAAGGCAACAATAGCCGCCACCATAAAGACCACGATGATGATCTTGAACCAGCTTTTCACGACGTTCTCCTTCCTCTGATGCCAGACAAACCCTGGCTAACTGTGGTGGTGCCGATGCGCAACGAGGCCGCCATCATCGAGGCAACCCTGTCTGGGTTGCAAGCGCTGCGCCGGTGTGGGGCCCAGCTGCTGGCCGTTGACGGCGGCAGCATTGATCAAAGTGCTACCTTGGCAGACCCGTTTGTTGACCAAGTGCTTTCAACAAAGGTCGGCCGGGCGCATCAAATGCAGGCTGGGGTTGAAGCGAGCCGGGCGCCACTAATTTGGTTTTTACATGCAGATAGTCAAGTAAATTCCCGCCACATGGCTGCGCTGCAGCGTCTGGCCGATTGTGCCTGGGGCTTTTTCCCCGTGCGGTTAAGCGGCGCCGCGCCCGGGTTGCGGGTGGTGGAGCGGGGGATTAATCTGCGCACCCGGTTGACGAGTGTCGCCACGGGTGATCAGGGTATTTTTGTCCGCCGGTCGCTACTGGATCAGATTGGCGGCATCCCTCAGCTGCCGTTAATGGAAGACGTGGCCATGAGCAAAAAACTGAAATCCCTGGCTAAGCCGTGTATCGCGTCGCTGCCGCTGGTAACCTCAAGTCGGCGCTGGGAGCAGCGAGGAATTGTCCGCACGGTGCTGGAAATGTGGATTCTGCGCAGTGCGTACTTCCTGGGCGTTGATCCTTCCCGGCTGGCGGCCTACTACCAGCGACGGGCACCACGGGGATGAACACTTTGGTTCAGGTATTTGCTCGCGCGCCGGTGCTAGGTGAAGTGAAATCTCGCCTGACCGCCGGCGTTGGGGCCGAGCGGGCTCTGGACGTCTATCGTCAGCTCTTGCGCTTCACTTTGCTCCAGGTGGCATCCAGTGGATTTGATCTGGAGGTGTGGATGCAGGGTGCCGATGGAGAGGCGATGTCAGACCTGCTAACCGGCAGCGACATGAATGTTGCCGTGCATACACAGGCGGGCGGCGACCTGGGACAGCGTATGCACCACGCGCTGGTGCACGGGCAAAAGCGCTACCCGCGGGTTTTGCTGGTGGGCTCTGATTGCATCGATTTATCGCCGGGCCGTCTGCGCCTGGCTTCAGATGCCTTGGAGCGCGGAGCGGACGTGGTGCTGGGACCCAGCGCGGACGGCGGGTACTACCTGGTGGCACCTGCGCAGTCACATTCGATACTGTTTCGCGACGTTCAATGGGGCAGTTCGAAGGTTTGGGGCCAAAGTCTTGAGCGAATCACCCGTTTGGGATGGACACTTACCGAGCTGCCGCTTGGGCACGACCTGGATGACGTGGATGACCTGAAAACCGCGCTGAAGTGGGGCGTGGTGCAGTGATGCGAAGGCAAGGGATGGTGGCTCCCTTCGCCAGCCACACTCCGGCACACGAGTTCACTGTTGCCGCTGCTCCCTTCCGGGCCTGACGGGGTCCACAATGTTTCGTTGCGAAGGGACCGACGAAGGTCGCCATAATGCCCCGCGGTAAGCGGGAGCGCGAGTATACCAGTGAGTGGCCACAGGAGTTAAGTTGTGAGCAAGAAAAATCTGCCCATTGCGTTTTTGACCACCGATGATTTGCATGGTCACGTCAGCGATGATCACCTGGCCGTGCAGCCACTGAGCGACCTGGGTTGGTCGGTTCAATGGGTTTCCTGGCGTGAAAATGTGGACTGGTCGAAATATGCCGCAGTGGTTATCCGAACACCCTGGGACTACACCGAGCACCCGGAGGCTTTCGTCACCCAGCTTAAGGCCATTGAGCGGTCTGCCACGCCGCTGGGGAATTCGTTGTCTACGGTTTGCTGGAATCTGGACAAAACCTATCTGAGGGAATTGAGTCAGGTCGGGCTCCGCATTGTGCCGACTCGTTGGCTGACGGGAGTGACCCGTCAGGATCTGGAGGCCTGTGCTAGGCAGTTTGAAACAGACCAACTGGTATTAAAGCCACAATTGGGTGCCAGCGCCAAAGATACCTTTAAACTGACGCCTGCGCAGTTCAATGATCAACTGGCCAGCAACTTTTCCCGGCGGCCCAGCATGGTTCAGCCCTTTCTGGAACAAATCGTCACGGAAGGGGAATATTCCTTGTTCTTTTTTGCTGGCGCTTTGAGTCATGCCATTAATAAACGACCGGCCAGAGGGGACTTTCGGGTTCAAGAAGAGCACGGCGGTGTAATAACCGAAGTCGACCCTGACGCCAAGATGATGACTACGGCCACCGATATTGTCGGGGCATTACCCGAACAACCCCTATACGCTCGGGTCGATATGGTGGGTTTTCAGGACAGTTTTGCGCTGATGGAGTTGGAATTGGTGGAGCCTTCCCTGTATCTGCGAATGTCGTCCAAGGCGCCCCACGCATTTGCGCGGGCAATCAACCAGTGGTTGTTAGATCAATAGTGGGCCCTTGCTCGTCAGGCTTGCGGTCAGCAGCGCATTGATGGCCGGCAGTCCCTCGCCAAACCCCTGGGGTTTTATCACCAGCACATCGCCCGTCAATTGATCCAATACACGCTCTGCCGTGTTGCCAATTAGCAAACGCTGCAGTCGCGAACGAGATACTCCACCCATCACCACCAGCGACCCTGGCATTGCGTTAGCCTGCTCAATGATTTCTTCTTCGGGGGTACCCACGGTTACCAGCACTTCAGCGTTTTTAGCCCCTTCGGTATCTGCCAGGTGTTCAGTGGCTTCCCTGTGTGCAGCGATAACGTGATCCGACACGTTGACAGCCACCATTGTGGACTCCGGCCCACCCATTGGTGCCATCTGGCTCGGTGTGACCACATTGATGACCTTCAGCTTTGCGTCAAAAACCCTGGAAATCTGGGCGGCATTGGCGACAATGGCTCGGTCCAGGGAGGCCGGTTTGTCATCCAGGTGGAGTGGGTCAACAGCAGCAATGACCTGCTGGTATCGCGGTGTAACGTCCGCCCTTGCCAGCAGCAATGGCACGGGGCAATGCCGAATGGTCTCCCAGTCATCGTTACTCAAGGTGAGTCGTTGCCAGCGATTTCGGTGATTGGTCTGCGTCACAACCATGGATGCTGAAACGCCCATGGCAAATCGGATCAATTCTTGCCAGCCCCGCTGGGCCCAGACGATGTGGGTGTCGATGGCATCGGCAAATCGCTGCTCAGCAAGCTTTTCCAGCTGCCCGCGACGCGATTGCAGCAACAGTTGCTGCATTTCCTCCAGCACTTGATCGCCACTGTCGGACTGGTCAATGATGGAGTGGTGATAGACATTGTGAAACAGCACGAACTGCCCGCCTTCAGGCCTGCAAGCCAGCGCCGCCTCGATGCCGGGTTGCTGGTCGCTGCCGGGGTCGGCAATGTCAATGATAATCGGCGGCATACAGGTATCAATAGCGGTTTGATGAGGACCTAAGCGTACGATTGTGACGCTGGATTGCACCAGCCGGATTGATCCCTATTAACCTTCGGAAACTACGTAGTTAGGACAGGCTATGGAAAGCGGCATAATTTCTTTGAAGAACCGCTCTGATCTTTTGGATGCACTACTGAATGCCGCGGTAGAGGCCATTGTGGTCAGCGATGCCGATGGAATGATTGCGCTATTCAGCCAGGGGGCCCAGGAGCTGTTTGGTTATTCCGAGGCGCAGGCCTGCGGTCAGAACGTGAGCATTTTGATGTCCGACCACGATCGTCATCAACACGATGGGTACATGCATCAATATATGGATACCGGTCAGGAGCGCATCATAGGAATCGGTCGTGAAGTGATTGGTCGGCATCAATCCGGCGAAGAGTTTCCGCTGCATCTGTCAGTTGGAGATGCGAATAACGCCGGACAGCGGATGTTTGTCGCCATCATGCAGGACCTGAGGCCACGCAACCGCTTGCGTAATGATTTGGACAAGGAGCGACAAACCACCCTGGAGCTGGAGCGAACTCTGGCCAATGTTCATCGGGCGAGTACTCTGGGTGAAATGAGTGCGGGCATTGCCCATGAGATCAATCAGCCATTGGCGGCCATGGCTACCTTTGCCGATGCGGGTCGCCGGCTCCTGGTTAGCTCTCCGCCACAGCTGGAAAAACTGGACTATGCATTGGAGCAAATATCCCAACAGGCCGGCAGGGCGGGTGACGTGGTGGAGCGAATTCGCGCATTGGCCCGGCGCGAGGACACTCCAAGAGCGCTACACGACATCAATGGAGTGATTCGTGCGCTGCTGGCGCTGGCTGAATTGGAGGCTCGCGATCGCGGGGCGGAAATCCGCCTGGACCTTGCCGACCATCTGCCAAAGCCAAAGATCGACCCGGTGCAGATTCAGCAGGTGCTGCTTAACCTGATTCGCAACGGGCTGGAAGCCATGGTTCGACCGAGCCAGATCAGTAGCGGCCTTCGGATTGAATCCGGCGTTGTGGATGGTGAGATACAGGTGGCCGTCGTTGACCACGGGAGTGGCGTAGAACCCGCTGAACGGGACAAGATTTTTGAGCCTTTCCAGTCCAGTAAGCCCGCTGGGATGGGTATAGGATTATCGATTTGCCGAACCATCATGCGGCGCCACGGCGGGCGTTTATGGTGTGAAGAAAATCCGCTGGGCGGCAGCCGCTTTGTGTTGGCTTTACCGCTGGCCGAGGAGAGTAAGTAATGAGTACTAACAGGAATTCGACGAGTAATGCAGGCGCTCATGTTCCGTCGGTGTACCTGGTAGATGATGATGCTGCGATCCGGGATGCTATCGCGTTTCTGCTCGATACGGTATCGATCGCCTGTCAGACCTTCACCTCAGCTCGGCATTTTCTCGACGCCTATGATCAGCGCCCTGGCGTGTTAATTCTCGATGTCAGGATGCCGCAAATGAGCGGTCTTGAACTTCAGGAGCAGTTACTCAGCGAGGGCGTGACTAACTTGGCGATTATTTTCATCTCTGGCCACGGCGATATCCCCATGGCGGTAGAGGCCATGAAACGAGGCGCAGTGGATTTTTTGCCCAAACCCTTTCGTGATCAGGAGTTGTTGGATCGGGTTCAGATGGCACTGGAAGAGTGTCGCGACGATCAGCGCCGGGCGGGGGATGTGCTGGATATTCGTCAACGGATTGAATCACTGACGCCCAGAGAGCAGCAGGTGATGGGGATGGTTGCCGAAGGCAAAGCCAATAAGGTGGTGGCGCTGGATTTGGATATTTCCCAGCGTACGGTGGAAATCCATCGGACCCATATGATGGAAAAAATGGGCGTCAGAAATCTGGCTAACCTGGTGCGAAGCCTGCATCAGGTGGGCTATTTTGAGAATTGAGACTAATAATTGGCATGGGTGCCAGTGCCAGTGTCTTGATGTCCCTGATGTCCCTCGTGGCCAGATGCGCTGCCCCCCCCAGGGTGATGATGCTCGCCCAATAGGTGAGTGAGCGGCACCGTCGCCACGATGAGGCCTCCCGCAATCATTGCTGCGCCCATAACCGGCCGCAGGCGGTGAATACTGAGTCCGCGCAGCTGGCGGCCGGCAAGACCGGCACCCAACATGGCCGGCAGGGTTCCCAGCCCAAAGGCCAGCATGACGCCAGCACCGGCAGCGGCACTGCCTGAAACCGCGGCAAGCATCAGCAGGCTGTATACCAGGCCGCAGGGAAGCCATCCCCAAAGCACTCCTCGACCGATCTGCGAATGCCAGTCTTCGCGCAGGGCAAGGTTTACCGCGATCGGTTGAAGTTGCCGCCAGATAGGTGGCGCGATAAACCGGCCTACCCAATTGAGGGGGTTATAACGAAGCTGAGGTGCCAAAAGCTGAATACCGAGCAAGGCCAGGACAACGCCCAACAGCCCTCGTAGCACAGGTCCTGTGGTATGAGCAGAAAGACCACCGCTGGTGGCGATGCCCAGCCAGCCGACTGCGGCGCCCAGGGCGGCATAGCCCAGGAGTCTGCCCCCATTGTGGAGTCCAATGCCCCTCAGCGAGCGTCTGCCACCGCCTGAACCCGCCATCACTGCCAACGGGCCACACATTCCCAAGCAATGCCCGCTGCCCGCCAGGCCGGCCAGAAATGCCGCTGTAATGGTCAGTGGCTCATTCATGAGGCGATCGCTTTTCTTCGTTATCCTCGCTGAGAATTCGCCAGCCCTCGGTTTCAAGGTCATCAAACTGTCGGTGTCGCACCATCCAGAAAAAGCCCCAGACCGCGATCGCGAGCAGGATCAGGCTCAGCGGGATCAGGAAAAACAGAATCTTCATCGGGGGGTTCCTGGAACCAACGCGGCAGAACCGGGTCTCGACGCGTCCGAAGGTTTTGTTGTCAAGTGGTGAGCCTGATCTTTCGACAGCCGACTGGCATTGAGAATGACTACCAGCGAGCTGATCGACATTCCGAGTGCCGCAAGCCCTGGCCCGATCAATCCGGCAGCCGCGAAGGGGACCGCCAGCAGGTTGTACAGCGCTGCCCAGGCAAGGTTCTGTCGAATGATGTGATGGGTTTTTCGCGCCACGGAATGCAGGGTCAGTACGGCACCGAGTTTCTCACCTGCCAGCACTACGTCCGCGCTGGCTTTGGCCAGATCTGCACCTTGGGCCATCGCCACTGACACGTCAGCACCGCCCAGTAGACCGCTGTCGTTAACCCCATCACCCAATGCCAATACCACCTCGCCCTGGCGTTGCAGGTGAGCCAGCAAGGCCAGTTTGTCTTCCGGTGATAGGTCGCCGAAACCCTGATCAATACCAAAGTGTTGTTGGGCTGCGGCAACTCTGGCCGAACTATCGCCGCTGGCAATAACCCGCTTGAGGCCGCTGTGCTTCAACTGGTCCAGGGTCGAGTCGGCGTCGGCTCGCCAGGCGTCTTCTACCTCTGCCCAGCCAAGTATTCCTTCGTGATCGGCCAAAATCAGCGGGGACCCCAGGTCAGTGGACGCTTGAACAAAGGCCGCATTGCCTAATCGAAGGCGCCGACCGTTCAATGTGCCACTGAGGCCTAAACCCGGCTGGACCGTCACGTCCCCGGCTTCGCCCAACGGCTGAGTGTTTTTGAACGCGGCGGCCAGCGGATGCTTGCTGTGCTGCTCCAGGGCCGCCATTGAGCCCATCAGCTGTTGTTCGTTGATGGGGTTGGGGTGGTTGTTTGCCAAGTGAGTGCCGGTAATTCGGGGCTTGCCCTCACTCAGCGTGCCTGTTTTATCGGTGAGAACGCAGGTCACGCCAGGCAACACCTGCAGTGCATCCAGCCGGCTTACCAGCAAGCCGGCGCGGGCCAGCCGGGTGGTGGCCGCCGACAGGGCAGCGGGAATGGCCAGGGACAGGGCGCAGGGGCAGGTAACCACCAATACCGCCAGCGTGCAAGAAAAGGCCGTGTCAAAACCGGCTGGCCACCATAAGATAAATGTTGCGGTGGCGATCATCAGGACCGCGGCGATAAACCACGCCGATACGGTGTTGGCGATCAGGACCTGTTGGGGCCGCTCTGAGCGAGCCCGATGGAGCAACGCGCTGGCTTGGGACAGAGAACATTCGGCGCCGGTTCGGGTGACGCGCAGATCTACACTGCCGTCAAAGTTACCGCTGCCGGCAAGCACGGTGTCGCCTTGGCCGACAGTCCTGGGTTCGCATTCTCCAGTGATCAGCGCTTCTTCCAGAGTGCTGCAGCCACGTTCGATGATGCCGTCTGCTGCCACCCGATCACCGGGTCTTATTCGAATAAGGTCGCCGCACTGAATATCGCCGCATGGCACCTCAACCAGCTTGCCGCTGGACACGCGCAGTACGCTGTCCGGCAACATGGGGAGCAGGGCATTCTGGGCGTCCAGTGCTTTGTGGCGCACGCCCATGGCAATAAACCGCGCGCCCAGCAACAGGAACACAAACATGGTGACCGATTCAAAGTAGGTGGGGCCCGAACCACGAAAAAAGTTAGCGACACTGGCGCCATAGGCCAACAGCAGGGCCAGCGCCACCGGGACATCCATGGTCAGAGAGAGGTTTTTGACGGCGCGCCAGGCACCCGATAAGAAGCTCGCGCCGGAATAAAACACGACGGGCGTGGCAACCAGCAGGGAAACCCCTTGTAGCAGCCGCTCTATGGCCGGGTCCATGGCGTTGACCGGGTCCATATATGTCCCCAGGGCAAACATGGACACCTGCATCATGCCCAGCCCGGCCATGGCCAGCTGTTTCAGCAATCGTGCGTGTTCTTGTTGATGGGCGCCATGTTGAGCGCCCTCCGACAGAGGGTGGGGCGAATATCCCAGCGAGTCGATGTGTTGAAGGATGTCGCTTTGACTGACTTGATTGGGGTGGAACGTGCACTCGGTGCTGCCGGTTTGTGGATCAACGTTGATCTGGATAACGCCAGGCAGCTTTGCCAGCTGGTGTTCGATCAACCAACTGCAGGCACCACAGTGAATGCCTTCAACCCACAGCGAGAGTTGGCCCAGACCGCTGCCATCCACCGGAGTGGATGGGTCAAATGCCGTCCAGCGGGATGGGTCTTTTTCCAGGTTCGGACGCGCGGCCGGCCCTTCGCGAAATCGATAGTAGTCGCCCTGGCCACCATCAATGATGAGTTGGGCCACGGCCTGGCAGCCATGGCAACATAGCCACTGACACGTGTTGTTGTAGGTAATGGACAACGTTAAACCGGCGGGAATGACCTCGTGACAGTGAAAGCAATGTTGACGCTGTTCGCCGCGCACCTGGCTGTCCAACCAATGTGTCGATTCCTTACTCGTCACTTTCTTGTCGGGGTTGGGTTAGGCGAAAGTCGTCGCGAATTTGTTGATATTGATCGTCACTGACGATCAGGGGGTCGTTACCGCTTATGGCCAGGCTGAGCATTGCCATTCCTGAGATCAAGGTGCTCAGAAGCACTCCCGCAACGAGTTGCATCGTGGGTTCGCGATACCAGCGGATTGCGGATGGGGTTGTTGGCGGTTTTTTCATCAGTTCACCGGTAGAAAAATTTTACTGATGCGGGTGACCTCGATCGTAGGGTCAGCAGCGTGGGTTAACGTCAGGGTAATTTCCGAACTGCCCAGTGCGGCGCCGCGTATCGCCCGAATGCGAAGAGGAAACGCGCTGGCCTGGTTGGCAGCTACCGTCAATTCAGGCTTGTCCAGGGTCATATCGATGTTGCCGCTGAGGCCCAGGGTGTAGCGAGCTGGCGTCTCGGTCATGTTAATGATGCGCAGGGTATACACATTTTCAATCCAGCCATCAGGCAGCTCCCGGTATAACGCGTTGCGGTCGCGCAGCACTTCCATCCGCAGCGGCGTACGTTCGACTAACGACCAGGCGATGCCGGTGCTGATCACCAGTAACAAGATGGCGTAAACCATCATCCGTGGTCGTATTACGTGGGTTTTTTTGCCGGTCAACGCGTTCGCGCTGGAGTAGCGAATCAGACCGCGCGGGTAGTCCATTTTGTCCATGACCTGGTCGCACGCATCGATGCAGGCGGCGCAGGCAATACACTCGTATTGCAGGCCTTGGCGAATATCGATGCCCGTGGGGCAGACCTGAACGCAAAGTGTGCAGTCAATGCAGTCGCCCAGCCCTTTGTCAGCGCGGTCATCGCTGCGTCGACGGCCACCCCTGGGTTCACCACGCTGCTCGTCGTAGGCAATAATGAGCGTGTCCCGGTCAAACATGGCGCTTTGAAATCGGGCGTAGGGGCACATGTATTTGCACACCTGTTCGCGTAAGAAGCCCGCATTGCCATAGGTGGCCAAACCGTAAAATAGAAACCAAAACCAGGCCCAGGGGTGCAAGTCAGCACTAATAATGCCGGCAACCAGTTCCCGAACCGGCATGAAATACCCAACAAACGTCATTCCGGTCCACAGGGAAAAACTGACCCACAAAAACTGCTTGAGGGCTTTGCGGTAAACGAACGCACGATCGCGGGGGCCTTTGTCCAGCTTGATACGTCGGTTTCGGTCTCCCTCCACCCATCGTTCAATCAGCATAAAAGCTTCGGTCCAGACCGTTTGCGGGCAGGCATATCCACACCAGAGTCGACCTGCCAGTGCGGTGAAAAAAAACAGGCACAGCGCCAACAGCAGGAGGGTCAGGGCAAGATAGATGAAATCCTGTGGCCAAAGGGTCAGGCCCCACAGGTAGAATTTGCGCGCAGGCAGATCAAACAGCACGGCCTGGCGCTCGTCAAAGGTTAGCCAGACGACGCCGTAAAAAAGGCCCAGCAAGACCACCATGGCGAGTTTGCGCAGTCGGGCAAAGCGGCCTTGGACATCCTTCGGGTAAATCTTGGCTTCTTTCTGGTACAGCCCACCATCGCCAGTCACCGGCGAATCGTCTATGCGAATTTTGACTGCCGGAGGCTTGCTCACGGGTTATCATCAGAGGGCGTGGGAAAATCGGCCCTGGGACGTTCTGTACGAATCAGCCAAGCAGTGAGCCCGCAGGCAGCCGCGCAAATCACCCAGAAGAAGAAGAAGCCCAGGGAATACACTGCCTGGTCACTCAGTTCGATTTGGAATACAAACGCCGCCAGCAACAGTGCGGGATCCATTTTTGCGAAGAATATGCCGGTGGCCAAGCTGGCCATCAAAAATGACGGCCAGATAATGGCTGCGATTCCGCGTTGAAAGCTGTTCCAATGGGTAGGCACAGTGGGCGGCAGCAGTCAGGGCGCGGCGGCTGCCTGAGACGTTGTGCTCAACGCCATCAGGTACCCAACCAACAGCTTGATTTCTTCCGGACTTAACAGGGATTGATGAGCCGGCATAACGCCATTGCGACCGTTAGCAATCGACTCATACAGCGCTTCATCGGAATTGCCATAAAGCCACGTTTTGTCGTTGAGCCTCGGCGCTCCAAGAGCCTGCAGTCCGTCCCCGGCAGGACCATGACATGCCACACAGATCAGGTCGTAGCGTGTTTTGCCGCTTGCGGCCAGAGCACTGTCGTGAGTTGAGTCGGACAAGGACTTCACGTACTCCATTACCTCTCGAACGCCCTCGTCACCCTGTAGCGCTGCTGCCCATCCGGGCATCAGACCCTGCCGGCCTAGCGAAATGGAGTGGGTAAGAACCGCCGGATCACTGCCGTAGAGCCAGTCATCGTCAGTGAGGTTGGGAAACCCCATCGCACCGCGGCCATCAGAGCCGTGACAGGTCGCGCAGTTGGCGCCAAACAATCTGCCGGCAATGTCCATGGCGTCGGCGCTCTTGCTCAAGGTGTCGAAGTCCATGGCTGCCAACGTGGCAAATTTTTCGTTGTAGACGGCGTCAACCCGCTCGCGCTCAGCCACGTATTGACCTTGCTGAGTCCAACCGCTGGTGCCGGCGAACGCACCCAGGCCAGGATAGTAGATCAGGTATCCGACGCCCCAGATGATGGTCCCCACAAACAGAAACAGCCACCAGCGAGGTAATGGATTATTGCGCTCGCACAGATCGCCGTCCCAGACGTGATCCAGGGTGTCGGCGTTGGCTTTACTGGTGTCGCCCTGTCGCGACGACCAAAGGATCAGCCAGATACAGGCAAAAATGTTGACCAGAGTGAATATCAGCACAAACCAGTGCCAGCCACTGTCCATGGTCATTGCTGCTCTCCTTCAATTTCCCAATCTGTTAGCGGCAGGGGTTCGTCCAGCTCATTATCGTCGTCCAGCGGCATCGCGGCAGCTTCGGAAAAATCGTCTTTGCGGCGCTTGCTGTAAGCCCACAAAACCATGCCGCAAAACGCAACCAGCAGGAGTGCGGTTATCAGTCCGCGCAGCAAACCCATGTCAAAAGCTTCGGTCATCAGCGTGATCCTCCCTGGGCTGCGTCCGTCACGGGTTCGTTCTGCGCATCGACGCTGAGACGCAGGGCGCCGCGGCCGATGTTCGTACCCAGTCCTTGTAAATAGGTCACCAGTGCTTTCATCTCTGTGACACCCTCAAGTGACGCCGGCGCGTTCGCCAGGTCGTCATCGGAATAGGGGTGTCCCAGCATCTGCAATACCCGCATCCGGTTGGCAATTTCCTCGCCATCAACCAGTGTTTTGTTAAGCCACGGGTATCCCGGCATGTTGGATTGGGGCACTACATCGCGAGGGTTGTTCAGGTGGACTTCATGCCACTGGTCGCTGTAGCGGCCGCCCACTCTGGCCAGATCCGGGCCGGTGCGCTTGGAACCCCACTGGTGGGGGCGGTCGTACACCGACTCGCCCGCCAGTGAGTAGTGCCCATAGCGCTGGGTTTCGCTGCGGAATGGGCGGATTTGTTGCGAGTGACACACGTAGCAGCCTTCTCGAACGTAGATATCTCGCCCGGCCAGGGCCACTGGCGTATGAGGCTCTATACCTTCAGCCGGGGCTATTACTTCGGCCTGACTGGCCAGCGGAACTATTTCGACCACGCCTGCCACACTGATCACGAGGATAATCAGAACGCCCATCAAGCCGACGTTCTTTTCAATGCTTTCATGTTTCATTCAGTTGACCTCAGTGTGCCGGTGCCAGAACCGGGCTCTCCTCAGAGCTCGGGCCACGGATAGTTTTGTAAACGTTCCAGGCCATCAGGAACATGCCCATCAGGACCAGCAGGCCGCCAACAAAGCGCATCAGGTAGTACGGGTAAGTCACGACCAGCGACTCAATGAAGGTGTAGGTGAGGGTGCCGTCTTCGTTGCTGGCTCTCCACATCAGCCCCTGGGATATTCCGGCAATCCACATGGCAACGGTATACAGCACGATACCGATAGTGGTGGTCCAGAAATGCACGTTGATCAACGAGGTGCTGAACATGGCCTCCTTGCCGAAAACCCGGGGGATCAGGCAGTAAAGGGTGCCAACGGTCATCATGGCGACCCATCCCAGGGCGCCGGAGTGCACGTGGCCAATGGTCCAGTCGGTGTAATGGGACAGGGCGTTGACTGTCTTGATGGCCATCATTGGCCCCTCGAAAGTCGACATGCCGTAGAACGACAGCGAGACAATCATGAACTTTAAGATTGGGTCGTCGCGCAGTTTGTCCCAGGCTCCGGACAACGTCATCATTCCGTTAATCATGCCGCCCCAGCTGGGTGCCAGCAAAATCAGTGAAAACACCATGCCAAGAGACTGTGCCCAGTCTGGCACCGAGGTGTAGTGCAGGTGATGGGGCCCAGCCCACATGTAGATTGAAATCAGGGCCCAGAAGTGCACCACGGACAGACGGTAGGAGTAGATGGGTCGGTTGGCCTGCTTGGGGACGTAGTAATACATCATTCCCAGAAAGCCGGCGGTGAGAAAAAAGCCCACCGCGTTATGCCCGTACCACCACTGCACCATGGCGTCGATGGCGCCGGAGTAGATGGGATAGGAGTGGGTCAAACTGGTGGGTATGGCCAGAGAGTTGACGATATGCAACACAGCGACGGTCAAGATAAAAGCGGCGTAAAACCAATTGGCCACATAGATGTGTTTCACTTGACGTTTCGCTATCGTGCCAAAAAACACCACTGCGTAAGCCACCCAAACGACGGCAATGAGAACATCGATCGGCCAGATCAGCTCTGCGTATTCTTTGCTTTGGGTCAGACCCAGCGGCAGCGTGATGGCAGCCAGCACAATGACCAGTTGCCAGCCCCAAAATACAAAGCTGGCCAGGGCGTCAGAAATTAACCGGGTGTGACAGGTGCGCTGTACAACATGAAAGGACGTTGCCATCAAGGCGGTTCCGCCGAAGGCGAAAATCACTGCATTGGTGTGCAGTGGACGCAGCCGGCTGTAGGTGAACCAGGGAAGATCAAAATTTAACGCCGGCCAATACAGCTGCGCGGCAATCAGCACGCCGACGGTCATGCCGACGATGCCCCAGATAACCGTCATCACAGCCATCTGGCGGACGACTTTATCGTTGTATGTGTTTGCTTGGCTTTTCATGTCGGGCATTGTGATAAGCCAGGCTGTCCGACCCTATCCGCAATAACCGCAGGTTATTTCGGTTTCTACCTAGTTCGGCGGGTTCAGGTTCAACAGCGTAATGGCACACAACATCAGGCGGGCTTTGTCTAAGAAATGTTGGCGTGAATCCTTATGGAAGTGGGTGAGTAAATGATATAGTTCTATAACAATAGGTTTAGAAATCGTACGGAGCGAGGCATGGGAATCACCGAGTTGGCGGTGCTGCGTTGGCTGCACATTGTGGCCATGGTGTATTGGTTAGGCGGGGAGTGGGGGGTATTTCAAACCGCCTACCACGTGGTTAACCGTAAATTAAGCATGGAAGAGCGCCGGCGGCACATGGAAACCGCGTATCGCATCGATATCCTCGCCCGCACCGGCATCATCATGCTGCTGCCATTGGGGCTGCACATGGGGCATTTCTGGGGCGTACAGCCGCTGGGTGGCCACTGGCTTACCGGAATGTGGATTGTCTTTGCGCTATGGCTTGGCCTGTGTTGGGCAGCCTTCATCTATCGGGAGACAGACACGGGTATTCGATTGACCAAAATCGACGAGGGTATTCGTTACGTCGTAATTCCCGCGCTGCTCATTTCAGCCGTAACATCCTTGATGGGTTACGGACCGTTCAACGCCATGGAAGGGTTCTACTGGTACAGCCTGAAGGTCGGGATTTATGGATTGATGCTGTGCATCGGCCTTTATCTGCGGTTTGTGATGCGCGAGTGGACCATGATGTTTCGTGAACTGGCCATGCACGGGGATAATCCGGAGGTGGAAAACCGGCTGGAAAACTCCATTCGTAAGTCCCGCTACATGGCGTATATGTACTGGGTTGGCATTTTGAGCGTGGCGTTCTTGGGGGCTACAAAGCCCTTCTGAGCCCAGGTGGGCCGCCTCAGCGGTCTAATGCTCGGGTTAGACCCCTTGCGGTGCATCGCGTATTATTATGTAAGGGGCGGGTGAATTGTAGTTTCTGAATTGTGACGGCCCTTACCTGTTGGGGCCGACGCTGCCTTTCTAGGTGTACAGGATTGGCGAGTCGGCCGAACGAGACAGGAGTCACGATGGCGTTTACAAGATTCAGGCGTTTTTCTTTATCTGCCCGCTTGGGTATTACTCTTTTAGCGATCGTATTTTCTCTGGCGGCCCAGGCCCAGCCGGTTGCTAACGATGACAATTATTTCGTCGACGAAGATACTCAGCTGATTGGCAACGTGACCGATGCCGACGGCAACGGCGGCGTGGCTGATAACGAGGGAGCCGGCTTAACCACTGACAGCATTACTGTGCTGCCGTCCGGCGCCGCCGGCGTTCCCGGCACGTTAATCCTCGATCGAGATACCGGCGCGTTTACCTACGACCCGCTGCCAGACTCTGAGACGACGGTAACCTTTCAGTACACCATCACTGACTCCGCGGCCATGACCAGTTTGCCGGCAACGGTAACCATTGACATCAACCCGGTTCCTGACGGCGTAGCTGACAGCTTTTCTACCAACGAAGACACCCAGCTTTCCGGCAACGTGGTGGATGGCAGCGGCAGCGGCGGAACGCCAGATGATCTTGGTGACGGCTTGGCGGTAGGGGGCATTACTGTTGTAACAGCAGTGGCCTCTGGTGTGCTGAACATGAACAGCAACACCGGTGCATTTACTTACGACCCGGCAGCCAATGCGACGGCTGCGGTGTTTTTCGAATACACCATCACCGATACCAATGGTGATGTCAGTGGTTCGGTACGCGCCGACATCGCGATTGACGCAGTACCCGACGGTGTCGATGACAGTTTCACCACAGATGAAGACACCCAGCTTTCCGGCAACGTGGTCGATGGCAGCGGCAGCGGCGGAACGCCGGATGATCTTGGTGACGGCTTGGCAGTAGGGGGCATTACTGTTGTAACGGCAGTAGCCTCTGGCGTTCTGAACATGAACAGCAACACGGGTGCATTTACTTATGACCCAGCAGCCAATGCCACAGCGGCAATCTTTTTCGAGTACACCATTACCGGAAACAATGGCAACGTCAGCGATCCAGTGCGTGCCGACATCGCGATCGACCCGGTGCCCGATGGTGTCGACGACAGTTTCACCACAGATGAAGACACCCAGCTTTCCGGCAACGTGGTGGATGGCAGCGGCAGCGGCGGTACGCCGGATGATCTTGGTGACGGCTTGGCAGCAGGGGGTATTTCCGTTGTAACGGCAGTAGCCTCTGGCGTGCTGAACATGAACAGCAACACGGGTGCATTTACTTACGATCCGGCAGCCAATGCTACGGCTGCGGTGTTCTTCGAATACACCATCACCGATACCAATGGCGATGTCAGTGGTTCGGTGCGTGTCGATATCGCGATCGACGCGGTACCCGACGGTGTGGACGACACTTTCACCACAGATGAAGACACCCGGCTTTCCGGCAACGTGGTGGATGGCAGCGGCAGCGGCGGCACGCCTGACGATGTGGGTGACGGCTTGTTCAACAATAGTATTACGGTGTTTTCTCCAGTAACCGCTGGAACGTTGCAGTTATTTGGCGATACCGGCAATTTCAACTATGACCCGGCCGCGGATGCAACCGCAACGGTAAGCTTCCAGTACACCATCACTGACAACAACGGGGACGTGAGTTCACCGGTTACAGTGACCATCAACATCGATCCGGTCCCGGATCCAGTGGATGATTTTTTTACCCCGGAAGAAGATCTTTCCCCGTTAACAGGGAACGTCTTGGCCGCCAATCCCAGCACTCCAGATGATGTTGGCGACGGTCTTGGCATTGTCAGGGTTCAGACCCCCGTCAACCAGGGAGTGTTGAATCTGAACGAAGCTGACGGCAGTTTTCAGTTCGACTACCCGGCAAATTTTGACGGCATCGCGATCTTTACTTACACCATTACCGATAACAACGGCGATGAGAGTGATCCCGCCACGGTAACCATCGATATTGACGCTGCCCCCGATGGCGTGAACGACAGCTATATCGTGGATGAAGACACTCGCCTGACCGCCAACGTGGTCAATGGCAGCGGCAGCGGCGGAACGCCGGATGATGTCGGTGATGGATTGGGTACCAACAGCATTACGCTGATCACGCCTGTAGCAAGTGGCGTGTTGAACCTGAATCGCGACACCGGCGCATTCACCTACGACCCTGCCCCCAACGCGACAGCGCCGATATTTTTTGAATACACCATTACCGATATCGGACCTTCTCCCGACACCAGTGCACCCGTGCGTGTTGATATTGCTATCGATCCGGTGCCCGATACCGTAGACGACCTGTTTATCCCTGATGAAGACGCCTCACCGTTCGCAGGCAACGTGACGGAAGACAACACCAATGGCGCGGACGATCTTGGTGATGGGCTTGGAACGGTGACGGTGTTGCAAACGGTGGGCGAAGGGACGTTAAACCTTGATCCTTCAGACGGAAGTTTCCAATACATCTATGCGCCAAACTTCGACGGCGTCGTCACCTTTACCTACACCGTTACCGACAGCAATGGCGACGTAAGCGCCGTCACCACGGCGACGATCGACATCAACGCCATTGCCGACCCCACCGACGACCTGTTTACGCCGGACGAAGACACCTCGCCGCTGGGAGGTAACGTCACGTCAGACAACGGCAGCGACATAGATGACCTTGGCGATGGCCTCGGTACCGTGAATGTGGTTACCACCACAACGATGGGAACGTTGGCGTTAAATCCTGTTGATGGCTCTTTTACCTATGAGTTTGTGGAAGATTTTGACGGCCAGGATTCCTTTACTTACACCATCACCGATGCCAATGGCGACGTAAGCCCTGAGGCAACGGTCAGCATCAACATCGATCCCGTCCCCGATGGGTTCAGCGATATTTTTACCGTTGATGAAGATACCCAACTGGCTGCAAATGTCATTGTTGATAACGGCAACGGTGCAGACGACCTGGGGGATGGTATTGGGGTCGGCGGTATTCAACTGGTTACGCCGGTGCTTGAAGGCACTCTGGATTTGAATGTGGACACCGGAGATTTCACCTACGACCCAGCGCCAAATGCCACAAGTGCCGTCTTTTTCGAATATTCCATCACCGACATTGGCGCCACTCCGGATACCAGTGGTCCGGTGCGGGTGGATATTAATATTGATCCCGTGCCCGATCCGGCGGACGACATCTTTCCGATCGCGCCGGATCTTATTTTGGAAGACGGCACCACGTTCAGTGGCAATGTCGATAACGACAATGGCAATGGCCCAGATGATCGCGGCGATGACGTAGGCGCGATTGTGGACGGAATATCTCTGGTTACCGACGTGACTAGTGGTGTGCTGAGTTTGTCGGCCAACGGTGAATTTACTTACGATCCGAATGATGATTTCTTCGGCGACGACAGCTTTACGTATGAGGTAACCGATGACAACGGCGATGCTGGGACGGCGCAGGTCACGCTAACGGTTACTCCAGTCAACGATCAACCCACATTCGGCGCACTGCCGCCTTTTGAAGCGGGCGCGGCCTGCGAGCCTCAGACCATCGTGCCCGGGTTTATGCCTAACATCAGTGCCGGCCCTGACAACGAGTCCGATCAGACGTTTACTACTGCGCTGTCCATTATGGTCAGTCAACCGTCCGGCACCTTACCAGGCGATCTGTTTTCAGAATTGCCCAGCATCGACCCCGTCACCGGAACTCTTACTTATACCGGCAGTGCCGCGGGCTTGATGCAGGTGACCGTTTCTTTGACCGATAGCGGCGGCACCGATAACGGCGGTGTGGAGCTCAGCGACAGCCAGATGTTCCTGCTGACGTTGGACGGTTCGCCCACGGTGCAGGATGACTTTGACTTTACCGATGAAGATGCTCAGGTGATTTACGACCTGCGCGGCGCAACGGCCTGCGCAGGCACTCTGGATGTGACCTCGGTGCAGGTCATTAACCCGCCGGCCAATGGTTCCACCAGCGTAGACCCGGTGACCGGTTTCATTACCTACACGCCCAACAACGATTTCTTCAGCGATACCTTTTTTGAACCTGACTCGTTTGTCTATCAAATTGCTGATAGCAATGGCGATACCAGTTCAGCCACGGTATCGGTGTTGGTACGCGCGGTGCCCGATGCGGTGGACGATGGTGTTATCGACGTATTGGGTGATGGCCTGTTCACCACGCCCAACCTTTTGCTCAATGACGAATCCGGCGGCGTCAGCCCGGCAAATGTGGCGGATGTGGATTTGACCCTAACCGATACCCTCAGCACCCAGGGTGGAACCGTGGTTTACAACGGTGATGGCACATTCAACTACACCCCGCCAGCGAACTTTGTCGGCATGGACAGCTTCAGCTACGGCCTTACCCGCGCCGAAAACGCCACCGGTCAGGATCGGTCAGACACGGCCAACGTGATGCTGTCGGTATTTCAGGCCAGCAGCTACACACTAAGCAAGTTCTGGCCCAACACGCCATACCCGGTGCCATTTCGCGACCCGGACAGCTTTGTGGTAGATAACCTGGGTTTTGTCTACGTGCGCGACCGCGAACAGGGACGTATCTTTAAGTTAAGTCCTAGCGCCCAATTGGTCGGTTCGTTTGCTGACGTTGGCGCCAGCGCCGGACAAAGTGCCAGCCTGACCGCAGACGATGAGCGCAATATCTATTCGGTAAGCTTAGGTGGCAGCAATTTCCAGCTCACCCGCTACACCAGCGACGGCCTCCAGTTGGGATGTTTGAACAACACGGGCGCCGGCGGCTGCAGCACCCTGCCGGCAGGAGTCAATTTATCGACTATTCGCGACCTTGAATTCTCCCCCGAAGGTACGCTCCTTCTGGTGGCAGGCACCGGCCAGCCTGGCGTCCATCGTCTGACTCTGGATCTTGAATATCTGCAGCGCGAGGTCGAGCAGCCCTCAGGTAGTGCATTCCTGGATATTGCCGCGGGTTCCGACGGCGTGATTTACACCCTGACTCAGGGCGCGAGTCTGACCATTGAACGCTATACGGCGATGGGCAATTTGCTGGGCCAGTTTCCGGGCACCATCAGCACCGGCGACAGTTATGATCTGCGCTTCGGCCGCAGCGCCGGACAGCCTCGAGTTGCGCTGCTCACCAACGATAACTCCCGAGTAAACCTAACCGTATTCAACGACATCGGCACCCAGATTACCGGTGTGGATCTGGCAGGCCTGCTGGAAAGCAGCGGCCTGGTGTTCGATCGCTTCGGCAATCTGCTGATTGGAGTGCCTGGCCGGTTTGCTCGATACACACTGTTCGGTCAGCTGGTGGAAGAGGTGGGCTTTTCTGGAACGACACCGGGCCGCTTTGACATGCCGGGAGGGCTGGATGTAACGGCGGCCGGTGATCTCATTGTTGCTGATACCAATAATGCCCGAGTGCAGTTTTTTGATGACGTCACCGGCCAGTTGCTGTCAGCGCAAAACCTAAATGCCAGCGGCGTACCGGTGCTGCCAAAAGACATTGCCGCGCATCCCACCAGCAGTAGCTTTTTTGTGATTGATCAAGACCGCCTGCTGGAGTTCGTTCCTGGTTCACCCAGCGCCGTGTTGCTCAATAACGCGCCGCTGCCCTGCAGCCCCAGCGAACTGGTGATGCGCAGCAACGGCAATCTGATTTTTGACTGCGATTCCGGGCTGCTGTTTGAAATGCCTGCTAGCGGCGTTCCCGCCCCGTTGGTGGTAGTGCCTGGAACCACTGACGTTCTGGATCTCAGTATTGGCGACATCATGGGTTCTGAGCAGCTGTTGGGGCTCGCGCAAACCGCCAGCGGCGACCGTCAGATTTTCCAAATTGACCTGGCTAGCAGCGCGGTGGAAGTGCGCGCGCTGAGCGGATCACTTGCGACCAATGCGGTTGCATTGGAATTGCTGGGCGATCAAACCCTGGCCATTGCTGAAGACGATTTCAGTTCATCTGCCAACGCTTCTCGCGTTGTCCGCACCTCGTTGTTAGGTACGGTGATTGATCAGCCAGCAGGTCCGGGCACAGGCCCCCTAGGCGTGGCTGAGGTAGCGGCGGTGCGGCGCCTGGATGCGATGCGGTTTGCCATGTTGGACCTGCGCCTGGGCCGGGTGCAGATTGTTGAATCCACCACCGCCACCTTTGACCGCCGGGCGGTCGTTGTGGCTGGGGGCGGTCCGTACGCCGGCAATAATTTGTGGGACGCCACCCAGGTCAACGCTAACCTTGCCTATCGCACCTTACTGTTCCGAGGCTACCGCAAGCAGGACATTACCTATCTCAGCGCGGACTTCTTAACGAACGCCGATATTGATTCCGACGGCGTTGCCGACGACATTGATGGCTTCCCGACCGCAGCGACCATTGAAGCTGCCATCATGGCGCTGGCAGGCGCGGATGAAGCGGTGGTTTATCTAGCGGATCACGGGGATAACGAGCGTTTTCGCGTCAACGGGCTCAATATTCCCGCCCAGAACATCGCGCCGGAAACCCTCGGCTCGGCCACCCTGGGAAGCTGGCTGGACAACCTGGACGCCAGCGCCAGTCCGGGCCAGCTAACGGTTATTTATGAGGCCTGTGAGTCCGGTTCCTTCCTGGATAATATCGACAGCGCCAGCCCCAGCCGGGTGGTGATGACGACCACCAACACCGGCCAGGATGCCAAGTTTATCTCCCAGGGCTACCTGTCCTTCTCCACCCAGTTCTGGTCGGAAATTTTTGATGGGGGCAGCGTGGGCGACGCCTATCAGGCAGCGTCTGGCGCTGTTGGCAATCAGACCATCGATCAAGATCCTCAGCTGGACGCCAACGGTAACGATATTGGTAATGAGGCTACTGGCGACCTGGACCAACTGAATTACTTCATTGGTGGCGACACCTCGGCGGTGAACGACTCACCCAGTATTGATAACGCCAGCCTGCAGCTGTCGGGTGCCCTTGATGTGGTGGTGTCCAGCCCGCAAGATGTCGCCCGCGCCTGGGCAGTGGTCAGGCCGCCAATGCTTGCCACCGGCGCCAGCGACAACCCGGTGATTGGCCTACCGGAAATTGAACTGTCGGCGCCATTGGGCGGCTGCGGCTTTGCCGGTCAGTGCACGTTCAGCGGCGTCTACGACGGTTTCGTCGCTGAAGGGATGTATTCGGTGGAAGTGCTTTTACGTGATACCTCTGGATACCTCACTCGGTTTGAAGTGCCACTCACCGCCAATATTACAACGCCCGAGCGACGCAGGGCGGTGATTGTCGCCGGATTTTCTGCAGACTCCGGGGAACAGCAGCGTATCGAAAATGCTGCCTCGTTTGTCTACAGCGCGCTGCTGCAACAGGGGTATCAGGACAACACCAATGGCATCGAAGACATCCGCTTTCTCAGTGCCGGCACCAGCGGCATCACTGGGGTGGATCAACAACTTACCAGAGCGGCGCTGGAGTTCACCTTTACCCAATGGGCCACTGAAGGTCTTAGAGATCTAACGGTCTATTTTGTGGGGCGCACTCAAGGTAGTAGCTTCCTGCTCGGCCCTGGCGATCTCCTGACGGCCAGCGATATCGATGTATGGTTCGACGCATTGCAGGAGGGGCTTGACCCAGCCCTGAGTGGCACACTGATGGCGCTGTTCGAGGGTAACACTGCCGGCCAGTTGCTGCCGGCCATGGCCGGTGTCCCGGGCCGACCTCGCATTGTCATTTCCAGCACGGGTCTTGCCGAAAACGCGGTGATTTTCACAGATACTGATCCGCTGTTCACCCGTCATTTTTGGACTGGCATTGCCAATGGCGCCGGGGTTGGTGAATCGTTTGATATTGCCGGCAGGGCCGTCCGCGCTCTGGCTAGCACCCAGATGCCAATGCTCGATGATGGCGGCGGCGTTGGCGGTGAAAATGACGGTCGCGCCAATGGGCCTATGGACGGGCTGGTTGCCAGGGCCTACAACGTGGGGCCGGGCGTTCGCCAGGCCGGTAACGCACCGCTGATTGGCGCGGTTTCCGACAATGTCATTCTTACCAGCGCCGATAACAATACTGCGACCCTGCAGGCAATGAACGTCAGCAGCACTCAACAGTCGCCGGTGATGACAGTATTTGCGGCCATATCCCCGCCCAGCCCGTTTGCCAATCAGCAGTTTGTAGATTTGTTGCCCACTGGTGGTGACAACTATGCCGTGGACTTCGACGGGTTTGATCTTGGCGGCACCTATTCGGTGGCCATCTTTGCGGTGGACGACGATGAAAATATCTCCGTCCAGCAGGAAATGACTGTTACCAATATTGATGCCCCTGATGGTTTTGAGGTGGACAACACTCGAGCTCAGGCATCGGTGTTTTTTGTCGATGCGTCAGCGCCCCAGTTTCATTCTCTGCATACCAGCAACGATGAAGACTGGGTGCGGTTTTTTGGCAGAGCCGCGGCAGTCTACTCGCTCAGGGCCGCCAATCTGGATAGCAGCGGGCAGCTGCGTCTGACGATGCAACTCCTGGACGAGCAGGAAAATGTATTGTTCAGCACCCAGGGGCTGGCGGGCAGTGACGTGGCGCTGGATTTAGGGCCTGGCGCTTCAGCCAATACGCTGCCGGCAGATGGTCAATACTTCCTGCGTATCAGCGCCGATTCTGGTGCCGGGTCCGGCGCGTTTTATGAATTGGTGGCGTTCCAGCCATTGGGCGCAGAGGCTGGCAGGCTAGATGGCCGGGTGGTGGACGGCGTGAGCGGCGCTTCCGTTCCAGGCGCCGTCATTATCACCTCGGACAACATTACGGCGTTTTCCAATCAGATTGGTGATTTCTCTTTGGCCAGTAACGCCGCGGCGTATTCGATAACGATTACCGCGCCAGGGTTTCAGACGCTGAACGACACCTATGATCTGAGTGTGCGAGAAACCACGACCCGGCTGTTCTCCTTAACCGCAGATGGCGCGGGGCTCCCTAGTATTAGCTTGCGAGCGCCATCTGATGTCACAACGGCATCAGCGACCCTACTAGCGGATGTGGACCCGGCCGGTGAGCTGACCGGCGTTTCGTTCCGTATTCGGCCTCAGGGCGGCGAATTTGGATTGCCGCTGAGCGCTTCATCGGTGTCAACACCGCTCCGAGTGGGCAGAGCTGTGGATGGTCTGCTGTGCAGCAGCAGCTTTGAGTTTGAGGCAACGGCGAGCAACTCCAGCGGCTCAGTCACCGACGGCCCGCAGACCTTTAGCACGCTGGATTGCGTTGACCCGCCGGTGTTAAGCAACCTCAGCTTTGCGAATGTCACTGACGCCACAGCCCGTATTCAAGTCACGGTGGATACCACCGAAACAGCGGTGCTTGAGTATCGATTGCGCCCGGCGGGTCAGGAGTTTGGCGACTACCTTCCCGCGGGCAATGTGTCTGGCACAGGCGTTCAGGTTACGGTCGACCTCGACAGTCTCATTTGCGAAACCGCCTTCGACTTTCAGTTCCGTGGAACCAATTCCGGCGGCGTGGTTCAGACGTCTCTGGCAACCCTTACCACCGCAAGCTGTGTGGCGGGCATTCCAGAGGTAACCACCGGCTCAGCGGACCAAATCACTGAAATCTCAGCACGCCTCAATGGCTTGGTTGACGGCCAGGGTGGCAGCGTTGATGTGCAGTTTGATTTTGGTCCCACCACAGCGTACGGCAACGTTGTTTTGCTGGTTGGCGTTAATGCTGCTGGTGGGCAAGTGCCGGTTAGCGCCAATGTCTCTGGGCTTGAGTGCGGTACCGAGTATCACTTCCGCGTTCGTGGCACGAATGCCCAGGGCCAGCGGGTTGGGTTCGACCGCGTATTCAACACGACTGTGTGTCCGCGCGAGGTGGATGTCCTGCTGGTGGATGACGATGCCAGCAGCCCGGACGTTGTACAGACCTACGTGGATTCTTTGATCGCATTGGGAGTAACGCCTCAGGTGCAGGTGACCAACGGCGATGCTGCAGAACCTACAGCCATGGACATGCAGGCATTTGACGTGGTGCTTTGGGTTACCGGTAACACCAGTGATGCAGTCACCGGGCCTTCGCCCCAGTCGGAAACCGAGATTGGCACCTACCTTGCGGGGGGCGGATGTTTCGCCATCAGTTCGGAAGGCTGGTTGGCCGCTCGCGGCGGCGGCAGCGATACCCCGACTACGCTCATGCAGACCTTGGGTTTAGCCAGCGGAATGTCGGACGTCAATCCGATCACGCTGACAGGCCGCGCTCCAGGCTTTGACGGACTCGGGCCCTACGATTTAGGTGCGCCGCTTGCAGACCTGCTGGAGCCTCGGTCAGACGCCAGCGTGATCTTCGAGGGCAATGGCGGCGGCGCCGCGTTACTGCGTCGGGGTGAGCGCGGCGACGGCCTGTATTTTGGTTTCGATCTCAGCACGCTATCGGAAGCCGGCGCCACCACCGAAACGCTGGAACGCACGCTGGACTTTTGTGAGTCCCGTTTGTTTGACGATAGTTTTGAAACGGTGCCCGCTACCGGCAAGGGAGTAATCCGGCCATGAAGGCGACCCAGTTATTGGCTGCAAGCACTGCACTAACCATTGGCCTGGGTTTATCGCCCTGGAACGTATCCTATGCCCAGCAGGGCATTGAGGTTGCCAGCGCCAGTTTGTCAGCAGACGGTGGCTCGGTGGCGTTGCTGGTATCGTCCGGTAGCGGTGCCACCAGCGGCAGTCAGGTGTTGGTATTTCGACGAGAAACTGGCGAACTGATCCAGGTGCATTTGAATTCCGATGGCAATCCACCCGGGGATTTTGACGTCAGCGGCACGCCGTCGCTGTCGGCTGATGGGGACGTGGTTGCGATGGCCTCATTCGCTGATCTTGATCTCAATAATCCTGATGGCAATGGCACGGTAGATGCCTATGTCCGGCTGATTGGTGGTGCCGACACCCGATTACTTTCTATCAATAATAGCGGCGTGCAGAGTGACGCCGGTGGGCAGTTTCCTGTGGTGTCTGGTGACGGCGGTTTTGTGGCATTCCAAACCGTGGCCAGCAATGTTGACCCTATGGACAACGATGGTGGCAATCACGATATTTTCGTGCGCGACCTGGTCGGCAACCAAACCATCCTGGTATCACTGGACGAGGCGGGCGGTCAGCTGGTCGAGCCGGCCACAGATCCGCGCATCAGTAGTGACGGGCAGCGAGTGGCCTTTGAGGTGTTTGTCGGCGGTGGTCAGGGCAATATTTTACGAATAGCCGATGTTCAGTCAGGCACCAGCGCGGTTGCCAGTCTGGACGATACGGGCCAGCCGCTAAGCGGAAGTCAGACGCTAATCGGCGACCTGTCAGGTGATGGTCGCTGGTTAACCTTTCAAACCAATGCGCCAGCAACCGCGGATGACAGCAACGGATTGCCAGATGTGTTTGTTCGCGACCTGATGCTGGGCGCCACATTTAGGGTGTCGCAGGCGATGTTAGGACAACAGCCCGATGGCGGCTCGGCAGATTCCAGAATATCGGCAGACGGTAATTTTGTTGCCTTTGAATCGCTGGCGAGCAATCTGGTCGCGGGCGACACCAACGGCCAGCGCGATGTCTTTTTACTTAATCGCATGAGTGGCGATCTTCAGCGGGTGTCGGTGGCAAGTGACGGGAGTGAGACCGATCAGCCCACGTTGCTTCAGGGCCTGTCAGCCGACGGTCGATTTGTGCTGCTGCGTTCCATCTCCGGTGCCCTGGCTCCGGGCGCGGAAGAATGCAGCGCTACGCTTGCCTGCAACGTGTTTTTGCACGACACCCAAACTGGCAATACCACTCGTGTACCTACGCCAAATGCCATCACTTTCGACGTTCCGTCGCCAGCGCCACTGGTTGTTGATGCGGGCTTTGGTTCGGCCGTTGCCATCAATGGTTCGGATCTGGTCATTGGTGTGCCGGGTTCGCAGGCGGCAGGGTCTGCCCAGGGCGCGGTAGAGGTCTATCGATTGCGCGAAGGCCAGCCAGTAAGTGTGGAAACTTTGGTGCCGCCTATGCCATTCACCGGTAATGGCTTTGGCGCGGCCGTGGCCATCAGCGGTGATGTGCTGGTGATAGGTAGTCGGCCAAATACCGTGATGGGTAAATCGGTAGGCGCTGGCAGCATCAAAGGTGCTCCCGCTCAAGCCCTGGAAGTGGCGGTGTACCAACGCAGCAATGGCGTTTGGTCATTTAGCCAGAACTTAACGGGCGCAAGTTTGGGTGTTGAGTTTGGCCATTCGGTGGCGGTTCAGGGTCAGCGAATTCTGATTGGCGCGCCCGGTGATATCGATGCCAATTCGGCGGCAAGCGGTGCGGTTTACCTGTTCAGCCGGGCGAGTGACGCAGAAGACTTTGCCCTCAGTGACCGGGTTGAGGTGGAAGGGTTAACCCCGAATGCTCGATTTGGTGCCTCTGTGGCACTGCGAAATGGCATTGCGGTAGTAGGGGCCCCCCAAGATATTCCGGGCACTGGTTCCAACGTAACGTCCGGTTCCTACAGCACCTTTGACATTAATGCGGGGATGCTGCAAGGGATCTTCCGTGGCGGGTCCTCCTCGGCAATGGCGGGCGACCGCTTTGGCGAGTCCGTCGCTGTGTCTGAATTGGGCATGGTGGCTGTGGGTGCACCCGGCGAAGCGGGATTAGGTGGCGGCGACGAAGGCGCTGTATACCTAACCGCCGTTAGCGGGAGTACTCCCCAGCGACTGGTGCCGAACGATCCGGTGCCGGGCGGCCAGTTCGGCGCTTCGGTGAGTATTACCGGCGCGACGCTCGCGGTGGGTTCGCCGGGCGCTCAGGTCGATAATAGTCCCGTCGGCGCACTTTACCGTTTTGCGCTGGATGGCGCGTCAGCAACCCTGGTTCGTCGACGCAGCGCCCCCTCGGGGCAGGGCGGCTATGGCAGCGTTGTGGCGGCCTCCCGCGATCGTGTTGTGATCGGCGCGCCAGACGAAAATGGCGGCGCTGCGCAACTGGTTACCGATCCACAGCAACTACTTCAAAATTCTTTTGAGGATTAGCCTGGTTTATTAAGGCTTTGCTGCTCGGGTCATTATGGTGTCCGCCACTTGCGCGAGCGGCGCAGTGACATCATTGATGAGCCAGGCACGCAGCAATCCCATCGTGCCTTCACACAGGTCAATGCGTGCTAGTTGCCGCATCAAGGACTGATCATCGTCAGCGAGCGGCGCCCGTTCATTCATTAACGTCAGTAGTAACTTAGACAGCTGCTCTCGCCCTCTGCCGCTAAACGCACTGCGTGCCTGGTGCCGATTTTCCCACAGGTGATCCAGCAGCCAAACAAGCTCAGCGTGATTGTCCTGGCCGGTTAGAGAGTCGGCAAGAATAGACAGTGGACGGGCAAACGCTGTCAGATAAACGTCGGTGACATTAGCGAAATGCTCGTAGAACGTTGAGCGACCGACGTTGGCCCGGGCGGTGATGTCCGGCACTCGAATGTTCTCCAGTCGATTCTCACGAACCAGCGCGTTAAAGGCCTCAATAATTGCCAGACGGGAACGGTTCTGACGGCGGTCCGTCGGCTGTTGGCTGGCTCGGGTCAATGTAAGGTCACCGGACAATCAGGTGACTGTGTCCAGAACCGGACAAATTGCCCCAAGTGTCCGTAGGCGTTGATCGAGCTATTGGCGACAATCACTGACATCAGCTCATCAGTATAACGAGGACCCCATGACCGACCCAACTCAATCCCATCCAGAATCTCCCGTTTTCCGTCGTCCATTTGGCATTGTTCTTTTGGCAGGTGCGGCGGGCACGGTGTTCTTTATGGCTCATCACCCAACCAGTATGACTGAGTTGGAAGGCATAGCCGGGATGGTTCATGGCGTAATGTTGGTGATGCTGTTGTTGCTCACCAGCGGATTGTCTCATTTTGCCCTTGCCCTGGGCGTGCACCGACTGCCGGTGTTGCTGGGATTGTTGAGTTACATCGCCAGCGCAATCTTCAATTCACTGGCAGCGGTCATCAATGGCTTTGTGGCCCCTGCGCTGGCGGCGCGGGGCGAAGATGTGATCAGTCATGACATTTTTGATCTGACCTGGGATACCAACCAGGCACTGGCAGCCATCGCGGTGGTAGGTACGGGTTTGGCCTATGTACTTTGGTCGGTCGATCTGGCGAAACGTCGGTGGTTTTGGATTGCTGGCTTGGGATTCCTTGCGGGTCTTGCACCCCTGATAGTGCTGTTTTTCAGCGGTGGAGAAATGGAGGTCAGAACCGCCATGGCCGTGTACAGTACTCAGGTTATCTGGGCGGCCGTCATAGGCTGGGTGATGTTTAGGCAAAGCGCGGCGCGTTGAACGGATTCGCGCGCTTGACGATGCCGATTCATGAAGAACGTGATTTAACGGGATAAACACATTCCTCTGCTAAGTTAACTCGCTTTTCAGGGGGAGCTTTTGTATGTCCATACGGATTTTTCTGTGCCAGCTTGCTGGCGCGCTTTTCCTGTCAGTGTTGCCTCTGTTGGCATTTGCCAGCGAGCGACAAATTGCCATTACCTTTGACGATGCGCCGCGTGGTGATGGACCGATGTTCAGCGGTGCAAAACGAACCCAAGAGCTGATCCAAACCCTGGCCGATGCGAAGGTTCCCGGCGCGATGTTTTTTGCCAACACCAACAAATTCGGTGAGCCAGGCAGCGCCAAACATAAAATTGGGCTAGACAGGCTAAGCGCCTACGCAAAAGCCGGCCATTTCATCGCCAATCATACTCACAGCCATCGTTCCGCCAACTCGCTGGACCCAGCAGAATTTCTGCAAGACACCCAGGTCGCTCACGAGCAGCTCTCCCAGATGGCTGGGTTTTCGCCGTTTGTTCGGTTTCCCTTCCTTCACGAAGGCCGGCCGAAAGAACGTCGCGACGCATTGCGAAGGGGGTTGAAAAAGCTGGGGTTAAGTAACGGCTACGTTACCGTGGATAACTACGACTGGTATCTGCAGGCGTTAATGAAACAGCAACAGGCGGCCGGAATCCCGTTCGATCGTGATGCTTGGCGTCAGCTCTACGTGGACGTGTTGGTCGGCGCGGTGGAGTTTTACGATGCTATCGCCGTAGATACCCTCGGCAGGTCGCCCCGGCATGTGCTTTTGCTGCATGAAAACGATTTGGCCGCGCTGTTTGTCGGCGATCTGGTGACGGCGCTTAGGGAGGCTGGCTGGACGATCATTTCAACAGAAGATGCATACAAAGACCCTATTGCCGCACGACTGCCTGAAACATTATTTCTAGGTCAGGGTCGGGTTGCCGCGCTAGCTCATGATGGCGGCGAAACGGCCCGTCACATGATTCATCCGTTAGAAGACGAAGCGAAGCTGCGGGCCGAAATGGTGCGGCGACAAATGCTGGAGCCGATGGCGGGCGCCTACCTGGGACAGCAGCCACCGGGGCTCACGCCCGTGAAGTTTGCGCCAGGTGAAATTTCACTATCGGACCAGTATGAATATGGGTCCACGTTTTCCGCTGATGGCCGGACTATCTTTTTTGGCGTTCAGCTTAAGGACAGAGCTGAAATTCGCAGCGCCGAGTTTGATGGTGAAAAGTGGACTCGACCCAAAGCGTTGGTGACTCATCCAACATTTACCTTTGGCGATCCCTTCTTATCCCCCGATGAATCCCGCTTGTATTTCATCTCCAATCAACCCAGCACGGGCGACACGCCCAGCGAAACGATGGACATCGGATTTATACAGCGCCTGGCCAGTGGATGGTCGGCCCCGGTATGGCTTGGCGACCCGATCAACACCCCGTCCAACGAATACTATATTTCATTCACCGCCAACGGCGTGATGGCGTTTGCCACCGATAGAGAAGCCAAAAGCCGGGGTAACCTGGATATCTACACCGCCACCGGTATTGAGCAACGCGCGCCTAGGGCATTAACTCGCTTACCGTCTCCGGTGAATACTGGGGCCTACGATGCGGATCCCTTTATTGCCGCGGATGGTAGTTACGTCATCTACGGCAGTATGCGCCGATCCAGTCTGGGTCGAGGCGACTTGTATGTCTCTTTTAAAAGAGAAGACGGTCGCTGGGGCAGAAGCGTGAACATGGGCGACGCCATCAATACCTCAGGCCACGAGCTCTGCCCGTTTGTGACCAAAGACGGCCGCTATTTGTTTTATACCAGCAACCAGGACATCTACTGGGTCAGTGCCGACGTATTGAAGCCTCTGAAACAGCAGAGCCTGGCTGACCCTGCTTAGCGCTGGCTGATTTTGGGCAGCGTTATTCCGCGGTCGCCACGGCAATAATTTGACCCAGAAAATGTTGCCATCCGAACGGGTAGTCTGACACGTCGGTGGGCCGGGTAAATCCGCTGTGTTGCAGAGTTAATCGGGTTTTGCCGCCGAGATCTTCCAGTGTCCAGGTGACCGTTTGGTCAGGTACCGTTGGATCCGAGCGCCAGTCCGGCCAAGTTATAGAGAGTTTGGCGTTGGGTTCAAAGGCGAGAATTTTCATCGGTGGGGCGGTCACCGTTTCGCCATCCTTTTCGAAACTGAAGCCAAAGCCATAGTCTCCGCCAACACGAGGATCCACCACCGGAGCCGGTGCCGGAAACCATTGCTTAATATATTCCGGCTCAGTGAGCACAGCAAATACACGCTCGACAGACGCTTCAATAATTTGCTCGCAAGTAATGATTGGATTGGGGTCGGAAAAGTCCGGCCGAAAAGGGTCGGACTGTCCGCTGAGAAAGGCCAGCAGGTTGCCAGTATGAATCCGCCACAAATCGTCGATCATCGCCTCTGCGCGAGCGCCTGCGGGCAGCGAATCAAACACGTGGGTCACCGCAATCTTGGTCACGGTTTCTTCCTCCGCCTGTTCTTCCACCAGCTTCCAGGTGACCTGGGTATCGCGATCCATAAGGTGCCAGCTGAAGCCAAAACGATCGGGTGCCTCAATGGTGGTGATCTGCTGATTGGCCGCGCTTTTATCGGGAGTATCGAAGGTGTGTTTACCCCAAAATCGAAAGTCTCCTCCAACCTTCAGTTCGACCACCAACTGCTCAGCAAACCACGCAGCCAGTGCCTGCGGATCGGTCATGGCGTGAAACATTTCCTCGCGTGTGCCAGGTAGGGGTACGGGCAGCGTGTATTCGTAGGTGTATTGATCGTTATTGGTCGTCATGGGTTTTGCCCTTCTTGTTGGCGGCGGATGAATCCTGGGTTTCTTTGGCTAGATCGGTTTGCGGGTTTTCCGCAAGGGTTTTGATGTCCATCATTCTGGCGGACCAGAACAGCCTAAACGGGGCCAGCCATTGGTCAACTTCTCCGAGGTTGGCAGCGTTTAACGAATAAAAACGTCGCTGTGCATCGGTGCGTTGGCGGACCAATCCTGCGCCACGAAGGACTTTTACGTGGCGGGCGATTGCAGGGCGGCTTACGGGAAAGTGCCTGGCCAGGTCGCCGGCGTTGATTTCTCCCTGGCGCATAACGTCAAGGATGGCGCGTCGAGTGGGATCAGCAATCGCCGAGAAAATTCGGCTCTTAGAAACCTGTGTAACCATTTGGTTAAATTAGATCAAAGATGGGAGAAATGCAAATGGTCCTTGCGAAGTCTTAAGGGGAGGGGCTGAATGCGCCTGGCGGATTTTAGTGATGCCGAAGAGTAGGCAGCGGGCTTATGGCTTTGTTCCAGCAACCGCGACAGTGGTTCGAGACTGATAGGAAAATCCAGGGTCCAACAGGCATTTTACGAGGTTCTCAACGGCAGCAATGTCCAGGGAATGTTGCTGACCCGATTGCATCAGCTGCTGCGCCGAGAGGCTTTGGTAACGGGCTTCCTCACTGCCTCCGGGTACCCGTCGAGCATGTCGAGACTCGTTGCGAACCTTGAATCCTGCCTGAGCAAGCAGCGAAGCGAGATCCGCGCCAAGATGGACCTCCATGTGTCTGGAACGATAATGGTCCAGGATCGCGGTAATCCCCGCGGAAAATTGTTCCCGCAATTTCCGGGGGCTAGCCTCATCGGGTTGCCAGGAGCGAAGATCCGATTCTTCAACCAACACCGTACCGCCAGTTTTCGTACTGCGGTAGATTTTTTTCAGCGCCGACAAGGGATCGGTTAGATGGATTAACAGATGGCGAACATGAATGACATCGAAGGCGTCGGTCGGCAGAGCGTCTTGCACCAGGTCGTGCTGCCATACCGTATAGCGTGAGGAATCCAAATGAACTGGATCAATATCTGTGGCAATAACCTTTCCGTCAGGCCCAACCTGACGGGCAAGCTAGCTGGCAATTGATCCTGCGCCTGCGCCAACCTCGAGACAATTCAGCCCCTTGAGATCCCCAAGGCTCTCTAAGGCTGCGATAGTTGCCTGGTCTTCAATAGATTCCAGCCCCCGCAGACGGGACCCCGCCTGGGTTTGGCTGTTGGAATAAAGGTACGTGGAGGATTTCACCGGGGCATTCTCAAGAGGATCGACTAAATCATACCGCCTACATCGCTAATCTTGATAACGTCGAAGCTGGGTGATCAAACCCTCAGCATTGAACTCTATCACCATGATGGTTCTTCCCTGATAGTCACTGATTTTTCCATCGCGTTTTCGCTCTTTTGTCACTTCAAAAAACGTGGCAATCGCAACGCCAGTACCTACCGTTACCTGAGAAATTTTTCGCTCATAGGACATCAAGGCTTCGGCTTTCACTGGCATGTTTTTGCGATAAAAGTCTTTGCCCGAAAACTCCCGGCCGTAAGCAAAGTGGTAGTCCTTAATGTCATCAGCCATGAACGCAACAAAGTGTTCAACACTGTCTGCTGAGCCGTTGTTATACACCTGAGTTTGGGCGTCCAGAAATCGATGCACGGTGTCGATACTCACCTCAGCGTGAACCCTGGTGGATACAGCCACTAGACCCACTACTAGAAAAAACGCTTTGGCTGTGCTGATCATTTCTGCTCCATTGCGGCTGGAAAAACGGCTTCAGTTAGAATTTGGTCTCGCATGGCTCCCCGTGTTCGTCCATCGCTGTAGTTGCCCGCGTTGATCATCACAGTGAGCTCAAGTTCCGGCACTACAAACAGCATCTGGCCCCCGTTACCGCTGGCGGAGTAGGTGCTGATGGTCTGACCATCAACATCAAACGTCTGACGCCACCAGCCGAAGCCATAGTTATCCTCAGCCGATAATGACGCGTGAGCGGCAGCCGATTCTTTGACCCAACGTCTCGAGACCAACCGTGTTCCATTCCATACGCCCTCATTGAGAAATAGCTGGCCCAGCTTCAGGAAGTCTCTGGGACGAAGTTGAATTCCGCCGCCCATATAGGCTCGTTCTCGCGGCGAAAGATTTAGCCGGTAGTAGGGAAGCTGGAGGGGCGCGGCGAAAGACTCGTGGAAAAAACGCGCAAGGCTGTAACCCGCCGCGTGGGAGATTGCACCGCCAACCAGGTTGATACCCGCCGTGCAGTAGTAACCCACTTCTCCTGGCTCATTGAGCATCGGCAGGTCCAGCGCGTATTGGTACCAGTCGGGTTGCGCGCTCTGCTCCTGCATGGTGGTCTCGTTGCCCGGCGAGTTGTTGTCGTCATCATTACAGGCAAGGCCGGGTGTCATCGTCACCAAGTGCCGAAGGGTTAGCCGCTCTTTGCGTTCGTCTGGGTTGGCAAACGCCTCCACGCCGCCGTAAAAGCGATAGGCTGGTTGATCCACATCAGAGATAATGCCCTGATGAATTGCCATGCCAAGGAGTGCAGAAACCACGGTCTTTCCTGAAGAGCGGGAGTCGTGCGGCATCTCGCGATGGTGTCCGTGGAAATACTCTTCAACCACCAGTTTTCCGCGATGGGCGACCAACAAGCTATGGAGGTAGGGCTCGCGCAGTTGCTTGGGTTCAAACGCCGACACTTTGTTCAATAGCGTAACGATCGGTGCTGCTGCAAGTCCTGACTCGCTTGGGGTGGCTGTTAACCAACCATCGCCGGTTTCCGGCGGCCTGAGCAGGTGCTTAACAGGCTTTTGTGATCGACGCGGATAGAAACCGTCGGCGGTTTGCCGGGTGGCGCGAGTGAATTCAAACATTACGCCACGGTGGGCCAGGGTGAACCGCGCGCCGGGATCAATAATCTGAGCGGTTCCGATGACCTCACCTGCGCTGTTGGAGAATCTAATGTCATCGTCAGTGACAGTCGCAGTCTCAATCCGAAAATAGACGCCGGTATTGCGCTCTGGATTACGCAAATAGGTGCGATAACGCTGAGGGTTTTCCGGATTGTCCGGGTCTTCGGCGATGAGCGGAATGCTCAGCGAATAACTCTCGCGAATGGGATCAAGGATACCGTCAAAGGTATTCGCACCAACGGGCTTTAGCGTCACCGGCGTTGCAAAGGGGTAGTAGTAGACGTTTGCGGCCGGTTGAATCCAATGGCCGGTTATGGACTGCTCCTTGGACGATTGCCGGCCTTCAAAGCGGCCCAGATCAAAGAAGCTGAATGACCAATCCACCGAACCGTCGTCTGCAACCTGCCGATTGGCGACTGCTCGTTCGCCCTGCACCTGCGCAATCCAACCGTCGGGGGTGAGTTGCAGCGTCAGCGGCCCATCAAGCTGGACGCCAAAGTACCGCTCTGCCACCCAAAGTCCCTCCCAGGTGCCAGGCGATACGCTATTGCTTTCTGGATTCGACGTCTGGGCTGATGCCCCACCAATCGCCAATAAAATCTCCAGGCAGAGGCAAAAAATCCCGCGTTTCATCGCATTTCTCCGATATCATCACTGTTCGTTCCACTGAATCATGGAAATCCTATTTCCTCCTCTATCCTAACGGTTGTTCGCGTGGCTGGCGCGTTTGCTGCGCTGTTGCTGGGTTCGGCCTTCGCCAGTGGCCAGGAAGCGCTGCAGTTCTACGCGTCTCACGGGTTTTTGGGTATTGCCGGCATCGGCGTTTCCCTGTTGTTGTTTACCTACGTTGCATACTCCTTGTTTAACGCCGGTCGCGAAAAACATCTGACCACTACGGAAGATATCTTCCTGTACTACTGCGGCCGATATGCGGGGACGCTACTGGCCTGGTACGCCATCGTGTTTATTACCTTGATCTACTGGATCATGCTGGTGGGGGCTGGCGCTGCATTGCAGCAGGGGTTTGGTGTGCCTGAGTGGGCGGGGCGAATTCTCATGGCTCTTGCTTCCTTAGCAACCATTCTCCTGGGGCTTAGGAGGATTGTTGAGGTTATTGGGCTGGTAGGGCCCCTTCTGATTGTGGTTACGCTGGGCATCAGCGTTGCCAGTCTGTTGGCTTCCTCCACCAATCTGGTCGCCAACGCCGAAGGAATTGCTCAATTTGAATTGCTTAAAGCCGCGCCGAGCTGGTTCACCTCCAGCATCTTGTACGTGGGTTTGAGTCTAATGGGCCTTGCGAGTTTCCTGCCTGCTGTGGGGCAGCAGATGACGTCCAATCGGCAAGTGCTTTCGGCGTCAATTCTCGGCCCGGTCTTGTTGATGGCAGCGATGTTGTTTGTCACTTTGGCTCTCATCAATCAGATTTCCCAAATGGTGGGGGCAGCAATGCCAACGATGGTGCTTGCTGAGGCGTTGAGCCCAGGGCTTTCCCAAGTGTTTGCCGCCGTCATTGTCTTGGGTATCTACACCACCGCATGTCCTCTGATGTGGGTGGTCTGTGCCCGATTTAGCAGCGAAAAAGACGCGCCCTACAAAAGTAAGGTTTACCAGGGTGTGGCGGTGAGCCTGGCACTCATTGGCGTGCTCGGTGGCGGCGTATTGCCATTTGCCAAGATGGTTAACCTGATTTACCCCACGGTGGGCTATGCGGGTTTTGCTATGCTGATTTTCATGTTGTTTACCGACCTTCGAAAAACCCTGTCTAAGAGCAGTTGACTCAGTTATCCGTGACCTTCAAATCTATCCGAATGCGTAAGCTCCGCTAACCGATGGATAGAGCGGCGAAGCCCCCTCTTTGCTTCGATGTTGTCATCGTGGGCGCAGGTATTATCGGATTGAGCATCGCCTGGGAACTCACTCGCCGAAGCAAGTTATCCATCGCCGTTTTAGACAAGGGCGCGGGCATCGGTGAGGGCTCCACTGGTGCTTCGTCAGCGATCTGTCGTCACCGCTACAGCATGGATGAGATGGTGCGCCTGGCCCAGTGCGGAATTAGCGCCTATCGAAACTGGCGTGAGTACATTGAGCTAGATACCCCGGCCGCGGCGTTTTGTAATGACGGCGTACTGTGGATGCCCGGCAACGACTTGACGTGGGCGGACGATGAAAAGCAGCGAATGCAGCGCTTGGGGATTGTTTCAGACGTGCTGGACGCCAAGGCTCTCATTCATCGTTTTCCTGCATTAAGTGCCTGCACCGAAACCCCAGATGTTGAAACAGGGCAAGATCACACATGCCATGAGGGTGGTCGATACCTGTTTGAACGAGATGGGGGTTATATGGACCCGACTGCCGCTGCCACGGATTTGGTGGAGGCCTGTCGTTCAAAAGGTGTTCAGGTGCTTTTCCGGTCTGAGGTAACGGCGGTTCAGTCAGAGAGTGGGCGTGTTTCTTCCGTGACACTGGCAACCGGCCAGTCTTTATCGGCGCCTGTGCTGGTTAACGCAGCGGGGCCCTGGTGCCAAAGTTTGTCCCGCGCTGCAGGGGTTGAGCTGGAGTGGGACCTTCATCCTACTCGGATTCAGATGCTTTATTTGGATCGACCAGAGGTTTTGGCTGGCGACATACCGGTCACAGTAGACATGGCTGGGGGAATCTATTTTCGTACCCAAAATCGCGGCCAGCAGCTGATTGTCGGCTCCGTGTTGGAAGCCGATGAGCGGGAAAGTGTGGCCAACCCCGACGACTTTGATCGGCAAGCGGACGACATGTTCCAGCACACCAAGCTGCACCTGCTGTGTCACCGATTACCGACGTTGCCGGCGCGCGGAACCGTGCGCAGCTACTGTGGCCTGTACACCGTTAACCGTGACGATGTTCACCCAATCGTGGGCCCGACCGGGCTGGATGGGTTTTGGGTGGCCAATGGATTTAGTGGTCACGGTTTTAAGCTTGCGCCTGCGATCGGCGCTCTGGTGGCACAGGGAGTTTCCGGCGAGAGTCTGACGGAAGATCCAGTCGTTCCGACGAACTTTTTTGCTGTCGACCGAACGCCTTTTCAGTTGGCATCCCGCTCGGTGTTGGCCTGACAAGCGCCGAATGGTCTGTAGACTAGTCATGGTTTTTCCGATGTCGAGCACTGTTTGAAGATGGTTTTGAAACCATCTAGTGTGCCGCCTTATTAGGAACTGCATACGAATACCAAAGGCAAACTCATACTGTTATGAAAAACATTCGAAAAATCGGCGTTGTTGGCGCTGGCGCAATGGGGCGTGGAATCGTTCAGCTGTTCGTTCAGGCAGGCCACCCGGTGGTGTGTTTCGATGTTCAGGCCGGCGCGGTGGAAAGCGCGCTGCAAAACGTGACTAAGATGATCACGCGCAGTATCGAAAAGGGTCGATTGCCGGCAAGCGTTGGGGAGACGCTGGACAACAACCTTATTCGGGGTCAGTCCATGCAGGACTTTGCCGACTGTGATCTGGTGATTGAGGCCATCATCGAAGACGTCGCGATTAAGCAATCGCTGTTTGACGAGTTGGAAACCATTGTTGCTGACGACGCCATCTTGGCGACCAACACCTCGTCTCTGGTTGTGGCTGAAATAGCCGCGAAGTGTCGCTTGCCGGGCCGCTTGGCAGGACTGCACTTTTTTAACCCTGTGCCGCTGATGAAAGTGGCGGAAGTGATTTCTGCGGTGCGCACCGAGCCTGCGGTGTCGCAGGCGCTTAAATCGGTCGTGGAAAATGCAGGCCACCGCGCCGTTCTGGCGGCTGATCAGCCCGGTTTTCTGGTCAATCATGCCGGCCGTGGTTTGTACACCGAGGGTCTACGTATTGTTGAAGAGCAGGTGGCTCAGCCTCACCTCGTGGATACGCTGATGCGAGAAGCCGCGGGTTTCAGGATGGGCCCGTTTGAACTCATGGACCTTACCGGGTTGGATGTCTCCGGCACGGTCATGGAATCTGTTTATCAGCAATTCCAGCAGGAACCGCGATTTAGGCCCTCCGCGCTGGTGCCGCCCAGAATGGCAGCGGGACTGTTTGGCCGAAAAACCGGCGAAGGATGGTATCGCTACGAGGAGGGCAAGCGGGTCGATCCGAGCGTTGCTTCTTCACCTGCTGAACCTGCCAGCGTTCAGACCATATGGGTGGACCCTGAAGCCGATCAGGCTGCGGCCCTTAAAGCCCTGGTCTCTAATGCGGGTCAAAACCTGGCGTCCGATGCTGATCAGGCTGACCTGTTAATCATTCAGCCCTGGGGCGAAGATGCCAGCTCTTGTTGCGCCAAGGATCAGCTTGATCCAACCAAAACTGTGGCGATAGATCCTCTGCCGGGACTGGATAAACATCGAACCGTAATGCTGACCTGCGGCACAGAGCCGAAGGCACGTGATCTGGCGCACTGGCTACTCACCAGTGACGGGGTGAGTGCAACGGTGATTGGCGATAGTGCCGGGTTTGTGGTTCAAAGAATTCTGGCTACCATCGTCAATATCGCGGCCAACATCGTGCAGCGCGGCATTGCCGGCGTGGACGATCTGGAAGATGCGGTGCGGTTGGGCCTGGGTTATCCCCAGGGGCCGCTTCACCTGGGTGATGGGCTAGGTGCGCAACGGGTGTTAGACATTTTGTCGGCGCAGCAAGCGTTAACGGGTGACGACCGATATCGACCTAGTATCTGGTTACGGCGCCGGGTCGAGTTGGGTTTGCCGCTGTTGAGCCCTGAAGCGACCCGCTAACGCGTACGGTCTAAAGCCTGGATGTTGCCTCCCTTATTTGCCGGCTTGGGGCTGGCGTTGGTGATCTAAATGTTTGTCAAACCACTGCACCATCGCTGAAAGATGATCCGGCGCGTCGGCTCCCTGTGATACCGATAACGCTTTGGAAAGTCGCGTATGCATAAACGGGCTCGACGAGTGTGCTCGTTCCACAGTCTAACCGATAAATTCCGCGTGTCCGTTCAATTCGCTGTTCACGGTTTTTCAAGCGCGTTTGACAATAACCTCGCTTCAGAGAGTTTCGGCAATTGCTTATCCAATTCGATTAGATCTAGGCGCATGATGGTCTCGGTCCAAACCATAAGGGATGGGAACTGCATGTCGTCGTCACGAAAATTATAGATCCAGAATGTGGCCCTGGTTTTTATTGGCATTTTGTCATGCGCTACTGGCGGTAGCGTCTATCTATCATGTGCTGCTCTACAAACGAGACCCGCGGGCAGCACTCAGTTGGATATTGATGAGCGTTGCGCTGCCGCTCGGCGGTGGAGCTTACTTTGTCTTTGGGGTTAACCGTATTCGCAAAAGAGCCCTGGGCAGAGGGCTTTTTAGTGTGGCGTTCGAGAGTGGTGGTGCGCGACAGCTGACTGCCAATGTCTCCGGCCGCGGTATTGACTCTGTGGGTCAAAGGGTAAGCGGCCAGGAGACATCAGCCGGTAATTCAGTGGGGGCGTTTTTTACCGGCGAAACGGCTTATCACGCAATGTGTCAATCTATCCATGGCGCAAAACATCGCGTCTGGCTTTCGACCTACATTTTTAAGGTGGATAGCGTCGGCGAGACGTTCTCCGACGCGCTTCGCAAAGCCAGAGAGCGGGGCGTTGATGTCAAAGTTATTATCGATGGTGTTGGGGAAAAGTACGCGTCTCCAAGTCCTGTTGCACACCTGCGAAAGCTGGGCATCGCGGTTGTCAGCTATTTACCGCCTAAGCTGATTCCACCCGGATGGTGGCTTAACCTTCGCAACCATCGAAAGCTGTTAGTTATCGACAATCACTGCGCTTACTGTGGCGGTATTAATGTGAGTGAAGATCATACCGGCTCACCGCCATTTTCCGCTGACGTTCAGTTTTCTCTTGGTGGTCCAGTTGTGGCGGATCTCGCCCAGGTGTTTGCTCGAGATTGGCAGTTCGCCGCTGGCCAGACGTTGCTGTGCAGCATGCCTGCCGCGGAACAGTCCGGATCTGAGCGTTGCCGAGTAATACCGGACGGCCCTGATGAACAATTGGATGCCCTGGCGCTGACCATTAATGCGGTGATCGGTGCGGCTCAACGCAGCGTGGATATTATGGTGCCCTATTTTCTACCTGGTCGAGCATTAACTGCTGCCTTGCAGGCTGCTACGCTGCGCGGAATCGCGGTGCGGATTGTATTGCCGGAGCGGAGCAATCTACGCTGGGTCGACTGGGCTCAGCGTAATGGGTTGGCAGACCTTTTACGCTGGGGCATCTGCGTCTATTTCCAGCCGTCGCCGTTTTGCCACGCAAAACTGCTGAAGATTGATGATGCCTATCTGCTCATTGGATCAGCCAACCTTGATCCACGCAGCTTACGTCTGAACTTTGAAATTGGCGTTGAGGTGTTTGGTCAATCTTCCGCCACCGTCATTGCCAATTACTTTGACTCAGTGTTGGAAAAGAGCACCGATGTCAGTATGCAGTGGTTGCAGGAGCGCTCAGTGCCGGTAAGGCTGCGGGATTCTGCTGCAGCTTTGTTTTCGCCCTATCTCTAATGGGTTTGTCGCCTTCATGCTGGGCTGATGTCTTGTTGTTTATGGCACAATCACCACGGGGCAGTTTGCATGGTTGGCAACGGAGCTTGCGACACTTCCCAGGAGTAGGCGGCGGATTTTTGACCGTCCCTGTCTACCCACTACAATCATCAACGCGTCAATGTTTTTTGCAACTCTTGCAATAACTTGAGGTGGCGATCCGAAGGTGACGTTGGCGTTGGCCGTGATTCCGCACTTCTCTAAGTCGGCAAGTACGGGCGGAAATAGGGACTCGCGGTCGTTCTGAATCTGCGCTTTACGTTCCCGCATCTGGATCGCGGTTTCTTCCAGCGAATAGTACTCAAAGGGAGACCAGTCGACGATATGCTGTAGTTCAATGGCTGCGCCATGGTTCTGAGCCAATTCCTTCGCAAAGGCCAAAGCCTTTTGGCTGGACTCGCTGCCGTCGTATCCAACAACAATTACTGGGGTTGTAGTGCGCTTTGCCATGGTTTCCTCCGATAGCTGGATGACAAGTTCAATCTTATCTATCACTGAGGTGAATGGCAGCTCGGTCATTCCACTACGGATCTAAGTACTCCTGCTGAGGGTCTTAAGCGTGTACGTCAAACAGTTTTCCAATGACCGCTGTTAACCCCATCGCCAAAGCGCCCCAGCTGATTATTCGTGTCATTCCCACAAGCCGGTTTGCCCCTCCAGCACTGGCGGCCAGCAGGCCTAAGACACCGAGTGATACCAATGCGCTACTGGCAACAACGATGGACTGGTGCTCCGGCGGCGCCATCATTAATGCAATCAGCGGTAGTGCCGAACCTGTGGCGAAAGTGAGTGCTGATGTGAATGCGGCCTGCGCGGGCCTGGCTTGGGTCAGCGCTGAGATACCGAGCTCGTCGCGGGCATGTGCCGAAAGCGCATCATGGCCCATTAACTGTGCAGCCACCTGATCGGCTAAAGACTGAGACAACCCTCGATCCACGTAGATTTCAGCGAGTTCTCTGAGTTCGAACTCCGGGTTTTCATCCAGTTCCTTTTGCTCACGTTTAAGGTCGGCTTTTTCGGTGTCCGCTTGGGAACTCACAGAAACGTATTCGCCGGCGGCCATAGACATTGAGCCGGCAACAAGCGCAGCGATACCAGAAATTAAGACGACAGATAGTTCGGCACCGGCGGCAGCAACACCGATCACCAAACTGGCGGTTGAAATGATTCCATCGTTGGCGCCCAATACCGCAGCGCGTAACCAGCCTGTTCTAGTTGTGTAGTGTTTTTCCGGTTTCAACGGTGTTCAGTATTTGGATCGTGATACTACCAATCTAGCAGTCCCTCACTAGCGGCGGTACCAGGGTGGGAACAAAAACGGCCCTGGCAGCCGTTTTCGGGTCAGGTCCTCAACTGTTCTAAGCACTTTCCGAATTCCAATGGGTACAAAACCCAATCGTTTTGTTGCGCAAAATGGCCCGTAATGGCAGTAGGAATTAGCCAGCGTCATTTAGCAACGCTAGCTGGGACTGGCCACTCTAGCCATCGTCAACCGGTCCTGGCTTCAGCAGGTTTGGGGGAGAGATTCGATGATGTACAAAAATATTTTGATCGCAATAGACAGCTCAGAAGAAGCCAAGCAGGTTGTGCAGGCAGCCAAAGAAATCTCTGACGCCTGCGGGGCAGCAGTGTCGTTGATTACCGTTGTTACGCCGGTCATGACGGCTTACGGTATGGAATACGGGATGGTTGGATCGGCGTCGGTGGATATTGAGAAAAGTGCCGCAAAATTTGCCCAAGACCAACAGGTGCAGCTTGAAAAGGACCTGGATGTTGAATGCGAAAAAAATGTGGTTGTTGGCCAACCGGCCACCGAAATTCGGGGCTTTGCCGAATCAATGAATGCGGACCTGATTGTCATTGGTAACCATGGAAGGCACGGATTGGGCTTGTTGTTGGGTTCAACGGCCAATGGGGTGCTGCATGGAGCGCCGTGCAGTGTTCTGGTGGTTCGCTTAAATAGCGAATAGGCAAAAGTGGAAAGTGGCGGAGAGAGAGGGATTCGAACCCTCGATACGGTTTCCCGTATACACGCTTTCCAGGCGAGCCCATTCAACCACTCTGGCACCTCTCCGCGGGAGCGCAAGGGTAACTGAGGAGATGCTTTGACTCAAGAGGGGAGGCT
>JBGCET010000004.1:0-145773 GCA_045106555.1 Lysobacterales bacterium | reverse complement strand
AGTTAACCAAGCTTATAGATGCAGCAAATAGTGTGTGCGAAAGGAACGGAAACCGGCCGGAATTGGTGGTTCTGAGGCGCATTAACGTCTCCTAACTCCCGCGAAACTCCCGCAAAATCTCATCCCAGGATATGGGGTGTTCCCTAAGTCATTGATTTAATGGTGGCCAGGGGCAGAATCGAACTGCCGACACGCGGATTTTCAATCCGCTGCTCTACCGACTGAGCTACCTGGCCATCGGTTTGGGAGGACCCCAAGAGGGGCGCTATTAGACCTTTTGCGAGCGGGGTCGTCAAGACTCCTTGCGCGTTTGGTGAAGATCCATGTTTGGAGCGTTCGGCCGAGCTGGCGCTCTCAGCCTGTGGTGAGATAATCGGGATCTTTGCCGAGGCCAATATCATGCGAAAAATTCTGATGGCGTTGCTTCTAATGCTGCCTGTTGCGGGGTTTGCGCATACCGTTGCTGTTATTGGCACTGGCGATGTGGCCTCTGCGCTTGGGCCGGAGTTTGCGGCCCAGGGGCATGACGTCACGTATGGCTCGCGTAAGCCAGATTCTGACGCTGCCCAAGAGCTGGTTGAGGCAACGCCCGGAACAGCCAAAGTGATGCTGCCGGCAGCGGCAGTGAGAGGTGCGGATATTGTGGTTCTCGCGGTGCCAGCATCTGTGGTGGTGTCTGTGGCCCAGAGTTTGGGGGATTTGAGCGGCAAAATCTTGATCGACCCAACCAACGCCTTCCGGTTTACCGATAACAAGCTGGTGGAAGCTGTCTCAGACACACCGGTAGCCTTGTCTTTGCAAGAGGCTGTGCCCGACGCCCACGTGGTGAAAGCGTTTCACGTTCTAAACTATCGCGTGATGATTGATCCAGAATTGGCCGGTGGGCCCATGACCATTCCCATGGTGGGTGACAGCGCTGAGGCGAAGGCAACGGTCACCGCTCTGGCCGAAGGAATGGGGTTTCACACGATGGACCTGGGGCCCGTTCGATATGCAAAAGAGCTCGAGGGCCTGCTGGTTCTGTGGTTCAACGCCCGCCTCAGCGGACAGCCGTTCAACTACTACTTTCGACCCGAGCCGCGCCCAGCAGGTTAGTCGCTCGGCGGCACGTAGCCGTCGGGCTTGGCGACGCCAATGCCGAAGAAAAATTCCGACATCTCCCGTTCAATGCGCTTGCGATGCTCGGGGTTAATCGGGGTCCAGCGGTTCTCATTAATAATCATGGTCTGATGAGCCAGCCACTCAGACCAACCCTTTTTCGACACATTGTCGAAAATGCGCTGACCCAACTCGCCGGGGTAGGGTACTCGATCCAGACCCTCGCCTTCTTCCTTGAAAAGCACACACATTACCGTTCTTGCCATGTCACCAAACCACTGAAATGTTGATCAAGAAACCATTGTACAGGCGCAGGCAGGCCTAGTTGCGCAACATCGTGTGCTGAGCACCATCGAGTATTGTTGTCAGCCACGTGGCTGGGCCTTTTAGGCGCTAGCGACACCGGGGTCATAGCCAGCTTGAAATGACTGAAGGTGTGATTCACGACCGGCGCATTCTCCAGCACGGCATCAGGCTCTGACTCGGCCATCGGTAGACACCAAAGCCCACCCCAGATGCCGGACGGTGGGCGTTTTTCCAGCAGTATTTTTCCATCCTTGTCTTGGCTGATTAGCAGATAAGCCTGGCGCTGAGGGATGGCTTTTTTAGGCTTTCGACCTGGGTATTGGCCGGGGTTACCCGCTTGGTGTGCCTGGCAATCAGCGCGCAGGGGGCAGTTTGGGCAATCCGGGGTTCGGCCGCGGCACACGCTGGCGCCCAGGTCCATAATTGCCTGGGTGTAGTCAGTAACCTGGGTCTTAGGAGTATGTAACTCCGCTTTTTCCCACAGGGTTTTCATCACTGAGCTTCTGCCGGGCCAGCCTTCAACGGTGTGGTAGCGGGCCAGCACCCGTTTGGCGTTGCCGTCGGCAATAGGAAACGACAGTCCGTAAGCTTGGGCTAAAATCGCGCCCGCGGTAGAGCGGCCAATTCCGGGTAGGTCCATCAGTGCGTCCAGGTCTTTCGGAAGGTTGCCGTTGTGTTCAACAACACAGCGTTTGGCGGTCTTGTGAAGATTGCGGGCGCGACTGTAGTAGCCCAGGCCGGCCCACAGGGCCATCACCTGGTCGTCGTCGGCGCCTGCCAGGTCCTTCAGGGTCGGCAATTGCTGCACAAACCGCTCGAAGTAACCGATCACCGTCGCCACCTGGGTTTGCTGCAGCATTATCTCCGACAGCCACACGCGGTAGGCGCTGCGCGGGTGCTGCCAGGGCAGGTCGTGGCGACCGTGATTTTTGTGCCAGGCCAGAAGCTGTTTGGCGAACTTATCCATGGCCGGCAGTCTGACAGATCTCGTTTGCCTAGGGCAGCCAGGCACCGGCAAGGGCAATTCCGCAGGCAATGGCTAGCAGCACCCAGCCAAAGTGTTTGCCGCGGGTCGCCCAGAAATTGGCTACCGACCCACTGGCCAGGATCGCGGCCATGGCACAGATCACCACGGTTTGCGTGGTACCAGTCAGGTAACGGGGGCTTAGCAGCAGCACGAATCCAGCAACAAACCAATACACGGCGCTCAGGAACATGATGGCTTGAAGCACCCTTCGGTGTGCATCAGTTCGCGTTGTGGTGGGGCCGATCACTTGAGTCTCGCCCAGGTATCCATGGACAAGGGCAATCATCATGCCCATGGCGCCCGACAGTGAAAGCAGCAGTAGTTTCATAAGCCTCTCCGTACAGTAGTGTATGGAATGTGAGGCAAATGGTTTCTTTTGTCAATACACAACTGTATGGTCTATGAATGACTGAGCGTTTATCGAAACAAGATTGGCTGGATCATGGACTCAAAACTCTGGCCCATTCGGGTTTTCAGGGGCTCAAGGCTGATCTGCTGTGTAAGTCTCTGGAGGTCTCGCGCGGCAGCTTCTACTGGCATTTCAAAAACCTGAAAGATTTCCACTTGGCGCTGTTGGCCCATTGGAAATCAGTAGTTACCGAGGCCACGATTGACGACCTCAATCGCCACACTGATTCATCCGAACAGCTGGCCGAACTGATGGTCAGGGCGTTCACCATGGCGCCAGGGCTGGAGAACGCTGTTCGTAGCTGGGCATTGCATAGTGCAGCGGTGGGTCAAGCGGTGGCGACTGTGGATACGTTGAGGATTAACTACATCACCAAACTGCTCAGTGATGCAGGGCTGCCAGAGCGGCAGGCGTGCGCGCGCGCCGTGTTTGTGTATGCCGCCAGTTTGGGTCAATCCAATATTTGGAGTGACAACCTTAAGTCCCTGGATAAAGCGGCAATTGGCGAGCTGGCGAGAATTCTCAAGAGTGCCTAGAGCAGGGCATCCACAAACGCTTCAGGGCTGAATACCTTCAGGTCGGCCGCGCCTTCTCCCACACCGATAAAACGAATGGGCAGGCCAAACTTCTGCGCCAAGGCAAATACCACGCCGCCCTTGGCGGAGCCGTCCAGCTTGGTGACGGCCAGTCCCGTTACGCCCACCGCCTGGCCAAACTCGGCAGCCTGGTTCAGCGCGTTCTGGCCGGACGTTCCGTCCAGCACCAACAGCACTTCATGGGGCGCGTTGGGATCCAGCTTGCCCATCACGCGTTTGATCTTCTTCAGCTCTTCCATCAGATTCGACTGGGTGTGCAGTCGCCCGGCGGTGTCAGCAATCATCACGTCCACGTTGCGCGCTCGCGCGGCCTGCAGAGCATCAAAGATCACTGAGGCAGAGTCTGAGCCGGTGGCCTGGGCAATCACTGGAACGTTTATTCGCTCGCCCCAAGTTTTCAGCTGTTCCACTGCCGCGGCACGAAAGGTGTCGCCGGCTGCCAAGATCACGTTAGCGCCGTCGCCGCTCAAGCGTTGAGACAGCTTGCCAATAGTGGTGGTTTTACCGGCGCCGTTTACGCCAACCACCATAATGACGAAGGGGCTGCCGTCGACGTTGGCCTCAAGGGGTTGTGCCACGGGGGTCAGGCGGTTGATGAGCAGCTCTCTCAACACCTCCATCAAGCGTTCGGAGTTGTCCAGCTCGCGGCGTTTTACCCGCCCTGTCAGGTCATCGATGATAGCCAGGGTGGTTTCTGCGCCCACGTCGGCGGTCAGCAGCAGGGTTTCAAGCTCCTCCAGCAGTTCATCATCAATCTTGCGCCCAATAGTGAACATCTGGCGCAGCCGCTTGCCAAAACCAGCGCGAGGTTTTTCCAGCTGCAGCTCTCCGGTCGGCGTATTTTCTGCCTTATCGGGCGCAGCTTTTTTGTCTTTCTTGCCAAATCCAAACATGGTGTTTATTCAGTCAGATCGCGTTTTGATGTACCAAACAGGGCACGTACAATAACACCATGGCTCTCTCAGCGTTCAGCTTCAACCCCGCCGTGCTTCAACAGGTCCCATTGTTCAAATGGCGTTGATGTCTGCGCTGAAGCGGCTGGTGCCCGGCGTGCTGAAACAGCAGGTTCGAGAACGGGTCGGCGTGCCTACCATGGCGGGCCGGATGAAAAATCTGGCCGCTGCCGGTTTTTCCTGCAGCGGCGCCATTGATGGCGGTGCCTACGCTGGCGATTGGTCCCGCCTATGCCGGCAAATTTTTTCCTGCCCGGTTCTCGCCGTAGAACCATTGCCCCGAGATGGGATGCGAAAACTGCTGGCGTCAGACTCCGGTGTTTCCTTAAGCAAGCTGGCCCTAAGCGACGAGGTCAAGCAGTCGGCGACGTTTGTGCAGGAGGAAACCAATAGCCGGTTTCCCGACGCCGAAACCCTTGCTACAGAAGGCATCGACGTGACTCAGGTCGCCACCGAGCGACTGGAAAATCTGCTGGGCAATCTGGCCTTTACCCCCAATCTGCTGAAGTTGGATTTACAGGGTGCCGAACTCAAAGCGCTTAGGGGCGCGGAGGCGGTGCTTGAGCAGTTTGAGGTAGTGATTTGTGAAATGTCGCTGATTCCCATTGGCGGCGTTCCGGAATTTTGCGAAGTGAGCGACTGGCTGCAGGCGCGAAACTACCGTCTCTACGATTTTCTGCCTGCCTATTACCGTCCCCTGGACCACGCCTTGTGGCAGGCGGATGCTTTTTTCGTGCGGCGAAACTCTGCCCTCGTTAAGTCAACCCAGTGGGATTAAGCCATGGGGAATAACTTGCAGCGACCGGCGCTGTGAAATCTCAACGTAAAAAGCCCCTGGGCGTTCGAATTACCGGAGGGCAGTGGCGCAGTCGCCGGCTGGATGTTGTCCCGTCGCCAGGTCTGCGCCCCACCAGCGATCGTGCCCGGGAAACGCTGTTTAACTGGCTTGGCCACAACCTTGATGGGCTGCGAGTGGTGGATTTGTTTGCGGGCAGCGGAGTCTTGGGTTTTGAAGCCTTGTCCCGCGGCGCGGCGAGCTGTCAGTTTTTGGAAAGCCATGGCGGGGCGGTGAAGCAGATTGTTGGGGCAGCGCAGATGCTGGAAATCCCGCCATCAAGGTTTGTGGTGCATCAAACCGATACCCGGCAGTGGCTGGAAACGTCCCGGAGTCCTTTCGATCTTGCCTTTGTTGACCCGCCCTTCGATCAGGCCGGCTGGCCCGACCTGTTGTCAGCTTTAGCGCCGAGCCTGAGCAGCGACGCCAGAATTTACGTGGAATCGCCTCATCCATCGTCCTGGGTCTGGCCGCCGGGCTACACCCTGCTGAAGCAATCCAGAGTTGGCGAGGCGGCGCTGCATTTGCTTGGGTGGGCAGGGCCTGCTTAAGCCTTTAGACTTAGGGCCTCACGCACTCGACATCAGCGCCTTCTCAGACTCAACTCATGAACAAGCAAACCACTGCCATCTATCCGGGAACCTTCGATCCCATTACCCATGGGCACACCGACCTGGTGATTCGGGCTGCGCGTTTGTTCGACAAGGTGGTCGTGGCGGTAGCCAAAAGCTCCGCCAAGGGCCCCATGTTTGAGCTGGAAGAGCGCATCGAACTCGCGCAACGGGTAATCGCGGAGCGAGGTCTAACGAACGTTGAGGTGGTGGGGTTTTCTACCCTGCTGGCAGATTTTGTCCGTGATCAGGGCGCTGGCATCTTGCTGCGCGGATTGCGCGCGGTGTCGGACTTTGAGTACGAGTTTCAGCTGGCCAGCATGAACCGTCACCTGAACGATGAAATGGAAACGCTGTTTCTGACCCCATCGGAGCAATACAGTTTTATTTCGGCCTCCCTGGTGAAGGAGATCGCCAAATTAGGCGGAGACGTGGGTGAGTTTGTCCACCCTCATGTCCACAGTCGGCTAAAAGACAAAAGCACCAGTTAATGAACCGTCAGAATTCACAACACCGTAAGGCCCCACGCTAATGGCTCTTTACATCACCGATCAGTGCATTAATTGCGATGTTTGCGAGCCGGAATGCCCTAACGAGGCCATTTACATGGGCGTGGAAATTTACGAAATTGATCACGCCAAGTGCACCGAATGCGTTGGCCATTTCGATGAGCCCCAGTGCCAGGAAGTGTGCCCCGTAGAATGTATCCCCAGCGACCCCGACCACGTCGAATCCCGTGATCAGTTAATGGCCAAATATCGGCAGCTAATGAACAACAAGGTACCTGCATGAAATATCCCGTACTAGCCGCCGTAGCGGTTACCGCCATCTTAAGCGCGTGGGCATCCCCCGCCCCTGCGGCCAGCTTTCAGCCGATCTGGGCGCGCGACGGCATGGTGGCCACCTCTGTTGGGCCCGCTGCTGCGGCTGGCGCTGCAGTTCTGGCTGATGGCGGCAACGCGGTAGACGCGGCTATTGCCAGCGGGTTTGCCGCAGCGGTTGCCCATCCGTTCAGTTCCGGCATCGGTGGCGGGCTGTTCGCCGTCACTCATATGGCGGATGGTTCTACCACCACCGCGCTGGATGCGCGGGAAATTGCGCCCTCCGCAGCAAGCCAGGAATGGTACAACAACAACCAAAAAGCGATTCGCAACGGAGCTTACTCCGTGGGCGTGCCCGGGTTCGTGCAGGGCATGGAGGCGCTGCATGAGCGTTACGGCTCAAAACCCTGGGCGGAACTGGTTCAGCCCGCGATTGATCTTGCGGAAAACGGCGTTGCTGCCGGTCCCTGGCATTATCGATTGATGCAGTTTTTTGGCGACAGATTGAAAGACCACCCGGAAACGGCCCGAATATATCTGGACAACGGCAAGCCCCCCGAACTGGGTTGGAACATGATCCAGAAAGACCTGGGGAAAACCCTGCGTCTGATCCAGAAGAAAGGCAGCAAAGCATTAACCCATGGCCCTATTGCGCGTGCCATACAGAAGTCCACCGACAGTGCCATCAGCCCCGACGACTTGGCCGGCTACCAGGTGAAATGGCGTAAGCCGGTTCGCGGTAGCTATCGCGGCTATGAAGTGGTGTCCATGCCGCCGCCCAGCTCTGGCGGCGTACTGTTGCTCAATATGCTAAACATGCTGGAGCAGCGGGACCTCAACTCCCTGGGTCACAACTCCAGCGAGTATGTGCATCTTCTGTCTGAGGTTATGAAATTGGCCTACGCCGATCGAGCCCGTTATCTGGGTGACGCGGATTTCGACGACGTGCCCGTTGAAAGGCTGCTTTCTCAGGCCTACGCCGATGCGCAGCTGGCGCGAATCTCGATGGATTCTGTGCTGGATATCAAGCCGTTCAATGCGCTCCCCAACGACGAAGGCACCACCCACATCTCCATCATCGACGGTCAGGGTAATGCGGTGGCCTTAACCCAAACCATCAACTCAGTATTCGGGTCGCTGATTACGGTACCGGGCACCGGCATTGTGCTAAATAACGAGATGGACGATTTTTCCGTTGCACCCAACATTCCCAATGAATGGGAAGCGGTGGGGTTTGAAGCCAACCGTGTTGAGCCCGGTAAAAGGCCGCTATCCAGCATGACGCCCACCCTGGTTTTCAAAGACGGCGAGGTGCGCATGGTGATGGGCTCCCCCATGGGTACCACCATTATTACCGCCGTCATGCACGCCTTAATCAACCGGGTGGATTTCGACATGAATGCCCAAGCTGCGGTGCAGGCTCCGCGCTTCCACCACCAATGGTATCCCGCAATGTTGATGCACGAGCCGGAAATTTCCCAGGACGTTCGTAAACGCCTTGAGGCCCTGGGCCATGTGCTGCGCGAACGGGGCATTATGGGCGCAGCACAAATCGCCGAATTTGATCCACAGCGCTGCCTGTTTTTTGCCGGTGTTGATGGGCGCAGAGACAGCGGCGCGGCCGCGGTGAACCAAACCACGGAAGCCAAACGCCGAACCCGAGCCTGCGCAATCGGCCAATAACCTCCCTCGCTGCGGCGAGACTACAAGCGGAGAGACCCATGGGCAAAGAATTTGCCGCCATCGATGACAAAATCCAGCGCTGGCTGGAAAAACAAAAGATGTTTTTTGTCTCCACCGCGCCGTTGAGCGGGGACGGACTGGTGAACTGTTCACCCAAGGGAGGCGACTCGTTCCTGGTTCTGGGCCCAACGGAGGTCGCGTATCTGGATTACGGCGGCAGCGGCATCGAAACCGTCGCCCACATCAAAGAAAATGGCCGCATCACTATCATGTTCTGCTCCTTTGAAGGCCCGCCGAAGATCTTCCGGTTTTATGGAACGGGCGAGGTGCTGGAAGAGGGGCATCGCGAATTTGATGGCCTGAAAGCCCAATTTCCGCCTCACTGTGCCTGTCGCAACATCATCCGGGTCAAGGTCTCGCGTATTGCCGATTCCTGCGGCTATGCAGTGCCTACCTATGAATACACCGGTGAGCGCTCCGCCATGCAAAATTGGGTGGATGGCAAAACCGAACAACAGATGCGCGCCTATCGGGCCAAAACCAATGCTACGAGTCTTGATGGATTGCCGGGGCTGGAGTTTCCCAGTTAGTCCAAGGCTCTGCGCAGAAACAGGCGCGCAAATTTCCATTTTCGCGTCACCGTTGCCCTAGACACGTCCAGCGCCTTACTGGTCTCCGATTCGCTGAGGCCGGAAAAAAATCGCATCTCGGTCACTTCTGCCGCCAGCGGGTCGCGCTGGGCGAGTTGAGAAATAGCGGCATCCAGATCCAGCAAATCCAGCGGCGACTCCTCTTCCAGCTGGGCCAGGCTCAAACTGACTTTTTGTCCTTGCCGTTTGCCGGCGTTTCTCTCCCGAGCCAGGTCTACGCAGGTAGCTCGAATCATCTTGGCAACCAGCCTCACCAGATGAGGTTCGGTGGTTGGCCGATTCAGTAACTTAAGCAATTTAATGCTTGCCTCGTTGGCCAGGTCTCGGGACTCCAGCGACAGCTGCCCGCCGTGGCGGTTAAGCTGCTGCCGCGCTATGCCGGTCATGAATGGCGACAGGGTGCTGAAAAGGAGCTCATCAACAGAATCATCACCACGGGCCCAACGCTCAATCAACGCCAGAAGTTCTGGTGAATCAACGTTCAGGGTCGGTGCGCTGGTATTATGCTCGGTCAATGTTGGACGAAAACCATCAATCTGACACCGGGTCGGCGGAGACGCCAAGTTTAGCCCATCACGTGTCCCATCTGCTGCCGTTAGATGATGCGCAGCGCGCGGATTATCTTCAGCGCCTGGAGGCTGGGATGGCAGGCGAGCTGGAAGAGCTGCTGGCATTTCAGTCCACCGCGTTGGACCTGAGCGAACTGGCGGGTGTCGCTGTGGCGCAAGAGCTGCTGCGTGGCCATGTGCCTCCCCGGCTCGGGCGCTGGCAGGTTGGCAAACCTCTGGGTCAGGGGGGGATGGGTTCGGTCTATCTGGCAACCCGGGAAGAGTTGGGGGTGGTGCAACTGGGCGCCGCTAAACGCGGCCACAGCCAGATACAGTCCGCCGCAGCGTTAGCGGCCGTGCAGCGTGAGGCTGGCGCTCTCAGTGAACTGCAGCATGGCGGCATTGCCCGCCTGCTGGATTTCGGCGCCGATGAAGTGGGTTTACCTTTTGTAGTGTCTGAATACGTTGATGGACTCCCTCTGCTTCAATACCTGAAACGCCACCGGCCTGACCGTACCGCGCGGCTTGCGTTGTTTGGTCAGCTGTTGGATGCGGTGGCCGCAGCCCATGCAAACCTCGTGCTGCACCTGGATCTAAAACCCGACAATGTACTGGTGACCGACTCCGGCCGAATAAAACTTATCGATTTTGGTTTGTCCGGTTTGGGCGGTGAGAAGCCGTCGGGTTACACCCAGGCCTATGCCAGTCCTGAGCAACTGGCCGGCTCGCCGGTGTCGGTGGCGGCAGATATTTTCTCCCTGGGTAAAGTGCTGGACCAGCTGATGAACTCTGAGCCATCAGTGGCTAACGCTGAACTCGATGCAATTGTTGCGTTGGCCACCGGCAAACACCCCGACGACCGGTATCCGTCAGCGCTGGCGATGAAGCTGGATATTGATGCCTTTGAGCAGCGAAGGCCGGTGAGTCCACTGCGCCACCAGCGCAGGTATCGGTGGGGCAAGTTTCTGCGCCGACAATGGCTGCCAGTAGGGCTCAGCGTTTTGACCCTCGCTGTGCTGGTGGCCGGACTGGTGAGCGTGTTTCAGCGCAACCAGGAAATTCAGCAGGAGCGTGACCGGGCTTTGGACTTGCTGGCCAGCGAACGGGCCACCTCCAGTTTTGTCACCGAGAGCTTACGGGAAGCCAGCGTGTTTGGTGGCGGCGATGGTTCTATTACGGTTGCTGAGCTGATGCATAAGATGCTGGAAACGCTGCCCGCGGAGGAAAAAATGTCGCCCCGCTCCAAGTCCTGGTTGGCCAGCGACCTGGCTGCGGTCTTTACCGGCTTAGGGCAGATGGACGCAGCGCTGAAAGCCAGCGAAATGGCGGTGGCCTCCGCCGCGCACAGTGAGGAAATTGAAGACGATATTGCTCACTGGACACAGATGGCGTTAACCGCCGGGGTGGCTCACCGATACCCGTTGGCGTTAGAGGCGGCGCAAACGGCAAGAGATTTGGCGCTACCGGTCAATCACTGGCGCTTGCCCTGGACTTACCTTGCTGAAATGCAAACCCACTTGGCAATGAAGCAGTGGCGTGAAGTAGTAGCGCTGTTTGATTTGATCGAAGCAATTCCCACCGACCGGCGCAGCGTGACGGGCAACACGCATTACATGCGCGGGGTCGCGTTGACCGGGCTTGAGCGGTTCTCCGATGCGCAGGCAGACCTTCTGAAGGCCCAGCAGGTGTACGCCGAAGTTTTTGGCGCTCGCTCAGCGCCGGTTGCGGACGTGCGGTTTCGCGATTTTCAACGGCTCATTGCTCAAGGCAATCTGGCGGACGCCGGTGCCCGTGTGCCGACGCTACGAACGTTAGTCCTTGACGCCTACGGCGATGATCACTATCGCTCGGCGCTGCTGGATGTTGAAATTGCCTGGCTGGATTATCTGCTTGGCGATGGGAGCAGCGACCTCGTTTTTGACAGGCTGTTGCCGACACTCAATCGGCTCCTGGGGGAACACTCTCCTCAAGTCGCCGTGCATCAGGTTCGTCGCGCGCGCATGGCTGAGGGCACGCGCTTGCGCGATCAGGTTGTGGCGTGGCTGGATTTGGCGGAGCGCAGACTGGTCACCCTGCCGGCAGACAATCCTGATCGGCTAGAGGTCATGCTCACGCGGGCGGAGCACCACGCGGATGCGGGTCTGTTTGATCAGACTTCGGCGCTGCTGGCAGCATTCAATTCCAGACTGACTACTGAGGACGGCAATGCAGCGTTGTTGCTGCGCGCTGCCATCTTGGGGTCCAGGACATTTGTGCAGTCACCAGACTTCGCCGGGCGATGCGAACGTTCAGCAGATCTTGTATCGCGCTGGGAAGAGCAGGGGCGAGATCTTGTCGCTCTACTGACCCACGCCAACAAAGTGTATTTCCAGCAGATGATCGGCCGATGCGCGGAAATTCAATGACGCAGTTTGAACAATTAATCCGATAGTTAGGTTGGGCTCTACTCAAACTGGAACTGTTAATGCGTTTGCACTTTGCACTACACCTTCGAAACTGTGTCACTTCAGTACTCACTTTATTAACCTGTGCGCCGGTTCTGGCCGGGGAGACTGTGCCGTTTACGGTGGACACGGAAATCCTCGTTCGCAGCGGCCAACCCTCGCCAGACGGCAATGGCGTGTTCGGCGATAATATTGGCCGGCCGGTATTAAACAACGCTGGCCAGGCGGCCTTTATCGCCAATCTGCTGGCCACCTCGGACCCAGACCCTATTGACGATTTGGGGTTGTATCGAGCCTCCACCACAGAACAAGTAACGCTGGCCAGAGGGGGGCAGGCTTCTGCCGCCGGCAATCAGCTGGATCTGCAGTTTCTGCAGCTGGGTACCCTGGGGTTTCGCACACCGTTTGGCATTGACGCCAGTGGTAGCGTTGGCTTCATCTCCACCGATTCTGAAAGCGAGGATGCCATTTACCGCGCAGACGGCACAGACCTGCAGGCTGTATTGCAGTCCGGGCAAGACACGCCATTCGGTGAGTCATTAAACGTGGGCCCCTCTGCTTTGGGTTTTTTGGTGAATGATGCCGGACAACTGGCTTATCTGGTGAACAGCAGCACCCAGAATCTGCTGGTACGCAGCGACGGGTTGGTCACCCAGCCGGTTTTTGCTAGCGGTCAAGCGCTGCCGAACGGCAATACCTTGACAGCGCTGCGGGCCTTTGGCCTGAACAATGCCGGTGAGATTGTTGCCAGGCTCAATATCTCCAACGACGATTTTGGCCATTTTGTTGGTGACCTGACCAGCGTGCGTCAAATCAACCAAACTGGCGCGGCGGCGCCAGATGGGCTGGGTACTTTCGTGGTAGATCCTCGACTGCCCGCAGACCTCAACAGCCAGTCGGAAGTGGCGTTGGCGGCGGGAGTGGACGATATCACTGAAGACTACGTTGGCGTCTATCTGGATCAGGGTATGGGGCTTGAAGAGCTGACCCGTTCTGGTAACCCCACTCTGGGTGGTGACCTGCTCGGTCTGATCAGCGGCCTGAACATCAACGACCGCGGTGACCTGCTGTATTTGATGATTGCTTCGGACAACACGCGCATCCAAAGGCTGCTATTGCGCCGCGATGGCGCGGAACGGCTGGTTATCAGCGAAGGTGATGTAGTGTCGCTCGACGTTCAGGGTAGCTTGATTGCAATCCGGGGCTTTACGTTAAATGAGGCAGGGCAGGTGCTGGTGAATGGTACGGTACAAATTCTCGGTGAGCCTCAGCGAGCAGCGCTGTTCCTGTACGACCCTCAGTTTGGTCTGGCGGAAGTCGCTCGAGCAGGCCAGCCGCTGGCGGGGGGCACGCTTCAGGTTATCAGCCCATCGCTTCCCCAGTTTCCGCTGGAGCCAAACACCCTGGGCAATGCGCAAACCAGTTTTAACGATCAGGGGCAGGTGGCTTACGCCTATGTGTTGACCAACGGCGAACGCGGTATTGCGTTGGCGGAGGTTACCTTCGAGCGGCCCGACCTGATCTTCAAAGACAGCTTTGAGTCGCTGTCGCCTTAAGGCTGAAGTACGTCGCTGGCGCAGCGCTTAATGGCCTCAACGCTGGCCAGGACATCCTCGTCGGTGGTAGCCCAGTTACAGGTGCTGATTCGCATAGCCGTGTGGCCCTGCCACACGGTGCCCCCCGCCCAGCAGGTTCCCTCTGCCTGCACCGCGTCGATCACTTGAAGAGTTTGTTGCGGAGTTCCAAAACTCACCAGCAGCTGGTTGTATACCACGTCGTTCAGCACCGTAAATCCGGCCTCAGATAGCTTCTCTGCGAACAATCCTGCATGGCGGCACATTCGTTCCACCATGTCGATAACGCCGCTGCGACCCAAAGATTTCAGTGCAGCCCAAACCTCCACGCCGCGTGCGCGGCGCGAAAGCTCGGGAGTGTAGTCCGCCGGGTTACGTTGCTCGCTGTCTGTGGGCAGGTATTCGGCAGTTATGGCCATGGCCCGTCGCAGCGCGTCCGGGTCTTTTACCAATGCCACGCCACAGTCGTACGGCACGTTGAGCATTTTGTGACCGTCTGTGGCCCAGGAGTCAGCATCGGCCAGGCCTGGACACAGGTGCTGCAGCGAGGGAACGCCAGCCACCCACAGGCCAAACGCCGCATCCACATGAACCCACGCGTTTGATGAATGGGCCTGATCGCAGATCTCACCCACGGGATCAAAGGCCCCGGTATTCACGTTGCCGGCTTGAGAACAGATAATGGTTGGCCCTTTCAGGGCAGGCAGTTGGTCCGCACGCATTCGCCCCTGGTTATCAGCGGGCACACGAACAATCCGGTTGCGCCCCAGCCCCAACATGCCCAGCGCTTTGAGCACTGAAGGATGAACCTCCTCTCCCGTAATGACCGTGATGGGTGGCGCGCCGAACAGGCCGTCAGCTTCCACATCCCAGCCGTCGTGGCGGAGAACTTTATTGCGAGCCGCGGCCAAGGCACTGAAATTTGCCACGGTAGCGCCGGTGACCAAGGCGCCGCCGCAGGCTTCGGGGAAGCCCAGCAGGTCAATCAGCCAGTCCATCGCAACCTGCTCAATGTAAGCCACCCCTGGGGTGACGTTGTACAGCGAGGAGCTCTGGTCCCAGGCGGTGGCCATCCAGTTGGCCGCTACAGTGGCCGGCAAAGCGCCGCCGATGACAAAACCAAAAAACCTCGGTCCCGCCATGTTCACGGTGGCCGGGGAGCCGATTTCATCCAGCGTTGCCAGTACCTGATCCGGTTCGGTGGGGTGTACAGGCAGTGGCTCATTGAGATGGGCCAGTGCGTCCACCGCAGCCTGGCTTGGAATGTTGGAGCGCGAGCGCAGTGAATCCAGGTAACGCGCTGCTCGCAGCGCGGTGTCGGTGAGAATGGCCTTCATGGTTACCCCTTGTTCGCTGCCCTCATTGTAATTCGTCAGAAGGCTTACAACAGGGGCAGCGGGCGCTCATGGCGGCCAGTGATTGATCAGGTTGTTCGTTTTCGGCCTGATTGATGCAGCACTGATTCAGCCTGTGGGCTTGGTGGCCGTTGAGCCCAGGTGGCGTTGAAAAAACGACATCATCAGCTTAGTGCGATGGGTGTTAATTGCCGGATCTTTGAAACCGTGGGTCTCGTTGGGATACAGCATGGTTTCAAACTGTTTACCCGATTGTTGCAGTGAGCGCAGCAGGGCGGTTGAGTGATTCAGCAACACGTTATCGTCGGCCATGCCGTGAATTAACAGCAGTGGATCCGCTAATTGCTCTACATAGGTCAACACGTTGGACGTTTCATATCCGTCGGCATTTTTGGCTGGGGTATTCATGTACCGCTCGGTGTAGTGGGTATCGTATAAGGCCCAATCGGTCACCGGGGCGCCAGATATGCCGGCAGCCCAAATACCTGGCTCCTGCATCAACGCCATTAACGTCATGTAGCCGCCATATGACCAGCCGTAAATGCCTACCCGGTTTGGATCAACAAAACTGAGGCTCTTCAAATACTGCGTGCCAGCCTTTTGATCCTGCACTTCGATTCGAGACATCTTTTCGTAGATCGGAAACTCAAATGCCGTGCCGCGGTTTGCGCTGCCTCGATTGTCCAGGCTGAAGACAACAAAGCCCTGCTGCTGCAGATATTGATGGAATACCTCCGAGCGGCCCCAACTGTTGGAAACCACCTGGGCGTGGGGCCCGCCATACACGTAGACGATGGCTGGGTAGGTTTTCTTTGGGTCAAAATCCACGGGTTTGATCAGCGAGTAGTTGAGGGTCTGGCCATCCTCCGCGGTTAAGGTGCCGTACTCGGTTTTTGCGTGAGCATTGGCGAAAGGGCCATAAGGGTGGTCAGCATTCAGCGTGTTTTCCGCGAGCCAGGTGATGCGCTGGCCATCGGGCGTGTGGACGCTGACCTGAGGTGGCTGATTGTCGGAGGAAAAGCTGTCGATGAAGCCTTCGACGCTGCCGGTCCTGCTGAGTGCCACCTCGGTATCGTGCCAGCCGGACCGCTCAGTAATCCGGCGAATTTTCGGCATCGCCTGGCCACCTGAGACAGGATCCAGCGGAGCTGCATAGAGGTGTTTTTCCAGTACGCTGTCGGCAAAACCGTCAAACATCACCAATCCGCGGCCTTCATCCACGGATTTGATCTCCGACACCGCCCATTGGCCATCGGTGAGTTGTCCGCGCATTTCCCCGGACAGGTCGTAGCGATAGATATGGGCAAAGCCGCTGCGCTCCGACGTCCACAGGAACTGGTCTGGCGATTGGGTCAGGAACTTGAGGTTGTGGTGAAGATTGAGCCAAACCTCTGATCGCTCGGTCAAGACAGTTCGTGTGCTGCCGTCCGCTGGGTTTGCCTCCAACAGATCCAGGGTTTTCTGATCTCGACTTTGGCGCTGCACCATTAGTCGTCCGCTGGGCGACCAGTTGACTCTGGCGAGATAGATGTCTGACTCATCCCCAAGGTCTATCCAGTTAATTTCTCCGCTGGACACCTCAATGACGCCCAGTCGAATTCGAACGTTGGATTCTCCGGTGAATGGATAACGCTCTTTGGTCAGGCGAAAAGTGTCGTCGAAAATCTGATAGCGGGTGGCCAGTTCAACGCTGGACTCATCCACTTGCGTGAAGGCAATGAAACGGTCGTCCGGTGACCACCAATAACCGGTGTCCCGGTCCATTTCTTCCATGGCAATGAATTCAGCCATGGCGTTACGAATGGGGCCTTTGCCGTCCTTAGTAAGCTGCCTTGAGTTTTGTCCATCGGTACCCACAACCCACAGGTTTTGATCCCTCACAAACGATACAAAGCCTCCTTTGGGAGACACCTTTGGGTCAGTCTCAAACGCCGCACTGTGGGTTAGCTGACGGGGGGTAGAGGTGTCCAGCGAATAAAGATGCAGGTCGCCACCCAGGGGAAACAGCAGCTGGCGTCCGTCCGGTGACCACAGGTACTCAACAATGCCGGTGCCGCCGATGCGCATCCGCTCTCGTCGGGCTTTCTCCACCTCGTCCAGCACCTCGCCGTTGGGCAACAGGCTCTCGGAATCTACGAGCATGCGGTGGGTATTGTCGGTCAGATGGTATTCCCACAAATCCTGCTGGCGTAAATTGCTGGGTTTGCCTTTGAGATAGCTGACTCTTGACCCATCAGGAGAAAATTTAAGAGCGACCGGCGCACTGCCGGACAAATCAGGGCTGGCAAACAGGCGTTCAACGGTGAGTGTTTCAGCAGATACAGGCATAGTCATCATCAAGATAGTGGCTGCGATGGCAAAAGGCACAACACGCAAGTAGTTCATGGAAAACTCCCAAGGACAGCAACGCGAAATCAACGGTTCAGGGTGGACCCTGTTTCCACGTCAGTTGTCATGCCGAAAGGCGAAAGCAGGAATGGATGTATCGTTAAAAAAAACGGCCGCTGCGAATGACAGCGGCCGTTGGATGAGCCACGAGGGTGTCGCAGCTGCTTACTTGAGCGTTTGAATGTAGGCGTGAACGTCCTTGGCGGCCTGGTCGTCGGCCAGCGTCATGGACATGGGCCGCATTTGGGCGCCATAGATATCTTTGGGGTCAGACCCGCGGATGCCTGCTTTGAAGTTGCTGATCTGACGCACGAAGTACCACTCCTGTAGACCGGTGAGGTTCGGCGCGTTGAGCACTTCCTGGCCCTTGGCGTCAGCTCCGTGGCACGCTACACAAGTGGCAAACAGGGCTTTGCCCTTTTCCGCATCACCTTCAGCCATAGCGTTAGAACTTAGAAGAACAGCAGCGACCAATATCAGTTTTTTCATTAGTAAAGTCTCAGTAGTGCCGAAAATAGTGGACATAAAGTACCAAATTTCGGTGAAAAAATCGTGATCAAGCCACTGTTGTTTACGTAGATTGGCCACGAGAAAATCGTATATTCAGAGGTAGGACCTCAAGAATCGGTAAAAAGTCCAACAATTACTGAAATATTGTCTGTACCACCATCGCTGTTGGCCTGAGCGATTAGCTCTCGACATGCCGCTTTGGCGCTGTCCGCCTTTTCTATGGTGGCGGCGATGGCTTGGTCCGAAACGTGTTTAGTTAGGCCATCGCTGCATAAAATGATGGCGTCTCCAGCGGTTAACTGGTTTTCCACGCGTTCCGGCCGAATTTCTCGGCTGCTGGTGATCACGTTCCACAATTGATGCGCCATGGGCGATTTTTCCGCCTCGTCCTCAGACATCACACCTTCGTCGACAAATCGTTGCGCGACGGTGTGATCGTTGGTTAGCCGGGTCAATTCGCCCTTGTGGAGCCGGTAGCAGCGGCTATCCCCAACATGCACCACAAACAGGCGCGGCCAGTCGCAGCAGGCCATTGTGAGGGTGGTACCCATACTGGTGAGTTCGGGCTGTTCGCTGACCGCGGCGCGAACGGCTTCGTGGGATGCTTCTACCATGGCATCCAACTGATTGAAGTAGTGGTTAGGTTTTAGGCCTTCGCCCAGCGCGTTGGCGATGGCACCGACCACCAGCTCAGCAGCCCGGTCGCCAGCCGCTTCTCCGCCCATGCCGTCGGCGACCGCCAGCAGGGCAGCATCGCTGGACTCTGCCTGGCGGACCAAAATACGATCCTGATTGACAGATCGTTTCTGGCCCTGATGGGTGGCGCCAAAAAAATCGCAGTGGGTGGGCATGGCCGTCCGGCAGTTTTCCGCAAATCGGTCGATGAGGATACCAGTTACGGCAAAGCAGTTCTCGTTCTGTTGCAGGTATCTTCAAGGAATCTGCCCCGCTTCCAGGAATTTCCCGTGGGTCGGGAAAATACAGTACAGTGCCGGGGTGGTATCAAGCGCCCTGCCATCCTTACTCAACCGCTGCAAACGGATCGCCAGTGACCCAGTCAACGAACCCCGTATCTCCGCCTTCAACTGCCGTTACCACCCTAAAGTGGTCCATGGGCCTATTGTTCCTGGTGTCGTTTTTCAACTATATGGACCGCTACATGTTGGCGGTGCTATTGCCATCCATAAAGGCCGACCTGAACTTAAGTGATGCTCAGCTGGGGATCATATCCGGCACGGCATTCACGTTGTTTTACGCAACTCTTGGCGTTCCCATCGCGCGCTTGGCTGATCGCTTTTCTCGACGCAAGATCATTTCCGCAGCGCTGGCAGTCTGGAGTTTGATGACGGCTGTTTGTGGGACGGCGCAAACCTTTGTCCAGCTGGCGCTTGCCCGAGTGCTGGTGGGTGTGGGTGAGGCGGGAGCAACGCCGCCATCACATTCATTAATTAGCGACTATTACCCCGTCAGCAAGCGAGCAAAGGGTATTGCTATCTATAGCCTCGGCGCGCCGGTAGGTATCTTGATAGGTTTTATTGTGGGCAGCTGGCTGGCAGAAAATTACAGTTGGCGTCATGCCCTGTTTGTTGTGGGCGTGCCAGGGATATTGCTTTCGCTGCTGGTTTTGAAATTTCTTCATGAGCCGACGCGCGGCGCATCGGAGGCCAAATCCAACCCCAATCCTAACTCTGATCAGGCCCAGCTGGGGTTCAAAGATTCCATGCGGACTCTGGCCGCGTCCAGGGCATTTTGGATGTTTTCGGTGGGAACAGGGCTTTACACTATTGTGTGGCTCGGCGCGGTGGGCTGGTTGCCCTCGTATTTCACTCGCTCTTTCGATATGACCCTTACTCAGGCCGGGTTTTGGCTAGCCATTGTTTTGGGTGTGTCACAGATTTTTGGCATGCTAGCCAGTGGTTGGATTACCGACAGACTGGTCACCCGCCATGTACGCTGGTATGCCTTGATTCCAGGGCTGGCAATTGCCGTGTCTATTCCAATTTTTGCTGGTGTGTTTATGACCCAAAGCCCGTGGATGGCTCTGGGGCTGCTGTTTCCAGCTTTCATGATCAGCGTGATGCAGGGGCCAGCCACCTTTGCGGGGATTCAGGGCCTGGTGCCAACCACCATGCGGGCGACCGCCAGTGCCGTATTGCTGCTGGTAACCAATGTGATTGGTGGCGGTCTGGGTCCGCCGCTGATTGGTTACGTCAGCGACCGAATGCAGGGCGAGTATGGGGACGACGGGTTACGGGTGTCGTTGCTGGTTATCTGCTGCGGTTGCAGTGCGCTGTCGGCGCTGGCGTATTTTATCGGCAGCGTTTACATGAAGCGGGAATTTCGTTCCAGCACCTGACCGGCAATGGAATGGCATCGATGATCACGCAGCAGCAGCGCCGCGAACTTGAGCTGACCCAAACATCCTTTTCCAAGGCGCGTACGTTGCCGTGCTGGGTTTACACCTGCCCGCAGGTGTTCGAGGCTGAAATGCAGGCGCTCTTTGGCCAGCAGTGGGTTTGCGTGGGGCATCAAAGTCAGTTTGAAAACGACAGTGTTGTTCAGCTCACAGTGGGTCAGCACGCACTGCTGATATCCCGTAACAGCAGCGGCTTGCTTCAATGTTTTCATAACGTTTGTCGCCATCGCGGCACGCGCCTGGTCAGGCAATCTCAACAACGCAGCGCATTACTTGTCTGCCCTTATCACGGGTGGTCTTATACCCTGGACGGCAAACTCAAAGCTGCACCTGGCATGCAGGATGTGAAGGGGTTTTGCGCGGCCGATCAAGGCCTGCTGAAGGTTAACAGTCAGCTTTGGCAAGGCTTTCTATTTATTTGTCTTGGCAGTCTGTTGTCTGGCACGCTGCTGACCGACTTCCCACTGCCAATTTCCGACCTTTCAAACCTGCAGGTGGTTGCGTCTCATCATTACGAGGTGGCGGCCAACTGGAAACTGTTAGGAGACAACTACAACGAGTGCTACCACTGTCCGGCAGGTCATCCGCAGCTCCATCAAATTACTCGGCCCGCATCGGATATTGAGGGCCAGCATCGAACCGATCAATACACTGGCGGACCCATGACTTTGCGCGAGGGGTATAACACCATGAGTGCAACGGGAGTAACCCAGCGCCAGAAACTGCCCGGGTGGGCCTCGTCCGACGAACACCTGGTGCATTACTTCCACGTGTTTCCCAACCTGTTTCTGAGCTTTGTTCCCGACTACCTGATGATTCATCTGTTGTTACCGGTCAGTCCGGCTCGCACCGCTGTCCAAACCCATTGGTTATTTGCCCCCCAACAAATTGCCGCAGAAGGTTTTAAATATGACGACGCGGTAGATTTCTGGCACGTGACCAATCAACAGGATTGGCGTCTGTGCGAGGAGGCCCAAGTTGGCCAAGGTACGGGTGTCCATCGGGGCGGCTTCTACCACCCATCGGAACGTTGCGTGCACGATTTTGATCGATGGTATGCCCAGTGGTTGAGCCCACTGATTGACGGATTTTCCGATCAGCTGACCTGAGTTAAGAAACCGGGTCATCTGCCGATGATCGGGTGATGAAAATACAACTAAGACTGGCGACGTTTGGCTTTGTTACGTCGGCAACTTCAATGGTGGCTTTGGGATTTGGGTTGTCATTAGTCACGGGGTTGGACCCCGAGGCGCTTTGGTCAATGCTGTTGCCCTGTGCCGGTATTGCCACGATCGCATTGTTCGTGGGCTGGTTGTTGGGTGGCCCAATTGCCCGGTCGGTCGACCAAATCGATCAGGCGGGACAAGCGTTTTGTGAGGGAAATCTTGAGGCCCGCGCTAGCGGTGGCCGCGGCTACGAAGCCGCAAAGCTGGCTCAGGCCTTTAATGAAACTGTCTCGACGTTGGGCGAAGAAAATCAGGCGCTTACCTTGCAATTGGCCAGCAGTACTGATGCCCAAGTGTTACTGGAGTCCCAGTTGAGTCAGCAAGCCGAAGCGCTTAGCTGCAGTCATCGGGAACTGGAAAATTTTGTCTCTGTGGCAGTCCACGACCTAAAAGCCCCCCTGCGCAGCATTTTGTCTTTTGGCGAAATGCTTATCGAAAAAGATAGCGGCTTGTCTGCCAAGCGCAGCGGAGATTACCTACGAAGGATCATTGCGGCGGCAGACCGAATCCAAATGTTGTTGGTAGATTTGCGAGAGTATTCACTGGTTACGTCGTCCAACGCCGAGCTCACGGATGTTGATCTAAATCAGGTGTTTTCCCAGGTGTGCAATCAGATGCACTCTGAGATTGAGGATTTGGCTGCAACCGTTACGGCAGATCCACTGCCCACAATTGTGGCCAGTCCAGCCCTCGCTCGGTTGTTGTTTTCCCATCTGATCGGCAACGCTTTGAAATACGCTCAAGACGAGATTGCGCCAGTAATTTCGGTGTCGTCGGACATCACGGCTGAGGGGTTCAGGCTCATATTTTCTGATAACGGGATGGGATTTGAGGCCAAATACGCCGAGCGAATCTTTGAGCCATTTCAACGCCTTCATCATCAAAGTGCTTACCCGGGTACCGGCATCGGTTTGGCCCTGTGCCGCAAAGTGGCGCAGTCCTATGGTGGGCAGATTTTTGCCGCACCCGGTGATGGTTATGGCGCTCAGTTCGTGGTCGAACTCGATAGCAATATGCTCAGTGTTGATGCGTCTGGTGCTCTTGCCGACAACCAGGTTGCCCAATCGTGCGCCGCATGACCATTTCAGCGCGCCCGCGACGTCGGGATATTTGCCTCAAGGTGCTAAAGTTTGCTGGGTTTGGCGTCGATATCTCTTTATCTATGGAAGAAATTGGGATTCACCGTGTCGGCTGATCGCTTGATCGATGATGACACCAGCGCAAAGGGTTTGATCAACGTGCTGCTGGTGGATGACAGCGAGGATGACTATATCCTGACCCGGGATTGGTTAACCGATGTGCCCGGGACCCAGTTTGAAATTGACTGGGCGATGAGTTTCGACGAAGGGCTGGAGGCCTATGCCAAGGGCTCCCACGATGTTTGCCTCATAGATTATCGGCTGGGCCATCGAACGGGCCTTGAGTGGATGCAGGAACGCACCCCGACGGTCGAGAAAATACCCTTCATTATGCTCACCGGGATGGGTACTCGCAGTACCGATATTAAAGCCATGGAGTGCGGGGTATCGGATTACCTGGAAAAAGACGCCATCAACGGGCCATTGCTGGAACGGGCAATTCGATACAGTCTGGAAAAGCACCGGTTGGTGCGAGAGCTGCACAACCTGTCCAAGACAGACACGTTAACCGGGATTGCTAACCGGCTGATGTTTCAGGAGGCTTTGGCGTCGGGAATTGCCAGTGTGGCCAGACATTCTCGCCAACTTGCTTTGCTATGTATTGATCTGGATAACTTTAAGGAAGTTAACGACAGCCTTGGTCATGGCTTCGGCGATCAAGTGCTGTACCAGATTGCCCATCGCCTGTCGCGAATCACTCGCACCGAAGATTTGGTGGCGCGCCTTGGAGGGGATGAGTTTGCCCTTCTGTTGAGTGAGATCGATGAACCCGGCGATGTGGTTCTGGTCGCCGAGAAGGTGCTTCGCGAAGTGAGTCTGCCGGTAAAGCATCAGGGCCATCTGGTGACCATGAGTGGGTCGGTGGGTATTGCCATTGGTGACGGGGGGTTGCCCGCCAGTCAGATCTTCGACGCCGCCGATATGGCCATGTACGAAGCGAAAAAGCGTGGTCGCAATCAATACTGCTATTTCGACAGCAATATGCAGGCCCAGGCGTCCAGGCGGGCAACGATTGAGTCTGACCTGCAGTCAGCCATCGCTCGGGGGCAACTGCGACTCCACTATCAGCCTCAGGTAGACGCAAGAACCGGAGAGGTCAACAGCGTAGAGGCCTTGATTCGCTGGAATCATCCCAATCTTGGGTTTTTGTCGCCCGCTGAATTTATTCCGTTGGCTGAATCCACCCAGATGATATGCACGCTGGGGGAATGGGTGCTTGCCGAGGGCTGTCGTCAGTTGGCTCAATGGCATCAAGTGCGTCCCAGTCTCCGCCTGGCGGTAAATGTCTCTCCTCGGCATTTGGAGAACAAGTGGTTCTTGGAGGGTGTCAAGCAAACCATTAATGATTCTGGTATCCCGCCATCGTGCATTGAGCTTGAGATTACTGAGACCACGGTGATGGAAAACCCGGAGGAGGTGGTCAGCAAGCTGCTTGAGCTCAATAAATTTGGCGTGCGTTTTGCGATTGATGATTTCGGTACCGGCTATTCCTCGTTAGCCAATCTTCGCCAACTTCCGGTGGCTGTCCTCAAATTGGATCGTTCATTCGTATGGGGGATAGGCAATAGCCCGGACGATGAAACGATCGTCATAGCATCCCTGGGTATGGCGTCAAGTATGGGCCTGGAGGTGGTAGCTGAAGGCGTAGAAACCCTGGATCAGGCGGCATTTCTGCTGAAGCACAATTGCTTTAATCATCAGGGGTTTCTTTACTATAAACCGCTGGACGCCGGACAGATCCGCAAGGGGCTGCTAACGACCAGTCCTGCGGCCAATACGGCGCTGGCTCAGGTGCACAAACTATCATCGGCGTCATCGGGTACTTAACGATGCGGCCCGGCTTGTTTTGTATCTCTCGCAGCATTGTCTTGGACAATATCAGAGAGTGGCGAGGGGTAGCAGATTGGACATACGCGGTTTATCAGTGATGAGCATGACCAAGCTTGTGATGGCCGTCGCGGCCTTCAGCACTCAAGCCGTATTCGCTCTGGAAGTACAGGCGATGGACAGTAGTGGAGCACCATTATCCCTTGCGGTGGTGACGATTAACGGGGTCGATATTGCACCCGTAAAAAACTCACCAACCGTAGTCGTTGAACAAAATGGTCAACAGTTTAGTCCGCAGGTCACAATTGTGCATCCCGGCACGTCCGTAAGGTTTCCCAACCGAGACCTAACCCAGCATCACGTGTACTCGTTTTCCCAAGCCAAGACATTTGAGATCGCCTTGTACGGCGGCGAAGAACCTTCGCCGGTTGTGATGGATCAGCCCGGGATCATTGCCATGGGCTGCAATATTCACGATTGGATGCTTGGGTACGTATATGTTTCCCCTGACCCGCTTTTTGGTCTCACCGACAAGGCTGGAACATTGCTGTTGGATGTTGACCTTGGCGCGGTGGATAAAGTGTCTGTATGGCATCCGGGAATGTCAGGGAATGCTCCACTGGAAGTCAGCGACTCGAGCCGTTGGAGTGAAGGGCGTATTGAGATTACCTTGCCGTTGCCACAGGGTAATCCGTTGGATGTAGAGCAAGATCCGTTGCAGTCCCACTTTGATGGGGCTTCAGAGTAAGCCCATCGATGACGTTTCGGCGCAAACTTCAGCTGGTTATTATCTCTCTACTGTTGACCGTAGAGGTGTTGACGTTTGTTGCTGTTTTGGCCACGACCAGAGATAACCTGGTTGAACAGACCGAACAAAAACTGTTGGGCGCCGTGGACATTCTGGCTACAGCGCTTGAAAACCGTCATGAAGAGTTGGTTGCCAGCGTCAGAGTCCTGACCGCCGACTTCGGATTCAAGCGAGCAGTAGCCACTGCGGACGGCCCCACCTTGTTGTCCGCACTGGGTAATCATGGCGCGCGAGTGAATGCCGGGTTGGCTGCATTTGTGTCGGCTTCGGGTGAACTGGTTGTCAGCACCCAGTCGGCGTTGAGCCAGGAGGTGCTGCGGGCCAGTGGCATTACCGGGTTGGCGACAGACATGGGCGACGTAGAACCTCAGAAGGGCGCCGAGCAGGCACACCCCATTGTGATTCTTCAAGACCACGCTTACCAGGTGGTTATGTCCCCTGTGCGGGCACCCCAGCTCATCGGCTGGGTGGTGATGGGGTTTGAGATTAACGATGCACTGGCGCAGCGATTTCAGGCACTGATAAATGTTGACCTGGCATTCATGTCACTGGACAGCGTGAGCACGGACAACAGGGTGCTTGCCAGCACACTGGGCGTTGTTGACCGAGGGGTTATTTCGCGTTCCGAGCATCTTCATCTTACCGGTGAGGATGTCGTCCACGAGTCCCTGGCAACCGGCGACTTCATGTTTACAGCCCATCGCCTGTCAATGCTGGGGCAGGACAATTTTTCGGTGATTCTTGCCAATCCTTTGGACAGCATTGCCAAGGCCTTTGCCCAAATACGCTTTCGGCTGCTGCTGATTTTGCTGTTCGCCATCGCCTTATCCTGGGTCGGGGCACTGATGCTGGCACGCAGCGTTTCGGGGCCGTTATATAAACTCTCCAAAGTGGCGCGAAAAATCAGTCACGGTGATTTGCATCAGTCCATTGCGGTAGGCGGCGGGGCTGAAATGGAAACGTTGGCGAGGGCATTCGTCGATATGCAGTCAGGAATCAGGGATCAACAGGCGCAGATTCTGCATCAAGCTCACCACGATAGCCTTACAGACTTGCCGAACCGTCTGCTGCTCACAGATCGAATCAACAACGCCGTAGCCAGAGCGAAGCGACATGGCCGCAGGTTTGCGCTGATGATGTTGAAGCTGGACGGTCACAGAGACATCGACGAAACCATAGGCCATGAAATCAGCGATCAGTTGTTGGCCGTTGTGTCTCAGCGTATGAAAAGCATTGCGCGCATCTCCGATACGGTCGCCCGAATTGGTAATGACGAGTTTGGCATTCTTCTGGAAGAAACAGAGCTGGATTGGGTGCCGGACATTGGCGATCGTTTATTTCGGCTTTTTAGCCAATCTGTTGAGGTCGATGGGCTGGAACTGCGTGTAGGCGTGAGTATCGGGTATGTGCTCTTCCCAGACCATGGTGATGAAGCGGAGTTGCTGCTGCGCCGTGCCAGCGTCGCCCTCAGCGCGGCCATCGATCTTGATGGACTCCATTTGGCCGGATACCAGGCCGGTACCGACGAGCAGCAGATGCTCAGACTGCGTCTTTCAAACGACCTGCGGCAAACCATTGCCCAAGGAGGACTAACCCTCAACTACCAGCCCAAACGCAATTTTCACGACCGCCAGGCGCTGGCCGTCGAAGCGCTGGTTCGATGGATCCATCCGGAGTTGGGTTTCCAGCCGCCGGATGAGTTTGTTGAACTTGCCGAACGAATCGGGTGCATACAGGACCTCACAAGCTACGTTCTAAGCACCGTTATCGATCAAATTCGCGAGTGGCGGTCCGACGGTCTGGATGTGGTGACCAGCGTCAACCTGTCAGCCCATGATCTGGCCAACAGCGCATTACCTGCCACCGTGAAAAAGTTACTGGGCGAGGCAAACGTACCCGCCAGAAATTTGATACTTGAGGTTACCGAGAGTGCGGTGATCAAGGATGCCGGTTTTGCTCATCAGGTTATGACAGGGTTGCGGGATCTGGGCGTTGCGCTGTCGATCGACGATTTTGGCACGGGACACTCCTCGCTGACTCAGCTGCGCAGCATGCCGATTGATGAACTGAAAATTGATAAATCGTTTGTGATGGAGCTGGACCAGAAAAAGGGTGATCAGATCATCGTCAATTCCACGATTAATCTGGCTCATAACCTGGGCTTGAAAGTCACTGCAGAGGGCGTGGAGAACCTGGCCAGTCAGGCTTTGCTGGAGTCTTATCGTTGCGATCTGATGCAGGGGTATCTGTTAAGCCGCCCGCTGGACCCCGCGGCTGCGACCCAGTGGCTCAAGGACTACCAACACGCTGCCGATGCACAAAGTGACGTTGAGCCATTGTCAACGATTGGAGCAGAAAATGTACACAAGATGCGCCAAAGCCAGCTGTAAACGGCATCCTAAACCTGGGCCGTGCAGGGGTTTGGCGCTGGCGGTCATTGTGGGAAGCGTCTGCTGTTTGGTCTGCGCAATTGCCGTGGGGCAAGAATTATCCAGCAGTCGACTGACTGCCACGGCAGGAACGGCAACGGTTGAGGGTACGGCTGGCGGAGGAATATTGCCCTGGGTGATGCTGGCGGGGTATGGAGATCGAAAGGAAATAGGCTGCGCCGCTGGTTTGGGTCGCCTGTCAACCTCTGACTATGGGCTGTCAACCCAAGCCGTGGCCTGTTCCTACAGCAATCGGCTGGAGTTATCGGTTGCCAGACAGTCACTGGAACTCGATGGGTTGATTCCGTTGTTGGGGCTACCGCCAAATCAGAAATTGCGCCAGCAAATTATCGGTGCCAAGGTTCGGCTGGTCGGTGATGTGGTGTATCGACCCTACGGGCAGTTGTCCTTCAGTGTTCACCACAAAAGCAGCCGTGATGATGAGCTGGTAAGAGCCACCGGCGCGACCCGCACCAGCGATACTGAAGCCATGTTGGGTTGGGGGAAGTTGTTCATCGATGGGCCAATGGGTCAGATGCTTTACCTGAATGCTGCTGCTCGCTGGACTCGCGCCAATCAGGGGGGATTACTGGGGGCGGGCGGTGACAGGCGTGATAGTCGTCAGATCAATATGGAGGCTGCGGCCGCCGTGCTGCCGCGGCGTGACCTGGCGTTGGGTGTTGAGTACCGACGTAAACCTGACAATTTGAGTTTCGCCGGTGAAGACGATTGGAAAGATTTGTTTGTGGCCTGGTTTCCCAACAAACATCTCTCTGTGGTGGCTGCCTGGGTTGACCTAGGGTCGGTTGGAACCTTGTCCAATCAAGACGGGGTTTATTTGTCCCTGGCTGGGAGTTTCTGATGCGCCGGGCAACTTTTTTGATGCAAGTAACGTTGTCGCCGAGGGTCAGTCTGCGGACTCAATTGGCAGCATTGGCAATGTCTTTCAGCATGCTTATGAGCGGATGCGCCAGCCTGTCGACAGATCAGGCAACGCTGTATGAGCGACTGGGTGGGAAGGAAGGCGTTGCGCTGATCGTCAACGAGTTTATCATTGCGATGGCCAACGAGGACGCGGTGCGGCCCCATTTTCGCAATATTAATATCGCCGGGTTTCGTGCCCGACTGGAAGACTTTCTGTGTCAGACGGCTGACGGCCCCTGCGAATATTCTGGTCGATCGATGAAGCAGGCTCATGCCACACTGGGCATAGAGCGGCCGGCGTTTAACGCAATTGTAGAAGCCTTGATGAACGCCATGGAAGCGTCTGAGGTGTCCTTTGCGGATCAAAATGCGCTGTTGGCCAGGTTGGCGATGATGGAATCAGACGTCGTTTCTGCTCACCCTTTCAAGCCACCGGCACGCCAGATTCAGCCCTAGTCCAACCGTCGCAAATTCTGCACAGCTGAGCGCAATCAGCGGACATTTTTCTACACCTGGGCCATGATGGCCGAGCATCTTGCCGTTACCCGTTAATTGTTCGTTATGCTGACGTGCCCTATCCAATCAATTTGCCCATGAACCTCAGTGACATTATTTTTGACCAGCGCCGTTTTTTTTGGGTGTTGAATATCGGCGGGTGGACCGGCTATGTGGCGGCTGCCTATCTGGGGTCACTGGTGCATGAAAAGCCCGATGCTTATCTTGCTGTGATTGTCGTAACCGCCGCATTGGGTTTCGTTTTTACCATACCTATTCGTGCCGCATTCCACCGGCTTTGGCACCGTCCCCCCATGCAACTCGCTCTTGCCAGTCTGGTTATTTGCTACGTGCTGGCACTGGCTTGGACGTCCATTGAAAATCGCGCTTATTGGGCGTGGGTAAAAAACGGCTGGCAGCCTCGGCCGGAAGACTGGATGTTTCAGTTCGGCGGCGTGATGGGTTCATTTTATGTTTTGCTGTGCTGGAGCGGCCTATATTTTGGCATCAAGTATTACCAGCAACTGCAGCACCAGACCCAGGCCACCTTGAAGGCCACGGCGGCGGCCCACCAGGCCCAGCTGAAGATGCTGCGTTATCAGCTTAACCCCCATTTTTTGTTTAATACGTTAAACGCCATATCGACCCTCGTACTGGACCGACAAAATGCGACCGCCAATCTGGCCGTGACCCGGCTCAGTGATTTTCTTCGATACTCGCTGGATAACGATCCGATGAAGCGGGTGACGCTGGGGCAAGAACTGGACGCGTTGGACTTGTATCTGGAAATAGAAAAAGTGCGCTTTGACGAGCGTTTGCAGGTGAAAAAGGAGCTGGAGTCTTCAGCGCTCGTCGCGTTGGTGCCCAGCCTGATCTTGCAGCCACTGATCGAAAATGCGATCAAATATGCGGTGACGCCAGAAGAAAAGGGCGGCACCCTGTGGATTACGGCGCGCACCCATGGTGATTCGTTGATGATGACTGTTGCTGATAACGGGCCGGGCCTGGGTAATGGTGGCACAGCGCCTACGAAATCCTGCGGCGTTGGGTTGGCCAATACGCGGGAACGCTTGAAGCAGCTTTATGGTGACGCTCAAGCTCTCACTCTTGCCCCCAATAGCCCACGTGGGCTGGTGGTCACCATAAACCTTCCGCTAACGCTGACCGACCAGGAGTCCACCGAATGATCAACACGCTGATTGTCGATGATGAAGCGCTGGCCAGGCGCGGTCTGGAGCTACGCTTGGCTGGCGAGCGGGATATTCAAATTTGTGGTCAATGCGGCAATGGCCGAGAGGCGATTGCCGCGGTCCGAGAGAAACAGCCTGATTTGGTGTTTCTGGATATCCAGATGCCCGGGTTGGATGGATTTGAAACCCTTAAGGCATTGGCTGGTCGGCGAATGCCGCTGGTGGTTTTTGTCACTGCTTATGCCGATTATGCGGTGAAGGCATTCGAGGCCAATGCGCTGGACTATTTGCTCAAACCTATTGATGACCTGCGCCTGGCCCGGGCACTACGTCGAGTTCGAGCGACCCTGGATCAACAACAGGCAACCCAACATCGCAGCCGTCTGCTGAACTTGGTCTGCGACCTCAGCGGCCAATCGCTATCCCTGGATGACGCGTTGGATCAACTTGACTCAACGCCGGCTGCAGAGGCCATATTGAGTCCGGACCGTTTGGCCATCCGAGACGGTCGGGACATCACTTATGTGGATATGACCGAGATTGTCTGCGTGGAAGCCGCTGGAGACTATCTTTGCGTTCACGCAGGGGGGCAAACCCATGTGCTTCGGGGCACGATGAAGAAAATTGAAAACGTATTGCCGGAGACGAATTTCGCTCGGGTTCATCGTTCCACCATCGTCAACATAGGGCGGGTACGCTCACTGCGGGCGCACACAAACGGGGAATATTTCATCCGTTTGGAAAACGACCACGAAGTCAAAATGAGCCGCAGCCATCGGGGAGTCGTGGACCGGTTGCAGGGCGCCGCTACGGTCCCCTAGTCACGTTCTGACCGCCCATCGAACCTGATCCTATTCTCCATGGATTGAGCGCTGCTGCTCCATGGACGCCCAGCTGAAGGTAAACAGAAAGTAAAGTTCAGCGTCCAGTGTTTACCGATCTCTGTCTGCAATGGCTGCAAGGGCGCAGGCAGACTGTGTTCACACCTTCAATGGAGAACCAGGATGATCAGTACCTACCGAAAATCTGTCACAAAACATTTCATCAGCACGCTGCGCACGGCTACGGGTATTTTGGTGACAACCGCGATGCTGGCGGGTGCCCCGGCCCAGGCAAGTGTTGCAACGGTGTTAGACGAAGAAAAAGCGTCCAGACACGTGGACTTGGTGATTGCGCTGGATGTCAGTGGGTCCATGGGCGGATTGATCAATTCGGCCCGCCAGCGTCTGTGGGACATCGTTAACGACCTTGGCAGCGCGTCGCCGCAGCCTGATCTTCGGGTGGCCGTGGTCAGTTTTGGAAGTCCAAACTATGGCGCTGAAACCGGATATGTGCGCATCGACCAGCGTTTTACCCGGGATTTGGACGCGGTGAATCAGACCTTGTTTTCCTTTCAGACCAACGGCGGCGAAGAATACGTCGCGCGAGCCATTGATACCGCCGTTGCCCAGCTTGACTGGAGCCACGGGCCCGACGCGCTGCGCATGTTGTTTGTTGCCGGCAACGAGAGCGCCAGTCAGGATCCTAAAATCAGCATTGATTCTGCCGTGCGGCGTGCGCTGGATCACGACATCGTGGTGAACACCATTTATTGCGGTGGCCCTACCGACAGCGATGCCCCAGGCTGGGCTGCCGTTGCCGGTTTGAGCCAGGGAATGTACGCCAGTATCGATCAGCAGGCTGCCGCGATGGCGAATGTGGCAACGCCCGTGGACGACGAACTTCTGGCGCTGAATGAAAAGCTCAACAAGACTTATATGGCGTATGGAAAAGAGGGTAAGCGAGGTCGGGAAAATCAGTTGAAACAGGATGCCAACGCGGCGGATATGAGCGCGCCTGCTGCAGCCAGTCGGGTCGCAGCGAAAGGCAGTTCGTTGTATCGCGCCAGCAACTGGGATTTATTGGATGCTGTGGCCGACGGTGTTGCGCTGGAGTCGGTGCCCGAAGAGGAGCTACCCGAACCTCTGCAGGCGATGTCCGAAGAGGACCGTTCGGACTATGTGGAACAAAAGCGCAGTGAGCGAGACACGCTGAAAAAGGAAATTGCCCAGCTTAGCGTTGAACGCCAGCGCTACATCAGTGAGGCAAAACCTGCGACTCCAGGGGCAAGCGGCCTGGATGACGCGATTTCAAAAGGATTGCGGGCTGCGGCTGAGAAAAAAGGCTTCGTCTTTGAGAAAAAGCCTGCCGGGAAGTAATTAGAAAAGGGGCCAGCAAACCCTGCTGGCCCCTTTGAGTTATTCGTCACCAGTTTGCTGATACTCGTGACGGTTTCAGCCCGGTACGTGATCTATCACTAATGCCACTCTACGGTTGGCGGAACCGGTATCGCCCCATTGACCGGGGGTTACCTGGCGATTGGAGTCCTCACCGTAACTCACTGCGCGAACTCGGTCACCGCTCAGCCCACCTTCGCTGACCAGATACGCCCGCGCGGCCTTTGCTCTTTCCATCCCCAACCACTGGTTGTACTCAGCAGAACCGGCGGGATCAGTGAAACCTTCGACGGTGACCATGACGTTGGGATGGTGCAGTCGAATAACCTCAGCAAACGCGCCCAAGGCCTCTTTGTCCTGCTCTCGCAAGGTGGCATCGTCGTAGGCAAAATTGGCTGTCATATCTACACGCAGGCGACCCGCTAATTCGGTGATGCGGGCGTTGTAATCTTCAAAGCGTTCAGATAAATCATTGGTGAGTTCGCCGAAACGCGCACCCAGTGTGGCCAGTTCTTCCTGATTTGCCTGATCAGAGGCTCTTAGATCGGCGACTGCCGCATCGAACTCGTCTCGCTTTACATATTGGCTGCACGCGCTGAGAACCAGTGCCAGCGCCGCAATCGTGAATTTTTGACCCGAAATTTTCATGTGGAATAACTCCAGTCCAGTTAGGTAATCGTTGGAGGAGAGCGGATGCTACCACGAAGCGCGTTTTCCGGCGTTTGACCTGGTTCGTTGCAAATTCACCCCGAATCTGGCTGGCATTTGCCGCTCAGAGTTCGAGCTTGCGCACGTGATCCCTCAAGGATCTTCATCAATAACTTCCAGTTCGCCATAGGTGACTTCTCCCATCCGTTGGCGAAATTCGAGAACATAGCTGCCTTGGAGCAGCTCAAAGTACTTTGCTCCAGCCACCTGCCAGGTGTACCCAGTGGCGTCAGCGACCTGAATTCGCACTGCTGAAGATTTGCCGGTACGTGAACCCGTTATCTTGCGTTTCTCTTTGCGAATCCAGGCTTCACGACGTTCGACGGCGGCTTGATCGCCAAATTCCAGATTGATTTCCTCAAACCTTTCCCGGGCAAGGGGTACCTCGTCGGGCTTCAGCTGGGCCAATACCTGATCCCTGGCTGACACGGCTTCCGGGTCGCCATGGGTGGCTGCCAGTTTTAACCACGCAAACCCCAGTGGCCAATCCAAGTCGACCCCCAACCCTTTGACATAGATCATGCCGAGCATTTTCTGAGCTGCTTTATTGCCGTAGCGGGCTGAATCTTCGAAATTGCTGATGGCATCAATTGCCGAGCCTTTCTTCAGGGCATGGGCGCCTTCCTGCAGATTGCGTAGATCGGGGGTTTCAAAAACCGGCGTGCCTGCGGCCAATACCTGGCAGAAGGCAGCGCTTAGCAGGATAAGTGTTGCTCCAGCGGTTAACGATCGAAATGGGTTTTTCATGAGGCGCTCCTGAGTATTACCGGAATCTATTCCCGATGCACCTCGGGCTCCAGTACCATAAGTCACCTTTGCCGCAGCATTAAAGCGCTTAAAGAGTCTGGGAATCGGTGCAAAACAGCGAGCATTGTCGGTGGTTTGTGTCAACAAACGTCAACACACGGCCAGTGTCAGACTCAACGTGAGCCGAGTCACATTTTCTGACCTCACAATCAGTGAATCTGCGTGCTCTGGCGCTGCGGTGCCAGCTGGGCGAATGGATTCGCCGCTGCAACAAGGATGTTATTTCTTTGGACTGTTGGCGGTGCCAATTGTCCTGTGAAGCGCCGGGATTGCCTCCTCCGCGCTTCCAACTTATCGGCCTGCGCGAGGGATAGCACCCCATCTCTCGACGCAGGTTTTTTTTTGTCCCGATTTCGTACAGTCATTTCGGAATTTACCGTGCCCGCATTCCATCGCCACCCGGCGGGGCAGGGCAGGACATTCACTTTGACCCTGGCGAGTGTTCGCTGGGTGCAATCCTTAAAGCGCAGAAAACAAGGTTTGGGCTCTGGCGACTCTTTTTGCGGGGGATTCTGACAATGCTGCTGGAGGAAGCGCGTCGACGGCAGCAACTCGGCTTGCCAGGCCCGCTCCGTTGGCGATCTGGATCGCTAAGCCTGGTCGGGCATTGAGCTCCAGCAACAGGGGGCCCTTGTTAATGTCCAAAACAATATCGGCGCCCAGGTAACCCAAGCCGGTGGCATCAAAACAGCGAGCCGACAGTTCCAGCATCTTTGACCAGTCGGGTATCGCAATTTGTAGTAAGTCGGCGCCGGAGTCTGGGTGATGGGTAACCAAGTGGGTGAACTGTACCGCGTTAATTGAGCGCCCCGTCCCTATGCACATTCCCACCCCAACTGCGCCCTGATGCAGATTGGCTTTGCCATCAGACTCCCGGGTAGATAGACGCATCATGGCCATAATAGGTATGCCGCGATAAACAATGATGCGGATGTCGGGCACGCCTTCTACTGACAGGTCGTCGTAAACAGGGTCGGGCCTGATCAGCTCTTCGATGACCGCGACATCGGGGCTGCCACCCAGGCTGAAAAGCCCTGACAGGATATTGTTCACATGGTGGCGGATGTCTCTTAATCGAAGGCTAGCGCCGCTGGGCTTGAGAAATTCTCCAGGTCGCCTGCCGGTAATCACCAATATGCCTTTGCCGCCACTGCCCTTGGCGGGTTTGATCGCAAAGCCATCTTGTCGGGCAAGAATTTTCGGCAGGTCGCGGATTTCATATTGGCTGCCGATCGCATGAATCAGGCCGGGAACCGGAATATCGTTTTGCTCAGCCAGTTGCTTGGTCTTGAGCTTATTGTCGACCAGTGGGTAAAGACGGCGGGAATTGAATCGGGCAATCAACTCAATATTGCGACTGTTCATACCCACGATGCCACGCTCGCGCAGCGCACGAGGGGAGGCCAGCAGATTGCTGAACAAACCGCCCATGTCAGCGGTCCGAGTGGTTGTTGTTGACAGCCATAGCGCGGAATCGATGCAGTTCAAGTAATCGGTAGCCACTGTAGTTACCGAGCAGAATAATCAGCGCCAGAATCACCAGCTGCAAGCCAATGAAGTTAAAGCTCAGGTGACGAATCCAGGGGCTGGTCATGGCCAAGTAGGCGCAGACCGCGGTTAGCAAACTTCCTGAGCCCTGCACAGCCACCTCTTTCCAGCCCTCTTCTTCCCACAAAATCGACATGCGCTCAACGGTCCAGGACAAAATGATCATGGGAAAGAAGGTGATTTTCAAACCCTCTGTCAGCCCCACCTCGTAACTGAACACAGCAAACAAGGCGATAATGGCAATTACCGTGATGATCACCGAGGAAATTCGCGCCACCAGTAACAGGTTCAAGTGGGACATGTAGCTGCGAATCATCAGGCCCACGGCTACAACCAGCAGGAACCCAATCAGTCCTGTCATTAAACTGGTTTCAATGAACGCCAACGCAATCAGCACCGGCATAAAGGTTCCAGAGGTGCGCAGGCCCACCAGTATTCGGAGCAGGCAAACCACCAGCGCGCCTACCGGCAATAGCAAAATGGTCTTGAACATGGCCTGTTCTTCGATGGGCAAAGCGTGGATAGAGAAGCCGAGCCAATCGTTGGCTTCGCCCAGCGCGCTGGCCAGTTGGCCGTAGTTGGTCACTTCGGAGCGAATCATGGAAAAGCTCAAGTCCGAACCTGAGCCACCGACGACTTCCAGTGAAAAGCCCCGGGTTGGTTGCCATAACAGCAGCGGCTGACTGTCGCCCCCATTATCGTTCTCAAGGTTGAACACTTGGCTCTCATTGTCAGACCAGACCCGTAACAATGGTCTGAGGCGTTGGCGTCGACGCCCGTCCTCCAGGCTAAGACCAAAAACTACCGCCGCCGAGATTTCCCGACTTTGCAGCATGTCTGCCAGGAGGTCCGGCAGGTTTTCCTGACCCACACTGTTAAGCAGGAGCTGGATATCCTGGGCTTTATCTGCACTGGTAAACTGAGCAATCAATTGCCGGGCAAACGTAAACGCATCAGCCGACTGTTGATAGGCCAGGTCGCCAATGGCGTTGACTGCAGTGGCGTAAGGCTCTTCCCAGGAGACGGACTTTAGGGGCGGCGCTGTTGGTGCTGGATAATCACCGACGCTTGAATCGCGCTGTAAAATTTCTGCACGATAGTAAAGCTGTTGAGAACCGCTGGCCTCGCGGGTCGTCCACTGTGCGGTGGGCGCGTCGTCCTCGTCCAGGAAAGCCAGACCATAGCCGGGCGAGGCCCCACTCTCATCCAAGACGCTGAATCCTTTCTGATTCACAGGTCGGAGCAACGTCACTTTGGCTGGGCCACCATTGCCCTGGAAGTCGACGGCCGCTTCAATGGACCAAATGAGTTTTTCTTCTCCTGGCAGCCAGGGCACTTCGGCCACATAGTGCCGATAGAAGGACATTCCCAATCCCACGGTTACCAGCGTACTTACCAGAGCGAACAGCGATAGATAGCGACTGCGTCGAGAAGCAACACTCATGGTGACTGGAATTTTCCATGGACATAGGATCTGGCAACGTCAACCAGATACAGGTCCAGCAGGAATGCTCGGCCCAGCAAAACCGGATAGGTCATCTTGCTGCGGTCGGCAAGGGTGAATTCTGTGGTCTGCAGCTGTTCACCAAGTCTTACGGTCATTTCCACAGACACCCGCCGTTCAGCTTTGGTCACGCCAGCCTGACGAATCAGTAAGGTGCGAACAATGGGCAGCTCAAGCTCAATCGTCTCGGTTTCACTGCCTTCATCGGGGTTGTCGTGTTGAAAGGTGAACCGGACCCAGTCTTCGCCGTCACGCTCAAATTCCATAATATTAGACGCACTTAACGACGAGGTTTCCGCACCACTGTCCACGCGAGCTCTGAAATGGCTGCCGGGTGGTTGCATGAATATCCACTCAAGACTTCCAATGACCTCTTTGGTATCCAGCGCTGAGGGCTCGATCTTGGGGCATTGCGGATCTGGTGCCTTGGCAGGCCGCTCCAGTTTCTCCACAGCCGCATTAACTTGGTCGGCATGGCGTTGAAGGTTGCTTTCAAGGTTACCCAACATTGGTTGCGCCAACTCCATGCTCTCCAGCAGCTGGCCGCACAAACTCTGAGCAGTCTCCTCGTCACTCGGAAAACTCGGTGGTCCCACCGGGTTGCCGGTGGAAATCACCATCGTATCTGGAGCCACTGCCGGCTCCACGGGCGGCTGAACAACCGCGCAACCGCCGACGATTCCAACGGCTACCAGCAGCAGGCTGGCCCGGTGAAACACCTTGAGCCGCACGTCTGAAAAAGTCAGCTGGTCAATCCAACGGTCCAACAGCATATCCGACCGAAGCATAACTTCTCCTTGATTGATGAAAGGTTTGGGGGGGCTGCGCCTGTTTGGGCAGCCAATTAGCGGTAATACCCATGGCTACGAGTCCGTGCGATCTGGATTCGCTTTTGCTCGACTGCCCGGATTATGGCATAACCAAGCAGGGGAAAACGTTGTTCGTCTGGATTTACCGTCGGGCAGCAGTTTGGTATCACACTACAGGGGATTACTGCTGCTATGGCATCACCAACGCCACCCGTCGCTACACCGCCATCAGCAGATGCCGGCGGCAGGACTACACGGTTGGGCTGGACCGATTCGCTGCGGATTCTGTATCCCTACTTCGCCGAGAATTTCCTGGAACAGGTGCGCAGCGTTTGGTTCATTGTTGCTTATCTGATGGTGTTTCAGATACTGGTGCTGGGTTTGCCCATTGTCTACGCCAGCATGATTGGTGTTGGCATTTTGATCGTCGCCGTTGGCCTGATGTTTTTTATGGAGGGTCTGCGGCTGGGTTTGATGCCGCTGGGAGAAACTATCGGCGCGGTATTGCCACGTAATTCGTCATTGCCCGTCATATTAGGGTTCGCGTTTGTGCTGGGACTTGGCGCCACGTTTGCAGAGCCAGCCATTTCGGTGTTGAAAGCGGCGGGCTCAGGCGTCCAACCTCAGCAGGCGCCGCTGCTGTACAGCCTGTTGAACGACTTTGCCGGCCAGCTAGTAACCTCCGTAGGTATTGGCGTTGGGTTGGCCGTGCTGCTGGGGGTGCTGCGGTTTTTCTATGCGTGGTCTCTGAAAGTTCTGATCATTCCTGGCGTCCTTATTTTGTGTGCGCTGACCGCCTTGATGAACCTGAATCCCATCACTCAGCCAATCCTGGCGCTAGCCTGGGACTGTGGTGCAGTGACCACCGGGCCAGTCACGGTTCCTCTGGTGCTGGCTCTGGGTGTTGGGGTTTGCCGCATGATAGGCAGTGGGGATTCCAGCAATGCAGGTTTCGGTATCGTCACTTTAGCCTCCCTTTTTCCTATTTTGGCAGTGCTGTTGTTGGGGTTGTTTCATTACCAGGCAAAAGACTACTGGGGCGCAGAAAATCACCAGTCGGTAGTGGCAACCGTGATTTCGGATACGGGCGCTTCTGACGCCGCCTCCGAAGACCGAGCGCTGATCAGCGATGAGGAGTTTGCTCAATATGTGGAAGATCGCAACGCCCTGAAGAATCTGGATGTTCGTTTTGAAGGGGGAACGCCGAGGCTACGGGACGGCGAGATTGTATTGGAAAACCCAACGGTGGTGTTGTCTCGACCGGTCGTAGAGCGACCTCGAATGGTGAGCGACGCGCAGTGGGACCAAGGTAAGAATGTGCTCCAGGGGTTTTCTCAGGCGCTGCTGGACTCCTTGCGCGCTATCGTGCCGCTGTGCCTGTTTCTGTTTCTCACCTTACGCATCATTCTGCGCGAAAAAATTCAGCGGATTGATGAAATATCCATTGGTGTCGGTTTTGCGGTGCTGGGCATGTGTTTGTTTGTGTTGGGTATTTCCCTTGGCCTGACACCACTGGGAACGCAATTGGGCGCCAATGTGCCCGGAACGTTTGCCGCTATTACGCCCTGGGGCATGCAGGGCACAGAAGGCCCACTGTTTGAATCTGACAACGTGGGTAAAGCGCTGGCCGCCTTGTTCGGGTTTTTCCTGGGTTATGGTGCCACCTTGGCTGAACCGGCGCTCAATGCGCTCGGCAATACGGTGGAAAAAATTACGGTTGGGGCCTTTAAGAAAAAGTTGCTGATGCAGTCGGTGGCGGTGGGCGTTGGTATGGGCATTGCGGCCGGTGTTTGCAAGATCGCCTACAACATTCCCTTGGCTTGGTTGCTGCTGCCCTGCTACATGGGGCTGCTGGTATTGACCTTGATTTCTTCCGAAGAATTTGTGAATTTCGGCTGGGATAGTGCGGGTGTGACCACCGGCCCAATTACGGTGCCGCTGGTATTGGCCATGGGGCTTGGCATTGGGGCTAACGTTCCGGGTGTGATTGACGGTTTCGGCGTACTGGCTTTGGCCTCGGTGGGCCCAATTATTACGGTGCTTACCATTGGGCGACTGGTGGCCAGACGTCAGGCCCGCGAAGGCGTACCTGGTGGCGAGCAGAAACCCGTATGACCGCGCTCATCCGTAACAAGAAAATTTCTGTGGTTACTGCACTGTTGCCGCGAGGTTCGGCAGATCCGGTGATGGAGCGGGTGTTTAACGAAGGCGACCCCAATGTGCTGCTGGTGAGCGCCCGGGGAACGCTGGTAAAAGATCGCTGGTATCAATCGTTAATTCCTACCATCAGCCCGGAAAAAGCACTGCTGCAATTTTTTGTCCCCGATCCCGAAGTTGACCACATTGTGGAGGAGATCATCGACAGTGGGGGGTTGCAACAAACTGGCGCCGGCGCCGTGTTCTCGGTGCCCTGCGATGATTTTTCTTACACCGACGACTTTTCCCTTTGGTCCGGAGGCGCGGATTTTGACGACGCACCTGACGCTTCGGATGGTTTGAAGGAAAATCTCACCGCAATATTTTGCATTGTTCAACCCGAGCAAACCGACGTGATCTCGCGAGCTGCGCTGCAGACGGGCAGTCATGGCCCAATCATTCATTACTGCGAAGGTCGCGGCCTGCGTGATCGTCTGGGGTGGCTGAAAATCACCAAGAAAAACACCAAAGAGGTGATGGTGGTTGTGGTGGACAATGCGGACGCTGACGCTGTGGTTGAGGCCATGGTTGCGGCCGGGCGCATTGATACACCGGGCCGAGGGTTTCTGTACCGCATGCCAGTGCAGAAAGGACTGGTCAGCATAGCCAGCACCTTCGGTGGGCGTCGCCAGCCGGCCACGATGCAACAACTGGTAGCTGCTATTGATAGCCTGAAAGGTGGCACCAGCTGGCGTGAGCAAAGCGTCTATCAGGGCGCCGCCGCGCGAGGAGCCGGCCTGAATCTGTTTGGCAAACTGCGCGAACGTCAATCCTTGGCCGGCCAGGTGATATTGTCATGTATCAGTACCCGAAAACACGCCGGCGCAGTCATGGACGCTGCACTTGCTGCCGGCGCCCCCGGTGCCAATGCCAGCCAGGCGAAGTTCATTGAAGCTGACGCGCAGCGCAACAGCCACGGCGTTCGTCTTAACGTTGAACGCAGCATTATCCATACCATTTTGCCTTCAGAGCAGCTGGCACCTGTGCGTGATGCGCTGATCGAGAAGGTGGAATCGCTGGAGATGACCAACGCCTGCGTATATTCCCAGCCGGTCACCCGGGTGCATACCTATATTCAGCCTGCAGTCTGAATCCAGACAACCGATAAATTGACATGGTCAATAGTCTCCATAGCGCAAACCCGCCAGCGTCTGTAACCCTCTCAGAGCAGGATCTGGCGTTCGACCAACAGCACATCTGGCACCCCTACACGTCGATGAACAAGCCTTTACCGGTGTATCCGGTGGCGAGCGCCAGTGGGGTGCGATTGACGCTGGATGACGGGCGGGAGCTGATTGATGGAATGTCGTCCTGGTGGGCCGCGATCCACGGCTACAACCACCCGGTTCTGAATGCGGCGTTGTCCGCCCAGACTGAGCGCATGGCTCACGTGATGTTCGGCGGAATCACCCATCGGCCGGCGGTTGATTTAGCCCGGCGACTGGTGGATTTGACGCCGGCGTCGCTGCAACACGTGTTTTTTTGTGACTCGGGGTCTGTCGCCATTGAAGTGGCGATCAAAATGGCGTTTCAGTATTGGTTTGCCAGTGGCGAGAAAGGCCGTAATCAACTGCTGACGGTGCGATCGGGATATCACGGTGATACGTTTCAGGCCATGTCGGTGTGTGACCCCGTTACCGGCATGCATGAGATTTTTTCTGAAACGCTGCCAAAGCGCCTTTTTGCGCCCGGTCCCCGTTGCCGGTACGGGGAACCGTTTGACGAAGCCGATTTTGAGCCCATGGCTGTCCTGGCGAGAGCCCATCACAAGCAGCTGGCTGCAATCATTTTGGAGCCGGTAGTGCAGGGTGCCGGCGGCATGTGGTTTTATCATCCTGAGTATCTTCGTCGGGTGCGAGATCTGTGTGACGAACTGGACCTGCTTCTGATCGCTGATGAAATTGCTACCGGGTTCGGCCGCAGCGGTCAGATGTTTGCCAGCGAACACGCTGACATTGCGCCGGATATTTTGTGTCTTGGCAAAGCGTTAACCGGCGGCTACCTGTCGCTGGCGGCAACCCTGGCCAGCACCCGGGTGGCCCAGGGAATTTCCCGCAGTGAACTTAACGGTGGCGTGTTGATGCATGGGCCAACCTACATGGCCAATCCTCTGGCCTGTGCGGTTGCCTGTGCGAGCATCGACCTTCTGCTTCAGGGGCAGGGCGCGTTGAGCTGGCAGCAAAACATTGAACGCATTCAAACCGCTCTGGCCAACGGCTTGGGGCCATGCGCTGAGCTGGCCCAGGTTGCTGACGTGAGAACCCTGGGCGCCATAGGCGTGGTGGAAATGCGTGAACCGGTGGATGTGGCTGATATTCAGGCAGCGCTGGTGAACGAGGGTGTTTGGGTTCGGCCGTTTGGCCGGTTGATCTATCTGATGCCACCGTACGTTATCAGTGATGAAGACCTGGCAACGTTATGCGCTGGCGTGGTGAGTGTTGTGGGTTCAGTCAGCCCCTGAGTCCAGCCGGATAACTTCCGCGGTATTTGAGCTGACGCTGTTGTCAGCGGCCGAAGTGCTACGAATGTGAATGTCACGCTGGGGAAAGGGTATTTCGATGCCAGCCTGGCTGAGCCCGGTTTCCAGCTCCCACATATAGGCAGCTCGCGCCCGACCTGGGCGTTGAACGCCGCTGCGATTGACCCATACCAGAAGCTGAAAATCCAGAGAATTGTCGCCAAAATTGATCAGCCGGAGCTGGGGGTCGTGGGCCGGCATGTGCTTCAGGGTGTAATCCACCCGCTCGCAGGCTTCCATCGCAACCGCTTTCACCAGCTCTTTGTCGGTGCCATAGGCAACGCCGAACTGCACCCGCAGGCGGGCAAATCCTTCAACCATGGTCCAGTTCACCAGCCGGGTACTGACAAACTCTGAATTGGGCACCACGACATCAACATTGTCGTTGGTGTTGATGCGGGTTGCTCGAACGCTGATCTCTCGTACCGTGCCGCGCAAGCCCGAATCCAGCTCGACATAGTCGCCTACCTTGAGGCTGCGATCGAATAATAAAATCAGGCCAGAGACAAAGTTGTTGACGGTGGTTTGCAGGCCAAAACCAATACCCACTGACAACGCGCCGGCAATAAGCGCAATGGAGGTGAAGTCTAGCCCCAGCGAGGACAGACCGATCAGGGTGCCGATGGTGATAATCAGGTAGTGCAGGATCCGGCTGGCGGCGTAGAGGGAATGGGTTTGGGTAATATGGCGCCGGTCTTTCATCCGCTGTAGCGCTTTTCTCACCAGCCAAGACAGCAGGTACGTGACGGTCAGAATAAGTAGAACTTTCAGTAGTTCGCCCAATGTGACTGGGTCGTCACCAATGTGAAATGGCGTCAGGTTGACCCACTGGCTGGCCGTATTCCAGGCGTTATCCAGGCCCAGTTTAATACTGAGCCAGATGCTGGCCCAGCCGCTGTTAGCTCCTACCAGTTCCCGCGACAGCAGTTCATCCATCAGTCGCTCCTGAGCGACCAATGTGCTGAGTTCACGGATTCGGCTCAAGTTATTAACCGCCAGTTCCCGTGCCTGCTGATCAGCGTTACGAAGATCTCTGGCTCTGGCGGTAATGGCGTCGCTGGGAGGTTCCAGCAGGAACGACACGGTCAGCCGCTGCCAACCACTAAACTCACCCTCGCTGGTTTCCAGCAACGACCTGAGCTCATCCAGGTGATTTTCCAGCTCTCCCGCCGCCACCCGTGTCTCGCTCTGGGACTTGTGCCATAGCAGGACACCCAATTGACGCATCCGGGTCAGTTCCAGCTGGGTGGTTTCGATCAATGCCGACAACAATTGTTGCTGGGTGAGCTGAGCTCTTACCTGACCTTCTTCGCTGGTCTCATCAGCTTCCAGCATTTCCCGTCGGCGCACATCAAGACGGGTTTGGGCCTCTTCCAGTGAGGTCTGCAGGGCGTTCAACTCCTGCTCAACCGCTTCTTTTTCGAATCCTTCTGTCGACAGGGCAGTTCGTGCAACCACCAGCTGCTGGCGGTATTGATTGGCTTCTTGCTCCAGACGACTTCGCCGGTCTTCTGCCCGCGCATCGCGCAGTTCCAGCACCGCCAGTTCGGCGCGGCTGGCAATGGCGTCGATACCGGTTCTCAGTGCACCAATGGATCCTTCGTTTTCCGCTCGATGTTGTAATACATCGGCGTCATAGCGGCTGCGCGAGCGGGCCAGCAGATCTTTGGACCCGCTCAGGTTCTCGTTAAGGTCGGTGAGAGCGATTTCACGGTCGCGAATTTCAACGGCGGTTCGGAACAGATCTTCAAGGTTGAAGGCACCATCGGTGCGAACCGTAATATCTCGGGCTTCCGGTGCGCGCTTTAGTTCTTCCAGGTACGCCTCCAACCGATCTTTGGCCAGGTCGCCCGCCTGGGGTATTTCACCCAGATCTTCAACGGAAAGAGACAGCACAGCGTTGTCGATGGCCTGCTTAAGTTCCCCGACCCGATTGTCGGTATCGGCTTCAACGCCAATGACCGCATTCCACCAGCCGGGCTGCAGGTTGGCCGGTTTAGGTAGCGGTACGGCATCGGGTTCAGCTTCGCTGCCGCCAAGAGGCAGAGATTGGGCCGAGGCGTGCTGATGTCCAATGGGCATCAGCCACGCTAGGACCAGCACACAAATCAGTTGCGCGAATGATGAACCTGTTATGCGAGCCGTTGTTGTACCCATAGATTAAGAATAGCACCACTGCGAGGACAGGATGCACGCTCGGCAGTTGCTGCGGGTATGCTGTCTATGTCGCAGCGGACTTTCCTGCCGCTACAGCTGACGCAGAAGCACCTGACTTAACTGATACTCGAAACTAGAACGTTCGACCTGACCTTCGATCAGCATGCGACGCTGGGAGAGCAGTTCGCCAATAAGCGTCTGCAGCTGAAGGCGTTCGGCGCGAATCTCTCCCAGACTCTGAGAAAGCTCTTGCTGGTTCATGCTGCGCATTTTCTCCGGCAATGACCCAGGCTCAATATCCTCCAGCGAAGCGCTGCCCGCTTCCAGGTCCTGGACCAGGTCGCCCTGTTCATGCAGTAATCGGCCCGACGCTTGACCAAAGGCCAGTCGTTCAATTTGCTGGCTATCGCTGAGCGACTCGAGCTCGCTGGTCAGTTGATCCAGTCGGGACTGTTGTTCCGGGTTGCCGTAAAGAACCAACGATGCGTTCAGGCGGCTGCTAAGGGCAATCAAATCCTGGTCCATGGGAGTAGTCGGTGCTGCCTGGGCGTGGGCATCAGCCAGTTCCAACAGACTACCGGTGCCATTTTTCTCAATGGCTTGGAAGCTCAGGCGGGCATCCTGATCGCCGCCGATCAATACGGGATTAATGACAATGTTGGCGGCCGATGCTAGAGCCGCAATTTCTGGGTATTGAGGTTCGTCGGGATAATAGTTGGGCGGCGCGTCGCCAATCAGAAAAATCACTTTCAGGGTATCGACGGCGTTATCCCAGCCGGCGCTCTTAACCGTTTCGGCCAATGCCTGATGAACCGCTTCCGGCGTATCGCCGCCGCCGCCCGCTTCCAGGGCTTTCAGGTCGGCGTGAATGTCGTCGATGTTATCCGTCAGCTCAGATAAGCGAGTGACGTAGTCATCACCCCGGTCTCGATACGCCATCAGGCAAAGACGCAGGTCCGGCTGATTGCCGGCGCGCGCAATTTCGTTGGCAATAAACCAGACTTTTTCTTTGGCGGTCTGGATCGCGGCTGACATCGAGCCGGTGGTGTCCAGGACAAAACACACGTCCACTTTTTGATAGGTGGTCGCATGGGTCAGGGGGGTGAGCAAAATGAGCCACGCAATAGCCATGATCCGCATCGGATTGTCCTCCATCGTGAAACCGAGGGTGGATCATCGCCGGAGATTCAGACCGTCTCCTGACACTGGGCGGGCAAGATTATGGCGCTTATCGATTGCGTATCAGTTCGAGAGACCGCCGACACCAGCGCACCGTGGCCTCGTTGCGAACAATACCTACATCCAAGGTAAACCAGGGAAACAGGTCTTCGTCGGCAAAGTCTTCAGGTTTTGCTTTTCCGCGCCAATCGGCGTCGATGGCTTTCAGGGCGGCAACCTTAGATTCGAAAAATTCGCACAGTTTTTCAAAATATCGAATCTGCGCCGAACGGTCAGCGTTTTCACCAAGAAACATGATTTGGGCCAGATAAGGAAAACGTTCTCGACCCGTAATCGGGTCATCGCTAACCCAGCACTGCAGAGCTTTGGTGCCATCAGCCGTTCGCCGATAGACTCGCTGCGGCGGTCCTTTGTCTGATGCCACCGATTGACTGCGCACCTGGCCTTTGTGCTCAAGTTTATGCAGCGTTGGGTAAATCTGCGCTAGATCAGCAAACCAGAAGTGCCGTAGCGACTGGGAAAAGTCTTGTTTCAACTGATACCCACTCGCTGGCTGATGCAACATGCCTAACAGGATGTGAGGAAGGCTCATGAAATCCGAACTTGCCCAATCAGGCGTTGCTGAATTTTAGTCGGTAGTGGCGTGTCCACAAAATACTGGCCGGAATGCCGATAATTGAAGGCAATACCCAGGGTATCACCTGCTGCCAGCCGCTAAGTCCCAGATCCATCAATCGATTGGCACCAAACACCATAAACGCAGTGTGGAAAGCGATTCCGCCACCTAGCATGCTGCCAATGTGTTCATACATCCACTCTTTGGGCGACAGGTCAGTGCTGCGTAAATAGTTGATGATTCCCCAGCCTCCGAGAATGCCGATGGGAGACAGCGCTAAAAGCACTATGGCGTTGCCGGGTTTGAAGATTAAAGCAAATGCAATCACCCCGGCGCTGGCCACCATGGCGCTAATCGCCAGGCCCATTCGCAGCGGACTGCTCATGGCGTTAGGTTGGCCCTTGAAGCGCAGTACGCCAAAGCCGTGATGCACACTGAGAAAGGTCACCAAACTCAGGTATCCCAGAAATATATACGCAGCAAAGGAATTGGGATGTTCGGCAATCGATCGCTCCGGACCTAGAAACCGAAACAGCTGATAAAGCACAGAGGACCCGGCCGTTGCGAGAACGACGTAGGCGCAGTAAACGTAGACCTTGCCCATCTGTCGATGCAGCTTGCCGCCTTTTCGGGAAAACACCGGAAACCAAAACGCGGTCAGTCCAACAAAGCCAATGACCACATGAATCCAAATCAACCCTTGATATACCGTCTGCATCGTTATCTGTTCCGTGTTGGGTATATAAATAATTATATAGCTAGATCCGCACGTCAATCGGTCTTTTGGCATAGTGGTCGCTGGAAATGGCGTAAACGCGGTCGGGATAACAAAGATGCCGGAAATCCCTGACATAAAGCTGTACACCCAAGCTCTGACGCAGCGTATTGAGGGGCGTACGTTGCAGACAATGCGCCTGGGCTCCCCGTTTGTCTTGCGCACGGTAACGCCATCAGTTGAGGAGATTGGCGGAACCCGGGTGGTTAGGGTCGACCATCTGGCAAAGCAGCTTGTGATTCATCTGGAAAATCAGCTAGCGGTGGTCATCCATCTGATGATTTCTGGCCGCTTGCAGTGGAAGAAAGCCGGGTCGCCGATACCCCGAGGCAATGGGCTGGCGGCCTGGGACTTTGAACCGGGCAGTTTGATTCTGACGGAGGTCAGTAAAAAAAAGCGGGCGTCCATTCACTTGGTTTCCGGGTCAACGGCATTGACGGCGTTCGATCGCGGTGGACTGGACCCGTTAAAATGTTCGTTAGCCCAGTTCGTCAAGCGGCTCAGTCAGAAAACCCACACATTAAAGCGGGCGTTGACCGATCAGCGTTTGTTGGCAGGCATCGGTAATGCCTACTCTGATGAGATCCTGTTTGCCGCCAGACTGTCGCCTCTGCAACTCACCTCCAATCTGAGCGATGGCCAATGGCAACGCTTGCACACGGCGATGTGTCGAACGCTGGAGGTTTGGATTGGCCGGCTGGCAGATCAGGCCGGTGATAAATTTCCCGCAAAAGTCACGGCGTTCAGACCAGAAATGGCTGTGCACGGACGATTTGGAGCCGAGTGTCTGGTATGTCGCAGCCCCATCCAACGCATTCAATATGCCAGCAACGAAGCTAACTACTGTGCGAGATGCCAGACGGGTGGCCGGTTATTGTCCGATCGGGTTTTATCCCGTTTGCTGAAATCCAGTTGGCCAAAAACCATCGACGAACTGGAGTAAGGGCGTTTCTCAGCAGAATTGTTGGGCCGTATTCAGCGAATGGACCGGATAGTCTGCGTGGCCTTGAAAACGACCACTGCCATTCCCATCTTTTATTGCGTGGCCGCCGTAAGGGGCCACTAAACGGTCGCACACTTTTGTGGACCATTAACAACCTATTGCTTCTCAGGAGAATAGTATGACTACGTTTGATTTAAGCCCCCTGTATCGGTCCGCCATTGGTTTTGAGCGAATGGCAAACCTTCTTAACAGCGCAAACCGAGCAGAACAGGGCGGCAGTTTCCCCCCTTACAACATTGAGTCCACTGGTGACGACCAATATCGCATAACTATGGCGGTGGCCGGATTTGCCGAGGACGACCTGGACATTACCTCAGAGCAAAACACCCTGACCGTGGTTGGCGGCAGCAAGGGTAGAGAAGAGAAACGCGAGTTTTTGTACCGCGGCATTGCCGAGCGGAATTTTGAACGACGCTTTCAGTTGGCCGATCACGTCCGCGTGAATGGTGCACGGCTTGAAAACGGTTTGCTTCACATCGATCTCGTACGAGAGGTACCGGAGGCCATGAAGCCTCAAAAGGTTCAGATTGAGGGTTCTTCGACGTTGATTGAAGGCAAGCAATCAGCGGCTGCTTAAGCCGACAGAACCGCCCAATCGGGCATTGACCAGATCAAAAGGGCGTCCTCGGGCGCCCTTTTTTTACGCCATTTTTTGCCTGTTTATTTACCCGGCCTGGTTGCGGGGCGTTGTAAGTGACTGATTTGCCGATTGACCTTATGCACACCCGGATCTGGCCCGTCACAAAGCTGTAACAAGTGTTACGGGCTCCCTATATCGTTCTTCAGAGATATTATAAGCCTCTGATAAATAAGGGATAAAACAATTGAGCAAAAATTGACCAATGCGGCCCCGAACCAGCCATGACGTAATTTTTACGGTGCAATAAGGCACGATTTCCACAACGTTATCCACAGGCATTGTGGAAAAAAGTGAAAACCTGTCTATGAATAATCAGTTACGCGGGGTATCCAATAACTGGCGTTAACAAAATGGGCTAACTGTCACCGTTGGAGATACCACTCTGCTGCTAAACTGTCGGTGTTATGAAAAACTCAAAAACTGATCTGCTGGGGTTGCTTGAAGCATTGCGCCGAGAACTGGCTGCCACCACGCTGGATACTCAGCAAGCGTCCGAACTGGCGCGACTTATCGATGCCATTGAGGCCCGGGCCAGTGGCCGTGAGCCGGCGCCCGATACAGGATCAGAGTCGACACCGGAATCCGTGCCTCAAGCGGAACCTACGGTGGGGGTGCAGCAACATCTGATTGATGAACTCAGCCGTGAGGCTACCGCGCTGGAAGCACAGCACCCTGACACGATGGCTACGGTTCGTACCCTTATAAACATGCTGTCTAATCTCGGGATCTGACATGCCCTCCAGTGACTACCAAATAGTGTTTCGCGGCCGGATTGTGCCAGGCGTTGACGAGCAAGTGGCGCGGGCCACCCTGGCAAGACTGTTCAAGACCGACGTAGAGAGCATCGAGAAACTGTTTGACGGCCGCCGCCAGATTCTGAAGAAGGGCCTGGCCAGGGAGCAGGCGGACCAGTATCGCGCGGCACTGCGCAAAGCGGGATTGATGGTGTCGGTGGTCAGCGAAGAAACCCAACGCCAGGCGCAAATTATGGACTCTCCTGCAGAGCCGCCTGAGGTTGCGTCGCCACCCGCAGCTCAGTCTGTTGGTCGGGCGAGCTTTGCGATTGACGATCCGTCGGCGGGGGAAACCGGCCGGAAAGCGGTATTTGCGGTGGACGACAGCGACCCCGCGCCCCAGCCTGACCTCGCTACCGTTAAGACAACGCCAGATCCTGATCAGCCACTAACGCCGCAAACCCCATCACAACCCCCGCCCGCCACAGAGTCAGAGGCAGCGGGGAAGCAACTGGCTCCTGTGGGTGTACAGCTGGTGGAGCCCGCCGCTCAGCCGGCTGTGACCTTTGACCTGGCAGACATTGAGTTGGCCGATGAGGGCAGCATCGTTGACGACACGCCTGCGCCACCAAGACTGGATGTGGATACCAGCGAGCTCAGCGCCAGTGACGATTTCGCGACGCTTGACGAGGCGCAGCCGCCGCCTCCAGTAGAAATGGACCTTGCAGGACTTAGCGTGGCCGTGGATGAGTCACCAGTGGATGAGTCTAAGCCGCCACAGGCGCCGAAGATTGACGTCAGTGATCTGTCTTTAACCGAAAGCGAAGGTGCCCTTGACCCTCAGTCAGTCACCCCCGCCCCAAGCATCGATACCAGCCATCTGTCGCTGGACGAATGAACTCCCGGGCGCGAACTAACTTCGTTTTCACGGCACTCCAGCTAACCTCGTTTGTAAGGAATGCCTAAGCTGCCGGTCTTATGTAATAACGCCGGACTACGGAAGGACAGTATTATGAATCGTCGCCAATTTATCGCCAGCACTGCATTTGCCGTCACAGGAACACTCAGCGCGAGTGGCTGGGCACTCAGTCAGCGGAGAACTACCATGACAGACAATGATATCGACGCAATGAACCAGCGCTGGGAATCGCTCCTGCCGGCTGATCACGGCTTGAACTTCAGCCTTGAAAAGGTCACGTTGAATGCCGACGAGTGGCGTGCGCGCCTGGACTCAGACTTGGCCTTCACCGTTCTGAGAAAAGAGGGCACAGAACGGGCAGGCAGCCATCCCTACAACGTGGAAAAACGCGCAGGGGTGTTTGCTTGTGCTGGGTGCTCCTTACCTCTGTTTACCTCAGAAATGAAGTATGACAGTGGCACCGGTTGGCCAAGCTACTTCACCCATATTCCTGGCCACATAGCCACCAAACGGGATTTCAAATTGGTTTGGCCTCGGACGGAATATCACTGCGCACGCTGCGAGGGTCACCAGGGCCATGTGTTCGACGACGGGCCGGAACCCACTGGAAAACGATTTTGTAACAACGGTGTCGCTCTGACGTTCATCCCGCAAACCGCTTAACACTACTGGGTATCCGACGCCAGCAGACGTCGGATACCGACAAGGTCAGCGTTCCATCCATTGAAACAGGTATTCGTCGGCGGCTTCCGAGTCCATCACCACCAGTATCTCTAGAAGGCGTCGCTTGAACTGGGCGTCGGTTTCGGTCTCCAGCGCCTGGATAACAACTTCCTCAGACTCCTGAATCATCCAAGTCTCGATCACCGCCTGTTTTTCCTCGTGATTGCCGCTGCGGTAAATACCCAGTAATTCTTCGTCCGCCTCAATGTCCAGCACCGCCAGCGAGCGAATGGCTTCAGCTCGAAGCCCGGGATCGTTTTCTGTGCTCAGGATATTCAATAAGCCATCAGGCTGTTCGCCCACCAGCATGTACTGCTGGGCGACGCGCTTGAGCTCCGGCGACCGCAGAGTTGGGTAAAGCTCGGCGATGCGATGGGACTGATCCATCACGCCCAGGGTTTGCAGAGCCATGGCAACCGTTGTGTCGTCAGCGCTGGTGCTAGCGATGTCGGCGGCAATTTCACTGCCCGAATCCATGATCATTACTGCTTCCAGCATCGCCCGATCTACTTCCGGCGACTGTCCTTTCAGTTCTTCATAGAGTGCGACAACAGCATCGCCCTCATCAAGAATGGCCAAAGTCTGGATGGCCTGGCGGGAAATTTCCGCGCTGGTGTTGCGGCGGGCGACAGCCAAAACGATATCTGCTCCGCCATCCATGATCACTACGGCTTCAAGGATCGCTCTCATTTCCTCGTCGCTACTGGCGGTTTCAGCAAGTTTGGCCAGTAGTTCTGCGCTATCGCGGTCGTCGGCAATACCGAGGCTGCGAATCGAGGTGACCCGCAGTTGAGGGTCTGTTTCCGATTCAATGATGCCCGCAAGTTGCGACACATCGCCGCTGATTGCCAGCGCCTCCAGCACTGCGGCCCGCTCCCGGGTGCCAGACAGATTGCCGTAAATCGTTTTCAGCGCGTCGGTCTGACCCATGGCGCCCAGAGAGACGATGGCGTGACGCTGAAGGTCCGGGTTCGACTCACCCTTGATCAAACTGATCAGTTGACCCGGCTCATCGGCAGCAACATGGGCGTCAATCACCGCCCGGCGAACCATATCGGAACGGCTGGCGCGATAAATCTGGGCGAGCTTGGGCAGCGCCGATTCCCCGGAGCCTGCGCCCAATAGATGAATCGCCTGAATCTGCAGTTCCGGTTCTGAGCTGGAAACGGCAATATCCATTACCAGCTGACTACCGCGTTCGGTTTCGCTGGAAGCCAAAATAAACAGCAGGTGACGGCGGGTTTCTGGTGATGGGTTGTCTGCCAGCATTTTTTCAATTAACGGCAGTGCTCGATCGATATCCCGTTCTATCAAGCGGCTTAGCGCAAACAGCGTCAGCTGCTCATGGTCTGAATGCCCGACGCTCTCTCCGAGTTCGTCAAGCAGCGCTTGGGCATCGTCGGCCCAGGTGCTGTCAGGGAACCGGCGAATCATCTGTCTGGCAACGCCGGTTGCCTCCCGGGTGCGGCCCATCTGGCTCAGCGCGTAGGCGCGCCAGTATAGCGAGCCGTCCACCCGTTCGCGCTGGTCCTGAGCCGACTCAAACAGATCTACCGCTGTGCTCCACTGTTTGTCTCGCAGGGCCTGTTGCCCAAGCTCGTAAAGGCTGTCGAGAGCATTGACTGGCCGAGTGATGGCCAGCAGCAGGAAGGTGATTGCGTAAATGCTTTTCATCATCGGTCCTTAAATTCTGGGGGATTGCGCTTCCGACAGCGTGTTGCGCAGCGTGCGTACACGAAACAGCAGATCCCGATCAACATAGTCGGCCACCGGGCCTAATTCCTCGTTGCTGCTGGCATTGGCTATCTGCAGCAGCAGGGTCTCCATATCCAGCAAAAGCTGATTGAGCTGCGGACTGACATCCGACCCGCTGGTGACCCGATATAGTCGATTGGCACGCAACAGCGGTTGGGCCGCGGTACTGACTGCCAACACATTTGAAGCTCCTCTGGACTGGGCTTCCGGGTTGGCATTGGCCACCTCGGTTAACAGCAGCTCAGCCTGTTGCAAATGCCCGGTGAGTGCCTGAACCAACAGCGCCTGACTGTCCATAGAGAGCGACTCAGTAGGTCTTTGACCCATATTCTGGCCCATCACAAAGGCAAACAGCACGGCTGCTACCACGGCGCCCGCGCCGGCCAAAGAAAAGCGTGGCGTCAACAGCTTCTGGTACCAGGGGAGCGATGGTTGAGGATTGTCTAGTTCAGGCACCAATTGTTGCCAGACCTTCTGTGCATAGGCGCTGTCGGGCTCGGGCAGTGGCGCATTTTCGATGTGGGCCAGATCCTGACTCATAGCCTCCATGCGCAACGATAGCGCCTCACTGGCGGCAACCTTTGCCGCAAGTTCAGGGTCGTCGTGTTCACCGTAATAGAGCATCAGCAGATCGATGTCTTCGATGTTGCTCATTTCAGCGGGGGTCTTTTCGTTCATCTTGTTCACTCCAGGCGCTGATTAAGCCAACGCCTCCATGTGTTCACGCATTTTGTGTACGGCACGAAAAATTGCCTGCTTACAGGCGCTGTTTCGAATGCCCAACAGTTCACAGATCTCACGAATTGAGTGACCCTCAAAATGGCGCAGGGTGAATGCGCTGCGTTCCATATCCGTGAGTTTCTGCAGTGCAGCCATCGTTCTCGTAATAAGGTCTTCGCGTTCTGCCGGGCAGCTTTCACTGGCAACCACGGCAGGCAATTCTTCGCCTGTAACCTCCACTTCGAAACGCTGGCGGCTTTTGTTCTTGCGCATATGGTCCAGTGCCGTATTTACGGTGATACGGTGAATCCAAGTGCCGAATCGGGCTCGCCCATCGAAGCGATCGAGATTCCGGTGCGCCTTAATCCAGGCGTCCTGTACGACGTCCTGAGCGGCCGCCTCACTGCCAGTAAGTCGCAGCGCCAAACGCTGCATGGGTTCAGAGTGTTCAAGCACCAAGGTCCGAAATGCCATTCGGTCGCCGGCCTGGGCCTGTTTTACGCAGGCGGCGTCAGACACTGAGTTTCCGGAGGCTGTTTGTACCGTTCATGGGGGTTTGACGAGGCGACCTGTCAGTTGGTTAGCGTGGGTGGCGGCGTGACAGAACCCGGGCTGCGTGGTGAAATAACGGGATACCGGTCAGGAGTTTTGCCATGTCTCGACATCATAAATCAGGTTTGTCTCTGGCGCTGTGGTTCGCGCTGCTGGCAGGAGTTTGGTGCTGCACTGGTGTTCAGGCTAAGAAAATCTACACCGAACCCAATGCTGCGGTGGGTCAATGTGCCGATCAATGCAACGTGTCGAAGATGCAGTGTCGGGCCCACGCGAAGGATCAATACGACTATTGCAAAGCGGTCTACCAACAGATGGTTCGGCAGTTCAATTACTGTCGCCAGCGCGGCGGCAACTGTCTGAAGCCTGATCGCTGCCCAATCATGCAGACCAAGGTGTGCACCAATACCTATGATCTGTGTTTTGAATCTTGTGGCGGCATAATTGAGGACAGCAAAGAAATAAAAAAACGCCAGAAGGCTGAGGCCAAAGCGGCGAAAGCCGCGGAAAAAGCCGCCCGTCGCGCCGCCAAGGAAAAGGCTGACAGCGACGACCCCGGCGAATAGTCCACAACGACCGTAAGCGAGGCTTACGCCAAATTGCCCTGCCACATGGGAGGACTAATGTCCTGGGCGAAATCGTCAAACATGATGTTGAATGCGATGCTGGTGCGAGTTGCGTTAGCTTGGTTAGGTTCCACAGAATGATGCAGCCAGGACGGGAACACCACAAGCGTCCCGGTTTTCACACCAATAGTCATCGTTCCGGCGTTGTCGTTGGTCAGTTCCGTGGTGGGCGGCATGAAGACATTGGGCTGGGGTCTGGGGTCGTGAAAAGTGATGCTGTCACCACCTTTCGGCACTGCCACGTAGTAAACACCACTGAGAAAATTATTCGGATGGCAATGGGGTTTATGTCCAAGGCCAGACTCCGATTGATTGGCCCAGCAACCGGTGATCGAAAATCCGCTGTAGCGAATTTTCATGAAGTCCAGCGCACCTCGGGCCGCGCCGTCGATGAATGGGAGAAGGCCGCTCAGGGCTGGGTCCAGGTGCATGTCTTGGCCCGTCTGCAGCAGTTGCCGGCTTCGGTCGCTTTTAGACTGCATCGCGCCGAGTCGCTCAAGAATCTGCTTGTTAATCGGCTCACAGGCACTGTCGGCAAGCGTTGCGTACCAGACGTAGGTAGGAAACAGTGGCAAAACCCGGGTTTCTGCCAACGGTGATTGACTCAAGGCTACCCCCTCCATGTTGAATTCAAACGGTTTAGATCGTTTCCGTGCTGGATGCGCCGGACAGTTGGCAACATATCGTTTCCGGACCCACTACCGCAAACTAAAACGCATCACCCGCCAGGGTTTTTACAGTATTTGTTGGGTTTGTTGTCTGCTCGCCGTCGCGGCGTGCGCGCCCCAACCCAAACGAACCTACCTTGATCCCAGCGGTGGGGATGCCGAGCAGTGTCTGCAGGTGTGTCAATCGGAGCGGTTCGCCTGTCGCACACCCATTCAGCGTCTGGACGAAGACTGCCAGTATCGCTATCGAATAGCCTACAGTCAGTTTCAACGCTGTCTTCAGATTCGCGGCAATCGCGGCGGCTGCACAAAACCCAGAGGGTGTTCGGTGCCAAACTATACGGCCTGCGCCGTGGGTTATGACCAGTGTTTCGTCGGCTGTGGGGGGCAAATTCTGACCGGTGACGAAGACTACCGAGAGGATTGAAAACACACCTGGTGGATGGCTTCCCAGTCAAGAATGACGACTTTGCCCCGAGCCAGCTCCAGCCAACCCGCCTGACGCCACTCCTGCAGATACTGATTCACAATCTGTCGAGATATGCCGAGAAACTGAGCCAGTTCACTCTGTGAGATGGTGAGTTGAACACCTTCGCTGGAGGTTTTTCCCAGCAGTTCGGCAAGCGTCAGCAGGCGACGGGCGAGTCGACCCTCCACCGGCATGAGTGAGAATTCCTCAATAAGCTGGGATGACCAGCGTAATCGATCACACAACAACGTCAGCAAGTCTCTGGCGAGCTTGGGATTATCATCCATCAGCTGTTCAAAATGACTGCGTTGTATCACCAGCAACTGACAGTCTTCCATGGTGCGGGCTGCGGCGGTGCGCGGGCGTCCGTCCAACAATGCGACTTCACCCAGAACATCGCCGGTTTCATGCACCGTGAGAGAAAACTCTTTGCCGTCTTCCGCGGTGATGTAAACCAGTACTTTTCCGCTGGCAATGCCGTATAGGGCGTCACCGGGATCGCCTTGATTGAACAGCAGTGTTTGGCGCGGTACTGCGCGAATTTGTGCCAACGCCGCCAGTTGTTCTAACTGCTGTTCCGGCAGGCTGCCAAACAGCAGGCTGTGCTCTAGTATTTCCCGAGGTTGCATGGACATCAAAAAACTCCTGCTTCAATACCTGCCACAACCGTTTCTCCCAGCGTTTGCACCTGCTGTTCAAAGTTTGTTCGATACGGTCCCTGAAGCACCAAAATTGGCTGCACAAGCCGCCAGCGCAGGCCGGCAATTATTTTTTCAATTTGCGCCGCGCTGCCGGCACCGTCTTGGCCTGCGCGAATATAGACCGCTACTGGCAGGCCCTGAGTTTTTTCCAGGCATGGATAATAAATGCGTTCCAGAAAGTCTTTGCTCAGGCCGGCCATGGTGCCGAAGTTTTCGGTTGTTCCCACAATAACTGCACTGGCGTTCAACACATGATCGGTGCCAGCGTCCAGCGGTGAAATAACCCGTGCGGAGACTAATGCGCTGGCAGCTGACTGCATTCCCCGATTCAGAGCCCTGGCCAAAGCCACAGTGTTATCGCTCGGCGTATGGCAAACCGCAATAATGCTGGACATCAGGCGACGCTACCTAGATGGTGTTTAACTGCCTCCCGATAACGCCGGGAGAAGGGTACCTTAGCCCCATTTTGCAGGGTAATGATGTGATCGCCGCTACCTTGAGGGGAAATCTCAGCGATCTGATCAAGGTTAACAATGGCGGAGCGGTGTACTCGACAGAAATTCTCCGGCAGGCGTTGTTCCAGGGCCGCCATTGTGGACCTGAGCGGATGCAACTCGCCCTCCTTATGCAGGGTCACGTAATTTCCGCAGGCCTGCGCCCATTCAATTTCCTCAATTTTCACCAGGTATTCGCGGCCGCGTTTTTTGATCATCAACCGATCTGAGCGATGGGCGGGCGCCATGGGTGGGGGAGCGGCGCTGTGTTCCTGACGGTAGTGACGGTAAACGCTCAGCAGCACGGCGATGGTGAAATAGGTGACCACATCTTTGCGGTATTCGTAAATCAACTCACTACCCCAGACTCCAAAATCGTAGGTCATTCCAGCCGCTGCATAGATGATGTTGCGCAGGGTCACCATCAGCAGAACGTGAAGTAAAGAAAACACCACGCTGGCTGCCAAGTGAGCTGCCAAGTCTGTCGGTAATTTCGCCGGCCAGCGTCGGGGGTCCAGAGGGATCTGATTCAATACCCAGCCAACCCCTGGAATCAGTATCAGCAGGACCAGCCCACTGCTGAACTCCCAGCAAAAGGGTTCCCATGCAGCCAGGGGCAGCTGGCGACGGGCGTAGTCCTCCACCACACTTAGCGATGCAACCGTATTGTTGATTCCTAGAAACAGGGTCCAGAACAGCAGGCCGGTCCGCCATGGAGAGGCGAGCAGCCATTGCCGCCAGCGGGCTGGAACCAAGGGGTCAGATGAACTCATGTCAGCTATTTTATCTGGATTGCCGCTGCGTTGTTCATCACCCCAGGGCGCCATTGGTCCCACGATGCTGCCGTTGGTCCCTCAAGGCCCCGAAACGACCGCTTCCAGTCATACTGTTGGCTTTTCCGAAACAACCATGATTGTGTGAACCCTATGCTGCGATCTATTTTCTTTTCCGTTTTATTGGCAACGATGATGGCGTGGCACCCCGTTAGCGCGTCGGACACCTCGTGGGAGCATTATGGGGGAACCGTTGCCGGCGACCGGTATTCCCCCCATACCCAGGTAACACCAGCAAACGTCCGTTCACTGGCAAGCCGATGGCAGTTTCGCAGTGGCGACGCAGCCGATGGCAGCCAGCACAGTCGCTCCAGTTCGTTTAAGGCCACGCCGATTTTTTTTGACAATCTGCTGTACGTGGCTTCCGGGTTCAATCGGGTCTATGCGTTAGCGCCGGATACTGGAACACTGCAGTGGTCCTTTGATCCAAAGGTGAATTTCGGGCGAAATTTCTCCGAGATGTTTACCTCAAGAGGTGTTAGCGCATGGCGAGGCGAGGACGCCGGGCGCTGTAGTTCCCGGATCTTTCTCGGCACTCTTGACGCCCGTTTAATTGCGCTGGACAGCAAAGACGGCAAGCCGTGCAAGGACTTTGCCGACAGCGGCACGCTGGATCTCAGTCGTGGCATTCGCAACTACCGGCGTGGTGAGTACTCCCAGACCTCACCGGTTACCGTTGTGGGGTCCACGGTTGTTGTGGGTTCATCCATTGGTGATAACGGCGGGGTAGAGCTTGAACCGGGTACGGTGCGCGGTTTTGATGCGCAAAGCGGCGAGCTCTTATGGGCGTTTGACCCCATTCCCAATCGCCCGGACCAGGCGGCTTTGGCTGGCTGGGATCCTAAACAGGCGGTCCGCAATGGTGGCGGCAACATGTGGTCAGTGGCCTCAGCCAGCGAGTCCCTGGGACTGGTGTACGTCCCAACTACCAGCCCGTCGCCGGACTTTTTTGGAGGCGAGCGCCAAGGGGCTAACAACTATGCTAATTCGGTAGTCGCCTTGGATGTAAAAACCGGCACGGTTCGCTGGCACTTCCAGACCGTCCATCACGACCTGTGGGACTACGATCTGGCCGCCCAACCTGCGGTCACTCGACTCCCGGGTCAGGATCAGCAGATCGTATTGCAGGCCACCAAAACCGGACACTTTTTTGCCCTTAACGGGGCAACGGGTAAACCGGTTTTTCCCGTGACTGAGAAGTCGGTGCCCAAATCCAAGGTGCCAGGCGAGGATGCCGCACCCACCCAGCCGTTTCCCAGCGCAGATTTGTCGCTGCACCCGGCAGAACTTGAGATGTGGGACCACAGTCCGGCAATGAATGATTACTGCAGAAAATTGTTGCAAGGGCGCCGGTATGAAGGCCTGTTTACGCCTCCGGACCTGGTGGGAACGGTGTTGTATCCGGGCAACGGCGGCGGCACTAACTGGGGCTCAATGGCGGTGGACGCAGCGCGAGGTATCGCAGTTCTGGGGCTGAATCGATTGCCTACAGTAGTAGAGCTGATACCGCGCAAAGAGTTTCGACGACGCCGCGAGGCTGAGGCCGGGGGGCCTCAGAACGTGCAGTTCACCGAGCAGTCGGGAACGCCTTTCGGCATGGCCCGATACGACGTTTATTACCCGGATCTGGTATTACCCTGTCAGCGCGGCCCCTGGGGTACCTGGGTGGCCATCGATCTGTCTCGCGGCAAAGTGTTGTGGGAAACCCCTGCAGGTCCTTTTCCCAACGCAGCAACCCATCCCGAAGCGCGTCATTGGGGCGCATTGATATCCGGCGGCCCTATCATGACCGCCAGCGGCCTGGTGTTTGCGCCCTCACGCTGGGATCGCGCTCTGATGGTAATGGCCAGTGCTACCGGTGAGGTTCTGGCAAGACTACCGTTACCTGCACAGCCCCAGGCCACGCCAATGTCGTACCGTTTCAAAGGGACGCAATACGTGGTGTTAACTGCCGGGGGTTCCCAGGCTGAAAGTACAATGCCGGGTGACTATCTGGTGGCATTTGCGCTGGATGATTAACCCTGGGACGGCAACGCCATTTTTGGGGCGGGTGGGAAATTAGCGGCCTGTGCGGTGCCGATGTGCAGGAGGTCAGCGGTTGCCGTCCTCCTGCATCTTGCGGGTGCGGATAATTTGTTGATTACGCCAAAGCTGTCGTTGCGCAATGTCGTCGACGGGCGTTTTCTGTGCCATGGCCTGGTGGATTGCGCTGACCTCTGTGTCGCCCCAGTCGTAGTCGGTTTGGGCCGATTCGCCCATCGCTTTCATCATTGGACCTAACTGGCTGACAAAACCCTGGAAGCCGTCACTCGCATTCAGGTGGGCTACTTCAAACGGGCCTATGGAGGCCCAGCGCAAGGCCAACCCGTCGGTCATGGCGCGGTCGATATCCTCCGGCGAGCAATAACCTTCCGCCACCAGATGCATCGCTTCAGCCACTAGCGTGTACTGCAGCCGGTTCAAGATAAACCCGTCGATTTCTTTGCGCACGGTGATGGGCTTCATGCCCAGCGTAGTCATCAGTTGCTGGGTTTGTTGCAGCACCAGCGGACTGGTCCATGGGGTTGCACAGAGCTCAACCAGAGGAATGAGGGACGGCGGGTTCACCGGGTGGACAACCAGGGCGCGCTGGGGCAGATGGATATCCTTGAGAAACTGAGAGCCAGGAAGGGCTGAGGTTGATGATGCAAGCACACACTGATCGGTCGTGGATTGGGCGATTTCTGAAAATACTGCGCGTTTGATCTGCAGATCTTCTCGCACGCTCTCCTGAACATAGGCAGCGTCCGCCACGGCTGTCGCCAGCGATGTTGATACCTGAATTCGGTCAAGCACCTGGCTTGGCTCTTCGTTCAACATTTGTTCGCTGTAGAGCAAGCTTAAAGTATCGGCGATTTGCGGTAGCCAGCGCGAATGTAAAGACGACTGCGACTGATCGAACAGATTTACCTGATGGCCCGCTTTGGCGAATACCAGGGCCCACGCGCTGCCTACATTGCCTGCGCCGATACACGCGAATGTTGCCATTTTTAGCCTCCAAGTTGATAGGGAAAGTGCAAAGAGCCCTGTGTCGGGTACTCTTTGGGTGCCGACACTTCTCCAAGGACAATATTACGCCGATGAAAAATTCAGTTCAGGCCCTTGCTTTGGCGGGCGGTCAAAATATCCCGGCAGTGGGGTTTGGCACCTACCTGATTGAGGACGAAAAGGTGTCCAATCTGGTTGAACAGGCGATCAGCCTGGGTTACCGACACATCGATACGGCAGAAATTTACGCCAATGAGGCGGGTGTTGGCCAGGGCATTCGGTGTGCGGTAGCTGACTGCGGGCTTACGCGTCAGGATATTTTCGTCACCACCAAGATGTGGCCCGGTCATGAGGCCTGGAACCAGCCGGCGAAAACCTACCAGTCAACGTTGAGGGCCTTGGATGAAAGCCTTGCAAGACTTAAGTTGGAATACGTGGACTTATATCTGATTCACGCGCCGCTGCAGCCTGATCTGAGGTTAGATCAATGGCGAGCAATGCTTGAGCTGCAACAACAGGGCAAGGCGCGGGCGATTGGGGTCAGCAACTACGGTCCCACTCATCTCAACGAGATTGAAGCCAGCGGTATGGCAATGCCTGCGGTCAATCAGATTGAGCTTCACCCCTGGTCTCAGAAGCCCGAGCTCGTTAGCCATCTGCGTCAGCGCGATATCGCCATCGTGGCGTATAGCTCGCTGGCACCCCTGGCGAACTGGCGTGATGGCGCCGGTGAAACCGGAGCCCGAGTTGAGCATCGAAAAGCGTTGGAGGAAACGGGTGACGCTCCGTTTCGGACACTTGCCGATAAGTACGGCGTCACCGAGCCCCAGCTGTTGCTGCGTTGGGGGCTGCAGCGCGGCTTTGGGGTCTTGCCAAAAAGCACCCACCCGGCTCGCATTGGGCAAAATTTTGAGCTGTTTGGATTTGCGATCGACGAGCCGGACATGGCGCGAATAAGCGCAATGGATCGAGGCAATGGTCTGGCTTGGGGGCTGGATGATCCAACGCTTAAGCCCTGACCTTTTGGCACGTTGATTTATATACAGTTGTTAGATAATAATAATGCAATGTAAACAGTTTGGTTCTGCAGATGCTCGCACTCGACCGGCGCAAGAACGATTTTCTCTATCAACAGGTGATCGATCTAATCAAAATGGAAATTGACTCCGGCGCCCTGACGCCGGGAGATCGATTACCCAGTTTGCGCCGGTTGGCGGGCAATTTGGACGTCAGTATTCCTACGGTCAAGCAGGCGTATGAAGAGCTGGAACGCCTTGGTCAGGTTGAGTCTAGGCCCCAGTCCGGGTTTTATGTGCTGGCCCGGGTTCGCAATGGGCTGGTGAGGCCGCCCGAGAGTGCGCCCAATGGGCCCGTGGAGGTGTCCTGTCGTGAGCTGGTTGAACAGGTTTACGAGGGGATGCACCAGCCTGGAGTAATCCCGCTCGGGATCGCCAATCCTTCCTTTGCCCGGCCCACGGCCAAAGCCCTGCATCGCACCATGAAACGCGTGATGGCGCGGGCAGAGCAGCGCAGTGTGGGGTATGCGCCGGTTCGAGGCGAGCCGGGGTTGCAACGCCAGATTGCCTTCCGATATCTGGATCTTGGCGGTGCGGTGCGACCGCAGGACATCACCATAACCAATGGCTGCCAGGAGGCGCTTGCTCTTGCATTGCAGGCGGTAGCCCGACGGGGTGACGTCATTGCGGTGGAATCGCCCACCTATAGCGGCACGCTGGAGCTGATCGAGTCGCTTGGCATGCTGGCGTTGGAAATTGAGACCTGCCCCACTAAAGGATTATGTTTGGATGCTCTGGAAACGGCCTTGGGTCGTCAGTCTGTTCGGGCTTGCGTGTTTTCTTCCTGTCTCAACAATCCGTTGGGGTCGGCCACCAGCGATGGGCATCGACAGGCTTTGGTCGAGCTCGTTGAGAGTTTTAACGTGCCGCTGATCGAAGACGATGTGTACGGCGATCTGTTATTTGACGGCAGGCGCCACAAGCCAGCGCAGTTTTTTTCCAGCAAGGGATTGGTCCTGACAGCAGGGTCATTTTCCAAGACCGCTGCACCGGGTTATCGCATTGGTTGGCTGATGCCTGGGCGTTTTTCCGACCAGGTGTTCAAATTGAAACGCGCAATTTCATATTCATCAGGTTTACTGCAACAGCTAACGTTGGCTGAATTTATGGGTTCAGGCGAGTACGACCGACACCTGAAAAAACTGCGACCGGTGTTGAAGCTAAATTGTGAGCGTATGACGGCGTTGGTTGCCGAGTCGTTTCCCGCTGAAACCCGCATCTCGCAACCGGCGGGCGGTTCAGTATTGTGGCTTGAGATGGACCCAGGCTTTGATAGCGGTGAGTACTTCCATCGGGCGTTGGCTGAAGGCATCAGCGTCGCCCCAGGAGCGATATTTTCGCCGGGAAATCGCTTCCGTCATTTTTTGCGTCTGAGCTTTGGTCACCCCTGGGGTGAACCGTTAGAAAACGCGATTCAAACCCTAGGCGCCCTAGCCAAGGGTAATGCCGGCCGCGGCTAACTTCAGTTCGGCGACCCGTTGATCCACCGCCTCTGGCACCGGGTAAAGGCCTGGTGCTGGCGGCGCTTGGGTCAGGAGCTGATGCACACCCAGGGCCTGCAAGGCGAAGCTGGTATCCATGATTTCTGCCGGGTGACCGTCTGCGCAGGCAATGTTGACGATATGCCCGCCGCCCAAAAGATACACCCAGCCCTGGTCGAGTTTGAACCCTTCTACCTGCTGGCGCATGACTTTCCGCTCCTGGGCTTGCTCAGCCAACTGGTCGGCATCAATTTCGTCCCAAAAGTGTCCGGCGTTGGCCAGTATCGCGCCGCTTTTCAGCATTGCCAGGTGGGTGCCGTTAAGAGTGTTGGTGACGCCGGTAGCCGTGATCACAAAATCGGCTTCGGGCAATAATTCGATAGCGCGCCCAGGTGTATATCCCATCATCAACGCGTCCGCGGCTTTTACCGGGTCGGTTTCACAAACGCTGACCCGCGCACCCAGCCCTGCCGCGCGCAGCGCGATGCCCCGTCCACACCAGCCAAAACCCATGACGCAAACGGTCTTGCCGGCCACCGACAGGTTGGTGCTGCGCATCACCGCATCCCATACTGACTGGCCGGTGCCATGTACGTTGTCGAACAGGTATTTGCAGCGGGCGTCATTAATCAATATGACGGCGGTGCCAAGCCCGCCTTCGGCGTGGCGTTGGCGGGCACGTTCCACACCGGTGGTGGTCTCCTCGCAAACACCGGCCAGGCCGTCTAACAGTTCGGGGCGACGATGATGAAGCAATTCCAGTACGTCACCGCCATCGTCCACCACCGCATGGGGCGCAATGTCCAAGGCGCTGTTCATGTTGTCCAGCATCTCTGCCGGACTGGCACCATGGCGGGCGTACACGCTGACGTCCCGCCGGGCCAGGGCTGCGACGACATCGTCCTTGGTGGAATCTGGGTTGCTGCCAGTCACGCTGACTTGGGCTCCGCCTGCCTGCAGTACCAGCGCGAGATTGGCGGTCTTGGCCTCCAGGTGCACACAGACTACGACCCGTTTTCCGGCGAAGGGCTGGGTGTTGCGGAATTCTGCCTCTAATTGTCCAAGCACCGGCATGTGGCGGCGCACCCACTCAATTTTCTGTTCACCCTGCTTGGCCAGCTCCGGGCGAGCGACGACGCTGGGTTTCACGGCGCGGGGCTGCTTTGGCTGCTGTTGTCTTTACGGGCTTCGCTGACGATTTTGCGGACATCGGCAAGCATCTTTTTGGCGTCAAAAACAATTCCGTCTTTGATCGTGTAGCGCACGCCACCAACCCGGGTTGGCAGATTGTCTTCACCCAACTTGAAGTGGCCAGTGCCGTACAGCACCTTCAGATTGGCAATGGGGTTTTCCTTAACGACGATCAGGTCTGCGAGCTTGCCGACCTCTACGGAACCAATGTCTGAGTCAAGGCCCAGTGCCTGAGCGCCGGACAGAGTCGCTGCTCGAACCACTTCCAAAGGATGAAAGCCGGCTTCTTGCAGCAGCTCAAGTTCACGCACATAGCCAAAACCATAGGTTTTGAAGATGTACCCCGAGTCGGAACCGGCGGTGACCCGGCCGCCATGGTTTTTATAATCGTTGACGAAGGTCATCCAACGCTGAAAGTTCGTCTTCCAGGCGATCTCATCGCTGGTGGTCCAGTCAAACCAGTAGGACCCATGGGCAGCCCTGCTGGGCTGAAAAAATGCCCAAAGGTTGGGGTGGGTATACTCCGCGTGCCACTCGGCAGTGCGTTCGCGCATCAAATCTCGGCTGGCCTCGTAAATGGTAAACGTTGGGTCCAGGGTGAAATCCAGGTTGATCAGCTCATCGCGGACTGAATTCCAGCGCTCACTGCCGGGGCCTGCCGCCTGCAGCCAGAGCCGACCGGCTTGGCCAAAGCGGTGGCTTTCGTCGTTATAGTTGTAATCCAGGGGGTAGTCTTGCACCACCCGTTGATCAAACAGGGCCTCGGGCAGGCCGTACCAGTGCTCCATGGTGGTCAAGCCCAAGCGAGCTGAATCCAGCACGTTGACCCGGGTTACTGCGAGTTGGGCATGATGCATAGCCGTTCTCAGACCCTGATCTCGGGCCTCAGCGAGAGCAGCCGCCATGACTTTGGGAGCGGCGCCGAAAAATTTGATGCCTTGAGCGCCTTGTCGTTTGATACGGCGGACCCAGGACCTGGCCTGGGCCGGAGTTGAGATCGGTCCGTCAGCGCCGGCGCCGAAAAACGGATAGACCTCGATCCGCGGAGCCGCAATGGTATTTTCGGCACTGCGTTCTCGGTGGTCCAGGCACCAGGACAGTCCATTGCCGCAGGAGGGGTCGCGGATGGTGGTAATTCCATGGCCCATCCACAGTTTGAATACGTATTCCGCATTCACTCCTTGTGCCTCTCCGCCCATATGTCCATGCATGTCGATCAGGCCCGGCAACACAAAATGCCCCTCCAGATCGAGTACTTTGGCATTGTCCGCTGGTTCGGGTCGGTCGGCGTCATTGATGGGTAGCCCAGGATATCCGACGCTGTCGATACGGGTGATTCGATTATCTTCGATGACCACATCAACAGGGCCAATGGGCGGGGCGCCGGTGCCGTCAACCAAGGTCACGCCGCGCAAAATCAGCTGACTGAAAGGGCCTTCTCCCTCAGTTCGCTGAGGTGCAGGTTCAATAGCTGCCTGGGCTGATATCGCGCCTATCAGGATAAAAGCGGCAGCAACTCGGGACAAAAAGCCCATGGGCGGGGCGGTTGGGGAACGCAATGCTGACATTCGGCAGGCCTGTTAAGAAGATTGGCGATTATAGGCGCAAATCCCGTTGCTCGGCGATGGGGCGTTGTTGATCCGGTGAGATTGTTACGCTGGCGCCATGGGGGTATTTCTACGCCGATGACATTGCCCCGCCTGACGCTCGCCAGGCACCGGCTATCGGGTGCCCCGCCGTGGTACGCTTCGAAGGGGGTAAGGTTTAGACAGGGAAGGTGTAAACAGGTCATGCGTAGGACGCAACTATCGTCTATAGCGCAGTTGAGCGATCTCATTGAACATGGCGAGATCAGCTACGCTGCCCAGCAGATCAAGCCAGTCAGTCCTCGTAAGGGCACTGAACGTTGGTTTGAGTGGCTGGTGCGTCCGCCGCTGGAAGACCACAAACTGTCGACGTCAGATTTCATCCACGCCGTTGAAAGTCTGGATTTGTCCCTGGACCTGGACACCCGGATCGTCAGAGACGCATTGGCTTGGCTTGATCGACAGCCCATCAACACCCGCTTGTGTATCAACGTTTCCACGGCAACACTGGTCAATCGGCATTTTTCGGAATTTGTCGCCGCATCCATCCAGCAGAGTCATTTGCTCCCCAGTCAGGTGTGTTTCGATATCACGCTGCACGATTCTGCCGGCCATTTTGCCGGAGTGAGCCGCTTCATACGCGTTGTGCGCGATTTAGGATGCGTTGTGGCATTGGACATGGGGACTCCAGGCAACGCGTTGCTTGGCATGCTGGCGCCCTTGGGATTGGTAGATTATCTCAAGATTGATCGTCACTGCGTTCAACCGGCACCCAACAGTCCAGCGCACCACGAAATGCTGGAAAGCCTGGTGGATTATGGAAAACGCTTAGGTGTGCCCGTGGTTGCCAAAGGGGTGGATAGCGAAAACCACCTTGATCTCATGCGGACTCTTGAGGTGGATTACTATCAGGGCTTCCTGGACGGTGAACCCGTGATCGTGGCGGGAAAAGGCTTTATTGATGACAGCCTGGAAACCATGGGGCGTTCCGCCTGACCTTTATCTGACTGTGCCCTTACCTTGATCTGGGACCATCCAGGTCGGCCTATTGGTTGGATAATGGCTTCGTCCGCTATACTCGATCGTTATTTCTTGATCAGGATACGGCTCCATGCGCTGGAAAGATCTCCGTCGAAGCAAAAACGTGGAAGACACTCGGGGTACTCGCGGGACCCGCGCAGGTGGGATGAAGCTCAGTGGCGGAATGATCATTATCGCCATTATCGTAAGTCTGGTTACCGGGCAAAATCCCCTGTCTCTACTTCAGATGCTCGGCGGCGCTGGCGGGAATGGGTCAACTGTTCAAACCCCGCAGGCCAGCAACCCCGCTGCGGATGACGAAGCTTCGCAGTTCGTGAGCGCGGTGTTGGGATCTACTGAAGATGTCTGGAGTCGGGTTTTTCGCAGCTCAGGACAGCAATACCAAGCACCGCGGCTGCGGATTTTTGAAAATGCGGTCGCGTCCGCCTGTGGCTATAACAGCGCTGCCGTTGGCCCGTTCTACTGCCCGGGTGATCGCAAGGTGTATCTCGATCTGAGTTTTTTTCGCCAGTTGGCGCAGATGGGGGCACCGGGTGATTTCGCGCAAGCCTACGTGATTGGCCACGAAGTAGGTCATCATATCCAAAACATTACCGGTATAGAGCCGCGAGTTCGGCGTTTACAGCAGTCGGGAAACAAGTCTCAGGCCAACCAGTTATCTGTTCTGATGGAGTTGCAGGCAGACTGCCTCGCAGGCGTCTGGGCGTACCACGCAAATCAGGCCAATCGGGTACTGGAGCCGGGCGATGTACAGGAAGGAATACGCGCCGCAGCCACTATCGGTGACGATGCGCTGCAATCGTCCTCAGGCAAGTCGGTGCGACCAGAATCGTTTACCCACGGTTCCTCGGCTCAGCGGGTGGAGTGGCTGAAATTAGGACTTTCTGGGGGCAACGTCGATTCCTGTGACACCTTTGCCAAAGCCGGTGTCAGACTGTAACGGCACAACTGACTAGAAAATCATCGGCGGCGCTGCTAGTGTCCCATTTCCGAGGGCCAGGGCGGCAGCGTTTTAGCGATTGCCGCTTAATACAAATAATTAAATTGGGAAGACAAGAACCATGGCGTTTGTGAAAGAATTCAAAGAGTTTGCGTTACGTGGCAACGTAGTGGATATGGCAGTTGGCATCATCATTGGCGCTGCCTTCGGGAAAATCGTGTCCTCGCTGGTGAAGGACGTGATCATGCCGCCAATCGGTGTAGCAATGGGTGGCGTGGATTTCTCGAAGTTGGCTTACACCATTCAAGAGGCGACGGCTGATGTGGAAGCCGTGGCCATCAGCTATGGGGCGTTTATTCAAACAATCGTCGATTTTCTGATTGTTGCACTGGCCATTTTCGTGGCAGTGAAAGTCATGAACAACATGAAGAAGAAAGAAGAAGAAGCGCCGGAAGCGCCTGCTGAGCCCAGTGATGAGGTGAAGCTACTGACCGAAATCCGGGATTCTCTGAAGCAATCCTGAGCGGTAAAAAGATTTTTGACCGGTAACGGGGTAGTCCCCGTTACCGCGATCAATCTTTAACGTAGTTTCTGAGTTGGCTGGCGAAATCTTCATGCAGTCGGCTCCATTCCATCTTGAACCACGGCGTAAAGTCCTCTTCAGCGGCAGCAATCTCTGCGTTCAATGCTGAAGGGCTGATCCATCTCCAGCTCTCCACTTCATTGACGTTGGCGTGAACCTCACCTTCCGCATGTCCCAGAAATACTGAGCACAGCTCATTTTCTGAACCCGCTGCGCCGAAATTGGCCTGATACTGGAATTTATAAACATATTCCAAATCGCTGCTCATGCCCATTTCCTGGGCCAAGCGGCGGTGAATTGCCTCATCGAGTTCTTCGCCCTGGCGTGGGTGACTGCAACAGCTGTTCGACCAGTAAAGCGGCCACAAGCGTTTCTGGCCACTGCGTTGCTGCAGCAGCAGTTCGCCACGGTCATTGAAAATAAACAGTGAAAATGCCCGATGCAAAATGCCGTCGCCATCATGGCAGTCGGCTTTACTGGCATAGCCGACAGGAGTGTCGTCGCCATCGACCAGCACAAGCTGTTCGGATTCGAATGAAACGATCGCCTGACGCGCGACTGCTGAATTAGCCAATTTCCACCTCCATGGCTTTGTATCCTGCATCCTCTATGGCTTTGGCAACCTTGTGGGAGTTTTCCGGGCAAAGGGCGATAATTGAGCCACCGCCGCCGGCGCCGGTAAGCTTGGCCCCCAGGGCGCCGTTTTCCCGCGCAATTTGAATAACTTCTTCAATTTCCCAGGATGAAACCTGAATGCCATTGAGCATCCCCTGGCAAACATTCATCAGCTGTCCGACTCGTTCCAGCTCAAAGGCCTTTAGTGCCTCCAATGAGCGCAAAGTCAGTTCGTCAATGTCGTTGAATATCCGGTCGTACACTTTGCGGCTGCTTTCCCAGCCCGAGCGAACTTTGGCCACCATCTTGGCAGTTAGGCTCTCAACGCCGGTGATGCCAATGACCAGCCGAATGGGTTGGGGCAAAATTAATTGCTCAACCAGCGGTGGGTCGCCGCGCTTAAACAACAGCATGTTGCCGTAGGTGGCCACCGAATTGTCGATTCCTGACGCTTCACCATGGGCCATTTTTTCCGCTTCAAAGGCCAGAGCGTTAGTCTCTTCATCGCTTAAACCAAGGCGAAAGTGTTGATCCAGTGAGCGAATGATGGCGACCGCTACGGCAGCAGAGCCGCCGAGCCCTTGAGCTCTGGGTAGATTGGGAAATACTTGGATATGCATGCTCTGATCCAGCAGCCCCAGACGTTCAAGTATCATCGCGGCCGGTCGCTCGTAGGGCTTGCGGTGTTCCGGCTCAACGCTAATTCGCTGATCCACGCCCCAGCGCGGAATAGATAGCTGAATACCCTGTGGCCAATCGTCAACCCGGGCTTCCACTGCCAGCGGTATTGGCGCTGCGATGGCATGAGAGCCATAAACTACGGCGTGCTCACCCATCAGGATTGCTTTGCCACAACCGGCGGACAGGCCGTCGGTAGGGGCGCCACTGTCGTCTGCATGTGATTGTTGTTTTACTGTTGCCACAATCTGCCTCGCTTTCCAGATCTTTATTTCGCCGCTTTCCACCAGTCGGTCGACCACCTGGTTAAACATCTCGGGTGTTGCGCCAGCTGCGGTGGCAACACTTCGGGCATGCAGCGTCATATGTCCCTGCTGAATGCCTTCAGTGGCCAGAGCTTTCAAGGCAGAGAAATTCTGCGCCAGCCCTACGGCCCCCATTACCTGCGCCAGTTCGACGGCGCTTGTAACCCCCAGCAGGCGCAAATTCAGTGCAACCGTTGGGTTAGACTGCAGCGGCCCGCCGACAATACCGACCTTGATCGGTACCTCAATGATACCTTCCAGGTCACCCTCGTCGGTTTTTCGCCACTGAGTTAGCGCAGTGTACCTGCCAGCGCGCGCTGCGTATGCATGGGCACCCGCTTCGATGGCGCGCCAATCATTGCCAGTTGCAAGGGCGACAGCATCAATACCGTTCATTACCCCTTTGTTGTGAGTGGCTGCCCGGTAAGGGTCGATGTCAGCAAACTGACTGGCAATGCATATACCATCTCGTACCTGTTCGCCGTCGAAGCCGCGTCGGGCCAATTGGTCCATGGGAATAACGGTTCGGGCTCGAACCATGGCGCGGTCGGTGAGATTGGACAGAATTCGTAAAAACACCTTCCCGCCGGTGATTTTTTCGATCAGCGCAGCAACGCCCTCGCACATGGTGTTGACCAGATTCGCGCCCATGGCGTCACGAGTATCCACTAAAAGATGGACCACCAGCATGTCGCCAAGGTCGTGGGTGGTATGCATCAACACTTCGATATCCCGGGCTCCGCCACCTCGGGCAACCATCTTTGGATGAAGGCTGTTGGCCAGGTTAATGATCTGTTCTTTACGCTGCAGCAGGCGCGTTCGGGCACGGGAGGGATGAGGAGTGCCAATCACCTGAACCTGGCCGATGAGAACCGGGTCACTGGCCTCGGCGGTAAAGCCGCCGCCGGCTCGGGCGATTTTCGCCGCTGAACTCAGTGCGGCCACAATGGAAGGTTCCTCTACCGCCAGCGGCACAACGTAGTCTTTGTTGTTGATCTGAAAATTCAGGCCCAGCCCAACCGGCAATCCCAGCACACCGATGACGTTTTCGATCATGCGGTCGGCGTTTTCGAGGGTCAGCATGTGTGAGCCGCTGTTGAGCAGGGCCTGATCGTCTTCGCTGATCCAGCCTCGTTCGCGCACGGCGGCAACGCGCTCTTCAATGGAGAGCTTGTAGAAATTGGGGATTCGGGATTGGTTTTCGCTGCTCATCGTGAGCTGGCCCAGGCCTGGTTCGATTGCATAAGTTCAGATTTCAACGGCAGTCCTCTGGCCAGCATTTTAAAGCCAAATCGCAGTAAGCGGTTGCTGCGGGAGCAAAGGTTACTGATCAGCATTATGCGCCGCACTGACGCACGGGAGATTTTCACCGCGGCGCCGGTGCGGTATTCCGGGTGTCGGCGAATGCTCTGTAAGGTGTGCACCGCCAGCCCTATGGCCCAAAGGCAAAAGCGCCGAATACCGATTTCATTGGAGGGTATCAAATGCACATAGCCCAGCGCGTCCCGCAAATAGGCATGGGCCATACCCAGCAGTTCTTCGATGCCTTTCTCAAAGCGGTTTTGAAACGCCGGGCTGTCCGCGTCGGCCAGGTTGAGCCCGTGACTGTGAAACAGCTCCTGGGGTAACCAGCACGCTGCGGCCGCTCGATCTTCCCAGAAGTCCTTCAGGATGTTGGTCATTTGAAGGCCCTGGCCGAAAGCTACCGCCAGCGGCATCATGCTGCTGCGATGGGTGGCAATAGTAGTGGAATAGTCACAAAACAGTTCCGTCAGCATTTCCCCAACGACACCCGCGACGTAGTAACAGTACTGATCCATGTCAGCCACCGTGGGCAGCCCTGCGATGGACTTGTCTTCCTGATATTGAGGCATGCCGTGGCACATAATGGTGATGCAGCGTTGCAGAGCGGCGCGCTGGCGTTCGTTGAAGCTGTGAGTTACCTCGATTACGCCAGCAGTTTGTTTGATCAACTCGATCTCATCAGCCGGAGTTTTCTTCGACAGCAGTGGCGCCAGTTCTGCACCGAAATTCGCCACCGGCATGGTGCCGCTGACTACCTCGATGAAGCGTTGGTGAAACCCCGCTTTCTGTTGCCGCGACAGGCTGAGGTCGTCTTCTATTGTGTCGGCAATCCGGCACAACAGATACGCATTGGTAATGGGTTCTCGCAATCCATCAGGCAGCTGAGGAATGGTCAAAGCAAAGGTGCGCGACACTCCTGGCAGCAGTTGATCAGATAGTTGCAGCGCGTTGCGTAATTCACGACTCATCAAAGGTGTTGGTCCGTCCCCAGTGTATTGGTGGCCATTTGCTGCAGCGTGGGTTAGCCGCTGGCCATCGATTGGCCCCTCGGCCAAGTACTCCCGCAAATTCAGATTGAGGGGGTACTTGCCCTATTATCTCAAAACCCGGCGCTTTTTTCCGCAGTGGATTCAGGCCACCGTAAGGCCTTGGTTTTCAGCGCCCAGATGCCAGCCCGGAAACCCTCCGGCCTGGGCCTTGGCGCGAAAGTATTCCAATTTGTCCGGGTCCTTATCCAGCGCTAGCCCGCAATCACCACCCCCGGCACCGCTGGTCTTGTAAAAAACCCCGCAACGCCTGGCAATGTCGGCAATTTTACTGTGACTGTCAGTCCATACACCCAGCTGACTGCATTGATCAAGGTTGGCCAAACGAGCACTGAATTGACCGGTGGCTTCCAGAAATTCCTCCGGTTGGTTTTGCCTGGCTGCCTGACAGGCCGCAAGGGAAAGACTGGATAGTGAGTCCATCAGTTCAGTAAAAAATTTGGGTTGAGCCTGCTGAAACTGTTGAAGGCGCTCAAGCCGGGAAGTGGTGGCAGCAGAGGTTCCTGACCAAATCCATACCGCCGGCACCGGAAGTATCGATGGACTATGGGTAATGCCCTGGGTTTTTTTAGGGTCCCTGCGAAATTCCACGCAGCCGCCAAGGTAGCTGGCAGCGATGTCGATTCCGCTGCCTTTGCCGTGCTGAAATAACTGGTGAGCCTTGAGCACTTCGAGCAAGGAGATCGGTTGCCCGTCAGTGGTGTTCAATTTCGGTGAAGTGCGAAGTTGCCGGCTGAGGCTCAACGCCAGCGCGCCCATCAACGCCGTGCACATGGCTGCGCTGGACCCAAGACCCAGTTTCGCCGGTAAGTCCGCGATCGTGGCAGAGCTGTTGTGGTCGACGTAAAACGCCTGGGTATCCAGTTCTGCACAATATCCTGGTCCCTGAAAATCCAATGACTGGAATACCGCTGCCAACAGCGGAATCTGGTGGGGCAACGTTGCATCAGCGACCCCGGTAAAACTCATCGGCAGGTCGGAGCCTTGGGAGGTGAGGCCAGGCGTGCTGACCATCCAGGTATTATCTTTCCGCGAGCGCAGGCTGACGGTGGCACGGCGAGGAACCGCGGACACCAGAGCCGGTGCGCCGTAGATCACGGCATATTCACCCACAATCACCAGCTTGCCAGGGGCGCTGGCGTGAAGCGTATCACTCAAGATTGTTCCACGTAGGCGCCGTCACCCAGGCCAACGCTATGCACCTCCAATACGCCAGAGATGTCTTTTACGGCGGATTCCACCGCGCTGGCGGCATCGGGCTGGCAAATGATTTTTACCTGGGGGCCAGCATCCATCGTGCAAAACGCAGCGATCCCCTGGGCCCTTAATTCCCGCACCCGTTCAATACAGGCCAGACTGGCGGGCTTCATATACAGCAGGCCGGGCCGACTTGAGATCATGACGGCGTGCATTGCCAGGAAACTGCCTTCGCTGACCTGGGCTAGCGCCTCAAAGTCACGACTCTCAATAGCGTCATTAGCGACCTTCAGGTCAGCAGGCACCTGATGGTTCCAAGCGTCATAGTAAGGTGAGGTTAGTCGTGATTGTTCCATGCCGCGACTGGAAGAGATTTTTTTGGGTCCTGCTGCGGTGACGGCAATAACGACTTTTAATGGCCAGGCGTCTTTGCCGACCAAGGGACGGGCAAACGTTGTATTACTATCGGCGCCCTTATCCAGGGCAACAAAACCGCCAAAAATCGAGCGGGCGGCGGAGCCTGATCCGCGCCGAGCCATGACCGATTGTTGGGACGCGGACAGTTTCAGATCAAGCAATACATTTACAGCGACGGTTAGCGCGGCAAAACCGGACGCTGAGGAAGCCAGCCCGGCCGCGGTAGGAAAATTGTTGCTGCTGCGGATTACCAGCGGTGGGCGGTCAGGTTGGGTTTGATCCAGCCAGCTAAATATCCGTTGGCCTTGGGGTCCACCGGGCTGTCCATTTAAGACAAAATGGTCCTCGCTGCCAACCTCCACTTGAGTTTGCGTGCTGAACGTATCGAGGGTTACCGACAGCGACCCTGCTGAAGGCATATTGGTGACTAAGTCGGATTTCCCCCAGTACTTGATTAAGGCGATGTTGGGGTGAGCGTAAGCGACAACTGACATCCCGCCATTGTATCAAGGCGCTGATAAAGGTTGCTACGGCTCATAATGGGGGCAACGCTCAAAATCAGGCCCACTGCTGGCGTCGTGCGACGCGGCGATGAAGCCAGCGCAATTGCACGCCATGAATAAGCAACGAGATTGGAACCAGCCAGAACCCGTTTTGCTGATCCATCGCCAGCCAACAGATTTTCACAGGCAAATAGGTGGGTAGTAGCAAGAAAAGCCATTGCGTCGGGGGAGCCACAAACCAAGCCGCGATAATCGGAGCGGTGACCACACCGTTGGCTTTGGCAATGGCAAACCCCTGAATCTTATTATCGGCAAGCAGCGCAATGGTTAGCGCCAACAGCGGCGCTAGTGGTGCTGCACAAAGACTGCATAAGACAATGGCCGTAACGGAGATTGGTGCCAAATTGACCAATCCAAGCATCGCGACGGTGATGAAAAACCCCGCCAACGCCGGCAGGGTTACTCGATAAATCAGGTATCCGTCGACACCCAGAGGCGTCACGCTCAGCGCCGTGGCAATGCCCTCATCCCGCTGGTCTACCATCAACAGACCGCCGACTATACCCACCAACACCGGCGCGACCAGTAGACAGCTGCTCTGAATCAGTGGAAACCACGGGGAAAGGTCAAACCCGTGTTCTGAAATCAGCCAACCGTTCAAGGTTGGTGGTCCCCAGCGCAAGATGGGCAGAAAAAACAGCAGGCAGGCAATCAGCGACCAGCGCAGCAGAGAGTCGCGCTGAATGCTGCGCGCATCTGCGCGAACCAGAGCCAGGCAACGGGCCAAGCCGAAGCGCTGCGGATTGGGTGGCGTTTGAGTGGTCATCAGGGTGCCAGGGCCATGTTGCGAACGGCTCGAGTGGCCAGCCACTGGCCAGGAATTAACCACAGCACTGCCGCTACCCACCACCAGGGGCTGCAGGCATCGGCTCCCGTGGCCAATGACGCCTTTAACAAGGTCATGTGAGGCGTTAGTGGGTGCAGCATGAGCCAGGGACTGGACCACAGCTCCATCAACTGAACAGCCGGAATGAGTAGCAACAGAAATACCAGGGATGAGGGCACGAGAAAATCGCTCAAACTTCGGTACCGCTGAACCAAAAACAAGCCTAGCTGACACAGCAGGCTCGTCATGAGAACGGCGGTGAGCAGCAGAGTAACGAGAGCAGGCTGCCAAAGTGGCAGGGTAATCAGCAGGCTTTCAACGATGGCCAGCAGGCTCAGGATCAGGCACTTCGCCAGCACCCACTCTGCCGGTCGCTGGGGCGAAAGAAATTGGGCCTGAAGGGTGTTTTCGCTCTTGCTCAGTAAAACCAGTGCAGCGGCGAAATAAAAGCCGTTGAAGATAAAAACCTCTAGCAATACGAGGGCCAAAATCCAGTCAGCGACCATGGAACCCATCCACCAAAGAAGCGCCAGGTGAACGGCGCTGACAAACAGTGCGGCAATAAAAAAGCCGTTACGTTGGGCCAGTTTGAAATCGCATTTCACGCTGGCAATCAATCGACGCCGATGGGCGCCTGCAGTGCGCAAATTCGGCAGCCTTGCATTGGGTGAATCGTCAGTAGTTGCCGACTCAATCAATGGCGGTGCCGGTCAGCTTCAAAAAAATCTCGCTGAGGCTGGCTTCCTGGCTGTGCAGCGTATGCAGGGGGTATTGCTCTATGACTTGCCGGAACCGTGGGTTTTGACCCAGTGAGTCCAAGGCGAAGGTCTCGGTCTTTTGAGGCTCGCCAAATGTGACGGAGACTTCTGGTCGTCCATGGGCTTGTTTCAACAGACTCGGGTCATCGGTCACAGCGATCGTGCCGTCAATCAGGAACGCGACTTGGTCACAAAGTCGGTCAACGGTGAGCATGTCGTGGGTGGTAAGGAAGATGGTCTTTCCCGCCGCGCGTTCCCGTTGGATGATGGACTCCACCACCGCCACATTGGCGGGGTCCAGGCCGCCACCAGGTTCATCAAGAAACAATAGCTGAGGGTTGTGTAAGAGGGCTCTGGCAAACCCCAAGCGCGTCTTCATGCCCTTTGAGTAATCGCACACCCGCTGATCCAGTGCGCCAGCCAGTCCAAGCTCTTCCATCAGGTCCAGATATCGGTGGCGGGAAACATCGTATAGCGCGCGAAAAAACTCCAGATTCTCGCGCCCGGTGAGGCGAAGAAAGTGGGTGGGTAGCTCAAATCCAACGCCAATGTGTTGATACAGGTCCCGTCCCCATCGATCGACCATCTGACCTAAGATTTTGACCGTTCCGCTGAAGTGACTCAGCTGACCGGTGAGGACTTTCTGGGTGGTGGATTTGCCCGCACCGCTGGGACCCACAAATCCCAACACCTGACCGGGGGCGGCGGCGAATGAGAGAGATTTGAGAGTGGGCTCGGCAGAGCTCGAATAGCGGAAACTTAGATCGTTGACCTCAATCACGCAACGTTGCTTAACATGATGATGACTCCACCAAAGGTCAGGCTGATGCCTGCTAGTTTCCGCCGGGTCAGGGATTCGCCGAGAAACGCCCAGGCCAGAACGACAATTATAACGCTGGAGGTTTCGTTTAGCACGGAGGCAATGGATGCCATCGTGTATTTGTAACCGGCCTGCCAGCAGACCATGGATAAATAGCTGCCAAAGACACTTGCCAGAATAATATGGCCCCAAGCATGAGGTTCCCGCAGCTGGCGCAGCACACGGTGGGTGCGCCCCATCACCAGCATGAGAAGCAGCATGCCGGCGACCCCCGCCAGTAGCCGGATTTGAACGATCCACAACACGTCAAATTGTTCCAAAATTCGTTTCACCATGACGATACCCACCGCCATCAGAAACACCGAGAGCACACCGAGTGCGACCCCCTGAAAAAGTTTTGGCGGGGCGCAGTCGCTACGATCAGCCCGCGCAACGAGCACGACGCCACTGACCACCGCAGTAAACCCGGCCAGCTGCCAAGCATTTAACCGTTCCCCCAGAAACAACGCTGATAGCGCAATCATGCTGGGGCTGAACATGGCGGCGACAATGCCGGTTCGACTGGCGCCAATTCGGTACAGACAGGCAAAGTAAAGGGTGTCGGCCAATGCCAGACCAATAACGCCGGAGACAATACAAATCCACCACTGGTCAGCAGTCAGGGGCGGCGGTGATGTGTCGGAAAATAGGATCAGTGTTGGCGTCAGCAAAATCACCGCGATCAGGTTTTTTACCAGATTCAAGGTAAACGGCCCCATGGATTCGCCGCTGCGCTTGTAAAGCACCACAGCAATGGCCCAAAACAGCGCGCTGGCCAGAGAAAACGCCTCGCCTGGGCCAACCGAGTATGCAGTCAAAGAGGGCAAGAGGGGGCGGGCTTAGGTGAGCAGGCGCGACCCGAAACGACGGGTTCCTGGCTCATGACGATCAGCTGGAACTGTCGGTCAGGCTAGACAGTGCCTGTTCAAACTCGGCGCGATCATAGGCGGGCTTCGGTAGGCTTACCCGCAGAGCGTGGCGCCGATCTCCAGCGGTACAGATCAAGTCAAATCCAAACCGATCAACACTGACCACGCGGCCAGCATCAGCCCAACGGCAGGTATCGCTGGCCCGTGCTATGGCCGTGAGCTGATCACTGTAGCGATCGTTCATTTCGTGCATGATCCATGGCGCATCTTCACCCAGTGGGTCGGCTTTGGCGGCTCGGTAGTCGGTTCCATCAACCCACACTGCACGACCTGAACCCGCAATATATCGCACGCCTTTGACGTCGATTTGGAAAAATCGCATGCCGTCGAGGTTTACGTAGGGTTCAGCGTCTGGGTGACGGGCGAGGTAGTCACGAACCATATCGCTATGGTCTTCGGCCGGTTGAGCCTCACCCAGCAGTGTGACCCGTGGAATCAGCAAGGCTTCGTGTTCCGCTAAATGCGCGTTAACCAGCAGTGACGCCTTAGGGCTGGCGGTCAGGTAGCGATAATGCTCTGCGCGCTCATGCAACAATACCACCACGTCGCCTTGAGACAAGGGCAAGTAGTCAATCACTGAGCCATAGGGGTAACCGCCATCGGTGGCTAACGTTGATATGACGCCATGGTAGTGAAAGTGAACCAACGTTTTCGCCAGTTCTGCCACGCTGAGCTTTGGCATTGGGCCCGATCCTTGGGTAATAGCGCGGCATTATGCCATCTCTGGAAAAGCGAGTGGAGTCGGGGAGAAAAACAAAACCCCCGGACCAGGCCGGGGGTTTTGGGAGCGGAGCAGGCTTTTGCTCCTGCTTGATTCATTGACCAGGATTTCGGTCAGCAATCAGTGATCAGCTCAGGGAGCGCCCCGAAGGCCGCTCCCAATGGTTGCCGCTAGGGGCCAGAGGTTTCGCCGATGTGCTTGTCGAAGAATTTCTCCATGGCGGTGTACAGCTCAATGCGATTTTCTTCTTTTGCAAATCCGTGCCCTTCGTTGTCTTTCACCATCCACTCATAAGGCTTGTTGTGCTCTTCCATCTCTTTGCGCAGACGGGTGGCGTGCTCATACTTCACCCGTGGGTCCTTGCGGCCATGAACGATGAAAATGGGCGCTTTGATCTTATCAACGTGGTTGATTGGAGAGGCTTCAGCCAGCATTTCAGCGTCGGCTACCGGGTCCCCTACCTGCTGTTTCATTTGCTCTTTGCCCAGGTTCCAAGCTTTAGGCATGGTGTCAAACAGCAGTGCAATATCCACAACGCCGACGTAGTTCACGCCGCACTTGTAGAGGTCAGGTGTGGTGGTGACGCCGGCCATGGTGGCATATCCGCCGTAGCTGCCGCCGTAAATGCAGATGCGATCTTCGTCGGCATACCCTTCGTCAATTGCCCAGGAGACGGCGTCGGTAATATCGTCCTGCATCTTGCGGCCCCATTGCTTGTAGCTGGCTTCCAGATGAGTTCGACCGTACCCCGTAGACCCGCGGAAATTCATTTGCAATACCGCATAACCTCGGTTGGCAAGAAATTGGTGTTCTGAATTAAAACCCCAGAAATCCCGTGCCCAGGGGCCGCCGTGGGGATTGACGATGAGGGGAAGATCTTTGGTGTTGCCGTTGGTAGGCAATGTTAAATAACCATGGATCGTCATGCCGTCACGAGTGGTATAGGTGATCGGCTTCAGCGGGGCCATGTCCTCTGGCTCGATCCAGGACCGGGGCTCGGCAAGAAATTCCAGTTTTTGAGATTTGCGGTCGTAAAGATAAAAACTGCCCGGATCCACATCGCTGGTGGTGGCTACGATGAACAGGTCTTCGTCTTTATTAGCGCTAGCCAGCGTCACCACCAGATCGGGGAACGACGCTTCCAACGCTTTGCGCATTTGGGTGTAGTCCTCGTCCAGGCCGTGCCAGCGAGGCTGCGAATCGTAATAGGTTGCGGCAACCACTTTTTCGTGGGCATCAGAAAAGATTAGGCCACCCGCATCCACAGTGTCGTTGTGGAAGATCATCTCGCCGTATTCCTGGGTCTCTGGGTTGAACTTGTAGATGGCTGCCGTATCGTGATCTTTCTGCGATGAGACAAACCAGGTCTTGTTGTCGTAATCGAATCCCAGTGGTTGGAAGGCATTACGATCATCCCAGGAAAAGCGAGCAATTGCTTCCCACTCGTCATCTTCGGTTTTGCGGTACCAGGCTTCAGTGAAGAGTTTGTCTTGCGCAAAGGCGCCGCGGATTTTTCCGTCATGGTCAGTGACCCAGCCGGTGACTGTGCCTGGGTTGCGCTCAATCATTTTCATGCCGCCGTTGCGCACGTTCATTCGATAAACGTCTGGTACGCCAACGCGACGACTGTCGTAAGACACCAGCACGTGCTTTTTGTCGTCGTCCAGCGTGTCAAGCAGGGTGGGAGAGGGTATTCCCCCGGGCCCCGCCGAATTGGATTCCAGCGGGTTGATCAGGGTGGTGATACGACCGCCCTTTCGATCCACGGCATACATGGCAATGGCTTCAATGCCGTCTGCATCGATGGCGAAAATTATCCGGTCATCCGATACCCAGGTGTATCCAGCAACATCCTGATCATCCAATGCGGTGATAAATCGCGACTTGCTGCGATCTTTCAGGTCGATAATGGCCAGATTTCTTCGTCCGTTGGCTGGGGCTATGGCCGCCATGTATTTGCCGTTGGGCGAAACCGTCATTTGGGAGTACTGAGGGTTTTTGAAGAAATCTTCAACGGAATAGTTTTTGGCGATAGCCGGAGTGCCTAGCAGCATGAGTGCCAGCAGACAGAAAGCGAGCCGCGAAAAAGTGTTAAGGGGTTGCATGGGGACCTCCAGAAAGGGTGAAAAGCAACAATTGCAACGTGCTGAGGGGGCGTATTATAACGTCGCCGAGTGCGGATTGGTGAGCCAATCGTCATGGGCGAGAGAATTCCCTGTTTGCCCCCGGTACGACGTTTGCGACGTCCACTCGAAGTCAGGGCAGGGTTCGGCCTTGGCGTAGGTGATTTGCCAACGCGGCCGTTACAATAGTCGGCAACGACTCGGGGACCCTTCTTGACCACCGCATTTTCTTTGCAACAGGCGCTGTTGGCACTCATGCTGTCAGTGGCCGGTCTGTGTTACGCAGCCTCCTTCCAGCGCTACCGCTTCGCATTGGGCTGGCTATTGCTGTTATGGCTGGCGCTTGGCGTGGGTGCGGGCCCCCTGTCGGCAGCGCTGGGCGTGGCCGTTTCCCATGATATGTGGCGTGTGGTCAACAGTTGGCTACCCTGGAATCTCCTGGCACTCTCGCTGTTACCTCGAGTTCCGCTGTTTTCTCGGGTCACGATAGCAATTATTTTTTTTCTGGCCTGCCAACACAGCGTACCGTTACTGCTGACGCCGGAAGCGTTGGCGAACCTAAGCTCGTTCAATGAATGGCTGGTGAAATGGTTACCAGGTTCTGCTGACGGCTGGCTGTTGCCGCTGGAACCCAAGCTGCTGACCGCTGCATGTATGCTGTTTTTCATCCGCTGGCAGAAATTCAACGAATCCAGTGAATTGTTTCTATTCCTATTGGGTTGTTGTCTTTTGATGGCCAGCTTACGGCCTCAGTGGACCTATCCCTGCTTCCTGGCTGCCTGTGCAATCATGATGCTGGGGGTGTTGCTGGCCTCTCACGATATGGCGTTTGTTGATCCTTTGACTCGCCTGAAAAACCGGCGTGCATTGGATAACGCGTTAAAGACGCTGTCGGGAAATTTTGCCATAGGTATGCTGGACATCGACCATTTCAAGCGGGTTAATGATCGGTTCGGCCATGACTTCGGTGATCAGGTGCTGCGCATGGTGGCGGCTCGGGTTAGAGGCTTGAGACTGTGCCAAACCTATCGTTATGGGGGTGAGGAATTTTGTCTGGTGTTTCGTGGGCGTTCACTGGTCGAGGCAAAAAAACGCTGTGAGGACATTCGTCAGGAGATCGCGCGGCGCCCGGTTGTGATGCGTGGCGGCGGACGTCCCACCCGCAAACCGCTGAAGAAGTCCAGCTATCGACAAAAGGTGCCCAGCGTGAAGGCCACGGTCAGCATCGGCGTCGCACACGGGAGTAAACACGGTGGCAACGCCGAAAACGTTATTGCTGCAGCGGACAAGGCGCTTTACCGTGCCAAAAAGTCTGGTCGCAACCGGACAGAAGTGGGCCGTTAGTCTTGAATCAATTTACCCCTTGGGATGTTCCACAGATCATGGATGACGCCCGTACACTCCCGAACTCGGGAAGACAGCGCCTGGTTGCCCTGCTGGCAATTTGCGCGTTACTGACTGGAGCGCCTTTCGCGAGCCATGCACAGGTCCATGGTTATCGAGTAGGGGTCGACGCCGACCTTGCCGGGTTAGCGGTCCAAGTTGCGCTGGAAGGGCGGGTCCGCACGTTGAAAACCCGGCATGCGAAAACGGCCGAGTACATCAGCCATACGCAAACCTGCGAGGGTCAACCACTTGAACGTCGTGGTCGTCAGGTCGATGTTCCCCTTGGCGTAAGCTGCATCACCTATCGATACGATCTGGCTGGGGCTGCCGATGATAACCCCAGCCGATGGGTGCGCCTTTCCAGCGCCAACCGTTTGTCCTCATCCAGTGATTGGCTGCTATTGCCTCCGCTCTCTGCGGAAACCACCATTGAGGTGGCGTTTGCACTGCCACCCGGGCAACGGGTCTCCGCGCCTTGGAAGCCCGTGGGTCAACCCAATACCTATCGGTTTGGTCAGTCACCCAGAAGTTCGGATGCCCAAATCGCCATGGGGTCGTTTATCTATGACGAAATCAGCGTGGCGGGGTCGACTCTGCGCGTGAGTTTGCTTGCTGACGACGGCGGGCAATCCGATCGCGCAAAAATGTTGGATTGGTTGAGCCAGTCAGCCCAAAACGTTGTTTCGGCGTATGGCCGCTTTCCCCATCCCAATCCTCAGATAATTGTGGTGCCGGTCCGGGGCAGTCGTAACTCGCCCGTGCCCTTCGGCCGCGTGATGCGCGACGGCGGTGAGGCAGTGCAGTTTTTCGCCGACCCAGACCGCACGTTGGCCGACTTCAATGCCGATTGGACGGCAACCCATGAGTTTGCCCATTTGTTGCTCCCCCATATCAGCGATCGCTGGGTGTCGGAAGGTTTTGCCAGTTACTACCAAAATGTGCTGATGGCTCGCGGCGGCAATTACACGGAAATTCGCGGTTGGGAAAAGCTGCATGCGGGGATAGAAAGGGCGAGAAATGTCACTCCGAAGATGAGTCCAAACGATACGTCAGGTGGGGGGCGTAAGCCACGCATGATGGTGTATTGGGTTGGCGCCGCTATCGCTTTGCTGGGGGACGTTCAGCAGCGGCAACAAAGCGGAGGGCGCGAAAGTCTTGAGGTGATCTTGAAGCGTTTACAGGCTTGCTGTCTGCCCTCAGATCGATCTTGGACGGCCCGCGAGCTATTCCGCAAATTTGATGAGTTGTCCGAGCACAAGGTGTGGTTTTCCCTGTACCGGAAGTATTCCAGCTCCCCGGGTGTGCCCGACCTGGAAACGGTTTACGCCCAGTTAGGTATTCAACTCGCGCAAGACGGTTCAATCACTCTGTACGATGCGGCGCCCCAATCGAAGTTGCGTCGCCAGCTCATGGGGCCATCAGCGTCGACTAACGCCCAATGAAAACCTTGAAGTACGCGTTGGTATTGGGTGCCTGCATGGGCGCAGCGTCGTTTGGTATTGATTCTCTTACTCCGGCTTTGCCATTACTCGCCGAGGAATTTGGTATCAGTCCCGGCGACAGTCAGCTGGCGCTGACGGTGGCTATGCTGGGATTCTCTCTTGGGCAAATACCCGCAGGAATATGCTCGGATCGATACGGGCGGCGGCTGGTGCTTTATTTTGCCCTCGGCACATTCTCCTTGACCTGCGTTTTGGTGACAGTGGTAGCGGATTTTTCCCAGCTGCTGCTGCTGCGTTGGCTGCAGGGATTGTCTCTGGCCGGGCTGGCTGTCAGCGCTCGGGCCATCGTGCGGGATGTGTCCAGTGGTGTGGGTGCCGGCCAACTGATGTCGGCGGTAACCACGGTAATGGCGTCAGCAACCGTATTGGCACCGGTTATCGGCGGTTATTTTGCCTCTGAATACGGTTGGCGCAGTGCTTTTGTCGTGATGGCGGTTTATGGGATGGCCTGCCTGCTGCCGGTAAGACTGGTTGTTCCGCCAACCCGCCGCTCAGGTCAGCGTCAATCCCCCTGGCGCCAGTTGGGGGCCAGCCTGAGGGCATTCGCGGCGAGTAAACAGAGCGTTCGTGGTGTTCTCGTCAACGCCGCCGCGTTCAGCGGCCTATTTGGCTTTGTTACGGCCAGCGCGGCACTAGCGCGAGACGTCTACCACATTCAACAGGAGTTGCTGGGGCCTGCTATTGCGCTGATACCCTTAATGTTGGTGGTTGCTGGGCAGATTAGTCGAAAAATTGTGGGCTTACTGGGCCTGAGCGGACAGGAAACCCTGGCAGTATCGGTGCTCACACTGGCGGGTGCCGGTCAGCTGGGAGCTGCATGGGTCGGGATGCCATCGCTGGCGTTAATCTGGACGTTTGCCATGGTTTACGCACTGGGGTTTGGGCTGTTGATGCCTGTGGTGACCGCGTTGGTTCTGGATCCCCAGCCTAAATCCGCTGGGTTTGCTGCCGCTATTCTCGGCACGACCCAATCTGCGGCTGGGGCAGCTGCCTCTGCGGTCATCGCGATGACCTACAACCAGACTGCGCTACCCAGCGGCATGTTGATGGGCGGTGCCGGATTGCTGGCTGGTATTTTCCTTTTCGCCTTGCGTGATCGGCAGTAACACACGGCCGATAGCCCTTCAGTTTCTTGTTTGTATCGCCGATATCACCAGTACTAAGGCGATATTCGTGTCAGTTGATGTCCAAATCCAACCTAGCAAGTGCTTCCGCAGTCGAATCGAAACCTCCATCGACTCCATCTGCCGTTGTCTCGAAGAAACCAGTAAAGACCAAGCCCTCAGCAAACTCTGCAAGCAATGATGGTGAGGATGCCCTGGCCAAGCTACTGGTACGTGATGGCGTCATTACCAAGGACGAACTGAAGAAAGGTCAACGGGTCGTCGCCAAACTGGGTCGGGAATCCACCGTTCTGGCTGTGTTGAAGCAGATGGGAGTGATCGACGAGGAACAAATTTGTCAGGTCTGCAAAAACCATCGGTTTGAGCTGCCCCTCGGCGACCTCCTGATGGAAATGGGATATATCTCTCGAGCGGATTTGCGGGTTGCCCTAAAGATTCAGAGGTCTTCCAAGAACCGTGAAAGGCTTGGGGAGATTCTGGTCAAAAAGCGCGTTATCAAGGAGAAAGACCTCGCCCGAATTCTTGCCAGTCAGGTCGGGATGGATTTTGTCGAGCTGAACGTCTCAGACTGCGACGATTCGCTGACGGAGAAAACGTCCGCCGAAATTTGTGTCCAGTACGGATTTTTTCCCATAAAAGAGGTTGATGAAGTTGTCAGTGTGGCCTTTTCTGACCCGCTAAGCAAAGCGTCGCAAAATGCTGCCAGCCAGATATTTCAGCGAGAAATTCATCCCATGGTCAGCACTCAGACGGCGATTCGCAACGCCGCGGCGGCACTGGGGCGACGGCGCAGTCAGAAGGCTGGAAAGCTACAGAACATTGACCAATCCAGTCCCCAGGGATTGGTTAACTCGATGATTCAGGCTGCGGTGGCTCGCGGTGCCAGCGACGTGCATATTGAGCCGTTGAAAGATCGGGTTCGGGTCCGTTTTCGCATCGACGGTGTGTTGCGCGAACACGCTGACTTTGCCCATGACAAGCTGGCCGCTGTGGTGTCCCGGCTGAAGGTATTGGCAGAAGCGGACATCTCTGAGCGCCGCCGCCATCAGGGCGGTAGAATTCTGTTTGAAGACCCCAAATCGGGTTCCATGTTTGATATGCGTGCGTCGTTTTATATCACCGTTCACGGCGAAGCGGTGGTGCTGCGTGTACTGAACAACAACAACACAGTGCTGGACATGTCCCAGTTGGGCATGTCGCCAGCCATGCAGGAGCGTTTCAAATATCAGGGGCTGGATACGCCCAGTGGCGTCATCATCGTCACCGGCCCCACCGGGTCTGGCAAAACCACCACCCTGTATAGCTGCGTAAATCACCTGAATGACGAGAACACATCCATTATCACCGCAGAAGATCCGGTGGAGTACGTGGTGGACGGCATTTCTCAGTGTTCGCTCAACAGCAAACTGGGATTGACCTTTGAAGAGTCCCTGAGGCACATGGTAAGGCAGGATCCCGATGTGATTGTCTTGGGGGAGATTCGCGACGCGTTTTCGGCCGAAAGTGCCATTCAGGCAGCCCTGACCGGGCACAAGGTATTAACCACCTTTCATACAGAGGACAGTATTGGTGGTCTCCTGCGTCTGTTGAATATGGACATTGAGGCTTTCCTGATTTCCTCCACCGTGGTGTGTGTAGTGGCTCAGCGTCTGATTCGACGTATCTGCCCCGACTGTTCGGCGCCCACCGAGCCCGACTCTAAAGAACTACAGCTATTGGGGTGGAGCGCAAAAGACGCTGATGGCAGTGATTTCTGCGCTGGCGCCGGCTGTGAAGCCTGTCACTACACAGGGTATCGGGGTCGCGTGGCCGTGTTTGAAATTTTGGTGTTGTCGGAAGCTGTCCGAGACGCCATTTTGGTCCGAAAAACGTCCGCCCAGATCCGCAAGATCAGCGTTGAAACATCGGGTTTGGTGACCCTGCTGGAGGATGGTTTGGAGAAAGCCGCACGCGGCCTAACCACCCTTGAGGAAGTGCGTCGAACCCTACCCAGATTGAGCGCTCCCAGACCGCTTATGGAACTCAAACGATTAACGGGAAATTTGCAATGAGTAATTCAGGTTCGCTGGTAGATATGATCAATGCCAAGCTGACTTCTGGTGAGGTCGAGCTGCCGGTTTTTGATGAGGTTGCGCTCAAGGTCTATCGGGCGGTGAAAAAAGACGACCTCAGCGCTGAACAAATTTGTGACCTGATGGAAGAGGATCCGGTGCTGGTTGCTGAAGTTCTCAGTACCGCAAACTCGTCGTTTTTTTCCGGCCTGGGAGCCGTCAACACGATTCGCGAGGCCATGGTGCGGCTAGGCGGCAAGCAGGTGGGCGCTCTAGCCATGGCCGCAGGACAAAAACGGCTCTACAGCATGTCCAAAGGCCTTTACAACAATCGGCTGAAAAAGCTTTGGGCGCATACCAGTGCAGTGGCCATGGGTTCCCGCTGGCTGGCACGCAAAGCCGGTTATCTGAATCTCTCTGATGAAGCGTACGTCGGCGGTTTGTTGCATGACGTGGGCAAAGTGTCATTGCTAACCATCATCGAAGACCTGGCGGCTGGGGGGGCTGACAGTATTGAAGTGTCAGAACATGTAGTCGATGTGACCATCAAGCAACTGCACACTCAGCACGGCGCCCAGTTGCTGAAGCTGTGGAACCTGCCCGAGTCGTTTCAGGAGGTCGTTGCCCAACAAGATATGGACCAGTTTGATGAGTCCAACATCGTGCTGGCAATCGTTCGCCTGGTGGACAAAGCCTGCGCCAAAGAGGGCATCAGCGATTTTCCAGATCCGGGAATCTCATTGGACAGTATTCGAGAATCTACGGTCCTGAATTTGAACGACATTGTGTTGGCGGAACTACAGATTGTTGTAGAAGACGCGGCCAACGGCGCGGAAAGGGAGGCGGCATAATGCAAAACGCGGCGGAACAATTACCCCAAGAGGACACGGATCTCGAGCATATTTCTGCCGCTGTTGCCGCTGAAATATCCGCTGGCGACCTGGAGCTGCCATTGTTGCCTACCTCCGCCATGCAGGTTTTTCACCTGGCCAGCGATGCGGATGCGGATATTGCCAAAGTGGCCGGTATGATCGAGAGGGATCAAAAACTGGCAACCGGGGTATTGAGAGTGGCCAATTCGGTGGCCTACAGCCCGCGCCAGGAAATTGTCACCTTACGCCAGGCCATCATGCGGCTGGGGCTTAAATCTCTATGTGAGATTGTGCTTGGAGCCGCCTTCAAAGCGACGGTGTTTTCCGACGATCGATACATGGAGCCCATGCAGGAATACTGGCGCTCCGGTATCGGCACAGCGCTGTGGGCGAAAGAGTTGGCAAGGTTGCGCCGAAAGAATGTCGAAACCGCCTATCTCTGCGGCATGCTGCATAACGTTGGTAAGCCGATGACGTTGAAAATCATTGCTGGACTTGACGGCGCACCCGCGTTTGACGACCGGTTGGCGTCAGTTGTGGATCAATTTGCGGTTGAAGTGGGAGCAATACTCGCTGACCTCTGGCAGCTTCCAGAGGTGGTCAAAACCTGCATTACTCACCAGCAGGATTTTGAATCAGCGGAGAACTACCGCGATGAAGCGTGTGCGGTACAGGCCGCCACCCATCTGATGTCGGTCACCAGCACCAAGGCCTCTGCCGAGAGGGCGGATGATCCGGCGGATTCTGGCCAAAACCCTGACCTGGGAACTGAACCGCCGCCTGACCTGACTCAAACTCTGATGGCGTTGCCCTGCTTTCAGGAGCTCAATATTTACCCTGATGACCTGGCGGGTCTATTGGGGCAGCAGTCTCGTCTTGCGCTAGCCTTGGAGTCCTTCTCATGAGCGATGATATTTTTGATTTCATCATTATCGGTTCTGGTCCGGCTGGCCAGAAAGCGGCGATTCAGGCTGCCAAGAAACACTGCCGAGTGATGTTGATTGAGCGTGACCGCCAGGTTGGAGGCAGTTGCGTTTATCGGGGCACGATACCAAGCAAAACACTGAGGGAAAACGCGCTGCAGCTGGCTCGAGCCGCGCAGTGTCAGCCAGCGGTAACGGCCCATGTCGATCAACATGCACCGATGAACCATTTGATGTCCCGGCTGCAGACCGTGCTGGATTGTCACGATGATCTGATTTCTGACCAGTTGGGACGTAATGGCGTAATCTGTGAGCATGGACGAGCCAGTTTCGTCGATGAACAGACGATTCTCGCCACTCGAGTTGACGGCTCTAGTCGGTCTTACAAAGCCAAACATATTATTGTGGCAACGGGTTCAAGGCCGCGGGCGCCTGACGACATTCCGGTGGATCACGAATACATATTGGACAGCGATTCGGTGTTGTCCATGTGCTATTTGCCCGAATCCATGCTGGTGCTGGGTAGTGGCGTTATCGCCTGCGAGTACGCCTCCATTTTTGCCCTACTCGGGGTCAAAGTTACCGTTGTTGACCGCTTTGCCAGCCCGTTGGGCTTTCTGGACCCTGATCTGTCGGCCAAATTTCTAGAGTCGTTTGAGTCGTTTGGTGGCACCTTTGTTGGAAATTCCAAAGTCTCCGATCTGTATTGGGATGGCGCTTGTGAGGTGATTGCGCGGATGGATAACGGTACTCAGCTCAGCGCGGAAAAAGCACTGTTCGCCCAGGGGCGAATGGCTAATGTGGATAACCTTCAACTTGCCAATGCAGGGCTTAAGATCAATCAGTATGGAATCTTGGACGCGGATGAAAACTGCCAGACCAAAGTGCCAAGCATCTATGCCGTTGGTGACGTCATCGGTGCGCCCGCGCTGGCTTCAAGTTCCATGGATCAGGGCCGCAGAGCGGTCCGCCATGCACTGGGTTTACCTCCGGGATCACCAGCCAGCACAATTCCGTCAGGGATTTATACGATTCCGGAAATCTCCAGTGTGGGTCTAACCGAGGCTCAAGCCATTGAGCAGTATGGAGCGGTGATGGTGTCCAAAGTCGACTTTGCTGAAGTGGCCAGAGGCCAAATTGCCGGTATCCAGGATGGTTTGCTGAAAATGGTTGCAGATGCCGAGGGGCGTCGACTGTTGGGCTGTCAAATCGTAGGGGAGGGCGCCACAGAGTTGATTCATCTGGCGCAAATGGCCCTGGTAACCGAGCAAACAGTGGACATTTTTGTCGAAAACATTTTCAACTTCCCAACCCTGGCTGAAGCCTATCGTATCGGTGCATTGGCGGTGATTGCGCAGCGCACCGCGGCCAATGACGAACGCCCACTGGCCGCGGCTGCAGGCTGACATTCGGACTTTGGCCCAGAGGCCTTTCACAATCGGCGTATTGAAATTTTGTCGCCGCGCCACAATACTCCCGGGCTGGGAATAAATCGGGAAGCCAATGCCAAAGATCACTTATGTAGCCAATGATGGCACGCGTACAGAGCAGGACGTACCAGTGGGTTGGAGCGTCATGGAAGGTGCTGTTCAAAACAACATCGACGGCATAGACGCCGATTGTGGCGGATGTCTGAGCTGTGCCACTTGCCATGTATTCATCGAACCCGAATGGGTAGAAAAACTGCCGCCTCGCGAAGACCTGGAAGACGACATGCTCGACTGCGCTGCCGTGGACCGCGAAGACAACAGCCGTCTCAGCTGCCAACTCACGGTAACCGAGGAGATGGAAGGGCTGGTGGTAAAAATGCCCGAGTTTCAAAGTTGAGGACCTCAGTTCGGCCGGTTGGTGACTTTTTGCTGTGAACGTGCAAGACGACCTGAGCCGTCTTGGTGATTTATTGCGGGGTCGACGAACGGTCAACTTTTTTACCGATCAACCCGTTGATCATCGGTTAGTTGCAGATGCTGTGGAGGTTGCTCGCTGGGCGCCCAACCATCGCCTGACCGAGCCCTGGAAGTTTTTTCATCTGGGGGCACGCAGCAAAGGCCAAGTTATTGAATTGGCGGTAGAGCTGGCGAAAAACAGCAAGGGCGACGCTGCTGCCCTGTCCAGGCGGAACAGGCTGCAGGCGGTGCCTGAATGGATCGCAGTGACCAGTGCAATCTCAGAGGATCCGCTGTTGGATCGGGAAGACTACGCAGCCACTAGCTGTGCCATTCAAAATCTGATGCTGTATTTGTGGCAGGGCGGTGTGGGCAGCAAGTGGACAACCGGCGCCGTGACCCGATTACCGGAAACCCTGCAGATTCTGGGTCTTGATCCAGCTGAGCACCGAATTGCAGGATTGATTTGGATGGGGTACCCGCGTCAAGCCACTGAATCCACCCGCGCAGAGCTAAAGACGGTGTTTTCACGGCTGGACTAGCGTGCTGTCCTCCCTGGCGGCAATTTTAAACTATGACCCACACCATTGTTTTTGGTAACGAAAAGGGCGGCACCGGCAAGTCGACGCTGGCGATGCATGTGGTCGTGCATCTGTTGCGGCAAGGCCACGAGGTGTCGGTTATTGACCTTGACTCGCGCCAGCGGTCGGTATCACGTTTCCTGGAAAATCGTCGCGCCTACGAAACTGCCAACACGCTCACGCTACCGCAGCCGCGCTGGACAGCGCCGAAAGCCTCGGTGGTGCGGGAGTCCATTGGGCAACGCGAGGCTCAGGAGCAGGCCAACCTGCAACAGGCTCTGGCCGAATTAAGGCAGGACGCCGACTTTCTGGTGATTGACTGCCCTGGAGGTCACACCCATTTTTCCCAACTGGCCCATGCCCTGGCCGATACGCTGGTGACGCCGCTGAACGACAGCTTCGTCGACCTGGATCTTCTGGGCGAAGTGTCTGCGGAGACGTTCGAGGTTACCCGACTCAGTCACTACGCTGAAATGGTATGGGAGAGTCGTAAGTTTCGTTCCGCCGGAGAACTTGAGCCCCTGGACTGGGTGGTTACGCCAAATCGGGTTGGAAGCCTGCAATCGCGCAATAATCAGCGCGTCGACCGTGTGCTGGAGGCTCTTAAGAAGCGTTTGATGTTTCGCTACGAGCGGGGGTTAACAGAGCGGGTCATTTACCGAGAGCTGTTTGTCAGCGGATTGACCTTGATGGACCTGGCTGATCTGCCAGGCAAGGGTTTGACCCAGATGTCTCACTTGGCGGCTCGAGAGGAGATTCGTCGCCTGGTGGCCAGTCTGAACCTACCGTGACCCAGGAGCAGGACGTGTCGCAGCGACGCGACGCGCAGTCTCAGCGCAATCTGAAAATTTACATGAGTGCTCAGGTGCTGGATCTGCACGGTTTGTGGATCCATCGAGTCGCCCTGGGCTGGCTGACCTGGCTGGAGACGGAGTCGGAATTCTGGGTAGGTATGATCGCCTTTGCCCAGTTCTTTCCGGTGGTGGTGTTGGGGCCGCTGTTCGGCGTATTGGCTGACCGATTGGACCGCCGCCGTTCAGCGATTGCCCTGAACCTTGCGTTAACCACGGTAGCGACCATCATGACGATCGCCAGTTTTTCCGACGTTCTGGATATCTGGGTGATCTTGGCGCTGTCGTTACTGCAGGGCATCGCCTCCGGTGCTTACTCTCCTATCCGAATGTCGCTGGTGGCGAACCTGCTGGCGCGCAAGCACTTGGCACGCGGGATCGCCATCAATAGTCTGGCATTTAATGCTTCACGGTTTCTTGGACCCATGTTTGCCGGCCTTATTATCGTTAGCTGGGGCATTTCCTGGGCCTTTGCGATTAATGCTGTCAGCTACTTTTTTATGCTGTTGGCGTTGCTGACGGTACGACCACTAACCCGTCCGCAACCTGATAGTGAAAATCGCCAGGTACTGGATGAGCTCATCGAGGGGCTGCGTTACGTGCTCAATCACACCCTGATTCGATCCTTGCTGTTGTTGGCTATAGTGGTTGCTATCTTTGGCCGTGGCGTGATTGAGATGTTTCCGGCCTTTGCCGACGGGGTGTTTGGCAAAGGAGCGGTTGGACTTGCCTGGTTAACCTCGGCCAGCGGCGGCGGGGCAGTGCTGGCCGGGCTCTGGCTGGCGCGCTCGGGCCGACGTCCCCTGCGGGTCGTTGCAGCAGTGTCGTCCCTGGTATCGGGGTTTTTGGTTGTTGCATTCGCCTTCACCCGCTCGTTTGAAGTGGGATTAGTGCTCGCCGCCGGACTGGGCTCATGTTTTACGTTTTTCGGAATTTCCGTTCAAAGTCTGATGCAGGCCCATGTGGATGACAATTTCAGAGGCCGTGTGAGCAGTTTCTGGGGGGTGTTTGGGATTGGCGGTTCTGCTCTCGGGGCCTTCCTGATCGGCGCTCTGGCGCCCAATGTGGGGCTCGGCTGGGTTTGTGTCGGGTCCGGTGTTCTATGTCTGGGTCTTTGTTATTCCACGTCAATTCGATTGCTTAGGGAGCGCGGACAAGCACGCTGAGCGCGCGGCACGCTATGGGATCATTGGCAGCCAGGTGATTCGTGGTTAACATTGCTGTTCCCCGGCACATTGCGTGCCTCGCCTGCTAACTGGAGAAATTATGGCTGTTGAATCGACCCTGGACGTTACTGTTGGGAACGTCACCATGAAGATGTTTGTGTGTACGCCCGAAGTCTCAGCGCCGGCGCCAGCGGTATTGGTGAGTCATGCCTGGGCTGGACAAACAGAATTTGAAAAAAACAAAGCTCGCCAGGTCGCACAGCTGGGCTACGTGGGGGTCGCTCTGGACGTCTACGGTGATAATCGTACTGGCAGCAACCCGGATGAAAACGGCGCTTTAATGCAGCCCATGCTGGAAGATCGCGCTGAGCTTCAGCGCAGGCTAATCGCCTCACTGGAGGCCACCGCAGCGCTACCGGATGTCAACGAAAATGCCATTGGTGCCATGGGTTACTGCTTCGGCGGCCTTTGTGTGTTGGACCTGGCTCGGGCCGGCGCATCAGTGCTTGGCGTGATTTCTGTGCACGGCCTGTTTGTAGCGCCAGACAATATCGCCAATCCAAGTATCAGCGCCAAGGTGCTGGCGCTGCATGGCTGGGACGACCCAATGGTCAAACCGGATCAAGTGTTGGCCCTGGCCGACGAAATGAACGCGGCCAACGCCGACTGGCAGCTACACGCCTATGGCAAAACCCTCCATGCCTTCACCCATCCAGAGGCCAACGACCCGGATTTCGGCACGATGTACAGCCCCTCCGCCGACCGCCGCGCCTGGGCTGCAACCAAAGACTTTTTCGAAGAAATTTTCGCCTAACAAAAATCCGAACCGCTGGTTGAGACACCCACAACTAAGGTTGTGGGCTTGGGCGGTGATGGGCTTGTGGGGCGGGGTAAAGCGGACCGCAGGGAGCCATCCGCCCCACAAGCCCATCACCGCCCAAGTCCGCGGCAACAAAGCTACTGAGGGTTATCAATCAGGTAATTCTGAAAACCCTCCCGTAAGGGTTTCTTGTCGATCTTCCCCGTCGCCGTCAGCGCAATCGCCTCTACCTCAACAATCGCATCGGGTAACTGCCATCCGGCAAACTGCTCGGCCAACACATCATTGATCGCCTGTGCATCCAGGGTCTTGCCGTCTTCCATTTGAACCAGTAGCAGAGGACGTTCTTCCCATTTTGGGTGGGTAGCGCCAATACAGGCCGCCAAGGCAATATCAGGATGGGCCACCGCCGCGTTTTCAAGATCCACGGAGCTGATCCACTCGCCGCCAGACTTGATGACATCCTTAGCGCGGTCGGTGATATGCATGAAGCCAAACTCGTCGATGGTGGCAATATCGCCGGTATCAAACCAGCCATCATGGTCCACCGTGTCTTCATTCTCGCCGTAGTAGCGCTCCACAGTCCAAGGGCCTTTGACCAAAAGTTTGCCGAAGGTCTGTCCATCGTGGGGAAGCGTCTTGCCCTCGTCATCGGTGATTTTCATGTCGACCCCGAAGGGTACGCGACCCTGTTTGCAGCTTTGGTCGTATCTGCTGCTGTCGTCAGTCGGCTCCTGCATATAGCCGCTTATCCGGTTGACCGTGCCCAGTGGGCTCATTTCCGTCATGCCCCAGGCATGAATCACCTTTACGCCGTAATCGCGATCGAAGGTCTCGATCATGGAGCGCGGCGCAGCTGAACCACCAATAACAACCTCCTTCAGATGCTCCAGAACTGTTCCGGTCGATTTGAGATGGCCCAGCAGCATAGACCAGATGGTCGGAACCGCGGCGGCGAAGGTACATCGCTCATCGTTAAGCTGTGTCGCGATGGACGCACCGTCCATATGGGGTCCTGGCATCACCATTTGAGCGCCCACCATGGGCAGGCCAAAGGCCAGTCCCCAGGCATTGGCGTGAAACATGGGGACGACCATCAGAACCCGATCCATGCTGCCAACATCCATGGCATCTTTGCAGGTGGCACCAAAGGCATGCAGAACGTTACTCATGTGGGAATACATCACGCCTTTGGGGTTGCCCGTAGTGCCCGAGGTGTAACAAAGAGACGAGGCTTGGTCGGCATCGACCTGAGCCCATGTGCAGGTTTCGTCAGATTCACCCAGCAGAGTTTCATAGCAGTGCCAGTTCTCAGGCAGTGACTCGGGCATGTGATCCAAATCGGTCATGACAATTACGTGCTGCAGTGCCGGCAGCTGATCAGCCAACGACTGAACCAGCGGAACAAAGGTGAGATCAACCAGAAGCACGCTGTCCTCAGCGTGATTCATGATGTAAACCAACTGTTCAGGGAACAGACGGGGGTTAACTGTGTGGCTTACCGCACCGATGCCCATGGTGGCAAACCAAGCCTCCAGGTGGCGATGGGTATTCCAGGCCATAGTGGCGACACGATCACCCGGACACACGCCTAACTTCAACAGCGCATTCCCCAACTGCCCGGTGCGGCAAAAAGTCTGAGCATAGGTTTGACGGTGAATGCCGCCCTCCACGGTGTTGGTGACGACGGTTTGTTGGCTATGCCAACGAGCCGCGTGCTCCAGCAGCGATACCAGATTGATCGAAGATGACTGCATGAGTCCACGCATGTGCAGGGCCCTGGCGTTAAGAAATGTGGTTGGATTTTGGCCTGCGTTGAATCTGGGTGCAACCGCCTCATCCACCACTGAATATATGCCTTGCTGTGGAGGTTCTTCGGAAAAATCGTAGTTTTGCTAAACTTAAAACGGTTTTATCTTACCTTCATCGTTTGGCAGAATACTCTCCGTAGACACATTGGAGAGGCGAAATGATGGATTTGTCCCTGGTTCCCAGTTCGAGTATTTCCCCACTTCGGGCGATTGACTTGCAATCCAGCGCAGAGCTGTCTGAAGACACCCTCACCAGCATCGTTTACCGGCTAGGTGTGATTGGCGGCATGGAGGGTCTTGCAGCAGCCACTTGGCGTATCTACCAGCGCTATCGGGTCAGTCAATCGATGAATATTCAGTACCAGCGTGCGCGTCGATCTGCGGCTCTCCTGGCACTCGGAGAGCCGCAGGAAGATGTGCAGTGGATGCAGCTGTCACGATATCAGTACGATCTGGTGTGGGAGGGCAACGAAAGCTTATCCCGAACCGTTGGACTGATGCCATTGCAGGCGCTATGCACGGCATTCAGTGCAGGCGCCAGTGACGCTGCCAGCGTGGCTGACCACCTGCTTGTTGCAATGGTGGATGCTGGCCATGTGGATCAAGACGTCCTGACCTATCGATTCCTACCAGAGCCTTTGTCGCCATCAGAGCTGGCCTGTCTGGCAGACAGCCCAGAGGCCTCGCTGACCCTACTGGCGATTGCGTCGTTTGCCATAGATAGCCACTCTCAGCGCGGGGAGCACTGGGTCAACGAGCTGGCTGGGCAACTGGAGGTGCCTTCAGCGTTGGTTGACGAATTACGGTCCAGGTTGCTCAAACCTCCTGTGTTGCCGCTTGCAGGTTGAAGCCGCTGCGAGAGCGGGTTACAGGGTCTAATTTTTCTGCTGATTGATTCCACGGGCCATAAAATAACGCTGCACGTTGTTGGGCCAGCCTTCCTCGGGAGGCTGGTTAATCATCGGGGATTACTCAACCAACTCCAGCTTACGATCGTCGCTGTGTTATAAAACTACGTTTATCTCACAGTCGGGTCGATACCCTTTAGATCATGGAAGAATTCTCCCAAAGGTCGGAGCCAGCGCAGTCAAACTCAGCGCTGCCTAAAGTGGCGTTAACGGGCCGGGTGCTGGGTGGGATATTCGCCGACAAAGGCTTTCTGGCAGTGACCGTAATTTACGGCATCGGCGTCAGTCTGTTGACTTTGGCTCTGCCCATTTCGGTCCAGGTTTTAATCGGCGCTGTTGCCAACACCGCGGTGCTTCGGTCCGTGGTGATCCTCGCTGTCGTGTTATTTTCACTCCTTGCGCTTTCCGGGCTTCTGGTGGCGATGCAAACCTACGTACTGGAGCTATTCCAGCGCCGCTTTTATGGCCGGATGACATCAGAAATTGCGCTACGCACGGTGTATTCACAGACCGTCGGTTTCGAACGCATTAACCGAGAAGGTCTGATCAATCATTACTTCGAAATTGACCTCATTTTAAAAAGCGTTCCCACCCTGCTTTCCAATGGTCTGGCGCTTGTGCTGCAGACGTTGGTGGGCTACATCGTGGTCTCTTTTTACCACCCGGTTTTTCTGTTGTTCTGCGTGACTCACGCACTGCTGGTTTATCTGATCTGGCGCCAGGCCGACACCGGCGCGGTACGTTCAGTCATTGATCTTTCCAGCGCCAAACACGAAACGGCGCGCTGGCTGGAGTCGGTTGCGCGAAATCACCGGCAGTTCAAGTCGAGCCGAGGGGCGAGCTACGCCCTCAATCGCACCAACGACATGATTGACGACTACATCGTCAAGCACAAAAAACACTTCGGCTATTTCTTTTCCCAGCATATCGGACTGCTCATCCTTTATGCTGCCGGCAGCGCAATTGTTCTGGGTGTCGCTGGATGGCTGGTGATTCAAGGGCAGCTGAGTTTGGGCCAGCTGGTTGCAGCGGAACTCATTCTTGGCGCTATTTTTGCCGGTCTTTCCCGCTTCAGCTACTACCTGGAACTTTATTACGGCATCCGTGGCTCTCTGGATAAGCTGTCGCGATTTTACCAAGTGCCGTTGGAGGACACCGGCGGTGATCAACACATCGAAGGCTGGAAGCCTCATGCCCAGCTTGATGAGGTTACCGTTAACTTGCGCGGCCGGCTCTACCATCTATCCGCAGACTTTCCCCCAGGCACACAGACCATGGTGGCCAGCGAGAATGCCGGCATCGTGCTCGCAGTACGGGATCTGTTGTGGGGCGCGCGACGACCGCAGTCTGGCAGCGTAATGCTGGATGATCACGAGGTTCGAGATTTCAGCCCCCAAGAGTTGCGAGACCAAATCGCAGTAGTGGACGACGCGCTGATTTTTGAAACCAGCGTGGCAGGTTACCTGGAAATTGGGAAACCCGACCTGAGCCGAGCCAAGATGCGTGATCTGCTGGACATCGTTGGCTTAACCCATGTGGTGGATCAACTACCAGAGGGGCTGGACAGCCATCTGAACGAGGCAGGAATGCCGCTGTCCAACAGCGAAATACTGCGCTTGAAAATTGCTCAAGCTATTGCGGCAGGCCCAAGGTTACTGGTCATGACGCCAGCTTGCGATTTGCTGCGGTTGCATCGTCGCCGGCGAATATTGGAGCAGCTCCGGTTAATGCCCGATACCACGTTGATTGTATTTACCAACCGGCGAGATCTGGATCACTTTGATCGCTACATGTTGCTAAATGATGGCCATACGTCCATGCATACTACGGTGGACGAGTTGACTCAGGCCGAGGCTGCGCTCCGCCTCGAGCGCGCACCGGAAAAGGGATGACCACCTGATGGCTCAGCCTACACTGACTACCGCAGCACCTGTGAGGGTCGAAAAATTTGCCAGCGCCGAGCACATTGGAGCATTTACCTCTGCGTCTTCCATTGCCATACCAAAAACCATTTGGGCTGTGGCAACGGTGTTGATTCTTGGTATCGCGGCAACGACGGCGCTGCTGTTTCTAACCCCTTGGGTGCAAACTGCCAATGGTATCGGCACGGTAACCACACTTTCTCCCGCGGATCGCACCCAGCAAATTGCGGCACTCACCAGTGGTCGTATAAACCGCTGGCATGTGCGTGACGGACAGTACATTCAGGCCGGCGATCCCATCGTGGAAATTATCGATGTGGATCCTGAATTGATCAACAAGCTCGAGGGTGAAAGGGGTGCCGCAGTCAGTCGATTGCGAGCGGCAGAATCTGCAACGGCCACCGCGCAAATAGACCTGGAACGCCAGCGGCGGCTTTTTGATCAGGGGCTAACTGCGCGAAGTGCTCTTGAGACGGCGCAAATCAAATACCAGGAACTGTTGTCACGCGAGTTTTCCATCAAGGCGGAAATTAACCAGCTGGACATTAACCTTTCGCGCCAATCGACCCAAACGGTTCGGGCACCGCGGGACGGGACCATTGTGCAGATTGTAGCCGGCTTCAGCGCAACCCTGGTGCAGGCCGGACAGCAAATAGCCACCTTTGTGCCCGATACCGATGAGCTGGTCGTTGAGATTTACGTTTCGGGTCTGGACGCAGCGCTCGTCGCCCCTGGGCGCACCGTCATGCTGCAGTTTGAGGGTTGGCCAGCAGTACAAACCGGCGGATGGCCGGCGGTAGCAGTCGGGACCTTTCGCGGTATTGTGCAGACCATCGATCCGGTGGTCTCGGCCAACGGGCGGTTTCGTCTACTGGTCGGACCTGACCCCAGCGCAGAGCCTTGGCCATCGGGTCGCTATCTGCGATTCGGCACTCAGGCTAGAGGTTGGGTGCTGCTTGAAGAGGTCAGTGTAGGGTTTGAACTGTGGCGACGACTCAACGGGTTTCCGCCGGTTCGCAACGAGACCGCTGGCGGATAATGCACGATGGGTCTGTCCTCTCGAAGTTTGGTTTTCTTAATCTGGACGGTGCTTGCCATGAGCACCAGCATGTCCGAACCCTTATCCTTGGAAGAGGTGTTGGATCGCTCAGCAGACAGCGTGCCGAAAATCCTCCAGGCTAGGGAAAAAATTAACGCCAGTCAGGCCAAAGCGTTTGCTGCAGAGGGCGCGTTTGATCGCCAGTTATCCAGCGTCGGGCGATCGCGTGCAGCCGGTTTTTATGGCCTGACCTTCGTCGATAATAAATTTTCTGCTCCGCTTCGTGACCTGGGTGGGGAAGTCTACGCCGGTTACCGTATCAGCGACGGCGACTTTCCCGTGTATGAAGACGAATACGTCACGCTGGGGGCCGGTGAATTCAATTTTGGCGCCAGTATTTCGCTGCTGCGCGACCGTCAGATCGATAAACGTCGAATGCGTCTGAGAGATCGGTCCATCGAAGTGGAGATGGCCGAGTTGGACTATGTGCTGTCCAGTATTGAAGTGCAGCACGATGCAATGATCGCCTACTGGAACTGGGTGGCAGCTGGGCAGCGTCTTAAGATTTATGAAAACCTTCAGTCTCTGGCGATGAACCGAATTGGCGCACTCAGTGCTCGGGTGGCTGAAGGGGACTTGGCAGACATTGCTCTCGTGGAAAACCAGCAGCGATTTTTCGCTCGCCGGGGCCTTGTAGTGGCTGCCGAGCGTTCATTGAGGAACGCCGCATTGGCGTTGAGTTTGTATTTCCGCGATAGCCGCGGGCAGCCATTAGTGCCTGAACCGGTGCAGCTGCCGTTGGGCTTTCCTGAGCCGGAATCCACCAGCGCAAACTTGTTGGTAGACATTGACGCGGCATTGGGGCGTCAGGTGGAACTGTCATTAATTGACCGGCGACTGGAGCTTGCCAGCAACCGCCAGCTGATGGGAGAGAACGAACTCCTACCCCAGGTTGATCTGGATCTGAAAGTGGCGAGAGATTTGGGTGGCGGCAGTCCAACCCGGGGTGAGACGGACCTGTATATTGGATTTGAAGTGTCCCTGCCGCTGGAACGACGTTCAGCCAAAGGTGAAATTGCCGCGGCGGAGGCGGATATTCGCGCGTTGGAACAGCAGCGTCGATATATCGCCGATCAGCTGAAAATGCGCATCACCCAGCTGTCGAACACTATCGATGCAGCTCAGACCAATGCTCGCTTGGCGTCGGGTGAGCTGAATTTGGCCCAGCGACTTGAAGAGGCGGAACAACAGCGTTTCAAGGAAGGGGCGAGCAGTTTTTTCCTGCTCAACCAGCGTGAAGATGCGAACGCGGATGCACGGTTGAAACAAGTGAATGCTTTAGCACTGTATTACCGGGCCATAACCGACTATCTTGCGCTCACGGCCGACACCTCGGCGCTGCGGGTTGTTCTTTAAACGTGGATTTCCTTCTGCCCCTGGCGGCGCTTTTGGCGCTGTTGGTGGGGCCGCTGTTCTGGCATTTTTCGACCCAGTCTGACGCCCTGGGCAGCGCTGTCGATGGGTTTGCTATTGTGGCTGTGGGCGGCCTGACGTTGCTGCTCATCGCCCCAGGCGCAATTGCCGGCGGTGGACTCATTGCCCTTGTGCTAATGGGGGTCGGATTGGTTTTGCCGCGCCTGCTGCACCAACTTGGCCCTGCTCGAGCAGGCATGCGCGCGGATCGAGTTCTGCTGGCCGGCTTGGTCATCCATGCAACCATCGAGAGCGCCGCGCTCGCTGCCTCGTCGGACGGCAGCCATTTAGGTCTCGCAATCGTTGCGCATCGAGTACCTGTCGGTCTGGCCATATTCATGCTGGCTCCCAATAATCGCGATGGCTGGATTGCCATTGGCATTATTGTGTTGGCTTCGGTGCTGGGTTATGCCGGTGGCTATAACGTTAACGAGTTGTCGCCCCAAAGCCATGCCTGGCTGGATGGATTTGTCGCCGGATCACTGCTTCATGTTATCCAAGGCCATCATGCCGGGCACAATCACGGTCCTGCTTGTGACCATCCCCAGAAGAGTGCCACCAGCCCTTACGCGGAATCTGAGCCGGGGCATTCTCATGCTCATGAAGTCACCTCTGAGCATGATCACACTGATCCTTCTCACACCCATGCATCAACGCCAGACTCAGTGTACGGCGCAATAGGCGCGCTGAGCGGGGCAGCAGTGCTCGCTGCCGCAGTCATTGAGCCCCATGGGCATCATCATCTGGAAGCCGGTGACTCAGGGGTACTGGATCAGTTCGTCACTCTGGCGTTGATCAGCGCCCCCGCTCTGCTCGTCGGATACCTGCTGGCGGGTCTTATTGGGGTGGTGCTGGGGGAACGAACGGCGCGCTGGCTGGGCTCCGGGAATCGTATTTCTCAGGCCGGCAAAGGGCTGGTGTTTGGGTTGCCCATGCCTATTTGTTCTTGCGGCGTGCTGCCGGTTTACGAATCGTTACTTCGGCGGGGGGCGGCGCCGGCCGCAGGGTTGGCCTTTCTGGTGGCGACGCCGGAGATTGGCATTGATGCCCTCGCCATCTCCCTGCCGCTATTGGGAACTGAGCTTACGGTCGTGAGGTTATTGGCGGCGTTTGTGGTAGCCCTGTCTGTTGCCCTGGTGCTGGCTGGCAGCGCCACTAAGCCCCAGGTTATCGAGGCCGAAAAGACCGTCAATTCGATGCCGTTCAAATCCCGTATGGTCGGGGGGTTGCGCTTTGGTTTAGTAGAGTTATTTGATCACACGATGCCTTGGGTGTTTGTCGGACTGGCGCTAGCAGCGCTGCTAGCGCCGGCACTAGAAACCTTCGACCTGGCGTCACTACCGGCGGTCCTACAGGTGCCGGTGTTTACCTTAATGGCAATTCCAGCCTACGTCTGCGCTTCGGGTGCAACGCCCATTGCTGCGGTAGCCCTGCAGGCGGGACTCAGTCCGGGTGCTGCGATGGCGTTCCTGATTGCTGGGCCAGCAACCAACGTGACCACCTTTGGCATTCTCAGCCGACTGCATGGACCTGGGTTTGCGCTGAAGTTTGGTGTAGTCATGGCGATGGCGGCGATGGTTGTGGGTTGGCTGATTAACCAGCGGGATTTTGTTTTGCCAGAGTTGGCTTTGAATGATGTGCACAGCCATGCCAGTTTGTTGCAGATCACCTGTCTGGTCATTCTTCTCATTCTGGCGTTGGCGTCACTGTTTCGCCAGGGGCCACGGGGTCTGTTAGCTCAGGTGATTGCGCCATTCAAAGCCTGAGCCAGAACTTGAACCTGTGTCTTGGAATTCATTGTGCTGTGGGCGAAATTTCAACCCCACAGGTAACAGGGCACTCGTTCAGCGTTGAAGGGCTGCTGCGGCAATATTCTTCATCGGAGTATCCACATCGGCCAGCTGATCGGCAGTCACCTTGCCATTGTTGGAAATGATTTTGCGTGAGAACACGAACTCTGGCGATGCGTTAATGGCGTCAGCCGCCAGCAGTTGGCCGTCTTTTAAATAAAACAGAGTGAAGCTCTCTGACGTTGGGTCGCCGCGAATCACCTGCTGATCAAACCCAGCAGACAGGCCTGCGATTTGCAATTTTACGTGGAATTGGTCTGACCAGAACCAGGGCGCGTCTTCAACGGGTCTTGGTAGTCCCAATATGTGGGCAGCCGCCAACTTCCCCTGTTCCACGGCATTGTGGACGCTTTCCAGGCGCCCTTCGCGACGGTAATGAATCAATTCTCGGCTTGCGCAGTCTCCAGCTGCATAGATATTAGGGTCGCTGGTGCGTGCGTCGCGATCCACCGCAATGCCGTTGCGGCACACAATGCCGGCCTGTTCGGCCAACTCGGCGTTGGGTTCTATACCGACACCCATCAGCACAACGTCAGCAGTGATTATGGTGCCGTCCGCCAGCGCTACACCAGTCACCTTTCCCCCGTCGGTGGTGATTTTTTCAATGCGCGCGTCAGTGGTGATCGTTACCCCTTGGGCGGCGTGCAGGGATTGAAAAAACTCGCTGATTTTTGCGCCGGTCACACGTGCAAGTACTCTGGGGGCGTATTCAAGAACGGTTACCTCAACCCCCAACATCCGAGCAGAAGCGGCCGCTTCCAGACCGATGTACCCTGCACCAATCACCACCAGGCGACTGCCCGCAGTAAGGTGAGGGCTAAGCCCATTCACGTCCGCAATACTGCGCATTTCAAACACGCCCATGGCATCACTGCCAGGCAGCGGCAGAGTGCGTGGCCGTGATCCGGTAGCCAGAATCAGTCGTGAGTACTTAACAGGGCCGTTAGTCGTTGTGATTTCTTTTCCAATACGATCAATGGCCGTCACGGCCTGATTCAGGCGGAGCTCAATCTGCTGCTTTTCATACCATGCCGGAGGCTTGATCAGCAGACGGTCTGCCGACAGTTCGCCCTTCAGGTACGCCTTTGACAATGGTGGGCGTTGATAGGGCGGAGTGGCCTCGTTGCTGATGACGATGAGCTCACCGTCAAAACCATTGGCCCGCAGCGTGGCGCAGGCAGTGGCCGCGGCCTGGCCGCCACCCACCACTACAATGGGATCCGTCAGATCTTGCGTAGAAGGTTGCATGAACAGATTGCCCTTTATGAATTACCGGCGCCGGCGAGCTCTGCCTGGTGCCAGGCTTCGGCGGCTAATGGCTCCAAAAAATCCACCATAGAGCCGGCTTTGGCGTTGGAGGCGTTGCCGCGCAGGAGTCGGCCTTTGATCCCGTGAATAATGGCTGCCAGCCGCCACATATTGAAGGCAAAATAGAATTCCAGCTGCGGGATCTGCGTTCGACCAGTTTGTTGGCAGTACCGCTCAACGTACTCCTGTTCGGTGGGAAGCCCCAGCTTTGTGGGGTCCTTTCCAGCCATTCCCGCCGGTAAACCTGGCGGTGTGCGGTATTTCATCAGGTGATAAGAAAAATCTGCCAGTGGGTTGCCTAGGGTGGACAGCTCCCAATCCAGTATCGCAACGACCTTAGGTTCGCTGGCGTGGAAAACCAGATTGTCGCAGCGGTAGTCGCCGTGCACGATGGTAGTGGGGTCGCCGTCATCGGGGATACTAGTGGGCAGCCACTGGCATAAGCGGTCCATGTGCGGGTTTCGTCCAGCGGCATCATCACTTTGATATTGCCGAGACCAAAGCGCAATTTGACGAGCGATGTATTGACCGTGTTTCCCATAGTCGCTCAGGCCTGCATCGTTGATGTCTACCTGGTGCAGGCTAGCCATAACATCCACCATGGCGAAATAGGTCGAGCGGCGTTCTGATGGATCAAGTTCTGGCAGGGTCGGGTCCCAAAAAATGCGTCCTTCCATCTTTTCCATCACGTAAAACGGCGTGCCAATTACGTCGCTGTCATTGCATAGACCATAAGCTTTGGGTACCGGAATGTTCTGCTCACCGAGGGCGGCGATGATGCGGTGCTCCCGTTCTACCGCATGGGCCCCCGGAAGCAGTTTTCCCGTCGGCTTTTTACGCATCACGTACTGGCCGGAAGCGGCACTGAGTTCAAACGTCGGATTGGATTGACCGCCGGAAAACTTGCGTGCAGTTAACGGGCCGCGAAAATCCTTCACATGATCGGCCATCCATTGGCTTAAGCGTTCGAGGGAAAAGTCGGTTGGCGAGGTCATGAAATGTGTTCTGAGTTGGACCTCTCACACTATGTTGGGTATTGGCGAATTTCGCAAGGTTACGGTGGCTGCAAACGACTCAATAACCCCGACACTCGGCCCGCAACAGGTATCATTGGAAAATCGTGTGACGGAATTTTTCACTACAGGAATGGGTTAATGAGATTACAGCTGCTGGTACCACCGCCCGTTGTTGCCATTGTGTTTGTCGCACTGGTATGGGGGTTGTCTCGATACTGGCCGGCACCAGGGCTACTTCCAGACGGCGCTAGACTGTGGTTGGCCGGTGGGTTGATAGCGTTGGCTTTGATTCTCGATCTTAGTGCGCTCTGGGCTTTTCGTAAGGCCCAGACTACCGTCAACCCACTGTCGCCAGAGCGTTCCCGCAGCATTGTTCGGACAGGTCCCTACCGCGTTTCGCGAAACCCAATGTATTTGGGAATGGCGCTGATACTTACCGCTTGGGTAGTGTGGCGCGGTCAACCCTTGGGTCTTTTCTTGGTCGCCGGATTTTTGGCCTACCTGACGGTGTTTCAAATCAAGCCGGAAGAGGCAGCGCTGGCGGCAAAGTTCGGTGAACCCTATGGCGACTATCTACGTTCTGTCCGTCGCTGGCTCTGACGTACCTGAGGCGATAGCTACAGCCTGCGACAGCACCTTCAGGTCCCCTATATGGTTGGCCAGGCACAGTACCAGTTTGGCATTGCGACGGTGACTCTCCTGCTCACTGCAACCTTCATGTAAGTCGATGATCATTTGGTAAGCATCGTCGGCCTGGGGCAAGTTCGGTTGGATATTCAGTTCAGCCATGGAAAATTCTCCAGGTGTTTGCTTGTGAAGGTTTTCCATCGTGCGGCCACGTATTGATCGGGACGAATGAGATAGGCTCCGCCGGAGTCCAGGCCGTAACGCTTTCGCGCAAGTTCCGATTCAACAACCACGTTGCGGATTTTCGCGCCGGGTAGCGGCTGCGCGGTCAACAGTGACCAGTGACCCCCCAGCTCTTGCAGCAACCAGCCTTCATCAAAGGGGGCATCCACCGCTGGATGACCCGGGGCCACGCCAACATGCCAAAATTCGGTATCGGCCTGCACCAAAGAGCTGGCTGGATAGTTTATCGGCGTAGACAAACGGCCGGAATTGACAAACGGTCTGGCAAAGCTGTGATGTTCAGCCAAGTCCAGTACCGCGTCTCGATAGGCTTGGCTAACCGGAGATTTGGGCGTCATGAAATCTGTTGAGCGGCTGGAGTTGAGAATATTTTCGTCTGCGGTCATGACGGCTTCATCGTTGTAGGTTTCAATCAGGTCTGGATCGGCCCCGCCAATCACGGCATCTAGTTTCCATGCCAGATTGTCTACATCGGCTATGCCACCGTTGCACCCTCTTGCTCCAAAGGGCGAAACCAGGTGTGCGGAGTCTCCGACAAAAATCACGCGGTCGTGAACAAAACGGGCCATGCGCCGACACTGGAAGGTATATACCGAGTACCACTCCTCACTGAATTCGATGTCGTCTCCAATCATTCCGCGCACAAAGGGCTCAACGTTTTCCGGCTTGATTGCCGCTTCGCGATCAATGTCCCAGCCCAGCTGAAAATCCAGTCGCCACACGTCATCGGGCTGTTTGTGTAGCAACGAGGAAGCGCCGCCCCAGGGTGGGTCAAACCAGAACCAGCGCTCGGAGGGCCGCTGATCTTCAAACTTCACGTCAGCGATGAGAAAGTTATCCTCAAAGACACGGCCTTCAAAGTCCAAACCCAGCATATCGCGGATGGGGGAGCGGCAGCCGTCGCTGGCAATGATCCAGTCCGCCGACAGGCTGTAGGTGCCGCGACCGGTATCAACGGTCAGCATGCGGCTTGCGCTATCCAGAGCAGTGACCTGATGGCCCCACCTTAACTCTACGTTAGGAAGTTCAAACACTGCGTCGACCAGAAACTCTTCTGCCCAATACTGCTGAAGGTTAATGAAGCCTGGCATCTCTTGGTCTTTTACCGGCAGCATGTCAAATTCGAACACTGGCTCGCGGCGCTGTCCGCGAAACACCTTGCCGACGTTCCAGATGACCCCTTTTTTCACCATCCGTTGACCAACCCCCAGTCGATTCCAGATATCCAAGGTTCGCTTGGCGAAACAAATGGCTTTTGACCCGGCGGCGATAAAATCCAGCTGATTGAGGACAATGACGCGGTGGCCGCGCTGTCCCAGGTCCAGAGCTGCGGTGAGGCCCACCGGGCCTCCGCCCACAATCACCACAGGCGCGCTCTGGTGTCCCGGGGGTGGCGGTGTCGCTCCATACGGTTTGTGCTGGGGAATATGAGCGAATTTGTCCTCGGTGTCGCGTGTCATGGGGGTCAGTCCTGCAGTTGATCCCAGACTTCTCGGTCCCGTTCCATGGTCCAGATCCGTGGCCAGTCAATGCCGTCCATTTCATCCCAATAGCGCTGCACGTTGAAAGGCAGACAGTGTTCAAAAATCGGCCAAGCGCCAAACTTCGGGGCCAGCGCTGTGTGGGTTCGTTCAAACGCTTCTTTCAAGGTGCCGCCGGCCCGGTGTACCGGAGCGATGTTTTCGATCATGCCTGTGAGAAACCCTCGAGTCTGTTCAATGGCGGCGTTCACTTCATCGGTACCTCGGGCTACGGCACCGCGACCGCCGACCAACATCTCGGCACCATAGGCTTTCACTGTATCCAGCGTGCCGGCAGACCAGTCGTTATGGAAAGCATCTCCGGTGTATAAAGCGGCCTGGGCTTCAACCAGGTCACCGGCGAACAGAGTTTTAGAGTGGGGGTGCCAGACGGCAATGTCGCCAGCGGTATGGCCGCGTCCGCAGAAGTCCAGATCCAACGTGCCGCGATTGCCACCCAAGTTAATACTCAGGTGGTCCTCAAAGGTAATGTCTGGATGAGTCAGTCCAGGGATTTCGTCCGGCTCCTTGAACAGTCTTGGCATACGGCCAAATTCGCTGTCCCAGTCCTGTTTGCCGCGCTCGTCGATCAGTTTTTTTGTGCTGGCAGAGGTAACAATTGAACCCGCGTCAAACGCACTGGCACCCAATACCCGTACTGCGTGATAGTGGGTAAGTACCAAATATTTGACCGGTTTGTCAGTGTGTTCTCTGAGCTGAGTCAGCCAATCACGGGCCGCTGCAGGCGTGGCTCTGGCTTCAATACAAACGACGAAGTCTTCACCCTCAACAGCACCCACGTTGGGGTCGCCCTCAGCGGTTAAGGCGTAAACGCCGTCGGCCAGTACTTCAAGTGTTTCGGTTTTTTCCGTCAGGTCCTGCGAGGAGGCGAAAGGTTTGGCCATGTGGATGGACTCCAGGTCGCGTTAGCGGTGAATGGGAAAGTAGTGCTGACAATTGCTTGCCGGCTTCGACGGATTGGACTATAACAGTTGCGAACGCAACTAACAATGAAAGGCGGATCTGTGTTTGACCTAGAGCAATTTCTCCCTTACCGCTTGTATCAGGCGGCGGAACAAACCAGTCAGGGATTTTCCGATCTGTATCGCAAACGCTATGGGCTGAATCGAACCCAGTGGCGTGTGCTGTTTAACATTGGTCAGTTTGGGCCACTGACGGCGGGGGAGGTGACTGACGAAACCGGGCTTGAGAAATCCAAGGTTTCCCGAGCGGTGGTCAAGCTGGAGAATCTGGGCTGGATTGCGCGGGCCAAAGACGTAACGGATCGGCGCCGTCAGCCTATTGTGCTGACTCCCTCCGGACGCAAGGTGTTTGATGACCTGCGCAAACTAGCGGCAACCTACCAGTCTCAGCTTGAGCAGGCGATTGGAACGGCGGCATTGAGCAAGTTGCTGAAAAGCCTTCGGGCAATTGAGTTGGCTGAACTGTAGCGGTCTCGCGGGATAGGGCTGCAAGGTTTAGATTGAGCGCCAATTTGGGCAAAAAAGCGCAGGCCGTAGCCTGCGCTTGAAAAGTTGCATGGGATCTTTGGGCTTAGAAACTGTAGTTGGCGGTTAAACCAAACGTGCGAGGTGCACCCCATACGCCAATTACACCCGGTCCAATGACGTAGCTGTGAGAGATGTAGTCGTCATCGGTGAGGTTTTGTCCCCATAAAGCAATGTCCCAGGTGCCATCCGGGGAAGACCATCCAACACGAGCATCCAGTAGATCAAATGCGTCAACGCGGGTTCGTTGATCAACGTAGTCGTTGATCTGCTCGTCGGTATGGCTGAACTGGACTCGGAAGTTCCAGTCGCCAGTGTTGGTTGGCAGGAGGTTGCCATTTATCATGATTTTTCTCATGGGAGCAAATATGGCAGGCTGCACCAGTGCCCTAAGAGAAAGGACGAGACGTTGTCACAATCGAGTAAAGCTGCACAACAGCTAGCAGCTGCCTGCGCTGCGAAAATGCTCTCGGAAGATGCGGCGAGCCAAGGGTTGGGCATGACGGTGAATGTCGATAAACCTGGCCAGGCGAAAGTCACGATGACGATTCAGCCGGACATGGTGAATGGTCATGAGATTTGCCACGGCGGTTTTATTTTCACACTGGCAGATTCGGCTTTCGCCTTTGCCTGCAATGGATATAACGAAGTGACCGTAGCCGCCAGCGCCGCCATAGATTTTGTCAGACCCGCAATTCTAGGGGACCAGCTCACAGCCACTGCCCATGAACGTCACCGTGGCAAACGTTCAGGCCTGTATGACGTGACCGTGACCAATCAGGCGGGAAAACTGGTCGCCAGTTTTCGTGGTCGCTCCGCCACGCTTGGAGGCTCTCTGGTACAGAATTAACGACCTGTCCAAACGCTATCGTTGGTTTTTTCAGATTCCACTAGGGAATCAAACGCGAATAGTTCAGCGTAGTAACAGAGGTTTGATGAGCCTCCATGTCGGGCCGATAAAACCACATCCGTTTGCGTCCAAATTGCTGATACATGTCAAGCTGATCCTGATAGTGTTTTGAGCGCGAGCCGTCCATAGCGCTGACGATGGCCTTGAGCCCAGCGGGTATATTGGTTCCCGCGCCAGTGGGGGTGGCGGCGGTCGGGTATCCGCTGGTAGAAAAATAGGGGAAGGCTTTGCCAAGGTCGTCGCTCAGCGTCTGGCGAATTAACGCGTCAACAAACCGGCGGAATAAGCCGGTTGCCTGCTGGTCATAATAGCCGTCACCATCGTGGTCGGTAGACTGGCGGTTCCAGGCCTGCAGCATCGTATTTGCCTGTTGAATGTCAGAGTTCTGAGTATCGCTGGCGGCCCGGTCGAGCAGGGGTAGCAGATAGGGGGCGTTTACATCAACGTAGGAGCTTGGGCTGAGGATGCCCCAGGCTTCATCTGGCGATACTTTCACCTGGTCAGCGAGGGCGCCGTGCAGGTAATCCACTCGGTCAGCCCGGGACCAAGAGTAGAAGAAAAAATCCGGATTCATCACTCCTTGCCCCGGTTTGTTATTCCAGTTAGCGAGGAAATTGTCGACAGGGTTGAGCACGTGAGGATTGGCAGCCTCCATCGGCGCACGCCCCATCCAGTCCTTGCTGCCGTCCCCGGTTACGGGAAAACGGTTGTCGTGGCCTTCGGCGCGGAGCGGAAAATGCCCGCCGTGAAAATACCCGATGTTGCCCTCGTCGTCGGCAAAATACATGTTGACGTTGATGGCGGATTGTTCGGCTTCGGTTTTCCATTCCCGCCAATTGCTGGCCCATGTGGCGCGCAGCCAGGCGAGTAAGGTATTCAGCTCAATACCATCCCAAGAACGCTTTTTTGCGTAGGCGATGTTGGCATCTTCGTCCACTCGCACAATGGGGCCATGGATCGATCGGAGCGCGTCAAAAACCACTGGGTTTTGATCTCTTACCAAAATAATCTCTTCGCGGGTTTCAAAGGGTTTGCTTTGCCCACGGTACCAATAGGTATTGGGTTGGTTTTCAATCAACTGCTCGGCGAACAGGTCGACAATATCGCTGGCTCCCCAAGTCATGAAGTGTCGTCAATTCAGCCAGGGTCGCCGCGTTTTCAAGTTCAGTATTGAAGTCCCCATAGCGATTGTTCATAGTGCCGACGAAAATCATAACGACGTCATAGGCGGTCCATCGCAGTGGTCTGGTATCCAGGTCCAGAAACTGTTTGGGCATGAGAGCTTGAGGTTGCTCGTCGATGGCATCTAACCAGTGGTTTATGCCTGCTGCGTAGGCGGAAAAAATGACGGAATCCTGTGGCGCCAGGGCGGAAATTTGCTGTCTGATTGACTCTGGGCTGAAGAGCGTGCGGGTGTTTCGGTCGTACTCAATAAAGGCGGGTCCCAACACCTCTGCCACTTTTCCTTGGGTGCTCCGTCTGGCCATCTCCATTTGAAAAAGCCGATCCTGAGCAATGGCATGGCCATAGCCAAAATACAGTCCATACAGGTCGTCGGCGTAGATGTGAGGAACCCCATATTCATCTCGAACTATTTGCACAGCGGCGAGGTCTTCAGTGGGTTGAGAAGACGCCAGACAGCCGCCGAGCAGCGTCGCCAGAATCACCGGCCAGAAATTTCTCATTGCGTTGTTGTTCCCTGAATTTGCTGACAGAGCATAACCTAGGGGCCTAGCGTTAAGTGGTTTTGCGGCTATTGATGGCCGCGCGAGATCCATGCGCGTTTCAGAATTTCAATAGCGTTACCGATAACCCTGGCATACGGCACGATTGTCCTACCCAATGGACGCTCTGACAGAGAGCCCGCCTGTTGCTGTTTATGCTGATCGTTTCCATGACCCAACCTTATTATGTGATTACTGTGGGTAATGCCGGACCTGACTCAGCTGAACGAACGGGTGTTTTCGGGCAGCTTTGTGAGCTTGTTTGGAGGAACGCGGGTTCGACAAAAAACAGTTCGCCCGGTGCCGGGTGGGAACATTGGCAATGGGATCGTTGTGCATGAACGTTTTTCCAGCGGCTGGGAGTATCGCGGCAGCTTCTTGAACTCCCGGGGTTACTGGGTCCCAGGGCTGTGGGTGGCGGACGACGAGAGCCACTAGTATCAGCTAAGGATTGTGGCTACGATCTTGCTCCCTTTATCGTGGCTTTGATCAAGTATGGACCCCATCAGTCAGGGCGCTTTAGGTGCCCTCGTGGCGCAATCTACCAGTAATCCTGGTCGGCTTGGAAAGGCTGCGGCCATTGCCGCTCTAGCGGCTATGGCGCCCGATCTGGATGTTCTTATTCAGTCCGAAGCAGATCCGCTATTAGCATTGGAGTATCACCGGCACTTCACCCATTCGGTTTTTTTTGCGCCGGTGGGTGGTCTGCTGTGTGCCGGGGTGTTTTATTTGCTCTTGGGCAAGCTCTGGTCGCTGCGCTTTTCCGAGGTGGCGATCTGGAGCGTGTTGGGGTTTTTTACCCACGGACCATTGGACCTTTGTACCAGCTACGGCACATCGTTGTTGTGGCCAATGTCCAATCAACGCCTGTCACTGGATCTGGTATCGGTTATCGACCCCCTGGTCACCGGCCCGATGCTGTTGGCAACGCTGCTCGCGGCCTGGACCTCTCGGCGCTGGATTGCGGTAGTGGGCCTGTCTTGGTTGGCATGTTATCTATCGATTGGAGCGCTGCAGCAAAGCCGAGTGGAATCTGTGGCTCGAGAAACCGCCCAGTCTCGGGGGCATCAGGCGAGTTTTCTGCGAGTGATGCCAACCCTGGGCAATTTGCTGGTGTGGCGCACAGTGTATGAACACAACGGTAACTTTTTTGTTGACGGCGTGGGTGCAGGCCCCAGCGGTACGTTGCGCTGGAGCGGAGGCTCGGTTCCCGTTGCTGACCCTCGCATCTCCTGGCCCGGGGTGGCCGTTGATGGGCAGTCCTGGGAAGACGTTCAGCGGTTTGCCCATTTCACCCAAGGCTACATGGGATTTTTGCCGGCAAGCCAGGAGTACCGAGTGGGGGACATTCGGTATGCCGCAATACCGAATGACCTCCAGCCGCTATGGGGGATTGTGGTTCAGCCCGATGCGGCCCTGACGGCCCACGTTGACAGCTTTGCACCATCGCCCGGGGGCATCGTCAGGTTGTCCAGTTTGTGGCGTTTGATCCAGCAAACGTGGGCCGGCAATCCGATAACTGATGACCCGGCTAGCGAATGATGACGTAGCGTTCCAGGCGAGCGACTTCGTTTTCATCGACGTATTTGCCGATTTCCCGGCGAAACTGATCCATAGAGGTATAGGGTCGATATTCCTCAAACTCGTGAACCATCTTTCGATTCATGCCAGGAATTGAGGCCAGAGCCTCAGACGAAGCGCTGTTTAGGTCCAGTGGAATAAACACGTATTGCTCGTACCGCGCAACTTCCTCCGCGCTGACGTATTTGCCCATCTCTTTGCGGAATTGTTCCAGCGAGGTGTAGGGACGGTATTCCTCAAACTCATGCACCATCTTTCTGTTGATGCCAGGGACCAAGTGTAACTCTTGCTCTGTCGCTGTATTGAGGTTGACGGGCAAGAAAACCTGGCCTCGAACCTTGGCTCTGGCTTCATCAGACAACAGGGGAGACAACAACTGGTCCATTTGCTGATTGCTGGCCAGGGGTCTTGCTGCAACTAGTGTTGACACCATGGCTTCGGTCATGGGCGTCACCGCCGTGAGCTGTTTGGCTTGTGCCAGGTTTGGGTTCAGCACTTCGGTGTTGTTGCCCAGTTGGGCTGCCGAGTGTTCGGCAAGTCCAGTCAAGCATAGTGCGATCGTTAGCGTAAAGCGCGTCGTGGTGCGCATGGTGTTTTTCCTCGATGTGATTGTTGGTTAAGGCGATGAATGATAAGAGTCGATTTTGTCCCCTTAAGTTCCCGATGTCATTGACATCAGATCCGACGGTATCGTGGATTGGGGAAAAGGTTCCGGCATTGTCCGCCGTCTAACATTTAGTCCCTATGGTCAGTAAACTGCCTGCATGAGTCGGATAACATTATACCTGTTGCTCGGGGGAACCCTGACGGTTTGCGGGTACTCATCGATTGCCAACAGCCAGCAACAAGGCGAACGCTGGCGAAGCTTTGCTGATCCGGTGTTTCACAATCTGTCCGTCGACCAGGGGCTGCCTTCAGGCCAGGTTTCCAGTATCGCCGTGGACGAACAGGGAATTGCCTGGCTGGTGACCTCCAATGGACTGGCCCGATGGGATGGCGTTTCACTGACGCCGGTGACGACCGGACGAGCTGATGTTGACAGCGATGTCCGAGTACTGAAGGCAGGGCCAGGCAAGCAGCTTTGGATGGGCACCGGCAGTTTTTTGCGCTGTTTCAATCCTGGCTCTGGAGAGTGGCGGGAGCATAGGCTGCTCAAAGGGCAGGGCTTTCCGGTAACGGCCATTGCTTTTGATGAGCGCAGCAATGGTTTGACGGTTTGGGCTGGCACTGGACGTGGTGTGTTTGCCGTCGACGCGGCCAGCGGGTCGGTGACCCACTATATGCGGCAACAGGCTGAAAACGATGTGACGTTGCGCGTATTTGCTTTGTTGCATGCCCGAGACGGTTCCATTTGGGCAGGCACCAGCATTGGATTGTTCCGCAAGTTGCCCGGTGCCTCGCAATTTGAGGCACATAGTTTGGCTGAGCTATTACCTGCCTCTGAGCGGATTGCCACCTTGGTTGAAGCATCAACCGGCGAGATTTGGGTAGGTACACCCAGAGATGGTGTATTGACCATCGCGCCCAATTTGGATGTGGCTAGGGTTTCAATTGATGGCTTTTCCAATGAGTGGATGTATTCCATGGCCCAAGTATCTGCGGACAAGATGTGGGTTGGCAGCTATGGTCGAGGGTTGATTGAAGTGGACCTGGCCACGGGCGCAAATCGCAGGATGGTGCATCTTCCATTGCTTAAACACAGCGTTGTTGACGATGAAATTTGGACTATATTGGCCGACCCCTCTGGTCTGATTTGGGTAGGCACCAGTCGCGGCGTGAGTATTCACGACTTGAGTCAACGCGCGATCCAGACCGCGTTTGGCGGCAGCGGTCGAGCTGATGGAATCCGAGATCGGGGCATCACCTCGTTGCTTCAACTGGCTGACGGTCGATTGCTGGCAGGTTTGCAGAGCCGTGGTGTGGATATCATTGATCCCGCGATCGGTCGAGTGGGTGCCATTGAAGTGAACCCTCAGAATCCCGAAAGAGCTTTGCCCGGTGGCGCGGTCGAAGCGATGGCGCAAATGAGTGATGGCAGAGTTCTGGTAGGAAGCAATTGGGGGCTGTATGAACTCCAGGGTGAGCAGGTTAAGCGACAGAAGTTTGATCGTCGCGGGGCAGATGTTTTTACCGGCTCCCTGTTGGCAGACGGCGACAGCCTTTGGGCAGGGGGGAGTGATGGGCTATGGCGTCTTCGATTTGGTCCGGAGAGCAACCAGTCAGTCCAGATTGCATCCTCCGTATCCGGTGGATTTACCGACCCCAGAGTCACAACCCTGGCAAAAGCGGCGGGTGCCGATATCCTGGTGGGGACCTGGAATGGGGTCAACTGGTTGAACAATGCGGGACAGGTTGTCCACCGCATCCCGGAAGCCGACGCATCAGCGTCTCCGTTGGACAACGGGTACATCACCTCACTGCTCACCGACGCTGATGGACGAACCTGGGTCGGTACCTCGGGCGCGGGTATCTACGTAAAACAGAAAGATGGGCACCTGAGACAACTATCTCGTAGCCAAGGTTTGCCCAGTGATCGAATAGGCGGATTGCTGCAAGATTCACAGGGGCGGGTCTGGGCCAGTAGCAACGGTGGGTTGGCAGTCATTAGCCCTGATGATTTAGCCGTTCATGGGCTGGGGCCGGAAGCCGGTGTCATGGTGACGCCTTACTTCAGACAACCTGCGCTGGTGACCCGCGAGGGCGACTTGCTCTTTGGCGGTGACGGCGGACTCACCATTGTATCTCCCGAACGTTGGCACCCGCGAAATGCAGTAACGCCGTTAGCCATTGCTACGGTTACCGTGGGTGAAAATCTGCTGGGTGCGGCGGCGGCGGGCACGGAAAAAGATAATCCCATTGTAGTGCCGGCGGAGGCCAATGCGGTCAGGGTCGATTTTGCTGCCTTGGACTATTTGGCCGCACGAAGTTTGCGCTATCGATACAGGCTGGTGGGATTTGACGATGATTGGAGATCCACCAATGCCAGCAGCCGGTCCGCTTCCTATAACTCCTTGCCCCCGGGTAGCTATGAACTGCAAATTCAGTCGACCAACCGTCAGGGGCAGTGGAGTGACAACACTCAGACCCGGTTCCTTCAGGTGATGCCTCTGTGGTTCCAGACGACGAAAATCCGCTGGCTTGCGGCACTGCTGGCCGTGGGCTTGTTCATGCTGCTGTTGCGCTTGCGCACGGGTCAACTTACTCAGCGTCAGTTAGAGCTTGAAGCGCTGGTGGAACAGCGGACCACAGAACTCAAGCAGGCAGCAGCGGCATTGAAAGAAAAGTCTCTGGCACTGGAAACGGCCAGCCTCACCGATCCGCTGACCGGTATGAAAAACCGACGCTTTGTGGAGCAGCACCTGCCGACGGACCAGGCCCTGTGTTTTCGCGACTACCGCAATGCCAGAGGTAAGCCGCAAGATGGGGCCGACCTGCTGTTGTTCATGGTGGACATTGACCACTTCAAATCGGTCAATGACCAACATGGTCACGGTGCGGGGGATGCCGTGCTTGCCGAAATGCCGAAACGACTGCTGGGGGTTTTTCGCGAGTCCGATTACCTGGTGCGCTGGGGGGGCGAAGAATTTCTGGTTGTAGCGCGCAGCGCCTCACGGGCCCATGTTCAGTCCTTGGCGCGACGAATTGCCAGTCAGATCAGCGCCGAGCCGTTTCATACGGAACACACCAGCCCGTTGAATCTGACCTGCAGCATTGGTTACTGTCCATTGCCTTTTGACCCCAGATACCCCGACGCTCTGGGTTGGCAGGATGCGGTCAGGTTGGCGGATATGGCGCTATATGCAGCGAAGCGGTCTGGGCGAAACGCCTGGGCTGGCATTCAGGCCGGTGCTGAGCTTGGCGGCGTCAGCGATGTTCGATATTGGCTAACGCAACCACGAGCAGCCCTGTTGGATGGTCAAATCGAGCTGACCTGCAGTGCGCCGTCCGTCGATATCGGCAAAATCTGGAGTGATGAAAAACCGCTGGGGCGATGACGACTCGCCGGTGGTGTTGATGACGATCGTGGGACGGGCAAAGCTGTGATGGCGTTACCTACCTGGGCCAGGGACCTGGGCGCAAGGTTCGCCATACATGGCGCCCTGATCGATGCAGAAGAATTTCTGTGAGCTTTCAATTTTTGGCTTGTCACCCACGTTATCGCCGATGTAGGCAATCACCTGAGTGTCAGGGTATCCCTGGGCTTCCAACAACTTGGTAACCATAGCGAATCGTTGATCTTTTTCTCCGCCTCCCTGGGGCGTGGCGCGAGTCAGTAAGACGCGAAAATGTTTCCCGCGAGATAATCCCAACTTTGCCAAGTTATTTTCGGTGGCTAACTGCTCGAAGTCCTTACGATTGGTCACAAATGCTACGTGCCCACCCGCTTTGTTAACGGCCTTGATGAAGGACATTGCCCCAGGTACGAGAGTGGCCGCTTCCTCCTGTGTCCACTGGTACCAGGATTGAGGTGAATAGGTTTGTCCTGCTCTTTCCAATCTGACCTGATACTCGACGTTGTTCAGTACGGTCTCGTCAAGATCCATGATGACAACCCATGAGTTTTTGCCAAACTGCGTCCCGGTCAACAGTGCGTATTGGGTCGCCCGTTGATAAACGTCCGCGGCCTCCTGTCTCCATTCACTTGAGTTGGCCACCCAGTCGGTGCCCGGGTTCAGAGGGCGCTGGCTGGCATCGGGGACGGTAGAACATCCAGCAAGAAGAACGACGGTAAGAATTAACACTCGGGTCATAGGGACAGTCTCACAAGTAAATGCCGGTAGTCATTGCGCATTGCGTTAAGTACCGAGTGTAGAGCAACGCTCGCTGAAGTCACGATAATCATCTCACTGTCCGGCAGTGTTTCGTCCGACGACTTTTGGCGTTAGCCTGTGTTTACAGCTCACGAGTAACAAAGGGTATTTACCATGTTCGGAGATTTAACGGGCAAAATTGTATTGGTGACCGGAGCCGGGCAGGGAATCGGCGAAGGCATAGCGAAGGTGTTTGCCGCTGCTGGGGCCAGTGTTTCAGTGGTGACTCGAACCCGGGAAAATGGTCAGGATGTGGTGGATGCGATCAATGAGGCCGGCGGCCGCAGCATGCTTGTGCAATGTGATGTGGGGGTTAAGGCCGAGCTGATGGCTGCAGTTGACGAGACCGTTGCGCAGTTTGGCGGGTTGGATATCTGTATCCATAACGCGGCGGTATTTCCCATGTATCCCGCTGAAAAATTTCCTGAGGAGGAGTTGGACCGCGGGCTGTCGGTTAATTTCAAACCGTGCCTGTGGCTGACCCAGGCCGGTATACCCCACATGAGAAAACGCGGCGGTGGCCGCTTCTTGTTTACGTCCTCGGTTACCGGTCCTCGCGTCTCCATGCCGTTAACCGCCGCTTATGTGGCGTCAAAAGGGGCCATGAATGCCTACATCAAGACGGCCGCGTTGGAGCATGCACGGGAGAACATTACGTTCAATTGTGTGGAGCCGGGGTTCATATTGACTAAGGCCATGTCGATCCTGGCCGATGAGGAGGGGCTGAAAGAAATGGCGTCCTATATACCCAATGGCGCTATTGGCAAGCCGGAAGACATTGCCTACTGCATGTTGTATCTAGCATCCGATCAAGCGGCCTATGTGACCGCTCAGACAATTGCTGTTGATGGTGGTTCCTGTTTGCCAGAGAGTCCGGTTCAGTTACGGGAGTTTTACGAGGAGAAAGGCCAGGCCTAGTACCCACTGACCCAATCTGGAACGATAATTCCATTGGCTTTGGCGTGCTGGTCCCATAGGGCCTTTAGCTCAGCGAATTTCTGCGGGCGTCGTTGGGCCAGGTCCTCCAGTTCTCCTGGATCGCTGGCCAGATTAAACAACTGCCATGCATTGGTGCCGTAAGGCGGCGGAAGGTGGATCAATTTCCAGTCGCCGAGCCGCAGAGAGCGTTTGCCCATCAATTCATGCCCCAGTGCTCGGGTGGGTATGTTCTGCTGATTCAGCAACGGAACCAGCGACACGCCAGTGATCGGTTCTATAGAGCGCCCCTGATACTCAGTGTCAGGATGACTCACATCCGCAAGTTCTAATAGCGTTGGGGTAATGTCTTTGATGGAGGTGACGGCATCGCTGATAAGTCCATCACCGAGCGCTTTTGGGTAATGAATAAATGCAGCGGCCCGAGTGCCGCCATCGGTGGGAAAGGCTTTATGCAATCGACCGGTAACTGAGCCTGCGCGGGCCCAGTTGGGGCCGTACAGCACGTAGGAACCGATTTTTCCCATGGCGTCGTAACTGAAATCAAAGCTGTTATCGATCACTGCACGAATTTTTGGAAACATATCCCCTGGCCAGGTTTCATCAAGGTCATGACCTTCTGCACCGTTATCGGACAGGAAAATCACGATGGTGTTGTCCAATTGGCCGTTGGCTCTCAGGTAGTCAATCACCTTTCCGGTATGCACGTCCATTTCATCAATCATGGCGGCGTACACTTCCATGTTTCTTGCTTCCACTCGACGCTCTGCGTCACTCAATGAGTCCCAGGGTTTACCTTTGGGAGGCCTCACGGCGGCCTGCGAACCCGCGTCAATCAGTCCCAACTGTTTCATTGTCTGTAAACGTTCGTCCAATACCGTGTCGTAACCCATGGAATATTTGCCGCGGTATTTGTTCAGCGCACGATCTGGTGCCTGCAAAGGCCAGTGAGGCGCCGTGAATGACAGCATGGCAAAAAAGGGTTGGCCGCTTGCCTCTTCCTCCTTTAAATACCGGGTGAGTTCGTCGGCATAAAACTGGGACGAATAGCCAAAACTGTCGGGCAGCGTTGTCAGGGGTTGATCATCTTTCAGGTAGGCGGCTTTGGCGTCTGGGGTAGGCGCATAGGCAGGCTTCATGTCAGAAAAATGACTGGCGCCACCGCTACCTAGGACGAATGAGCGTTGGAACCCGCGCCGGCCGGGCAAGCTTTCCGCTTGATTGCCCAGATGCCACTTGCCAGTAAGGTAGGTGCGGTAACCTGCGTCTTTCAGAAGCGTCGCCACGGTAACAACGTTATTGGTCAGCTGCGCCTCGTAACCAGGCTGGCCCTTTTGATTGGGTGCAAGTTCTTCGAGCATGTTGCCGAAGCCAGCTTTGTGGGCATCAACGCCGGTTAACAGCATCGCGCGGGACGGTGAACACATGGTGGCGGTGTGGAAATTGGTGAGCCGCACGCCCGCGAAGGCCAGAGCATCCAGATTTGGTGTGGCAATTTCGCCGCCAAAACTGCCCAAGTCCGACCAGCCCATGTCGTCTGCCACGATCAGAAGGATGTTTGGCCGCTCAGCTTGCGCTTCGAAGGAGGACGTAAGGATCGGCTTTTGCTCGGACTGGCAAGCCACGAGGGTTGTGCACAGCAGGCCGAACAGCGGAAGAGGTGCTTTCATGGGAACCTCGCAGTGGTGGACAGTTGCGAGAGTACCTGATGTTAAGAGCGCGGAAAATCCGCAGTGCCGCTTAGGTCAGGTTTTTCTGCGCCTTCCGGCTTTGCCGGTATTGGCGTGGCGTCATACCAAACCAGCGCCTGAACGCGCGGGTCAGGCAGGCGCTTTCGGCATATCCCAAACGCCTGGCTATAGCGGCCACAGTGATGGTGTCTTGGGACATCATACGTTGCGCCAGCATCTTGCAATGGCTATCCATCAGGGTTTTAAAGCTGGTGGATTCGGCGCGCAGTCGTCGGTGCAGCGTGGCCGTTGACACACTCATCCGCGCGGCGACCTTGTGGGCTCTGGCTCCCTCGCGAAGTAAATCGTCGGATAATATTTGAACGACCTGATCTGAAAAACTGCTGGCCTGGGCGCGGCGAGCAACCGATTCATTCACCTGAGCCTCCAAAATCGGATACAGGTGAGAGTCCAGCGCCGCGGAGGTCATCGCCATAGCGCTGAGCGGCAGATAAATGTTGTTGTTGGGTTGGTTAAATAGCACCGGCGCGCGAAAGAGTCGTCGATGCTGGCCCACGTCTGCCGGCTGAGCATGCTCAAAGTCCACTTGAACCAGCGGGCAGTTATTGCCAGTAAACAACTGTATCAATCGCCACATGAAGGCCAGCGAGTACTCGTTATCCTGTCGGCACTGAGCCAGATCGCTGTGAGCCACCCGATAACGGACCAAGGCATACCGTTTGCCCAGGCTTAACTCCATATGAGACACATCCTGGATTGCCGAGATATTGCGCACCAGACTGCCAAAAGCCTGCTCCAAAGTGCCGGAACTTAAGAACAGATATCCCACTGCACCGATCGTCTCCACGCCAGTCTCAGCAGACAGTTCCAGCCCCAGATTGGGTCGATCCATTTCTATAGCCAACCACTCAAACATCGCCAGGTAACGTTTCAGCGACACCCGGTGATAGCTCGCCGTGGTGGCGACCGAGGATAAATCGAATATTCTCAGTGCCCTGCGGGTCAGGCCCGAGGAATGATCAATGGCGTCGCACAGAGAGTGGACAACAGTGCTGGAGATGGTGGGTTCATGGAGCACGGCGACTGATTCAAAATATCAAAAATTTGATCGATTTTATCAATTTTATGAATTCAAAGTGCAGGAGACTGCATTTATCAATATTTTGTGAAGATGCCAGATGTCCGATTACTCCTCCAGCCTCTATCACCCAATGATTCATCCCAATGAGGCTGAGGCACGAGAATCGGTTCATATCACCCGCGGCGATGGGGTCTATGTTTTCGATCAGGAGGGAAGAAAACTCCTTGACGGCGTCGCTGGGCTTTGGTGCGTGAACGCGGGCCACAACCGCCCGGAAATCAAAGACGCCATCATGGCGCAGCTCAATGAGCTTGAGTATTTCCAGCTTTTTGATGGTGTCACCCATCCACGGGTTGTTGAACTGGCGAAGTTGCTGCTGGAATTTACCGCTGAAGAAAACATGCGCCGGGTGGTGTTTAACTCAGGCGGCTCTGACGCGATAGAGACCGGCCTGAAAATCGCCCGCCAGTTCCATCGTCTGAACGGTCAGCCGGAACGCACGAAGTTCATTTCTCTTAAGCAGGGTTACCACGGCACCCACTTTGGCGGTATGTCGGTGAACGGAAACAACGTTAACCGACGCAACTATGAGCCCCTGCTGCCTGGGTGCTTCCATCTGGACAGTCCCTGGCTGTATCGCAATCCCTGGACGGATATTCCAGAAGAGTTGGGGCGTCTATGCGCAGAGCAGCTGGAACGGGAAATTGAATTTCAGATGCCCGACACCGTTGCCGCTTTCATCGCCGAGCCGGTGCAGGGCGCGGGCGGTGTCATCGTGCCGCCAGCCAACTATTGGCCTTTGGTACGGGAAGTCTGTGACCGCCATGGCGTGCTGTTGATGGCCGACGAGGTGGTAACGGGGTTTGGCCGTTCCGGATCTATGTTTGGGAGCCGCGGATGGGGGGTCAAGCCTGACATCATGTGTTTCGCCAAGGGTATTTCCTCGGGCTACATTCCGCTTGGCGCCACCATGGTCAATGAACGCATTGAGCAGGCGTTCTCCGCTAATGAGAATTTTGACGGCGCCATCATGCACGGTTACACCTATGCCGGTCATCCGGTGGCCTGTGCCGCAGGCATCGCCTCTCTGAACATCGTGCGGGATGAAAACCTGCCGGAAAATGCCCGAGTTCAGGGTGACTATCTGCTCGATGCACTCAAACCCCTTGAGCAATTTCCGTCGGTGGGAGAGGTGCGCGGAAAAGGACTCATGGTGGGTATTGATCTTGTCGTCGACAAAACCACTCGTGAGCCCATCGACCCCATGGGCGGGTTTGCCTATGAGCTGGGTAAAGTGGCACGCCGCGAAGGCGTCCTAGTAAGGCCGGTAGGCACCAAGCTCATTCTCTCGCCACCGCTCACCTTCACCCAATCCCACTGCGATGAAATGGTTAGCGCCCTGAACACGGCCTTTGAGGAACTGGATTCCTGATGATGACTTGGCTATTGGGTGATCGTGCAACGGCAGTGGACGTCAATCAACGGCGTTGCATTGTGGCTGTGGTGTACCTGGCTGTGATTGGTCCATGCATCTTTATTGTCCAGCCAGGTTTTGTTCAGGGGCTGGTTGAGTTGGTGGGGTTAAGCGAACAGCAGGCGGGTTATGTTGCCTCCGCCGAGATGTTTGGCATTGCCACCACAACCATTGCATTGAGCCTCGTCGCGGCGCGAGTATCCTGGCGAAAATTCCTTGCTGGTTCTTTGGTGTTAGGGGTTGTTGGCAACGCGCTTTCGGTCAATCAGACGGACTTTCAGGCCTTGGTGGTGTTGCGCTTTGTTGCTGGTCTGTGTTCTGGCGGTCTTATTTCACTGACGTTTTCCATGATGGGGATTTCCCGCAATCCGGACCGAAATATGGGTCTGATCATCATGTGGGTGCTCACCTATGGCGGTCTCGGTTTATTAGTGATGCCCAGCGCTTTTTCGCTGATTGGGATGAATGGGTTGCTGGTGTTTTTTACGCTATTTACCCTATCTGGGTTTTTCTTTTTACGTTCAGTGCCTGACTCTGGCGAAGCCGATTCAGCGGTTCAAACGGTTTATGCCCAGGCCAACAAACGTCGTTTGGCCTTGCTGGCATTTCTGGTTTACAACGTGGCCATTGGTATTGTCTGGACGTATCTTTTTCTGGTGGGCCTTGGCAGCGGTTTGGAGGAGCAGGCGGTGGCAAACGCCTTAACCATTTCGCAGTTTCTGGGGGTGGGTGGCGCTTTCGTCTCGGTGTTTTTTGAAGACCGCCTAGGCCGTCTGTGGCCGTTGGTCATCGGGTTTCTGGGTGGAAGTCTTTCCATCTGGCTGCTGGTCGGCGGCTCAGCGCCTATGGAATTTTGGATTGCGGTATGTGGCTTCAACTTTCTTTGGAACCTCAGCATGCCGTTTATGTTGGGTTCTTTGGCGGACTACGATCGCAACGGACAAACCGTTGTGCATGGCGTGTCCATGCAAATGCTGGGTCTCGCGCTAGGACCCTTTGTGGCGGCTTATGTGTTGGGCAAAGGCGGCTACGATGCCGTCAACGCCACCGCCTCCGCGCTATTTGTTGTAGCCCTGGTGCTGATAATTCCAGGGTTACTGGCTCAACGCGCGCATGCGCTAAACAGAGCGCCGGCGCTCTAGATGTACTCGACCTTGATGCCGGAATTTCACGCTGACCGTTGTTAACGATTGAACTGGAGGGACAACATGAACTACTCACATCCATTGAAGGCTTGTCGCCACACGCTGCTGTTTGCGGCCATGGCTATGGCGGGCAGCGCGGGCGCCCAGGTGTTAGAAGAGGTGGTGGTGACCGCCCAGAAACGCGAACAAAACCTGCAGGATGTGGGTATATCGGTCACCGCGTTTTCCGGCGATCAAATGAAGGCGTTGGGGGTGACCAACACGGTGGAGATTACCGAACAGGTCCCAGGTCTACAGATGACCACCTTCTCGCCGAACCTTACGGTATTCAATATTCGCGGGGTGTCCCAAAACAACTTCACCGATAACCTGGAAGCGCCGGTAGCGGTGTACATTGACGATGCTTACGTTGCCAGCATGAACGCACTCAACGGGCAGCTATTCGACGTTGAGCGAGTCGAAGTGCTGCGCGGGCCCCAGGGAACCTTGTTTGGTCGAAATGCCACTGGTGGTGTGATCCACTACGTCACCCGTGGCGCAGATGATGAAGAAACCAACGGCTATTTGTCTTTGCTGGGCGCTGAGTATGGCAAGTTTGCCATTGAGGGCGCCGTTGGCGGATCAATTTCGGACACCGTACGGTATCGAGTCGCATTTCGTTCAGAGGAGTCGGACGGGTTTATTGAATCCGCTCCCTTTCCCGAAGGCAATCCACTGCCTCCAAGCGGTACTGACCTTGGCGGCAGCGACGGCATAGCGTTTCGTGGCGCGCTGCAGTTTGACCTTGGGGAAAAGGGCAAGCTTGAGCTGAGCTATAAGCGCACTGAAGACGATAACGTGCCGACCGGGGGCTACAGCTTTATGCCCTATGGGGATAACACTCAGGCCTATATTCCGCCGGAATTCACCGATTTTGTAACCAACGTCATTGGCGCGCCAGCTGGCGCTACGGCAGATATTTTCTTTTGCCCCAGTCAGTTGGACTGTTTTGCGCCGGTGGACGAGGCGGGCTTAACCATTTTTGACGGTGATCATCCCACCCCGTTCCAACATTTTTCCGACTACTCCGGTTTTATGGATCGGGAGACCAATAGTTTTACCGCCCGTCTGGACTGGGCCATGGACAACGGATGGGATTTTACCTCCATTACCAACTACGCCGACCTGGATAAGTTTTATACTGAAGACGGCGACGGAATACCCATTCCGATTATCGAGTTTACGACGGTGGCGGACTTCACACAGCTGAGTCAAGAGTTCCGCTTGGCCGGTTCCAGCGAAACCATGCGCTGGCAGGTGGGTGCCTATTTTCTGGATACCGAAACCGAGGCCGAGGTGATCACCCGCGGTGCACCTGTAGCCGGTGTTGCCGTTGGCCTAGGTTTTGATCCTTCAACGCTCAACGGTCCCTCGGTTGTGCAGGACTACACGCTGGATTCCAGCAACTGGTCGGTGTTTGGCCAGGGCGAGTGGGATTTAACAGACCAATGGACTTTCATTGGCGGCCTGCGTTGGTCTCAGGATGATAAAGACTTCCGTTTTGTGACCGCGTTTGAGTCGGCTAACGATGGCATCTCTGTGCCGGGTCTGTTCGATTTGAACGCTGCCGCCCGCGCCGCTGGCTCAGACGTCGATGAAGTGGACTACGGCGATTTCGCCGCTCGCCTGCAGCTAAACTATCAAGCCAGCGACGACACCCTGCTTTTCGGTTCGATCAATCGCGGCATTAAGGGCGGTAACTTTGCACCGTCAGCGAACGTAGGCTTAGGCCGTATTCGCCACGACGAGGAAGTGCTCACCTCGTTTGAACTGGGTGTGAAGATGGACCTGGCTGACGGCCTGGCCCGGCTGAATGCCACCACGTTTTATTATGACTACGACGACTACCAGGCCTTCACCTTCAGCGATGGCACACCCAGTGTGTCAAACGCTGATGCCACCAACATCGGTGCGGAAATCGAACTGGTGCTTCTGCCCAACGAGCACTGGGACATTATCTTGGGCGCAGCCTTCATGGGCTCTGATGTAGACAACGTAGAAACGCCTCAGTCTCAGGTGACCCCGGTGGGTTTCACCGTCGATTGGCCGGTGGACTTCCTTAACGACCGAGAGTTACCCAACACGCCAAATGTGAGCTTCAACTACCTGTTTCGTTATAACTGGGATGCGCTGAACGGCAACATGGCCGCCCAGGTGGACGGGGTTTGGTACGACGATCAGTTTCTTGAGGTGACCAACGGCGGAGCAGCGTTTCAGCAGTCCTACGGGCTGGCGAACGTGAGTCTGGGCTGGACCAGCAACGACGAGCGCTGGGGCGTGCGGGGGTGGGTGAAGAACGTCACCGACGAGGAATATAAGCTCTATGCGCTGGACCTGGGTATCCTTGGAGGAACGGCGGTGTATGGCCCTCCTCAATGGTATGGTCTGGATGTGACGGTTAACTTCTAACTCGCCAGCCTTAACGAAAACGAAAAGGACTTCCGGTTCATGTGTGCAGTGAACCGGAAACTCCCCAAACAGCCAACTTTGATGCGGAGACAGCGCAAGTGACAACTCAATTCACCATGACCATCAACGGTCAGCAGGTCCCAGCTGACAGCCATAGCGACATCGTAAATCCGTCCAACGGCGAGCTTGTTGGGCAGTGCCCCCAGGCATCAAAAGCCCAGTTGGATGAAGCCGTCGCGGCCGCTGAAGCCGCGTTTCAAAAGTGGCGCCACGTCAGCGATGACGAACGCAAAGCCGCCTGTCACAAGATGGCTGACATTATTGAGGCCAACGCGGGGGATCTGGCGGTTCTTCTGACCAAAGAGCAGGGCAAACCCTTAGCAGGTATGGGCTCAAATTTTGAACTGGGCGGCTGCGTAGGCTGGACCCGATACACCGCTGAGCAGAGTCTTGAGGTTAAAGTGCTGCAAGACAATGAAGGCGGTCGCATCGAGCAACACCGGGTGCCCATTGGCGTGGTGGGATCCATCACGCCATGGAATTGGCCCATGATGATTGCGATCTGGCACATCATGCCCGCTATTCGCACCGGCAATACGGTGGTGATTAAGCCATCGCCCTATACGCCCCTGAGCACGTTAAAGATGATTGAACTGATCAGCGAGGCGGTTCCAGCCGGCGTGCTGAACGTGGTGTCCGGCGGCAATGAATTGGGCGCACAAATCACTGAACATCCGGGCATTGGCAAACTTATCTTTACCGGTTCCATCGACACCGGAAAGAAAGTTATGGCCAGTGCTTCCGAAACCCTGAAGCCGGTCACCCTGGAACTGGGAGGCAACGATCCGGGTATCGTGTTGCCGGATGTTGATCCCAAAGCCATGGCAGAAGGCATGTTCTGGGGTTCGTTTATCAACAGCGGCCAAACCTGTGGCGCGCTCAAACGGCTTTACGTTCACGACAGCATCTACGACGACACCTGCAACGCCCTGGCGGAGTACGCCGCCAACGTTCCCATGGGTGACGGCATGGATGAAAACAACGTATTGGGACCGCTGCAAAACGAAATGCAGTACAACAAGGTGATTGAGCTGGTGGAGGATGCCAAACAGCAGGGCGGTCGAGTGCTTTGCGGTGGTGCGCCCACCGGCCAAGGTTATTTCTATCCCATCACTCTCGTTGCCGATGTGGCTGACGGGGTGCGTTTGGTCGATGAGGAACAGTTTGGACCGGTACTTCCTATCATTCGGTATACCGACCTCGACGAGGCTATCGGGCGGGCTAACGACACCATCTTTGGCCTGGACGCCTCTGTATGGAGCAGCGATGCCCAAGCCGCTGCTGCGGTGGCGGCAAGGCTGGAGGCAGGGACGGTGTACATCAATAAGCACGCGGAAATTGCGCCCCATGTACCCTTCGGCGGGATTAAGTGTTCGGGCATTGGCGTGGAGTTTGGTCAGGAGGGCCTGGAGGCTTACACTCATATTAAGATTTTGAACGTGGCGGCCTGATAGATGAACAAAACGCTGATTGCCGGATTGCTGAGCCTACTTTGTGTGTCTGCCAACGCTGAGATTCAGCCAGAGCAGCTGGGCAAAGTGAATACGCTTCCTGACAAATACCCTCCGCACTGGGTCGTTGTTCACGACGCGACGTTTTTTCACATGCTGGACGGTCGTCAGTACGTGCTTGATGCGGATGCCGATACGCTGCCTGAGCAGGTGAAGGGGATGTTCAACAGCTCCTTTATTGCCACCGTTAATCAGGCCTCGGTTCGTCCGGAAATGTACGTAGCGGAAACCTACTATTCGCGGGGTTCTCGAGGCACTCGCACGGACGTGTTAACCATCTACGACAAGCGCACGCTAGCGCCCGTTGATGAGGTGATTTTACCCAACAACAATCGCTACAGCGGGATGCCCAATCAGTACGCCAATACGCTGATCGATAACGAGCGTCTGGTGCTGATTTTCAACCTGAATCCCGCCACCTCGCTGAGCGTGGTTGACCTGGAAAATCGTCAGTATATTGGTGAGATTCCAATCCCGGGTTGCTCGCTGGCCTTTCCCACCGGGAAGCGGGGGTTCACCTCTATTTGCGCTGGCGGCGATTTGTACTCCGTGCAGTTGAACGCGGACGGCACCATTGCATCCAGTGGGCGAACCCAGGCGTTTAACGACATCGATAACAACCCGCTATTTGAAAAGCCAGCGATGGTGGGTTCCATGGCCTACTTTCCGACGTTCCTTGGGGATATGGTTGAAGTGAACTTAGGCGGCCCCGAGGCGAAGGTGGGTGAGCGCTGGAGCTTGCTGCAAGGCGACGACAAAGGCTGGCGGCCCGGCGGAATGACCTACGGCGTCAGCGACGCTGATGGACAGCTCTATGTGCTGATGCATCCAGAAGGTTATGACGGCTCCCATAAAGATCCGGGCGTTGAGCTTTGGCTTTATAACGACAGAAAACGGGTGGCCCGTCATCCGTTGAAAACGCCAGCGCTGTCCATCGCCATTACCCGAGACAAGGAGGCGCCGTTAATAGTTGCCACTAATGTTGAAATGGCCCTGGATGTTTACGACGCAAAGAGCGGCGAGTATCTCCGCACCCTGACCGGCTTTGGTCAGGAAACCCCTTTTGTAGTGCACGGAGCCCGATAATGAACTGGTTACTTAAACAACTGGATCGCGTGACCGAATCGCGCACCCGCGGCGTGGCTCAAACGACGGCGCGAAGGAGCTTTATGGGCCGCCTGGCGATGACCCTAACCGGCGTGTCTGCCATTCCTTTGCTGCCGGTAGCCAGAGCCCAGGAAGGTAAACCTGCTGAAACTGGTGACCCTAATTCCTGTGACTACTGGCGCTACTGCGCGATTGACGGTTTTCTTTGCGGCTGCTGCGGCGGGTCTATGAATACCTGCCCGCCAGGAACCGAAATGTCGCCGATTACCTGGATTGGTACCTGCGAAAACCCCGCGGACGGCAAGAACTACATTATTTCTTACAACGACTGCTGCGGTAAAACCTCCTGCGGTGCGTGCCTGTGTAATCGCAACGAGGCCGATCGACCTATTTACCGGCCCCAACAGGCTAACGATATCAACTGGTGCATCGGTACCGAGCACCTTACCTACAATTGCTCAACAGCCATTGTGATCGGGACTGCGCTGGATCAATGAAACGCTGGGCGTTCCTTTTAGCGTTAGCGTCGACTTCATGCATGGCGCAAGTTGAAGACACCCCGCCTGAACGCGCGGAGGCTTATACGGTTTGCGCGGCCTGTCACCTGCCAGCAGGTCAAGGCATTCCTGGAGCGTTTCCGCCGATCCGCAATCGCGCCAGAGAAATCGCTGGCCTGGACGGCGGGCGTGAGTATCTGATTGGGTCGGTAACGTTTGGGCTGATGGGGCAGATTAGTGCCGGCGGCCAGTCGTATTTCGGCGTGATGGCCGGACAGCGTGGCGCGATGGACTCCCAGACTATCGCGAGTGCGCTGAACTATGTAGTGCTGGACCTGGTGGATGACGCTGAGGCAACGCCTGCCGAACCCTTCACCTCTGCTGAGGTTGATGGGGTGAAAGAGCAATGGGGGGCTGCCGGACCTAACAAAGCAGCAACCTTACGCGCAGAGCTGGTAAAGACTCATGGCGATGATTGGCCTGAGTAAGCGGCAAAACTTGCCGTCTAGTCGGCGATCATGGCTCGGTATATTGCTGGTCATGCTGGCTGTTCCTGTGCTGGCAGATGAGCGTCGGGCCAAGGTCAATTACATGCTGAACTGCCAGGGATGTCATCAGGCGTCAGCCCAGGGGCTGGCGGACAAGGTGCCGCGCATGAATGACTTTGTTGGCTACTTCACCCGCAGCGAAGAAGGGCGAAAGTTCCTGATTCAGGTTCCCGGTTCCGCCACCGCGCCGGTGAGTGATGAAGAGTTAACCGAACTCATGAACTGGATACTGCGCACGTTCAGCGGCGAACAGCTGGTTGACGGTTTTGTACCCTACACCGTCAGCGAAGTTACCCAGTTGCGCCAGCATGTTGAGCCCAACCCGGCAGACAGGCGCGAAGCCATACTGCACGAGCTGGCGAAACATGATGAAGATCTGGCATCAAAGCTGCCTTAAGTTGTCAGCGGCTAACGCCTCAGCCTTGCTGCTGAAAATACTCTTGGATTGACGCGATACCCTGTTTTTTGGCCTCAAACAAACTCTCAAGATGCTCGCGGGAATTCACCAATCCTTTTGCACGCACCGTTCCCTGTTCGTCGATCAATACGGCGTAGGGCAGTTTCTCTACCTGAAAGGTCATGCCCAGTTCCGTCGACAAGACGTAAGGAAACTCACTGAGTTTTTCCCGCTCAACGAAGGCCTGCTGTTTGTCCGGATCGCCATCGCTGGCCAGCATCACCTCAAGCCAGCTTCGCTCGGCACGGGCACTGGAGCGCAGAGCGGGCAACAGCGTTTTACACACCGGGCAGGTCGGCGACAAAAAGAAAATCAGCCGACTTTTCTCGCCAGCAATATTGGTCGCGCCCTGAATGGGAATGCCTTGCGGGCCGATCTGATGGGTAGCGCCGGTAATGTCCTGCACCGTTAGCGAGGGTGACGCTTCGCCCACCTTTGGACCGTTGCCGGTGGCCAGCGCGCCGGCGGGGGCAATGCGTTCATGCAGCACGCCAATCTGGCGTGCCAGCGCAATCACCACCAGCACCAGAGCAATCACCACAATCCAAAGAACGGTCAGTGAGACAATTAACGCGTTTTCCACAGTCGGCTCTCTCTATCAGACGTTAGGCGCAGATGGTTGGCAATCAGAGTGTTGGCGGCAACGTACAAGCCGCTGGCAGCCAGTAATCCAACGCTTAGGGTCGCCCAATCGGCCGCGGCGAAGGGCCGTACCATGCTTGGAACCTGAGCGATCAACGCGATGAGCAGTAGGATACTGTTTCTTACCACTAGCCATTCAGACAGTGTTTGAGTGGCCGCTGGGCCGGCGCAGCCACAATCAATGTCCCGCCGGCCTCTTAGCAGGTTGATGGCAATACCCAGGGTATAGGCGGCCAACAAAACGCTGGCCAGCTTTAGCGCATAGTTGCTGTTGCCGGTCAGGGCAAGGATCACAACGCTGAGTTCGCCCACAACGAGCGCTACACCCAGCGGTCGATGTAAGGCCGGTGGTACCAGCTGATAGTCCGCGACCACCGCCAGGAAATGTCGCGGCGCGGACAGTTTATGGAAAGCTGAAACGGTGAACAGTAACGCGATTGTGCCCAGCAATAGAAAAGCAATGAGGGGGTCGATATCCATGGGCTATTGTACCGGGTATGGCGTGGCAAAACACCGCGCTACGGCGCCACCGGGTCTCGGTTTTCAGTGACTATCCGGTGGGAAAAAAGCCTATCCGCTGCCGGGCCCGCGCATATTGCTGGTCCAGATCGTCGACCAAGGTTGCTACAGACTGAATCTTGGCTGTACAGCCCACACCCTGGCCGGCGCTCCAGATGCCTTGCCAGGCTTTGACCTTGGTCGCATCACTGCGAGAAAAATCGATTTGGGCTTCCTCTTTGGCGATTGTTGCCGGGTCCAGGCCTTGATTGGCGATGCTGGGGATCAGCATGCTGGCGTTGGCTCCGGTGAAGGCTTTGGTCACCAGAAGATCTTGCGAGGTGCAGTCAACAACCATTTGTTTGTATTGATGGTCTGCCTGGCTTTCGTCGGTGGCGATAAAACGTGTTCCCATGTAAGCGAAGTCGGCCCCGGCAGCCTGGCTTGCGAGTATGCCAGCGCCAGTGGAGATGCCGCCGGCCAGAATTATGAGGCCGTCCCAGAACGTTCTGACCTCTTCAACGAAGGCAAAGGGGTTCATGGCTCCGGTATGGCCGCCCGCTCCAGAACACACCAGCGCTAGACCGTCCACGCCGGTGTCGGCGGCCTTGCGGGCAAACGCGACGCTGTTGACGTCGGCGATAACCAGCCCACCATATTTTTGCACGGGTTCAACAACGCGAGCAGGGCCGCCAAGTGCAGTGATCACGATAGGCACCTGGTGCTTTACGACCAGATCCAGGTCTTCTGGCAGTCTCTTGTTGCTGCTGTGAACCACCAGATTGGCAGCAAAGGGCGCGCTGGTCCCATTGGGCGCTTGCTCCGCGGATAGCGCCTGACCAATCTCGGTGAGCCACTCATCCAGGATCTCCGGGGTGCGGGCATTGGGTGTGGGGAATGCACCCACCACCCCCGCCTTGCAGGCACTGATCACCAGCTGTGGACCTGAGATCAGAAACATTGGCGCCGCAAACACGGGAACACGCAGTCGGGCGAGGCGTTGGTGAATACTGTCGCTCATAAAAAAAGGTTCGGTTAAGGAATTGCGAGTGTCAGGTGCCGATAATAAAGCTAACGGTGGTTGTGGCGCTGCCGCCGATATTGAGTGTTGCTACATTTTTTGCGCCCGCAATTTGATATTCGCCAGCCCGGCCCGTGACCTGTTTGAAGCTGTCGAGCACCATTCGGACCCCGGTAGCGCCAACCGGATGCCCGGCACCGATGAGCCCGCCGCTGGCGTTCATGGGAAGTTTGCCGCCTTCAGCAATTCGGCCGTCTTCAATGGCTTTCCAGCTTTCTCCGGGCGCCGTAAGGCCGAAATGGTCAATGGCCATGTATTGGGTGCTGGTAAAACAATCGTGGGTCTCGATGCCATCAAGGCTGTCTACGCCAGGCATTTGAGCACGCTGAAAGGCATCGGTGACTGTTCCTCTCACATGAGGAAAGATGTAGTCCTCGGTTTGACTTTCCGAGATTTTTTGCTGGTAGGAGATGGGGGCCGTTCGATGCCCCCAGCCTTTGATAAACGGAATGTCGTCCAGTTTGATGCCGCGTCGCTTGGCATAGTTGCCGGCCACCGCTGCACTCGCCAGAAACACGCAGGCCGCACCGTCGGAAATCTGTCCGCAGTCGTGTTTGCGCATGTGTCCCTCAATCACCGGATTGGCCTGGTCATCCGCCGTAAAGCTCTCCGGACTGAATTGCCAGTTACGGGTTTGGGCGTTGGGGTTGCGTTTGCCGTTGGCGAAATTAATCTTGGCAATTTCGGCCAGGTGTTGATGATCCAGGCCAAATCGTTGCTCGTATTCCTGCGCCAGCTCGCTAAAAATATGCGGCCAGGGATACTTGACGTCGGTGGCCTCATGGCCGCTCCACATGGCGGGTCCGCCGATATACTCTGCGGCCTTCTGGCCCGGCACGTTGCGCATTTGTTCAATGCCAACTACCGCGGCCAAGCCATAACGACCGGCCTCTAAGTCTGCGCACGCCGCTAAGATAGCCAGGCTGCCTGATGCGCAGGCGGCCTCGTGGCGTGCAGCGGGCACACCGGAAAATGCTGGGTGGCTGGCGGCAAAAAAACCGCCCAGATGCCCCTGGCGGCAAAATAGTTCGGCCGCAAAGTTGCCAATGTGCGCCACATCAACCTGCTGAGGTTCAATATCAGTTGCCGCCAGGCCAGCCGTTACCGTTTGGCGAAACCCGTCAAAAATCTCCAGCCCGTTGCGTGCCCAGTTTTCGGCGAAATCGGTTTGATAACCGCCCAGGATATAGGTTCGCGTGCCCATTAGCGCTGCCATCCCCTAGTCACACTAGCGTTAAACACGGGACGGGTATTCTCTCGCTTGGTCAGCAAGGCCAAGGCCGGTTGATTAGTCGATTTGTCATCCATACACTGAAAATATACGTACCCACATTTGGCTTGGCAATGCCGCCCATTCTGGCTGGCAACAGGGAGAGTGTCTTGCTTACATCCTCAAAGCAACGAATCGACGAAATGACCCAGCACGGTTGGTGGGGAGAAGATCGGCTGGACGATCTGTTTCTTCGAGCGGTTAGCGGCTCCCCGCAGCGCACTGCGCTGGTCGATCCGCCGGATCGATCCACGTTAACCGATGGCTCACCCATGCGCTGGACGTTCTCTGATCTGGCCGTTCTGGCGGACAATCTAGCCGCCGATCTGTATGCCCGGGGCTTACGGGAGGACGATATTGTTGTTGTTCAGCTTCCCAACATCGCTGAGCTGGCCATTTTGTACCTGGCCCTGGGAAAGCTGGGTGTCATTCTTAGCCCGGTGCCCATGCAATACGGCCCGTTTGAACTCTCCAAGGCCAGCGAGCTACTGAATCCCAAAGCCTACATATCCGTCAGCCGCTTTAAAGGTGAGGCGTTTGCCGAAGCACATGGCTCTTCGTTTGCATCTGATTGCACCATGCTGTGCTTTGGCAATGCGGTCCCTGCGGATATGGGGGCGTTGAGGCTGGACAACGACACGCAAAGAGACAACGCGGCAGCCACCCAGTACCAGCAAACATTGGAACTGTCCGCCAACGATATTTTCACCATTTGCTGGACCTCAGGCACCACCGGGCTGCCCAAAGGGGTGCCGCGCAGTCACAACATGTGGATGGCCTCAGCCATTGGAGCCCACGACGCGGCGTTGATGCGTGATCACGAAATTTTGCTCAACCCATTCCCGCTGGTGAACATGGCTGCTATCGGTGGGTTTCTGTACTGCTGGCTGATGAGGGAATGCACGTTAGTGCTGCATCATCCGTTTAACATGCAGGTGTTCCTGCAGCAGATTCAGTCTGAGCAGGTGGCATACACCATTGCGCCGCCGGCCGTGTTGACCATGCTGCTTAACCGGCGGGACATCCTGTCATCGGTGGACATCTCCAGCCTGCGTGCCGTGGGTTCTGGCAGCGCGCCATTATCAGAGTTCATGGTGGCTGGGTTTGGCAAAGAGTTCGGTATCGATATTCTGAATATTTTTGGTTCCAACGAAGGCATTTGTTTGGCGTCCGGCCCGCAAGACGTGTCCAATTATGCAGATCGCGCCCACTACTTCCCTCGCTTTGGCGTCGAGGGCCTGGAGTGGTCTAATCGAGCCGCCACATCCACTCGCACCCGTTTAGTAGCACTGGACGGCGGCGAAGAAATTCGCGAGCCCGGCACACCGGGTGAATTGGAAATTTGGGGCGCGACGCTGTTTGACGGTTATTTCAAATCCGCAGACACCAACGCCGAGGTGTTCACCGACGACGGATACTTTCGCACCGGCGATGTATTTCAGATAGCCGGTGACGGTGATCAAAGCGAGCTATATGAATTTATTGGCCGCTGCAAAGACATCATCGTACGTGGCGGCGTGAATATCTCTCCGGCAGAAATTGACAACGAACTTACGGCTCACCCGAAACTGGCTGACGTTTGTGTTGTGGGGATTGACGACCCGGTTCTCGGGGAGCGTATCGGCGTTGCGGTTGTGCCCAAACCTGAGCAGAGCGTCGATTTAGACGACATCACTGCGTTTTTAAGAGAGCGTGGCATGGCGATCTTTAAGCTACCAGAACAATTAGTTTGTGTAGACGCCCTGCCTTACAACGCTACGGGAAAGCTACAGCGGCGAGACGTTCAGAGATTCTTTCAATCTGATTAATCCTCATCACCCCAGCCCCGGCAACACGCCTAGCCTTCAGGCGGGGTCGACGAACCGTTTCAGACGTTAGTGCCGGGGGATTGAGTGTTACCCGCACGGTACGCTTTTGGACTTATGCCACGAACCCGTTTGAAGGCTGCACTAAACGCGTAGGGAGTTGAGTAGCCCACTTTTTCCGCAACGGTACTGAGAGTTTCATCCGTCTGGCAAAGCAGATCTGCTGCCATGGCCATTCGCCAGTTTTTCAAAAACGTCATCGGCGGTTCGCCAATCAAATCGTGGAAACGTCGCGCTAACGATGCTCGTGAGGCTCCGGCTTGGGCGGCCAGTTTTTCCAGTGTCCAGCCGTGGGCGGGTTGGTCATGCATCAGTCTTAACGCTTGGTCCACGATCCGGTCCCCTTGGGAACGCCACCACTGGGGGTTTTCGGAATCCCGCCGGGCAAACCAGGCCTTCAGCGCCGCGGTAACCAATAGGTCAAGCAAGCGGTCCAACACCGCCGCCTGGCCAGGTTCATCTTTGACCACTTCATCGCACAGCAGCTGAACAATGGGCGATTCCCAATCGGCGTTTGCCAGCGACAAGGCCGGCGGCAACGCACGCAGCAGTCGGTCACTGATGTCACTGAGGTGCTCGTAGGCGCCCACGACAAAGACGGTTGATCCGGTGGGATCATTACCCCAGGTTCGCACCCCATGGGTCATGGACTCGAGCACCGAATTGCCGTTGAGGTCGGTGCAGCGCTGCCCAGGGTGAATGATGACGAGCGGATCGGTGGACCGGGAATCGGCCACCGTGTAGTAATCGGGTGCCCGGGTGATGGCGATATCACCCGGCCCCACCCGAATGGGTTCAGCGTTATCGGGCGATACCCAAATCTCACCGGTGATGCCGGCAATCAATGTCAGCGGCGACTGCGCCAAAATGCGCAGCGACCAGGGTGGCGACATCACGTTACGGAGGGCAAATGCGCCTCGCGCACGGGGCGCATCTAGCAACCCATCCAAAGAGTCCATTTGAGTATTGTAGACGAATGCGTATGAATCTGAGCGGTATCGCCATGGCGATCTTTGCGCCCGGTTTCTAACCTGTATGGCGTAGGTAGTGAGGCATTGATCACTACCCGTTAACGCGACTATGGAGACCCCTATGAACACTCATTCACCCCAAGAAATGCAGCAGGAAAACATCACCCTCGTTTTAGGCGGTACTGGCAAAACTGGCCGCCGGGTAGCCGAAAGGCTGAAGGCCCGGAACTTAGCCGTACGAATCGGCTCGCGCTCTGCTCAGCCCGGGTTTGACTGGCAAATTCCAGCCACATGGGCCGCCGCATTGGAGGGGGTTACGGCCGTTTACATCAGCTACTCCCCGGATCTTGCGGTTCCTGGCGCGCGGGAGAAAATTCGCCGCTTTGTTGATCAAGCCGTAGCGCAAGGAGTGCAGCGCCTGGTACTGCTTTCCGGACGCGGCGAGGAAGAAGCTCAGGCCTGCGAGCGCATAGTTCAGCAAACTGATGTGGCATGGACGGTGATCCGATCCAGCTGGTTTATGCAGAACTTTTCTGAAGGTGAATTTGTGGGCATGGTGAACGCTGGAGCCATTACGTTGCCGGCAGGGCAGGTTCCTGAGCCCTTTATTGACGTGAACGATATCGCTGATGTGGCCGTTGCAGCGCTGACCGAGCAGGGCCATGCCTATGAAGTGTACGAGGTCACCGGCCCACGTTTGATGACCCTGTCAGAGCTGGCTGGGGAGATTTCCCGGGCCGCTGGCAGGGATATCCCGTTTGTCTCAATTCCCAGCGAAACGTTCACTCAGGCGATTGCGGAATCCGGCGCGCCAAAAGATGTCGCATGGCTGCTGGATTACCTGTTTTCTACGGTCCTGGACGGTCGAAATGCGCACGTGTCCGATGGCGTTCAGCGTGCGTTAGGCCGCCAGCCGGCAGACTTCGCGGATTTTGCCCAGCGCATGGCCGCAACAAAGGTCTGGGATCAATCAAACAGTGACGTCGCGGCATGAGCCATCTGACGACGGCCCTCGTTGTCGCGGCGTTGTTGGGCAGCGCAGTCATTGGCGGCGTATTTTTCGCCTTCTCCAGCTTCGTCATGGGGGCCTTAACGCGCTTGCCCACGGCGGAGGGAGTCGCGGCGATGCAGTCCATCAACGTGGTCGTGCTTAATCGGTCATTCCTTGGCGCGTTTACTGGCACCGCCATGGTGTCAGTCTTGCTGGCTGGGATGGCAGTCAAACACTGGTCGTTGCCCAATGCGCCTTGGGTGCTGTCAGGGGCGCTGTGTTATCTGACAGCGACGTTTTTAGTCACCGGCCTCGGCAACGTGCCGTTAAACAATGCGCTTGCCGCGACCACCGCTGGGGATTCCGCGTCAGTCGTCATCTGGGAGCACTACCTGGATAGGTGGACACGGCTTAATACGTTTAGGTGTATTGGCGCCGTGGTCGCCGCTTTGTGTTTTATTGTGGCGCTGCTGGTGGAGTGACGATAGCCGCTGAATCACTTGGCTCCGTGGTTTTGCAAGCTAGCCAGCCAAATGACACTCTGTATTCCCATCTGCGGAAACGAATCGCTATGACCGGAGGACTCAATAACGGTGTGTTTTATCGAAGATATTCCGTCATATTTTTTGTTCTTAAGTTCGCTAATGAAACTGTCGACCGATGGGCTCATTTCGGTCTCTAAATCGCCGTACGAGATAAAAACATTGATCGCAGACGATTGACTATTTAGCGAGGGGCTTGCCAGCGCAAAAAGCGCCGGTGCGTTACTCCAGATACTTGGGCTACCGAGAATATAATTTCTGAACGTATCGGAATGTGCCATCAGCACGTAGGCTCCGAAACCCCCGCCCGCAGAAAAGCCGAAGTAAGTGCGATTGTCAGGTTGGGTTCGATAATTTTTTTCGACGTACGAAAAGACATCGTCGCGAATAAAAGCCAGATGACTATCGGCCTGGCCAAAGGTAATTTTGGGATGTCTTGGATTGGAGGTTTTCTTAAATGAATAGTCGCCAAACCGGCTAAAATGCGCCCCATATTCCTGCTTCAGCTCCCCAGCGATGTCTTTCTGCCAGGATATTCCCACCAAAATTACGTCTTCCATCATGAATTCGGTGGCGCCCGACAATAACTCCACGTGCCATAACGCGTCGGTAAAGTAGATCACCGGGAAGGTTTTGTCTTGGTGTTCTGAGTAGCTTTCTGGAAGCTTTATATAAAGCTCGTACTGCTTGTTGGATCGAGTGGCTTCAATGGGCAGTACTTGTATTCTTGGTAGCGTAAGCGCTGCTGGCTCAGAGGCCTCAATCGTTGAATACGATAGCCAGCCTAAAAGAAGAAACGTTAGGGTTTGTGCTGACTTCATAATTTAGTCACCTTTAAATGGTTGAATCCGAAGTTATCGCGTTTGTTGTGTTGAAGCCGAGGCCTCATTGCTCTTGGATAAAGGCCGGCAAGACGTGTTCCGCCACCATCTGCAGCGTGACAGGGTGTCGCTCGTGACCCGTTGACACGACAATCAAGTCAAGTTCATCAATCAGGATGATGAACTGACCACCGCCGCCTTGTGCTGATGTGCTGAAGTAACGCTTGTCGCCGGATTTCAAATCCCCACTCCACCAGAAGTAACCATATCCCTGGTTAGAGACATCTTTGCCACCGCCGAAGATGCTGTCGTCCCCAGGATAGAGAATCGGCTGGGTTGCTCGGGCGATATAGGCTTGCGGAATGAGCTGTTCGCCATTCCATTGGCCCTTGTTTATGGCCAATGTGCCCAGTTTGAGCATGTCGCGCGACGTTACGCTCGCCCGCGACCCCGCAGACGGCAGGCCGCCCATTCCCGTCGACCAGCCGTACGTTGTTATGCCCATTTTGCCGAAGAGTTCGCGTTTGATGAACGCTTCCGCGGTGCCCGGTACGACGGCATCAATAACTTGCATCACCAAGGGAGAGCTGTAGTGCCCATAGGCGAAATCGCGCTGGGACTGCGCGGTAACAGGATCGCTTTGTTCAAGTAGGTTTTGAACCAGGCTCTGGCCTATCATCTGGTCTCGATGTTTCCTCAACGCTTCGGCTTTTTCGTCGTTGAGGCGGATACCCGTACGCATAGTCAACGCCTGGTGTAGGGTGACCCTTTCGGCGCCGTTAACAAATTGTGTCGGGTCCAGCTCTTTGAGAAAGCTGATCACAGGTTTGTCCAAATCGGCCATGGTTAGATAACCCAACTGAATTGCCCGACCGAGCGCCAAACTGGTGTAGGTTTTGGTTGCTGAAGCTTGCGGGTGGGTCAGGTTCACACGACCCGACAAAAAATAGGATTCAAATACAAACTTGCCTTTGTGGGCAATCAGCAGGCTGTTGACCTTCTTATGCTGACCGTCGGCAATTTCCTGGACTAGCTTGAGGATCTTGTCTTTGTCGCCGCCATCGACGCCCAGTTCGCCCATGACAAGGCCGTCTTGTCTGTCCTTTGGCGCGGTATCGCTAAAGGCGTTTTCGAGTCTTGGAATATCTCTGATGGAATCTTCTTCACCGGATGGCACATCCTTAGAGACGTAAATCGCATCTGGATTCTTCCAGAACCAGAAGTGGTCAGCGGTCGCTTCTTGCGCGAGATGGGATTGCTTGGGATCAGGGTGGGGCTGTTGGCTAAAGCTAGTGCAGCTTGCCAACAAAGACGCTAATGACAGAAATACCGATGCTGAAAAACGTTTCATGATATATCCCTTCTTTGGCGAGGGTAGCGAGGCCAGGGCTGATGATTCCTGGCTCAGGCCCGATGTTGCTGTAATTCCTAGCGCCAAGGATAGGTGCTGAACGCCACTTGCCCAATGGCGAGGATGTAACGACATTTGGAAACAACCGCAATTGCGACAAGTGGATACAAAAAAATTAGCCAACCGTGTGCTGCAGTGGTCTATGGTCGGCGTCAGAGGACGTTGTTGATGACGTTGATGAACGAACCCCAAAGCCCACATATTCTGATAATTGATGATGACCAGGATATTCGTCGCCCGCTGGCGAGGTATCTGTCGGAAAACGGCTATCGGGCTAGTGTCGCCAAAAGCGGTAAAGAGATGGATCAACTGCTGCCCAAGGCCAGTATCGACCTAATCGTCCTGGATATCATGATGCCCGGTGAGGATGGCTTTTCGATCTGTAAGCGATTGCAGGGGTCGACGCGCATCCCCATCATCCTGCTCACCGCGCTCAAGGATGATACTGACCGGATTGTCGGGCTTGAACTTGGCGCGGATGATTACATCTCGAAACCGTTCAACCCAAGGGAACTCAAGGCGCGCATCAAGACGGTCCTGCGGCGCACCCAAATGCTGCCGCCGCGCAACGAACGCCTGACCGGGTGGGTGCGTTTCGATCGTTGGCAATTCGACCTGTCGCAAAAACAGATTATGGGCCCGGACGATTTGGTTGTTCCACTGAGTTCTGGAGAACACGCATTGCTGCTGGTGCTCATTGAACATGCTGGAACTACCCTGTCGCGGGATCAGCTATTGGACCTGACGCGAGGCGTGAGCGCCCATGTTTATGATCGCCGGATTGACAATCAGATCAGTCGATTGCGTCGAAAACTGGAAAAGGAACCCAAGCACCCCACGATCATCCAAACGGAATGGGGTGGTGGGTACGTTTTTGCTGCCGAGCTCGCCTGGTCGTGACAGACAAACGACCCCGAATGTCTCTGGACACTTTGGAAAAACAAATTTTTGCGATTCTATCGGTCGCATTCGGTGCACTTCTTGTTGGCACCGTGGTCTACCAGCTCAGCCAACATCGCACTGTGGAGCAGGAGGCGCTAAGCGAACAGCCAGTTACTGCGATCAAGGTTAGACTCCCAATTGTAGAGAGCATTAGGCCTGAGGAACTTCAGGGGTTTGTCGAGACCACATCGATCTGTCACAAGGGGTTTTCGGTATCAGACGCGCCTTATCGGTCTCATTCGAACACCCCTAAAGCCGATGAAATTCGTGCTTTCATCACTGAAGAACTGCGCCGATCGATAGACGACGTATCCGTCAGTTTTAATTATTTTTCGCAAGAAGATTTCGCCTACGGGGAATGCGAATCCGGAGAGTTTGATTTTCCGGTTGCCGGCATTGTTGTTAGTGTTCGAATGGACAGTGGGCAGTGGCTGAACATTGAAGTTCACGCTCACAAATTCGAACTTTTTGGCGACCAGTGGGATTCAATCCTACGGATCGTTTTGTTCTTCCTGCTGGTGGGTGCAGCCGTCCTCTTCCTGATCAGGCGCCTGACGCGCCCTTTATCAAAACTCACCGCAGCCGCTTCGAGTTTTGGCAGTGACCTTAAAGTGGAGGAAATCAACGAGGCGGGCCCCATCGATATCCGCATAGCCATTCGCTCTTTCAACACAATGCAGCGGGAAGTTCGCGATGAAATGAAACGGCGCACCCAAATGCTGGCGGCGGTGGGCCATGACATTCGCACCCCGCTGACGGGCTTGCGAGTGAAAGCAGAATTGATTGACGATGAACAAACCCGTGATGACATCATTAAGAGCATTCGAAAGATGGAGCGAATTACTGAGTCCGCTTTGAACTATGTTCGCGGCGAGTCCAGGTCGGAACCCAAGCAGAATGTTGACTTAAGAGCGTTGATCGAAAGCGAATGCAGCGAATTTGAAGAACTGGGTGAGATCGTGACGTTTTCTGGAAACCCGTCGATCCACTACAGCTGCCGGCCGATTGCGCTAGGCCGCGCCATTCGAAACCTCATAGACAATGCGGTGAAGTATGCAGCTGGCGCATCGGTCGAATTGACAAAAGGTACGGTGAACATTGAAATCCGCGTATTGGATGAGGGGCCCGGCCTCTCGGATCAGCAAAGATCGGCGGCGTTTGAGCCATTTAATCGTCTCTCCCAAGCGCGCGAAAGCGAAAAGGGCGGGTTCGGTCTTGGCCTCTCTATTGCCAAAGCCATTATTGACGGCCACGATGGCACGCTAACTCTAGAAGCCAATACTCCGAAAGGCCTGATCGCTGTCATCAAGTTGCCGCTTGATTACAATCCGTAAGCTGTCCAATGGGTCGTTAAGGTAGGGCAAAGTCTCTGCACCAGTTCGCAGGTTTTCTTGTGGGTTCATGCAGACCCTTTCTGAAGGAGAATTTGCGCGCATGGTGCACGCTGGAACTAATGCGCTGACGACAGCGCAGGACGCTGTTGTGAGGTGATCTAGGCGAGAGCTTAGGATTCTCTTAGGTTTTTCAGTGCCGCCGCAGCCGTCGTCATTCGCGACTTGACCAAGGTAAGCTCCGCGTCGGAAAACGCCTCAGCCATAGCGCTTACAACCTCGGCTTGAACGGCAAGCGCTTTACGGGCCGTTTTCTGTCCCTTAGGCGTGAGCGACAGGCTCCATGCTCTTTGATCTTCCGGGCATCGGCGTCGATGGACAAGACCGTCGGCCTCAAAGCGGGCAACCAGCATGCTGATTCCGCTTTTGGCGGAAAAACACCGTTGCGACAGCTGGCGTTGGGTGAGCGTGTTTGACCGTAACAGGTTCATCAACACCTCATGTTCCAGCACCGAGAGCCCAAGCGGTGCAAGACGTTTCGAGAGGGTTGCGGTGCATTCGTTGTAGGTTTTTACGACCGCCAACCATGCCTCGGTGGAGATGGCGAGCGAGGCATTGTCGGGTTGAGTGGCTTTGGAGGCAAGAGTCATGTCTGCACTATAGTCCAACCCTTGATTGGTTCAAAGATGACCTATATAGTTCAAAAGTGAACTAAATGGATAAGCGCAATGAATTTGTACTTGAGGTTGTTCTGGACACTGTTGCGCGCGCGCTGGCTGCCGAAATTGTCTATTGCGGACACGTTCCATCGTGAGTTTCGGGTGTTACTCAATGACATTGACGTCAATCTCCATATGAACAATGGCCGCTATCTGACGCTCACAGACTTGATGCTCGTTGAGTATTTCGCACGAACCGGGTTTCTCAAAGCGCTGATTCAAAACAAATGGCGGCCGGTGGTGGGTGGTGCAATCATCACCTACAGACGGCAGCTGAAGCTTGGACAAAAGTACAGGCTGAGCTACCGCTGGGCGGGCGGCGATGGGCATTGGAACTACCTTTCCTTCCAGTTTTCGACCGTCAACGGAACGCTTTGCGCTTGCGGATATTCCAAGGGCGCTGCCGTCTCGCGAAATGGCCTTGTTCCCAACGCCCGTTCATTTGAAGCCCTTGGCATCGCCCAACCCGATGGGGGTTTGCCTGATGCTGTCGTAGCCTGGAAACAGAGCGAGGCCAAGCTGATCAGCTGAATTGGCTCTTGACGGTATGGCTGTGAACCGCTTTGGTCGCTTGAGGCCCGCAACAAAAAAATGGTGTGGCAAAGGGCGGAAACGGTGCAAAATAGTGGCTGTTGCGCTGCGAGCGCGAAACGTATTTTTCAGCACGAAATAAATGTGATGGCAAGCGACGAAATAAGCCGGAAGGTCTCGGTGGCCCCAATGATGGATTGGACCGATCGCCACTGTCGGTACTTCCACAGACTACTGGCGCCCGGTGCATTGCTGTACACCGAAATGGTGACCACCGGTGCGGTGATTCATGGCAGCCGTGACAAGCTGTTGGGCTTTGATCCGGCAGAGCATCCTGTGGCGTTGCAGCTCGGCGGATCAGATCCCCAGGCGTTGGCTCAATGCGCAGTCA
>JBGCET010000003.1:0-137248 GCA_045106555.1 Lysobacterales bacterium | reverse complement strand
GGAATCAAACCGGACATGGGGTCAGTTTAACGGAGGATTGGCATTGAAGTGGAACGTCGGGGGCTACCCCGAGAGACACGCTGATGAATCAGGCGAGCAGGGCCTTTACCTGAGCGCTAACCTGCTGCATGTCAGCTCTGCCAGCCACTTTGGCTTTCACCTGCCCCATCACCTTACCCATGTCTTTCATGGACTCAGCGCCGGTGGCGTTGATGACGCCCTCGACAATAGCGGTAAGTTCGGCTTCTGAGAGTTGCTCTGGGAGATAGGCTTTCAGGACACCAATTTCGAAACTTTCAATGTCGGCCAGATCCTGACGATTCGCGGCCTCGTACTGCGTGAGTGCATCGCGCCGCTGTTTGACCATTTTTTCAATCAGGCTGGTGATCTGGGCATCGTCCAAATCCACCCGATCATCCACCTCGCGGCGTTTGATCTCGGCCAGAGCCATACGAATAGTGCCCAGGCGCTGTTTCTCGCCGGACTTCATGGCCGCTTTCATATCGTCTGTTAAACGGGATTTCAGTGGCGCAGTCATGAGAATTGGCTTTTGGTTGGCGGTGCAGGGGCCAGAATAACCCCCGTTGGCATTTAGCGCTTTGTGGCAAACCGTCCGTCACGGCCAACTGGGCCTGGGGCAGTCTACTGGGAGTTGATGGTTAACTCCCCCACGCCTGTCAGCGAAGCTCAGTAAAGTCGGCTTCGACGGGTAACTTCGCGAGAAATACGACGCAGGTGACGCTTTACCGCAGCGGCTTTCTTGCGCTTTCGCTCTTGGGTGGGCTTTTCATAAAACTCACGGCGACGGGTTTCAGACAAAATCCCGGCTTTCTCACATGAGCGCTTGAAACGGCGCAGGGCATATTCAAACGGCTCGTTTTCACGAATTCTTACGCTTGGCATTACTACTCCAGTGGGTTGCCTTCCGAAATGCCGCCGCCTGCAAAGCTGCTGTGGCCGACGCGGTATCGCGGACAAAGACCCCCATTATAACGCGCTTTTTTTGTACAGCGCAAAACCCGCTAATCCTGGGGTCAGAGTCAGGGGCCAGAGTGACTGACCCCTGACTCTGACCCCAGCAATACAGGTTATGACCATAAAAGGGCCTAACGATGACGATCGCTGGTTCGCCGAGATTCCGGCTGGCGCCCCGGGTAGGCGTTTGCGACACTGCGCGTTCGTTAATCGACATGCCCAATCTGATGACAGCCGTACTCGGAATCGAAACCTCTTGCGACGAATCTGCCGCTGCCCTTTACGACACCCAAAAAGGACTGTTGGCTCATACGCTGTACAGCCAAATCAAAACCCACGCCGAATTTGGCGGCGTGGTGCCAGAGCTGGCAGCACGAGACCATGTTCGCAAACTGCCCGCATTAATTGCACGAGTAATGGCCGACGCCGGCTTAACCACCAGGGAGCTGGGCGCAGTCGCCTATACCGCCGGCCCAGGACTGGTTGGCGCGTTGCTGGTGGGTGCCAACACCGGCCGCGCACTGGCCTACGCTGCCGATGTGCCTGCCCTGGCCATACACCATATGGAAGGGCATTTGCTGGCGCCGCTGCTGGAAGAAAACCCGCCCAAACCGCCGTTTGTGGCACTTTTGGTATCAGGCGGTCATACCCAGTTGGTGGCAGTCAAAGCCATTGGCGATTATCAAACCCTGGGTGAAAGCCTGGACGACGCTGCCGGCGAGGCCTTTGACAAAACCGCCAAGCTCATGGGCCTCGGTTACCCCGGCGGACCGGCACTGTCGAAGCTGGCGGAATCCGGCTTGCCCAACCAGTTCAAGCTGCCGCGGCCAATGACCAACCGGCCGGGGCTGGATTTCAGCTTCTCCGGGCTGAAAACTCACGTCCTCACAACCTGGGAACAATGCAGCCAAAGCGAAGCCGACAAAGCCAACCTGGCCTGGGCGTTTCAGGAGGCCGTGGCCGACACGCTGCGGATCAAATGCCAGCGCGCCCTTGAGCACACTGGTTTTGATCGGCTGATTGTAGCCGGCGGCGTAGGCGCTAACCGGCGATTACGGGAGGTGCTGAACACCATGACGGAAAAGCGCGGCGCCCACTGCCATTTTCCCCGCCTGGAATTTTGCACCGATAACGCGGCCATGATTGCGCTGGCCGGCGCGGTTCGGATTAGCCAGGCCCGCCGGGACAATCTTGAAGTGAGCGTGAAAGCGCGCTGGAAGCTATCTGACCTGCCCGAGGTTGCGGCGTGACCGGCGGCGATTCACTTCTGATCGAAAATCTCACCGCGGATGCACGCATTGGCGTTCACTCCTTCGAACAGAAAACGCCGCAAAAAATTGCCCTAGACCTGAAACTTTTTCTGGACCTTTCTGCCAGCGCAAAGAGCGACCAGCTAAGTGATGCTCTGGACTACGTAACCGTTAGCCAGGCACTGAAGTCTCACATCCAGCAAAGCCGCTTCGGACTCATTGAAGCGCTCGCAGAAAGTTGCACCCAACTCCTGTTGAATCAGTTCCCTATCGCCCAGGTCCGCCTTAGTCTGCGTAAGCCCGGCGCCCTCCCCGGTGACCCGGTGGTCGGCGTAACCATCACCCGCTGCCGCGATGACCGCTGAACGAATTGTCATCGACACCGGGCAGACCACGGCCGCTTGGATTGCCCCTTGGGGGATGCAGTAATGCCATCTCGCCACGGTGAATCGGGGGCAACTTTGCCTGCGCCCCAGGGGGACGCGCTGGACGCCAGCGTGCAGCTGCAACACATCATCAGGGAACAAATTGCTCGAGAGGGGCCGATGCCGGCGGAAGCATTCTGGCAGCTGGCGCTTTATCACCCAACTTTGGGCTACTACCACAATGGCTTAAGCAAATTTGGCGCTGACGGCGATTTTGTCACCGCACCGGAACTGGGCCAGGGCTTTGCTTTTTGTCTGGCACGATGGATTGAACCGGTGCTCAAATCAGTCGACTCAGGCGTTATTTTGGAAGTCGGCGCTGGCAGCGGCGTTTTGGCCGCTCGCCTTTTGAACGCGCTGGAACAGCGCGACAGTCTGCCCCAGGAATACTGGATATTAGAGGTCAGCGGCGCGCTGAAACAAAGGCAACGGGAAATGCTCCAAGCAAGCGTGCCCCATCTGCTGCCACGCGTGCGCTGGCTGGACCAGCCACCGCACTCGCAATGGCAAGGCGTCATTGTAGGTAATGAGGTGGTGGATGCCCTACCGCCGCGTCGGCTGATTTTTGATCAACATCAGTGGCGGGAGTTGCGGGTCTCGTTGGCACCGTCCGACGATGCCATTTTCGCCTGGCAGGCTGATGAACCGAGCGATGTCAATCTGCCCGTCGACGTGCGCGTCACGGGCTACACCACAGAAGACCAGCCGATGCTCAAACCCTGGGTAGCCGAGCTGACGAGCAACCTGCGCCGCGGTGCGGCGTTGCTGGTGGATTACGGCTATGTCCACAGTGAGTACTACCACCCCCAGCGCGGCGCCGGCACCGCCATTGCCCACTACCGGCATCGCGCCCACAACAACCTGCTATGGATGCCGGGCTTGCAGGACCTGAGCGTGAGCGTGGATTTTACCGCTTTGGCACAGGCCTTAGCGGCTGCCGGGATGACGATTGCTGGCTACACCACCCAGGCGCAGTTTCTGCTCGAACATGGCCTGACCGACTACGCCAGCACAATCGACATGGATGGCTCACCCGAATCCATGAAGGTCATACAAGAAATCAAACACCTCACCTTGCCCGCAGAAATGGGCGAGCGGTTCCAGGTGATGCTCGCAGCCCGAGACCTTACCTTGCCTCCGCTTGCGGTAAGCCATCTGCACCGTTTGTAAGTAATGAAACCGATGACCCATCAATCACCGTGGAAACTGCTGGGCGTTTTGCTGGGTTGGACCTTAGTGGGCGCCATCTGGTCGGCATCGCTGCTGACCCCACCGGAAACCGGCCTGGATATTCCTCAGCAGGACAAATGGGGTCATTTGATTGCCTACGGCAGTTTGATGGGGTGGTTTGCCATGGTTTACCGCTCAAACCGGGTGTGCGCCTTTTACTTTGTGGGTTTTGCGTTGATGGGCGGACTGTTGGAGCTGATTCAGGGGACGCTGCCTCATCGCCAGGCTAGTCTTGCCGACCTGGTGGCCAACGTGACCGGCCTTAGTCTGGGCTGGTGGATGGCCAGGCAGATCTGGTCGCGGCAATTGCCGCCACCCGTTCCTGATTCAGAGCTTCCGCCAGCTTAAGCCCCTCCAAGCCGCGCTCGCGCAGCGGCGCATTAGGTACCGCAACCACCGCCTGAAACGCGGCTCGCAGAAAGTTGGGCTGAGGATAGTCCTGGTTGGCGAATTCCCCGCCACGACCCCGGGCATCGGCTTCACAGGCTAACAGGAACTGCTCAAAGCGATCGGGACGGCGCATCGCGTCGGCGGCCTTGATCACCTTCATGACAGTTGAGGCCTTGAGTTCCAATGCGCGGTGCACGTGTAAATGATAGCGACACACCAACTCCGCCAGGCGTCGATGTTCTTTCGGCATCCGCAAGCGATCACACAGCGCTGCCAGCGGTTTGAGTCCTGCCTCTTCATGGCCGCGGTGGGACGGTAATACGTCATCTGGCGTTAGCGCTTTACCCAGGTCGTGGGTTAAACAGGCGAAGCGGCCGGCGCTGGTTAACCCCATAGACGCACTTTGTCTGAGCACCATCAAAAGATGAACACCCGTGTCCACCTCGGGATGGTAGCTGGCCGTTTGGGGAACACCGAACAGGGCGTCCACTTCTGGAAAAATCGCGGCTAGCGCGTGGCAGTCGCGAAGCACTTCAACAAAACGGTCAGGACGCTGGGTCATCAACGCTTTGTCCGTCTCAGTCCAAACCCGCTCGGCAACCAGAGCGTCCAGTTCACCCGCGGCGGCCAGCTTGCGCGCCAAGCCAACCGTGTCTGGAGCTACGGTAAAGTCATTGACGGCCAGCCGAGCCGCAAATCGTGCCAGCCGAAGCACCCGAACCGGATCTTCAGCAAACGCTTCTGTCACATGGCGCAGGGTCCGCGATTGAATATCCGCTGCACCGCCATAGGGATCAACGAGCTCGCCGTCCTGGCCTTTAGCCATGGCATTAATCGTCAGATCCCGACGCGCCAAGTCTTCTTCTAACGTGACTTCAGGGCCCGCGTGGAAACTAAATCCCTTGTAGCCCGCCGCAACTTTTCGTTCCCGCCGAGCCAGAGCGTACTCTTCGTGACTGTCAGGATGAAGAAACACGGGAAAATCTTTGCCCACGGGACGGTAGCCCTGAGCGGCCATCATTTCTGGTGTAGCCCCGGTGACGACAAAATCTCGATCCACCACCGGCAGGCCCAGCATTTCGTCGCGGACCGCGCCCCCCACCAAAAACACGTTCACGGGCTGATCAGTCCCTGCCGGCTCGGCTGCGGGCATCATCAAAGCGATGGACCCGCTGCTGGTTGCCGATATAAGTGGGCGCAATGGCCTCCAGCGGTGTGGGGTCAACGCCCAACTGAGCTAACGCATTGTTGTCCGTCACGCTGTCTAACTGCAATGAGCGATAGTTGTCGGTAGAAAAGGGTTTGCCGGGCACCAAATTCATCACGTAAGCCTGCACCAAACTCAGAAATCCTGGAAGTCCCAGCACCGCCGTGCGCTTTCCTTTCAGCGCAACCACGTATTGAACCAGTTGCTTCAGCGTGTAGGTAGTGGGGCCACCCAGGTCCAGCGTCTGTTTGCCACACTCGCGACGGTCAATCAGGTTGGCAAAGGCGTCCGCCACATCACCCACGTAGATCGGCTGAAACCGGCTGCTGGCACAGGCCAACGGCATGAGCAGGGGGGTGACGGCCACTAGCCCGGCAAAACGGTTTAGGAAACTGTCGGCTGGGCCAAAAATTACGGAGGGACGAAAAATGGCCCAATCCAGATCACTGGCGGCCACCAGAGCGTCAGCCTCACCCTTAGTTTTCAGGTAATGGCTGGACCCCTCTCCCGAGCGCAGTGCACTCATCTGCACATACCGTTCAACCCCAGCTGCCCTGCAGGCGGCCAGCGCATTGGCTGTGACGTCCACGTGGGCGCGGCGAAATCCGCTGCCGTCAAAACCTTTCTCATTGAGAATGCCTACCAGATTCACCAGCACATCAGCGCCGGATAGCTCTGCTGCAAGCCCATCAATGCTGGTGGGATCAGCAATGCGAACGTCTGCGCCTGCCCGCGCTGTGCGCCGCGACGCCGGGTTGCGACATAAAATGGTGACTTTGCCGCCGCGCCCGGCCAGTTCATTGGCCAGAGCATCGCCGACAAATCCGCTGCCGCCCAGTAATACCGTGTGTGTCATACCTGCTCCGCTTATGAAGGGCAGCGCGGAACCACTGAACCCCGCTGGCCAAAGTCGGTGACTCCGGGGCGGGTGTTTAATGCTGGCATGCGCTGCGCCAGAGGGATCATTTTACCCTCTCGGCGCCAGTCATAGAGAGTGGTGAAGGCCAAAACTCGCATTAGATAATCGCGGGTCTCGTAGTAAGGCAAACTTTCGATCCAGCGATCAGGCTCGTCCGGCAGGTCCATAGCCTCCCAGCGGCGCACCGCGTCAGGACCCGCGTTGTAGGCCGCCATCACCTTCAATGGATGCTCGTACCGTTCAAATAAGCTAGCCAGGTAGGCGCTACCTAAACGCAGGTTTACGTCCTGCTTCAGCAAGCCGCTGCGCCCGGGATTCGGTTCGCCCAGGCTACGTGCCACTTCAAGGCCGGTTTGCGGCGTAAGCTGCATCAATCCCCGTGCGCCGGCCCCGCTCACCGCGTCTACCACCAGCGCGCTTTCCGAGCGCATGACGCCATAGACCAGGCTGGCGTTGAGGCCAAAACGAGCGGCGTTATTGGTTACCTCGGCATGCCAGGCAAGGGGAAAACGCAGCGCATAGCGAGTGGTATGACCGGTATCGGCCAGGGTTAAGATCGACCGCTCAAACCAGCCACTGCTGTCGGCAAGCACAGCCGCCTGACGTCGCTGCTCCCGACTCAGGCCTCGGGTGGCCTGGTTCCATTCAGAGCGTGCATCGCGCCATTGCTCAAGAGCGTGCAGCTCTAAAGCTCGCTGCATGGCGGGCCGAGACATCAACTCTGTCAGCACCGCCGGGTCAGGATCTCTTGGCGCCGGGCATAGCGCGTACGGTTGATTGAGCCGATCGGCAGCGGCAAACCCGAAAAAATTGGCTTTGTCCGCCAGAGCATCAAACAATCCCTGGGCTTTTTCCTTTTGGCCTGAAGCCTCTAACCCCCGGGCCCGCCAATATTGCCAGCGATCCCGAGAACCCGTTTCCAGCGGAAGGTCATCCAGCGCCGCGAGCAAGGCCGACCAGTCGCCCTGTTTGATGGCGACCCGGGCACGCCACTCCACAATTTGACCATCCTGCAATTTCAGGCCGCTGAGTTTACGCTGCGCATCAGAGGGAAAATCAGTGGCGTAAAACAGCGCCAGATTTCGATCAACGCCTGCCACTTCATCGGCACTGAAACTGAAGTGATCTTTCAGCGTAGGCCAGGCCGATAGCGCCAACGAATTATTGCGGGATTTGATCCGGTCCATAGTGCTGAGCACCATCGAGCGATATACCGGCGCGTCGGGCCAGCGGGTGGCACCAGCCAGCGCTTTGCCAGGATTGTCGGCGAGGGCGGCCCAACGCTTGACCTCGGTCTGATGACCGCTGCTTAAGCCACGACTGAGAAAACTAGCCAGCGTTGATTCGCCACTACGCGCTGCCAGAATTGCGCGAGCATGAAATCGGTCTGGCGTCAGCACGCCGCGAGATTTCCAATGGCGAAAGACGGGATCGCAGGCATCCGGTTGAGACCGGCCTGCCAGCCAAAGGGTTTCATCAAAGTCAACGCTGCCGTGAACCGACAACTGCGCACGCGCGCGCTGGCATTGGAGTTTGGTATCGCGCTGATCTCGATAGTCAGCCAGAAAATCGGCCCAACGCCCGGCTGAACCCAGATGTCGCAACCAATTTCGGCGCAACCGGTACGCCGGCGGCAACGTCGGATAACGATCCAGCAAATCCCGAACATCCCGAGCACCGGCTGTTTTCAACGATTTTGCCTGACGCGCAATGAGCAAATAGGGATGCAATGGGTAGTCGGACAGTTCTTGGGTTAGCCGATCAAACGCATCCCAGTCATTTTTGGCTAGCGCGGCCTGGGCCTGCCGATACTGTTCCCGCGGAGACGATTCAGCCAGCACCGGTGCCGCCATAACCAAACTTAGTGCCAGGCTTTCAATTAAACGACGAAGGATCACGATTGAAGTCCAATCAATCAGGCAACTCCTGCAACAATGTCCGGTGCATCGCTTTCGCCATCATTCAGCCCACGATTCAAGCCATTGCCCGCCCCAACATTTGGAGCGCTAATTTCCGGCAGGTAAGAAATGGCATTCACCGGCACGCTGACGTCGGCCACAACCGGGCAATGATCGGACAATTCCAGTGCCAGCACCGTGGCAGCATTCAGCGCAATGGCGTCGCTAAAAAAGATGTGATCCAGACGCCTCGCTGGCCGCCAGCTGGGAAACGTATGCAGACCGCAAGGCAGCGTATTAAGACCGGTTCGGGCCAGAAAGCGGCGCATTTCCGGGGCGCTGGCAGGGGCGTTGAAATCGCCCATGGCGACCGCATACTCACAGTTCAATAGCCGGTCAGCGAGAAAATCCAGCTGGCTGCGACGGGCACGACGACTCAAAGCCAAATGCACATTGGCGACTGTCAGCCCTTGATCTCCATTGCCGTAACGGGCCACTAGCGCTCCCCTGGCGGAAACCCGACCTGGCACCCCTGCCGGCAAACGATGGTTTTCAACCCCTACCGGCCGGACGCGGCTAAGCAGAGCGTTACAGGTTCGCGATATTCGGCTGACCCGACGATTGGTCTGTTGAGACCAAAATGGGAACCTCCCCTGTTCTGCCAAAACCTGTGATTGATTAACAAAGCCACTGCGCAACGAGCCGTCGTCAGCCTCTTGCAGACCCACAATATCGTAATGTTTTACCGCATCACCGACGGCGCCCACCACACCACTGCGGCCGCGGTAGGGCAACACCTGCTGCCACCCGCGAGTGACGTAGTCTGTATATTGGGAGGTTTGCGCGCCAGCCTGGATGTTATACGACAGTAAACGCAGTTCCAGGGAGGCTGTAGGGATTTGGTCCATAAGCCCCAAGTGTAGCAATAAGCGAGGGCCTGATTATGTTAGCCCGTTGGCAGGGCCAGCCACGCGGCTGGACCCTTCATCAATTTCGGAACGTTCGGCGCCAGCGTTCAGCCGGCTTCGGCGAGTGCGTCCTGCCCGGCCTTGCGTTCATCAGAAACTGCTTCAACTTCTGGCAATGCCTTGAGTTCCTCAGCGACCAGATGGTCGATGATCTGAATCATCCGCTCGTAACTGCCCGCCATGGAGCCGGTGGTCAAATACTTGCCGTTGATGATGACACTTGGCGTACCGGAGACGCCCCAGCGGCGGGCTTGATTCGTGCCGCGAGTCAGTTTCGTTTGAACTGAGAACGATTTTGCAGCGCTGTCGAACTGCTCTCGAGTCACCCCAAAACTGGTAAAAAATTCCGCCAGCTCGTCGGTATTGCGCAGCGGGCGGCGCTCGCTGTGCAGTGCTTTGAACAGCGCCAGGTGAGATTGATCAAGAATGCCCAGCGCTTCGGCGGTGTAATAGGCTCGCGCCAGCGGCTCCCAGCTGCGCTGAAAAACCACCGGGACTCGGTAATAATTAACGCGGTCGGGACGATCTTCAGCCCAAGGTTCAATGTAGGGCTGAAAAGTGGCGCAGTGGGGACACAGGTATCCAAACACCTCCACCACCTCAACCTGCGAGGCATCATCGGTAGGTTGCGCCGGCTCAATAACTTTGTAGTCTTTTCCCGCCACGTAGTTTGTGGTGTTTTGCGCGCTTGCCCCAAAACTTAGCAGCATCGCCGCCAGCATCATCCATTTCATCATTCAATCTCCGATTTTCAGCCCACACAGTGTGTGTGAGCGCTCCCGACGAGTAGGACCGCAGGAGTAGACGTAGGTTCCTTTTCACGTCACAAGGGCTGATCGACGGCCTGTTACCCCGACAAACGGACGGATTCCTCTCGCCTTAACTTGCTCAGGCCGGACTTATTGCCGCCGGTTTGTCCCCTGACGCCAGTCTTTAGTGCAGGCCTTCGAGGTAGCTCGCCAAGGCAAGCAGTTCCTGTTCGCTCAGCCGGGATGCAATGGTCGCCATGATCGCGTTGGCGTCCTCACCCTCTCCCCAGACTTTGCCCTGGGAAAATTCTTTCAATTTGGCGCCGGTGTAAGTGGCGTGCTGACCGCCGACGGCCGGGTACCCTGCTCCAGGATTACCTCGACCCGTTGGGCCATGGCAGGCCAAACAGGCTGGCACGCCATCTTGCGCTTTACCGCCACGATAAATTCGCTCGCCAAGAGCGACGACGGTTTCGTCAGCGGTACCGGGCTTTACCGATTGCTGAGCAAAGTAAGCACCAATGTCGGCGGCATCTTCCAGCGACACGTTGGCAATCATTGGCGCCATCACAGCACTTTCCCGATTACCAGTTTTGAACAGGTTGACCTGCCGCACAATATAGTTCTCGTGTTGGCCGGCCAGTTTGGGCCATTCGCCGAAGGTGCTGTTACCATCAGTGCCGTGGCAGGAGCCACAGATAATCGCTTTGGTTTTTCCTGCTTCCGGGTCTCCGGCAGCTCCGGCTACCAGAGGTAATCCGAGTGAAACGATCCCGGCAAAGATGAACGCCAGCGTGTTCCTGTGGGAAATCATGTATAAAACTCCTGTTATCGCGTCGCTGATACGGATCGGCAGCTACGCGTAAATCATTAGTCAGCTGCAGATAATGCCCGCTTGGGCGTTGTGAAGCTGTGAATGCCGAGCCGGTTCTTATATCAAGCACACCCATGACCGTCAACGAGTACCAGCGCTTTCGCGCCGCCAGATATGGGCTTAATGCCCACCGTGTCAATCAACTGCCTGACGATAGTGGCGGCGAAGTGGCGTTTGCCGGGCGCAGCAATGCGGGCAAATCCACCGTAATTAACGCCCTTACAGACCAGAAATCACTGGCCAGAACCAGTAAAACGCCGGGTCGCACCCAGCACATGGTGGTATTTGAGCTCGACGGAAACCAGCGTTTGATCGACCTGCCGGGATATGGATTTGCCAAGGTACCGAAAAAACTCCGAGATCATTGGGACCAGGAGCTCGACCGGTACTTTCGCAGTCGGCGCAGCTTGCGCGGCTTGATCTTGATTATGGATATCCGCCATCCCTTAAAGGATTTCGATCTGCAGTTCCTAAAATGGTGCCAGCGGGTCAACTTGCCCTGTCATATCTTGCTTAACAAGTCGGACAAACTTAAGCGCGGACCTGCCAACGCGATGTTGCTAAAGGTTAAAGCAGCATTGAAGACCCACAAGGTCAGCGCTTCCTGTCAGACATTTTCCGGTCAAAGTCGCGCCGGAATTGAACAGGCTTACAGTATGCTCGACCTATGGCTGGGACCACCGGAACCTGACACAACCTCCTGAACCGGGCTATTCAGATTCCGAGGATGAGGTTTGCAGCGACGACGTATCCCCGGCCAGCAGAGCGTCCAGGTCCAATCCGTCCAGCAATACGGGCTCACCCAGGTAGTGGCCTTGGACAAAATCTACCTCTGCGGTCCGCACCGCTTCCAAGGTCTGCTCGGAATCAACGTGTTCCGCGATGGTTGCCAGGCCCAGGGCATGGGCCATTGAGGTAATCGAATTGACCATGGTGCGATCCACATCGTCGTTGACCATGGCCTGCACAAACATGCCGTCAATCTTGATGAAATCCACCGGTAGGTGTTTCAGGTGAGAAAACGAACTGAAGCCGGTGCCGAAATCGTCCAAAGCAAATCGGCACCCCAGTTTGCGTAACTCCAACATGAACTTCCGCGCGCTGTGCAAGCTGGCCATTTCTGCCGTTTCTGTCACCTCGAATATCAATCGGCGCGGATCAATACGGCGCGATTCAATCACATCCCGAATCAACCGAAGCGCGTCGGCATCCTGTAGCGTGACGTTGCTGATGTTCACCGTCAAACAGATGTTTTGATTGTTGACGGTCATTTGTTCGAGCTTGATCAGGGCGTTGCGGATTACCCACAAATCCACTTCCTGCACCATATTGACTCGCTCGGCCAACGGCACAAATACGTTGGGTGAGACCCATTGACCATCTCTGGACACCATTCGCAGTAGCAGTTCGAAAATTAACTCTCGCGGCTTGCTGGTAATGACGTTGCCAGCGTCGTCCACCACCTCCAGTGCGGGGGTGGAGTCAATGGGCGTTATGGGCTGAGCCAGAAACACGAAGCGATCGTTGCGGATGGCATCTTTGAAGCGCTCTTCCCACCCAGACTCCAATTCACGCGCCGTTCGCGTGTCTTCCTCTGACAGGTAGATGTGAGTCTGATTGCGCCCTTTCTTTTTCGCTTGATCGCAGGCAACTCGGGCGTGCTCCAACGCATACTCGGCAGACGGCGTCTTGCGCGTGAGTATCACCACGCCGATGGAGCCGGTAACCGGCCTGCGCACGCCAAAGCGATCGGCCTGTACTTCTGCCAGGATCCCGCGGAACTCATCGGCGATAGTAAACAACGTGGACAGCTGAATGCGGGCCAACAGCAAGGCAAAGCGATCGGCTTCAAGGCGTGCCAGCAAATCACGATCCCGCAACCGGGTGCCAAGTCGTTCTGCGACCTCGGCGAGCACACGATCACCCTCAGTATCGCCGCCGGATTCAACGATATCTCGGAAACGATCAATATCAATGCACAGCAGTGCGTCGTAGCCACCGTCTTCGTGCAGACGCTCCAACTGTCGATCCAAGTGCTGGCTGAAATGTCTTCGGTTTGCAAGCCCGGTCAGTGGATCATGGGACACCTCCCAACGCAGTTGATCAACTGATTTGCGTTCGGAGATATCCCGAAAAACCACTACAGCCCCCTTGTGCTGCTGCTCAATGGACAGCGGAAACACGGTGCACTCCACCGGCAAAGGGTGTCCACGTCGGTGCACGAAAACCGCCTCCACCCCACTCAGCGATTCGCCATTTTGATAGCTCTCGCTGAGCACACCGGTCGGCTCGTTGTCACCATGGTGGAGCTTCTCAGCTGCCGATTCGCCCACCAGTTCCGCTTCCTCGGAAAATCCCAGGAGTTTTACCCCCGTGGGATTGATAAAGGTAATGTCTCCGTTGGTGCTGACGCCATAGACGCCGTCACCCACCGAACCTAGAATGCCGTCCAGGCGCTGACGCTCCGACTCCACCGATTTGCGGGTCAGGATTGCCCGAGCGATGGCGCCAACCCGGGTAATAAACAGCTCCTTGGCCTCGTTTTTGAACATGCACTCAACAGCGCCGGCTTCCAGACAGCTTTTGATGATGGATTCACGGTAGCTGCCAGTAATGATGGCCAACGTGGCGCTGGCGCAGTTGGGCAACTGGCGCAGCCGGCGACACAACTCATCGCCGGTGCCATCAGGCAGGTAGTAATCCACAATCATCAGGTCGTAGTCGCCCGCCGCAGCCTTCGCTTCGGCTTCATGAACGCTGCTGGCAACATCCACCGGAAAGCCCCGACTCTCAAGGAGTTGGCGATAGGCGTATCGCGCGCTCTGAGAATCGTCAATAAACAGCACGCTCACGGCGCTGGTATCGGGCTGGGTCACTTGAGCCCCGCCCTTACTGGGCTGGGCAATCATCGCCGCCAAATTGGCGGGAATCTGGGAAAATCGCTGCCAGGGCACAATCGCGCTATGGCCTCGGTTATCGGCCCAACGCTCCAAAATGACGTGCTTGTCATGGATGACCAACACAAAAGGGATCCGGCTGGCGGGCTCGGTCTGCAGATATTTGAGCAGCGGTTTGATGGGATTGGCCACGCGCGGCGGCACCCCCAGCACGATCGCATCGTATGGACGATGCTGACTGACAGCTTCACGCAGAAGCGTCAACGCTTCTTCAAAGTCACGAGTGACCGTGGTCAGGCTGTAGTTGCCAGCACTCAACGTGCGCACCAGCAAATTCGACAGCGTAGCCGACGGCTCGATTACGAGTACGCCCTGAGACACCATTCCCCCGAATGAAATCAATGAAATACGGGCCCTTCCCGAGCCCGAACCCAAGCATCGTACCGCCGCATTGACAGTCCAGCAAGCAATGGTAAAGTCCCGGGATGCCGTTCCCAGCCACCCGCATGCGGCGCATGCGCCGCAACTCGTTCTCGCGGCGCCTGATGCGCGAGACCCATCTCAGTCCGGATAACCTGATTTATCCCATGTTTATCTGTGAAGGAGTGAACCAGCGTGAAGCCGTTCCCTCCATGCCCGGCGTTGAGCGCCTGAGCGTTGATCTGCTGGAGCGCGAGGCGGCGGAAATCGTCGCGCTGGGCATACCCGCTGTGGCGTTATTCCCTGTAACCGCACCCGAAGCCAAGTCCCTGGATGCGAGAGCGGCATTTGATTCTGACGGTCTGGCACAACGAGCCGTCCAAGCTCTGAAGCAGGCTCAGCCAGAGCTGGGCGTCATGACCGACGTGGCGCTGGATCCCTTCACTACCCACGGCCAGGATGGTCTGTTGGATGACGATGGTTACGTTACCAACGACGCGACCGTTGAAGTTCTGGTGAAACAGGCGCTGTCTCATGCCGCAGCTGGCGCAGATGTGGTTGCGCCCTCAGACATGATGGACGGGCGCATTGGTGCGATTCGTCAAGCATTGGAAGACAGCGGCTTTCGAAACACTAAAATCCTCGCCTACTCAGCCAAATACGCGTCAGCGTTTTACGGCCCGTTTCGCGACGCGGTTGGCTCAGCGGACAATCTGGCAGGGGCCGACAAATATACTTATCAGATGGACCCGGCCAATACCGACGAGGCTCTGCGCGAAGTTGCCCTGGACCTGGAAGAGGGGGCCGATATGGTTATGGTGAAGCCCGCCCTTCCCTACCTGGATATTGTGCGTCGAGTAAAGACGGAATTTGGTGTACCCACTATGGCCTACCAGGTCAGTGGCGAATACGCGATGTTGAAGGCGGCGGCGAACCACGGCTGGCTGGACGAGAAAGCGGTGGTGCTGGAATCGCTGATGTCCATTCGGCGAGCGGGTGCAGACGCCATCCTCACCTACTTCTCCAAGAGCGCCGCCCGCTGGCTGAATGACACCTGACGGAACGCCGTAGATGGACCACTATGCGGTTATTGGTCACCCCATAAGCCACAGCTTGTCGCCCTGGATACACGCCCAGTTCGCGATTCAGACCCAGCAACAGCTCGACTACGCCAGCCTGGATATCACGCCGACGGAGCTACCGGAATTTCTGGATAAAACGCCGCTGGCCGGACTCAACGTGACCCTGCCGCACAAGCAGGCCGTGTTTCAATGGGTAGACCAGGCCACCGACCGAGCTCGGGTTGCCGGCGCGACGAATACGGTGTTTTGGGACGATCAGGGGCGATCGATTGGCGACAACACTGATGGTGCCGGACTCATCGCTGATCTGACTAATCGACTGCGCCTTCCGATAGAGAACGGCCGGGTGCTGCTGTTAGGCGCCGGCGGCGCTGCCCGAGGCGTGGCGGGCCCATTGATGGATCAGGCGCTGGCCGACCTGGTCATCGTCAACCGGACGCAGTCCAGAGCCGACCTGTTGGCCGAACGGGTGGGTGCCCGGGCTGAGCGGTGGGAAGACCTGGCTAGATTGGGACCGTTTGACGGTATTATTCACAGCACTGCAGCAGGCCATCAGGAAATGCCAGATTTGCCGATATCTCTGCTGTCCGAGCGCACCTGGTGCTACGACCTCAGCTACGGAAGCGCGGCCCAGCCTTTTTTAACTTGGGCCGACCACAATGGCTCCGTTGGCTATGACGGATTGGGCATGTTGGTGGAACAAGCCGCGCTGTCGTTTACAATCTGGCGGAATATCGAGGTTGCCACCGAGCCAGTATTGAAGCGGCTGCGTCAGAAACAGCTAGCTGCACTCGCTGAGCAACCTTGACCTTAAGTTCATCCGCCGGCAACAGGCTTTTAACGGCAACTGACCTATGGTGATTTGTATGAAAACATGGACGTTATTAATCGCTGCCCTGCTGGGCACCTCTCAGGTGGCCGCCGATACGGTGGTCAAAACAAAACGCGGCTACGCGGAAGACGCCGAGTCCGGCGCGCTGATTTATATTGAGGAACACGAGCAGACCGTCGAAGACGGCAAAACCGTGAGTCAAATCATTCGCTACCGAGACCCCGACGGTGAAGTGTTTGCCGAAAAAAACCTGGATTTCCGTCAGGACGTCCGACGCCCGCTATTCACTTTGGAAGACCGTCGACGTAATTACCGTGAAGGACTGCGGTTCACTGGCGGCGCATTGGAAGTCTTTTGTTTTGAAGAGGGTGAGGAACGCGCAAAAGCGGTGAAAAAGAAGATTTTTGTCGCCGACGCCGGTTTTGATCGCATCATCGAAACCGACTGGGACACGCTGATCAGTGGCAAAACACTGAAATTTGATTTCTTGGTGCCGGCCCAGGAAGGCACGGTGAAATTTCGCCTGAAGAAAACCGACGAACTTTCTTTAAAGGGCGTTGCTGCCGTGGAATTCACCATGGCACCCGCCAATGGGCTGATTCGCTGGTTGGTCGATCCGATCAAAGTGGTTTACGACATCGAGGAAAAGTCGTTGTTGCAGTACCGCGGAATTTCCAACCTGCGCGACGCCGACCTAAACAACTACGATGTGATGATCAAGTTCCCACCTGACGAGCGCAAACAGGTCACCGACGCGCTCGCCTCCAAGCGATCCGCCGCCAACTAGTATCCTTTGGGTTGCCAACCCCGGCCGACCCCAGCCATTGACCTCCATGGCACAATACTTGCTCCGGAGGTGGCATGAACTTACGAACTCGCATACTGCTGCTGATCGCCCTGCTGTTGGGCGTCATGCTCGCGCTGGGTGGCTGGGGATCGCGCTGGCTGGCGGCTGAACTATCCAGCGAACTGGACACCCTGGCGCTGGGCGTGGGCCAATCTGTGCTGGAAATTATCGACGACGAGGAGCTGTCTCTGGCCGACAACGACAGCGATGTGGTTGTGCTGGTTGAGCGGACAATCGAAGACGAGGCGGGAAACATTTTGCGCGCCAGCCACCGCCAGGTAGGCCAGCGAATTACCCGTGTCGCCGTGCAGTTGGACAACCTTCCCGCTCAGCTGCTTGAACTTCCTCATTTTCCCGCACAACCACACCTTAGCGCACTGCAGATTGAAGCGGTCACCCGGTCGCTGGATCGGGAGGCCGCGCAGGTCGGCCTGCGGCTTACCGGCGGCACCCTGGACCGGCAATTCTCAGTTCCCAAAGCAGGCGTTGCCGATGCCCTGGACCGCTACTCCCGGCGCCTTTCCGGTGGCCTGCTTGCGCTGTTTGTTCTCGGCGTTGGTGGCGCACTATTAATCGCACAGCGTGTGGTTGGACCGTTGCGACAGTTGCGAGGCGCCGCCCGAGAGGTGGGCCAGGGGCAGCGCGGGGTTCAAGTTCCCTCCGGTAGCGCTGTGTCGGAAATAAGAGAAACCATCAGCTCCTTCAACCAGATGTCTCTGGACTTGGAGGAACTGGCCGCCGCGCGTAGCCGGTTAGCAGACCGAGACCACCTGTCGGAACTCGGCGAAATTGGCCGCGGCCTGGCGCATTCGCTGCGCAACCCGCTCAACAGCATTGGGCTGACCATCGACCGTCTTGCCGCGGGTCGTGTGCAGGCTGAAGACGGCGCCAAGATGGCCGCCGAGGCACGCCGCCAGATCGGCCGCATTGACGACCAGATCCGGGGATTCCTGACTCTGGCCAGCGCCAACCAGGCGGTCAGCGAAGCGGTGGACCTGCGCGCCGTTATTCGGGATGTCACACTGGAACTCCTGCAGTCTGCGGGCGAGGTTGCGATTGATATCGATGCACCCCGGGCGTTATCCATCGATGGGGTAGGCAGTGAAATTCGGGCGATGATTCATGCCCTTGCGGTCAATGCCGTCGAAGCGAGCCGCAGCGGACAAACGGTCCATATCTCGCTGCAGGTTTGGGGCGACGGCGTATCGGTCAGCATTCGCGATCAGGGGCGCGGCATATCGCCGGAAATTGCCGACCGTTTGTTTCTACCTCACACAACCAGCAAGGCGGATGGATCGGGCATGGGCTTGTATCTGACCCGGCGACTGGCCGAGTCCCACTATCGCGGAAAAGTCTCGCTGCAAGGAGCGACAGAAGCCGCTGCATCCGGGCCTGGCACAATGGCCACATTGTATCTACACCCTCGCCTGGCAATTATCTCATGAGCCGACATGTCGAACGACAAGGCCATGTACTGGTGGTTGAAGATGAACCCGCTCAGCGCCAGCTGATGGCCGATATTCTGAGTGATTTGGGGCTCAGCGTTGATCAGGCCCCGGGCCAAAAAGAGGCTATCACGGCAACGCGTAAACGCGCCCCAGATTTAGTCATCTCAGACTGGAAGCTGGAAAACGGTGATGGCCTATCGCTACTGAAAAGCCTACGGGAAAATGGCCTGCAAACCAGCTTCGTTATGGTGACCGCTTACGGCAGCATTGCCCACGCCATGGAAGCGATCCGGGCTGGCGCCGACGATTACCTGAGCAAGCCCTTTGAACGGCAGGCCCTGCTGCTGGCTGTGGAACGAACGCTGCGGGCGCGCAATTTGCTGGCCGAAAATCGGCGCCTGAACGCCGAGGTTAATGAGCGCAATCAACTGGTAGACATTGTTGGAAAAGCGCCGGGCATGCAGAAGCTCTACCGACGCATCGAGAAAATTGCCGGCACTCAGGCGTCGGTTCTGATTGGTGGGGAAAGCGGCACCGGTAAGGAACTGGCTGCCCGAGCCATCCATACCCTATCCAATCGCAGCGACGCACCCTTTATTGCGGTGAATTGCGGCGCGATTCCGGAAGGGTTAATGGAGGCGGAGTTTCTGGGTGCAGAGAAAGGTGCTTACACCGGCGCCCACCAACGCCGGGAAGGCAAATTCGAGGCCGCGCGCGGCGGCACGTTATTTCTCGATGAAGTTGGGGAGCTGCCGATCACAATTCAGCCAAAGCTGCTGCGCGCCTTGCAGGAAGGCCGAGTCACGCGGGTGGGCGGTAATGCTGAAATCCATACAGACGTGCGAATCATTGCCGCCACCAACAAGGACCTGGCCCGGGAAGTGGCTGCCGGCCAATTTCGCGAAGATTTATACTACCGACTCAACGTTGTACCCATCCATATGCCAGCGCTACGAGAGCGACGAGAAGATATCCCCGCGCTGATAGAGCATTTTGTCACCCGCACCCTGCGCCAGCATCAGCTGACACCAACCCCCATACCTGCGGCCGTGCGTCGCCAACTGATGGACTACCACTGGCCGGGCAACGTACGGGAGCTGGGCAATGTGGTGGAACGACTGATTTTGCTGGCCGACGATGAGGGCATTTCGTTGGACGATTTGCCTCAGTCTTTGGCTGACCCGAGCCGACAGCCCGATCAGTTTGTTCTGCCACCCCAGGGCATCAACTGGGAACAACTGGAAGCCAGGGCCCTCGGCCAGGCGCTGCAGAGGGCGAGGGGTAATCGCACCAAAGCCGCCAAACTACTGGGAATGAGTTACAAGGCGTTTCTCTATCGCCTGAGCAAACATGGTTTGGGCGACGATCGCCAATAATGGCGGCTTGGCGCTCTCCCCAAATGGGGAAACCCACACCCATTTGGGGACAAATGCTCGTCTTTGGCAATGTCGATCGCTCGCAACAAGCCAGCGCGCCCGAGCTTCGTGACAATATTGGATTTCTGGCACGAGGGTTGCAAAACCCTCATCACAACCTAACAGGAGTGACACCATGAATTTATTTCCCGCCTTAAACCCGGTTTTGGGTATATCAGGACTGATGGCGCTGGCCCTGAGCGCCAACATGGCGTTTGCCGAAGTGCGCGAGACCTTGAAGATCAAAGTCAGTACCGATGACGGAATTTCTGAATCGGTCACCATCGAGAATCTGGCCGTGGGCGCCTCGGAGGTTTACACCACCGAAAGCGGCAACGAAGTGCTGGTCACTCGATTTGACGATGGCCTGGAGCTGGAAGTGGATGGCCGGGTCATTGACGTCAAACTCCCCGACGTGAGTGCTCATTCGGAAGCCCGGCACGGTAAGCGGATATTTTTGTCGGATTCTGAATCCTTACTGGATGGCTCAGATGTCTGGATTGACAACGACGGTGGCGAGGTCCGAGTCACCAGTAATCGTGCGGCGGAAGTGGTTGTGATTGGCGCCGATGGCGACTCGCTGTCCGAGGAAGAACTTGAGGCGTTAATTCACGAACACGTGGAGGAAATGAGCATTGATGTGGATACCGAACACAGTGACGGTCATGAGGTCATCATTATCAAGAAAAAGGTCATCAGCATCGAAGACGGAGCCGGAAACTAAGGCTACATTCCTTGTTCCGGTTCCGAGCCATGTTGCCGCCGTCACAGTGTGACGGCGGTTTCTTATTGCACAAACCATTTATCTTTCCGCTGCCCGGCTCCTCGCGCCGGCGACGCACAGTGGGCGACCTGAAGCTAGGACCGTCGGCACAGGACATCATCGCCGCGAGCTGGCACATTAACGCTTTAACGCCGGAACCCAGAACCTGAAGCCAGCATGATCTCTCACCGCAAAAATCTCGCCCTGATCATGTGCGCATTGCTCTGCGTCAGCGCTTCGGCCCAGGAGGACCTGGGTCAACGAACCCTGAACAACGTACAAAGCTATCCTGATGCAGTGCATTACCAAGCCGCGGTACGTTCCTATAAAGATGGCTTTAACACCCATGCAATGGAGCAGTTCCTGCTGGCCGCCCGCTGGGGCAACAAGGAAGCGCAATTCAATCTGGCTCTCATGCACTTTGCCGGGATTGGTGTGGCGGTTGATCGCGTACGCGGCGCTGCTTGGGCGCTACTGGCCGATGAGCGTGGCGATGGCCGCTTTCGCAAGACCCGGCGAGAAATTATGGGTTTGCTGGAACCCGCTGATAAATCCGCAGCGCTGGATCTGGCGCGGGAACTCAAACAGGATTTCGGCGACTTTCAGGCGCTGGAAAAACGCGCGCGCTGGGTGCGCCAACAAAAACGTGAACTGACGGGGTCACGCACTGGATCCCTGGCCAGCGCGGTTAGAGTCACCACGCCAGGAGGCCGATTTGCCGGCCGAGGCGATGAATACCTGACCTATATCAATACCTTTGAGCAGTCGCTGTTCGACATCGTTACCCGGGTTGAGTACAAAGACTTCGAAGTGTTGGATGATCCGGTAGAACAGCCCTAATCCGTCGTGAACTCAGGAGTGGATCAGGGCGTTGCCTGCAGTTTGGCCATCAGCGCCGCCGGGGCCTCCTCCAGATCCGTATTGAGGGTGCTGTTCCAGCGGTTGAGAAACCCAAACATAGAAATCACCGCCACGATCTCGACCTGAGCAGCCACCGAAAAATGCTCACCCAGGGCGGCAAAATCTGCGTCCGTAACGCCGTTGGGCGACTGACCACCTTTCATCGCTACCGTCAGCGCTACCCGCTCAGCGTCACTGAACAGTGGGCTGTCAGCAAATGACCATACGTGGCGCAGCTTTTCTTCGCTGATACCTAAGCGATGAGCGGAAAAACTGGTGTGGGCCTGGCAATAAATACAGCCGGCCGCATTGCTGGTCACCAATCCAACCAGCCGCTTGAGTTCCGGACTCACCTCGCCCGGTGAATAGATCGTCTGCACCAACTGCAAAAACGACTGCATCAACGCACGGTTGTGGGCCATCAGCAGGCCGTCGTTAGGACTAAACCCCAGCATTTGTTCTCCCGCCTTGAGCCCAGCCTGGGTTTCCTTATCCAGAGAGGCCATCTCCACTGCCGGTAATCTCGCCATCATCCACTCCGCTTTTCGTCGATATTGTCACAATAACTCAAATTTCAGGCGGTCGGTGCCGATAGCTCCACTGCTATGATCGTTTCCATGAGACCGCGCTCTAACCCACTGCCAAAACTGCGTATCGCGGCCGCCGTTATTGCGTTGCTTGTGCTGATCGGTGCTGGACTGAACTGGCGCTTTGTTAATCGCTACGTCAGCTATCTGTGGCTGGGAGGAAATCCGCTGACCACACCAGTGAGCTGGTTTGATCCCACAGTAGAACTGGACATCACCGAGGCAGACCCGCTGCCGGCTGCTCGCCGCCATACCATTCCGCCCCAAGCTCTGGAGCAGGCTGCGGCCTACGCGCTGGAACAAAACTCCCTTGGCTTATTGGTTGCCCGCAATGGTCAGATTGAGTTTGAGCGATATTGGAACGGCTTCAGTCGGGATGACCGATTCAACCCTCAATCCATGTCCAAAACCGTGCTCGGAATGCTGGTGGGAATCGCCATTGATGAGGGCACCATTGATAGCGTTGACGCACCCATCAATCGCTGGCTGGACGAATGGGACGACGATCCGCGCGGGCGCATCAGCATCAAAAACCTGCTGCAAATGTCCGCTGGGCTTGCCCAGATATCAACAGACTATCGTCCCGTGCCTTGGTCCAAAGGGGTATTGCAACATTTTGGTACCGACTTCGACCGCTGGACCCTGGGCTTGCCACTGAACGACGCCCCTGGCTCGCGCTGGGAGTACAACAATAATGAGAGCAACCTCCTAGGGCTGGTGCTGGAACAGGCTACCGGCATGACTTATCCCGACTTTCTCTCCTTAAGACTTTGGCAGCCGATGGGCCTGGGACCTGCCGCCATGTACCAAGACAAACCCGGCGGCCACGTCATGAAATCCTGTTGCCTGCTATCCAGACCCTTAGACTGGCTGGCTTTGGGCCAGCTTATGCTCAACCGGGGACGGTGGAACGACAGTCAAGTGTTACCAGCGGCGTGGGTGGACGCCATGCTCCGCCCCGCTGACACCAACCCAGGATACGGCTATCAGGTATGGCTGGGGAACGGCAGTCTGTGGCACGTTGGCAACCACCCAGGACCCGACGTCTACACCTGGTGGGGCTCGGAACCCTATGTGGCTGACGATCTATTTGCTTTTCTGGGTCATGGCTACCAGAACGTTTGGGTCATTCCTTCGCAACAGCTAGTGATTGTGCGGGTGGCTCGAAGCTGGCCTCCCAATACCTGGGACGTTTCCCGCATTCCCAACCTGATTACCAATGCGTTGCTGGAAAAAACCACCAGCCAATAAAAACCCCCGCCAGAGCGGGGGTTTTTTGTTCCTCCCATGCTTGTCGAAAGCATGGCACGTTCAACTGGATTAGAAACTCTTGCGGAAATTCAACTGCCAGGTTTTAGGATCGTTGAGGTACGGAAAGCCCGCCAACACCGACACAACCTGGAGACGGTCTGTACAGTTGTCACACTCCAGGCTGACCTGCCAGTTACCCGGATCGTTGCGTAACGTCACGCTCGCATTCAGCAAGGTATACCCATCAACCTGAGCTACCGCCTCACCGGATGTGCCAACACTGTGTTCACCGTAGTCGGTCACGCTAACGCTGGGGGTCAATACCATGCTGCTGCCAATTGGGAAGTCATACCAGCCGCCAATGGTCAGCTGATGCTCTGGGGCTCTGACCGGATCAGCAATGTCGCCCACCGCGTTGACAATACCTTGAGCACACTGCTCACCGTTGTTTCGGCAATTGACCTGTTGCGCCAAAATTGATGGGTCGAGATTGGAGTATTCCGAGTCCAGCAAACCCGCATTGGCAAACAGGGTCAGGTTCTCTGTCGGTAACCAAAGAAACTCGGCCTCCAATCCTTGGGTATCCAAATCAGCAAAGTTCCGGGTGATAAATTCGATCGCCCCAGTGCTGTTCACAAATGCTGAGGGAAGCTGAAAGTCCTCGATGTCGGCCCTAAAGGCGGTCAGGTTTACGCGAAGGCTGTTATCCATCCACTCAGAGCGCATGCCCACCTCGAAGTTAGTCACTTCCTCTGCGGAAAATGACTGCAACGATTCGGCCAACGTACCGCGTGCGTTCCATCCACCCGATTTAAAGCCGGTGGTGATGGAGCCGTACCACATGAAATCGTCGTTGACCTGATTCTCAATGGCAATCCGTGGGGTGAACTGGGATTCATTTTGCTCCAGCGGTACGCCGGCAGCCAGCAGATCAGCATTGGTGATGACCGCGCCGGCCCCTGGATTACCGTTGTCACGAAGCCCGAAGTCTTTATCTTCTTCGGTAAATCGTGCGCCTGCCGTCAGGGTCCAGCTGTCGGCAAACCGCCAGTCCCACTGACCGTAAATCGCCCAAGATTCGGTGGTGTTGTCCAATATTCGGTCGTATTGAATCAGCGGAAATCCGCCGGGCAGGAACAAACCAATTGCGCCTAAATTGAAGATCTGGGCAAAATCGGTTTCGTTGTCTTCATCAAAGTAGAAAAGACCGGCAACGTAGTCGATATCGCCACCGCCAGTGGTGCCTGAGATCTTAAACTCCTGGGTGAACTGCTCGTGGGTGCCTTCGTTGGCGATAGTAAAACCACCGCTTTGGAACGGGCCTTCAAAGAAGTCCAGCAGGAAATCCTGCTCCAGATCCAAGTAGCTGGTCAGCACTTCAACGTCACCAAAGCGGGTTGGAAACGACAGATTGGAGGTGAAATGCAGGGACTCCGTGGAGTTGCCCAGCGGCAGATTGCCTTTGTTTCCGATGACCAGGTCGCGCACCGGTGAGCCCGCTTCGGTCAGGCCGGTGCGGGTAAATCGGTCGCCGCCGTTTTCGAAGTTGAACATGTTGGCATGTTCGTTATCGATATAGGTTAGTGACGCGTTCCAGCTGAGATCATCGTTGATGTCCCAGATCCAGTGGGCGCGAAGGCCTTTGTTATCCTCAAAGTTCAGGTCTTCCTCACCGGTGGTGAGGTTGTCGACAAATCCGTCGTCCTCAACGTAGTAGGCCGACAGCTTGAGACGGAAGTCTTCTGAAACCGGCAAGTCAACGCTGCCTCGGGCGGTCAGCTTACCGAAGGCGCCAAAACCCAATCCGAAATTTCCACCCATTTCGTCGCTGGGGTCGCGCAAAATCATGCGCACTGCGCCACCGGTGGTATTACGACCAAACAGCGTACCCTGAGGTCCACGCAGCACTTCCACCCGGTCAATATCGAATAGCGCGTAGTTGTTGCCGTTTTGACGTTGAATAAAAAAGTCGTCGATGTAGGTGCCAACAGGTGGATCAAACGTCGCGATGGACTCGGTGTTATTCAGTCCACGCAGGGAATAGACGTTCGCTGTACCCAGACCCGTATTATTCTGGGCCAAAAAGTTGGGTACCATCCGCGCGATGTCCATGGTTTCAGTGATGGCCATTCGCTCCATGGTCTCACTGGTGAAGGCCGAGACGGCGACCGGTATATCCTGCACGCTCTCAGATCGACGCTGAGCGGTTACCAGCACCTCCTCGATCGATTGTCCGTACAGGGGGAGGCTCAGGCAGCCTGCGATGGCGGCAGCCAAGATTTGTTTGTTATTCATAGAGTTACCACGGCCCTAAATGATTGGAGGGTTTGTCAGATTTCCTGACATAATGTTATACGAACATATCATTCGGCCTAATCCAAGTAAAATAGCGGGTTTTGAAGCCCAAGGGCTTATTTATGCATCCACCCACCTCGGATCAACCGACCTCGTCTGAAGACGCCACCGCTGAGGAAAATTACCCGTCCTCGGGCTACGCCTGGTATGTGGTTACGGTACTGACGTTGGCCTACGTTATCTCCTTTATTGATCGGCAAATTCTGGCCCTGCTGGTGGGACCCATCAAAGCCGATCTGAATTTGACCGACACCCAAATCAGTCTGCTGATGGGTCTGGCTTTTGGCGTGTTCTATACGCTGATGGGCATTCCGCTGGGCCGTCTGGCCGATCGCAAAAGCCGACGCCTGATCATTGCGGCGGGAATTACGGTATGGAGTTTCATGACCGCTGCCTGCGGCCTGGCCAAGGGTTATGGCCAGCTATTTTTAGCCCGGGTTGGCGTTGGCGTCGGCGAAGCCTCACTTTCGCCCAGCGCCCTGTCGTTGATTTCCGATTATTTTCCCGAGCATAAACGGGGTCGTGCCATTGGGTTTTACCAAAGCGGCATTTCCATTGGCGCCGGTATCGCCATGATTTTGGGCGGGGCGGTCATTGGCTTTGCCACCGCTGGCGGCGAAACCGTATTACCGCTGATTGGTAGCGTAAAGCCTTGGCAGCTGGTGTTCATGCTGGTGGGACTTCCGGGTCTTGGCGTCGCCCTGCTGCTGTTCACCGTTCGCGAACCCAAACGTCGAGGCCTGCTGAAAACCGGCACTGAAGACCAGGCGCTGCCGCTACGCTTTGTAGTGCGTTACCTGTGGGACCGAAAACGGGCCTTTGGCCAACTTTTTGTTGGCATGTCGGTGGTGACCATTGTGGGCTATGCCTACTTTTCCTGGGTGCCCACCATGTTTATTCGCACCTTCGGTTGGACCATTGGCGAAGTGGGATTGGCCTACGGCATTTTGCTGCTGATAACCGGCCCGCTGGGAGTTAATGGCGCCGGATGGCTCGCTGACTATCTGTTTCAGAAAGGCCACAGTGACGCTCACCTTAAAACCGTGCTGATTGGGGTGCTGATTACTTTGTTGTCTGCCCCGCTGATGCCTCTGATGCCCACAGCCACCAGCGCGCTGATCATGCTGGTGCCAGCCAGCATTGGCCCGGCCATGTCCACCGCGACGGGGGCTTCGGCTTTGATGATGATTACCCCCAATCAGATGCGCGGCCAAACCTCGGCCGTGTACCTATTTGTGATCTCCATTTTGGGCCTGACGGTTGGACCCACGGCAGTGGCCCTGATTACCGACTATGTATACGCAGACGAAGGCGCGCTGCGCTATTCCATTGCTTGGGTGTCCGGCATTGGCGCGGCCTTTTCCAGCGTTGTGCTGTTGGCTAACCTAAAACCTTATCGGCAAGCCATTGCGGAATCCCGGAAGTGGGCCTAGCAGGCTGTTGAAAAATGACCTTTTCAACAAGGTTCTAGAGGATATTCACTATGTATAAACCCCAACCCAATCACGACGAGCAAGCGAGACAAGATTTTGTTGCTACCTGGCGCGCCCACCTAGCCGCCAACATTCAGCCTGGCAACTCTCAACTTTTTGCTCATCGCCTGGAACCGTCGTTTGAGGCCCGCCACGGCCGCAAACCCAACACGGTTGATGAGGTGAAGACGCTGATGGAGGGTCACAGTTGCTACCAGTTTTGGAGCGCAATGCAGCGGCGTAGCCAGGAAATGATGTGGCAGTCGGTGGCAGAACCGGCGCTGCGCCAGCGTCAGCAGCTCGTAGATGATTTCCGTTCATTGGGGACAAATGCTGAAACACTGGGATCGCTGACGCTGGATCCAGACTTGGCAATTCCCCTTTACCATCGGGCGGCAGATATTCACATTCAGCCCGGCGGCTACCATTCCGATACCTGCCCAGATGATGTTACTGCTGGCGTACTCTACGAAACCGGTCTACCGATCTACATCGGCGGCGCCCTGGGCCCCGACAGCGACCTGCTGGGCAAGATCTTAGTGAAATTTGCGCAACAGTATGCGCCCCAGCTGAAGCCCGCACGGATTCTTGATTTGGGATGTGCTGTTGGCAACAGCACGCTGCCCTGGGTCGATGCTTATCCAGACAGCGAGGTCCATGGGATCGATGTGGCGGCACCGTGCTTGCGCTATGGCCATGCCAGAGCGGAAGAAAAACGTAAATCCGTGCATTTTGCTCAGCAAAACGCGGAACACACCCATTTCCCGGATCAGCATTTTGACCTAGTGGTATCCCACATTGTGCTACATGAAACCTCACGCACGGCATTGAGTCATATTTTTGCTGAGTGTCGACGGCTTCTTAAGCCGGGTGGCGTCATGGCCCATCTTGAAATTCCTCGAGGCGAGGGCGCATTCCAGCAGTTCATGTATTCCTGGGAGACTTACAACAACAACGAACATTTTGCGCGCCTGATTACCAACATCGATCTGCGCCAGACAGCGGCAGATGCCGGATTCGCTGACGCCAATGTTGAGCTGACCGACTTTGACCCGGGGTTCAGCGACAAGCAAATCAACTACAGCGAGCAGCCCATGGCCTGGCCCATTTTAGTGGGGCAAGTCTAATGAGCGAATTTCCCTCCAGCGCCAAAGGCATCAAACCCCAGTACTTTCAGGACCCAGCCACCGACCAGCTTCTGAACCTGGTGTTCTCCCTGGCCAGCGAGCTGTCGACCACCCGTGACCGACTGGACGCGCTGGAGCGCCTGTTGGCGCGACAAGATGCCGTATCACCCACCGCCATCGATCAATTTCAGCCCACGGAAAAGGACACTGTGGAACGCGACCACTCCCGCCAGCAGTTTATGGCGCGAGTGATGCAGTCGGTGGAAGCCAGCCTGGATAGCGCCACTCGCCCCGACAACCCTCAACACCCCGACGAGATCTTCAAGCACCTGGAATAACATCGAGGAATGGGCGGGGCAAGACTAAAGTTTGCCTTAACGAGGCCGATACCCTGCAGGCTACGCTAGACGCTGCGCGGCCTAAACGGGCCAAATAGCAACCCCCAGAGCGGGCCAAGGATTGGCCGCTGAGCGGATAAACACTACCGCTCATCAGATTTGAGAATTTGGTCACAGATCAATTCTCCCCGCCGGCGTAGAACATGCATCTTGGGAGAGGTGACGGCACTTACACAGTTGTTCGCACCCGTAAAAGCAGTACATGCCAGTTCTATCGCCAGGAACGATGAACTGGGAGGAAGGTTGAGGACGCATGGGCGGCGTAAAACGACATTACGCGGTTGAGGCTCTGGCCGGAGTACATCCGGCTTATCGCGACTGCGCACGATTTGTACTTGAATACCTGGAACAAAAAATTCCCGGCGTGTTCGCGGATACCTGCGATCGGCTGTTCGAGATGGCGTCTGAAGCTCGCAGTGACGTTGAGCAGGGTCGGTACTTCGAAGGTAAACGAGAAATTGAACAGCGCAAAAGCCGGCTCACGCTACTTTACGTCGAGAAAGTCGACGGCTTGCTTAAAGACTTTTTCAGCCACCGCCGCACCTCAGGCGCGGAGGAGAGCTTTGCGGCATTCAACGAAGACGAACTACGCATTCTCGACGACCGGGACCTGACCGTCACGCTGGCCATCGACTCCATTGTCGAAACCGCCGACATCCGGTTTACCCGCGAACTGTACGGGTTGGGCGTGCGCATTGGCAGTATTTTTGAGACCAGCCCCATACCGAATGATCTAAACCCCCTGGCTCCCCGAGCTCTGTGCGAAACCTTTCGTGACGCGCTGCTGGGTTTAGAATCTGAGGTAGAAGTTCACCAGGCACTGTTCAAGTCTTTCGAGAAGAACGTTGTCCGCAATCTGGACGAAATTTACGGTGCGCTGAATCAAATTCTCGTCGAAGCCGGCGTTGTTCCGGACCTGCGAACGCTGCGCCGAAAAGAAAAGCCGCGTCGCCCAGCGCCGCTGCCTGAGCCGGCTGAGGCCGCCCAGCGCAATACCGAAGATGTGGTGATCGATGCCGCTGCCGCCATCGAGCGACGGTTGATGGACCAGGTCCGAAATCTGATTGCCGAAAATCGACAACAAAGCTGGGCAGCCCAAACCGCGCCGGCCGTTTCCACTAATACGCTGATGGACGTATTGTCCAGCCTGCAGACTGAACTGGCCGCCGGCGGCGTGGACAGTGACGTGGGCGCAGACAGCATAAAATCTCAGCTGATGGATGTGGCCGCTCGTGAAGGGGCTGGGAGTCTGGGTCAGGGTGATGAAAACACCGTAGACATGGTCGGCATGATGTTTGACTTTATGCGCGACGACCGCCAGCTTCCGGCGCCATTTCAGCAGGCCATGCATCGCCTGCAGGTGCCGTTTCTGCGCGCCGCGCTGAAGAACCCGGAATCGGTGCTGGCACCCAAGGCACCAGCGCGAGAACTGCTGGAAGTGTTGGGCAAGATGGGCATGGGCTGGACCATGCACAGCGATCGCAAAGGCGAAACTCTGGGCACGGTCAACGCCGCCGTGGAAAAAGTCATCAGTGAATACTGGGACGACCCCAAGGTGCTGGAACAGCTGCGCGATGACCTGACCGGTTTTCACGAACGTCAGCAAAATCTTGCGGAAAAACGCGCCGAACGGGTCCGCCAGCAGGTTAAAGGCAAAGAGCAACTGCAGTTTGCGCGGCAAAATGTTGCCCGTCTTTTGCAACGTCGAGTACGCAACAAGCCGGTTCCGCCTTTGGTCACCAACCTGCTACACCGGGCCTGGGCCCACGTCATGGTGCTGACGGTTCTGCGCCATGGCATGCAGTCGGAACAATGGCGCCGAGTGGTAGCCACGGCTGACGAATTGATCTGGAGCGTCACGTTCGACAAAAGCGACAAATCGGTCAAACGCCTGCGAACCCGCATACCGGTTCTGGCGAAAGCCCTGCGCAGCGGACTGAAGCAGGTCGGGTATCAGGATGGAGAAATCCAGAAAGTCCTGCTCAACCTTAAAAAACTTTATGTCAGCATGATTCGCGAATCCGGCAACGACCGCATCATGATTGAGGCGGACGAAAATGGCCTGACCATTCGCGGTGAAAACATCGTGGAGCAAGCGGTTCTTGATGAAACCCCCGTCGCCAATACTGAGGGTGAGCTCAGTCAGTTTTTCGACACCGTTCGGGACTGGCACACGGGCCAGTGGGTGATTTTCCATCGAGATGAAAACGAGCCCATGCGGGCCAAGCTGTCTTGGATCAGTCCGATCACAGGCCACTATCTGTTTGTCGACCAACGAGGCGTTAAGGCGGCAGAAAAATCTCTGCAAGAACTGGCTGAAGACCTGCTTTCCGAGCGCATCGAAACCATGGATGAGGGAAGCCTGATCACCCGCGCGATGCACTCCATCGCCAGCAATCTGGGCGCGAGCAACAACCCCCAGGCGCTCCACTAAGGCCCGCAATGGCGGCCAGCCGGTCGCCCGACCTCAATCGTTATCAATTGTTAATGGTTTTTGCCGAGGTCGCGATCTCATGGCTATGCTTTTCTCCGATTTCGCAGATCGGGAACATTCATGGCCACGACAACCCATTCGTCGATCCATCGCAGCCGCCAACAGTACTGGCAGCAAAGTGATAACCCTCAACTGACCTGGTGGCCCTGGGGCTGGCTGGCACTATTAGCGCTGCTGGCCCTGTTCCTTTTCGGCGCTTTAGTGATTGCGCCGAACATGCAGAAGCAAACCACCGGTGCCGTCACTCAACAACTCTCGGCTCACAACATGGTGGTGATGGACTTTAGTGGCGACGGCCAGCGTGTCAGGGTCGCCGGCATCGCTGACCTTCCGGATCAGCAACTGTTGCAAAACAGCGCTGGATCAAGTCGTTGTGAAACCTGGGCCGGCAGTCTCACCTGCCCGACCCTCGTCCATCTCGATTTGAGCGCACCGGCGGCGCCTGAGCGTATTGCCGAAACGCTTGAGCCAGCGCCGGCGAAACGCCGATTTCACGATTTTGAGGCGGCGAAGACAATCACCGGCATCGTGCTTATCGGCGAGGTGAGTTCTGACACGATCAACCAGCAGTTCGAACGCCAGGCTCAACGACAATTCGCCGAGGTCGACAACCAGCTGTTCATTTCCCGCCAACCGGGGCTGGCCTCAGACAACCAGGCTCACGCTCGGGCTTTGTCCGTATTAAGCCACCTGCAACGCGGAACCGCTCGATGGAAACAGGGGGTGTTTAGCGTTTCCGGCCTGGTGGCACCGGAGCTCAGAATGAACGCCGAAATGGCCTTCAAACAGTCCAGCGCTGATCTAACTCTGGGCGATCTGACCTTGACCGAACTGAAAGCGGTCGACGAGTGCAATCAAGCGACGAAAGACGCGCTGAATAGGGCAACTGTCAAATTTGCTACCGCCAGCGCCGCGATCGACTCAGCCAGTGATGCGCTGTTGAAAACCTTGGCCGACATCACAAAAACCTGCCCAGGCGTTTTGACCATTGAAGGTCATACCGACAGCGTGGGTGATGAATCTGCCAATCTCATCTTGAGCCAAAGTCGGGCCAACGCGGTCCGTCAGGCGCTAATTGAGCTAGCGGTGGACCCTCAACGACTAACAGCTGTGGGGTTGGGCGAAAACCAGCCCGTTGGCGACAACCAGACTGTCGACGGCCGTGCGGCAAATCGACGCATTGTCATGGTCTTTGCTAAACCGCCCGCTGAACTTCCGTAAACGATAACAAGGCCCGCTGAGGACACGATATGGCATATCTACTGGCAAAATTTACCCTAATCTTTCTCCTGGCAACACTGCTGGGAGCGGTTTTCGGCTATTGGTGGTGTCGACGCCGGTTCGTCGATGTGACCTCAAGCCACCAGTCGTTGCTGGGCATGCACGACGAACAGCAAAAGCTCTGGCGACAATTGTGGGAGAGACTGGACATTAGCGACGCTTCGTTGACGCCCAAAGTGCGCGAGGTAATCGCCGAAATTCCGACCCCGGCTGAAGCCGATTTTTCTGAACTAGAACGCCGCATCGATACCATTGAACCAGGATTTCGCGCTGCACTGGGAACCATTCAACCGCCAACGCCAGAGAAAATCGATTTGGCTCCTCTGAGTCAACGCCTGGATACACTGACTGACACGGTTAACCAGTTGCCGACGCCAAAAGAGACTGACCTGGCCCCGCTGACTCATCGCATTGAGGCAATGCGGGAGACTATCAACGCCTTGCCAGTACCCAAAGACACCGACCTAATACCTTTGATGGACCGCGTGAAGGTATTGCAAGACACCGTCGATGTCCTACCGGTACCCAAAGACACAGACCTAACGCCGTTGATGGACCGCGTGAAGGTATTGCAAGACACCGTCGATGCTTTACCACCCCACAGAAGCACTGACTTAGGGCCAATCACCCTAAGTATTGGCGCGCTGCAAAAAGCTATTGAAGGCCTGCCCAACCCTACACCCGCCGCAGACCTCACTCCTATTCAGGATCGCTGCGCCGGGATTTCCCGGCAAATCAGCGATCTTTCCCAACGCAAGGAAACCCCAGCGGTAGATCTTCAACCTTTAACACTGCAGCTTCAGCAGCTGGGAGAGCGGGTTGACAACCTGCCTGAGCGTTTCACCTGCAAGGCCACCACACCACCTCCCTCAGCAGCCCCTGTGGCCGGACCTAAACTGTTTAAGACCGAGGACCACGGCCCTAAAGACGATTTGAAGCTAATCTCTGGTGTTGGTCCAAAACTGGAACGGCTGCTGAACGCGAACGGCGTGTACTACTTCTGGCAGGTTGCGTCATGGAATCGGGAAGACGTCGATTTCATTGACGACCGGCTGGATGTGTTCAAGGGACGAATTCTGCGTGACGCCTGGGTTTCTCAAGCCCAATCGCTTAAGCGCCAAGACGGCGCGGCGCCGCAACCCAGGTAATGTGCGGTAAATACGACAACAGATATCTTCAACAAATACTGGCGGGATTCCCGGCAATGTAAGAAGCTACGGCAGATTTCATCAGGAATACTGCCATGGCAAAGTCACAATCAGAGATTGCCCGTCATTGGGCCATTGTGCTGGCCAGCGGTATCGGCATTGGGGCTGGCATCACCGGCATTCCTTTTTACACCCTCGGCTTGTTTGTTCAGCCCCTGGGCGAAGAATTCGCCTGGACCCGCGCCCAAGTACAGGGGATGTTTACCGCCTTTAGCGTGACGGGTTTACTCGTTGTGCCCCTGATTGGTTGGCTCACCGATAGCCTGGGCGTGCGCAAGCTGGTGCTGCTGTCACTGGCCGGCACAGCCCTTGGATATGTGGCCCTTGCGCTGCTGACTCGCTCGATCCCCACGTTCTACCTGGCTGCCGCGTTAATTGCGGTGCTTGGGGCCGGGACCACGCCTATAACTTGGACCAAAGCCATCAGCGGATGGTTTGATCGGCAACGGGGACTTGCTTTGGGGTTAGCGCTGGCAGGCACAGGATTTGCCGCGCTTACCGCGCCCAACTACGTGGCCTGGTTGCTGGACCGGTTTGGCTGGCGGGAAGCTTACCTGGGGTTGGCATTGATTCCCCTGGCGGCGTTGCCGTTGGTGTATTTCTTCTTAAAGGACCCGCCCGGCACACGGGGGGAAACGGACGCTACCGCGCCGGCCCTTAGCGGGGTGACCTTGGGCGAGGCCATGCGTGATTGGAAACTCTGGCTGATTTTTCTGTCGTTTTTTCTGCTGTCCGGGGCTATCGGCGGCTCGATTCCCAATCTGGTGCCGCTGATGATGGATGCTTCCATCGAGCGTGGCAGGGCGGCCAGTATCGTTGGACTGATTGGCCTGGCGGTGATTGCGGGACGGGTAATTGTGGGGTACTGCATCGATCGTTTTTGGGCGCCTGGGGTGGCCGCCGTTGTGCAAGCCTTGCCGGTCATTTCGGCGCTGATTCTGATTCAGCCAGAGCTTTCCATTCCGCTGGTCAGCGTTGCGGTCATTCTGATTGGTTTTGCCGCAGGCGCTGAATTCGATTTAATCGCCTACCTGGTCGGCCGCTACTTTGGCCTGCGCCACTATGCCAAAATTTATGTCATTCCTTATGCCGGATTCGCGATCTCTGCGGGCATCGCGCCAACGCTGTTTGGCCACCTGTTCGACCTGCAGGGCAGCTACACTCTGGTGATGAAAATCTGCGCGGCCATGTTTGGCAGCGGTGCGTTGATATTGCTTGCGCTGGGCCGGTATCCCCAGCTCAGCGCGCAGTCTTCAGATCAATAGAACGCTGTGACGGTTTTGGTTTCCAGGAACGCTTCAAGACCCTCTTCACCGTATTCTCGCCCCAACCCAGATTGCTTAATGCCACCAAAGGGTGCACGTGGATCAACAAAGCCATGGGAGTTAACCCCCACAATACCGGCCTGAAACCGTTGCACCATGGTATTGGCTAATTTCAGGTTGTTGGTCCAAACGCTAGCCGCTAAGCCATACTGGGTTTCGTTTGCCAGCTGGGTCAGTTGATCCAGATTGTTTTCGTCAAACGGCACGGCCAGCAGCACAGGCCCAAATACCTCTTCCTGAGCAATCTCCAGCTGCGTATGGGCATTGAACAGCAAGGTGGGATGATAGTGATAGCCACCCGTGTCTATTTCATGCCCGCCTAGAAGTACATCAACACCGTCTTTTTTGGCGGTTTCCACCAAGCCTGAAACACGCGAGCGTTGACTAGCAGTAATTAGCGGACCCATCTCAGTGGCCCCATCCATAGCGCTGCCAATGACCACTTCACCCATGGCCTGAGTCAGCTTCCGGGTGAATTCCTCCACAATGGATTTTTCCACAAACACCTTGGATGGACACATACAAAACTGTCCGGCGCTAAACACCCCCATCATCACCAAAAACTGAATGGCGCTGTCCATATCGGCATCAGACATAACAACAAAAGACGACTTTCCACCCAGCTCTAAGGTAAGACGTTTCAGATTATCAGCGCCGTCTCGCATGATGGCCTTGCCAACCCCCGAGGAACCGGTGAACGTGATTTTGTTCACGTCCGGGTGCTGAGCAAGCGCCTGACCGGCGCTATGACCCGACCCGGTGACCACATTGATTGCTCCTGGTGGCAACCCCGCCTGCTCAAACAAACGGGTCAGGTACAGCGCCGCCAACGGCGCCTGTTCCGCAGGTTTGATGACTACCGTGCACCCTGCAGCCAGCGCCGGCGCAACTTTATTAATGTAAAACGAGCCCGGTGCGTTCCAGGGCAAGATTGCCCCAACCACACCCAAGGGTTCTTTCAGCGTGTACAGCGAACTTTCCCGACCGGTGAAATTCCACGCGCCGGGGGTAGAAAATGTCTCTCCCCGAATGCGCGCCGGAGCGCCGGCAAAGTATTCCAGCGTGCTGGTCCAGCCATCAACCATTAGCCCCCCGGTAAGGCTAATCGGGGTACCAATATCCATGGTTTCCAGCGCCGCCAGCATCTCCCGATTGGCATCAACAATCTCGGCCATTGCGCGCAGCACTGCACTGCGCTCGCCGGCATCCCTACGCGACCAATCAGTCTCAAAGCAATGCCGCGCGGCCCCGACCGCGGCGTCGATATCAGCAGCCCCCCCATCAGGCACCTCGCCGAGCCTTTGGCCCGTCGACGGGTTCGTGGTTTCGATGCTCGCCTCAGTCTGTGCATCAACCCACGCACCGTTGATAAATAACTGATGGCCCTGACGGGCGAATTCTTCCACCGCGCCAACCGTATTTTTACTGATGCTATTCATAACGTGTCCGTAAATCGCGGGCAAAAAAAATCCGGCAGGACAATTCTGCCGGATTTATATTCAACGCATTGTACTGCCGAAACTAGCCCGCTCTGACCGGTGCCGGTTTTTGCTGTCGAGCATAGTTCTCCAGGCTGGAAAGGCTGGGCTCTTCCCACTTGTCCGGCGCCGTGAAGTAATTGGGAAAGTGCTTCTTGCCATATTCCATTACCTGCGGCGACACCATGTCGAAGTTGCTGAACCCACCCATGGTGCCCTGGTAGTAAATATGGCCATCAGACTGCCCCATCAGCATCCAGGGGAGCCATGGGGTAATGCGACCCCAGCTTCCTGAATAATTAATCGACAGGTTGCTGTCATCCTCGATGTCTTCGCGGCGAATCACAAAGCGGAACATTTCAGAGACTCGGTTCATTTTCCCGGCCGACTCCCGGGGCCACTTGTCGGGCTGCAGCGCCGAGGGGTAAAACAGGTGAATGTCGGACGCCAGGGTCACTGTATCGGCCTCGGTCACTTTCCACGGCAAAATGAACGGAATTTCTGGCCGTTTTTCTTTGTTCAGTCCACCGTAATTCGGCGGCTGAGGATAAATGGTTCGAATCAGATGGTTAAACGGGTCGTTGTAAACCGGTACCACCTTCACCGTTTCGTTGGTGTACGGGTTGGTGTATTCCTCCAACACCTCACCGGTTTCCAAATCTTTGTAGAACACCGTTTCACGCAGCAGCTTCTGGTACGTACCGTCACCATTGTCGATGACGCGGGCAGCGGAAAAACCCTCAAACCCCATCAGTGGTTTGATGGCTTCGCCGTCACGAACACCGTGAACCACGCCGTTGTACCAACCGTGCTTTTGAGATTTAAAATCCATGTGCCCCAGCAGGCGCGCATAGGCATCGCGATTCCACTCAGGGTCGCGAAACTTGTCCGCAAGGCGAGGATCGACGCGAGTCTTTCCTCGACTTGGCGCTGCCTGAGAGGTATCCGGCATAAGGCCCAGAGCAGCACCGCCCAGCAGCGCGCCTCCAGCGATGAGTCCTGCGCCCATAAAGTTGCGGCGGTCAGGATTGGGTTGACGGTCTGAAGGCTTGCTCACGGTGTATCTCCGAAACGGTAATTGCTGAGCACAAAGTATCGACTCTGGGCAGCACAGCCACAATTCAATTTTGCTATAGCTGATTTACCATTATCCGCGGTAGCATTTAGGGCAGGGATATTGCCCAATGGTGCATCAGGATATCTAGGAGTTCCGTCATGCTTAACACCTTTCAACAACAGCCCCACCCGGCGCTGCCTCAGGCCACCCATGACGAGAAGGCCCGGCAGGAATTTTCGAAAAGTCTGAAGCAATTTGTGCAGGGCCAAATGCTACCCGGCCTGGCGCCGGTTTATCAACGTCGCGTGAAGGAATTTACCGCGGAGCACGGTCGTGAACCGAAGGACCGTCGAGAAGTGCGCCAGTTTATGGTTGGCGACCCCTACTTTCAGTCTTACGCAAGCACCAACCGGGTTGCCCAAGAACTGCTGTGGGAGTCGGTGCTGACCAGCGTACAGCGCCAGCAACCCGCGTTAAATGAAGCGGCGGCGCAGCTCTCTGCGCACAACGGCGCAGCGCTGAGTGTAGACGCTTCCATGGAGGTGCCACGCTACGTGTCCGGCATCGACATCCACTGCATGCCCGGCGGTTATGCCGGCAGCTCTGGCGATGACGACATCAGCACTGCGGTGCTTTACGACCGTGGCGTTTATTTATACGCCATGGGTTACATGGGCCCAATGAACGATGACCTGGGTCGCTCGGTCTGTAACTACATCCGGCGCAACCTGCCAGAAATGAAGCCAATGCGCATTCTCGACATGGGCTGCACCGTGGGTCACTCAACATTGCCCTACAAAGAGTTCTTTCCCGACGCAGAAGTGATTGGGATTGATGTAGCAGGCCCCCAGGTTCGCTATGCCCACGCTCGGGCGGGCGGAATGGGCATGGACGTCAGTTTCCAGCAGCGAGATGCATCAGACACTGGGTTTGAAGCCGGCAGTTTCGACCTGGTAGTCAGCCACATCCTGCTGCACGAAACCTCGAACAAGGCCATGCCGAAAATTTTCAAAGAGTGCCACCGATTGTTGAAACCCGGCGGCGTAATGATTCACGCTGACCTCCCGCCATTTGATCACAGCGATTTGTTTTCCGAGTTCATCCTGGACAACGAGACCCACTACAATAACGAGCCCTTCTGGGGCCCCATGCGGGATGTTGATCAAATTCAGCTGGCGTTGGATGCGGGGTTTGAGAAATCTCAGGTAAGGTTTGATACCGCGCCCATGGCGGTGCTGGAGTTCGCCGCCGCCGCCGCTGCCGGCTACGACCCGGAAACCGCCAGCGAGGTGGCCCAGCGAGAATTTGAGGCCGGTGAGTTTGCACCGGGCGGCGGCTGGGAAGTGTTGATCGGCCACAAGCAGGCGGCATCATGACGGACATGCGACGCTATCCTAAGGGTTCACGCCCACAATTTTTTGACGACCCGGCCATGGATCAGGCCATGTCCATGATTATGGTGCTCGCCAGCGAAGTCAGCGTGTTGCGCGATCGGCTGGATACCTTCGAGCGGCTTAGCGAGGCCGGCGAAGGCCCATCCCAGGCCGACATCGAAGCTTTTGTCCCGGACGAACAGTGCCTGAACGACAGGGAGGCGGCTCGCCAAGACTTTTTCCAACGGCTTCATTTTGTCGCCAACAAGCGCGCCCAGGAAAACGCCGAAGCTGACAATCGGGATCGCTACCAGTCGGTGTTGAACCACACCGAAGAAAAGTGAGCGAGGCAGCACCAAGAACCCATAGCGATGACACATTCCGAGGCGGTTGTAATGCGTAAACACCCACAATACCCGCGGCTGCTGGCCACCGTGGTGCTTGCGATAGGCCTGCTTAATGCGTGCGCAAGCGTGCCGCCCTGCAGCCGCCAGCCGTTGGCCGTCACAAAAACCGAACACACGCTGACCCATTCCAACGGTCGGCAAACCGCAGTCACTCTTTGGCAACCCAGCCAGGCTGGCCGATATCCCCTGGCAACCTTCTCCCACGGAGCCTATTCGGCGCCGGAGCGGTATGACGCGGTGCTGGAGGGCCTGGCAGCGATGGGCATGGTGGTGATGGCGCCTCTGCATATTGATTCGGAATTGATCGCTACCGATCCGCCCCCCGCACCTGCCCAGGTTTGGCTCAGCCGTAAACAGGATGTAGCAGCTTTGTTAACGCCTGCGCCATCCATGCTGGGTCACCTGAACGCCGGCATCTCTGTCAGCGCCACCCGTGTATCCACTGGCCACTCCTATGGGGCGTTTGGCGCACAGGTCGCGGCCGGCGCTTTGGCAGTGGGCGACACACCCGGCGAATTTTCCACCGATGTTGATGCGGTGGTGGCATTCTCCCCGCCAGGACCTCTACCGGGTTTTATTGAAACGGGCGCTTGGGAAACCATGGACCGCCCCCAGCTACTGATTACTGGCACTGGCGATATTCTGCCGGGCTTCATGGAAGACTGGCGCACCCATACAGCCGCTTGGAATGAGGCCCCGGAAGGGGACCAATGGCTTTGGGTCGGCGAGGACGTGGATCACTATTTTGGTAAAGTCTTCGGCAGACTGGCGCGGGAGGTTCCGGCGCAGACCGTAGCGTTTGAACAAGCCATGGCAACCACCGAACAATTTCTAGCCACCTATCTGGATAACGGCCTAAGCGTGTGCGCAAGCCCTATCCAACCCGGGAAAACGGACGCCGCTTCGCTGCAACGCCGGTAAATACCCAGCCGGCACACACTATTCACCAGGAAAAACCATCATGGCATCACTGTTGACCCTGAACACTATTCATTCGACGAAGCAACTTTTCCCTCGCTTGGCCCTGGTGAGCGTGATGGCTATTGCCGGCTGTGGGTCCGACGCGCCGCCGTCCGCGGAGCCCCAGTCTGCGGCTGATGCGCCAGCGGCAACCCAAATCAGTGCCGAAGCGCCCGATCCGGTATTTCTGCGCAATATGGCCGCGATGCAAAAACAGCCGGGCGTGACCGAGCTTGAGTGGCGACAGCCAAAAGAGGTGGTGGCCGGCACAGCCGATAGCGAACTGCCGGGGCCTTCAGGATTCGCTGCTGCTGCGGCCTTTGACGCCGCAGCCGAGTACCACAATCAGCACGGCGGTCTCGGCCTGATGGTTTGGCATAAAGGATCGTTGGCAGCACAGACCTTTGCTGACGAACTAACCCCACTACAGCACTTTTCAACGTTTTCCATGCACAAAAGCGTGCTGGCGATCGCCATCCTGGCCGCCATTGAAGATGGCATCATCAGCAGCGTTGATGACTCTGTGGGCAGTTACATCGAAGAGTGGTCGGGAGATCCTCGAGGCGACATTTCCCTGCGCCATTTCTTAACCCACAGCAGCGGCCTCAAGCACTTTGCCTTGGGCGGCCAAAGCACCGAGGCGGCCAACTTGATGCTGTCGTCCAAAGTTTCGCAGACGGCCCTTTCCTTTCCGCTGGCATTTGAGCCGGGCACGCGTTTTAACTACAGCAATGCCAACAGCCAGATTGCAGGGGTTGTCTTGGAGCGGGCGTTGGCCAAATCTGGGCGTCGATATGCCGATTACCTTTCCGCACGTGTTTGGCAACCCTTGGGTAATGCACCTGCGGCGCTCTGGCTGGAAGCAGAGGGTGGCAGCCCACGGTTTTACTCCGGCCTTGAGGCAGGCCTGACGGACTGGCTGAGACTTGGCGTCATGCTGGCCAACAACGGTTCGGCTGGAGGCAAGCCCATCCTCAGTCCTGAGTCCGTCGCCTCGCTTTCCACTCCAAGCGCCAACAACTCGTCCTATGGTCTGCATGTGTGGCTGGGGGGGGACTGGCACGCGCAACGTTTATACGGTCCGGAGACGCCGCTGACCGTGGCTCACGAAGCGCCGTTTATGGCCTCCGACGTCACGTTTTTTGACGGTTTTGGCGGTCAACGGGTTTACATTATTCCCAGCGCTGAACTGGTGGTTGCCCGAGCCGGTAACGTCGACATGACCTATGACGATTCCATCATAGTCAACACGCTGCTGCGGGGCCTCAAGGAGCAAGAAATCGCGACAAACTTGGAGACGTATCGCAGCGGCACCGCCGAAGCCACCTACGACGCCCGTTTTGCGCAACTGGTTGAGCAGTCACGTGCGGGTAGCGGGCTGGGTGGCTACGACCCCCTGATCGAATTACCCGGGGCCGATAACGTGGTGCCACTGCCAAGAGATCCCGCCAGTGCGCCGTGGCTGGATGGGGAAACCCGTCAATGGCTGGACCAGTTCGGCGCCGGCAATAATTCCGCCGCCATTATGGTCTGGCAAAAAGGCAAGGTGATCTATGAAAATTACTTTGGCGATACTCGCGCCGACTCGTTGATCATCACCCGCTCGCTGTCAAAACCCATTTCCATCATGGCCATGGGACGGGCCCTCAAGCTGGGCTATATCCAATCGCTGGATCAACCCGTAGATCAGTTCTTCACCGAATGGAAAGACAGCGATAAATCGTCCATGACCCTGCGTCACCTGCTACAAATGCGTTCCGGCTTAGCCCGCCAGGGCCAGGCTATGGAGCCCGAATCGTATCTGAATCGCGCCTACCTGCATCCTTATCACATCGAAGTCATCCTGCATGACTATCCCATGGAGCACGAACCGGGCACCCGCTATGACTATTCCAATGCCAACAGCGAGCTGGTTGCCCCCCTCATCGAACGGGCCACCGGCAGGCCCTACCAGGACTGGGTCGGAGAAGAGGTATTTGAACCTCTGGGAGCCGCTGGCGGGCAGATCTGGGTCAACCGCCCTGGCGGTACGGTGCACTCGGGTTGCTGCGCGCTGTTGCCCGCGGAAACGTTCCTGCGGCTTTCGGTTCTGATCATCAATGACGGGGTTTGGGAGGGCGAGCGATTGTTGCCCGAAGGGTATGTTGATGCCATAACCAGTGCCACCGAATATAACCCTCATACCGGGATGGGCATGTATGTTGCCGGGCCCTATGTGACAAACCGGGGCGCTGCCAACCCAGACGTGCCGTTTGGCCACACCCTGCATTCAGAGCCCTACCTGGATAAAGACCTGTATCTGTTTGACGGCAACGGACATCAGGTGAGTTACCACATTCCGCGCCACGACCTGATCATTCTGAGAGTAGGTGTGCGGCCCCCAAAGGAAGTCACCTGGGACAACGCAGAATTGCCCAACCACCTGCTGCGCCAATACGCCAGCGCCACCGGCGCGGAATTGGTACCCCAGCAAGCTACCCAGTAGTTGACGTCAAGGCCGCTGCGTTTTCGCCGGCCAGCCGACCCAACGTGGTAGCGGTCAGCAGGCCGTTTCCTGCCATATAACCCCAGCAAGACGGACCCGAGATGCCCCGGGCGGCGCCGCCGCCGGCAAATAGGTTAGGAAGAGGAGACCCGCTTTTATCCAGCACCTTGGCCTGACCGTCAACCACCAACCCGCCTTGGGTGTGGAACAGCGCGCCGGTAACTCGAACCGCGTAGAAGGGACCGCTGAGAACGGGCCGAGAAGCAAACGTACGACCAAACTCGTCAGGCTCTCCTGACTGAGTCAGTTGAGCTACGTCAGCGACAGTTTGTGCAAGTCCCTCGGCATTGATGTCAAATTGGCCAGCCAGATCCTCCAGCGATTGCGCGCTGCGCACAGCCTTAGCCGCTATGGCTTCCCGGTAGTCGTCAAACTCTTCCATCAGCTCGTGAAGCCGTTGATCGTAGATCGTAAACGCCACATTATCGGGCTGGCGCAACACGTCCACCGCCTGCTCTGAATAACCTCGGGCTTCATTGGAGAACCGCAATCCCTGGCGATTGACCTGAAAGCCGCCTTCCATAATGACCGGCCAGAGAATGGGGATGGCATGGCCATCGGCCAGGCCTCCGTGCCCCTGATAGGCGGCCATGTCGGCGACCGCCGCGCCCAGCTCAATGCCCCAGGCGATGGCATCCCCTTTGTTGCCGGGATGGCCAAAAAACACCCCTTCGGCAATTTCGGGCATAAACTCTGCCACTTTTTCCGGGTCACCTGCGAAGCCACAGCAGGCCAAGATCAGCGCCTGACACCCCACATCTTCAACGCTGCCGTCAGGCCGCTGACAGCGCACGCCGACCACCTGACGGTTGTCATCGGCAAACACATGACTAACCGGGGCCTGGGTCAGTATTCCTGCGCCGGCGTCCTCCGCCGCCTGCTGCAATGACCCCATAAGTTCGGCGCCGGTTCGGTTGGGCGTGCCGTGCATTCGCTTGACGCTGTGGCCGGGGTACAGAAAACTGTCAACCAAAGACAGCGGTACGCCAGACTCAGCGAGCCAGTCGACGGTTTTGGCTGACGCCTGCACCAAAGCATGAACCACCCCCTCATCGGTTTCACCCCGCGTTTTTTTCATAACGTCTTGAGTGAATAAGTCAGCGCTGTCGCTGATTCCTGCGGCTTTCTGTAGCTCACTGCCGGCAGCGGGAATCAAACCCGTCGACATCGCCGTCGTGCCCAGCGGGGTTGGGTCGCGCTCCAGCACCAGGGTTTCCACCCCAGCCTGAGCCGCTGCCAACGCTGCGGACAGCCCGCAACCGCCAGCGCCAATGATGACAACCGGCACCTCAAAACCAAAATCGGCTTCACTGGCAGGTAATACAGACATCAGCTGGACTCGGCCTCCAAAGTAGGCGCAAGCACTCGGGCGATAAAGGCCTTGCGCTCTTTTTCCAGTGCCGCCTCAAGGGCTTCGTCTGGTTGAAGCAAATCAACCTTTTCAGCGACAGAGATTCCGGCATCATCCAGCACCTTCTCCAGCAGAGCCGCACGGTCTTTGACCACCCACAGCTCGTGCATGAGATTCAGCACCATTTGAAAGGTGGCATCGTTGGTCGCTTTGCTGGTCATTTCAGTCTCCTCAGGCTGCCGGCTTCTGGGCAATGGTCACCCAGGGATATTGTCGCTCGCCTATGCCATAAGACCTGGCGTTTTCGAATCCTACCTCGGTGGCTAGCTCGGCCAGATCCAGGCTGGCCGCTTCCCGCCAGTAGGGCTCGCCACCCCGTTCAGCACCGGCATTGGCACGCCATTGGGCAAGTTTCGGCAATGCGCGAAACGGCGGCACGTCGCTCATCATCATCGTGCCACCGGGTTGTAAAACTCGCAGGGCTTCGGCAAAAATCTGCCGGGTTGCCGCGGCCGGTAGCTCGTGCAGCATGATGTAGGAGGTCACGAGATCAAAGCTGTTGTCGTCCAGCCCGGTATTTTCCGCGTTGGCCTGGATCAAGCGCCAGCTTAAGCCCCGCTCATTGCCAAAGCGCTGAGCCTGTTCCAGCATCGGCAAGCCTGGATCAATACCGGTGAGATGGGCATCTGGATAGGCCTCCGCCAGTGCGATAGTGAAATGACCGCTGGAGGTGCCCATTTCCAGAATGTTCTCGAAACGTGTGTCACCCAGTTCGTTCAACACCTCGCGACGTTGTTTGAATATTCCACCGGGAAAATTTTTCGCAACGTACTTGGGATGAATCAACTCACCATGGACGAACCCCTGGTGTTCCCGAACCCACCCCCCGGTGGTTCGATGAAAGTCGACGCCTTCCCAATAATCCGGCGGCTGAAAGCCTTCACGAGTCTCGATCTGTGTGCCGCCTTGCCGCAGCCGATCAAACTCCGGCTCCAGCTCTGCCTGAATCTCTTTAAAAGCGTCGTGGGTGATAACACCGTGCTGATCGCCGGACCACTTTCCAATGGCTTGACCAAAATAGTGTTGGCCATCATCGGCAAGCTCAGCGTGCATGGTCTCAAGCTGCGCATCAAAATCCTCAGGAAGCTCTACGTCAGCGATGCGCTGGCCTACAGCCATGTGCAGCTGTCCGCTAAACGCAGTGACGTCTGCGGCAAAATCGATGCTGGCGCGTCCGCGCTGTCGAAGGTTGAAATCCATAGGATGTTGCTCTCGTAGTATTCGGAAAAAATAAACGGTTGGCTTGTCTCTCACTCATACTGACGAACCCGCGAGGTCCAGGCAATAGCACCCGGCATCAATTTCGCGATAGCAGGTATAGATAATAAAAATATGCGCCTTCTTTGCAAAAATGCTAAAACCTGAGAACAGTTTGCCGTGCTGAATTTTCAGCAAGTACCAACCAACGGCGGCAACACACTGAAAACCCCTAAAGCTGACTACTCCTGAGGAATCCAATCCATGAAACGAACACTGATTGCCAGCGCTATTGCGGCGGGACTTGCCATTGGCATGTCCGAAAATTTACAGGCCCAGGCCCTCGAAGAGATCATTGTCACGGCCCGCCAACGAGAGGAATCTGTTCAGGACATTCCCGTAGCCGTAAGTGCCTTCACTGAGAGCGATTTTGAAAAACGCGGCATCCTGGGTCTGGCCGACGTTGCGCAATACACTGCGGGACTCAACTTTGAGGATTTCGGAGGTGGCTTTGGTACACCCGTCATTCGCAGTACCTCGCAAACGCGACTGACAGCACTGGAACCCAACGTGTCGACGTTTTTTGACGGCATTTACGTGCCAGCCGCCTGGGCGATCAACTCGGGCGTGACAAACTTAAGCCGAGTAGAGGTGGTAAAAGGCCCACAGAGCGCACGATATGGTCGTAACGCCTTCATGGGTGCGATCAACTACATTCCCAAAGGGCCCACCGACGAATTTGAAGCGGAAATTACCGCTGGCTATGGCAGCGACGAGCGTCAGGATTATGGCTTCCGTGTCGCTGGCCCGATCATCGAGGGCACCTTGAAAGGATCGTTCAGCTTAAACGACTCAGAATTCGACGGCAGCCAAGAAAACCGTCACCCGCTAGCCGGCATTGACCTGGGCCAGCGAGGCACCCAAGACAACGCTGGCGGATGGAACAACCGTTCTTACTCAGCAGCTCTCGAGTTTACGCCCACCGACTCATTAACGATGGACCTTGGGTTTTACAATTTTGATCTTTCCGACGAAAGTCGCGGCGCAGGCCAGCTCGCCGAGTTCGCTGGGGATACGAACTGCGGAAACACCAACATTTTCGGTGGCCCTCGCTTGTTCTGCGGCACCATCCCCTCGCCGCCTGATGTGGTAGCGGTTGACCCCAGGGCCTATGGCCGACAGGCCGAGATCGATATCCTACGATTTGGTGTCGACTACGAGATTAACGATTCCCTGTCATTGTCGTATCTGTTTGGCAACATTGAAGGGGATGTGGATATTGCCTCAATCTCTGAGCGCTCTCAGATTGAGTGCGGAACCTCGATTCCCGGCTCATGCCAGTTCCAAAACACGCCTCTAGGCGGCATCGACTACGACACCCACGAATTGCGCCTGTCCAGTGATAGCGGTGGCAATCTGACCTGGACTGTCGGTACCTTTTTCTCTGACGGCGAAGATCAAACCGGTTTTGCCATACCCGGGGTACCGCCTCTAACCTCCACGCCGCTGGTTCAGCAGCCACAGATCAGAGACGTCGGCACGGATATCGACGTCACCGCGATTTTTGGTGAATTTTCCTATCGCTTCAGCGACAAATGGCTGTTCTCTGCTGAAGGGCGCTACAGCGACGAAGAAAAGGTCCAAACCAACAACGCAACCGGCCAAGTATTCAGCGGCGATTTCAAGAACTTCACACCGAGACTCTCGCTGGAATACCAGCTGGATGACGATCGACTGCTGTACGGATCGCTGGCGAAAGGTGTGAAGTCTGGTGGCTTTAACCCAACCGCCGCTCAAGAAGCTGAGCGTGTGTTTGACGAGGAGCAAAACTGGACCTTCGAAATTGGCAGCAAAAATACGCTAATGGATGGCAGCCTGGTGCTTAACGCAGCGCTGTTCTACATCCAATGGGAAGACATTCAGCTCAACGCGGCAGACTCCGGCGCGAATAATCCCAACGCGGTTAACATCACGCTCAACTTGGGTGATGCCACAACTTACGGCGTGGAACTGGATGCGCTTGCCTACATCAACGACAACTTCCAGCTTAACGCTGCAATTTCGCTAACTGACGCGACTTACGACGATGGCACCATCGACAACCGGTTTGCTCGAGTTGGACCCGCTTTCTTCCCCAACACCACCTCCTGTGACGATATTTTGTGCCCCTCAAATGGGGACATCAGCGGCAACGACGTAGAACGTCAGGCACCGGTTCAGATCAGCGTTGGTGGTGAGTGGAATAACGACATCGAAGCCTGGAACGCCAGCTATTTCGTTCGCGCCGATGTGTCTTACCAGTCAGAGCAGGAAGCTGAGTCCATGAACCTGGCACAGCTGGAAAGTCGAACCATTCTTAACACCACCCTCGGACTCCAGTTCGATAACTGGGATGTCTCCCTGTGGGCAAGAAACCTGACGGATGAGCGTTACACCTCCAACTCATTCACCGTATTGCTGCCTTTCGGGAACGGTTACGGCTATATCTTCGGTGAGCGACGAACCTGGGGGCTGTCCGCTAGCTATCGCTTCTAGGATTTGTTTCGTCTTAGGCCCGGCATATTGCCGGGCCTTTCTTACCCCCAAAAGGAATCTAACGAATCATGAGCGAAACTGGCCACGCGCTCTCCACCCGTCTAAAACTATTTTGGGGAAGCGGCGCCATGGGCGTAGCCATGCTGATGAATGGTGTTTCGTTCCTCATTCTGATTTATCTGGTCAGCATTCTGAAACTGGACCCGGCGTTGGCCGGAACCCTGTTATTTGTGTCCAAACTCATCGACGCAGTCAGCGACCCCATCATGGGCATGCTGAGCGACCGGGCCAGCTTCAAATCCGGTCGGCGGCGCCCGTTCATGTTTATTGGCGCCTTCTTGGCTGCTAGTTCCTTTGGCTTTTTGTTCGCCATTCCCGAATTTGAAAGCCAGACCATGACAGCCGCATACGCCTTTGGCTGCCTGGTTTTCTACACGATCGGCTACACCGTTTTTAACGTGCCCTATATGGCCATGTCGGCGGAGATGACCGATGGCTATGAGGAACGCACGTCACTGCATGGGTACCGGGTGGGTTTTGTCTCGCTAGGCAGCACCCTGGCTGTGGCCGGCGCGCCGTTTGTGCTGGAAGTGCTCGGTCAGAGCCGAGAGTCCTACGCCATTATTGCTGTGGCCATGTCCGCCATCATCTTCGTATCACTAATCGCTTGTTATGCCGGCACTGGCAGCGCTCGAATGGTGGAAAAGGTGGACAGCCACCACAATTTTTATCGACAGGCCTCGCTGCTGTTTTCCAACCGACACTTTGTCACCTTGATATCGGTTAAGGCACTGCAGCTGATAGGCATCATGAGCACCGCAGCGGTATCGTTTATCTTCTTTAAACAATATGTCGGGATGGACCTGCGCTACTTCGCCGGAGCCGCCCTGCTCAGCACCCTAACAACATTAATTGCGGTGCCGTGGGTGAAGAATATGGCCGCCCGCTATGGCAAGAAAAACATGTACTTCTTCAGCGCTGGGCTTACCGCTCTGGTGAACCTGAGCTGGATGCTGGTAGAACCGGCACCTGCCATGAGCGATTTTCTGCCCGGCTACTTCTTTCGCATGGCGTTAACAGGGGTATGTATCGCCGGCAACGTCATGTTGGCCATGTCCATGCTCACTGACACCATCGAATACGATGCGCGCATCACCGGCATGCGACGAGAGGGTATTTACGCCGCCATGTACAGTTTTGTGGAAAAGCTGGCAGCAGCCCTGGCACCCTTCATCGTGGGCTGGGTATTGACCTTCGCAGGCTACGATAAGTCTCTTGGCGCTGATGACCTGCAAACCGGCGACGCCCTATTCGGCATCATGTTTGGCAAAGCCTACCTGCCCGCCATCATGATTGGACTGAGTATGGTGGTGCTGCTGTTTTTCAAACTGGATAAACAGACCCTACACAACACCCCGCAGGCTGCCGCTCCTCAAGCGGGGGGATAGAAATAAAAGGGTTCAATGTCGCAAGCGAAATTGAACCTGACCCCTTTTATTTCCGCGACCTTTTTTTGCGTTCAACAAGAGCCTGGCGGAGCGCAAGCCATGCGGGCAGGACCAGCAGTAACGAACCCAAAACAAACGGTGTTTCAATACTGACTCGGGCGAAGGCATAGCCACTAAACAAGGGCGTGATGCTGCGCGCAAGGTTGGACGCCCCCTGAAATACGCCTAACGCGGCGCCTCGTTGGCCCTCGTCAGTGGCCTTGGAGGCCAGACTATTGGACGTAGGAATAAATAGGCTGAACGCAATTGCCAGCAACACGGTGGACGCGATAAAAAACCCGCGACTTTCCGCCGACCCCAGCAACACCAAGCCGACGCCATAAAACACCACCGAGGTTAGCACCGTACCCCACTCTCCCAGCAGGGGCACAATCCGACTGACGGCCAGCCCCTGGAGTACGGCGTTGATGATGCCCAACATGGCAAACAGCAATCCGATTTCTTCTGGACCTGAACCGATTCTAGCGTTGGCAAACAACGCGTAGGTCGAATCAAAGATGCCCAAGGCGCCGGCGAAACAAAAGTTAATCAGAGTAATGCGGCGTAACGCGGGGATTTTTAGCGTTCCAAGAAGATCAGCCAAAGGTCTCAAATTCGGCCCAGCATCCAAACGCATCTGTGCGCGCTTTTCTGCGGGTAACGTTTCTTTAAAAAACACCAGCGTGATGAGCGCCGCCACCGTTGTCATGGCGCCCGCCACCATCCCCAGCAAAAAGTAGTTTGCCGTTGCTGGATCATCACCTGCCAACAAGCCACCGAGAATGGGGCCGGCTATTAACCCCAGGGAAAATGCGACGCCAATTCTCGCCATGGCGCCAGCGCGAGTTTGCGCGCTGCTGGTATCGGCCGCCACGGCGAAAGCGACCGGGGCAATCCCCGTCATCAGTCCGCCGACAATTCGCGAAACAAACAACATCGTGAGCGTGTCGGCGATAGCCAACAGAACAAATGATGACGTTGCGCCGAGCAAGGAGATGACCATGACCGGTTTTCGGCCGATCCGATCGCTGAGCCAACCCCAAAACGGACTGGACAAAAATTGGCCAAACGCAAACACCGCAATCAGCATGGTAATCATTTCCGGCGACGCCCCAACTCTGGCGCCAAAAAACGGAAATAGGGGAATCACGATGCCGACGCCGATCAGGCAGACGAACAGCACGATAGGCACAATAATCATGGTTTCAGCCAGCCTGTTGTGCTGGCAGCCAGCGTGCTGCTGACTGCCGCAACTGCGGTGTCAGGAAAATTCCTGAACGTCGAAGGGGCTAGACCAGCCCCGGGTATCAGAGATCGAGGGAATACGCCGCTCGGGAATCTCGGGAAAGCACGTAAAAGCCGCCCAGCTTTCCGTAGTTCACACGGGTGTCCTCATCGAGATAAACAATATCGGAATGCAGCGCCGGTGGTCTGAACTCCACGTCCAGTGGGGCGTCGGCATCAATGCCAAACGCGGCACGAAATTTGTCATCATCATGTTGGCTGTTGTTAATCAGGGCCACTCGATAAAACGAAACCCCATAGCGCTGGAGGTTATCGTCAGCGCCGTCATAACGGCCAAACATGACCACCACGGCGTTGGTGTCACCGGCCTGGTTAGTGACATGGACCACATTGTTATAGGCCCGATTGTCGACATCAATTTCCTGCATCAGTTCGGTGACACGAGCCGGTGCACTGGGAAGGTTGCCAAAGCTCTGTAGCTTCAGGTCCGTCAAATGCATCATCGGCTGGTTGTCGGAATGCTTCGCGCCAAAACTGGCGAATCGCGATCGCCAGACCCCTGCGGCCGCAGGCAGATCATTAATGGGTTCAGGCACGGCGGTGTGCTGACATAAGTCGTCGCACCAGGATTTTAGCTGGTCTTTCTCCGCTTCAGTCACTAACGCTGACTCGTCCATCGGATCAAGAAAGCCAAAAATCTGCTGCTTAAGTTCAGTTGCGTTACTCATCGATGATGTCTACCTCTAAGCAGGAACGATGTGTCCCTGGTGATTATCCCGATACCAGGCGGCCAGTTCTTCCCGTGTTGCCCACCAGACACCATCCAGCCCTTTGGCAAATTCTAGAAATTCGCGCAACGCTCTAACCCGATAACCACGGCCAGACACATGAGGGTGCAGGCCGACATTCATCAGCCGGCTGCTGGTCTCGCCTTCCCGGTGCAGTTGGGTCAGTTCCTCGATCAAAATGTCTCGGTACTCATCGGTGGTATGGCCACGTCGAGTCAGGAGGGTGAAATCGTTGATCTCGTTGGAATAAGGAACACCCACCAGCGGGCCGTTGTCGGTGTCGATCATGTAAGGCTGATCGTCGTTCATCAGGTCGCAGTAAAACTCCAGACCATTGGCCGCGAGAATTCCCGGCGTGGCCAAGGTGCCGCGCAGCGAGGATGACAGCCAGCCCTTGGCCGGCCTGCCGACATGAGTTTTATACATCTCCAGCGTGCGCCCAATGACTTCGGCTTCCCGCTCCGGGTCGCCGGAAAAATCGGTGAGCAGTTCCCCCTGCTCATAGTTATGCGCCAGCAGTTCCCAACCTCGCTCAAGGCACGCATCAACCATCGGGCGGCGGCGCTCGAAAGTGACTGCATTGGTGGTGCAGCTGGCCTTCACTCCCAGCTCGTCAAACACGTCATAAAGGCGCCATAGCCCCACGCGCTGGCCGTACTCCCGCCAGGTGTAGTTTGGGTAGTCAGGGACGCGGCCCGGCAACACGTCCGGCAAGATGGCCGGCCCACCGGCATAGTAGGCACGATCCGTGTCTTTGGTCAGGTCCCAGGTTTCAAGGTTAAACGTCAAGATCAACGCAACGCGGGCCCCGTTGGGGAATTTCAGCGGACCACGTTGAGATATCGGGCTGTAGGGGTATTGCACGTTAATGTTGCTCCAGTAGTCGGCCAAAGCCTGCTACTTTGTCGTTAATGCCATTGGCTCGCAAGGCGTGCCAGTAGGTTGCTGTGTTGATCGCTATGACTGGCTTTTCCAGCCAGCGCTCGGCCGCCGCTGCCAGCCGAATCATGGAGAGGTTGGTGCCTACCTGAATAAGTGCATCGACATCGTCACCGTCCAAGTCTTTCAGGGTCTTCACCAGAGTTGCCTCGGGAACCTTGGCAATAGCCGTCCAGCTGGGGCATTGCAGACAATGGTCGCGAACCGTCTCATAACCATAGTCAGACAGAAAGTTGCTCACCTCAGTGTTGGCAACTGGATAGTAGGGCGACAGGAAAGCAATTTTCTTGATCCCACCGTACGCTTTGAGCGCCTCAGCCAGGGATTCAGACCCTATCGATATACCCAGCCCCGAAACCTTTTCAATATTTTCCCGCCAGCGCCTGCCACCTTCAGCACCGCCGTAGAAGGTCACCGCCGACATGCCCATCACCAGATAGTCCGGGGCGCAGGTTTTCACCCCTTCCACAGCGTCGACGGTGTTTTCAGAAATCTCCAACGTGCCGGCGGTGAAGCTTTCGTTGGAGATGGCATTGGCATCCTGGACCACAATTCGGCTGTAATGGTTGGTCACACCAACCGGCCGCAAATCGTCAAAGTCCGGCTGCACAACCGTGTTGGTTGAAGGGCCTAATACTCCAAAAAGGGCTCTGTAGCCCAATACATCAGTCATTAGATTATTTGCTCCGCGTCTTTGAGTGAATTGAGCATGGACTGGCGCATCAAAAAGTCATGGCGCTGAATCGGATCATCCCGAGTGGCCTGCATTTTTTCAAACCGGCGGGCGTGGCCCTCCGCGGCGCCGTGCTCCAACAGCTGTTTGTTCTGCATTGTTTGAGCCTGAATAAATGCGTTAGTGACCGTTCGGCGCTGTCGGTCAAACCGTTCAAACAGTTCAGGGTCGTGTCCGTGAGACAGGCAGTGGGCAATCTTGGCCTGCAAATTCCATACGTCATGAATCCCGCTGTTCATGCCCAAGCCGCCCAAGGGATTGTTCAAATGGGCGGCATCCCCCACCAAAAACGCTCGGCCATGACTGAAATTATCCACAACCCGCTGGTGTACCCGATAGATAGTTCGATGACTGGTGGTCACATCACGCTTGCCTATCAGGCGCTCAAAGACCGCTTCTTTCATGGCGTCAGCCAGCAGCTCCTCATCAGGGGTCTGTTCGCTGGCAGGCAATAAGATACGCCAGACGCTGGGCACTCGCAGCAAAACCAACCATTCTTGCGGATCGGCAACATAATTAACGTAAGCGAGATTGGGAATATGGTCCGCCAGTTCAGTTTCGGTAGACAAACACAAGAACTTTTCAGGATAGGTAAATCCGCTGAACTGGGCCCCAACCCATTTACGTATTAGCGAGTTGCCGCCATCGGCGCCAATAATGTACCGAGCAGAAATTTTCTCGACGCAGTAAGGGGTCTCAAACCACGCCTCTACACCCTCATCAGACTGCTCGAACCCCAACGCTCGATGCTCGTACAGTACGTGAGCCAAGTCGTGGTCTTCCAGCCGCTCCGACAACATGCCGGCCATGACATGTTGTTCACACTGCACGCGAAAGGGGAAACGGGTTTCCGCCGCAATGTCGCTCATATCGAATTCGATGACTTGACCACTTTGCCGTTCACGGAAATGGTATTTCGGCGCCGTCAGACCGTAGTCAATGATTTGCTGCGCCACCCCCAGCTCATCAAGCATTTCCAGGGTGGGTGGGTGAAAGGTGGAGGCTCGCAGATCCATTGCATGGGTGGTACCAGCCTCGCAAATAGCGACTCGAATACCCTGCTTTGCCAGCACGTAGGCGGCAACGGTGCCAACCGGCCCTGCGCCGACCACAATGACATCAACCTTAAGCATGACAGCCTTGAGAAAAACTCCAGGCCGCAGTGTAACTGGCGCAGCTGGGGGCCATGATGCATTTTTTCGATGTTCCACATCATCAATTGGTATGGGAAATGGTCTTGATTCTGGCCGAGTGCACTTTTCTCGTCGCCAACTGGGGTAAACTTCTGTGCTATGGATTTGCGCCAGCTCCGATATTTTCTCGTCGTCTCTGATCAGGGCAGTTTTACCCAGGCCGCAGAGCGCATCCCCATTGCCCAATCTGCGCTCAGTCGGCACATGCGCCTGCTTGAGGAAGAGCTTGGGGTTCAACTGTTAATTCGCACCGGTCGGGGGGTCACCATGACCGAGCAGGGTGAATTTCTTTATGAACGGGCCCGCTCGGTGCTGGCCCAACTGGAAGATACCCGGCGCAACCTGCAAAGCTGGTATGACAATCCTGCCGGGGTTGTCCGAATCGGCATGCCGCCATCAACCACTCTGGTGATGGCCGCCACGTTGCTTGAGCGGATGAAAACCCAACACCCGGATATCACGGTGCGTTTAACCGAAGGTCTGAGCGCCACTTTATCGGAATGGCTTGCCTCCGACCGGCTGGACCTGGCGGTGGTGTTCGAACCGCCTAACAACGCGTCTTTGTCTGCCCACAAAATTGGCCGGGAAGAGCTTTGTCTGGTGGTGAACAACGACCAAGACATTCCCGATCCGGTGACCATTGAGCAAATGGCCAACCTGCAGCTGATTGCGCCGTTTGAAAAGAAAGGCATCCGCAACCGGATGGCTGAGGTCTTTAAGGAAGCCGGGGTTGAGTTCAACCTCGCCTATGAACTGGATGCATTGCCGGCAATGAAAGACTTGGTTCGGGCCGGAGCCGGAGCCGCCATCCTGACCCGCTCTTCCGTTGTGCGAGACGTACAGCGAGGCATCGTGTCGGCGCGCCATATCCAGTCGAGCCGAATGAGTTTCGACGTCCTGCTGGCCTACTCAAGATCCTCCCAACACAGCCGGGCGGCGCGAGCGGCTGGCGCAGTCATCGAAGAGTCTGCACCGGAGTTTTTCGCTCAGTAACGCCCATTATTGACCGCATGCCCGTCGTTCAATGCCACCTGTCGGTCGCAAAGAGGTCCGTCCTGCCTACCATTGAGTGCATCTGCTAAATTTCCGTTAGTCCCAACCTGCGAAGTACTGCCCATGAAGCCTCATCCTTTATTGGTGCTGACCGTACTGTCCCTGACCCTGACGGTCAGCAGCGAGCAAATGCTGATTAAATCGGCGTTCGCGCAAAATGCTGTGTCCGAGCCTAAAACTGAGCACTGGGAGGTTCATGCCCATCACCACCTGGTCCAGAAGGGCGCGCCTGATGTCACCGCCAACGCCAGCGGCTCGTGGTTTGACCCAACAAACTGGTCAACCGGCCAGGTACCCGCTGCTGGCAGCAACGTCCTGATACCCGCCGGTTTTTCGCTGACTTACGATGCGGTCAGTGATGTTGCGCTTGGGCAGGTGAGCGTCGAGGGTACGCTGCAGTTTTCCACCACCCAAAGCTCCCGGCTGGTGCTGGACACCCTGACCGTAGACGCTGCAGGATTGTTACTGATTGGCCAGCTCTCCGCCCCCATTGCGGCCAACGTGCAGGTGGAAATACTCATCGCGGATAACGGCAACCTGGATCCTGCGGGTGACCCGGCGCTAATGGGGCGCGGAGTGGTTGCCAGTGGCGAAGTACGTATCCACGGTGCAGCAAAAACGGTCCACGGTAAAGTGGCCGTAGACCCTGTGGCAGGCGATACCGCCATCCAGATGGCCCAAGCACCCGTGAACTGGGAGGTTGGCGACACTCTGGTAATTGCCGGCACCCACTATTCGGGCTGGCGCTGGGATAATTCCCTCCGTGAGGTACGCTATTTTGGCACCGAAGATGAGGTGGTTACCGTTACCGCCGTTGTCGGCGCGCAGGTGAGCTTTACTCCCGCACTGGTTTACAGCCATGGGGCGCCAAGGGCTGATTTGAAGACTTCAGTCGCCAACTATTCCCGCAATGTCACCATAGCAACCCAGAACCCCCAGGTTTCTCGAGAGCGTCGCGGTCATGTGATGTTCGTCAATAACGACAATATAGACGTGCGCTACGCCGCCTTTCAGCATCTTGGACGAACCAGTAAAGCTTTTCTCAGCCTGGAGGCCGCCGATTTTGGCTCTATCGCTGCCGACAGCAACGTGCGGGGTCGGTATCCATTCCACATTCATCGCGCCGGCATTTCCGACCCACGGAACCCTGCTGTTGTGATTGGTAATGCCGTATTCGATTCTCCGGGATGGGGGTATGTACATCACGACAGTAACGCGATCTTTCACAACAACGCCTCGTTTGACACCTTCGGCGCAGGCTTTGTCGCCGAAACCGGCAATGAAATTGGCAGCTGGACCCACAACATCGCCATTAAGGCCGAGGGCAACAGGGCGTTCAATCCCAAAAATGGCAATGATGTAGAGCTGTTTGATATGGGACGCACCGGCGATGGATTTTGGTTCCAGGGCCGGATGGTAAAAAGTGTTGGCAACATCGCGGCCAGCGTGAACCACGGCTTTGTTTACCTGCACCGCGGCGCCGGCATGCTGGGGTTTGACAACCAGGCCTTCACCCTTCCTGAGGCGTTACGTCGAAACGGCCAGTCTGCTCCCGATGACGCCCCCATATTAGGGTTTCACGGCAACGAGAGTTTCGCCAGCACCGTTGGCCTGTATGTGGTGAAGGCTAATCCCAACCAGCAACATGATATTCACTCTCATCTCACTCAATTTCTTGCCTGGGAGGTGCAGGCCGGAGCGGCGCTGGAATACACATCTCATTACCTGCTGGAAGACTTTGACGTTGTGGGAAAAGCGCCTGAGCCTTTCAGCGAAGCGGCCTTTGGTATCGATTTCGGCACCAACACTTCAGACATGGTGATCCACCGGGCAACCATCACCAATTTCGAGACGGGCATTGGTCTGGCGAAGGATTTTACCGACCCCAATATCCAGCCTGACGCTAACCAGTACGTCACCATTGATATCACCATGAACGACGTGGCCAATGCCTACGAAAACTACGATCCGGCACTGGACCAACTGCTAACCAGTGCAGATCTGGTGCCCGGGCGTTTCCAAGTTAACCTGGACAACTTGCCGCTGGAATTTCTGTCACCGGCCACCAGCGCCGGCTCTGGGGTGGTTTACACCGGTAGCAAACAGGACAGCATTGGCAGCACGCCCATCCCCGGCGGCACCGATAGCATTGGCACACCGGTGTTCGACATGATTACCATCTGTGCCGAAGACGGGTATTACCGCACCGCCGGCGGCGACGCCTACGCCGTGGAAGAGGAATATTTTACCGACCGGGCAACCGGCCAGGTACATAAAATGGGTCTGAAAACCCGCCTGGGTCCGCAGGTTGATAACTTATTGGGCAATCAGTTTTTTGCCTGGTCCGACGCATTCCAGCGCGGAACGATTGACCTTGCCAGCCTGCCGCCGGTGGCAGTCGATGACGTGGCCAATACCTCGACCGACCAATCCGTGGTCATCAACCTTGTTAGCAATGACAGTGACCCAGAAGGCAACCCGATCAGCGTGGACGGATTGCTTCAGCCTATTCATGGCCTGGTGTTCGATAACGGTGATGGCACGGTGCTGTACCGGCCAGACTATGATTTCGTGGGCACCGACAGCTTCCGCTACTGGGCCTCCGACAACCAGGGCAATTTTACCCCGGCCACCGTGACGGTGGCTGTTGGCCCGGTGCGCCCTGACCCACTATTTCTCAATGGTTTCGAACGATAGCCCTTCCATTGTCAATACGGGTTTTTTTTGCGGGAGCCGTTGTGACGTCACGATTTTTTGACCGGCTTTTGCCAACCCTCAATCACTGTTTGTCGCACCCTGGAAATGGTTAACGAGTCGGTGGGCGCATCGTGGGTTAATGTGGTTCCGGCGCCCAGAGTAGCGCCAGCGCCTACCGTCACCGGAGCCACCAGTTGGGTGTCAGAACCGACAAACACGCCGTCCTCAATCACCGTCAGGTGCTTGTTGACGCCATCATAATTGCAGGTGATGGTGCCGGCGCCGATGTTGACCTGCTGGCCAATTTTCGCATCGCCCAGATAGGACAGGTGACTGGCCTTACTGCCGTCACCCAGCTCCGCTTTTTTCGTTTCAACAAAGTTACCGACTTTGGTTTGTCGTCCCAGGCGGGTGCCCTGACGAAGCCTCGCGAAGGGTCCGATGTCGCAATCACCGGCCGTCTGCACGCCTTCAAGAACACTGTAAGGCGCAACGCGGGTACCAGGCCCAAGCTGACTGTCACGGATGACACACCCGGCGCCAATTCTGACCCCTGCACCCAGCACCACCTCACCTTCAAAAATGGTGTTGACGTCGATGACTACCTCTTCGTCTACCGTGACCGAGCCGCGCACGTCAACCCGCGACGGGTCCATCACCGTGGCGCCGTCGTAACACAACGCAGCCACCTGACGGCGCTGATACAAGCGCTCCAGCTCCGCCAGCTGCCAACGGTCGTTCGCGCCCAAAATTTCATCCGCATGTCCCGCCACGGTTGCGCTCACCCTAGCGCCAGCCGCCCGAGCTATTGCAACACAGTCGGTGAGGTAAAACTCGCCCTGGGCGTTGCCTTGGTCTACCTGACCCAGCCAGCACCGAAGACTTTGGGCAGGCGCTGCAATCACACCACTGTTTACCTCGTGAATTGCCAGCTCAGTTTCGTCAGCATCTTTTTGTTCTACGATGCGCTCCAGCTGGCCGTCCATTGCTCGCACAATGCGCCCGTAACCGAATGCATCACCCACCCGGGCGGATAATACGCCCAGACCGTCATTCGCGTCGTTAAGCACCTGTCGCAGAGAATCGGACGTCATTAATGGCGCATCACCAAGCAGCACCAGAACCATGGCGCCATCAGGAATATCCGGTAGCGCCATCTGCACCGCGTGGCCGGTGCCAAGCTGTTGCTCCTGCAACGCCCAGTGCAGATCAGGCTGATGGGCAAATGCCTCTTTCACCTTCTCGGCACCATGACCGTAGACCACGTGCACTGCGACAGGATCCAAGCTTCGCGCAATGCCAATAACGTGGCCTAACAAAGGCTGACCAGCAACGGGCTGCAAAACTTTGGGCAACGGGCTACGCATACGTTTGCCCTGCCCGGCCGCCAAAATGACAACATGTAAATTTGAACTCATGACTTATCCCTTGTCACAAAACTGGCGGATCGCTTGCCGAAACTGAGCCAGTTTTTGGTCTCTGCCCGCGTCCTCTAAATATTCTCGTTGACCGGCGTCGTTGACGGAATACGCCGGGGCCGCGCGCTCAACCACAGCAAGATTAGATCGAGCCTGTGCGCAGCGAATCTGGCTTTCCGCCGCGGTTTTCTGGCGCTCCTGGGTCAACCGGGCATCTTCTTTGGCCCGTTCGATTTTGGCCAGCTGGCGTTGGCTCACGGCAGTCTGAGTGGCACGTTGCCGGTTCAGTGCTTCGCGCTGACGGTCGGCGCTGATTTCGGCGTCCACTTCAATTTCTTGCGCGTCGGTGGATGCTTCAGGTGGTCGATCAGAAAAGTGTACGTTGCCGTTGGCGTCTACCCACTTGTAGAGTTTTTCTGCGGCGGTTCCGGTAGTGAAGGCGAAGAGCACTCCAATCAGCACCACCGCTCCCGTTAAAGTCTTCATGGTCATCCCTCGTCGCTGAGGGTAACGGCAGTGCCGTACGCCAGCAGTTCCGCCGCACCGGCCATAACCTGAGAAGTGACGAAACGCACCCCGACAACCGCATCGGCGCCCATTTTCAGCGCCTGCTCCTCCATTCGGCTCAACGCCTGGGCCCGAGACTCAACCAACATTTCGCTGTATTCCTTCAGCTCACCACCAACCAGTGTGCGCAGACCTGCCATAAAGTCTTTGCCCACGTGTTTGGTACGTATGGTGCTTCCACGCGCTACACCCAGGGTACTGTCAATTTTTTTTCCTGCGACAAAATCGGTGGTTACGATCAGTAGTCCGGCCATCAGTCTTGCTCCAGCATATGTTTTTCATTCTCGCGATCTTTGGTTCTCTCCCAAATCAGCGACGCCATCAGCAGCAATAGCCCTGCCGCGGCCACGCCAATGCCGATCAGTACTGGCGTTGGCAACGCCAGCAATAGCGGCCACAGCGCGCGCAAAGGCTCAATTAGCCAGGTCATGATGACTAAAATGCCAGACAGAATCAGCAAAAAGCCCATGATTCTAAAAACGTCAATCATCGGTCAAACTCCCTTTTGACTGGGCGCTTCCAAAACGCTCCAGAGCAGTTCAAAACAGTTCTTCTAACCCCGCTTGGGCGACAGTCAGCCTGCGGCATCCGGTGGCAACGACAACACTCTTCGGATTTCGTCGGTCTTGAAACCCAGCGCCATGGGCCGGGCTACCCCCGGTAGCGTCATCACGTCAAAGAGTTCTTCCACAACCCCCTCGATACGGAGCTCATGAACAACATCACCCCGCTTAAGATCGATCACCTGCAAAGCACAGCGCGCGCTGGCATTGCGCGACGCCAGCCCATCATCCAATGCCAATCCAGAAAACGTTTTATTACCACGGGCCTTGGACAACCCGGCAACGGCAAAGTCACCGCTGAAACTCAGTCCGCGCAGATAGCCCGGGCAAAACGCAACAGGCTCAAAACAACCCCGCTCCAGATCGACAAAGCCAAATTCACCCGTGCCCGAATTATGCAGCCACAGCTTGTCGTCATGCCAGCGCGGCGAGTGTGGCATAGACAAGCCGGCACACACCGTCTCATTGTCTTCCACGCAGATAACAACCCCACCCTTTTGACGATGGTCTCGCCAACCCTCGTTAACGTCTGTGGCAGCAACGCAGGTGACATACGCTGGACGACCGTCTCGCATGGCCAACCCATTGAGGTGGCAACGGTCTTCCGCCGCCAAACGAGAAACAAACGGCGGTCGCCAGACTTCGCGGAAACTGTATTTTTCATCCGGCGCTGCCAGGCAGCTAAATAGCGTGTTGACAAACACGGGGGATTGATCGGCAGTGACCGCCACATCGTGAACGTCCACATCTCCAGTGGTATATCCCATTTGTGGCACGTAAAGCCGATCATAGCCTTGATGATTGGCACCGGGAGCAAGGGCGTTTTCAAACCGCCAAAGCTGATAAAGCGTACTCACCCACAGCGTGTCTCCCTGAACAGCCAGCCCCATACAGCGGGCGAAGGTTCGCTCGAACACGGACAAGCGTCCGTCAGGCTGAAGCCCGATCAAGAACAGCTTGCCCGCTTGGTAGGTGGAAAAAGCCAGCGCGCCGCCGGATTCCTGCAGCCAACTGGTGAACTGGCGTGAACCGGCTAACTCTAGTTGAGGCTGACTCATGGTGGCCCTCTCTTTCTTTATGTGGGTCGGTTATTTGAAAACGTGTGGGCATGCGCCCACGTCATTGAATCGAGTATCCCAGCGCCGCACGTCGTTGGCTCTGCGCCAGCGTTTGTGCCAGAACATCATCAAACAACTGCCGCTATCGAGCTCAACCAGGAATGTGTCGGTTTCCTTTACCTGGGCATAAGGCGGATACTCGCTGCCGCTGCCCCAGGTCACCCCGCCGCGCCCCTCGGCGTAACGGCGCCAGAAACTCTCCGGCGTTACCCAGGTCATGCTGGCTTGGTGCCAAGCCTCAAATCTGCCACCTGCTGCGGCTCGCATTTCGCCATTTGCCGGCGCCTGTTGGGCAATCCCGGTTGACACCAGCGCCATGAGCGCCACGAACACATACTTTTTCATGGGTTTTCCTCCGTCGCCGTATTCTAGCGTGTTCGTTGGCGCCGTACTGCCCTGCCGAGGGTGTCGCCAATTGGGCTCTGGATGGAAGCTGGGACGCCTACTTTCTATCGTCCAGCGGTTATTCAACGGGAGTTTTGTCGCACCATAGTGCTATGGTGTGTTGCAGCATTTCTAGGATAAGACAGAAAAAATCGGGTGCCAAAGCACCAGGAAGATCAGCGACCGGCGAGTTTTTATCGCGAGTTTTCGATCATGCGCCCAACATGTTCGCGGCCGTCGTCGCCAGCAAGCATTGCCAAAAATGGCTGGACGGCCGTAAGCCGGTTTTTTGCACAAACCTTTTGATCCAGAAACCTTGCTGATGGCGGCTGCCAATGGGCTTCAGAACATCGATTAGTGCCTCGCTCGGTGTAGAATTTTCGGATGAACCAGCCCGCCGAACCATTCTGGCAGTATGTGCCCAAGATACTGGCTTACCCCCTGAAGGGAGAAAACGCCATCGCCATTGGTGTACTTGGCCTCCTGGGATGGCTGTGCTCCGGTCTTTTTCTGCTGGGCAGTCTGGTTTGGGTTGCTACCTACAACTTTGCCTATGGCGTGCTGACTCACACAGCTTCCGGGAACCTTGAACCCCGGACCGGATACTTTGATCAGATGGGCAGCTCAATAGCCTGGCAGCAGTTCCTGCTTTGGGTAATTCTGGGCATACCCGTAGCGCTGGTTCATATCAATTTGGGTGTCATCGCGGCCTTGTGTGCACTCGCTGTAATGCTAGCCATCTTGCCCGTGGCCACGATGGCCCTGGCAATGGATCAAAACCTATTTTCGGCGCTTAACCCCGTCACCTGGATAGCGGTCAGCCAAATCCTTGGCTCTCGCTACCTCATGCTGCTGGCTATCTGTGGCGGAATTCTGGCAGCCAGCTTCGCGGCCGCGTCCCTGCTTTCGTTCATCCCACTGGTGGGCAGTCTGGGCGGCGAATTGGTCAGCCGATACGCCATCGTCGCAATCTTCTACCTCTTGGGATATGTGATCTACCAGTACCACGATGATTTTGGCATGGGCCTAACCGAAGATTTCAGAATCCAGCGCCCCAGGCAACCGCTGAACGACCCGACGGTACTGCAGGCGCAGGCCCTGCTGGATAAAGGCGACGCCCATGGAGCCCGCCAACTATTGCATCGGTCCATGGCTGAACGTGGGCCACTATCGCCGCCAGCCGATGCTTTGCTGCAGCTGGCCGTGGAAACTGACGACGCTGAAGGCCAAGTGGCGGTAATTCGCCAACGCCTCATAGTGCATCTGGCTGATGACGAATTTGATGAAAGCCTGAAATTGTTGGGCCAAGCCCAGGCGCTGGATGAAAACTTCCTGATGCCCGACCCCGACCTCAGCCTGGCCCTTTGCAAACACTTGCTGAATGCCGGCGACTCGCACCGAGCGATCACCATGGCTCAAGGATTTGTGCGGCAGTTTCCGGGCCACAAAGACGTGGTAGGCCATGCGTACCTGACCGCGCAAATTTTCACCAACAAGCTTGGCCGCGATGCTGATGCGCTGAAAGTGCTTGATCAATTAATCTCTCGCTATAAGGACCATCCGCAGATCGCCACCATGCAGGCTGAACGTGAGCGCGTCGCGAGCCTTATGACCTGATCTCATTCAGGGTGTACGCCAACGAGACGAGGGACGTCAAGATCAACCTGCAGGGATCCCGTGTTGCATTGATTGCCCATTATGGATGCTCAGAGCCGAATCACTGCTGTCTGAGAGTAAGCTTGAAGCTATCCATCAGGTTGAATCAGGGAGACTGCGATGTCGCTGAAAATAATGCTCGAGTTGTCAGATGACGACCTTCGACACTTTCGCAAAGCCATGCGTGACACCAAAAAGGCCGCGAAAGCGCTGTCTATCGATGAAATAGCGGCCGCTGCTCGGGAATTGATCCTAGCCACCCGGGCAAAAAAAGTGCCTGCGTTTGTTTCTGACCGGTTGGACCGTCTTGCCGCATTGGTGGACATGCTCACGGATATAGAGTGGAAGATTACCGGCACAGACCGAGACCGAATTGCGGCGACGCTGGCGTATTTTACCGAAGCCGAAGATCTGATCCCTGATGAAGTCCCCGCCCTGGGGTTTTTAGATGATGCCATCATGATCGAGCTGGTCACCCGAGACTTGAAGCATGACATCGAAGCGTATGCAGACTTCTGTGAGTTCCGAGCCCACCATGAGGCCAGGCTTAAGTCGAACGGTGAGGCCTCAGATAGGCCGCGGGAAGCCTGGCTGGAAGACCGGCGGGCGGTGCTGCATTCTCGTATGCGCCGTCGACGTCGTTCCGGCGTAACCCGGTATATCTGGAGTTAGCTAATCGCCGATTATCGCTGAGCCGGAAGCTCGGCTTGGGCTACATCAAACAAACCCCCAACCCTACCTTGACGAAACATACATGGGGTTTCGCCGATGATTGATCTCCGCTTCTGGAGAAAACCATGCGATTGATCCTGATATTGGCAGCATTGCTGCTAACTGGCTGCGCTTCCGCCCCCAGAGGGCTGAACCCAATTACCGTCGTGGATGAGCTGTCCATGGAACGATACGACGGCCAGTGGTACGTCATTGCCAATATTCCCTACTTTTTTGAACGCGACAACGTCGCGCCACGGGTTGTGTTTCGTGAGCGTGACGACGGACGTTTCGACGACCTGTATTTCTATCGCAAAAAATTTGGCGGCGAGGAAAAAACCATGGAGGGTGTGGCCTGGGTACCTGATGATGCCCAGCCTGGCCGTCTGAAGACTCGGTTTGTGTGGCCCTTTACCTTCGACTACCTGGTGATCAAGCTGGACCCTGAGTATCGCTACGTGGCTATTGCCCACCCCAGCCGAAAGTATGGATGGATTATGGCTCGGGAAGCGCAAATGCCCGACGCGGTCTATCAGGAGTACCTGCAGGCATTCGCGCTACAGGGGTACGCCACCGATAAGCTGCTGAAAATCCCCCAGCTACCCCAGCAGCTTGGGCAGGAGGGGTTTCAATAAGCCGGCCCGCGCCGCAATCGAACGTTGCTAAGGATTACTATGACAGCTGGGTATTTGCAGAAATTCTCCACTCGCACGCCGGGATTGCTGGGCTTGTCGGCTTTGCTCGGCATCGCCGTTGCGGCTTTGGCACCTGCGGGCACAGACCAGCTGACAGTTCCCTCCCGCGGAATTTTTTGGGTTGCTCAGATCTGCGTCGGCGCGGCGCTGTGCTGGGCGCTGGAGCGGCTGTGGATCAGGCGCAGAATCCCAGCGCTGCCTACCCTTCCCCTGATCGCCATTTGCGCTGTGGGCGCGAGTCTGGTCTACACGCCCTTTGCCTGGCAAATGGAGGTGGAGTTTGGGTTGTCGCAACCTTCAAATTCACGACTAACGGATTGGTTTCAGGAATGGCGACAACTTGTCGTGGCGTTTGTGGGGTGTTGGTTGTTGCTTCGATCAAGGATTCGACCAGACTTTGGGCACTCCGAATCCAGAACAGGTCCGGCTACGTTTAGTCCTGTACCCGCCAAAGACTCCGTCGAACCGACAGCAAGCACACCAGACGCATTGTCATCGGATGGAAAATTCTGGCAGCAATTACCGGACAACCTGGGCCGAAGCCTTCTGTGGGTGCGAGCAGAGGAACACTACCTTCGGGTTGCCACTACTGAAGGCAAAGCGCTGATTCGTTGTGGTTTTCGTTACGCTATGGAAAATGCCCTCGATTCCGTTCAAGGGCTCCAGGTCCACCGCTCCTACTGGGTTGCGGAAAAACAGGTCCGGCGTCTTCTTAAGAAACAGCAGAACTGGTTTTGCGAGATGACAGACGGTGCCATCATTCCGGTCAGCCGTCGACGGAGGGCAGCGGTTCGTGCCTCGCTGGCAGCTCACGCAGTCTACCCACAGAGCGGGCCGCCAAAGACTCAGTCAAACCAATAGGTAAGCGTTACACCGGCGTTCACGCTGGTGTAGTTAATGTCTCGAATTGCCGCAGTGTCGTTGGCCAGATCCACACCACCTCCGGCCAGGTAGCGAAGCTCACCGCCAACACTCCAGCGGTCGCCCAGCCCCCGATTCACACCTAGAATTAATTGAGGGGCTACATCATCACCCTCCAGATCTTCAAAGGCACCGCCAACCCCCGTACCTTCAAGGTCGATATCGATTTCATTCAAGAACACAAGCCCAATGCCAACGTAGGGGCTAAATCCTTGGCGGCCGGCTACGTCATCGTTAAAGTGATAAAGCACATTGACGCCTAGCCCCGTTGAGGCAAAATTATCTCCGTCGGCCGTAAACTCAGCGCCTACCCTCGCCTGATCAACGCCCGCCGATAAATAGCCAAACTCAGCCTCGGCACGCCACCGTTGGCCAAACACCCAACCTACTCCACCACCAAAACCAAGTCCGCTATCAAAACGGGTGTCCACAGATCCGGCAGGGAGGGCATTGAGAATTACCTCTGAATCGCTGTCGTCAGCCAGATTTGTCAGCAGCATATGTCCGCGCAAGTAAAACTCGGCGTTGGCACCGGTGGAGGTGGCGGCAAGTATTGTGGTTAATGCGATGGATCTAAAAGTCATAGTGGTCTGCTCGAGTGAAAACCAGAGCTTGTCGCCAAGACCTTGATGAATCGATGTTTATGTCATAAGCGGCAGAGGTTTTCCACCAACGGACGCACTTGTATAGCGCTTGTGAGGATCGCCGCTGAGACCCGCCGTCGCTTTAGACGACTGAAAGCCACAGGCTTCCTCCAGCGAACGCGCGCCCGTCAGGGAGGTTGAGTGCGCTGGCTACCTGTTGCGGGAACTTGTGGTGTGCGTAAGAACAGCCAAACAGCACTCTAAACCGATTGCTGTACATCAGCAGGGCTCGAATCAGGTATTGCTCATTCCAGCTTCGATTCTCCTCCAGAACCCAATCAGAAGGATAATCGTGGGGGAAAAACAAGTCGTGGATATGAATTTTCACTCCCCGGGCCAGCCGGGGCAAAATCTCAAATACCAGATAGTTCACATCGCTGCCAGTTTTGGACACGTGGGATGAGTCAATAAACAACACGTCACCGGCCGCCAGCTCGGAGAAGAACTTTAACGGAAGCAGTTCAACTTTTGACTGCACCACTTCGCTGAGTCCATCAATAGGCTTTAGCAAAAATTCCCGCGGATAGGGTTCTACACAACGCACCGAACAGGCATTGTCTAAATATCGGGCATTGATATCAGCCGCCAACAGCGAAGAAAACCCAGACCCCACCTCCACATAGCGACTGGGCCGCCATTCGTTGAGCAACACAAACAGCGTGCGGCAATCTAGCCAGCTGAACTGACTGTTTTGGGTGTAAAAGGCACTGTCATTGGCACCCTCCAGCCGATGCTCTGGATAATCATATTTTGGAAAATGGCGCGGGAAATATTCAGTTAGAACTGTTAAGTGATACTCATCATTGAAGTCTATGCCCAGCACTTCAGGATGTGCCGGCCAGATTGTGTCTTTGCGTTCGAGCAGACTTTCCGGGTCAACCACGGGTGAGTAGAAATGTCCGTTTGGGTGACTAGTATCAGTGGTCATCAGCGGGTTTTCCTGACTGGTTGGCGGGAACAAGCTACCGGGCGCCGATACCGAGGTCGTTTTAGAAAAATGTGCGGCGGCAGTTATCTCATTGTAGCCGGACTGGTGCCGCTCAATAGGTAAGATTTTGCTCAATCGTCTTTGTTGACCGCCGAATCCTCTGGCGTTGGGACGCGTCCAACCACCGCGAGTAACCCTCAAATGGTTCAGCGGCAGTTGCTCTGGGTGATCTGGAGACAACTAACTGCAACAAATGACTAGTCCATCAGTTACTCGCACCGGGTGGCGACACTGGCCAACGGCCGCCTCCCTCCGGAATACCTATCGACATTAGGCTCCGGATGGTTCTATCGCCATCCCAAGCCCACGATCGCGCGTCATAGCAATGGAAAACCAAGCTTTCCCGCCACCAAAACTTCCCTCAGACTTTGCTACTATGCGACCGCTGGTGAACCTAAGGGTGCAATATCATTGGGAGTTCAATGGACGCCCTTTAGGGCAGAGTCGATGCGTTATGTTTTCTCAATTGAAAGGTGATAACCATCACTGCTGCCGATGACAAGCTCAGAGTATTGCGTTCAGAAGAGGCGAGGAAAGCGTGCTTGGACTTTCCTGTTTTGCCCCACAGCATCGATAGTGTGAAACCGTTTCTCGACGCTCAATACTTGCTGGAAACTCAAATCACCTCGTCGCTGCAAGAACTCGCTGGAGCAGCGCAAAAGCTCAGCGGGTTGTGTTCAGTCTGCGAGCGTGAAACCGTGTTCTCATTTGAACCCAACAGCGATGGCTTCGCCAACTGGAGAGAACAGCTGAACTGTCAACATTGCGGCCTGATCAGTCGTTGGAGAGGGTCAATAGAACTGGCTGACCGGCTGATTCAGCAGCACCCCAGCCCAACAAGAGTTTACCTGACCGAACAGTTGACCCCCGTGTTTCAATGGGCATCGAAACATTGGCCTGATACGGTGGGCAGCGAGTATGTCGACGAAACACTGAAACCCGGCACTCAAACCCCCTATCGTCGGCATAACGTGCGGCATGAGGATGTCACGCAGCTGTCGTTCGCTACCCACTCATTGAGTCACGTATTAACCTTTGACGTGTTGGAACATGTTGCAGACTACCGGGCAGCGCTTGAAGAATTTTTTCGGGTGCTTGAGCCAGGCGGACAGCTTGTAATTTCAGTGCCGTTTGTCATCAATTTTGAAGCAACCGTCGTTCGAGCCAAACGTCTGGCCAATGGAAAAATTGAGCACCTTCAAGAACCTGAATATCACGGCGACCCAGTAAACGCTGATGGCGTTTTGTGCTTTTACGATTTCGGTTGGGATTTCTTGGACGAGATACGAAGGGTCGGCTTTGCGCAAGTTGCCGTGCGGCCATTCTGGGATCCAGCTAAAGGGTATCTGGGTGTTGGGCAAACTTTAATCACAGGGCAAAAACCCTGATGTTTGGGTTAAAGACACAGTGCTTGAAGGTCACATTGGTTAGCGCTCATTACGTTGTCGCTCATTCTGAATGTGTGGTAGAAAACTGAATAGCCCCAAGGGGCGATACGAGTAGTGGACAGCGTTATGATCGGAGTTACAAAAACTCTCAACTTAAGCAGTATCAGGTGGCTACTGATTACCGCTGCGGCTGCTATGTTGCTGACCGTGTCCGGCTCAGTGCTTGCTTGGGGCACCACAGGCCACAGGGTCACTGGCATGATAGCTGAGCAGCATCTAAGCGGCTACGCACGCGCACGGGTACAGATGATCCTCGGCGGCGAAACATTGGCTCAGGCCTCAACCTGGGCCGATTTCATGCGCTCTAACCCCAGCAAGTTTTGGCAGAAAACCTCCGCCCCCTGGCACTACGTTACCGTGCCTGAAGGTGAGACCTACTCTGACGTGGGCGCGCCGCCCCAGGGTGATGCACTCACGGCGATCAAGCGCTTCACCGCCGTTTTACAAGACCCGGATACCAGCCTTGACGACCAGCAGTTGGCACTGCGATTTTTGGTTCACGTCATTGGAGACCTCCACCAACCTCTGCATGCCGGCAACGGTACCGATCGCGGCGGCAATGACTTTGCCGTTACCTATGCCGGACGCCGCTCCAACCTGCACTCAGTGTGGGACAACGGTCTGATCGACAAACAAAAACTGTCTTACACCGAATGGGTACAGTGGCTTGCGCCAAAAATCACACCACAAAACGTTGTTCAGTGGTGGAACGTAGACCCCGAGGAGTGGATCAAAGAATCCACCGCCCTGCGAGATGGCCTGTATCCCGAAGAGCGGGACTTGGGATTTCGATACGACTACCAGCACATCGCCACAGTGCACACCCAACTCAGCAAAGCCGGCATCCGACTGGCGGCCTATCTCAATAGCGTGCTGGCACCCTGAGCGTTCACTTTTCGCCAGATAATTTCTGCTAGGCTTTTGTTGACAGGTTCATCAGTTTTTCGCTGATCGGACGATCTTTCATCAACATCACGAAATAATTACTTCTCTAAAGAGGCGTCATACCCACAACACTCAGCAACTAATCAGGAGATTGAATCCATGCATGGACCCACCGCAGAACGCTCGTTGCCCGGCTACTTTCACCGCGCGCTTGGACGCGCCGCCGATCGGCAGGGCCAGCAGCCCCAGGATGCCACCCTTTGGTATCTCACCAATCTTCTTACCCGCTTTGCCCGCTCCGAAGAACTATTTGATCTCAACTGTGGCCGCAGCGGTCTCAAACCTTTGGCGTTGATTTACGGCGAGGCCGCGAACGCACGCAGTGAAGCGGAACGCCATCGTCTGCTGCAACGACTGGGCGATGTTGCGCTGTTTGTTGGTGGCCTGTTTCACCAGTCTCTGGAACGCCGGGCCGTGGGCCGAGACTACCTGGTCACCATGGGTGGCAGCGCGTACTCGTATTTGGCAGACAACGGCCCGAAAGACTTGGCGGTGTTTGAAGAACTGGCCAGTCAATTTGTGCCCTTTGTGAACCTTCTTTCTGACCTGATTCACAGTGATCGTGCGCAGTTTGATGCGGCTGAAATTCTCAACCTGTATCAGCTTTGGCAACAAACCGGTAATGAACAGGCGCGCTCGCAACTGGTCAATCTAGGCATCAGTCTGGATGCCAACCATTCCACGCACTGATGCTGAATCGGCTGCAGCGCAGCATAGAAAACCGCTACGATCTGACGCCCCACCATCGGGTTTCAGACTTTGTTGTCAGCGACCCCGAGGTCGTCAAACTCCTGGGCGCCAACCCGGATCTGTCCTCTGAACAACTGTTAGTGCGACAAACTGATGAGGATCTTGAGCTCTCGCTGTACCTTCATCGAGACCTTGTCGACAATATTGCAGCGCTTAATCTCAATCAGATGGGCGCTTTGATTGAGGGCGTTAGCCACTTTACCTACATGACCTACTGCGCCCGCCACGACAGAAACACCTCTCAGCTTGAGCTAGAACTGCAGGGCGAAGTGGACAAATTTTTTGGCCTGGCCGAACACCTTGAGACCGGAACCCACGATGGCCGAGTGGATCTGCGAATGCTGCACAGCCAGCTGTTCCGATTTGTTCGCTGGCGCGAAGGCTTAAGCACAGAGAGTCAACAGCGATATCAGGCAGTGAATCGATTGGCGGGCCGCCTGTGTCGACAATGGATGAAGCGGTTTGGTGACAACATCCGCCATCCGCACTGGCGCACAGAGGCCCGGCGATTTTATCGCATGACCCAGCGCCGCAAGCTACGCCACGCAGGCGGGTCAGGGAATTAGCCGCCTTAAGTCAGCATCGAAATGCTGTATTACATGCGGCCAAGATGGTCATGGCTGCAGCACAGGCCGTCCCGTGGGCAAAGGGGTAAGACGGAAAGGCATAGGTGTGGCGATGGGTGTTGTTCCAGTTAACATCCGCCTTGGTCGCGGGATTTTGGTCGTTGTTCGCCCAACGGATGGCGGTGTAGGGCCAGCATTGGGGGCGGGACATGGAATGGGAAGATCTGGACCCCGCGTTTTTAGCCTGGAGCATGCACCTGCGTATCAACGTGCAGACGAGGCCCGCCGAAGACCTGGTTCTGGAGTTTGCTCTGTCGTCACCCAATCGACGTCTGGAACGGTTCTGGCTGGTCAAATCCGCCAAAGGCATCGACATGTGTATGAAGGACCCAGGATTGGAATCCAGTGTGTCCGTTGAAGCGGATTTACGGGTCTTTATCGAGGCGTGGCGAGGCATACGAAACCTGAAAGACGAAATTGCCGCTGGCAATATTGTAGTGCATGGGCCAAGCAGACTTAGGCGTCAGTTTCCCCAGTGGCTAATGCTCAGCGCACTGGCGAAATACCCGCACAAGCGAGACGGGTTTGAACGTGCCGGATGATCAGGTTGCAGGGTCATACACCGCTCGATTCGGTTGTCAGAATTAATCGAACCGGGCGGTGTAATCCACGCTGACAGTCAGGGCTTTCGAAATACCAATGTGAATCTGTCGGTTTGGCCCGTGACCGCGTCGTTACCGACCTCAAGGGTCAGGTTGTCCGCCGGCTTGTAGTGAAGGTCGCTATAGCTGTGCAGCATAAAGCCCGCGTCCTGAGCCTCTTTAATGATGGCCACCGGATCGGCACGACGACGATTGACCGGGGTCAATGGCTCCATATGCCGACGGGTGTGATCAACAACGGCATACACACCTCCACTGCTCAGCGCCTCAAATGCCGCGGCATTGATATTTCGCCTACCGGCTTCATCGAAATTATGTACGTTGCGAAAGGTCAGCACCGCATCAAAACCGGTCTCGCCAAAGGAAAACGGCGCGATGGAATTGAGTCGTGTTTCCTGATCGCGAGACATTGCCATGTCTTTCGGCTCAATCACGTTGATGTGCTCAAAGCCGGCCTGTGTCTTGAGATTGTCCTTGACGCTGGTGGTGCCTATAGCGACGTGAAAATCGTCGATCGCGGGCGCCAGCAACTTGGTGTACCAACCGCGGGAAGGCACCAGCTCCAACACCTTCATATCGGAGTTCAAGCCGATAAAGCTCAAGGTCTCAACCGGCTTGCGGTTGGCGTCACGCACTGTTTCGGATTCGGTTCGAATATCCGCCGCCATGGCAGCACGGATTTTTTCTGCAAAGGCGTCGGTGGATTGAGCGAACGCCGCCGGGGCAGCAAAAAGCAGCGCCAGCGCCAGGCCGCTAAAGCGATTAATGTAGTCCACGGTAAACTCCTGCTGGGGAAAACGGGCTAGTTTACCTGTTCATCGTTGATGGCGGGTGAATTGGCGCAGATCCCTACCAAACCACTAATCGCGGCGGGTAAAGATTCGCCTCACTCAAATCCGTCAAGAAACACCGCGTCTAAGTCTATCCGCGGTGACTCTGGTAATGTCAGGTCCGTGGGGTCGCCAACATAGTCGTCCCGGGACAGCACCAATCGATCAATCACGTGAGACGAAGAGCGAGCGGAAAGTCGCAGAGTGTAGATATCGGCTTGGTCAAACCGCGCGAAAATATTGTGGGCGTCATTGTCGCTGGTACGAGTGCTGAAACTCCAGCTGCTGGCGCCACTGGAGTACACCTTAAACCAACCGCTAGAGCCGCTGCCGTTAGGCTGTCCGCCGACACAGCTGTTGACCAATGGGTCAAACCCTTTCGGACAGACTATGCTGGCATTTCGTTGAGCAAAAAAACTGTCGGCATCAATCTTCAGCCAGGTGTCGTTGTGATCGGTGGTGTTGGTCCCTCGGCCCACCTGATTACGCCATTGAAGGCGATAGGTTCCCGGATTGTTGATCGCCACAGTAAAGACAATTTCGCCATTACCCGGATTACCCAGAAACTGTTGCCCTTCCCAGACAATGAAGCCACGACCGGTGAACGCGCTTGGGTCATTGATATTTGGCGACGTGGGGTTTCCTACAGGGCCGGCTATCCAATTCTCCGGTAATGGTGAGGCACTCTCCAACTCAATCACCAGCAAACCGTCGCGTTCCTCAAAGACGCTCTGGGCAACACCAGAGGTGCTCATAGTCAGCGCAAGTAACGCCAATAGGGTCTGCTGCATGATTCCTGAAGCCCACTGTTCGGCAATCCAGACTACCTCATTTCGGGCACCAATTTCTCAGACCTGATAGACGTTTTTAATGGCATCGTATTGCAGCGAGTTCTCGGCAAAGCGCCCATTAAACGCATTATCAAAAAACGCCCTGACCGCCGGATTGTCTGCCACCGAGTCGCCTTTGAAGTACGTATGGGAGTTACCCACACCCGCCGCGTTGGTGAAGTCCACGTAGGTAGCGCGTTGCGCGGTCAGGTTATAGGTTACATGCCCAAGTCGGGCCAGCTGCTCCTCGCCGGCTTTGAGTCTTGAGGCATTCAGCGCATGGTCGTTTTCATTGATGCACACGTAGACCCGCCGGCGACATTGAATTTTGTCCAGCCACCAGGCGTGTTCTTCATTATTTACATCCGGCGCCGCCATGATTACGTTGTCGAACAGCGGTCGAGTCGCCTCGGTTGCGGTAGATTTCAGCAAATTCTTATACAGGTAGTTGCCCATGCTGTGGGCCAGAAAGTTCACCGTAAACGGACATTCTGCTTCCAGTAATCGAGCGTAGAGCTGATCGGCTCGGACGCGATTATGCGGGTGCTTCTCATGAGCTTGGTTCATCAAGCGTTGACGCTGAGCTTCGGTGATCAGTTTGAGATATTCCATAGTCTTCATGAACAGTCGATCCAGCGCTCCGGCGGAGGCTCGGGCATCCCGCTTGTCAGACCGATAGCTGGCCACACCCGTACCGCCGCCGTTGGCCGGCCAGGAAAAGGGCAATACGATCACCTGATATTCCTCAGCGATGGCCTTGGCCGCCGTCATCACATCTTTGATGTCGTTGTTGAAGCCATGGGCGTAAATGACAATGTGCTTTTTTTCTTTGCGCGCCTGCTCCGCAACCTGACAGGCAACCTTTAAACTGGCAAACCAACGCCGCTCGCCAGCTGGATCGATAGGCAGCCCGTGCTTTCTTACCAGCGCTTTAATCTGGGTTTTGCTGAGCTGATCGCTGAGCGCTTCCACTTCCCAACGCCGCCCCTGTTTCTCCACACTGAACAGGCGAATCTCATTGGGGCCACGCTGATTGGGCTTTTTGCCAAATTGACCCAGCCCCTTGCGTTCCAGCACCTCACGATTAGTCACTACAAACATGGTCTTTACCTCCCGGGATTGCCACAGTTTAGCGGGGTTTTTCAGGAAAAATGCACCATTGCAGGATTAGGAACGCCTGCGCGGCGTGCTGTCCCTCAGTCATTGATGTCGAAATGTCAGCGACAGCCGAACATTGGTCACGGCACCTGCTGTGCAGCCCTGCTACCATCAGCCCATGGCAAGCCCCAACGCAGATATTACCGCGCTTCTGGCCCGAGTTACGGCTGGAGAAAATGAGGCGCTGGAAGATTTGATGCCCCTGGTTTACCGGGAGCTGAAAAGCATTGCACGGCGTCAACTAAGCCACCTGGACCATTCCCCACTCAATACCACCGGACTGGTTAACGAGGTGTATTGCAAAATTGCCAGCCAGTCCAAGCTCGCCGCGAGCAGCCGGGGACACTTTTTTGCCATTGCCGCTCGGGCCATGCGGCAACTGCTGGTCGATCATCTGCGGGCGCGCAGCGCGGCCAAACGCGGTGATGGGATAGCGCCGCTGCCGTTGGACGAAGGCCGGGTCGCCGCAGGCGATCAAAACGAGCTGTGGTTGAACGTGGATGCGGCACTGCGAACCATGGAACAACACGACCCAAGACTGGTACGGGTTCTGGAATGTCACACTTTTGCCGGCTATACCTTCGAGGAAACTGCGCAAGCACTGGGAGTTTCTCTGCGCACAGTGCAAAGGGACTGGTTGCGGGCAAAGGCCTGGCTCACAGAGAGTCTGGCAAACTAGTGGACCACTAGAACTTTTCTGATGTCTCGGCTTCACGACAAATGGCAGGAATTGGACCCATTGCTTGAGCAGGCATTGAGTCTCACCCAGTCCTCTCGCAAAGCGTTCCTGGTCGAGCTGACCGAACGCGACCCAGACCTTGGCGCGGACCTTTCCAGGCTGCTGGCTAACAGCGAAAGCGACCCCGAATGGCTGGCCAGAGGCGCGGCCATCTCCGTCGATATGCTGGACGCTATCGCCAGCGCTCAACAAGGTACCCAGATTGTCGGCCAACAAGTTGGCCCTTTCGCCATTGACCAGGAAATAGGTCAGGGCGGCATGGCCCAAGTGTTCCTGGCCCATCGCAACGACGGTCTGTTTGATCAGCAGGTAGCCCTAAAAATGATGTGGCAGGGAATGCTCCGCGGTGACCTGTTAAACCGTTTCGAACGGGAACGCCAAATCCTGGCAAACTTGAATGACCCTCATATTGCGTCATTACTGGACGGCGGAGTTACTGGCGACGGACGACCCTGGCTGGCCATGGAATATGTGGCCGGTGAACCCATCGACGAGCATTGTCACTCTCACCAGCTAACGCTGGAGCAGCGCCTTACCCTCCTGGAAGATGTTGCCGCTGCCGTGTCAGCCGCCCATCGCCGAGAGATCATTCATCGCGACATCAAGCCCTCAAACGTGATGGTAGATCAGGCGGGCCAAGTAAAGCTGGTGGATTTTGGCATTGCTAAGCTGATGGGTGATGGGCCAGACGCGGCCACGGTAACCGAGGCCCGCCTGCTGACCCCGGAGTATGCCAGCCCGGAACAGCTGGAAGGGTTGCCGCTGGGCCGCGAATCCGACGTGTACCAGCTGGGACTGCTGTTGTTCGAGTTGGTCACAGGCAGACGACCGTTCCAGCGCAATGGCGATTCACCGCTGACCTTCCAGCGCAAGATTGTCGAATCCCCACCGCCCAGACCCAGCGAGACGGCCAGCAGAGCAAACGCCGCAGGCATCAAGGTAGATCGTGACCTGGACGCCATCATCCTCAAATGCCTGGAAAAATCTCCCAAAGATCGCTACCGGACAGTAGAAGACCTGATCCTGGATCTTCGCAACTATCAGCAAGGTCTGCCGCTGATAGCCCATGCTGGCCTGCGCTGGCACCGGATTCGCAAGTTTGTCGCCCGACATCGAGTGGGCGTATCGGTGACCGCAGCATTCGCCATGATGTTACTGGCCTATGCGCTCACCGTAACCTGGCAGTCTGCACGCATAGTCCAAGAGCGAGATATGGCTCAACTGGAGGCTGCGAAAGCCCAGGAGATTTCCGCCTTTCTGCAAGAACTGTTTTCCAATGCGTCACCGGATATCAGTCTGGGCAAAACCCTCACGATCAAAGAAATGGTCGATCAGGGCAGCGCTCAGCTCACCAACAGACTGAACGATCAACCGCTGTTAAAAGCCTCAATGCTGGATAATCTGGGCGGCATTTACTTCTCCCTGGGTGAGTATCCAGCGGCCGTGGATCACTATCAGCGCAGTCTCACGCTACGTGAAGCACTAAATAGTTCTACTGAGGAGTTGTCTGACAGTTTGCTTAACCTCGGCAGTGCGCAACGCGGTGCCGGGAATTTCGAATCGGCGCTGGAAAATCTGAATAAGGCGGCCACCCTCCGCCTAACCACAGGTGCCCCCGACAGTCTGGCGCTGGCCAGCATCTACAGTGAGCTGGGCATTGCCCATTCCGAACTCGGAGAAGATGAACGATCGGGTGAATACCACGGACAGGCACTAAATCTGCGCCTCAACACGCTGGTTTCTGACGACGTAGACTTGGCGCTTTCCAAAGCCGACTACGGTGTAGTGCTGCATCGACAGAAGCGCCGCCAGGAAGCGGGGCAGCTTTACCGGGAAGCCATTACGGTGCAGGAAGATAAGCTTGGCCCCACCCACCCTCGCACGCTAACAACGTTGAGAAATTTGGCCGCGCTGGAAATCGGTTTGGACAATCTGCCCGAAGCGGAGCGACTCTTGAAAGAGGTTCTTCAGCGAGAACAAACCATCTACGGGGGAGATCATCCAAAGATGGGCTGGACGCTGGGGTATCTGGGTAAAGTAGCCGCGGATCAAAACAATCTCAGCCGGGCCCAGGCCCATTGGAGAGAGGCAGTCCGGGTGCTTTCAGCAACCCTATCGGGCGACCATCTGCACACAGCCGGAGCTAATCAGGAATTGGCGAAGGTACTGTTGTTGGATGGTCAAACTGATGAAGCCTGTGATCGGCTGGCGTCCACCCTCGAGGTGCGGCTATCTCAACGGGGCACCGAAGCCCAATCCACAAACCAAAGCCGCTTTCATCTTGGCCGGTGCCGAGCGGCTCAGCAACGACTGGTCGAGGCTCGTCAACTCTTTAGCGACGCCCAACCATTCCTCACCCAAACCGTCGATGCTGAGGCGCTAAGCGAAGCGCTGGCGGCGCTGCCAGCGCTTCAATAAAAAAACCGTTCTCCCGGCGGCAAACCTTGGAGGGGTAGTAATGCATCACCACCGCGAGAACGGAAACCTGGTGAGCCGCTAAGACTCGACGTACCTAACCACGTCTGCCAGCTCAAACCCCTTGTGGGGGCCGGCGATACAGCGGTTAGGTTTCCATTTCGGATCTTTCAGGATGCTGTCTTCGCAGTGCAGTAACCCACCTAACAAGACCTCCAGCAAGATAGCCGACCCTGTCGGGCCCAGACGCTCGCCTTTGCCTAACGTACCGGCCTCGCGCATGAGATAGAAGAACAACGGCGTTTCGTCCGCCAAGTCTTTGGTCTCCTTCTCTGCGGGAATAACCTCGGTGAGTTTTAGCGGTGCAAAGTTAGTGCTGATGGGATAGCCCGCTGCCTTCAATGCCGCCGCTACCGCCTGACCACAAGGCAATGCCAGAGCGTTGCCTCGAAGCAGATTTCGAAACGCCAGCGATCGCTCGTTGTCGCTGGCGCCGCGACCCACAATAGGGTCCGGCATACAAATCAACTCTTCCGGAAATTGAAGATCAAATCGCTTGGTGGTTAGCGGCGCGATGCACTTATTCACAGGCAACAAAAACCGCCAATCCACCGTCAGCTCCGGCGGCAGGGCAGAAAATCCTTGGGTACCGAAACGCTCGTCAAACAACTCGACATCCGGGAATTGACCATTCGCCGCGTAGCTCGTGCGCACCGTCGTATGGCCAAAACGGTAGGCCGCAACGCTGAACTCTACCGGCATGGGCAGATTTCCGTGTTTGTCAGCCTCGTACACCAATGGGTATTGGTGGCCGGTAACTTTTTTCAGGGCGAACTCGAAAATCTTTGGGTCGCAGATTCGATGAAGAAAGTCGTGCACCACCAAGTATTGATAGTGGTGGCGAACAATTTCCTGTGCCTTTTCGAACCGCTCATCCAGGCTAACACTTGAAACCAGCGAGTCGTAAACCCGGTTATGAAAGCGGATGAACAGCAGCTGCATTTGAGAGACAAAAATATTTTCGTCGTTGCGCGGATCGCCGATCAAGGCGGTACCAGATTCATTTCGCGGCAGGTCATCTGGGTTGCCCGAATTACCCACCAACAGTCGACCGGGTGCTGTGGCGCCGGCATAAAGATGAGGGCTGGCCTCAGGCCCGAAACCGTACACGCAGTCCATATCCAGGGTGGGTGTGCGAAGGTTAGGCAGGTGACTGATGGCGCCGTTAGACAGCGGCTTGCCGTGCAGATCGCTGGTGGTATCCAGGGTAATATCATGGTCAATAAACTGGGCGAAAAACGTATAACCCGCCGGCAAACTGGCGTTTGGCGAGACGTTTCCCACATCATGCATGGGCGAGTTTTTTCCTCCCAATGCTGCTGCCTGAGCCTCGTTGAGTTTTAGCGGCGTCAGTTTAGGAAAGAGCTTTCCAAAATTGCCCAGCCGCGCGTGAGCGCAGCCTTTTGCTTTGGTCATACCGTGATGTTGTACAGGACATGAAGACATATGAACCTCCCGATGAATGTCGTCAAAAAATGCCTGATGGCAAATTGATGAACGGCGCGGAAGGAAAATCTCCTCAGTGAACTCCTAAGCAGAGACAATCTAACCTGTGGAAATCTAACCTGTGGAAATCTAACAAGATAAATTCTGACCAGCGTATCGCCCCCTTGCGGCGAGCCATCAACGGACAGCTGTCAGTTCCTGAACAAGAATCTTTTCTTCGGCGGTCAATACTCGTCGACTCTGGATAAAGGGACACTGGGTATTCCCGATCGTTAACAATCCCTCATCCGGTATCGACAAAGCGCTCGCCACGGCGATTCCAACGACCTGATTTCCTGCCTGGTTCCAATGGGTGTCTCGTTCAACATACATAGGCCCTTGAGTTTGCGTGGCGCAGCGCAACAGGGAGTCGAGCGGCACCACCTTTACACTGGGAGCGACTGTCGCAAAAATATTTTCCAGCAGCACAAACGGCAAGTCGATGTCCCATGGCTGATCTAATTGAAGGAGCAGGCGATTGTGCAGGGCTTTGTCAACGGCCATTTGAGGTGGACTCAGCAACACCCAAACAGGACGCTCGTCCGCTTGGCCTTGCAAATAGCGCGCTAGCTCAACGGCGCTTTCGTAACCCGTTTGGTGAAGGCGCAGGCGCGAGGGATCGAACACGCTGGCAATGGATCGTTGAACCTGTAGGAAATCGTCATCGTTGAGGCTGACAACGGCGGGAATATACACGTCGGGGTTTAAGGTCATGTCGGTCGGGGTAATTACCTGTGTCAACGACAGGTAGATAGCGTAGGCATAGTCAATAATTCGCAGCGGAAAAGCTCTGGGCACAAAATTCACCCGACCCAAGATGTCCTCAAGATTTCCTGAAGGCATTAGCCCCTCACCAGATTGCGCATTGGCCTCAAGCGCCGCCAACGCGTGGTGCGGATCGGCGTTCTTTTCCACATAGCCGTAGGTCACATCGGCAATATCGTTGCCAACGTATATGTTGATGAGCACGGCGTCGTGATCTAACACCTTGGACCATTGTTGATGGGCTTGCAGGTACTGGGGGAAGCTGATCGCTGGTTCCCCCAGATTCACAACATCGTAGGGAAGACCGGCTGCAGACAATGCCGTCGCCGCGATCTGATGATAGCTGTAGGGCGGCTTAACAATCCCGTAGGCAAACGAGTCGCCAAAGCTCAGAACTCGAACCGTGTCCGGGGCCTGAACAACAGACACTGAGGGGTTGTTGTAGTTGAGTTGGTGCAACGGAATTTCTGCGCCAATGGACTGCCTGCCGGCAGATTCCACCAGGCGAAGACCTAACTCGGCAAGCAGCAATGCCACCACCAGCGACACCAGAAAAAGCCCCGTGTTGATCGCTGCGGCGTGGAACCCATTTTTAGACGGCAGCATCGTCACTCACATTCTTTCCTACAGGGGCCACTACAATACCAGCTGGCCCTGGAATTACAGAAAACGGGGTTGAATTTCAGGCATGGACTTGTAAGGTATTCAAGCGCAGCATTCGCAGGTTTCTTCTTTGGCTCCAGGGCGCTCATCTTGCACTATGTTCTCGGAATATCGGCTTACTATCACGACGCTGCTGTCGCGCTTCTGGGCGACGGAAAAATTGTGTTTGCGGCTCAGGAAGAGCGCTTCAGTCGGCGGAAACATGACCCAGATTTTCCGCGACTTGCTCTGCAACGTGCCCTGCGCGATGCCGACATTTCCTTCAGCGATCTGGACGAGGTCATTTTCTACGACAAGCCCTTAGTCAAATTTGAACGCCTGCTGGAAACCTACTTGAGCTATGCGCCAAAGGGGTTACGGTCGTTCCTGAAGGCGATGCCTGTATGGCTAAAGGAAAAGCTGTACCTGAAAAACACCCTCAAAGTGGAGCTGGCAAAAATTGCCGACTGCCGAAAATCTGAACTGCCGCCGCTGCGCTTTGCCGAACATCACCAGTCTCACGCCGCGTCAGCATTTTATCCCAGCCCCTTTGATGAAGCGGTCGTACTGTGTCTGGATGGGGTCGGCGAATGGGCGACGACGTCAGTTTGGCGCGGCCAGGGCAGCGCCCTTAAACCCCTTTGGGAGATCGACTTCCCACACTCGCTGGGCCTGTTGTATTCGGCGTTTACCTACTACACCGGATTCAAGGTCAACTCGGGTGAGTACAAGCTGATGGGGCTGGCGCCTTACGGTGAGCCCAAGTATGCCGAGCTGATCACCCAACATCTTTTAGACCTGAAGCCAGACGGCACCTTTCGGCTAGACATGCAGTATTTCAACTATTGCACCGGCCTGACCATGACCAGTGAAAAATTCCATCAGCTGTTCGGGGGTCCGCCACGGGTCTCAGAAACTGACATTGGTCAAAGAGAGATGGACTTGGCAGCCTCTATCCAGGCCGTTACCGAGGAGGTGGTCTTGCGCCTGGCTCACACCGTGCAGCGTGAAACCGGCAGTAGAAACCTGTGCCTTGCCGGCGGTGTTGCGCTCAACTGCGTGGCCAATGGCCGGGTGCTGCGGGAAGGGCCATTTGAGAACGTCTGGATTCAACCCGCAGCGGGTGACGCCGGCGGTGCGCTGGGGGCGGCGTTGGTGGCCTGGCACGACACCGATCGAGGCGCCGGTGAAAAAACCGGCGCCATGGACAACATGCAGGGTTCCTATCTGGGGACCCAATATTCGACGGCCCAAATCAAACACCAGCTGGAGCCACTGGGCGCTGTGTTTGAAGAACTCAGCGACTCAGAGGTAGCAATCCGTGGTGCAGAAATTCTAGCCAGTGAAAACGTGTTGGGTTGGTTCCAGGGCCGAATGGAGTTTGGCCCTCGCGCCTTGGGAGGGCGTTCCATCCTAGGCGACCCGCGCAGCGAAACGATGCAGTCGGTGATGAATCTAAAAATCAAATACCGCGAGTCGTTTCGCCCCTTCGCCCCGTCGGTGCTGGCCGAAGACGTTAACCGCTACTTTGAACATGAAGGTGATTCACCCTACATGCTGATTGTTGCGCCAGTGCAGCCTGCCAAACGGGTTCAACACTCGGCACAATCCACAGCGTCTGGACTTGACCGGATCAACCAGAAACGCAGCGAAATTCCCGCGGTAACCCATGTGGACTATTCGGCTCGGGTGCAAACCGTGCACAAAACCACCAACCCAAGATACTATTCGCTAATCAAGGCTTTCAGGGGCTTAACCGGCTGCTCACTGGTGGTCAATACCTCTTTCAACGTAAGAGGCGAGCCCATTGTTGAGTCACCCTTGGATGCCTATCGTTGCTTCATGCGCACTGAAATGGACTACCTCATTGTGGAGAATTTCATTTTCGACAAGAAACGCCAGCCCGCGTTGGCCGACGACGAATCCTGGCGCGATGAGTTCGTGTTGGACTGATGACCAGCTCCCGTACACCCCCTCCACCAACCACGGCAGAGCTGAAAACTTTCGGGCTGCTGCTGGGCGGCTTCATCAGCCTCATGCTAGGCCTGGTGATTCCCTGGTTGCTGTCCCGCCCAATCCCTATGTGGCCCTGGTATGTGGCTATCGTATTTATCGTCTGGGCGCTTCTGGCTCCGGCCTCACTGGCGCCCATTCACCACGGTTTCCTGAAATTTGGCGCTATCATGGGCAAGATCACCACCCCCGTGCTGATGACCGCCGTCTTTGTTTTCACTATTGTGCCAACCGCCCTTGTCATGCGCGTCATCAAACGCGATGCTTTACACCGGAAACTCAGTCCGGAAGCCGATTCCTACCGAGTTGTGCCCGACCCCGACATGGAAAGATCACTGGATAACCCGTTCTGATGCTAGACCTGCTCTCCGACTTGTGGAAGTTCATGCGCGTACGCAAGAAATTCTGGCTGTCCCCCATCATCCTGGTCATGGTGCTGCTAGGGGTACTGATCGTCCTAGGCGAAGGCTCCGCCATCGCCCCCTTCATCTACACCCTGTTCTAACAAACCCCAAACCGCCTCACAAAACCGACAGCCTGTCAGGGTACGACGCCCAGAGCCGGCCCGACGCCCATTTCACTGACAGGCTTCAACACTCCCCAACACAAAGTCGTTCAAAATATCCGTAGACTGCTGATGCATCCCCCGCGTGCCATAAAGCGTCGCCGTCACCACAGCCACCACCCCAAGCTCGGGAAACCAGGCCACCTTATTGCCGCCGTTGCCCGCCATATGCCAGCCATCCACCTTGCGCTGCCCGCAGTCAAAGTCCATGTGCCAGGTTTGGTAGCCGTAGTGCTGGTTGTCACTGGCGCGAAGGTGCTTGCGAGTCATAGCGTCAATCCATTTTGCCGAAACCACCTGTTGTCCCTGATGAACACCTCGGTTGAGCATCAGCTCGCCCAATGCCAATAGGTCTTTGGACTTAAGCTCGGTTCCACCGCCGGTCATCACCTCGCCGGACGGCGAGCGATCCCAATTAGCGCTTGTAATGCCTAACGGTGTAAACAGTCGGCGTTGAATGTATTGATCCACCGGCTCCCCAGTAGCTCGTTGGACAATTTGACCCAGCAAGAACGACCCCACGGTGCAGTAGGCGAACGCGCCTCGGCCACCCGAATCCCGCTTGAAATCCGCTTTGGTCGGTAAATCCACGGTGAAGATTGTCCAGTTGCGCGATGGGTACATGTGTTCTTCATTACCCGGTGTTTCCCACACGTTGTCGTTGCAGTCCAGCGCTGAAGACATGGTCAACAAATCGGCAATCGTGATGTTCGCTTTCAGCGTACTTTCGTGGCGAAACGGTTTTTCGGCCTCAAACCAGCTCCAGGCCTTGGCGTCTACGCCAGAAATCAGGCCGTCATCAATGGCGGCACCAATGGCCAGTGCCACCAGGGTTTTGGTGGCAGAGCGAGTGTCGTTCATCTGGTCTTTGCTACCTTCCCCCCAGTAGGACTCATACTGCCTCTCGCCGTTTTGCGACACCACAACGCCGGTAATCTGTTTAAAGGTCTCGTCAGCGATCGCCTTGTTCAGTGCAGCGCCCTTGGGAAAACCCTCGTTGCTCGCGCCACAGGACGGGCCGGCAGCCAAAATGGCCAATAATGGGACCATCGATACTTTCATTGTGCGTTCTCCTTGCAGATACTAGGTTGTTGTTACCGCAAGACTCATAGAATGCCGCCAGCGCTTCCACCAAAACATCCTGAAGATTTCTGATGGACTCTGAAGTTATGCCAACCAACTGTTCTGAAAGAACATTTCGAACGCTTAGAGTGGGTGGGCTGCAGATCCATGAACGGGATCGGCGCATTGTTGACGGGAAAACATCCACGATCCTAACGGATCTTTCCTGGCGATTTTTAACCAGCCTGATCAATGCGTCACCGGATCCGGCAAATATCGCCACATTGTGCGATCAGGTTTGGAAAACACCCCACGTATCGCCAGAAGCCATCGCCCAGCGGGCCAGCCAGCTGCGCCAAGCTTTGGGAGATGACCCGAAATCTCCACGCTACATTCGCACCATCCGCGGCGGCGGTTATCAATTAATTCCCGCGGTCGAAATTCTCTCTGCAGCCCCGCCCGAGGTTGTCGCCGACAAACCCCGTCGGGCGTTGATTGCTGGCATGGTCGGCATCAGTTTGACGCTGATCGCAGGGACCTGGGTTTGGCGCCAGGTAGATCAACCTAACAGCGTAATTCCCAGCGCCAGCCCACAGGTGACAGAACTGGTTCGCAGAGCTGACGAATATCGGCTGCGCGGGTCGCTTGAAGACACCCAAATCTCCATCAAAATTTATCAGCAGGTTCTGGAGCAAGACCCAGATCAGCTCCAGGCCCTCATCGGTCTCAGTTTGTCGCTGGCCCATAAACCGTCGAAATACGATCTGGACCTTAAATTTGCCGAACAGGCCGCCAGCATGGCAGACCGGGCCTTGGTGCTTGACCCAACAAGCAGCCGGGCATGGGCCGCTCGCGGTTTGGCCGATGATGCCCGTGGCTGGATATCGAGCGCCCTGAGATACTACGAGCGAGCATTGGAGCTCAACCCCGACTACCCCGGCCTGATTAGCAGTATCGCTTACCTGTACCAGGTTCGAGGACAGCTTCACAAGTCGCTGCGGATGGAAGCCAGAGCTTTGAGTCTGGCGCCGCCGACGTACTTTGCAGACTATCAAATTGCAACAACGCTACAGCTGGCAGGATTACAGGGTCCTGCTGAGGCGTGGCTTGGCCGCGCGACGCAATTGCGCCCGGACAATGTGTTTCTGCTGGCAAATCGTGCCCGCAGATTGATGCGTCAAAATCGTTTGGCCGAAGCCCTGGTGGTGCTGGAGAGCGCCCAGGCAACTCGCGTCTTCCATCATTTTCTTCGGGGTCTGACATTGCGCAGCTTAGGGCATCCGGAACAGGCAAAAACGGCCTTTCGTCAAGGCTGGACGCAAGCGGACAAACAGGGACAACGCTGTCTTTATTGCGTTGCCATGCTGGCCAGTGACGGTGATAGCGACGCTGAAACAACAGCCCAGCGGTGGCTACCCTCCGTTGAACGTCCAATCGACGAGAAACAACACTGGCCGGAAGTTTTCGTTGAACTGGCGATGCTGGCGGCGGCGTTGGGCGATAGGCCTTTAGCGCTACGATATCTCGATGAAGCGCGTTCCCTGGGATTCACAGACTATTCCTGGCTGCAACAACTGCCTGCGCTTGAAGACGTGTTGTCCAGCGCTTCGGGGCAGCGCTTGCTAAGCGAGATGCTCCGCCACCAACGTGAGCAAAACCGGCTAATCAGCAATGACCCTGAATTAAACGAACTGTTGAAGGAGTCTGACTGACTCTGGGCCGGTGCTGTGGCTTTGAGTGACCTGAACGGGCACACTTCGGAAACGTACTGCTGCGCGATAGTGAGCCATGACGCAATTTTGGACGTTCTCCGGCATTAACAGCCCTCGGGACCCCAGCACTGGCCTGTTTACTGACTATGTCTGGGAAATGGTCAAAAACACTATGGCGGGTTTCGACCCGGACCGTCGCTACGCCAGCCAGCTGGGCACCACGGACGCCTATGATCGCGACCACAACGTACTTCGCCTCAAGGCGGAGGAACGACTCGACCGTGAAGCCCGCGAATACGCTGACAACGGCGGTGGTTGGCCCATTGTGGCGTCGGGCGCCCTGAACGGGAAAACGGTCAAAGTACTTCTGGTTGCGCCAAAAACCACGACCAAGCCGCCAGAAGACTCCGGCCTGACCGTTGAGGTTTACTGGAGCCCTAGAGACCACGTACCCAATCAGAGCATTATTCGGCCGGATTCTCTAACCTACTGGCGGGAGTTTGAACGGGGCGGTGGCCAGGTTTGGCCGGTAGAAAACCGCACTGGCAGCGGTCTTGGCCAGGGCCACGATTTCTCTGGCTTTGCGGTGGCACACCCCAAACTGGTGACCCGTGTATTGGTGCCAAGACCGGGAAGTCACGTCAAGCGCTATCTCTGGCGGGAAACCGGTGAAACGGCACCGTCTCCGGTCGCTAGGCTTAAATCCTGGTTGAGCGATTCCAGCAACGACCTGGTCATCCTTGCGCACAGCCAGGGCACAAACATTGCGATGCACCTGCTGCGTCGAGGATTTGAATAATATGCGAGCATTAAGCGTAATCATGGTGCTGTCGCTTTGCGCCTGCGCCTCTACCCGCAGCGTCAGCACCGACAACGGGTTTGTGATTGGACAGACGTACACGACCAATACCACCCTGTTCGCCATTCACTGGGGTGACCGGGCCGAGCTGGTCAGTCACTATCGCGCCTCAGGCGCAAAATCCAGGCCGAAAAATGTCAGAGCCATACCGACCGGAACCCATCTTGTAGTGGTGGCTATCCGCAGCGACAACACGCTGACCCGCGGACTCGACGAATGGCCAGAGGCAAAAATCCTAACGGGAGAACTCACCGGTTCCATGGTGTCTGTGAACGCACCAAACCTGATTGAGCATGTCACACTCATAAAGCCATGATCTGGACGTGAGGCCAGTCTAACCCGCCTAATTGACCCACACTCAGGCGATGAAGGCTCTATAAAGGCCTAGAAGTATCCGCCGATAACTAGAGGCCACAGTGGACCTTTCGGAAATGGCATGGCGCAGCAATCAGGACATCAATGTCACTGCATGAGCACTCAGCGCGACGTAGGGCTTACCCTTGGAGGTTGTGATGAGCGTCTTGCGGACATGCGCAGTATTGTCAAACGGTTTGGTGGCATGTACGACGCAGCCTTATCGGTCATTCAGTTTCCGGTAGGTACTGATAAGGGCTTTGAAACGGCGGCTGCACTGAGGGATTTTATTCAAACCCATTGGGAAGAGTGTTTGCCCTCACTGCGAGCATGCTGGCTGGATTCGGACAAGCCGGTCAGCGAGCAGCTATCAAAACTGGTTGCCGCTCAACCCTTAAGCGAATGGATGAGTCAGGGTGAGTCTCCGCTCAAAGAAATATTGGAACAACGGCGAATTGATACCTGGTTCCAGCCCATCTTTGTTCGCAACCGACTGGAAGTTTGGGGCTACGAGTGCCTTGCCAGAGCCAGGGATTCCGGCGGGAAAATTATCTCCCCGGCCGATTTGTTTCGCTGGGCCCGGCAGGAAAACCTTATTTTCATGCTCGATAGAATCTGTCGAGAACAGCACATTGCCAACTGCGCTCGAGTCAATCACAACCCCGAGATCAATTTCCTCATCAACTTCCTGCCATCGGTTATTTACGACCCGCAGGTATGCCTGAAAACCACCTTCACCGTCGCTAAGCGTGTAGGCGTTCGCCCCGAACAGATTATATTTGAAGTCGTGGAAACCGAACGGGTAAGCGACCACGCCCATCTTCGAAGCATTTTGGACGAGTACCGCAACGCCGGATTTCGCGTCGCCCTGGACGACCTTGGGTCCGGCCATGCCGGGCTGTCTTTACTGGGAGATCTTTCTCCAGACCTGATCAAGATCGACCGCGGCATGGTCAGCAAAGCCGTTGGATCACCCATTCACGAGGCTATTTGTCAATCGATCGTCGAGATTGGCCGAAGCGCCGGCAAATTGGTACTGGCTGAGGGTGTTGAAACCAAAGCCGAATACCAACTGTTTCATCGCCTGGGCGCCGATTTGTTTCAGGGGTTCCTGTTCGGAAAACCTCATCCAGTGCCCCGCGTGGACCGCTATCAAGAGATCGCCGACAGACCCAGACAACCATCCGAGACATTTGCAACAGCACCCTCAGTGCCAAGCGCTACAGCAAACCCAGTGGGGTAACCCCAAACCAAAGGACGGGCTGAACAGTATGCTTAGTCAAACAGCGCTTTGAGCAAATCCGTGGTGCGCGCTACCGGGTCTTCGCGAATCTGCTTTTCTTCTGCAGCGATATACACAAATAAGCCATCCAGCGCTTTAGCCGTTACGTATCGATCTAGGTCCAGGTCTTCTTCGTCACCACCCAGCGCCGATAAAAACCCGCCGGCCTTTTTGTTTAACGCTTTGTAAGCCTGAGTCACACCAGCCTGATCGGTGGCATCAGTCACCAGAGGCAAAAACTGCTCGCTAAGTGAATTCTCGGTTTTGGCGCGAAAATACTGGGTCGCTGCATCATCATCGCCACGGATAATGTCGACAGCGTCCTCAATGGTCATTTCCGTTAACGCCGCCGCAAACAGATCGGTGGCTACGGGAACCGCGCCTTCGGCGGCTCGGTTTAAGGTTTCGTGAAACTCATCAACATAACGATCCGCTCCCAGCTTACGGGCGGTTTTGGCCACCTTGTCGACGCCTTCAGGCAGCGGAATGCGCACCGTCTCGCTATTCCAAAACCCATCGGTTTGGCCCAACGCGGTAATGGCCCGAGTCAATCCCTGCTCCAGCGCCTGTTTGAGACCAGCCACCTGCTGATCGGACGACAGCGAACTCAGGCTAAAAGCTGAGTCGTTTTCTGCTTCAGGGGCCGCTGCGGAGTTATCCGCTGCTTGTTCGGTTTCGGTCTGCTCATCATCACCCAGCAGCCCTTTGAGTTTGTCTTTCAGGTCAGCCTGGGCAATACCCGATGACAACAGGGTCGCTGACGTCAAAAGAAGGATTAGTCGTTTCATGGCAAATCTCCCGCAGGGGGTTTGGACGTTAGACCCGATGCTAGCAGATCCGCCCTTTTTGAATGTTCAACCCCATACGTTTGTTCACCCTTTGCCCTACCAGGCGAGTGCACTGCCGTCGAAGTTAAGAAATTGGCCGCTTTGGGACAGCGAAAGCTGATCAATCACCTTCAGCATGGATTGAATGCTGAAGGCCAACTCCAATTCCGCCTGGGGTCCGCCCATGTCGGTTTTCACCCAACCTGGATTCAGACTCAGCACCGAGATCTGCTGATCGTTGAGATCGCCCGCCAACAACGCCGTGGCCATATTGACGGCAGCCTTACTGGTTCGATACGCATACAGTCCGGCGTGTGCGTTGGCGATTGACCCCTCGGTTGAGGAAATGGTGACAATCTTCTTGTGTCGACCCTGCAACAAATTCGGCAGTAACGCTTCCGCTAATTTCACGGGGGCCTGAGTATTGATCTGAAAAATATCGGCCCACAAGGAATAGTCGACGTGACCCAGGCTTTGTCGAAGGTCCTTCTCGGCTTTGGGTTTTGGGCCGAACACGCCTGCGTTGTTGAGCAAAACGTCGATAGGGCTACCATCAAGCTCCTCAGCCAGTTCGTCTACGGCAGAAAAATCTGCGACATCCAGCGGCAGTATTCGCAGGGTCAGGTGTTCTTGCCTGACGGCTTTTAGCGACGCGGCCTGGTCGGGCTTTCGGCAGGTGGCCAGTACCTGCCAGCCCCGGTCCAGATACTGACGAACAAATTCCAGTCCCAGCCCCCGGTTTGCACCGGTGATCAACACCGTGGGTTGTTCAATAGCCATGCTGTGACTCCTGAGATAATCAGCGTTTTGCGCAGGCTGATTGTTGCAGGTACGCTCCAAGGACAAAACCCCCGGAGCCCCGCCATGCGGCAACGCGTTTCTCCCCAGTTTTTCAGCATCCTGATACCGATTGGGCCGGGTGGATGTGCTGCCCAACGTAAAGGTGAGCGGTTCGCCGGTCGAAGAAAACCTCTAGTGGGCCGTCTCACCTAGCCCACGATTCGTCTTTATCCAAACCTTTGGCCTGGTTGCGCCGCCGTCCTTTGGCTATGGTAATCAGTCTATGAAACCCTTTAACCTAAAGTCGGCTCGAGGATTATGCCTATGAAACGCTCCCTGTTACTGCTTATCGGCCTGCTGGTCTTCTCAAGCCTGAACGCCCAGGAAAACCTGCCTTTTAGCGCTGCAGAAATCGCCACATTTGATGAACCCTGGGCGGTTTCTTTTCTGCCTGACGCACGAATGTTGGTGACGGAAAAAAAGGGCAACCTGTTTGTGGTGACCGAAGACGGCGCCAAGGCGGGCCCGGTTGATGGCATTCCTGACGTGGACTATGGCGGCCAGGGCGGCATGGGAGACGTTGTTGCGCACCCAGATTTTTCCAACAACAACCTCATCTACATCAGCTACGTCGAGTCCGGCAAAGGCAACGTGCGCGGGGCCGCAGTGGCCCGTGGCACGCTGGACGACAGTGGTCGCCGACCCCGCCTGCGCAATGCGGAGGTGATCTGGCGTCAGTATCCAAAAGTTCGCGGTCGTGGCCACTATGGCCATCGACTGGCCTTCGACGAAGCCGGTTTTTTATGGATCTCCTCCGGCGATCGACAAAAGTTTACCCCTTCTCAGGACATGCAATCTAGCATCGGGAAGATCCTGCGCTTGAACGATGACGGCAGCATTCCTTCAGACAATCCCTTCGTGGGTTACCGCGCCACCGAGCCCTCGGTGGGTAGCGATGCTCCGTTCGGTGAGATCTGGTCTCTGGGGCATCGAAATCCACTAGGTATTGCTTTTGCGCCGGACGGAAAACTATGGGAAATGGAAATGGGACCCGCCGGCGGTGACGAGCTGAACCTGATCAAGCGGGGCGCCAACTATGGCTATCCGGTGGTCTCCAACGGCCGCCACTATGATGGACGGGACATTCCCGACCACGACACACGCCCGGAGTTTTCCAAGCCCGCCTTTTGGTGGACGCCCGTGGTTTCTCCAGGGGACCTGATGATTTATCACGGAACGATGTTCAACGACTGGCGCGGTGACGCGCTGGTGGCCGGGCTTTCGTCCAATGCCATCATTCGCCTGGAACTCAGCGGCGAAGCTGCTAATGAGGTCGCCCGCTATCCCATGGGCGTGCGGATCAGAAGCCTGGAAGAAGGCCCGAACGGTGCCATCTGGGTGCTGGAAGACGGGGGTCGGGGGTCAGGTGGAGGTGGTCGGTTGCTAAAGCTGACGCCAAAAGGCTGAGCCCCTAACACTCAAGCAGTAAAAGCAACCCGCCGCCGCCGGGGCAGCGGGTCGACTGAATTTTAGGGTTGCCCTTCCGTAGCGCTAGAGCCGGCCTTTTCTTTATGGCTGGCAACCGCATTGGCTAACCCGTCAACATACTGGTCACCGTGCAGAACCTCCACGCTGGAACCCGCAAAAGCTTCACCGATCGGCTGGGCTCTGCCGCCCAGGCAGCGGGACAGGAATCCTTCCATCACTGAATAGAAAGCCAGACGGTTTTCCGGTCGAGCAAATCCATGCCCTTCGTCAGGGAAATTAACGTAAGTCACGGGTAAATCTTTTTCATCCATCGCCGCCACCAGCCGATCACTTTCTTGCTTGGTGACTCGTGGATCGTTCTGGCCCTGGCCAATCAGCAGCGGCACGCTAATATCGCCCACTTTGCTGATCGCTGAACGGTTGTACATGTCGGCGCGCTCGTCCGGGTCTTCCGGGTCGCCCACATATTTAAACCAGGTGCCTTCTAAAAATGGCTTCCAGTAATCGGGAAAACTCTCGATCAATGTGACGAGACTGGAGGGCCCGACAATATCCACCCCACAGGCAAATGCATCGGGTGTAAATGACACGCCAATCAATGTAGCGTATCCGCCGTAGGATCCCCCAGCGATGGCCACTTTGTCTTTCTGGGCAATGCCCTGGCTGACCGCCCAGTTCACCCCATCGATCAGGTCATCATGCATCTTGCCGGCGAACTCACCCACCGCCGCGTTGACAAATTCTTTGCCGAAACCTGTGGACCCCCGGTAGTTGACCGACAACACCGCATAGCCTCGATTGGCGAGCCACTGGTGCCAGGAACTATAACCATAGTCGTCCCTGGTCCAAGGGCCGCCGTGGACGTCTAACACCATCGGTAGCGGGGACTGGGGTCGTCCGTCGCCGTCATTGTCAGTCCCCGGCGGCAGTGTGAGGTACGACACCAGCGTCTTGCCATCGCGAGACAGAATTTCCTGAGGATACATGGGCTGTAGCGGCGCGTTGGCCAACTCTGGCCGCGTGGAGAACATTTCGGCTAACGTCCCCGCCTCCCGGTCATACATGAAGTAGGCCCCCGGGGCCTGAGCCGACTCGGCATAAACCACCATCCGTTTCAGATCGTCAGTGGCGGCGGTAATGCTAAATTCGCCAGCAAGCTGGTCATCCAGAAACGCCAGATCTTTGGCCGCCTCATCGGTCAGCGCAGTCCACTCATTTTTCAGGTAGTCCACACCGTAGGCCAGAGGCTGATAGGTCGTTGGGTGGAGCAACACATCGCTGATGTCGGCCTGATCACTCTCAGCCAGCACCTCAACCGAGCCGTCGGCGGCGCTCATCTTTACCAGCGCCGCTTTGTCGCGGCCACGGCTGTCGACGGCGTAGATAAATTCGTTGCCGGCATCAAAGCCAAAGGCGTTGGTGGTCAGAAAGTCTTCCGCAGGAACGCTGAACAGGCGATTACCTTCCATGTCGACAAAGTCGGCACCGCCACCGGGAGTCTGCTGCATGCCAAAGCGCGGGGTCAGCGTGTTGTCGACTAACCAGGCACCGTAACCTGGGTTTTCTGCCACCATTTCACGCTCGCCGGTGGCCACAGTGACTCGATACAGGTCAAACAATTGGGGGTTGCGCGCGTTAGCGGCTATCAACAATTCCCCAGGTCGGTCGCTGGAGATGGCCTGGATGCCGGCCCTGATGCCTTCGTCAAACGGCGTGAGGTTCTTCACCTCGCCGGTGGAAACGTTGGAGGCATAGACGTGGAAATTCTCGTTACCACCAGTGTCTTGCTGGTAGTAGACAAAACTGGAGTCAGGTGACCACTGATGGTTGTTAATTCCGCGCACCGTGTCTTGGGTAATTGCCCTGGCCGCGGCCATATCGTCAGACGGCGCAACCCATACGTTCATAACGTTGTTCACTGGCGCAAGCCAGCTGACATAACTGCCATCGGGGCTGATTCGACCCTGGGTCCGCGTAGGATTGCCGAAGATTCTATGGCGTTCGATAAGGGTTGCCGTTAACGTTGCGTTCGCCGGCGCGCTCGCCTGAGCAGGCACCAACTCGGTGCTGGCCGATTCAGGGGCCTTAACGTCTGCAGGCGTCGAGGAATCGCCGCAAGCCGCCAGAAAAAGGGTTAGCGCAGATAGACAAGCAGCAGTTCTGAACATGATGAATTCTCAGTTTGCACAAGGGGCGAACCCTAAAGTTCACCGCCTGGGGTTGCAAGTGACAAACGGCAGGGTTATTCGAGTTGCCCTGTTTTGGCAACCTTGCCGCACTGGGCTCTTGTTGCGTGCTAAGGAGGGGTCATGGAAGGCGTACTGTCCGAGCCGTAACCCTCCGGCAGCTTCAGATTGAGATGCTCAGCTAGAAAACCCCATCGATCGGCATACTCGGCGATCGTTTTGTCCGTTGGCTTGCCCGCTCCATGGCCCGCCCGGGTCTCAATTCTGATGATGACAGGCTTTCCATCCGGATTTGCCGCCTGCATGGCAGCGGCGTATTTAAAGCTGTGTCCCGGCACTACACGGTCATCGGTATCTGCCGTGGTGACCATGATGGCCGGGTAGTCCAGTCCTTGACGAATATTGTGATACGGCGAATAGGCAAGCAGCGCCTCAAATTCTTCAGGGTTTTCCGACGAGCCATAGTCGTCAACCCAGAATCGGCCAGCGGTAAATTGATGAAACCTGAGCATATCCATCACTCCCACTGCCGGCACAGCAGCGGCAAACAGGTCTGGGCGCTGATTGACCACCGCACCGACCAACAATCCTCCATTGCTACCACCAAACACCGCCAGTTGATCGGCCGTTGTCCAGCGTTCATTGATCAGGTACTGCGCAGCGGCAATGAAATCATCAAAAACGTTTTGTTTATTCAGTTTGGTGCCGGCCTTGTGCCAGGCCTTGCCGTATTCGCCGCCGCCGCGAAGATTGGCCACGGCATACACACCGCCCATTTCCATCCAGGCCAGTCGAGTGACCGAAAACACGGGGCGCTGAGACGAGTTAAACCCGCCATAGCCATACAACATGGTCGGATGCTGACCGCCCGGCTCAAGGTCTTTTCGATGACTGATAAACATCGGTACACGGGTGCCGTCTTTGGAGCTGAAAAACACCTGCCGAACCACATAATCTTCCGGTGCAAAATCCACGTTTACTCGGCGAAACTCCTGTTGCTGCCCAGTGTTCACATCGTAACGGTAGATCGTGGGCGGCAGGTTGTAGCTGGAGTACTTGTAGAAAGTTTCCGGGTTATCAGGAGTGCCGCTAAAGCCGCTGGCCGATCCAATGCCGGGTAATCCCAGTTCCCGCTGGAAGACGCCGTCTAAACCGTGAATACGAATCTCTGAGCGCGCATCTTTCAAATAGGCTGCCACAATCTGGCCGCCGATCAGCGCCGCGCCCTGCAGCACCTGCTCACGCTCAGCGACCAAGGGCTTTTGTTCCTGCGGATTTGCCACATCAATCGCAATTAAACGTCCATTAGGGGCATCACGATCCGTTCGAAAAATCAGCTGAGTGCCGATATTGCCGACCAGTGAATAGTCGTAATCAAACCCCTCGATCAGCATTTGCGGTTGGCTGCCGGCCTGGGTCAGGTCCTGCCAGGCGATTTGAAAACGGGAATCGGTGCCCTGCCAGATCGTGATCACCAGATAGCGGCCATCTTCGGTCACGGAGGAGAAGAAGCCCCAGGCAGGATTCTCTGGATTCTCATAAACCAGCTCGTCCGTATCTTGGTGAGTTCCGATCTGATGAAAATAGACTTTTTGGTTCAAGTTCAAATCTTGAAACGCACCGTCAGCGTCCGGCTCCGGATAGCGAGAATAGTAAAAGCCGCTGCTCTGACCATTCCACGACATCGGGGTAAATTTTGCCCAACTAACTTCATCGCTTAACGTGTCACCGGTTTCCACATCCAGTACTTTCAAGGTTCGCCAGTCGGACCCGCCATCTTGAACAGCCATGGCCATAAATCGGCCGTCCGGACTGACCTGCCAATCTGCCAGCGCCACCGTACCGTCTTCGGACCAGGACACCGGATCTACCAGCACCCGCGGCTTACCATCCAGCCCGTCCTGGATCAGGATGCGACTTTGATTACTCAAACCATCGTTGTAGCTGTAGAAATAACGACCTGCTTTCATGATTGGGTTACCGAAGCGCTCATAATCCCAGAGCTGTTTCAAGCGCGTAGCAATGGGGCCACGCTGCTCAAGACCATCCAGATAGCCAAAGGTCACGGCGTTTTGCTGCTCAACCCACTGGGCAACCTCATTGGATTCTCTGACGTCCTGCTCCAACCACCGGTACGGATCTTCCACCGATTTTTCGTGGTAAAGATCCACCTGATCCACGGTGGAGGTTGCTGGATAGTTCAACACGTCAGAGAGCTTTTCATCACCGCTGATCTCAACCGCTGATGACGATCGCTCATCGGTGCAGGCGGCAAGAAAAAAGCCAATCAGAATGACAGATAACGCTTGGGACGTTTTCATCAGCGACAGTTTCCTAATGTCAGGTTACGGGCGAACGGTAGGCGGAACGATTGTGCGAAGCCCGAGTGGACCCGCATCATAAGGGAAATGGGGACAAGGGTAAAAAGATCCACTAAAGCCATTGCACGAATACGCCGATAACTTCTCTACGGGTCGGCATGCCGCCGCTTTGCCCGCCTGATTGATGAGCGTTGCGGCACGATCGAGCACGAAACCCGGACCCATGACAAAAACACCGCAATCTCGCCCACAAGCCAGTGAGGAAATCCTTCGCTGGAGGGCGCTTGAGCTGTTGTTTTCACAAAACTTCAATGCGAGCGCTGGCGGTTATGTGTGTCTGGCCATTGTGTGCTGGGGGTTTTGGGGAAATGTGCCTTGGGTCGTACTGACCGTATGGGGCATCGCGTACTCGGCGGTCGTTTACTATCGCTTACACGTGATCCACCTGTATTCTCAGAATGAACAGCGCTCTTCTTCTGCGCTTCCGCTGTGGCATCGTCGACTGGACCTGATGCAATCGACCATCGGCTCCATGTGGGGCACTTTATTGGGCTATCTGGTGGTGATTGGAAATGTTCAACAGGTGGTTGTTGTAGTAATCATCATGACTGCTTTGGTCAGCGGAGGGGTAACCGCCTACTCCTTTCGCCAGAGAACGTTTCAGTTATTTTCTTCGGCCATGTGCCTGCCGGTAGTGGTCTGTCTGCTGGTCCGGCCGGAGCCCATGGTTATCGCCAGCATTTTGGCGTTGACCTGGTATGGGTTTCTCCTGGCCTGCTCAAAAAAATTCTATGTGTTTTTTGTCCAGGCGGTTGACCTTTTCCTGGCCAATCGCGACCTGGCCGCCGACTTGGAACACCGTAATCAGGAAGTCAGCGATCTCAATCGCAGCCTGCATAAGAAAATTGCCGAACTGGGCCAGACCAACAGCACGCTGGTCAGCGAGCAAGAGCGAATCAAGGAATTTGCCTCTGAGCTGGAACGGCTCAGTACCACGGACGCGCTGACCCATATTGCCAATCGACGCTGCTTTGAAACAGCTCTGGACCGGGCCTGGACCCGGGGTCTGCGCAGTGGCCAGGAGGTCGCGCTGATCCTCATGGATATCGATTACTTCAAGCCCTACAACGACAACTATGGCCACCAAGCAGGGGATCAGTGCCTGGTGAACGTCGCCCAGATACTGCAGGCCAACGCCGGTCTTGATGCATGTGTTGCGCGCTATGGCGGCGAAGAATTTGTGGTTTTGCTGCCCCATACTTCGCTGTTTGTTGCGCTGGAGCACGCCCGATCACTGGTTAACACCATTGCCGAGGCAAACATTGTTCATGAGTATTCCGCCGTCGCCCCTCACCTCACTATGAGCGCTGGCGTGAGCGTGACTCGCCCCGACCCATCGTCCAACGCAAAACTGCTGCTAGAGAAAGCCGACCGCGCCTTGTATTACGCCAAGGACTCGGGTCGAAACCAGGTCGTCAGCGATCGGGCGGAGGGCGTTATTGACGCCAGCGAAAGACCGGCCGTCCAGCTGGATGACCGCTGGCAGCGGAAACGAGCCGATGGAAGCATCTGACCCGCGCCAGTCGCTTCTCGGGCGCCTACTTAATTCTCAAAACTGGAAGAGAACACCCCATCAGTTTTGCGCTCAACGGCGCCAATGTCGCACACAGCGCTGCCGTCGCCGTTTCCGTCCTGAGGCCGGCTAACGCCTCTGGCGTCAGTGACTGGGCAACTGCCCGGGTCTCCCCCATCCAGCAATTGGGAGCCAAGCTGAGGATTCAACGTGGGCACCGCCGCCGGATTGCGCGCAGTAGGTTGCAGTGCCGCATCGTTAGCGAGGATATCGCTGGTAACAGGTGTCAGCGAGCACCCCGTGAGATTTCCCAGTAGATTGTTGCCCAGAGACACGATCGTACCGCCTGAAGAAGTGGCACAGTTGGCCGGCGATTCGGGGCCTGCGTCAGGTGCCCGGGAGGGCTGATTTCCTGCCAATACGGAATTGACTAACGTGACAACGGTATCTGCACCATAGCTGTTTAGGGCCGCAGAAATTGTCTCCCAACAACAGCCGCCGGTATTGCCGGTAATGGTGACGTTCACTAAGGTGGCGTCGTTGTTAAACACTAACGCACCACCGCTATTGCCAACCACGGTCACATTCTCAAGATAGCTGGTGCCGCTCAGGTTAAACAACGCCGCTCCGTCCGCGGTGGTCTGGTTGCCATCAAAGGTGGAGTTGCGAATGTCGACATTTCCTCGCACTAACGCCCCGGGTCCAAAACTTCCATCGGAACGATTGGCCGTGAAGCGCACGCCGCGGGCGACGAGGTCTCCTCCGGCATCAACACCTGACCCCTCGCCGGCCACGGTCAGATCCTCCAGACGCAGGGTTGCCCCAGGATTGCTAACGATGACCCCGAAGCCCGCCGTGGATCGAATCACTGAGCGGTCGGCGCCGTTGCCAAGCAGGGTGACGCTCTCGCTTACCCGCAGCGAGCTGGGCTGGTCCTGAAGATAGGTTGCACTGCCAAGGGCGATGCTTTGCTGTCCCGGGCTGGCGTTGGCTTCCTCCAGCGCAGCCCGCAAAGTACAAACATCATCCTCGCTGGCACAGACGCCATCACCCGGATTGACGTCACCCTTGTCCAATAGCGCAAGCGTGCTGGCGCCCACCTGAAAGTCCGCCGGTCGTGTCACCGAGGTAATCTGCAGCAGGGCGTTGTCCGGCGTCTGATCGGTTTCGTTTTGCGTCACCTGCACCTGCGTTTGCAACCGCAGGCCCAATGGAACCAGCGCAGGAATCTGTCCGCTGATAGAAACGGTCGCTGAAGCGCCGGGCGATAAATCGGGTATTGAGCAGGTGAAGTTCATTCCTTGTTGCTGACAACCGGTGGCTGCAACGGAGGAGGGAACAAATTCACTGGCCAGATCAATTTCCATCACGACCCCGGTTGCGGTCAGCCCACCGCTGGCAGGCGCCAGGTTTTGAACCGTCAGGTCGTAACTGACCAGTTGGCCCGGCAGCGCACTGCTAACGCCGTTACTGGACAGCTGAAGATCCAGCGCATTAATCGCGGTCACGTTCGCCTCAGCGCAGCCGGTGGTGGTGTTAGCCGTGGGCTGCTTACCGGACCCATCGTCGGTCATTTGATCAGTGACACACACCTCCAGGGTGTAACTGCCAGGGTTGGCGTAAACGTGATTGGCGCTAATTCGTCCAGGCCCAATGCCCCCCTCTTCCAGGATCGGACCGGTAGGCTGGCCCATGGCATTGATGGACCCCTCCGGCGAGACGGTGCCATCACCCCAGTTGATGGTCAGGCCATGCAGATCATCTAAGTCCGGGTCAACAAAATCGTGCTCCAGCGTGAAGGCAAAGCCAGCCCCGACCTGGGCATCATCCAATGGGCTGACTAGCGGCTGATCGTTCACGTTGAGAACGGTAATTGCCACCGCTTCAGGCGCTGACTCCGTCAGCCCATCAAACGCGGCGAAGGTAAAGGTGTCCGGGCCAACGTAGTTAGGGTCTGACAGGTATCGGGCCTCATCACCAACCACCAGCACCGAACCATGTTCAGGTGGCGTAACCAGGTTGAAATTGAGCACGTCCAGTGGGTCCAGTTCCGCCCCGTCCAGCAGCACCGGCGTTTCCTGATCTTCAAACACCACCGCGGCAATTCCCGGCGTTGCCACCGGCGGGCGGAAGTTGCGGCTGACCGCCACTTCAACCGGCGCTGCCGTCGTGCGCACTGGCCGGCCACTGTCGGGATCGCGAACGCCATCGCTGACGCTGAAGGCAAATTCATCCACACAGTCGTTGGGACTTAGGCAGGCAAAATCATTGTTGGATTGATAGACCAGTTCAGCAAAATCACTGCCCTGATTGGTAAATGGCGTTAACAAAGAGATATGCAGCAGGTTGGTCGCTGGATCCAGAATATAAAAGCGACTGGAATTGACCGATACATCCCGGGGACTGCCAAAGTCGCCCAGCACAAAACAGCTGCCGTCACATTCTGATTCTGCTTCGCCGGCGAAAAATCCTTCCGGGGTAAATCGCTGGATTCGCTGGTTGCCGCTGTCGGCAATGTAGACGATGCCCTGGGGGTCAATATCAATCCCTCCGGCGCTGCGAAACTGGCCAGGCCGGCAGCCGAAGTTTCCGTCGTTGGAAAACGTGTAGCCGCAAAAATCCCGTTCGGCCTGGGGAATATCCTCATCAACCCCGCAGGTGGCGTCGGTACAAGAAAACCCGAGACTGCGTTGATTGGCCACATCACAAACCGCCTCATCACCTGGGGCCAGATCCGTGTCGCATCGGCCCAGCCACCCCACGGGAGCGCCGGGCTGAACCAGACCGTTGGCGTCGACAAACGATGGCGAGTACTTATAGACCCGATTATTGCGAGTCGCGTAAACGAAGCCGTCGCCATCTAGGGCCAGTTTTCCTGGGCTGACTCGCGTCGTGGCGCTGGATGTCACATCGTCACTGAGGTAATCAATAAATTCGACCGGGCTGGAACTACTGGCCGGCGCTTGAAAGGCATAAATTCGTCCGGTGAAATCCATCACGTACAGCACGCCGTTGGCATCCACCACGGCGCTACGCGCCTGGGTGATTTCACAGAAATTATTACTGCCAAATGTCTCACAGCGACCCGTGGTGCGGTCGATCATATTGGTCATGCGGTAGTTCTGTACCTCATTGAGAGCGAAGTCCAATGTACGCACAAAGGCGTTGCCGCCGGAGCTATTGCTGGTCACCACAATCAACTCGTTGAAGCTGTCGACCACCAGATCTCGCACCGCATTACCGCCCAACTGGCGAGCGGCGGGCTCTTGAGCGCCGTCAGGGTCAAAGCCGGGCGGGAAGATCGCGAGTCGTGCTTCCAAATTGTGGCTGCCGTTATTGGCCAGCGTGCTGCAGTCCACATGGCCCCGGTCGGCAACAAAGGTGGTGCCATCGTCGGTCACCGCCAGGTGAACTGGCTCTGAGGGAAATTTGATCTGGAAAATTTGATCACCGCCATCACAGATGGCGGCCAGCTCCGCCTCGGAAGCTGAACGCTCAACACGAAAATCCTCCACAAAATAGGGGTATAACGGGGCGACGAAAAACCCGTTGTCCGGGTAGTCTTCGACAAAAAACCTCAGCGGGTCGCCGTCTGGGTCGCTACCGGACAAACGCAGCGTGGTCGGCTCAAAAGACACCGCATCAAACCGGTTGCCAGCAACCTGGGCTAGAGCGCTTGGCTCAGCGTTACTGGATTTAACGTTCACCACCTGAATGGCGCTGGTGGTGTTGCCCGACGCGTCGGTCACCGTCCACGTTACTTCGGTCAGCCCCTGTCCTAGGGGCAGGTTGGCGTTGTTGCTGATCGAAGGACTTAGATCGACAAAATCAAACACCAGCGGCTGACCCAGCGCTGTGACCTGACCTTGAGTCACCTCCACGATATCCGGCGGCGGCACAATCGTGGGTGGGCGAATATCCACCACCTCCACCTGCATGGTCACTGCCGTTTGGTTGGCAACGCCATTGAGATTAGGACCCGGATCAGTGGCCGTCCACGTGATTTCAAAACTTTGGTTCTGGGCCTGGGTGCTGACCGGCCAAAAACTTCGCAACCCATCGGTTGGATAGCTGGCACGGAAGGTCGTTGGTCGACCGCAGGGGTCGCTCACTTGGTACATGCGCTTGAGAATATCCTCATAGCGTCGGCGAGACACACCGCCGGGTTCATCCGCCTCAATTTGAACCTGAATCTGGCCGTTGACTAAGGTGGCAGTAATGCGCGTCTGGCTTTGCGGCTGAGGCACAATCTGCGGCGGCCGTTCATCAAAGATCGTCACCGTTTGAAACGCGGTACTGACGTTGCCAAAGCGCCAGCCACCGAGAAAGAAATCCGTCACGCCCTGAATGGTCTCTTTGGCGATGCGTTTTAGAATAATTTTATAGAAGGGTACCTTGGCACCTGGCGGCACGCCGGGTCTAGGAAACGAAATGAGATCTGGCAGCCCCATTTTGGCGTTCGCTTGCCACACAATGGTGTTGCGTCCGACGGGAATCTCCAGCACTCGGTCGGCAACATAGGGGCACTCATAGCTGGGACCCACGCCGGATTCCACCTGACTCAATCGAACGCTGCCATCCTTCCGGCATTGCTGGTAAATCTGATCGGTTCCGTCCAACGAAAAATCACTGAGCAGCGCGCTCAGCGACAACGTTCCCACACTGGGCGGTTTAGGGGCGTCGTAAGCCAGGGTTACCGACACCTCGGTATTGTGGTGGTAGACGAACGGCGTGCCTAACTGACCCCAGTTATATTCATACTCAAGTGGCACCCCTAACGCATTTTCGTATTCCGACACCATATGAGGCTGGGCAAAGCTTGAGGTGCACTCGGTGGGCGCAATGCGGCGCTCAAGGTCGGCCGGCGGCTCAATCACCGTTTTGCAGAACTTTAGACCCAGATTGGCGGTATACGCCGCCGTGGCGGCGGCAAACTGACTGATCGGCTCGATAGACACCAGTGCGATACCAAAGGCGATGTTGTACGCGACCCCCAGTGGGGCCTGACAGGCAATAGCGCCGACGTTTGAACCACCTTTGGCTGCCGGTCGCCCGCTGTAGAGCGCTTTCACATACTCCGGGTCGGCGCCCGATCGCCCGTGAATTTCACGAATCTCAACGCGATCAAACGGCTCTTGAGCCACCAGCCCCAGCACCCCATCAGGCGCGGATATGACGTCGGGCAGCTGACTGCTGGAGAGATAAAATTGCTGAGTGCCCAGAACATGTTCGCCGCGCAATGCGGTCAGCGAATACACCGAATCCTGAGCTGGATCTTCGAGCTCCAGTGCAAACCGGTCGATGGGCTCGGCAAATTCCAGCCGCAACGGCTCGTTCAGCTGCAGACGGCCTCTCCGGTAAGGCAAGTTCTGCAGAGTCTGCGACGTAAACCGCGCGCGCTCGGAGGACTTTTGGCCGCTTAACAGCGATTCCAACCCAGAAATTTGGGTGAGTGGCTCAGTACCGGGCGGTGTTTGGGCCCACAAACAGTGGACCGGATAAAGCGTTAACCAGCCCAGTAGAGCGATCTGACGAAGCCTCATGGCAGTTCCTTGTCGGATTTTCCATGACAATATCTGACCCTACCAAACGCTGAAATTCCCCTGGTTGCAGATCCTTGCACCGTGGATGCAAGACGCTTTAAACCCCAGGATAACTGGGGTTTGGCGAAATAATCAGGGAGAGGTGGAGGTCAATTCCGGGAGGGCCCGTTGGTTAAGTTGCCGAAAGGCCTCTACCTGCCCGTGACGACCCATGACGTTGACGAACCGCAGCGCAACATCACTTTGGTGTAACTGGTGGAAATCCAGCGGGACCATTGACTGTTCAAAAACGGTGCGCTTTTCAATGGCTAGGGCCAACCCTGGCTCGTCGCCGGACGCTTCCAGCATTTGGGTTTCCAGGATGACTCCCATCAGCCCTCCCATAAAATCATGACCCGGCAGCTGCATGGCGCGGGCTGCACTGAGACAGGTCTCAAATACCTCATCGAGGTCAGACTCTAAGCAGAAATCCCGAAGGAGGTTATCGTGACTTACCATGCCGCCTGCCCAGCCTAAAGCCATGCCCAAGATGGCCGTATTGCGCTGCCGAAGCGGGTCAGAAGCCGGACCGGGTAACATCGTGTGGTACACGTCGAAATAGGATTTAGCCAGGAGACCAAAGCCTCGATCAGACCGACGAGCACTCGCGGCGTTGTTTAGCCATAGCCGCGCGGAACCGACGTCCTCGCTATGGAGACTCACGGCTGCCATCGTCAGAAAAGGAATGGCGTTGTCCGGCTCAGCCTCCGCCCAGGCCAGCGCTAATTGCTCGGTACAACGCCAATCCTTTAGTCTCATACAGCGGTCCAGCAATACCCGGCGGGCAAACGCGTTATCCGGAAGGGCGGCCACAAGAGCTTTCAGCTGACTGAATGTCTCCGTGTCTTTGAGCGGGCCGTTTTTGCCCGCCTCTTGCGCTCTCATCACCATCAACGACTGCGCAAGAACGACCTGCACATTGGGCTCAGGATCGTTTCGCCAACGCTCAAGGGTAGTGGGTGATCCCAGCAAATCGTGGAGGTGGTTTTCCACTCGTGTCAGTTCGGCATTGAGCATCGCGTCAGTGACGCAAGGTGGCGCTTGTTCACCAAACGACAGCGCAATGCACTCCTCACTATCAGCCATGGCTGATAGTGCTTCTAACGGATTCCCGGGTTCCGATCGGCCCGACTCACTGTAGCCCTCAAAAACCGCAAAAGCCTCGCCGTGCTCGACCCATTGGTTCAGAACGTTCAGCACCTGACCCGTTTGATGCATCACCGAGTCCCCAGGGGACCGTTGCAACCATTCACTGGACCGCAGGCGTTCCTCAGTGAGCGTCTTAAGTTCTCCCGCGTTACCCAGCTTTTTATGAATAGAGGTCTCGATACCCAACGCCAAGGAATACGACAAGCGCAACGTGCCCGGCAGTTTCAACGCCTGCACGACGTGCAAACAGCCTGACAGTAGAGGCTCCACCGTGGCTGCCTGACAGCGACGGGCCAACCGTCGTATCAATGGATCGATTTGCGCGTCCACTAACGACACCGCCCGCTCGTACAGAGCAATATCGCGACGCTGCAGTGGGTCATTCACACCATCGAGGGTCAATGGATTGATAGCCTGGTAAACCGCACGCACCGCGCGCAAAAAGCCAACGTCAATTCGGCGGGCTTGGGCTGCTTGTGTCATGAAAGCCACAGCCTGGTTTTGGTCCTCTTGGCCCCATGCCGCATCTGCACTGACAAGATAGCTCCAGGCATTGTCCGGGTGATAGGCGCGTAACGCTTCCGCTTGGCGCAAGCGACAACGATTTGGGTCTAAAAACGGTGTGGTTTTTGCGGTCGATTTTTCACAGCGGGCTAACAGCAGAAGCCGCAGCGAGAGATTCGACGGGTTCGCTTGGCTAAGTGTGGCTAAACGTTGATCCACCCGTTCAAGCTCTGGCTCAGGCAACGAACGAGGCCGTTCATAGGACAACAGGAAAAACGTCAGCGCGTCCTGCCAGTCGCTGGACGTTTCCAGCGTGGCTGAAAACTCAGGCGTTTGCAGCTCTTCATTAACTGCCCGCAGCATCAGTCGTTTGGCCGCCTCCAGCTCGGAGGCGGTGACACACTCAATCGACGGCGGATCGATGCGCAATGTTTCGCAGTTGCTAATGCTTCCAAACACCAGCGCAAACAGGACGGACAGAGAATTCATAGGGATTTATACCCTGATTCTAACCCGCCATTCCAGTGCCACAGGTTTATCGATCTTTGGATCGATCGCTGACGGGGTCAGTCGGACCGCGCGCCGGCCAGAAACGTCTGGGTGTCATAGAACTCGTGAAAGCTGACGATTTTGCCGTCGCGAAACTCCCACACATCGGCTTTCGGCGTTTCGGTGGTTTTGCCCGTTGTCTTGTGGGTAAAGGCGCAGTCTGCCAGCACTACAACCCGATCACCCTGAGCGATATATTCGTTCACTGTGTAGTGCTCCAGATCCCAGTCTTCGGTCAGACCCATCAAGTAAGACTTAACGCCTTCCGGTCCTGTTTGTTGTTTTGTGTAGGGTGCTTCAGCGGCACCCTCTGCCATCGAGCGCCAAACGACATTGGGCGATACAAGATTTAGAAAGTACTCGATGGAGTCAGGAGATTTCTGACTCCACATCTCATAGCCCGCCTTCAGCAGATTGATGTTTTCCGATTCACTCATCGTCCATTCACTCCCCCGGTTGTTTTTCGGTCACCGTCAGCAACAAGGTCTGCCGATCCCAGTTGCCCGACCCCCTCAATTTTACCCGCAAAAGATAGCGTCCTGGCGGCAGCGTGTTGTCCTGCATCACGTTCGCTTTTGAGACTATCGCCTGGCCACCAATGCGAACCGTGGGGTTGGACACCAGCTCTTCTTTGGCGGCAATCTCGACAGCCTGCAGAGGAACCACCTGAACGTCCACCGATCCTGGCTGGCCATACCAATCTTCAGCGCCCTCAACGATGGCACCGACAACGTCCAGCTCGCCGCTGATGGGATCAAGAATTTCATAAAGGGTATCGTCGACATAGTAGGACACCTCGTCATAGCCCTTGAGCAGCTTTTTCGAGGCTTTCGTCAAACGAACGCTTTGCTGGCCGTTCACCGTAACCTGCACGCAATGCCCCGCTCGGGGAAAACACTTAGGGGTTTTTCCAAACCCGACGCTTGGTGCACCTTGCAGAACGGCCAGCGTCATCAATGTTATCAGGCGGTTTTTCAATGGGATCAACGATTGCATCTATTTTCTCCAACGCCAAAGCACATAGAGAGGCATACGCTGAAACTCTGATGTTGGGGACATCTCCAACTTAAAGCACAACGGCAATGACGACGCCGGAATTTTGATCGACCAGCTGATAACCCTGGAAAGGGCCCGGCATAATCAGTGCCGACAAACTGTTGCCGGCCTGGTTGCGCGGCAGCAACCAATACTTCGCGCCCGCAATGCCAGAAAACTGAATTTCTCGTAGATTCACAAATTCCCTGTCATCGTCGCCCTCATCATTGAGGCCCGCTCCGGGAATTTCCGTTGCGGCGTGAAATGTGGATTGGCCGGCGGCAAACTCGCCCCGGCTGTAGTAGCTGTGACTGCTTCCGGTTGTACTGGTTTTGTGCTCTCCCAATACTGCGCCATTGCGAGCCTCAATCAGAAACCGCTCGGAAGGGTTAACTTCTCGGTTGTAACCTCGGTAGGTACATGCGGACAACACGACGGTTAAGGTGAGGAGAAATAACTGGCCGATGGGGCGGCGAACACGGTAATGCATCAATGTAACTCCTGGGCGCTTCCTGGTCAGTCCGATGACGTTTGTAAAGGATCAACTTACAACATCTTTCTTAAGAGTTTTGTTAACGTGCGCCTTTCGCCCTCACTGAGCTTTTCCAATTGCACACCCGCAGTCTCAAAACGCTTGTTCGCAGCCTTGCCGGCCAGACTGACGCCTTTGCGGGTTAAGCCGGCCTTTTTGCTGCGCCGATCATTAGGATCTTCGATGCGGGCTATCAGCCCAGCATCCTCTAACCTTGCCAGCGCCGTTGTCATTGCCCCCGAAGTCAGTAACACCGACTGGAGCAGTTGGGTTGGCGTCAGCTCATAGGGTGCACCGCTGCGGCGCAGGGTGGCCAGGATGTCGAAATCGGTATAGGTCAGTTTGAATGGCTTCAGGGTTTGCTGAACCTGGCTGTCCCAACGATTGGCCAAGAGCATCACTCGACCCACTACATCCATGGCATGGGTATCCAGTTTCGGGGATTCCCGTTCCCACTCCTGTCTTAAGCGATCAATCAAATCCGGATCTGAGAGTTGAGCTTTTGGCATGTTGTCTGTCCGAAGAGAGCGATGAGGTCACTCAGGTATTTGCCACTTTAGCGCAGGAAGCGTAACGCTGTCGGGCAGTTGTTCAGTTTCCCCGTTCCTGATCCAGGCTAGCACCGCCTGACGAAAATCAGGAAACGCCTCTTCAGCTTCCCGCAGCGCCCCGTGGGAGCCGCCGTGAACAACCACAAAGTGATGGTTGCTGAACATGGCTCGCACCTGGGGTGCGTTGGCCAGCGGAATGGAGGTATCCCAATCGCCCTGAACTAACAGGGCAGGAATATCGGTGTTCAATGGACGTCGAAATGCCTCGCCCAGGTCCGATGGCCAGCCCCCGCAAAGATCGCCGGCGAGCAGGGTGTGCACGGAAAGCAGGCTACCCTTGGCATCCTCCATCATCTTGACGCGCCGCGCTGGGCTAATGCCGGACCCACATTCCACCGAGTAATAACCTGCCGCATCCAACGATTCGCTAAGCCACCAGCCTGCCAAACGCTGCATCGCACCGTCCATATCGCCGGACAGCATGGACAGCATGTCTACCGGCCATACCGGCATCAGATATCGCCAGTGAGTTCCCCGGGAATAGCCGCGGCTGAGCAGGCGCAGATCGGCGCCCGTTAAGTAGACCGTCTTCGATGGTTCATCTTCTGAGGCTTGGTAGGCAACCGCGATAGGCTCTTGATCAGCCTTTCGCACCAGTTCGCGAAACTCATCTAAGATATCGCGGCCCCCCAGATACGACGCCAGCGATGGGGAGCTTTGAGCAGCACTGGCAATGCGCTTCAGCTGAGCTTCGACTTCCCGCGGGTTATCAAAGGTATGGTCGGGCCCTTCCAATGCGCTGAAAGTGGCCCGACTTACCAGCTCTGGGTGTTCCCGAATCAGCGCCATACCCCAGTGGGAACCAAAACTGTTGCCGGTGATTTGAATGGCGTCATAACCGAGCGCCTGAGCAACGTCAGCCACGTCGTTTGCCATTTCAACAATGTTAAAGCCGGACAGGTCAACGCCCTTGCCTTCGTGCAACGAACGACATGCCGCCAAGCCTTTTCGTACTCTTTCATAGCGCTTAGAGGGCGTGTTCACTTCATCAATGGTAACGGCAGGTATATCGGGGCATGGAAGCTCGCCGGATGGCCCGAACCCCCGCTGCCCCACAATGACAACGTCAGCGATATCGGTATAGCGCTGAAAGAAGTACTCGTAGTAACCCTCGTCTGTCAGATCTTCATCGATGCCGTCATATCCGGGCCCGCCTTTCAGGATGAAAATAGGCGGCGCACTGTTTTCCTGGGCCGAGCTTTTTGGCAGCCGGTGAAATTCCAGGTCAAAGGTTCTGTTACTGCGAGTACTACGGTTCTCTGGCACAGCAACAACGCCGCGTTCGTATCGATACGTTCCGCCGGCTTCAAGCTTGACGGTGTGTTCATACCAGCGAATGTCCGCTGACTTCAGACCCTCCACCGCTGCTGGCGTGCTGCAACCTGCTACCACCATCGTCAGGCCCGACACCAGCAAAAGAACGCATCCAAAGATCGTCTTGTGTAAATCCATCAGCTGCCACTCCATTTATCTTGATGTAAAGATAATGGATCGAACATATCTTTATGTCAAGATAAACTAAAGACACATACCCGTCGGCAGCACGCGGGGTCACTCAAACGAGTTTGCAAATATCGTCTCCTGCAACGGTACGCCTGCAGCTTCATAGGCACCGACGTCACAGCCAGGCTGGCCGTTTCCTATCCCATCGGTGGCGCGCGGCATGCCGCGTTGATCGGTGGCCGGACAAGGCACCAATAGGCCCCCATCCAGCGCCGGGCTAGCTGTTGTTAGCGCGTAGGTGCGGGTGGGACCGTCGTTGTCCCTGAGCTCTGTAATGCCTGGCGAAACATTGAGTTTATCGTTGCTGAAGTTCCAACCCGCACAGTCATCCGCGCGCTCCACCAGATTGCCGCCACGGGAAATCAACGCACCACCCTGGGCCAGGCAGTCTGGTCCATCGCTGGCGATGTTGCGCGCAAATAGGGAGTTAGTCGTATCCAGGGTGCCCGCACCCAGTAAGGCGCCGCCGCCAGATGCCGCCGAATTACCGGCCAGGGTCACATTAAGTTGGGTCAACGCTCCGCCATTGACCATCAACCCACCCCCGCTGCCACTGGCTCGATTGGAAGACAGCGTCACGTTCGTGAGCTGAGCACCACCCTGGGCCACAAAAATGCCGCCACCATTGGCGCCGGAGTTGGCACTGATAACGCTATTTTCTATCACCAGCGCATCCGCTACATTGTTGTCGACATAAATTGCGCCGCCGTCACCTACCGCATCGTTACCGGTAATGCGCACGTTGCGCAGGATCACCCGACCGTTGCTACCAATGAGGATGCCGGCGCCGTTTAGACCCTCGTCTATGTTCGTCAGACCGCCGGATAGGGTCACCCCTTCCAGCACCAGGGTGGCAAACACTTCGAATCCCCGATCGATACCCCCGGCATTAATAAACGTGTTTTCCGGGCCATTGCCAATGATGGTGAGATCTTCAAAAACATCCAGGTCGCCGTAGCCAGAATCCGGCGAGACCGCAGCCGATGCCGACAACGCAAACACCCCGTTGCCCAGAGCGATGGACTGGATGGACGCCGAGGCATTGGCCTCCATGACGGCGGCGCGGAGGTTGCAAGTGCCCGTGTTACCGCCGGCGCAGACGCCGTCACCCAAATCAAAGTCTTGGTCGTCCACCAGCTCCTGGTCACCCTGGCCGCCAATCACCAGGTCAGCATCGAAGGCCAACGGCGTGGTAACGACCAGCTTGTTGGCCTGCTTACGGTCAGGTTGATCTACGGCAACATCGACCTCGGTCACCACGCCTGCCTGAGTACCTGGGTCTGCCGGAACGATGATGGGCACCGTGATGCTTTGGCTGTCGCCAGGCGCCAGATCATTAAACGAGCAGGAAAATCGATTACCTGCTGCGTTGCAGCCGGATGGCGGGGAGCTGAGCAAGATTGGGTCAACATCGATCACTGCGGTAATGCCCGTTGCAGTAAGCCCCGCGCCACTGGCCGGTTGCTCGTTGGTTAAGGTGATCACGTAGTTGCTCGATTGCCCGCGCACCAGCACGTCGGGGCCTTCCAACGCCAACGATAGGTCCAGCAGGTCTTCTACGGATACCTCGATGGGTGAACACAGGGTCAGGGAGTTCGCGGTGGGGGTTTTATTCTCTCCGGTCACCTGATCGGTCACACAAAACTCCACGGTGAAATTTCCTGCGTTATCAAAAACATGGTTAGCTCGAATGGAGCCGTCACCGGTGCTGCGCTCCATGAGCAGCGGGCCGCTGATGTTACCCATCATGGAGATATCTCCTTCCGGCTCATCGGCGCTGCCGTCGTTCCAGCGCACTAACAAACTGTGGCGGTCTTCGGCGTCCGGGTCGGTGAGGGTTCCTTCAAACGCGGTATCAAACCCTCGCGCGGCGGTAATCACTGCATCATCGAAGGTCACCACCGCTGGGTCATTTTCGTTCTCAACGATGATCGAAAGCACTTCCGGGGCGGAGGTGTCGACCCCGTCGCTGGCGGTGAAACTGAACCCATCTTCACCTACGTAGTCTTGATCCGGGGTGTACGTCGCCTGGTTGCCGACCAAACTTAGACTGCCGTGCTGAGGCATTTGACTGACCGCGAACGTCAGCATATCCAGAGGATCGGGATCGGACCCATCCAGAGTAATGATCGTTGGCGTGTCTTCGCGAACCTCCACAATAATGCCGCTGGTGGCAAACGGCGGGCGAAAATTTCTTGCCACTTCAATTTCTACCAGCGCCGGCGCGCTGCGCTGCATCTGGCCCGTATCCGGGTCGCGCACGCCGTCGGACACGCTGAAGGTAAAGGTATCCACGCAATCGGCGCTTAGCAGGCAGGCAAAGTCGTTGTTGGACGAGTATTCCAACACTGCATAGTCGTCGCCAATTTCCTTAAACGGCGAGGTTTGGGAGATATGCAGCAAATCGGTATTGGTGTCGAGGATAAAAAAGTGGTCGGAGTTCACCGCGATGTCGTTGGGCCGGCCAAAATCGCCAATCACAAAACAATTGCCGTCACACTCCGACTCTGCCTGGCCGGCGAAAAAACCGTCCGGGGTAAACCGCTGCACCCGGAAATTCTGAAAGTCGGTGACGTAAAGATTGTTGTTGGGATCGATGGCGATTCCCCGGGGGTCGTCAAACTGACCCGGCTGATCGCCGCGCCCAACATCACACCATTCGTCGGTGCAGGAATACCCCAGCGAGCGCTCGTTCGTCAGGTCGCACACGGCCTGGTCACCGGGGGCGCGATCCGCAGTACATTTACCCATCCAGCGAATCTCGCTGCTAAAGGCAAAGTAGCCATCGTCCTGGGCAAAAGCCCGGGGGATTTTGTACACCCGGTTGCCCATGGATACAAACAGGTTGTCCTCGGTATCAATGGCCATGTCAAAATTGGTGCCCTGGTTACGGGTATCCAATACCAGACCCAGATATTCAGGCCGGATCGTGTCGCCGTTTGGATCAAGGTCCGCCCGCACCGCGTGTACGTCCCCGCGCTCGCTCAGCACATAGAGAATGCCCTGAGTATCGGCGATGGCGGCCTCGGCAAACGGTATATTCACCGATCGATTGTTGCGGTCGCGCATGCTGAACAGGTTGTAGTTTTGAATCCGGTTAAGATCGGCGTCGCGCATGTTGATAAAACCATTACTCAGCTCCCCACTGGTGGTGTAGACCCGGTCAGTACGAATATCGATGTAAAAATCATCGGGAATGCCATTGGTGTCTTGACCGGCCACAAAGGCGCCGGTGGCATCAAATACGGCGATGCGTTCGCTAAAGCTGGGCGGCAGGCTCAAACTCTCGCGACACTGCACATAGCCCACGTCCAGCACATACGTAGTGCCGTCATCTAGCACCGAGAAATAGATCGGGCTGCGAATCACCGGCAGGTGCAAAAAGTCACTGCCGCCGGGTCGGTCCGCGCAAAATTGCACCACGTCGGCGTCACTGAAACTGGCTTCCAAACGGTAGTCTTCGATAAAAAATGGGTACAGCGGCGCAACAAAAAAGCCGTCTTGGGGATAGTCCTCAATAAAGAAGTTCAGCGGATCGCTGTCTGGGTCGCTGCCCTCAATACGCACATCCATCGGCTCAAAGGACACCGCGTTCAAGCGCTGAGCACCGCTTTGGGAAAGGGCGCTTGGTTCAAGGTTGCTGTTTTTGATATTGACCCGCTGCAGAGCGCTTGCCGAGTTGCCCGAGGCGTCGATGGCGGTCCAGGTAATGGTGTGAATCCCGGGAGACAGGGGAAACTGAGCGTCGTTGGTGATCACTGGATTTAGGTCCACCAGGTCAAACACCAGAGGTTGGCCCAGGTCCAGAGTCACCTGGGTGTCGCTGGTTAACTCAACGATGTCCATCGGCGGTTGAATTTCTGGCGGCCGGGTATCCACAACGGTAACCCGTTGGGTGGTGGTCGACTCATTGCGCAGCCCTTGTACATTGGGCCCGGGGTCCTGAGCTTTCCAGGTCACCACAAAGGACGTGTCCTGGGCGGTGGTGGTCACCGGCCAGAACACCTTCAGCTCATCGTTGGGGAACTGCTCAAAAAACGTTACCGACCTGCCGCAGGCATCGGAGGTTGAATACATGCTGCGCAAGAAGCTGCGAAACCGTGAGGCGGAGACGCCGCCGATTTCATCGGCTTCAATCACCACGTTGTCAATGAACGACTGATCCGCGGCGTTGGTTTGTCCGTCGCCGTTAAAATCGCCGAGGGCTTTTTTAATCTCCGGCGGGGTTACGTCGTACACCGCGACCACCTGGTTGCGATCGACAAAATTACCAAACCGCCAGCCACCCAGGGCGATGTCCCAGACAATCTGGGTGACTTCCACCAGCACCTCCAGGGCAAACTGCTTTACCGCCGGATTTTTGGTGCCTTGGGGAAACTTGGGCACCGGCACAAACACAAAATCCAACAGCCCCATATTGACGTCAAAACGGTAAGTGTTATTACCTCGTCCCACGCCATGGGTGAGTGCCCGCTGGCTGGAATAGGGGCAGAGGTGGCCTGTGTTGCTAACCTCTTTTACGCCATCACAGTCTGAGTAGATACCGTCGGTGGCAAACTCGTCACCGAGAAACGCCGCCAGGCTGGCATCGTCCGCAAACGGCGGGCGTTTGCCGCGCAGCATGTAGACCTCAACGTCGGAGTTTTGATGCACAACCTGAGGTGTGCCCAGCTCGCCCCAGTCGTAGTCATACTGCACGGGAATGCCCAGCACATTGGTGAACTGAGAGTGCACCCGTTTGTGGTCAAAGGTTTTGAAGCACGCCTCGGGGCTATCAGGGTCGGCGTTAAACGGATCGTCGGCGTAGGTGATGATGTCCGGCGGCGCTAACGCAAACGGCAGACAAAACTTCAGCGTCAGGTTGGCGCTGTGGGCACCTAATCCAAATCCTAGATCCAATGGCGGTGGCGCCACCAATGAAGCACCTAAGGCAAAATTGTGTGCCGCAAGCAATGGGAACTGACAGACCAGCGCGGGGACGTTGGAGCTGATGTCACGGTTTTTGAAGCCGCCGGCATAAATAGTCCCGAAGAATTCATTTTCCGCCCCTCCGGAGTCTTCTCGAATTTCCACCTGGGTGAACGATTGGTCACTCCAGATGCCAACGAACCGGGTGGCGGAGCCGGTGTTGACCTGTACCGAAGCCAAAGTCACGCCATCGCGGCGCAGGCGCACAGTAAAGGTAGAGTTGGTGCCGGAATCTGCAAGATCAAATCCGACTGCCGCGGTGGCAAACGCCAAATCCAGATTGAGATTGGTCGAACCATTGAGGGCCAAATCATTGCCGGGAAACAGCGGCGTCCAGTCCGAAAAAAACAACCCCGAGCCAGAAACGGGGGTAAACGTCACGCTACCGGATTCAAACGCTACCGCGCCCAGATTGCCCTCTGGGTAGCTGTCACTGACTTCAACCGCACCTGTCAGGGTAAGAAATCGGGATTTGCTGGTAATGACCTCAGTAACAGCGCTAACGCCGCTTGCCCAAAAAGCCAGTGCCAACGCCAGTAGGACGTTTACAATAACACTCATGATGGTCCCTCATCTTGACTGGCTAGAAGTGTGTACGAACAACCCCCACCGGGTAATGGAGGTTGGTTGCAATTCCTTGCACCGTGGATGCGAAGAAGATTTAAGTGACTGATTTTAAAAATGAACACTGCTGCGCCCAGCGTTTTTTCGGTCTCTGCTTGGGCCTGCTTATGCTGCTTGCCGGGCCGTCGTTGGCACAAATTCCCAACGGCAAGCCCCAGCTGCAGAACTGGGGCATCGAACAGTATCAGGGCAACTCACAAAACTGGGTGATCGAGCAGGGTGACGACGGCCTGATCTATGTCGGCAATGGCTCCAGCCTGCTGGTGTTTGATGGCGCCACTTGGCGCACCATCAAGACCCGCAACGATGGCCGAATCAGAGATCTGAAAATTGATGCCCAGGGCCGAATCTGGGTAGCCTCCCCCAGCGATTTTGGCTACTACCAGCGGGACAGCCGTGGAGAACTCATCTATCACTCTATTAGCGATGAACTGCCGTTAGAAGAGCAAAATTTTGGTGAAACCCGCCACGTGCATTTTGTGGATGAAGACGTGTACTTCAACACCATCGACCGCGCTTATCGCTGGAGCGGCGGTGCGCTCACTACGCTTGACCGATGGGACGGCCCGCTCAGCATCACCTTTGTGCACAACAACCGTTATCTGGTGTTTTCCAAAGACCGGCTCTATGATCTGACCGGGTTGCCCCAAAACATTCCCGATCCCTTAACCACCTTTCGATGGCCCCAGGGCAGCAAAGGCACCTTTTTTCTTCCCTACACAGATAATCGCATCATCATGGGCACCTTTGATGACGGCATCTATCTGCTCAGCGACGGCCCGGCCCAACGGTTTAACAACGATGAAAACCTGCGGGATGCCTGGCCCTATCGCGGTTTGGCGTTGGACGATGGGTCCGTCCTAGTTAGCACCATAAACAACGGCGTATTTCGCCTTAACTCTGATGGCGAGCTTGCCGAGTGGATCAACCGTGATGCCGGCCTGTTGCAAAACACCACCACCGGTATGACGGTGGATCACGAGGGCGGGCTATGGCTTGCTCAAGACGCCGCCATCGCGCGGGTGGAACTGCTCAACTCGCTGCGCGCTTATGACGCGGATCTGAACGTTAATACTCCGCGGGCACTCATCGAACATCGGGGGCAATTGCTGGTCGCTGGTCTGATCGGGGTCGGTATGCTGGTTGATGGCGATGGACCCATGGCCACGGCCGTCTCGCTAAACGCACCGATTCAGGAATCCTTCGATATAAAAAGTGTGGACGAGGGGGTGCTGGTTTCGGGTCATAACGGCGTGCAGCTCATGCAGCTGGATTTTGACCAGCGCAGCGCTACCAGCGATGGGATATTACTCAGCCACAGCTATGCCTTTGCCCTTTACCCATCCCGCTTTCGTGAAGCGTTTTTTGTAGAGCTTGATGCCGGCATGGGGGTGTTAGTCAACAGCGCTGATGGCTGGAAAGCGCAAGATTCTGTGGAAGGTATTACTGAACGCATTGGGCCGGTTGCCGAGGGTGACGATGGCAGCGTCTGGGCCGGATCGGGCAACGGACAGTTTTATCGACTGCAGTGGCAGGATGACGTGCTGGTGCTTCGCCAGACCCTGAGCGCAGAGCACGGCGTTCCGGAAGGCAATGCCCATGTTTTTCGGATCGGCGACCGACTCATATTCGGAACCACACTGGGCGGCTATCGACTCCATGAGTCGGGTCAGAAAATCGAGCCCGACCCATGGTTTGGCAATACTCAGCTCGGCGAGGAAAAAGACATCTTTCGACTCAACGAGCTGCGCAGGGGACAAGTGCTTGGGGTCATCGGCGGAGTGTCGGATATCTGGTACGCCACCATCGACGAAGACAAGGGTTTGCAATGGGAGGGCCAGGTTCTCAAAGGCTTGGCCACAGGGTTTACCGGTTTTTTTGCGCTTCTGCGAGACCAGATTTGGATGTCACGATTGCCTCAGCTTTTGCGAGTAGCACCGGATGAAATGACGGCAAAGCCTCAACCGGCCAGTCAGGTTCATGTCCGCCAGATGGCATATACCGACACCCAAGACGTGCTCCTCTCCGGGTCAGGAGCGCAACCTCTGGCAGACCCCCTATCCTATCGCAGCGACGCTTTGCGTTTCTCCTTTGCGCTGGCCAGCTACCGGCAATCGGAGCGCAATGAATACCGGGTAAGACTCACAGGGTTGGAGGACAACTTCAGTCCCTGGAGTCGAGAGACTCGCCGGGATTACACGAACCTATCGGGTGGTCAATATCAGTTTGAAGTTGAGGCTCGCAATGTCGAAGGCGAGGTTTTTCGGTCAAAGCCGCTGGCGTTTGTTGTTCGGCCACCTGGCTATCTGTCCCCACCGGCGCTGGCTGCTTATGGCCTGGCTGCCCTCACTCTGCTCTGGTTGGCGGGCTGGCTGGGCCAGCGAAGACGTCAAGCCGTACTCCTGGCCCGTCAGCAGGAACTGGAAACCGAGGTGGCGCAGCGGACTCACGAAGTGCGCCAGCAGGCTCTGGAACTCAAGGCTCTCAATGAAGCCCAATCGCGATTTTTTGCGAACGTCTCCCACGAATTTCGAACCCCGCTGACCCTGGCCCGCGGACCCCTGGAAGAACTGGCGAGCGGCCGCGCCGGAGAGCTGGGCCAGGAGGCCCGCCAACATGTGGCCATGGCGCTGCGTAACACCCACACGCTACAAGGGCTGATCGGCCAAATTCTGGATCTAAAACGCCTCGAGTCCGGCGAGATGCCGGTGTCCATTGCCCAGGATAATTTGGCAACCCTAATCCGAGAGGGTGTACTGACCTTCGTTAACCAGGCAGAAACGCAGGAGGTAACGCTTTCTACCCAGGGAATCGAGGACCCCGTTATCGCCGACTACGATCCGGGCCATTTCCAGCAGGTGATCCGGAACCTCATGTCCAACGCGATGAAATTCAGCCCCAAGGGCAGCACGATCGCGGTGACGTTGACCGGCGGCAACAGCGGAGACACACACGACGATGTGCAGAGGGTTATTTTGACGGTATCTGATCAGGGCCCGGGCATTGGCGAGGAAGATTTGCCGCGGATTTTCGATCGTTATTACCAGGGCGATCAAACCAGCGCCAGCGAACCGGGCACCGGCATTGGGCTGGCATTGGTCAAAGATCTGATTGAGCTTCACCAGGGGCAGGTGTCGGTCAGCAACAACCCGGGCGGCGGCGCCCGTTTTCAGGTGGTGATACCGCAGGAATTGCCAGAACTACGGCAGGAGCCTGGGCCGGCCCAAGTCTCACAGCAAGCGTTGCCGAATTATCATGGCGACGACATTCCCACTATTTTGCTGGTCGATGACAATCAGGAGCTGCGCGGCTTCTTAAGCATGCGCCTGAGTGCCAACTACCGAATATTGCAGGCAGAAAACGGCGAACAGGGGCTGGCCATGGCGCGTGCAGAAACGCCTGACGTGATCGTCAGTGACGTGATGATGCCGGTGATGGACGGCCTGGCAATGACCCGGGCCTTAAAATCTGATCCCAACACGCTGTTTATCCCCATCCTTCTTCTTAGCGCCAAAATCACCAAACGCGACACGGTAAGCGGCCTTGAGCAAGGCGCGGATGACTACCTGGGCAAACCGTTTGATACCGCCGAACTGGCTACTCGAGTGGCCGGGCTGATCAGTTCCCGCAAGCGCCTGCGTGACCATGTGCAGGCTGACAGGCAACCCCAACGGTCGGCCTTCATGACCCGCGCTCACGAGGTGCTGGATCAGCATCTGGGTGATGGCGATTTCGGCCCCAAAGACTGGGCCCAAGCACTGCATATGGATCGAACGACCCTTTACCGGCAGCTGAAAAAAGAAACCGACGCGTCACCGGAAGACTATTTGCGTGAGCAACGACTTCAGCGGGCCGCCAGTCTTCTAAAAGCCAAAGCCGGCAATGTCAGTCAGGTTGCTATGACGGTGGGATTTAACAGCGTGTCGTACTTTTCGCGCAGATTTAAGGAACGCTTTGACGTTACGCCAGCCCAATACAGCCAATCCAATGATGGCTAGCTGGCATTTGGTTTTTTACGCCAGATTCTGGCGGCAATACGCAAACACATACCCTGCCGGCCCACGGGCAGGGTGATAACCCTTTGAAACAACGAAGTATTAAACCTGGAACGGTTTTTGCTTAAACTTCATTCACGTGTGTGTGATCACAAAAAAATAAGGGAAGACAAACACCATGAATGAAGAACAGGCCAAAGAACGGGTAAAGGAGCTGAAGGACTTCTATACCCACCTCAGCACCTACGTCGCCGTCAATCTGTTTCTCTTTGCTCTCAACATGGTCACCGGACCGGATCCCCTGTGGTTTGTCTTTCCGCTAATGGGCTGGGGAATCGCTATTATCATTCATGCGTGGCAGGTGTTCGGCACCAGCGCCCAATGGGAATCAAGGAAAATGGAGGAACTGACCGGACTGAAAAGCGCCCGGGATGATATCTCCGCCCTTGCTGAACGCACCGAGGCCCTGGTAACCATTATGTCCGGCGTCAACTGGGAGAGTATTGACCCAGCGCTGTTAGATACCCGCCAGAGCCTGGTTAACGCGCAGCAAAAGATCGCTCAGATCAAAGAAACGGGTGATTCTGGAAGCCAGGCAGACGTGGAGCGCGAAATCGAAAAACTGGAAGCCTTTGTCACTAGCTCAAAGTTCGACTACTACGATCTGGCGGCCGAGCAGAAGAAGCCAAGCTAGGCAGCGAGCTTTAGCCGCGCTCACGCTTCAACCGCCGCTTGGTTCGCTGCCCTTTTCGCTCCAGCATCGGACGCAACGCGCGTCCCAGCCAAGGCGCAAGATAGGTGAGGGTCGTCAGATAACCGCTTTTACCGGGCATGGATTGTTCCAAGCGATTATTGGTGACCAGATCTAAGACCACCTGAGCCACCTGGGAGGCAGTACTGAGAGGTTGGGAAAAGGTCAGATCAGTGACCCGATCAATGTCGTCCATGATGAACCCGGTATCAATGGGACCGGGCGATACGCAGGCAATCTTAATCCCCGACCCGCGCAATTCTTCCGCCAACGCAAGACTAAACATCCGCAGCCCCCACTTCGTAGCGGAATAGGTGGCTGAACCGGGAATAGCGGCCCGACCGGCCAGCGAAGCGACCTGAATAACCGCGGGCTGGCGGGCGCGCCGCAGGTAGGGCAGTGCAATAGCGGTCGCCATCAGGGGCGCTTTGAGATTGACGTCAATCATCTGACCCAAGTGCTTCGCGTCAACCGCTTCAACCAGGCCACGTTCATGAAAACCGGCATTGTTGACCAGAATATCCAGCCCACCGAACTGCTCGGAAGTGTCACTCAGAAGCTGTTCAAAAGCCGCCGTATCGGTGACGTTCATTGGCGCAACAAGCACCCGGCCTGGCAAGTCCAGCGTCGCTTCCAGCGCTCGCAGCTTGGCCTCGCCCCGGGCCAGCAGCACCAGGTTGGCACCCTCGGCCGCAAAGGCGCTGGCCACGGCAGCGCCCACCCCCATGGATGCGCCCGTGATCAGAACGGTTCGACCCTCAAATTTCATGTTGTCCCGGTTCCCTTTGGCTAAAGCAAAACTGCTTTCTACACGATACAGTAGGATGCAGCGGTTTTTCCCCATTGCCATCATCGCCTTCGCCATGGCGTTTTCAACCCTGAGCCAGGCCCATCCCGACCGAGCCGGCCAGGCCGCAAAGCCTGTGCTGGAATACGGCCTGATGGAAGGCTTAAGTCAGGGTGAGGCACACGACCTGACCCAGGATTCCATTGGGTTTCTGTGGATTGCCACCAAGCGCGGGCTGAATCGCTTTGACGGGGCCAAATTTGAACACCTGACCATCAAACATGGGTTGCGTTACAACTACCTGTCGGCCCTGTTTGCGACCCAGGATGACCAGATCTGGGCCGGCGATATTCACGGTGGCTTAAGCCTCATCGAAGGTATGCGCGTGACCGCAACCGTTAATCCACCAGAGAATGAAAACGCTGCGGTCAGCGCGATCATTGAGGTTAGCAATCATTTGTATGTCGCCACCTCTGGCAACGGCATTTTCCAAGTGCGCAGCAATGGCAAAGATTTTTCGTTGTTCGGCGTCGCCTCCCAGCCCCAGGTCGTTGACCAAATGGTCTCCGGTGGACCGGGTACCCTGCTTGCCTTGGCAGGCAATCGCCTGTTTTCGATTGACGTAGAAAGGCCCCAGGAACCGCTCATGGTAGGCAGCGACATATCGGCGATCTGGAGCGACGACAACCAAACGCTGGTTGCTCGCAATGACGGCGAGGTTGGCCGATGGGAACACGGTCGGGTGAACTGGCTAACATCCCCCTTCGACCTCGAACCCACCGCCATCGCCGCAGACGATGATGGGAATATCTGGGCAGCCACTAGAGATCAAGTCTTTCAGGTTGACAGTGGGGAGCCGGCCATTGAAGTGGCTGGCGTGCGGCGGCTAGTTGTGGATCGGGAAAAGGTGTTATGGCTGGCGTCTGATACCGGACTGTATCGATCCCTAGGCAACCGCATCGAACATTTCTGGTTGGACGTGGGGGATGAAAGCCCGGAGGTGTACGCGATCACCAGCGACCCTGTGGGCGCCACGTATTTCGGCACCCACGGCGGCATTCTCAGACGTGACCCCAACGGTCACGTTGAGGTGCTGAACGATTCCCTGGATCAACCGGTTCGGCTATTAAGCGACATGCTGATGAATAGAGAGGGTAACGGGATCTGGGCTGCCGACCGGAGCGCCGGGCTTTTTCTGATCGACATAGAACGCCGTGCGGCACAGCTGATAGCGGAAACCGAAGGCCTGGTAATTCGAGACTTGGAAATGGAATCGAGCGGCGCCGTATGGATGGCTACGAGTTCGAACGGTTTGTTTCGCTATGACGCGACGTCCAAAACTCTTCGTCATGTTCCGGCAGACGATGAAGTCTACACATTGACCTTACAGGACAACCGTTGGATGTGGTACGGCGTGAATAACGTTGGCTTGTTTCGACTGGACCTTAAACAACCAGACATAGCCCCCGAGCTCATTAAGACTGTGGCTGAGCTTGAACGCAATCAGTTCCTGCAGGTGGCTTTACAGGACGGCGGCATATGGATGAGCATGGCCGAGGGCGGACTGATTTACCTCAAAGACGACAAGCTGGACAATTTCAGTGGCGGCCCTATCGTCGACGAGACACCCTACGTCGCCCAGCCTCTCCCGGACGGCACGATTCTGGTAGGTACGGAAACCGGTGTTTACCAACTCAATCCGAAGTCGCTAGACTATGCGCACTACGGAAAAATGTCGGGTTTCCGGGGCATTGAAGCGAACATTCACGCAACGCACTTCAGTCCCGATGGATTCCTTTGGATTGGTACGATGGCAGGGGCGTCACGTTTTCGACTCGACTTACCTCTGCTGGTTTCGCCCGACCCTGCAGCGAAAGTCATGCGAGTGGAGGCCGGCGAAGATCTTCTGCCGGTAGCCGACGGAGGCACGGTGCCTGCCCATTTGAGAAAGGTCACCATTACCTTCGGCGCGGTGTCCACTCGACACCCGGAACAAATGGAATACCGCTACTGGTTGGTTGGTGCCGATGAGAGTTGGAGCGTGCCGGACACTACCTCGTCAGTCAGCTATTCCGGACTGCCCGGAGGGAACTACCAATTCAAGGTTCAGGCTTCCAAACCTGCCGGGCGCTGGGGTGAAGTATCCGACTGGCAATTTTCTGTGTTGACGCCGGTATGGCAAAAATCCTGGTTTTTGGCACTCATGGTTGCGGCTTTGATGGCGGCTACTGTAGCAATGATGCGTTATCGCAACCGCCGAGTTTCCCGCGCTAACCTGCGTTTGCGCAAAGAAGTCGCGGAGCGCACACAATCCATCGAAGATGCCCGGGCGCGGCTTGAGGACAGCAACCGACAACTGGAGTACCAGGCCAGTTACGATGAATTGACGGGCCTGTTCAATCGACGCTCGTTTCAGGAGAGGCTAAGACAGGCGTGGACGGAACCCACCAGTCCGGACTCATGCTGCTATCTGATGTATCTGGACCTGGATCAGTTCAAAATTGTCAACGATACCTGCGGTCACGCGGCCGGAGATCAACTTCTGCGCCAGTTGTCGACGCTTATTAGGGGCAAAATACGAACCGACGATACGGTTGGAAGACTGGGCGGCGATGAATTCGGCATCCTTTTAACACACTGCCCAACCGCCGCGGCCATCAGAGTGGCGGAACAAATTCGCATGGAAGTGGAGAACTTCCAGTTTGTTTGGGACTCCGAGGTTTTCCGCGTGGGTGTCAGTATTGGTGTAGTTCCGGTAGAAACCACGCGAGGTGACATCAACGAATTACAACAGTTGGCCGATGCCGCCTGCTACGCGGCCAAGGAAGCGGGGCGCAATCAGGTCCACTTGGTATCCGATGACTCTGATCAGGCGCAAAAGCATCGCGGCGAGATGCGCTGGGTGAAACGCCTTCATGACGCCATGGAGCACAACCTGTTCGCGTTGTATGAACAGAAAATTGTTCCACTGAAACAGTCCGATGAACCGGAACGAGTTGAGATTCTTCTGCGAATGCGCGAACCCGAATCACGCAAACTCATTCCGCCCGGGGCGTTCTTGCCTGCTGCCGAGCGGTACGGCCTTGGGGTAAAAATGGACGAATGGGTCGTGACCAATTTACTTAGGAGTCTTTTCGTTCATTCAGGGTTTAACGCCCAAGGCCGACGATACTGGGTCAATCTTTCCGGATTGAGCATGGGTGACGCCAAGTTCTGTGACACGCTGCTATCACTCATGGCCAATTCTCAATTTCCGCCCGGCATGATCAACTTTGAAATTACAGAAACTGCGGTGATACGGAATATCGCGGAAGCGTCCCGGCTCATCGATGCCTTGAGTGAAATGGGCTGCGAGTTCGCACTGGACGATTTCGGCAGCGGCCTATCGTCCTTTGGCTACCTGAAAAAACTTAAAGTGGACTACCTGAAAATCGACGGCATGTTCATTCGCGATATTGCTCACGACAAGACAGACAGAATTTTCGTTAAGTCCATCATAGACATTGCCCACACGCTGAACATTCGCACCATTGCTGAGTTTGTTGAGGATGATGAAATTCTTGCCATTGTAAAATCTCTGGGCGCCGACTATGCCCAAGGGTTTGGTGTACACCGACCCCAACTCCTGGCGCCAAACTTCCCTCCGCTGCCGCAGAACGCTCCCAACCTCACACAACAGCCGAAACGGGCAACACAATAAGCCCCAGAACAACTTGCTCGGACGTTGAGTTCGCGTATTCTCATCAGCGATAGAAACAGGCAAGATGTTTTCACGATTCACTGTCACGCGTCATTCAAAGCCGTTAAGAAACAGCCCGTCAATCAGCCTCACCGGAAGCATGACTCCTTCCAGTATTTGTGTGTCTGTAAGTTTTTGTACTAGCGGGGAGCCATCAAAGGACGCGGCTATTGGCCACAGCGCAACTTGAATCTGTCCACCGCCTGGGATCGCCGAATTTACCCCTAAACCGAAGCTACCGTCGACGGGACTCACCGGTGTCACCTCATTTTCATCGGTTTCAACAAACATTCGGATACCAGTAACGGGCAGCCCGCTATCGGCATACACTACCTGACCCTCAATTCTTCCAGTTTCTCGGCACTGCACTGAGTCAACTCCCTGAACCAACACGTAACGCAGCGAATCAGTGGGTTTCAGCGGCACGTCAGGACAGTTCGTGATTCGCCAGAGCCCCTGGGCTTCAGCCACAAATGAGAACGTGTTGTAAGGGAATACTGTGGCAGTTTGACCACACCCATCGAAGCGTGCGCGCGGAGGAATTGTGGGGTTGGTGAGGCGGTCAAAATCAAACACCTCGATTACGGGTCGAAACCGAGTATCAGCAGATTGAGAATACATTTGCCAAGTACTCGTCTGGCTGCAGGGGCTCAGATTCTCAAACGCCAGCCAGTCTTCATCTCTCCCGGTAAGATTTTGCACCCGCCACATCGGGCCACCCCCCATGACAAGTCCCGCCGCCAACGCTTGATTGTCCGGCTCAAATTGATCCTTTGCTGACGCAACCAAAATATTCCCGCTGTAGCTTCCGTAAGCTGCGATATCAAAGATTGAGAGTCCATCGTAGCGCTCGGACACGATGTTAATGGGTATCGACGTTCCATGGCTGACGTCATTGCTCACCGTCAGGCGAATTTTGCCAAGACTGGTCGTCGCGAATGGAGCAAAGTCATCCACAAAAATTTGCCCGCCGGAGCTCAGTGAGCACGACACAGATCCGCCACCACAATCAGAGATATCAACGTCGCTGATCGTCTCACCAGGAATCTGGATGACTATGCTGAACGCTACCACCGCAGTCTCATGCTGATACGTCAACGATAACGATACGGTCTCACCTGGCGCTGCTGTATTGGAAGTCACCTCGATCGCTGGTGCCGCCCAACTTTCTGACCCAAGACATTGGCAAAGGCCAACAGCAATGGCGAGTGGATACCTCCAGAACTTGCCACTATGGGCCAGTTGATTGAACGTCCACCATGGGGCAGCCAGCAAGAACACTATGCCGGCAGGACCGCCGGCCGACCGGAGGAATTTAACTCGCTGAAATTTACACCAAAATCTTGGTTTCGAGTTGCTTGTGCCACCGCACCATCGAGCATGTTCGCGTAAAGCCTGCCGGTCACCTGCATGGCATACAGAACCGACTCCAGATCCTGTTCGCACGTCACCAGCGTTTCCAGATAGCCCTGCATCAGCTTGTTATGCCCGACGTCGATTGTCGTGTGGTCTTCGAGAAATGACGTCGCCTCTTTCGGAACACCCAGGTTTTCCAACGCACTGATAATGGCAACACCTGACGCGGTGGGCGTGAACTCCAGAAAATAGAGATATCCCAGATAGCCAATAGGATTACGAAATTGAATTTGATAAAAAGCAAAAGCCAGCAGTGCGCTGGTATCTGGCAAAGGATTTTCAAAGGGTATGTTCGATGTATCTTCACCAAGCACTGCCAGGTCATTCAGCGCTAACTGATCGTGGCCAATCTCGGATACTGCATGGGTATAAAACTGACGAACGCAGCCGCGGTGTTTACCCCGAAAGTATGTGGTGGCTAACGATTGAATCTGCGGGTTTTCCCGGGCGTGATGAAAAATCTGACGTAATATCCATTTGTAATGATTAACGGTGAGTTCACCGTGCGTCAGCTTCCGAAGTGCATCGCAGCTGAGAAATTCTTCCAGCACGCCAACAAACTGATGTTCTATTTTCTTAACTGGTGACACGACGATGGTTCCTTTCAATGTGAGAATGTCCGCCCACCAGTGCGTGGAAGTGTTTGGTAAACGGCGAATGTACGTTTTGCAGGTGTTCGATATCCATGACGTTGAGCGTCATAGAGCACACCTGACCGTAGTCCTTGTGCAACACCCAACCCAGGTGATGCACAAAACCCAGCCGCAAAAAGAATGACTCGAGGTGCGCATTACAATCAATGAACGTCTGCCCAATGCCATCGACAAACGCCTGTCGATAGGTTTCCACTGCCAGCTTCAGAGCCAAGGTTCCGCAGCGAAACTCTGGGGCGACAATAAGCTTGTTTGTGAGAGAAATTTCGGCCAATCGGCTCGCTGGAAGGGTTTCCAATTTATAGAGCCTGGCGTAGTAACCCAGATCAGCCACCTCTCCGTAGGTGGTGATAACGGTGCCGACAATGCGACCTTCGCGACGCGCAATAAATAGATTGCCTACGGTGTCATAGGGATCGCTTAATTCTTTGAGGGTATGGTCTGCATCGTCTTTATGGCGCTGCATTTCTTTAACGTAGACCTGGTACCAAAATTGCCGAGCGTTCTTGATGTCTAGCGCTGTGCTGGCCAGACCTACAGATAGGTGATCAGACGACGTCATGGCTGATGGTTCCCCCGGCAATGAAATTTTTTCGAGCCAATGCCCGTTACAAACTAAGATCGAAAGTTTCACAAAATCCCGCCATCGCCGGCGCATTTTTTTTACACTAGAGAAAATCCAACGCGTTGCGTGCCCCTTGATGACTCAATCGGTTTTCTTACTGCCCTCAACCCTTGGGCGACGATTTGCTCTGCTGATGCTTTCGCTGTTTTTTATTGTCGGAGGTGTCAATCATTTCATTCAGCCGCAGTTTTATCTCAACATCATGCCGCCGTACCTGCCCTGGCCGATGGCTTTGATCTGGATCAGCGGTGTGCTGGAAATAGCGGGAGGTATTGGTGTGCTGCTGCATCGATTTCGGTCGATGTCCGGGGTGCTGTTGGTCTTGGTGATTATTGCTGTAACACCGGCAAACATTCATATGGCGATGAACCCTGAGCTCTACCCAGGTATTCGCGTCTGGTTACTCTATATTCGTCTACCCCTACAACTGCTCATTATCTGGTGGGCATGGTGGGCAACCCGCCTTCCTCAGTCGACGGCGTCTTGAAAGGGCTTAAGCGGGGTCTAAGACAAGGCGGACGGTGCCAAAGGGTCTTTCAAGAGCCAGTTAGCCGCTTGGTAGAACGTCGGCGTAGATGCCTAACCCAAAGCCTACGACCGTCGCGACGTGGGCCAGCGTGAAGATTTCATGGTACCGAGGCCGACTCGTAAAGATTCCAATGCTGCTGCCAATAATCAAAAAGGCCATGACAAAAGGATAAGTGATCCCCACATCATCCAGGTTTCCCGGCTTGAGAACCGTGTCGAGCACATCAGCAACACTGAGCAGAGTGAGAAGGGTAAAAAACCGCCGCCGAGCTCGATAGTAGTAATCTTTGAGGTCATTGGTATCAGACGCCCTGGTGGGCACCAACACATAGGTAGTCAGATACGCCACCATGGAAAACACCACCACAAAAAAGAATTTTGGAAAGGTCCAGGTGGTTTCATGCTGCCAGTCGAAGGTAAACCACCAAAAATAGGGCAACCAGAAAACAAAGTAGCCTACCCACACCGTGTGCACCCAGTAAGAAGTTACGTCTTCCCGATCCAAAATGGTGCCCACTCCACCGAGCACTCGGACCACGCCGAGGCCGGTGACGATGGAAAGAAAAACCGACAGATATTCAAAAGTACCCAGAATTGAACCCTTCAAAGATGCGCCGAGATGGTCTGGCGCTGCAGGGGATGCACTCTATCAGACCACAGGATATTTATGGGTTATTGTGTCGTATACCTTCATCGTGAATCGACAAACGCCATGCCAACAATACGCCAACGGTTGGGTCAATTTTGGATTCTAATTGCAGCCCTTTTCACCGGTGGGATACACGCCCAAACAACGACCTATGCGGGAATTTCCGGCGCGACACTTCTCGATGCCGGCGTCATGGTGGTGGATGACACCGGTCGTTTTGCCCGTACAGAGAGCTTCGAGTACTTGCGCCGATCTGACGGCGGCATGACGTTACTCAACACGATTCATGCCAAGGACGGGCGTTATCGGGTGAGAGGTAGATTTGACTATGACGCTGGCTGGAACGCCGTATCCGCCGCAGGTATTGGCCTGTACGATGACCAGATCGTCAATATTACCCTGCATCGGCGGGACGACATCGCTGCCATTCGCGTTGATAGTGGCGAGCAGACTCTCGCCCATACCGCCGTGTGTAAGCCCGATTGCCTGCTGAATATGAGCCCCAGCGCTCTGGCCATGTTTACCATGACCCGTCATTACGATCAGTCCCGAGGTGGAGAACAGCTGTTTCGCTGGGCAGGACAGGATCTTGATCGGGTGCGCACGCTGTCAGGCGGCACAGCGACGTTGAGTTACCTGGGACAAGAGTCCATCGAATGGGGAAACTCCCGTTCTATCGCGATTCGCCACTACACCTTTGTTGAGACGTTCCCAACCGAGGATGGAGGAACCTTTAGTCTCAATTTTGATCTGTGGACCGATAACAGTGAGCGGCCCATGGGGTTTCGTGTACTCAGTCCCGGCGGCGCTCCCGGCGGCATCGTGGGATTTCGCCAGGGCTTTGAGGATGTGCGCAATACACTGACGGCGGTTCACCAGTGAGCCGAGGCGTTAAATCAGCGGCCGCACATAACCAATAATTGAAATGAAATGACAGACGGTGCCGCCCATGACAAAAAAGTGCCAGATGCCGTGGGCGTAGGGCATTTGCTTCATGGTGTCTAGCAAGTAGAACACCACGCCAAGGGTGTACGCGATCCCGCCAGCGGTCAACCAGGTTACGCCGGCAGAATCCAACAGCGCCGTAAGGCTGCCAAAGTCAAACGCGCAGGCCCAACCCATGCCCAGATAGATGGCCAACTGAACTACTTTGGGCCGACGTATCGGCAACGCCTCAAGCAATATACCAATCACCGTCAAGGCCCAGATCACGGACATGATCAGCCAGCCACTGCCGCCGCGCAGAGTCACCAGCATGTAAGGTGTGTAAGTGCCGGCAATCAGCAGGTAAATCGAGATGTGGTCTAACACCTGAAATATTGCCTTAACCCGAACCGCCTTAAAGCTGTGGTAAAGAGTCGACATGGTATAGAGCAAAACCATGCTGAGACCGAAGATGGCAAAACTGGCAATCATCCAGCCATCGCTGCTGTTGATGGCCACCGTCAACAGTGCACCCAGCCCCATCAGGGCAAACGCGGTGCCTACTAGATGGGAAATGCTGTTGAGCCGTTCACCGTGGTACATGACGTTTGCCTGAGGCGCGCTCACACGCGTCGCTATTTACCGCTTTCATATTTCGAGTGACTCGATGAGATCGTTTATCGCAACTGACTGTCTTTGCTGCCTCGACGGTTATAGCCGGCCTGGGCCTTGTTGGCATCGTCGTGCTGAGACTGACAGTTCACACACAGGCGCACCCCCGGAACCGCCTGGCGACGGGGCTCGGGAATTGACTTATCACATTCCTCGCAGCGACGAAGGCTCTCGCCCTTTGGTAGAGCGCTGCGTGCACGTGCAATGGCGTCCTCGATTGTGGCGTCAATCTGTTCCTGCACACCACCGTCTTTGGCAAATCCTCCGGCCATAGTCGTTCCTATATCATCTCTGCAGCGCCGCGGACTTCAACGCGTCCAAAAAGTATCCCACCCTCACGGACTCTCGAAACTGTCAGTAAACAGCAGACTGCCCGATTGCTGATCCACGCTGGCTGATGCTGGCAAGGAGCTGAGCCCTTCGTCGTCCCGGGCAATAACGGCGACATCGTGAACGCCGGAAAAATCGCTGAAAAGCTGAGTCTGAACGGTGTAGCGGCCGCCGCCTTCATTGATCATCGGCAAGCGAAACTCTTCGCAGGTTGGCAACGTCACTATGGCCTCCACCGACATGATTTCGCCGGTGCTGGTGACACCCTCGGCCACCAGTTCAACAGCAGTTACGCCGCTGATGGTATCTGGCACGGTCAGCGAAGCCACTAGCGGTTCATCGCCTGCCAGCAGAACCCCTGAACCTAGCGAGTAGTTCCGCGAAAACAGCCCGTCGGTAAATTCGTTGCCGACTCCATTGCCGTTATCGTCCAGCAGTGGCGTTTGGCTGCGCTCGGAAAAGCGAATGCCTTGGCGGGCCAGGTTGAACGCCTGGCGCACCGTAGCGCCGTTCAGCACTTGACCCCAAAAATAGCGGGAAAAGCTGATGTCTTCATCCAGCACCAGATTGCAGCGCAAGGTGTCGCCATCGCTGGCAATAACGATGCGATCTTCATCGTTCATCGGAGCTAGTGCCGGAAGAAAATCGCCCGACAGCTCGCCGTCGTAAACCACCACAACGGCGCCTGGCAGCGACTGCTGTGCGGTGTTCAGCCAGCTGGCCAGATCAGGGGCGGTTAACACCTCACCACTGTTCATCCTTAAGCCACCGGCCTCTGGCGTGCCCACCAGGTACACCACCAAATCCTGACCGTCCCGTATGGCCCAGTCAGTAATGGCAAATTCCAGATTGGACAACGTTGCGGCAGCGTCCAGTCCGGCGACACCGCTGTTACTGAGAAACTGGATGTCGTCACACAAGGTTTGGGTGCAGGTGCTGCCATCGGGACCATAACCCTGCTGCAACAGCGCACTGTTCGCCAACGAGGCGTTTACGCCAGTCGAGCCCGCCGCCGGGTCTCCCGGCTCACCGGCCGATACGACGATAGCCTTGCGACGCAGCGGATTGTTGATCGTCAGGAACGCGACTTCAGGCACTGCCGTGTTGCCCACCGCATCCTGTGCATAGACCGTAATCTGGTAAGTCCCTTCACTGCTAAACCCATTAAACGTTGCCGAGTAGTCATCAGTCCCTGGATCTCGCGCCAGTTCCACTGTCGGCAAGTCCTGTACCGGGTTGTCCGGCGACCCCGGGTTAAACCCAGGTGGCCTGAGTACCATCCACACCCGCCCGATGCCATCACCGTCCACCACGTTACTGGCATCAACGGTGGCAGAACTGCCGCTGGGCGCGCTGACCGTAACGTTCCCCACCGTGGGCACGGAACCAAAAATCTGCGTGCCGTTGCCAATAAATTGACCGCTCAAACGGGCCAGGTCAAAACTGCTGTTCGCCATGCCGTCACCATCAGCGTCCACCATTGGCGTTTGCTCAGGAAAGGACGTGGACTGAGTCTGCGACGCTAGGGTAAACGCACCTTCCAGCGAAAGACCGTTGAATATGTGAGTCCAAAACTGATTGGAAAACGACAGGGTGCCTTGGGAAACAAAGTAGGCGTTTTCCTCTGCGCCAGAACTGGTGATAACAATACGGTCGAACATCTCTGAGCGAATTTCATCCAGAAACGAACCAGACTGACAAGCATCGTAAATGGCGGTGACCCGACGGTTAGCTGCTGCGCCCTGCCAAGTATCCAGCAAAGTCCCCAGTTCTCCGGAGGCCAGCGTCTCGGTACCACTCATGCGAAAGGTGTCCATTCCGCCATGATCAATCAGGTACACCACCAGATTGTCCGCATCCGCCGCAAAGGTGGTGAAGGCATCGTTCAAATTGGCCACTGACGCCGCCCCGTCTACGTCATCAGGCAAACCATTGCCGTCAAGATCCAAGTCGGTATCGTCCGACAGATAAAAGATAGTGTCCTTGGTAAAGCCCTGGCTCACCAAAACCCGATAAGCAAAGTTGGCGTTGTTTTGAGTGGCGTTCCACAGGGCATTACCCGGATAAGGGCCGCCGCCAGCCACCACAATCACTTTGGTGTTGTCGGTCACTATCTGGGGCGTGAACGTCTGCACCCGGCTGAAGCGCTGGTCGACAATGCTGAGACGACCATCACTCAGCTCGCGAATCAGGTTAACTGACCCAAAGGCACCGGGCGTTGATCCAAACTGCCCGAAGCTCGATAGGAAGTTCCCACCAGCGGTGAACAGCTGAACTCGATTGTTGATATCACCGATAGCCAGGTTGCCGCTGCTGAGCACAGTAATGGTGGCGGGACTGTTAAGCTGCCCATCAGCGTCGCCCGGCACACCAAAGGTCTGGTCCAGCGTATGCGGGTCGTTGCTATTGAGATCTGTCGGAGGAATAAAGCGGTATACGCGATTGTTCTCGCTGTCGGTTACGTAAAGCCGCTCTGCCGCGTCCACCGCCAGACCGTTAAGACCCACCCTCGTCAGACCTGGCTCCGGGTCCAAGGTGGTTTCAGCTAACGGAACACCATCAGCATTGTACCGAACCACCTTGCCGAGCTGGAAGTCAGTGACGTAAAGCTGACTCGCTGGGCTGAACACCAGGCTGCTAGGGTTGGTCAACTCACCCAGCTGCCTGGGATCAAGATCTCTGATGGTTACCAGTGCACGGGTGTCCTGATTGCCATTGTCTGGCAGAACCGTGGTTTGAGAAAACGGCGTCGCTGGATCAAACCGGTCGGCGGTGTACGCCCGATCAGCATCCCCTGCGTTACCCACAATCACTGCCGGAGTTACGTTCTCAATATAGGTGGCCAGAGCTGTTGTAGACTCCACCTCCGTCCCAAGGTCAATGCCGGACCAGGTACTGCCATCGCCGCCGTTTAGATAATAGCGGTTGATCTGATCAAAGTTCCCCGCCACCACGTCGGTAAAACCATCGCGGTTGACGTCAACAAACGCCAGCGCCCGGGTGTCTTGGGCATCGCTGGACAAATCCACCGGCGCGGCAAAGGTACCAGCCGTGTTGATGTAGAGCTGGTTGGTTCCATTGCGCGCTACAACCAAATCGATGGTGCCGTTTCGGTCAGCATCAAAAAACCCCGCCGCCACGATGGATTCGTTGGGCCCGCCGATCGCTTGGCCGGCGTTAAACCCCCCGACCCCGTCACCCAGGTAAATGCGACTTTGGCCGCCGGCATTACCGATAAACAGATCCAGCGTTCCGTTGCTGTCCACGTCTGCCACAGATAATGCCCGCGTCTGGCCATTCGCCAGACCAACAGTGCCTGCGGGCGTAAATACCCCGCCGCCATCGTTAACAAACACACGGTTTGCGGTGCCCGCATTGCCGGTAACCAGATCCACGGTGCCGTTTCCATCAATGTCCAGGGCGACCAGTGCCCGGGTATCATCGATATCAGCACTAATGGGCATGGTGGTATTGATTGATGCCGGAAAATCGCCGATCAACACACCATTCTCGCCGTCTCGGCCGTAGGCGATATCTACCTGTCTGTCGCCGTTAAAGTCGGCCTGCACAATGGCCTGGGTCACAGCCAGCTCCGAGTTCAGAGTGCCTAGAGTTGGCGGGATGACTGTCAGGTCGAAACTCAAATTGACTAGCAAATCCAGCCCGTTTTTACCCGCCACGACGACCCGGTCAAGGAACGTAAAGTTGGATACGCTGGTGGTCAATTCCGGTGGATCGGAAGGCGCGCCGCCGGTGGCTGGATCATAAATCAAAATGCCGTTTTGGTCTGCGGTGTAGAGCCTGTCGTTGTCACCGAATGCCAGCAGCGAAGCGGACTCCGCCAAGGTGTACTCAGACTGGTAACGGCCATCTTCGTCAAAAATCTGCACCCGGTTTCCGCCCGCGGAAGGGGTATGGCTGACAACAATCTGGTTTGCGGCGTTGATCGCAAGTCCAGTAGGGTTTTGAAAACGCCCTGGCGTATTGCCCTGGGAGGTGAATGTTGCTTGCACACTTCCGTCCGCGGCCGTCTTTACAATGGCGCCAGTGAAAAGATTGGCTAAAACCAGTTCACCGCTGGGAAGAATATCGATATCGCCGGCAGCCAAAAATCCCTGTTCCGGAGGGGCAATAGGCCCCACTTGGCGCAGGAAGTTGCCGCCCAAGTCAAACACCTGGATGCGGTTGTTGGAATCGCCAACCAGCAGCTCATCGTTGCGATTGATGGCCAACCCACGGGGATTAACAAACTCACCGGGCCCAGAGCCGATTGTGCCGAACTGGAGCAGAAACTCGCCACTGGCGTTGAACTTTTGAATTCGGTCGCCGCCATGGGAGGCGACAAAAATATCGCCGGTTTCATGAACCACAGCGGTGGCGACTGTGGTGAATTGCCCTTCGCCAAGGCCGGGAGAACCAAAGCTGAACTCGAACTGATGAGGCATCCTGGGGTCGTCGGTGTCTGGCGGAATGAATTTGGACACCCGGGAATTTCCGAGCTCAATGACATAGATGGCGTCCAAACCATCAATGCTCAATGACCTGGGCAAGGATATTTGCCCCGGGCCACTACCGGCAGATCCAAACTCCGTCAGATATTCGCCGTTGCTGGTAAATTTCTGCACTCGGTTATTGCTTCGGTCACCCACATAGACGTTGCCTTTGGAGTCCACAACCACCCCCTGGGGTGTGCGAAATTCTCCAGGCCCCGTGCCGTCAGACCCCCATTGGGTAATGTACTGACCCTGGAGGGTGAACTTTTGAACCCGAGCGGAATTAAAATCGCTTAAGTAAACAAAGCCGTCATCATCGACTGCAATGCTCGCGGCCAGGAAGTACCAAGGTTGCTGCAAAACGGGCCACAGCCGCTCAAAGCGATATTGGCTGGCACCGGCGAACGCGGCGGTACTGGTCAGCAGCGCTGCCGCAGCAACCATTCCAATCCTCATCAGGCGCTGATGCTTTGCCATCAGGGTGCGTCTTGGGCCGCTAACGTCTCGTCGAGAATTTTCACCAATTCCTCCCGACTGTAACTGTAAGGCCCCCAGGTATTGAGTTGAACCAATTCACGCACTTTGGTGCGAATGGTTCTGCTCTGCTCATCAGCATTAGGTACCACCACGTAGCGTCTTAGCGGCGCGTCGTCGAACAGGGCATGCATAAACGCCTCCGAAACCTCCTCGGGCTCTTTGAGAGACACTTCAAACTTCGCCGTCTCTTCAAGTGCCTCGCGCATTTCCTCGGTGACTGCATTGCCCACGGCCTCTTGCACCTTCAAATCTCGCGCGGCACCGGTACGCCGGATGTTGGACTTGTAGTTACCGGGCTCTACGACACTCACTGATACACCCAGTGGCTGCATTTCAGCGGCCAGTGCATCGGTTAACGCCTCAATCCAATGTTTGCTGCCGCTGTAAGCGCTACCTCCCGCCCACGACAGGGTGCCGGCAATGGAACCGGTGGTAACAATTCGGCCTTTGGATTCAATCACCAGCGGCGCAAAGGCCTGGGTGGTGCGGTAAACCCCCTCCACGTTCACGTTATAAACAAAGGTCTGTTCGGACAAGGGCGTTCCAACGATTTCATCACCGGCACCGACCCCGGCATTGTTGACCAGACCGTACAAACCGCTGCCGCTTTTCTTAATCAGAGCGACCACGGCATCTACCTGATCCTGCTTAGTGACGTCCAGACGCACGGCAGTGACGTTTTCCAGGGCGTTGAGGGCCGCCAGATCTTTTTCTTTCCGCGCGCCGGCGTACACGTGATGCCCGCTCTGGACAAGCGTTTCGGTCAAATGACGGCCAATGCCTGTGCTGGCTCCGGTGACGAGTATGGATTTCTGATGATGATCCGCCGATGCGCCAAAAGGCAGCAAGAAAGCGACGAGCGCAATACATCGAAATAGTAAAAAGTTGGGGTTTTTCATCGGTCAGTTTGCCTCTAAAAAATCGACGCCCAGCCTAGCATGCACGGCACCGAGTTATCTCTTTCATGAAGGCCGCTCCACGCTAAACCCTGGGTATACGCTAAGATTTAGGTGATCAGGAAAAAACTCGATAACTTTGATGGCCCTTACGCTTACCAGCACGCTCCTTTCCGCCGTTTTGTTCTCGCAGCCAGACCCCGGCGGTGATGGCCTCCACGTGTTCCCGCTTTCGACCGGCTGCACCACCACCCTGCAGGCCTGTATCGACAATGCCGAAGAAGGCGACATTGTCGACGTAGCCACGGCCACGCCCATCGACGAAGACCTGTTGATCAATAAGAGCCTGGTACTGCGGGCGGCAGATGGGATTTCGCCGGTGATAGGCGCTGGCAGCACAGCGCAAACGTTGACCGTTGTTGTGGTGTCGGCCACAGCTACGCCCGAGCAATCGGTCACCGTTGAGGGGTTGACGCTGAACAACACCCGTGTGTTTGTCAGTTTTTTAACTGCCAGCGATCACTCACTTTTCTTACGCCAAAATGTGATCCAAATTGACGACGGTGATGTAATCACCAACGGAGTTTTTATCGGGGCCGAAGTTCCCGCCCAGATTGTGGTTGAAGACAATCGGATTGAAAGCTCCGGCACCGGGCTGCGACTGCAGGTCAGAAGTGACGAACGGGTAAATGCGCGCATTGCGCGAAACGTCGTGACGACCACGACGCCCGCCAACAGCACCAACGGACTGTTCCTGGAGCTTGCGCCGGCAAGCCAAAGCCAGGTAGAGGTGATCAGCAACATCGTATCGGGTACCGGAAGTGTCGGCTCCTTTGCTGCGGGCATCAAAGGCTCAGTGCAGTCCAATTCTGACTTAAGCGTCAGCCACAACACGATTTACGCAACCCAAGGGATGACCCACGGCATCGATTTGAACATTTCTGCAGACGCGAGCGGCGCGCTGAACCTGATTAACAACACGGTTTCTGCGAGCACCGGTCGCGGGTATCTTGTCACCAGCCAGGCTGATAACGGCGCGCTGGTCACTGCCATTGAGGGCAATCACTCCTTCGCCAACGCCGAAGCAGATTTTCTGTTCGACTCAACTGCCAATCAGCCGTTAGGAACG
>JBGCET010000002.1:0-310246 GCA_045106555.1 Lysobacterales bacterium | reverse complement strand
CACGATAAACATAGAACCCTTGGTTCTTGATATAGCCGCCGTCACCTGCATATCTCTCCCAGTCCGCCTTTGAAGCCTTTTTGTGGTGCGGCAGCACAAATGACTTCACCAACACCGGCGCGCCGGCGACAAAAATCTTTTCTTCCGGCTGAATAATCGTCGCTGGGTGACCAGAGTTGAATGGGTCGAATGCGTCAATCTCCGTGCGATTGATTCTGAGGGCTAGTTTCGGAAACGGGCGTTCGCCCGCAAGAAAGCGATGAAAGACAAGTTCAAGATGATTTCGCACATGGTCTAACTGCTCGTATAGATGGTCTTTACGCGAGGTTTTTTGCGTTTCATCGCATAGACGATCGAGGTTTTCCCAAACAACCAACGTACCGCTATCACCGAGCTCTTGAAAAAATGGTGTTGCTGCGCATTCGTCTTCGTCCAGTATTTGCAGCAGCCATTCATCCTTTGTTGCTACGTAGTCAAGGTCCCAACGGGTCGCCGCTACGACGGAAGATTTTTTCGTTATTACGGTGAGCCGACGACATTGTGAAAATGACGCGATTTTCATACCAAGACCAAACCGGCCTAGATCACCGTCTCGTCGAATCTCCAACGGACTTTGACTGCCTGGCCGCATCGCATCGAGAAGTTCGTCCCGACTCATCCCGAAACCGTTATCTAGAATACCTATTACCGGTTGGTGTCTATCTGCATCGCAAAAAATATCGACGAGACTAGCTTTGGCGGTAATTGAGTTGTCAATTATGTCGGCAATAGCTGTTTCAAATGAATAGCCGATATCCCGCATAGACTCGATTAACGATGATGCTCGTGGTGGTGACTTATACTCTTTCAAAATATGCGTCCGGTTGTTTCCGTTATTGTTTTAAAGATGCTCCTAATCACAGTTTGTCAGTTTGATCCAGTTCCGCCCAAGGAATAGTTGCGGCCTGTATGCTCTCAGACAATTCTATCGACCTCTTCGTCATACGAAGCCGCGGCATCTCTGATACACATTGGCAAACCCGGTAAAGCGCTGATGCTCTGCAGCATCGGCTTTGGCTCGCCAGTCCTCTGCTAGCCTTTTTGCGGATGCGCTGGTCGGATCAACTCTATGAGAACCGCGAACGTTAAAGACATGCATTCCAGACCCTGACCTCTGTCATCCCCACCACCTTCTTTGAGGCACTCAGCAACAAGTCGATTCATTCAAGAAAATTCAGAGTTTTCTGGAGCGCAATGGAAGGCGTAGAAGTGGAGCCAAAAAATGGGCAGTCCAATAGTTGCATCCTCTCACCGACTCGGACAATGTTGACGGCAGTCTGCAATAATTCACTCGCCTTACTTGCTATCGGTTTTTTTGTTGCCAATAACTTCGTTTCCAAGTCAGCAACAACTGCTCCTTCCCCTAGCGATTTGGTGATACTTAAAACGGCGATATTTGCTGACTTCGAAATGTCAAAATCCCTCTTCAGCTCTGTTCTTGCCAACGAAAGTAAACAAGTGTGTGCAAGAAATCACAGAAAATCGTCAAAACAAACGTAAATTAATAGGACACTGTTTATGGCGTTAGCATAAAGGTCGCCGTCCACCTCACAGGAATCAAACAACGTGCCGTCAATATCAAAAACGATGGCATGCATTTCTAGCTGGCACTCTCAGGATTGTGGGTCGAGATCGGAATTCGAATCATGAACTAAGGGATATTAAAGGAACAGCGTTGACCCGCGTTATCCCCTGTCAGTCCAAATATCGGCAAAATCGCAACGGAGCGCCCGAACTTAGTCTTTTAAAACAACAACTTAATTTCATAATCCAGCAGTCACATTGCAGAGGTCACAGGTTCAAGCCCTGTATCGCCCACCAATTAAATCAAACACTTAGCGAGCTTCCTGCAATTTCCTACTGACACCAATAGGGAAAACTAAGGAATTTTCTGCCCGCTTTCCTTCGAATCAAGTTCAAAGTAGCCGGTAACGATGGCGAGCACCTGGCAGTTTTCATCATTTCGACAACCCAGTGAAAACCGTCTGGACAGCACACGAATGTTTCCTTTCAGTGGTGGAAAATATTGCTGGAGACACCCTGGCCTCATTACATCGTTGCCTCTAAGCTGCCCACCTGAGCTTAAACACTTGTGGGGAACACCGTCCAAATGAACGAAACGACCCTTAACGAAGCCAGCACCGCGGTACAGAACTTTCTGCAATCCATGGAAGCACGTGATCTTGATCGCGCGAAGACCTTTCTTGCTCCTGGTTTCACCATGGAGTTCCCGGGCAGCCAAACCTTCACATCTTTGGACGACTTAGTCCATTGGTCAGGGGAGCGTTATCGCGCCGTCCGCAAACACTATGATTGCTTTGATGCGCTCGCCGACGACGGAGCGATAATCGTCTACTGTTGGGGTACCCTGTCTGGAGAATGGCTAGACGGGGTACCGTTCAGCGATATCCGTTTTATAGACCGTTTCGTAGTACGCGACAGCCGTTTTGAAAGCCAGAAAGTCTGGAACGATATCGCCGATGTGCAGCGCCCATCGCAGCTTAACGATTGACCCGAACCCGGCTCGTGGCGTTACTCGAATCCGTCGGAGAATATCTGTCCAGCCGCATCACCGCTCACGCGGGCGATCCCCAGATTGACGCGCAGGGCGCCGCCGATCAAACTGACCGAAGCGTCGCTGTGTACCGCAATGGCCTTTACGTCGCCGCTGCTGGTTGTGGCGGGTTGACCAAAATTTTCGTCAAACCATCCACTATTGCCAAAACCGGAATCCACCTCGCCGTTGGCGCTTAACTTTAGTAGCGAAAATCCTTGCCGGGCCTGGACGGCAACCAATATATTGCCTTCGCTATCCCGTGCCATTTCGCTACCTCGGCCAGTCCGGTTGTCGGGGCGCTGAAAGATGCCGAAGCCCTGATCGGCGAACGATAGGTCCAGGCTGCCGTTGCTGGTGAGCCGGGCTACACCCACATTGATGTCGGGTGAGCTGCCGCCGAAGGCTGTACCCAAAACCAAAATGGTGTCGTCGGGCAAAACGATGATGTCGTCTCCATTTGCCTCAACACCAAAGTCCAGCAGAGTCAGCCCATCAACACCGAAACTGGTGTCGATGCTTCCATCGACGTTGTATCGCGCAATGGCCGCAAAGTTTACAAAGCCTGTCAGGTTGAGTGTGCCACCAGCGATGAGCTTGCCATCGCTTTGCCTACCTAGAGCGAGGATTCTGGAGCTTTGATAGTCAGCAACATTCCAAGCGGTCATCACCACACCATTGCTGCCGAATGAGCTATCCGGCTCACCCAGTTGGTTGAAGCGCGCCAGCGCGAAGTCGCGGTTCACCGACCCTGGGGTGGCGACGTTGCCGGCGATCGTAATGGTGGACCCGTCAAACAATAAAGCTTCGGGCACTTCTGCTCGGCCCGTATCGACGTTAGCGGTGGCAAACCCCTGTATGCCAAAGGCCATATCCTGGGCGCCATCGGCGTCCAGGCGATAAACGCCAAATAACGTATCGGAGATAAAACCACCTGGTTCGCGCAATGAAGCGCCCGCATAGATGTCGCCGTTCGAACCGGCGGCCAACGCCCGTACCTCGCCAGTCATATCCGGGGGGATGATGACGGAATACCCGGCGTCGCCAAAGTTTAGATTGGACTGTCCATTTTGCTCATAGGCAGCAACGTAGAGAAGGTCTTCTACCTCGCCCGCAACAAGAACCTCCCCGTCGGGAAATCCCAGTCCGGCGGAGACAGACACAGACGTTGGCCCACGCACGTCGATGAGAACCTCGCCATCGTCGCCAAACTCGCTGATCAAACTGCCATCGGAAGCAATGGATCGAATGACGCCGAAGCCCGGATCGGCGCCGCTGTCCGTTGATTCGATGCCGCCGCCAGCCAGCAACGCATCACCATTGCTCAACAGACCCAGCGCTCGCCCGTATTCTTCCACACCCGAACTCGGCATGACGGCAATTCCTGAGCTGCCGAACGTACCGTCGAGACCTGTTCTATCCGCCGTTAGCCTGCCCGCAAAGGCTCGGTAATCTTCGTTGAAGTCGGAGGTTTCCTCTATACGGGTTCCGGCGAACAGGACCTCGCCTCCCGGCAACATCTTTACATCAGAAACGCTAAACGAAACGTCGCCGCCGTCGATCAACAAAGCGCCCTGATCTGCATAAAGGTTATCCACCGCGCCCTGACTATCGAACTGGGCAAAAAAGGGTGCTCTACCAAACAACGTCGGTGGAGCATCGGTTCCTGCAACAAAAATGCCGCCTCCGGGCAGTTCAAAGATTGCGCTCGGTGACTCAAAGCAACCGGGATTGAAGGTCGTCTGACCATTGCTGCCGAATCCTGCACTCGGCACTCCGCTGGTGTCCACCTTATAAAGGAACATATCGGGTGGCGGTGAGCCATCACCATCGCAACCAAATCCGTTAAGGCTGAAACGCCCACCCGTAAATATGATGCCATCGGCAAACTCCGCTGCATCACCGACGCAGGCCCCCAGTGAATCGTTAAAGCGAAAAATACCCTCGGTGCCAAAGCTTGGGTCCAGTGTGCCGTTGGTTAGCAGTTGTGCCGCTATGATGGCTGAATAGTCGAAGTCGTCGACAGCGCACCCGGAGACAATAATGTTGCCGCTGGACAGCAATAGCAGATCGGTTGGCAGCTCGAGAAAGTCATTCGTCAGATTTAGTGGCTGTACACCCCCGCTGCCAAACGATACGTCCGGAGCGCCGTTGGCGGAGAATTTCGCCACGACAGTCTGATCATTCGCGCTGCCGGAGTCGTTGCCCAAAACAAAAATGGTGTCAGACGCGTCAATCACAATATCCACGATTCGAAAACGAATTTTGGTAACGCCTGCGGTGCCAAATGCTAAATCAGGTGTGCCATCGGTATTAAATCGTCGCAGTCCGGCAGTTGCCGCAACAACCCTCCCATCGCTTTGCACCGCGATAACGTTTATGTCGTTGGCGACCGGCCCGGGCACTTGGTCGATTACGCGGCCTTGCTGTCCATAGCTTTGGTCCAGTTGCGCTACGACGGCCCATGCGCCCCCGGCCAGTAAGAGTATTGCCAACGCAGCGCAGACTTTCCACCCAAAGCGGATTGTATTAGTACCCAAAACCCCACCTCAAAAATTCGTTGTCTGTTAAAGGGGGCGTAATCCAGACCGTTTCGGGATCAAAAAGAAATTTCTGGGGTCAGGAATTTCTGGGGTCAGAGTAAAGGGACAGAGTAAGGCAACCAAGCGAAAAATAGAGTTAGGAACCCATCTTGTCTTGTGTCTTCAGGTCAAAGTCACTCGCGCTATGGCGTTCATGCAGTTGATCTGCGGGGTCGCCCCAGACGCGATTGACTTTCCAACCGCGACCGACCGTGGGCCGACTGGCAATGGTGTCCGCCCAGCGTTTCACGTGGGAGTACTCCTGAACTTGCAGAAACTCCGCAAATTCGAGGGTCAAGCCTTTCGTCGCGACATCTCCAATAGCTTGTGTGGCGCAGAAAGACCTGACCCCGGTTTCCCGCTACGCCGCAAGTCGGAAACTCCACGGCAACGCTAACCTCCCTGCTTGAAGACCAACCGATCTTCGCCGGCAGCGTACTGGCAAACTCCGTAGCTGGTGTATATCAGGACAACGACCCGTTTGCCGGCATGGCGATTGTCAGCCATACCCGTTTCCCTGCCCAGGGCAGTTGGGAATTCAGCATCAATAACGGCGTTATCTGGAATTTGGTGCCTGAGTCCTTAAGCGACCAAAATGCCTTGGTCTTATCAGCAGACGCTTTACTGAGATTCCAACCAGCTCCGGAGTATTCAGGCCAACCCGCAGGCCTGACAACGCGCCTTTGGGATGGCCGCTGGGTTGATGATGGTGCAAACGTAGACATTACATCCGCCATAGGCGCCTTAGGCGGCTTCGCTGACGAAAACAATATCCTCAATGTGACGGTTGATGTTGTATCTGTAAACGACGAACCGTCGTTCACCGCGCAAAACCCACCACAATCCAGTGCCGGAGCCGGACCGCAGACTGTATCCCTCTGGGCAACGTTTAACCCCGGCGCAGAGAACGAAACTGCTCAAACCGCCGTCTACGAAGTGACCAACGTCGCAGCGCCAAATTTGTTTCAGGTTCCGCCCAGTGTTGACCCACTGGGCAACCTGACCTACACCCCATCGGCAACCGCCACCGGCAGCACAACCTTCCAAGTCAGAGTGCGCGATAGCGGCGGAACAGCGAATGGCGGTATCAACCAATCGCCCACACAAACCTTTGCCATTCAGATTGTTGGTGATGAGATCTTCGAAAACGGATTTGAGAGTTGACTCTCAGACATGACGGACAAGCACCAAAAGATCATGGGTGATCAGGTTCCTGACGGCCGCAAGCCAAACATTGCCGCGACCCAATTCCTGGTCCTGGATATGGGCGTCCTGGGCTTTGGCCAAAGCGGCCGTCGCAGTGGTCCGTCCGTCGAATTCGCCGATGAGTTAGGTCTGACGCCCTAGTACTGACAGATCAGCAGTACCTGTTGACCGTTGTTGGCTTTCTTTTGGGGGGCGTTAAAACGCTTGGTACCATAAATCGGGCACAACCCGTTCAACATCGTCCTGAAGCGTCAGGGCCTGGGTCAACGTCTCCCCGTCGAGCCGGTAACTGCCTGCCGTAATGGATTCAATCATCGCTTTTTTTCCGGTAAACCAGTTGGCAACCAGCAGCACTTGATCGCTACCGTCGATACTGATGGCCAGGTCATCACCTTGGCGATGAAACCAAATATCGGTTGGACTCAACTTGCCTTCCAACAACAGCGCATCGTTGCCAACGCCGCTAATCAGGTAATTGCCCGAGGCATCGGCGATTACCATGTCACCATCGCTTTGCGGCTGTAAGGTAATCGCGTTGGTTCGGTCGGCGCCTTGAGTAACGCCCTCCACTTCAACCATGAAATTGAAATTGCCGATATGATCATGGGCACGTCTATTGGGCATGTTCAAAGTCCCTTAATCTGTAAATCCACCCCGTGTGGCCGCAGACCCAACTGCCGTCACCCCTCTTCTTGATATATACGCAATCGCAGCGAACAAACGACAACCCTGATATTTTGTCCGTTTGCGCGTCGCATCAAAGATCATCCGGATCAGACTTTCATGGGGCGAACAGACCTCTACTCGAAACCGTCCTGAAAGATACCGACGTCGACCTCGTTGTCGGTATTGAGCACGAACACCAAAACCGGATCTAACGCCTGATAATTTTCATCGCTACTCGCTGGGGTAAGTGAGATCGTTACGGCGCGATTGAAGTCGCGATCCGCATCATCAATGCCGGTCGCGGTGACCGTTTGTGGCGTGCTCCAGTTGGTCGGCGTAAACATCAGATTGCCTGGTTGAGCCGTAATCTCGCCGCTCAGGTCAAGCGCCAAACTAAGGTCTACGTCGGCGCTCGGAGCGCGGCTTAGCACGACTCGGAATTGGTCGCTGGCGCCCTCCTCAGATGTTTGAAGCAGCGTGTTGGCCAGCACCTCGATTCCAGCATCCTGAGACTCTTCGTTATCGGTGATGGTGACGTCGTAGCTGAAGCTGGTTTTTAGATCGCCGGCAACGCTGAACATCACCTGTAGATTCTCTGGCTCCTCAACGAGCGCATCGTCTACCGTATCGACGGTGATCGCCTGAGGTGCCGGGTCGTCGGCAAGCCAGGACAGCTGGCCCATGGTTTGAATAAAATCATCGCCGGCATCGGCGCTAAACGGTAGCAGCGACCAAGTGACCGAAATGTCCCCTTCAGCCGGAGGCCGCGGAACCGCAAGGGTGATGGACTCGCCTTCGCGAACCGAAAAAGTGCTGATCAGATCCGGCGCGGCGGTTAGCGCATCCGACACGAAAATCGCGCCATTGGTCCCACTCAGAATCACCCGACCGTCAGCGCCAACCGTTGCCCCGGTGAGCCGCGTTCTAAGCAGATCAGAGGGTACCGGAACCTGGCGCCAGGTTTTGCCTTCGTCTTCGCTGATCAGCACGAAATTCTCTACCTCGGGCTGAGAAAATGAACCACCGATGCGGGTATATCCTGGAACGAATAGGCGGCCTTGAGATTCCACAATGCCCCGAATCTGTTGAATGTTGCCATTGCTCAGATTAAAACCCAGCTCAAAACTTGCCCCCTGGTCCTCGCTGTAAAGCAGCTCGTTGCTGTCCCCGATGATGATCAGCGTTCCCTGCGCGGTCTGGAATATTTCGGTAAGCTCTATGGCGTTCTGACCCGTGTTGGTTAGATCCATTCCTTCAATAGACTGAAACGGATTTTCCCGGCGCCAACTGTTGCCGTTGTCGTCACTGATGATCAGCTCTGGTTGGAATGAGCTACGGCCACCCGGACTCAGATTAAGCAAATAGATGATCCGTCCACCGCCCAGATGCAAACCCCGCTTGGGCGTGGCGTTAAAATCCATTGGGAAAGAACGTGGCGACCAGCTTGCTCCATGGTCATCGCTCACGTAAAAGACGGCGTCCTCAGGGCGAGCACGCTTGTTTTGCGGTGCGATCACCAGGCGTCCGCTCTGACCAATGACCACATCCTGCAGTTCGGCGAAGGGACCGGCGTCAGGTAACGCAATGGACCGGACCGTTACACCGCCATCGTCGCTGGCGATCAATTGATCGGCGAGTCCAGTGGCTGCAAAGAAGCGGTCACCGTCCACTTTGCCGATTGTTGGGGTTAGGGTTTGAAAAAACACGCCGTCAACGTCGGCGGCGGGCACCCATGTGTTGCCATTGTCTACGCTGCGAAAAATGAGCTCGGTAAACGCCCCCTCCACCCGCGCCAATCCCAACGCCAGCAGTGTGTTGCCCACTCGCGCAAACAGCTGGAGATCGAAGCCTGGCTCGTTGTCCAAAATTTTGCTCCAGGTTTCGCCGTTGTTGCTGCTGAGCCAGACTTCGTCACTATTGCCCACCGCCACCACGCTTTGGGCACCTGCCTGACCGACGCTGAGAGCCCGAGGGGTCACGGTGTCGTCTCGATCTTCCCAGTTCACGCCATCACTGGACGTAAAGGCGCCCCGGTAAACGCTGGTGAGGCCAGCGGGCGTGTTGATCCAGTTTGGATAAATCTGGCTCGCTTCAGTGCCGTTCCAGATCCGGCCGCCGTCAAATGGGTTGGGACTTTGAAAAACGGTGGGTTTGTCGCCGGCGATCTCAAACACATTCGGCTCGTCGGAACGCCGAAATCGCTGGGTCTGGATCACATAGTTGTTGTTGATGAAGGCCGCGTCAGAAACGTTGAGAAGCTCTTTCTGATCGAAATCCAGCGGTTGTCCATCCACGTTCATATTGGCGTCGACAAACGCGTAGCCGTTCCAGCCGGCGCCGTCGGCACTGTCGAGAATGGTCTGGAATCCGCCTGCGACTAAACGGCCGTTGTCTGCCTCATTGATGGACTGCAGCACACCTTGCTCAAAATACACCTGTTCCCAGGTAGGCCCCTGGCGACGGAAGATCAGCCCCCCAATGTAGTAACCCTGCCCTCCTGATACCTGCAGCGCGGAGCCATAGGCGAGCAGCTGGCCGTTAGGCGCCACATACAGATTAGGCAGATACACCCCGGGCACCGGAATCGTGCCAAGAAACTGGGCGTCGCGCTCCGGAAAATCTTGGATATTCCACGTATCGCCGTTGTTGTTGCTGCTGAGAAGTTGGGTACGACCGATGCCGGGTGGCAAACCCGAGTCGCGATCGGTAACCGCTATGCTAACGGCGGTTGCCACTATGGTGCTTTCGATGACCACCATGTCCGTGATATTGGCAAACAAGGCCTCGCCAACGGCGTTGGTGATGACCTGATAGCGCCAATCGGCGCCGTTGTTGTCGCTCAACATCAGCTGGCCACCGCGGCCAGCAGCCAACCAGCGGCCGCTGGGGGTCTCGACAAACGTGGAGTAGCTCAAACCAGGGCTGTTATCGCCACGCACGGTGTTCCAGCGTTCGCCAACGGGCTCTTGAGCTTGTGTGGTGGTTAACGCAAATACTAAGGCTATAGGTCCAAAAGCGGGAAGAAATTTTGCAAGATAGTGTGTTGGCATAGCGGGAGTCAGTCCTCTGAACAGCGTTTGGGCTTACTGAGATGAAGCGAGATTGCTTTGCAAACCGGGTCATGAAGCTGTTCGAGAGCGGGAGTGATTGTTACGACCGACGAATTTCTGGGGAATTTCTGGGGTCAGAGGAATTTCTGGGGTCAGAGTAAAGGGACAGAGTAAGGAAACAACATACAACTCTACCCCGCTACTCTGACCCCATTTCGCGGGCCCCATTTCGCATCAGCGAAAATGGGTTCAGGTTCAGTTCTGCATTGGCGCTGGGAAGCGCCAGCATGTAGAGAGAATTTGGAATCAAGAAACAGTCAAGGGATTCTCTGCTCCAGGAACCGCAGCCCATTGGCATGCGCGCGAGCAGCGGTTGCTGGATGGCTCGCTTTGCATCAACAGCCTGACCGGAAATGCCAACTTCATGCCCTAGACGTACTTGCACAATGACAGCTAGGTTTTCCTCCGCTGCGAGAGCGACAAACCTGCGATCTTGGTGAGCCTCAGTGGCAATTCTCCGTCTGCCCACTTGTTTTTATATGATATATCAATTATCGTTCTATCATACATATAGATGACCGAGCATGACATTCCCTCTTCCGCAAAAAACCCTTTTCTATCAGCTGGAAAAGTCCATAAAGCTGTATCGAAAAATGGCGCAAGAACGAATTGACGCATCAGGACATAGCGTTAGCGTCAATCAATTGATTTTGCTTCTCAACCTATCCGAACACCCCGACGCCTCTCAGGTGGAATTGGCAGAGCACCTCCTCAAAGACTTCGCCTCCGTCGCTCGGATGGTGGACATATTGGTACGGAAAAAACTGCTGGAGCGAACCGAAAACACCGTAGATCGAAGAAAAAAGGACCTACGACCCACGCCCGCTTGCCTAAAGATGATTGGCGAACTGAAACCCGTCATCGAAGGCTATCGGCAAGAGTCACTGGCTAACTTTTCTGCTTCACAACTGGATCAAATGCACCAACTTCTCGATCAGTTCATCGATAATTGTGAGCGAGGAGTCGGGAAATGATCTGCTACAGCAGCAATGCTCGGACGACACCTATGAAAATAACGAACTACTTACCCGCACTCACCCTCTGCCTCCTATTGTCTCTTGGTACGCTTTCAAACGCGCAGGCCCCTCGACTGACCGATGACTTCAAGGATGCCACCATCACTGCCGCCGCCGATTTGCTCACCGATACCTATGTATTTGCCGACAAAGGTAAACAGGCCGCTAGTCGACTCGTTGAGCTCAACAAACGTGGTCACTTCGATCGCTACCTCGACCTCGAGGCTTTCGCCGATGAGATGACTCGCGCCATTTATGCGGTGACCAACGACAACCATATATCCGTCAGCCTCAAGCCACCTGAGCAAACCGTGGGCGATCCGCTGCAACAGTGGATTTCCAGCAGGATGAGCGAGCGAGATTACTACCGAAAGAACAATGCCAACTTCAAGGCGATAAGCAAAATTCATGGCAACGTAGGTTTGCTGGATTTGCGCGGTTTCTACGGCCTGGCCTGGGGTAAAGATTTCGCTGACTACGCAATGCATATGCTGTCGACCTCTGACGCAATCATCATTGACCTTCGCAATAATCACGGCGGACGAGGGGATATGGTGGAGTATTTGTTGAGCCACTTCTTTGCCGAGCCGGTTGCTACAACAAAGGCCACCAAGCGACAGGGCGATACCTACACAGAAACACTGAGCTATACAAAGGCTTTGCCAAACATCAGAACAATGCCTGACATCCCACTGTTTGTGTTGATCAGCAGCGATACCTATTCAGCCGCCGAGGGGTTTAGTTACCCGTTGAAGAACTATGGGCGCGCCCTGTTTATTGGTGCAACGACGAAAGGGGGTGCCAACCCGGGCGACCTTCTTTCACTTAACGATCAACTCAACATTTTCATTCCGGACGTCTCGGTGACACACCCAACGAAAAACGAGAGCTGGGAAAACGTTGGTATCAAACCGGATGTAGAAGCCAGAAGCGGTGACGCGTTGGGCATCGCCATTCAAATGGCACAGCGAGCAGCGGAGTCATACCGCAGCGACAACGATGAAAAGGCTCGTAGGTTACTCATACATCTCGATAAGACCATCAAAACCTACGAGCATGAACCGGTGAACGACGCTATCACGAACGCCTACCTGGCTTGTCGTGCAAACGACTTGATCTTCGAACGATGGGAAATCAACTCGTTAGCCCATAACTACCTGAACCGGGGCAACCATCCGGCTACTGCCGCAGCACTATTTAAGGCAAATACGGTTCTGTATCCGCAGTCTTCTAGCGCTCACGCCAACTATGCCGAAGCACTTGTGCGGGACGGGCAGATGAGCGCGGCAATTAGTGCTTTCAGTCAGGCTGTGAGTCTTGGCGAAAAATATGGCGATACGAATACCCAACGATATCGTGACCGATTGCAAACGCTGAGGAACTAGCGGAAAACTGCGGGCGCTGGTATTGGCTATTACCGAATGACGGCAGATCGCCTGCTGACTCACTTTAGTTATCGTGACGAGGGATCATCGCGGCGAGGGTAAGCGCCGGGAGCTTTTCCAAGCGTTGCTTTGAAGGCCTTGCGAAAGGCCACCTCCGAGTCATAACCCACCTGGGTGGCGATGTCCAAAATCGAGCGGGACGTTGAAGTCAGCTGGCCAGCTGCCGCCTGCATTCGCCAAAATCGAACGTATTGGCCACCGAAAATGGGGTCAGGTTCAGTTCTGCATTGGCGCTTGGAAGCGCCAACATGTAGAGAGAAGTTGAACTCAAGAAACAGTCATCTGAGATACATGGCGCTCTGACTTCGTCAATAAAAGCATCGGTAGCAAACAGACGGAACTCGGATGAAGGCAACTAGAAAGGCTCTAACCCTATGCATAGCGCTAATGTGGACACCGTACGCTGGGGCGCAGCCAAACGACGTGATATTTCAAGGCGGGTTTGAACCAACAAATTTCGACTACAGGCCCAATGATCCGCTGGACGTTTTGTTTTTTTGCGAACTGCTCTACACCGATACTAATACGCCTTCTCAAAACCTCTACTATTTTGAGTTCACGCCGGACGGTAGCCTCCAGGGTGGCTTTACGCTGGAGTCCGGCGGCTTTGTAATCCTCAACGGCAACTACACCGTCGCCAATGGTCCCTTCACGTTCTCCGCAAGCAATGGCTTGGGGGCCGATTTTGATATGACTACGGATGCAATTACACCGAAACTAGGCATGGTCGGATACTTCACAGCCACCGGTGACGGGCTGGGGCGTCCGGCTCAGCTCGCATGCCTTGCCATTGGCCACGGCTATAACACCACAGCCGAAGTTTATGAGCGTTACCAGTGTAATGATCAGCCTACTACTGCCGGCACCTACACCAACGTTATTGAGCTCAACGCGTTCGACTCAACCATCAATCGGTTTGTGCAGGGCGCAGCTTTTCGGCAGCGTGACTTCTTCGCCTCGGGTGCCACGACCGGCGACCCCACACTCATCGAGCGCAACGATTTTGGGATCTTCAGACGGGACGGCGATCGCGTTCTGTTGGACTTTACCCTCGGCCCGTTGCAACCCACGTTTAGCGATTGGAATACTGCGGTGGCCAATGCTGCCAATAACGCGCTGGCTATCGACCTGTTTAACCCTCCATTGCCTCCTTGCCAAAAAGCCAACTAATTTTGGTAATTTTGGGGTCAGAGTAATTTTGGGGTCAGAGTAAAGGGACAGAGTAAGGGAACTAAGCGAAAAATGGCGTTAGGAACCCATCTTGTCTTGTGTCTTCAGGTCAAAGTCACCCGCGCTATGGCGACCCGTGAACACTGCTAGTGGGCGCACGCCCAACAGCCCGACGATGAACAGCAACAAGAAGGTCCCGGCGTTATTCATGGCTGGCACCGGTGCCGGCACCGTCACAGCAACACCCAACGAAGGAGGAAAGGTTTGGGTTTCGAGGTTGATATAAAATTCAATCTGGTAGGTCCCTGGCTTTAGACCCGGAAGGTCAAATCGAAAATCCGTAGCAACTGGAAACCCCGAAAGGTTAGGGCTACATACATTCTCCTCCCGAAGATCAAGAATAAGTCGATGACCGATTACGGACGAAATTGGGGATTGCTCCTCGCAAATACTGTCGACACCGCTAAAAACCACAACAAATGGTTCTCCACTGGCCGGAACCGCGGGTGTAACTGTCAGAAAATCCCGAAGTTCCATCGGATGCGCCGCACCTAGAAAAGTGAGACCGACCAGAAGTAGTAGGAGCCTTGCCATATTTACGCGACGTACGAGCGTCGCGAAAACCCTCAAACGAGTTTTTTCGCGCTGACTTCATTTGGACAAGCGTAAACCCATCATCAACACTGATGCCCACATTTCAGGTTCAGTTGCTCAACAACGCGCTGTCACTCAAAGCCGTCCCCGAAAACCCGATCAGAATTGCCGATCAATAGCTCCAGTCGGCTGTCGTTGTTGGCCAGCGTGCGCTCCGGGTTAGCTGAGCTTAGCGCTGCAAACGCCGTCATAGTGCCGGCGGTGGTTGGCCGAACCTTCACCAACAGCGTGACCTCTTCCTCCTCCAAATTGGCAGTCGAGCAATTGACCGTTTGGCCTGTCTGTGAGCATTGCCATCCGGCAGGGGGCGATACGTCTTGCACGATGGCCGGCGCTTCGCCGTCGGTTGTGGTCAGCAGCACATTGAAACTGACGTCAAGGTCGGTCGCCGGCGCTGGGCCCAGGTTGCTGACGAGTATTTCGTACGACAATGGGGTTGCGGCCAGCGGGTTCTCAGCAGGTTGTGTGATGATAATTTCTGTCTCAGCAAGGTTAGTTGGCAGCTCGATAGACACAGTCACCTGTCGACTCTCGCTGGTGAGGTTTCCGGCAGAATCCTGCACGGAAGCGGTCAGCACATGTACACCGGGAGATAACGTGTTTCCGGGCAGCAACAACCTGCCTCCGGAGGCAAGCTCACCGTCGATGCTCGAGGTCCAGGTCATGCTACCGGTTAAATTTGTGCCCTGCTCTAGGTCATACACCGACGCAACGGCTTCAAACGCGTTGGACGCTTTTACCAGAACGTCGCCTGCTGGATCGGAAATGGCCAGCAATGGGGCCGAATCACGCAGTTGGAACGTTTGATCTGACTGGTCTGTTGTGACGTCAAAACCGTCAGACACCATGAGCCTGAACAGCGCGCTGGCGCTTCCCGGTAACGTACCGGCAGGTATATCAAGCTGCGTCTGGGGAATATTGATGGCCAACGTCTGCCAGTTCGTGCCGTTGTCGGGGCTATATTGAACGGTCACCAGTAGCGGGTCGCCATCGAGGTCAGAAGCAGACCAGCGCAGCTCAATATCGCCGGTGATATTCTCGCCGCCATTGGGCGTGAGCAGATTAATTTGGGGTGGATTGTCACTACCCGTGGCTGTGGCAAGAACGACGCCATTTCGTTCAATCTCCAGTTGCCGGATGTCGCCATTGGCCGGCACGCCAATCAGAAAACTGCTGAACGCGGCGGGGTCCCCTCGCCGGTCCCCGGTTGCGGGCTGAAAACTTACCGTCGCCAGCTCAGCGCCGGCACTGTCAAGAAATCGCGCGTTGTAGTCTCCCGGTGGCGGTTGGCTGGGCTCAGGGCTATTGGGCACAAAAATCGGCGGATACAGCGTCGCCGCCCCAGTCGTGTTGTCAATGCGGCCCAAAGCCATCAGGTAATCGGAGGCCGGCACAGGTGGGTCGATTCCAGTGACAAAGTAATTGGTCAGGTCGTTAATCAGCGCTCGATAGGTGTTCTCTGCCGGCCACAGATCAATGATGGGACGAGAGCAATAGCTCATTAAATCCGAATAGGAAAAAGGCGAAACAATGCGCTTTTGCAATGCGTCATAGCCGTAGTAAGCAGATGGCACGCCAAACTGCAAAGGCCCCAGCGCCGCGTAAAAGTCTGAATCAAACAAATTGGGCGACGACGCGGCTTCAATGTAGGGAAAGTCCGGCGTGTCGCCGGTGGCTTCCGAACCGCAGGGTCCCAGCTTGCTGTTGGGCTCCTCGCCCGCCCCGAATTGGCTGCTGACCGAGTGGGAACGGCCCAGCAAGTGGCCAATTTCGTGGGTATGAGTGTGGCGACCAATAGCTTGAGGGTCTGAGGGTGCGTTGCCAGCCGCCACCTCGCCTGGAATATCTTCGGCGTATCCGCTCACTGCAGAGCCAGGAATGGCTCCATAGTAGATGGTGTTACAAAAGGGTGAAAAGCAAAAATCCATGGCACGCTGCGCTGCCAAATAGGGGGTAACTTCCCACGGATCAGGCAACGTAGCCTCCGGCCAGATCATGTCGGTGGCACTCCAGATAACTTCCTTGAACGGTGTTGCCGATATCAGGCGGTCGACCATGTCAGCGCGCACTCGCAGCGGCACAGAGAAATCTCCAATATTGATACTGGTCATGTTAAATCTGCCAACCGGCCTGGACCGGAACGAACCCCGTGCCTCACAATCTTTTTGTTCGTCGGCACAGATAATCATTACCTCAGGATCGGTAGAGGCTACTTCTACGTCGATCGGTCCGGTTGTCCAGGTATCAGGCAGAGCAAACAGCGCGCCGCTGTAGTAGCGCCGCCGCGCGGCATCGGTGCGGGCATTGCTCTGAGGTCGAGGGTCAAACAGGGGTACCAGAGGTGAGCCGGGCAGCGGGTCGTCTGTGGATGCATTCTTTCCATGCAGCACCAGGGACAGATCCTCGTCACTGCTGCCGGTCAGGTGTGCCCTGACATAGGTAGGTTTACCTTCCGTCAGGTTGATACTGTTGCGCCAATTTTGAATAACCTGGGTCATCTCAACCGCGACAACCTTGATCCCAGCAATCTCCACGGTATCGCTGTCCGAAGCCTCAGTGATGGCACTATCTACCTGTATACCCGTGACCCGGCTGACCAACTCCGCGGAGCCTTCATCCTTGGCCGTAACCATCACTTCAAACTGCGCGCTGGGATTGGCTGCCGTCAGTTCAAAGGGCTCAGGATTGACCAAAGGAATTTCCACCAGGTCACTGGCAGATGTCAGAACACCGCCATCGAAACTCACCACGATGGGGTCGTCCTCAACCAGACTGACTCTAACCTCAACAGGAAAAACCTCACCTCGGGCGGTTTCCTCGGCCGGTAACACCACGCGCACGGCCAGCTTGTCCACAACCACAAAGCCGGTGGCCTCCACGGTGCGGCTGTACGCCACGCCTTTCTGACTGCTGCCGGAGATGGTTGTGAAACCGCGATACCTTCCTGGGGATAGGGTTTCAAACTCATAGGTCGTTGAGAAATTGGTACGACGCTCCAGCGCTGCAGGAAATGGTGGTGTCGGGCCTGACACCTGTCGAAACAGGGCTGGATCTTCATCGGACACCACGGTGGGATTGATCAGTGGTCCATTGCCAGAGTTTCTGAGCGTAACATCGGTAAAAAAAGAGCTGCCAAGCTTCAGGGCAAATTCACCATTAACAAAGACCACCTGGGATAGATCGGTTACGCGTCCCCGGCTTGTGTAATCGCCGTCAACGACATCGGGTAACTTGGGCACTTCGACTGACAGCGGGATATAACGCAGGCCTGCGTTGCCCTGGCTAAAGTCCACTGCGCCCAGCAGCAGTTGGGAATCGCTTTTTTGCGCCAGACGAAAATTGTCTTGGCCATCAATGCCGCCATTAGATCCGATGTCAAAGTGCATGTCGTAGGTACAACTGATGGCGGGACCATCGCTGCAGGCTTGGTCTTCAACGCGCAGGAAGGTGAAGCCTCCCCGGGCGAAATAGAAACTGAAATCCTCATCAGAGAACTGAGAGTCGCTGGCCCGCGGATCGAGCTCAAAATTTGCCAGCACCAGGGAAGATCCACCACATTCGCCGTAACACTCCGGCCAGGTGACGCCGCCGGCCAAGGTTTCGCGAAAGGTAATTTGTTTGTTGCTGAAGCCGTTGTTTGCAGTAATGAATGCCTCGTCCTCGGGTGTTAGCACAATGCTCGAGGGATTGGCGGTTAACTCATAGGCTTTTTCGTACTGCACGCCGCCGCCAGGCAGATCTTCACTGTCCCCCATCCAGGCACAGGATTTTTCCAGGTACGTTGCTTCACCGGTAAAACCCGGTTGTGGCGGGTCTGGCGGAATGACAAGTTCGCGCACTTCAAAGTTGGGTACAAATTCCTCGATTGATAAACACTCCGCAGGCGGCATGGTCACCGCCTGCACGGCAAAGCTCCAGCCTGTTAAGCACAGAACAAAAAACGGGAAACAAAGCCACTGCAGGTGCCGCATGTTCACTCCTTAGGGACGGAACAACCACTCCTGATATAGCTGCGTAAACCGGCCAGAAACGGGGTCATTCGTGATCGTGACCGGCGCCTTCGATCATGTTGCGTTATGATCGCTGCGATGAGGCAGCTGGCAATGACCATAGCGGTATTTTTCGTTCTGTCGGGCTGCGCGCCGTCCCACACTGTTCGCCTGCTTCCAGACTTTGTTGATGCCGCTTTAGCGCCCGGCGATCGAGTGGTCGTGATCACAAAATCTGGCGTGCGGCATGACTTCATCGTGGTCGCGCTGCCAGGCAACTCGGTGAACGGTGCACAGATCAGCGTACCGCTCCCAGACATCGCAAGCCTCAAGAAAATATCCTGGCAACGACCGGCCCAGGCCTGTGGCGGCGATCGGCCGGTTGGATGTTCAATGCCATTGCTGGTATCGCTGATTAGTGACGCGCACAGTGCCTACCAAGAAATCTTTCATGACGCCTGTGTGCAGCACGATTTCTGTTACCGTCACGGGTTTCGCAGTTATGGCCATTTGCGAGCGGAATGTGACGAGGCGTTTCTCGATGACATGCGCACGATGTGCCCGCCGCCGCCACAAAGCCTTGCCGCAAAAATTTTCAGTATTGGGCTCATCGAGTCCCGTGTGAATTGCCTTTCAATGGCCGAGGAAATCTACAGTGCAGTGCGCCATTATGGCGAGGAGCATTTCCAGAAGGACGCCAGCACTTATTGTGAATACGACGGTCCGCCAAAACCGAGCAGCGTTAGTGCACTCAATCAGGCGGGCCCGACAATTTCCCAGTAGGTCCAGGGTCTGGCAGCAAGCATTAGACCGAAACTGCGTTTGCGTTCTGGCGCCAATCCCCGATCGATTTCCGCCAGTTCGGCGAATTCTTCCACTAGTCTGTCGACCTTACGCAGCAGCACTTTTATCGAGGCCTCAGACAACTCGCTCGATTCCAGCCTCAGTGATTCATCCTTTCCCGAAAATGGATAGTCCACATAGGAGCGTTTGACTTTGTTCTCATAGCGCTGCCGGATGGGTCCTCGAACACTCCAGGTGATCCGCTGGCTGGTTAGCAGCTTTACGCGATTGCCGGAATGAAGCTCAATCAACTTAAGGCGGTCTAGCTTCGCTAATAGGCGAACCTGGGCCAGTTCGCTAATTTGCAGGCGATTGGAAATTCGCGCCGGGCTCCATTCCAACAGCAGCAGGTAGAAACAGGTCAGCAATTGAGGGTTCTTCGCCAATGCTGTTTCCTGTTCCTCGTTGAGCGTGTCGTCATACTCGCCTGCCGATCTTGCTGCCAGCCGCGAAAGGTCAAACACACTCATATCAAGAAAACGACAAATGTCTTCCAAACGCTGCATAGTGAATGTTTGTTGGGAAAACAGCCGCTTGACGCTGGATTCGCTCAGCCCCAGCGCGTCGGCCAAATCGCGGTAACTCACACCTTTGGTCCGTAAACATTGTTTTAAGGCCTCAATCAACTGACGCGTTTGACTCATAAGTGCAAATTTCCAGTATTTTTAGGTATCGTTTTTCAGTACTTCTTTTTCAGGTATTGTATTTCGATATCCGATGCATAGTCTAGACACCAAGAGGCTGTCACACGAAATGGAGATTTGGACATGTATTTGAAAACACTATTTTCGGCAATAACCGTAACGTTGGCAGGATGTGCTGCAGCGCCCTTAAACCAACCGTCGGCGGCACAAATTATGATCAGCCGCTCGGCGCCTGAGACAAGCTGCCGGTATGTGGGCGAGGTACACGGCAGTCAGGGCAATTTTTGGACGGCAGAGTTCACGAAAGATGAAAACTTGGTTATCGGCGCACGCAACCGTATGCGCAATGAAGCGCACCAGATGGGCGCTAACTACATCCACATACAGCTGGAAAACCAGAGTCACAACACGGCGGATCATTCTTCCGGCGGGGTATACAGTTCTGTGGTGATTGGCAATGCGTTTGACTGCCCCGCCGTCGATCTGGCACAAACCGCCCTGTTCAGCAGTTAGCGAGCACTGGCCTGGCATACCCCGATGACCGGGAACTGACGTCGGCGCTTACCAATATGCGGTAGACCTGCCCTGATGACGCTTTTCGCTACCAGGACGCTGAATTATCCCGCTGACGGTAAGCGCCGGGGGCTCTTTCCATGGTCACTTTGAAGGCCTTGTGAAAAGCCACCTCTGAGTCGTAACCCACCTGGGTGGCGATGTCTAAAATTGAGCGAGACGTTGAGGTCAGCTCACTCCCTTCAAGCGGCCGCTGTCGATTTCCTGCCTCAACAGTTGAACAAACACCAGCTCGGCCAATCGGTCTACCGCAAGATCACTGTCAAAACCGCTGTGTGCCGCTTCCCGCATCCAAAGGTTGATCATCTCTCGCCCAACGGCCTCATTGGACTGGGCCATATCCAGCACTACGCTATCAGGCCAACTACTGAGCAGCGGCGCAGCACGGCGCTGGTCTAGAATTTTGGGGTCAGGAATTTTGGGGCCAGAGTAAAGGGACAGAGTAAGGGAACTAAGCGAAAAATAGAGTTAGGAACCCATCTTGTCTTGTGTCTTCAGGTCAAAGTCACTCGCGCTATGGCGTTCATGCAGTTGATCTGCGGGGTCGCCCCAGACGCGATTGACCTTCCAACCGCGACCGACCGCGGGCCGGCTGGCAATGGTGTCCGCCCAGCGTTTCACGTGTGAGTACTCATGAACTTGCAGAAACTCCGCAACGTCGAATAGTTCACCGCGGACCAACGCTCCGTACCAAGGCCATACGGCCATATCTGCGATGGTGTAGGTGTCATCCACCAGGAACTCTTGGGATGAGAGCTGGCGATCCAATACATGCAGTTGACGTTTGATCTCCATGGCAAAGCGGTTGATCGGCCACTCCAGCTTCTCCGGGGCATACATCCAGAACAAACCCAGCCCCGCTCCGCCCAAATAGGGCGAGCTTGCCATTTGCCAAAATAACCAACTTAAGGTCTCTGTGCGCCGCGAATGATCCGTCGGCAAAAATGCACCAAATTTTTCTGCCAAGTACAACAAAATGGCGCCTGATTCGAATACACGCTGCGGAGGGTCGACACTTACGTCCAGCAGCGCTGGAATTTTGGCGTTGGGGTTAACATCCACCATCCCGGTGCTGAACTGCTCGCCGTCGTGGGGTCGGATCGGCCACGCGTCATACTCGGCATCTGCGTATCCCGCAGCCAACAACTCTTCAAGCAGGATTGTGACTTTAATGCCGTTGGCCGAAGCCAAAGAATACAGTTGCAGGGGATGATTGCCGATGGGCAACGCTTTGTCATGAGTTGGGCCGGCAATGTGCCTTGCCAGGTGCTGGAATTCGTCAGCTTTGTCGTCGTTCCATTGCCACACGGTTGGCGGCTCATAGGGAGTTTGATCGCTCATGCTGAGTTTCGGTACCTTGTCCGTGTCGTCAGCGACACTCGTTGAACGCCAATATACCCCAGCAACCTATTTTGGCGTGGCCCCAGTATGCTTTACCCAATATTTTTCGACCAGACCTGGACAAGCAACGCGATTGACCAACGGTGAAGCGGAGGAAACCTATGACAACTCAGACGTCACCGGCCCGGCCAGGGTGTTTGCCGGATTGAGTCTGGACAAGGACACAGGTAACAATTCTCGATCAAAAGGCAGATAATGGCGCAAGGTAGATACAGCCCAAAAGACCCGATCACGGGACAGGATTTTACCCGGATGGAACACCGTTATGACGCTTTACCATTGCCTGTGTGTTTTCATCGGCATGGCTCCCGAAACCACGACAGGTCAATGACCATCTGCACCTCAATCAGGGCCTCAGTCGCCCGTTTCAGGCGGATGTAGGCGGATGCTTATCCAGCAAAAACCCGCTGTAAGTAAGGTCCAGAGAGTGAGCTTCGTCATGGCGCCCGCATTGTTGCTGGGGCTCAATCTGCTGATCTTCGGAACTTTTACCGTCTTCAGCCAGAATAACGGGGAATTCCTGATTGCCTACACCGAGGCTCTCAATCACTACTATCTGCCGGCACTTCTTATCTTCCTGGGTGCCTGTGCGGTGCCGCTGGTTCTGGGCCAGGGCGTCAGCAGATTCTTCAGCCTAATTCTTTTTGTTCTGGCCATGGCCAGCTACATCCATGGAAATCTTTTGTTGTGGAATACGGGCATCCTGGATGGAAATCAACTGGATCTGTCACGGACCTGGAGGAGTCTGATCGACGCACTGATTTGGGCTGCATTGGCCTGGCTGGCCTATCGACATCGCTGCTGGCTGAGCGTTAAGGGCTGGAAGATCTGCATGACTCTGGTTCTCTTCCAGTTTATTAGCGCAATGTTGATGTTATTTAACGCACCTCAACAGGAAAAATCCGGGGTGGAAGAGTTTTCTGAAAAGCTGTCCGGGTTTTCTCAAGAGTCCAACGTGATTCACCTTATTCTCGATGGATTTCAAGCAAGTGTTTTTGAACAGTTGCTGTCTGCGCAACCGGGCCTTGCCGATGAGTTTGAAGGCTTTACGTTCTTCAGGGACGCAACCAGCACGTCGAATGTTACCTATCTCAGTGTTCCTGCTTCGTTGAGCGGTACGGCATTTGTCAACGACCGTTCGATCACTGATTACCACAAACAGACCCTGCGAGGTCACAATCTGTTCAGCGTCATGGCTGCCAATGAGTACGCTGTGGACATTGCCACCCCCCTGTGGTGGAACAAGTCGAATGATGCCTTCGACAGTTATTACCGTATTCCCACTCCTTACGCCGACCACGCAGAAGCAAGGCAAAGTTCGGCACTGCTACTGGCAGATTTGTCGTTGTACCGACACGCCCCGCATTTTCTAAAGCATTGGATTTATCGCTCAGGCCTCTGGTTGCTATCGAGCAAACTGGTCGACCAACCGGAAATGCAGTTTGAGCATTTTTCTCACAATGCCTTTCTGGCAGACCTGATCAGCGAAAGCAGTGCGTCTGACATTCCACCGAGATATAAATTCATTCACCTGGTAACCCCTCATGCCCCCCTGGTTACAAACTCCAGCTGTTCATTCGCGGGAACCGCAAAGGACTATTCCAGTGACGCGTTCAGCCACCAATCTTTGTGTACGATAAATAATGTCGTGGCATTTCTAAGTCGTTTGAAAAGCCTGGATGTCTACGATGAGACCCTGTTGCTGATTCATAGCGATCATGGTGGCGGGGTACCGTTTGACATGCAGGATGAGAATGGAGACGAAACCAATAGTGAAGAGGCTTTGGATCAGATCTGGGGGTCTCCTTTACCGCTGGTCTTGATCAAGCCCAGATTCAATTCAGGAAGGCTGGCAATATCCAATCAGAAAGTACAGCTACTGGACCTGCCCGCTACGGTTCGCTCCGAACTGGGGCTGGATGGATCTTTCCCCGGGCAATCCATGTTCGCAGATCAAGCTGACGACAATCGAGATCGTTTTTATTACCAAAGCCGGATTCACCGTAATGAGGCAGCCGCGAAGAACTATTTTGAGGAATTCAGCGCCTATCGAATCAATGGCAGCGTCTACAAGGTGGAATCCTGGCACGGCCCAGAAGCCTACGGGGCGCCGGTTAACGATGATGCCACTGATTATCGGCCTGGCGACAAGATTACTTTTGGACAGGACGGAAGTTCTCGGCCCTTTCAACAGACAGGTTTTGGCATGGGGGCGACTCAAAAAATCACATGGTCTGTGGGCGCGGAAACCCGTCTTAAGGTTCGCCTGCTGGAAATTAATTCTAGTGTCACAATGCGAATAAACGTCAAACCATTCCTAGTTCCGGGTGTTCTGGAGGCCCAAGAGGTTCGCGTATTCGCGTCGGATGTTCTGGTCGCCGAATGGTCAGAATCCAGTAGTGACTTTAAACACCATGATATTGCCCTACCGGCGGATGTGATTAGTCAGTCAGGATTGACTGAAATCCGCTTCGAATTTCCCAACGCTCAGTCCCCTGAAGCGCTGGGGGTGGGTTCTGATACAAGGGCCTTGGCACTGGCGTTTCTGTCAATTGAATTCATTCCCGAGAAAGGTCCTGACGCCCGTTAAGGTGGAAACGCGGCAGAAAGACCAAATATTAGACACAATCTGAAGCGATGGATAGATTAATTTTCAGTATGTATACCGGGTTAATGGTCGCTGCACGGCAACGCATCGATGGCGCCGAGGCCACCGAGGGTTTTTGCGAAGATTTTTTATGAGGGGCGCACGAGCATCGTCGATTGACGACCTGGTTACCTGGGTCAAACTGGAGCAATTCACGGGTCCGCAAGGTGACCTGCACGTATCGGAATTTCAAGCACTGCCCTTCATGCCAGTTCGTATGTTTACGGTCTCCAACGTCCCGACGGGCACAACCCGAGGGGGCCATGCCCATCGCGATGGCTACCAGCTATTGATCTGCGCTGGCGGCCGGGTAGATATCACCTTTCGACGTGGTGACCAGCACAAGACCACGATATGCACGCCCGACTCTGGGGGCGTGTTAATCCCGCCGGGTCTCTGGGCTCAGCAACACTTCATTGCGCCGAACTCGTTGCTCTTGGTCCTGTGTTCGCATCCATACAATGAAGATTCGTACATATACCAGGTGTCGGAATGACGGAACCTAAAGTCTCTATCTGTATTCCAGCGTATCGTGCGGAGAAGTTTATTGATCGCACACTCAACTGCGCGCGATCTCAAACCCATCAGAACTTGGAGATCATCGTCTCAATTGATGATTGCGACGAGGCCACGGCAGCGGTCTGTGAACGGCACGCGAAAGACGATGCGCGAATCCGTGTGGTGCCTCAACCGGAACAAATGGGCTGGTCTGGGAATGCTAACGCGGCGCTCAATGAAGCCAGCTCCGACTATGCTTGCATCTACTTTCACGACGACATTATCGAGCCAGCCTACATTGAGCGTTTGATTGCAGCGCTTAACGCCGATGACCGCGCGGCGAGCGCACACTGTGATTTGCTCGAGTTTGGGTTGGTTGACCATCTTCGTCCTGCGCATCACTACGGCGGCAATGCACTTCACCGGCTTGTCGACTTCATGCTCACGAGACGAGGAACTACACTTCGCAGTCTTTTCCGAGTTAAACGTTTCGACACCCCGCTCAGATTTCCAAGCATTCACGGAGATAACCATTGGACGGCCTGGGTGTTTCACCTCAGGCTTTTGGTACCAGGCCCCGCGGTAGCGGTAGGCGAAACCCTCTATAAACGCTGGCAACGAGAAGGCAGCCTGACTCGAAGCAAAGGATGGGCATCAGAAGGGATGTCTGCGGTTCTTAGAGGGCAGGCTGAAAGCTTGCAGGAGTGTCTTGCTTTTTTTCAGCGAGCGCTCACCGATCCGACGGAGCTCCGCGTAGCAAGAAACTGCCTCCAGCTCTCTCATCTCGCCCATGTGACAAATCAGAGAGTACGGCTTGGCAAGACCCTAGATCATCCCCAGTGGTTACCTGGCAGCGTCATGCCAGAGCCGCCCTCAGGCGAAGGCCTGTTGAACGAAGAAGCCGAAGGATGGATCCGCACCGTCCACAGTCAGATGCTCGCGCGCGAGAAAGCTCTGCATGCTTTCCATGAGACGAGCGCATGACGCAAGTGCGGCACTCGACAAAGACCAGTATTGTTCTGGGTGCTGGGATCATGGGGTGCTCGCTGGCGCTTTTTCTTGCGCGAGGGGGTCACCGAGTCATTCTCGTTGATGAGTCCATGAAACCCATGAATGGCGCAAGTCGTTGGAACGAGGGCAAAATCCATCTCGGGTTCCTCTACGGCGCTGATCCGTCGCTCAATACTGCGAGGAAGCTTCTTCCCGGTGGATTGAACTTTTGCTCACTCGTTGAGGAGTTGATTGAGCAGCCCGTTCGGGATGAGTGGGTGACCCAACACAACGATCGCTATCTTGTCCATAGAGATTCGGTAGTTCCGACTGAACCCTACCTCGCTACCGCTCATGGTATTCAGCAATTGGTTCAGCAGCATCCCGATGCGAGCCGCTATTTCGTCGATCTGCGACCTTCCGTTGTTCGAGAACTCTCCAGGGAAACCCTCGAGGCCGAATACGACTCAAGTATCATCAAGTCTGGCATCGAGGTTCCGGAACGTTCGGTCGCAACCCAACCCATCGCCGACGCTCTCGCCGGCGCGGTCGCAGCCCATCCGAAGGTCGAGCTTCATTTGAGTCGGCGGGTGGTAGGCGTCCAGTCGCGCGACTCGTCTTGCGGACCATGGGAAGTCCAGTGTGAAGACCGAGCTGAAGGGCAAACGAGGGTCATCGGTGCCGGCGACTTCGTGTTTAATGCCACTTGGCATGGGCGGATCGCAATCGACGCAACTCTCAACCGACCGCGGCCGCAATCCTGGACCCATCGCTATCGCTTGTCCGGCTTCATCCGTCTCAAAGAAGCCACCACACTGAGAAGCGCTGTAATCGCGGTAGGTCCTTTTGGCGACGTGAAAAATTACAACGGGCGCGACCTCTACGTATCGTGGTACAACCACGGACTCGTCGCGGAAACAAACGACCTCGATCCTCGCTCCCAGAATCTACCAAAACTCACCGACAGCGAAATTTTGAACGCGAAGTTCAAAACCTTAGCAAAGATCATTCCCGATCTTGCCAGTATTCGCAGCAATATTTCTTCCTCTGAGCTTCGCGGCGGGTGGGTGTACGCCGCAGGCAAGGGGCCGCTCGAGGACGCCTCATCGGAGCTTCACCGGCGTGATCGTATCGGGATCGAACGCCACGGCACGTACTTTTCTATCGACACTGGGAAGTATTCGATCGCTCCTTGGCTGGCGCGCCAAGTGGTTGCCGGGGTCTTCAGCGAGTGGTAATTGGTCTACCCGCGTCCCAGCAGGAAGCGTAGCTCGGCCCGCGTCTACGGCAATGGGTCAGGCATCTGGGACAAGCTTTATAAAAATATCGAGAGTGACCTACCCCAAAAGATCAGCGGGAGTACCGCGTTACCGTTCGTTAAGACGGTATCTGACGCCGGATTCACTCCGCCTCTTACGCCTTCAGGTTTGCTGATACACACCCACTACTTGGTCAAAGTGACGGCGCTTGAGGTGATCTTTACGAATCAGAAAGTACACGGTGCCCTCGGTGTTTCGTTGCATCAGACCCGAGACACCAATTTGCAGAAGCAACACCCAATCATCTGCAGCACCGCCCACAATCTTGGCGGCATCATGGCGGGGATCATCCTGCTCAGGGTTAGGCGGCCCTGCCATCAAGAAATGAGAAAGCGTTTCCTGCTGCTCTTTCTCATGGTGATAGGCAACATCCTCGATGATGTCTGAAAACTCAAAACTTTCGCCGTCAATATCGACCGTTTGATTGGCCAGGGGCTCGGATTCCAAGGCCGAATAGTCTGGCAGCACCAGTGTATAAACGGGTGTAACCGGGGTAGGAGGGAACAGGTACTGAGAGGTTTCTGGCAACTCGGTGGGATCCACCCCGCCGTGACCATACTCGCGCTCCAGCTCGGCATTAAATCGATCGTTCTTCACCACATCTACGAAATCTTTGGCGTGGGCCTTCAACAGCTCATCGGGCACAGCTAGCGACGTGAGCTCCACAGTCGCGGTCTGATCCCAAATCACTTTGGCCGTCCAAACACCACTGTCGTAGCTGGCCAGGTCGTAGAAAAACAGCAGTCGACCAGAATCGGGAAACAGGCTGGTTTTTGGCACCTTTTTGGGCAATTGACTCAATTCGACCTGGCCCACAAAGGCCAAAGGGTGTTGTGACGCCAGCCTTTTTTGGACCCGCGCTAAGTCGTATCCCTCATAAGGCGCTACAATCTCGCCCAGTGATTCTGGGTCCGGCAGGCGTGGCCAGTGAGCGTCTTTCGGCAAGTCTGGAACGCCGCCAAAGCGGGTTGCTCCCCTGGCCCCAATATCACGGGCGATAAACGAAACGATGGGAGAGGCAACTTGTACCACCTGTTCTATCGCCGCTGGGGGAACACGATAACTCAGGCTGTCGAACGCCAGGCGAATGTCAGCGGGGGTGTCAAACATGGCGTTTTTCCTGATGATGAGCTGCAAACAGTAGCCGGCCCTGGAAACTCTCAGGTTACCGGCATTAGCTAAACGATTGAAATTGGCGAAATTCGGCAGGTTAATGCTGGTAACACAGCAGTCTAACTGAGCATCTGATCATCCTTCCGCCGGTAAGCGCCAGGGGCTATTCCCATAGTCGCTTTGAAGGCCTTGCGAAAAGCCACCTCTGAGTCGTAACCCACCTGGGTGGCGATGTCTAAAATTGAGCGAGACGTTGAGGTCAGCTGGCTGGCTGCCGCCTGCATTCGCCAAAATCGCACATACTGGCCAGGGGTTTGCCCGATGTGCTTTTTAAACCGTTGGGTAAACGCCGACTCACTCAGACCCGTGGCCTGCGCCATGCTGGGCAGCGTATGGGGTCGACCGGGTGAGCGATGGATTTTGGCCAGCACCGGTCCAAGCATCGGATCGCCCAGGGCTCCCATAACGCCCTTCAGGCGGCCACTGTCTATTTCCTGCCTCAGTAGTTGAACAAACACCACCTCGGCCAATCGGTCTACCGCAAGATCACTACCAAAACCGCTGTAAGCCGCTTCCCGCATCCACAGGTTGATCAACTCTCGCCCGTCGGCCTGAGTGGCCTGGGCCATATCCAGCACTACGCTGTCAGGCAGACTGCTTAGAAGCGGCGCAGCGCGACGTTGGTCAAACCGGAAATAACCACAAACCAGTCGGGTGACGTTGCCCTCCAAACGCTCCGGCGCGGGCCGATTAATCAGCGCCGGATCCGGCGTGGTTTCGGTGGCGGCAAGAACATGGGCCCCGTCGCGAGGAAAGAACACCAGCTGACCGGGCAGGAGTTTCTTGGGTGGTTGAGCCTCTTCAAAGCCTGAACCTGAATCTGGAGTGGGTTCGTGCAACCAGCCATGGCCTTCGGCCACCAGGTGAAAAGGCGCCAGCGTGGACCCTGAGGTATCCACCGCCCAGTTGCCGCAATAGCCCTGACGAAAAAACACCTGGGCCGAAAAGTCGATATGGCGCAGCAGTGCGCTTAGCGGGTCTTCCACCAATCCCACGTTTTCAGACATAAATTTAAACTTTTAAGGCATATTTTCGAGAGATTAGCACGGTTACAGTATTGCTCATCGAATCAACACACAGGAATTTGATATGTCCAATTTGCCTTTAGCCAACGAGAAGAACTTTCAAGAAGTGGTTCTGGAATCCCAGACGCCCGTACTGGTGGACTTTTTCGCCGAATGGTGTGGTCCCTGCAAAGCCATGACCCCAGTGCTTGAAGCACTGGCCGAAGAAGGTGATCTGCAGATCATCAAAGTGGATGTTGAGCAGTCGCCGGGACTGGCCCGCCAATACGGGGTGAGAGGTATTCCCACTCTCACGGTATTTAACCGTGGAGAGCCAGTAGCCAGCCATGTAGGAGCGGCAAATCGCAGCGTGCTGCAAAAGCTGGTCCAACAATCCACATCGCAAAACTCGCAGTAAACGAACGACAACACTGACCACTAATAAAGGAAAAACCATGAACATGAAACTCAAAACACTCGCAACAGCTGCTCTTATTTTTGCCTCCAGCATCGCGCAGGCAGGTGTAGAAACTGACACCGACGAAAACGATGTCATTTTGGCCGGTCACGATGCGGTGGCCTACTTCACGGAAGGTAAGCCCGTTGTTGGAAGCGCCGATTTCACCGCCCAGCATGAGGGTGCGGTTTACCGGTTTTCATCAGCGGCCAATAGAGATACCTTTCGTGCCAACCCAGACAAGTACGAGCCGGCGTATGGCGGATATTGCGCACTAGGTACGTCTTTTGGCAAAAAATTTGAGATCGACGGAAAGGCGTTTGAGGTTGTTGAAGGCCGTCTTTACGTCAACAAAAATCAGTCTGCCTACAAAGCCTGGCAGAAAGATATCGCCGGCAATATTGTGAAGTCGGAAGGTCGCTGGGGCCAGATCCGGGATATCGCTGCCAAAGACCTCTAATCGTCAATGATTCAAATCCACCGACCTGACCAAAGGCTCAGGTCGGCTTTCTTACAGGGTTCGCCGATTCAGTTTAGCCCGCGCTCCATCGGGCCAAGAAATCATCACAGTCCACGGGCTCTGAAGTCCGTTGGCGAGGTGCCATACCAACGCTTGAAGGCCCGACTGAAATTGGCTGGATCCCGGTAACCCAGGCGCTGAGACAAGTCCGAGATGGACAGCTGCGAATACCGCAAACTCTCCCGCCCCAGAGTCTGGCGAACGTGATCCAAAATCTCCTGATACGACGTTCCGCTGCGCTTGAGTCGACGCATCAGGGTGCGACTGGACACATGCTGGGCGGCGGCGACCTCGCTTAAGGTGGGCATTCGGCCGGTGCGGGCCAGCAGCGCCTGGCGGACCGACATGGCCACCGGCATCAGTCCCAGCGTATTGCGAAGATCGTCCTCGCAGCGGCTTATCAGATATTGGTGCATGCTCTTATCGGCCAGGGCGCAGGGCTGCTCAAGCCAGACCGCGGGAAAACGCAGGGCGTGAACGGGCGCATCAAATTCCACGGTGGTATGAAATGCGTGTTCGACGTCGTGTGAACAGGCTGGCGGTGGATAGGCCAATGCCACGTGTGCGCCGCTTAACTCGCGACCCAATGGACGTTCGAGCAGGTGTTGCACTGACAGCATCGCCAGCTCAATCAACGTTTCCCGCTGGTCAACCAGGTCCACCGTTTCAAACACCCGAAGTACAAACTGCTCGCCCTCAACCTGACCGGCGACCCACACAAACGGCGCCCGGGTGCTGACAAATCGAAGCAACACTTGAACGGCTGCGCCGAAGCGCGCGGCGGTCACCACCGCAAAACCCAGCGGACCGTGGGTAGGCGCGCTCAGCTGAGCCCCCAAAGCCAGGTGCCAACCCGTACCCATCAAGCGGCGCGCGTTGCGCAGGATCACCAGGGTGTCTTCCAAGCTGACGGCCTCGTCGCTGGGTCGTTCTGCTTGAGTTTGAAAGTCCGTGCCGGCAATCAGCTTCGATAGCGGCACAGCCCTGGCCCTGGCCTGTTGCGCCATCACTTTCAAATAGGTGGCGGGAATCCGCCATCGCGTGTCATCTGAATCCATAGTGATCAATTATGTCACTTAATGACAGGTATTTGGCAGGACGGGAGCTTCAGCCAACGCAGATTTGGGCGCACGCTAGTCAGCAATGGCACACCTCGGGGAGAGGACGAAGGATGAAAACCTACCAATACCATGACCCGATTTGTGGGCTCATCGAATATCGCGACCAAAAACGATACCTGTGGCTGCTGGCGGTGGCTTTCCCACTGATTCCCTTTGTTGCCATGGGACTGATGGCCTGGACCGGATTGACCTGGACCTTATGGGGGCCCCTGGTAGCCATCTATGTGCTGCTGCCGCTGCTGGACTTCGGATTTTCTAACGACAGTTGCAACCCGCCGGAGCAGGTCGTGCACCAGCTGGAGGCCGACCCCTACTATCGGTATTTGATCTACGCGGCGGTGGCGCTGCACATCGTTGCGCTGATCGGTGGCGCCTGGTTTGTGGCGAATTATCAACCTCACTGGCTGGGTTTACTGGGTTTAGGGCTGCTGGTGGGAGCGATCAGCGGTTCGTGCCTGAATCTGGGCCACGAATTAGGTCATAAGAAATTGAGGGCCGATCAACTGATGGCACAGCTGGCACTGGCAGTGCCTTTTTATGGCCACTTCACTGTGGAACATAACGCTGGACACCACAGCCAGGTCGCAACGCCAGAAGACAGCGCCAGCGCCCGCTTTGGTGAAAACATCTATCGTTTTGCCCTGCGGGAAATTCCTGGCGGGCTCCGCCGTGGCTGGCACCTGGAGCAACAACGGCTGGCACGAAAGGGGTATCGGTGTATAAGTTGGCGCAATCAGATCTTGCAGTCTTATGCTATTTCGGCGTTGCTATTTGGCAGCCTCATAGCCTTCCTAGGCGCAATCGTTGTGCCCTATTTGGTGATTCAAACCGCGTTTGCCTGGTGGCAACTCACCAGCGCTAACTACGTGGAACACTACGGGTTATTGCGCGCTAGAGCGGCTAACGGTCGTTATGAGCGCTGCCAACCTCACCACTCCTGGAACGCCAATCATCTGGCCTCTAATCTGGTGATGTTTCACCTTGAACGCCACAGCGATCATCATGCCTTCGCCTCCCGCCGGTATCAGTCGCTACGCCACTATGAAGACGTACCTCAACTGCCCAGCGGCTACTTCGGCATGTTCGTTCTGGCCTACCTGCCACCGCTGTGGTTTCGGGTGATGAATCCCAAGGTGCTGGACCTGGCTGCGGGTGATCTCTTAAGGGTCAATCTCGACCCGGCGTGGCGAAAGCTGCGGGACGAAGCGCCCTTACCAAGACCCTCCAGCGCAACCTGAAAAAACAACGTCTGGCATTGAGCGACCAGCACCCTATGAATCGGTAATGACATCAACGTGCTGCCGATCATGCAGCGCCTCGGCACCGCGCAGCGCGACCCGATCTCCAGGCGAAAGCGAGCCCTCAACAACCACCCGCAGACTACCCGCATCACTCAGCCTCACCGGCACCTCCTCGACCCGCATGTCGGCTGTAATACGCATCACGTATGCACCGCCGGCGCGCAGCACGACCGCATCCCTGGGCAGCGTCATGGACGGCATCGGCGCCAGCGGCAGGCTGACGCTCACCAACTGACCGGCGGCCAGCAATTGGGGGCCGTCTGCCGGTAAATCGATTCGAACTTCAAAAGTTTGAGAGGTGGCGTCAGCGGCTGGCACAATGGTGCGAACCTGACCCATCAGCAGCTCCCTGTTGTGTCGAACCTGGGCCTCTATACCGGCTTCCAACCTGGGCAAATACCGCACCGGCACGGATGCCCGAACTTCCAGGTGATTGATGTCGGTTAAGGCGGCGACCATCGCTCCCAGGGGCACATCTTCGCCAGCCTGGAATCCATTGGTAGTAACCACACCACTAAAGGGCGCCGGAGTGGTACAGCGGGATATCTGCTGCTCGGTTTGTCTAACCCTTACCTTCGCTGCCGCACGGGCATTCTCCGCCAGATCTCGATTGGCCCGTACCTGGTCGATGCGTAATGCTGATGTTAATCCCGGCATCTGTTCCAGGCGATCAAGCTCCACAGACAACGCTTGCAGATTAATGTGCTCACGCTGGGCCGCCAGATCCTGCTCTTCGCGCTGCAACTCCAGCCACTGGCAGTCGAAACGCGCTACGGGTTGACCTTCTTCCAGGCGCTGGCCGGGCTGGGCAACATACGCCAGGCGTGCAGCCAACCCGGCGGTAATCTGCTGACTGCGTCGACTGAACACGGTGCCCGCTGCGGGTACCAGCGGCGAAACCGGTTCCATGGCGACCTGTACGGTAGTGATCAAGACGCGGTTTTCAGGGTCGCTCTGGGCCAAAACTGGGCCTACGGGAATAACGCTCACACCCACCGCCGCTGCAAGGACCAACCAAATATTGAATCGACTCATCATCGTTAGAGCTTCCTTAGTGCCTGGGGTACCAGAACTGTGGGTTGGCGAGGTACTCGACGCTCTTCGTCGTCGCCCAGCTGTCGACTGAGTCGAACTTGGCGACCCTCAGGCAAACGCAAGATCGCCGGCAGTAAGATCAGCGTAAACACCGAACTGACGCACATGCCGCCCACAATCACCGTGGCCAAACCTCGATAAATTTCACTGCCGGCGCCAGGTACCAACATCAGCGGCAACATGCCGAATATGGAGGTCAACGTGCTCATGAAAATGGGCCGCGCGCGAATATTCACTGCCTGCGCCACGGCGTCACGCAAGCCCTGACCGTTACGCTGGGCGGCTCGGGTTTGGTGGACCAGCAAGATGGCATTATTCACCACCAGCCCAAGGACCATGATCAGCCCCACCATGGTCAGCAGTTCCAGCGCCTGATAGGTAAACAGATTCAGGATATGCAGCGCCACCACACCTCCTGCCACAGCCAGCGGCATGATCAGCAGCACAATGACGCTGTCCATCAATGAGCGGAAAAGCGCCGCCATAATCAGCGCAAGAATCAACACCGCAATCAGAAAATTTTGCGCCATGGCCGTTACCGCATTGCCCAGGTCATCCGCCGTACCCCGGTAAAACATCTCGCTGCCTGCCGGCAGCGCGTGTTGGATTGTGGGTTCCACCTGGGATTTCAAAACCGCCAACGCTTCCTCCAGAGTGACGTCCTGAGGCGGCAGAACTTGGAGCGTGATTGTGCGTTGACCATTCACCCTACGCAGCTGAGTTGGACCCACGCGCCGCTGCAGAGGCGCCAGCTCGCCCATTACCTGCACACCGGCTGCAGGGGTGGGTAAGGGAAGTGCCGCCAGGTCCTCTGGCGTGTCCCAGCCACCACCCCAAAGAATGACATCCAGACCTTCCTGGCCATTGAAGTACCGCCCGGTATACAGCCCGCCGGTAACAGCGCGGATGGCGTCCCCCACGTCCTGACGGTCCAACCCTGCCTGAGAGATGCGCAGGTCGTCGGGAGATAGCTGAAGCTCAGGCTTTGCCATGGTAATTCCAGGCATGGCACGAACTGACCAGCCGGGCAGGTCCCGCTCAATGGTCTCAAGACCCACCGCCGCCGCGCTCATTAGCGGCTCCAGGTCAGGCCCCTGCAGGTCTAGATTGATATTTCGGCCGCCAGAAATTCCGACATTCAATAGCGACGCCCGAGACACAAACGTGCTCACTCCGGGCAATCCACTGAGCAACTCTTCCTTCAGTAAGGTCATCAATTCACTCGCCTCACGCGGATCAGATGGGTAGATATAAATTCCGGTGGAGTCGGTGCCGTAGGAATACAGGTTGTAGCCTCGAATGCCGGGATTGACGTCCCCGTCCACGTGAGGTTTCAGGCGAGCAATCACCTCACCGATCAGCTCATTTTCTATGGTCGTCAGCCCGACACCCTCCGGCATCGAAAATGATACTTCTACGCCGTCTCCGTCGGCCTGGGGCAAAAAATCCAGCTTTGGCAGAGTGGCCCAAGTGCTCAATACAGGAACGGCAATCAAGGCGACTATCCATATCGCCCGCCGTCCACTTGAGTCCGTCAACGCCATCACCCCTTGGCTTAGGCGACGCCATGTCTTTGCCAAGGGATCAACGTCTACGTTCTGATTCAACAGCCGGGCGCTGGCCGCGGGGAGCAATGTCAAAGCGGCAACTGCGGATGCGGCAACCGCTACTGACAGAGTAATGGCCAAGTCGGTGAAGAGCTGACCTTCAATACCCTGCATGAAAACGATAGGCAGAAAAATGGCGATAGACGTTACGGTGGATGTCACCAACGCCCCTACTACCTGAGCCGGGCCTTCTTGCGTAGCGCGGGCCAGAGACATACCGCCCTGACGCAGGCGCACGATATTTTCTTGCACCACTATCGCGGCATCCAGCACCAGCCCCACCGCAAACGCCAAGCCGGCCAGGGAGATGACGTTAATGCTCCGGCCCAGCAGGTTCAACGCTACAAATGCAGCCGCCAAAGAAAAGGGAATGGTCAACGCAATTAGTGCGGTGGCGCCCAGCCGGCGCAGAAACAGCCACAACACGCCAAGCGCCAGCAATACCCCAAGAAGCAAGTTGGTATTGACCAGTGCTAACGCCCTTCGAATGTGCACCGAGGAGTCAAAACTGAGTACCATCTTGAGGTCCCGCTGAGCCAAAGGACCCGCATTCAACTCAGTAATGGCGGCATTGATGTCATCCAACACCGAAACGGTATTCGCGCCATAACGACCCTGCACTCGGACGTAGTAAGCCGGAAAGCCGGTTCGGTACATAAACCCCGAGCGCGGGTATAACACCTGAGTCACCTCGGCGATATCGCGCAAAAACACCGGCCGTTCACCGCGCCTGGCCACCACCAGCTCACCCCATTGCTCAAGGTCCAGTCCACCCAAAAAACGAACGGTGTACTGACGCCGACCCACGCTGGCCAACCCGCCTGTACTGTTGACTGCCCGGGTCAGCGTTCGAGCAATTTCACTCACCGACAGACCGAGAGACGCGGTTAGGTACGGGTCAAAATTCACCAGCAGCATGGGCTCACGCTCACTATTGAGATCCACCCGGGCCACTCCCGGGATATTACGCAGTGCTGGCGCAACCTCATTGTCCATGACGTCCTGAAACCGGGTGACATCCACGCCCGGCGCCGGATCAAGGGGATGCACCAGAAGGGTCGCCAGGGGATTACCCCAGCCGCCAACGTGAATACTGGGCTCCTGGGCATCAGGCGGCGGTTGCTGCGCATTATTCAGTGCGCTGAGCACGTCCACCATGGCCTGTTGCAGGTTAGTGTTCAGATCAAACTGCAGCTGAATGTTGCCGCCACCACTGCGCACGTTGCTGGTCATGGCCACCACGCCCGGCACGTTGCGAAGGGCATTTTCCTGAGGCTGGATGATGCTAGCCTCCACTTCCTGGGGCGCCGCTGAACGCCAGCCCGTATTGATGTTGATCTGGGGATATTCAAGATTGGGCAGCATCTGAATGGGTAAAGACCCAACGGCCAGCACACCAAATACCAGCGCCAAAACGGCAGCGGCGGTCAGTGCTGCGGGATTATCGGTTGACCATCGAATCAGGGACATGATGGGCATACCCTTTGCGAGATGCGGGGACTTATCCTGTCCCAAATACTTCCGTCACGGCACCGTTAAGCGACAAGATGCCGCCCTGCTGCGATGTATTGATGATCAGCAGGCCACGCCCTGGCGATTGCCGCCAGGGAACCTTGCTCGCAGGCAAACAGGTCAATCAGTGTAGTGCCAACGCCGCTCATCTTGCAGAGCAAACCCAAGGTCTTTATCGACTTCTGCAGCCTCCAGGCGCACCAATCTGGCGTTTGCGTCAGCGCCATCCCCACGCTGGCGCTCTACCTGAGCCAGGCGAAATTGTGCCCATACTAGATCCGGATCGTCGGCCAGCGGCTGATAGGTGAGGTAGCGGCTAAGGCCGGCATGACCGGCCGCTAACGCCTTGCCGCTCAGGGCTGCGTACTTGCCGCGCTGGTAGTCAATGCGGCGCAGCGCCTGGAGATTTTCTGCGGCATGTTGGCGAACGTTGCGTTCGGCCTCGTCCAGTAGGCTTGTGGCATCGGCGACCTGATGATGCACCGCCTGGATGACCAGTGAGTATTGATACTCCCAGTCCCATTGGCCGGCAGCCAGCGCCTGCCGGTTGTAAGCAATTGCCGCTTCCGGATCATCATTCGCCTGCGCTATATCGGCCTTCAACCGCAACGCCGCAGCCTTATCCATTGCCATCAAAGCGTCCGCCTGGGCTTTCGCCAACTTTGTGGAACCGCCAGCGATTGCGGGCGCTTGCAGGTAAAACTGTCCCAGGGTGCGATTGGCCGGTACGTGGGAAGGCTCAAGTTCCAATGCGGCCAGAAGGTGTTTCTTGCTCGCGCGAGCCAGTCCAAGTTTGCGAAACGTGGAGGCGGCGTCAATCTGTGCTAACTGCCCTTCGGCTGCCCAATAATGTGCCTGCGCCGTGGCCGGGCCGTTCTTCAGACGGGATTCCATCTGACTGACTACAGCCTTGCTTTTGCCAGCGTCGATTAAGGACTGCAACGCCACAGGGTCGATGTCGTCGCTGGCCATTGCAGCGGGACTAGTCAGCAAAGCAGCAATCAGGACAAATCTGTCTATCAGCTTGTTCATCGCGATAACTCCATGGCCATCGTTGGCGTCGGGTTTGGGTAACGCTTCGGAGCTTCTTTCCGTCGCAAATAACGTATCCAAATCATCGTAACTGGAACACCAATCAGGGTGGGTGCCAACCACACCCAAACCGAATTGCTCAGCGAGGAATCGACAAACCGGCTGGACCCAAAGACCAAAAAAGCCGTGTGTGCGGCAATGCCAGCACCGAGCATGGAGGACATGTGCTGATATTTCCATTCTTGACCCTGGTTAGGCACCACCAAGATACGGCGAATGGTTCCGGGTGAGCGGAGCAGACCAATAGCACTTAAACCCATCATCAGCACTGAATCCAGATACCAACCCACGATTAAAACCAATATTGCCAGTAGGAAACTTGATCCGTGCACAAAGAGCTCGAAGGCTTTACGGTGACCACCCCAGGCGCGCTTCATACGCACCGCACGCAGGCCCGTAAAAGCTGCGCCGAAAGTGATCGCGGCCAAATAGAGCAGCATCAACCCGCTCACCGCACGCAGGCTAACTGCGTAGCGGGAAGATGTGTCGGGATGGGACTGCTACTGAATTTCCAACGCAGTAAAACGGGCAAGGTAGTTAATCTGTTGCTTCAGGCCGTGTGTGCGTGCGCGGTGATCGCTGTTGACCAGTCTTCGAGCGCGGCAATCCTCAATATCGTAGTCGTCGCGCAGATCCCCTACATTCTGGGAATTTGGCCGGCGATCCTGGCGGCGTTGCTGGTCAATATCGCGCATTTTGTTGTACACCAGATTTTTCACGACGCCACGGCGCTGTCGACATTCCTCAATGTCGCGCTTTACGCCTGTTTTCAGCTCTTTTCGCTTCTAATTGGACACTACGCCTTACAGGCTAATAAAGCTCGCAACGCACTGGCGGAAATCAATGCCGAAATGCTGGCCACCCGCTCACTGCTGGAGTCGTCTGCCCGGGACCGGGAACGCCTGCGGGTTTCACGCGAACTGCACGACACTGCAGGGCATACCTTAACAGCGCTGAAACTAAATCTGCGCCAGCTAAGGGACCGCAGTCAGCCGGAAGATCGCGATGCGCTATCGGACTGCCTGAATTTGTCGTCCGATCTGCTGGAAGACATTCGCCACTTAGTGGGAGCTTTGCGGGAACTCGCGCCGCTAGACCTCAATCGGGCGCTGTCCGAGTTAACCCGGCCGTTCCCTGCGCCAGAGTTGGTGATCGACGTGGCGCCGGATGTTGTCATCGAAGACCTGGCAATCGCAGAGAACCTGTTGGCCGTGGCGCGAGAGTCCATCACCAATGTCGTGCGCCACTCCCAGGCAAGTCGCTGCGTCATCAGCGTGCGAACAGACCAGGGAAAAATCTGCCTCACCGTAGAGGACAACGGAGTCGGCACTGGCAGCGTTGAGGGCTACGGTATTTCCGGTATGCGCGAACGGGTCATTAATGCGCAAGGCGAACTAATCATTGCGGCCAACGCGCCGACGGGGACCCGAATCACCGCGGCCTGGGCTCACGCGTGAGCAAAAAACCGATTCGAATTGGTCTTGTGGACGATCAGGCGCTGGTCCGCAAGGGCTTGAGAGCCATCCTCGATGCGCAATCGAACCTACTAGTGGCGTTCGAAGCAGAGGACGGCGCTGATGCGGTGGACCAACTCATGGGCGCGGAAGTGGACATTCTCCTTTGTGACATCCGCATGCCCGTAATGGACGGCATTGAAGTGGTGCGGCGGCTGCGCCAGGGAGCCAACCGGCTGCCCGTTCTTTTGCTGACCACCTTTGAGGACCAGGACCTACTCCAACAAGCGACGCGGGCCGGGGCCAACGGCTATGTGCTCAAGGACATTGAACCGGACGACTTGTTTGCCACCATCGACGCTATTTTGAGCGGCGCCACAGTTCTCGACCCCCAGTCTCGCCGCCGGGTACGAGGTCATGGCTCACTGCCCCAGCCAGAAGCCCTGATCGGGGAACTGGACGACAAAGATCGGGCTGTGCTGAGGCTAATGTCCGCCGGCCTTTCCAATCAACAGATTGCCCAGCAGTTACACAAAGCGGAGGGCACCATTAAGAACCGGGTGTCAGTAATCTTACAAAAGCTCAACGCCCGCGATCGCACCCAGGCGGTGCTCAAAGCCATCACCAACGGGATTATCTGAGCGAATAGGGAAACACGAGGCTAACCAAAACCTTCTAACAAGGATTTGTTGGATGAGACGACCTTCATTTCTCAGACATTAGGCACAGAATCCGTGGACTAGTCTGACCCTGGCAGACAATGGGGAGCTATTGGTCGAGTCTAGAAGGCAGTCATATGGGCGCAATATTTTCGATAGCCTGCGTGCCGGCACCGAAATAGAAATCAGTCTTCGGAACTTACTGCTGTTTTTTTGCTAATAATGGGCTGATACTCAGGGTCCAATATCATCGCTTTGCGAGTTTGCATTGACAAATCGGGCTATCAAAATCCCTATCGCCATCTGCCTGGTTGGCACCCTGGCATCCTATGGGTCGAGTATGAGCCTCGCCCGGGCGACGGATATCGATAGCGCCAGCGCGAACGAAAATGCTCTTCAGATGATTACTGTGACGGCCAGGAAGCGGAAAGAAAGCCTGCGGGACGTCCCCATTTCGGTAACCACCGTGACCGGTGCTCAGTTGGCCCGAGCCGGTATCGATTCCTTCGATCAGGTACTGGCAACCATTCCCAACGCAAGTCAATCCTCCGGTATCGCGGGATCAATTCAGGGCTTGGTGAGCATCCGAGGAATTTCGACGCTGATTCGATTCGTAGGGCTGGAAACCGGGGTGGGTTACTACGTCGACGGCGTGTACATGGGTCGACCGGAAAACTTCAATCGAGACCTCATCGACATTGAGAGAATTGAGGTGTTGCGCGGACCCCAGGGGGCCGTTCTTGGAAAAAACACCATCGCCGGCGCAATCAATATAGTGACCCGAGAGCCTTCCCAAAATTTCCAGGGTTCTGTTGAAGCCCAGATCGGCAACTTCGACCATCTTCGACTACGAGGCCACGTATCCGGGGGTATCAGCGACAACCTCGCTGGCTCTCTTTCTCTGGGCTATGTGGCCCAGGATGGGTTTGTGAAACATGTCGGTGATGGGCCAGACCTTGATACCGCCGACCTCACCACCGTTCGCGGCACGTTGGTTTATGAACCCAGCTCCCAAATGCGATTCACTCTCGCTGCGGATGCCTTAACCGATCGCGGTGAACCAGTGCTTTTTGAAGTGACTGAGTTCGCATTTTTTGACGACCCTACACTCAATACTCCTTTCACTACCAACCAGGACCAGCCCAACTTTGTTCATCGAGACAATTGGGGAGTCTCTCTGACCGGCGAGGTGGCAGTGGGCGATAGCGAGTGGACTACCATCGCGGCTTATCGCGACTCTTCCTTCGATGCAGGTTTGGACGATGACAAACTGCCGGTACGAGTATTTCCGGACCTGTTCGGTCAGGAAACCGAAGCTGTCTCTCTGGAGAGTCGGTTCAGTGGGATGCTCACCAAAAAATGGGACTACCTGGCGGGCATCTATTACTACAAGCAAGACTCTGTCGGCGGCGGCAATTTCGCCTTAGGGGATTTCCTTACCGGAGTTTCAGGATTTGAGCTGCCCATCACTTTAGACAGCGCCGTTGATACCGAAAGCTATGCCCTGTTTTTCAACACCAATTACCCGGTGTCCGCTCGCACCACCTTGGAATTGGGCGGACGTTGGTTGTCAGAGTCCAAAGATGCTTTCCATATTCAGAATGACCAGACCGGAATCTTCGGCAGCACCAATTTTTCCCGCTCCCGTTCTGACGACGACTTTTCGCCGACCGTTTCTCTGTCCTACGCCGTTAACGAAAATCATACCGGTTACCTGCGTTACGCCGAAGGCTTCAAAAGCTCAGGGTTTAATACAGACTTCGTGTTTGCCGGCGCCAATCTTGAGGTTGACCCAGAATCTGCCACTTCGATAGAAGCGGGACTGAAATCCAGCCTGTTGGATCGGCGGATGCAGCTGAATTTGGCCGTGTTCAGTACCGACTATGAAGACTTGCAGTTGTCTCAGATTGTAGGCGGTGGTGTGTCTCTGAACAACGCCGCTGAAGCAGAGATTTCGGGTGTTGAATTTGAACTTGCGGCGCGAGTTGGCGAGCGCCTCAACTTGAACGCCAGCGTGGGCTATTTGGACGCCGACTACAATGAATTTCCCGGTTGCCCTGCGCCTGGCTCAACGCCTGCCAATCTAACTCGGGAAAACTGCGCAGGCAACCAGCTCAATCTTGCGCCGGAGTGGACATCAGCGGCGTCAGCGCAATTCACCATGCCCGTGAACGATTGGGGCAACCTGGTGCTGCGGACCGACTGGAACTATCGCAGCCGAGTCTATTTTGAACCGCAAAATGACCCCAGGCTCAGCGGCGCTAGCCGTTCGCTGGTAAACCTGTCCGTGGGACTGGTCCGCAATCATTGGGAAGTGGTTGGATGGGTGCGAAATACCACCGATGAGACCTACATCAACTTTGCCGATGACCGCACCGCTATCGGCGTTCTTACCACCGCTGCTTACGGTCCACCGCGCACTTACGGCATCACGCTGAGGGCCGGCTTTTAAGTTGCTGGTTGTTCGACGGAAACGCAAACGTCCATTTACCAACGATAAACATCACGGGACAATGAAGAATGACTTCCCAGTTCTCAGCAGTCGCCACGCGTTAACGCAGCTCAGTCAGATTTTCCATCGCGTTTAACCTGGCGAACGGGACCGGCTCGGAGATAGTGGCTTCACAGTCGAAGGACGGCAGTTTTTCTCCGTCGGTTGTCGCGAATGTCAACGGTGCGCCGGCATCGCAAGTTTTTCGGAGTTCCAGATAGGCATCAAAGGGCTGAGACGTAAGACCAATCCCGTTCACTGTGCTCACGAGTGGATCGCCGGGAAGAAAGGGACCACATCGATCCCCCGTATCCATCCGCAGGTGGTCTGACTGCGTCCACCAACCATGTGCTCCGCGACAGTAGTGGCGGCCTATCGCTCGAAGCGCAGACTGCATCAATGCAAAGCCTTGATCTCGATTCGGCGCTCGACTGACCACTTCCAGACCCAAGCCATGAAGGGCCTTGCCCAGCATTAACGGCTTCAATCCGCCCTGGACCCGCAGCAAGGGCGTGGCAAAGTCGGTGAAAGCACTGCCACCGCGCTCCGCGGCTACGGCGAGAAATAGTTTGCTGTCATAACGACGCTCTACGGAACGATCCAAGATGGTGCGCCAAAGGTCCAGCACGTCGCCATGATTATTGGACAACCCGGCAAGCTCCGCCGCCAGGTGCAGGCTGAAACCACAGTTGTAAGGAATCTGCCCGTATAGTGGGCCCTCAGAACCATCCAATGGTCGCGAGCCAAGGGAAGACAGGCAGTTGGCAAGATGGTTTTCGGCCTCACGTTTGAAAGCTTGGTCGGATCGCAGCCAGCGGTCTGCCAGATACTCCGCTGCCCCTTCATGCAGCCACGGCTGCGCCGCGTTTTCGGCGGTATCCCATACTTCGTTTAGCCATAGGTGAACCATCTCGTGTGCAATCAGGCCGCCAAGCCTGCCGACTGCATCGTCGCTGGCATCCGCCGGCAATGCACTCAGGTTTAGCTGGATGGTTGCGCCAGCCAGAGCGCTGCCTTTTGTACTGTTTGTGGTCAATGACGGATCGTAGACCACCAGCACAAGAGGCCTTGTAGCGGTCGGAGTTCCCAGGCGCTTTTCCAGAAGCTGCGCTATAGCAACAGCATTTTCATAAAGAGCGACTTTGGCCCAACCAGGCAAGGCTGGTGACGCAATAAACACTATCGGAACATCGTCTGTCCGTTGGTTTCCGTCCGCCATTGGGCCGATGTACACCGCGCGCCGGTCGTTTCCATCAGTACGGATGCTCTTCGATATTCCGCCGTCATGTCCCGCAAGGCTCAGCCGCGAATCCGGTGTGAAACCGTTGAATCGTACAGTCGCTGGCTCACCCATACCGCCCAGCGCGGCGAGAAACAGAGCCCAGCCTTCACCGATGCGACTGACAACAATATTACGGCGATCGTGGTGCCGTGGATCGGGCGCCATGCGCAACGTGAACTGGGAAAACTCAGCGCCATCGGTTCGGGACATCGTTGCGCCGTCGAAGCGCCAGCCGTCGTCCAAAGGAGACCAGGCATCAGTGCGCTGGGGCGTGTCGTAGGGGGCAAACTCGAATGTTGTAACAGACTCTGTGAGTTCGTAACGAGCCAGCAACGAATCCCCGTCTGGCTGTATGGTGACCTCAGGCCCCGCAGCCAGAGTCGCAGCTAGTAGCAACGCGAACACGGGCTATTCCTCTCAGAAAGACCTCAGCATAGCAGTATTGGTATTGGGAGTTGAATCAGTATTAGCAAGGCACCACACGTCCAGATCGACTGAGGCCAAATCACAACTGCTTACTGGTCAAGCAACAGGTTGATATCCGCTATCAGGTCAACCATGGCCGTCTCAGACAAACCGTTGTAAACGCCCCGAATACGTTTGTTCTGGTCGACTAACAGTAGTTTTTCTGTGTGTAAAAATCACCTTCACCCCTTGCCTCGCCCATATCTTCGCTGGCGAAATAGGCAGTCTTGGCGATGTCGTAGATCTCTGCTTTGGAGCCTGTGACCAGATCCCATTTTTCACTGCGAATTTTGTGCCGGTCGGCGTAGCGTCGAAGCACGGGAACCAAGTCCACTTCCGGCATCGCAGAGTGTGACAGGATGCGGACCTGGTCGTTTTCGTAAAATTCTTTCTGAATTCTCGACAAGCGTGTCGTCAGCGACGCAGACCGGCAGGGCAATAATGAGTATCAGCGATAAGGCTACTATCCAATTCCACATGGCTCGACCCTCTATTGTCCTAATTGGTGATCGCGTTCGGCGTGCCCTGATAGGCTTCGTCAAACAACAGGTAGGCATCTTTGCCATTCACCGTGGAATAAATCTGATTTTTGATGTGGTAGTAGTACACCGGCGTGTCCGGTGAATACTGGGTTAACCCGACATGCCCGCCGGACTCATCAAGGTCAGTGGGATGTTCATTGCTGGGCCAGTCTCTTCGGCCATAAAGAAAGAAGCCATCTCGCAGAATCGCAAACAGCTCAAAGTCATCGTTGGTGATCGGTGTAGGCTCCAGATGATAGTGATACACCTGCGGGCCAGTGTGCGCACCGTAGTTATCAAAGCCGGAAATTACGCCTTCATTAAGACTGTCCATCGGTCCTTCTTGGTCGTTAAATATGGGCGCCCCGGTGATGGCGATTCCGATCGCCCCCAGACTGGTATTGGTAGGTGAGTCAGCCAGCTCCGGATTGATCGGCACCGTCAGATATGACGGGCAGCTATCAACGAAGATATGGGCGTCCAAACTCAGGGAGCCGATATCGTCTAAGGTGCCAAGACTGACATCGAAAAACGATGGATCATCGTTGGCTTTCCAAAATAGGCTGGACCCACATCGTCGACAGAAACCACGCTGGGCTTTTTCTGACGACGCATACCAGACCAGATAACGTTCGTTCTCAACAACAAGTTCACCCTTAAGCTCAACACCGTGGAAGGGGCTGCCGCCATTTTGCTGGGTGCATTGTCCACAGTAACAGGCAGACACTCGCTTAATGTCACCCTTGGCGAGAAACCGAACCCCTCCACATAAGCATGAACCGCGCATCGGTTGTGTCATCGAAACTCCCTTTTCTGGGGATGACCAGAGTAGCAGAGACGCTGGGTAAATCTTCTTACCAAAGCCGCCGCCTGAGTTTTATGCAGTAGATGCCTCTAGTTTAAGCAACCCCTCTTTGCGCTCGATTCCGCCGGCATAACCGGTTAGCGCACCGTTCGCCCCAACCACCCGATGGCAAGGAACAATCACCGACACCGGGTTTCTACCAACCGCCGCGGCGGCGGCTCTAACGGCTTTGGGTTTGCGCAAACGATTCGCCAGCTCGCCATAGCTAATAGTTTGACCGCTGGGGATTTTCAGCAATTCTTTCCAAACCAATTTCTGAAAGTCTGTGCCGGCAAGGTTTAGCGCCACATCAAAAACCTCGCGCTGACCCGCGAAATACTGTTTTAGCTGCATCCCCGCAGCCCGAACCACTGGCTCTGCGGGCCGCTGCTGCCAATCCGACTGGGGTTTGCCTTCGTATTTTTGCCCTTCAAACCACAAGCCGGCCAGCCCATTGTCGCGACTGGCAATAAGAATGCTGCCCATCGGCGAATCGATGATGTCGTAGGAGGTTTCCATATCTACTCTCTTGATCTTCATTAATGCAGCGACGCCCACAAATGCATCACCGCGTAGGCCCGCCAGGGGCTCCACTGTTGTGCAGCGCGGCGGGCGTTTGGCGCCGTCTCTACCTGTAACGCTTTCATCACCCCATAGTCGGCAGCGGGAAATGCATCAGGCCAGCGCAACGCGCGCATGGCCATGTACTGGGATGTCCAGTCGCCGATGCCGGGCAGCGAATTGAGTTGCTCAATGGTGGTTGCCACCGGCGCGCCTGGAGACAAGTCCAACTGACCCGCTGCGATAGCTTTGGCCAGCGTTCGGAGGGTTTCTGACCGGCGCGAGATAATTCCCAGCTTTGCAATGCTTGAGTGACGCACCCGGGATATTTTCTCGGGGCTGGGAAACGCATGGGTCAAATGCGGCTGATCGTCGAAGCGGCACGGCTCACCAAAGCGCGTGACGAATCGCGCTGCCAGCGTGCGCGCTGCCTTGACGGTAACCTGTTGTCCCAGCACCGCACGCACGGCAATTTCAAACCCACTGACGGCTCCAGGCACGCGAATGCCCGGGTTGGCGTTTGCCAGTGTGCCAAGAGTGGGCAGAAAAGAATCCGGGTCCGCGTCCAGGTCGAACAACTGCCGGGTCAATACCAACACCGGCGCAATGGCGGGTGCCAGCGAATGGCTGACCGTCAGCTTCAGGGTGTTGTCGACCTGACGGGTCAGTTCAATCCATCCGGTCAGCGGCCCTTCCGGACCGGCAACACTCAGCACCCGTTGGTAGCCGCTCTGAGAAGCCCGCTCCAGACCTTCGATACTGCGTGACTGAAAGAAACTACACATCCACTCAAAGTCATAAGGCTCACGCACCGGCATTGAGAACTGTAGACCGTTAGCCGCCGTTTGTTGGACTGCCTTGCCGCCAAGGTTGTGGGCACGCAATGCGCTTGGACTTAAGTTGTAACGCTCTTTCATACTGGCGTTGAGTCGCCGAAGACTGCCAAAGCCGGCAGCGCCAGCAATATCCGTTACCGACATGGAGGTATCGGTCAGCAAACGCTTGGCCATCAACAGCCGCTGCGTTTGCAGGTAGTCGACGGGCGAAACCCCGAAGTGATCTTCGAAGAGCCTCCTGAGGTGGCGAGCTGATACACCAAGCCGCTCCGCGATATCGGTTACACGCGGATTCTGATGCAATAGCTTTTGCATGATCGACGAGGCTGCAACGGCAAGCTGGCCACTGATGTCAGTGGTAGACCAGCCTGGCGCCGTTTCCGGTCGACAACGCAGGCAGGGCCTGAACCCAGAACGTTCGGCGGCCGGCGCATTATTGAAAAAGGTGCAGTTCTTTTGCAGCGGCAATCGCGCTCGACACACTGGCCGGCAATAGATACCTGTGGTTTTCACGCCGACAAAAAACCTGCCGTCAAAACGGGCGTCGTGCGACTGAAGCGCTCGGTAACAAGCCGTCGGGTCAGTTGCAAGGTCGTTGCTTTCGATAGTTGCCGATGAAGAAGTCATGGCAAGATTATGACGATGGCCTGATCTCAAAACCAGCCGTTTTCGGACATGCAGTTACTGTCCAATTTTTCGCCCACCACTCGTCGCCGCTGCGGCGACTCTTCCAGTGAGTCTCGATGGGCAGCCAATCAAACCTAAAACTTAATGGCAGCTGCCCATCAACCACAGGTCTGTAAGCCATTGTTTCTGTTGAAAATCACAAAACATCACGAAAAATCACTAATTTCCAACGACGAGGCGACCAGCAAACTCCCATGATTTGACTCTTAAATTTAGGGAGGCGAAGACCCGTGGGAAAACACACCAGGATTGGCGCTGTTCTAATTGGCTTAGTGCTATTCACCGCTACTAGTGCGTGGGCGGATCGAACCCAGGGGCAGAAGGTTTTGTTCATTTTGTCGGCTCATGAACACGGCTATTGGCTGCCGGAAGTTCTGACTCCCTACAAGGTTCTTACAGACGCCGGGTTGACCGTTGAGTTTGCCACCCCTGGGGGCGAGCTTGGCGTCAGAGCCGGATCAGACATGATGACCGAACAAGAGCGCCACACGCTCTCGCGCGTCAGCGCCGCACTCCAATCCCCACAGAACCTTGCGGACATCAATCCTGCAGATTACGAAGCGCTCTATGTCCCAGGCGGCGCGGGGCCGATGTTTGATCTTTACGACCACACCGAGGTCAACCGCATCACAGCCGCCATGTTTGAACAGGGCAAACCGGTAACCGCTGCCTGTCACGGCCCTGCCGCTTTCGGCAACGTGCGCTTAAGCAACGGCGAACTGATGGTGAAGGGCAAGAAACTCACCGCCAAATCCAACGCTGAAGAGGGCGACTGGGCTCGCGAGAACTACCCGTTTTTACTCGAAGACAAGCTGCTTGAGGCATCCGCTCAGTTCAGCGCCGCGGCGCCCTATGAACCCTGGGTGGTTCAAGACGGCAACCTGATCACGGGTCAAAACCCGGCATCCGCTGGGCCGCTAGCCCGGGTTCTTCTGGACACCTTATCCGCTGACAGCCCTACCGGGTCAGCCCACACTCAATATTGAACTGGAGACATCATGAAAACGATTGCTATGCTACTTCTCGGCCTGGTAATGATCGGCCCGGCCTTTGCTCAGACTGACCGCGAACAAATCAAAAGCGCTGTAGAGTGCTTTTACCAGTGGGACCTTCACGGCGGCAAAGATCGCTCCTCAAAGTGCCTATCCGATACGGTGCTGTATCACCGCATCGACCAAAACGGCCAGCACGCCTTTGGGACACCCACGCTGGACAGCGACTCTGGCAAAGGAGCCGACGCCCTTATTCACCACCTGCTGGATATCAACATCTACACGGATATGGCGGTCGTGACATCCCTACACCGCTATCAGCCCGAATCGCCGCGCAATACTTACACCAAAAATCTGGTGCTCCACAAACTTGCGGACGGCTGGCGAATCACCAGCGTGGCCTGGGGGCGGGTGAGCAACACGCAATAATTACCGATCCCCGGGCTCTTCCATCGAGTCCGGGGAATATTTTTAGCCATTATTCGGAGCTGCGGGTTTGCATGATGTCGCTGGACGCGCTGGCGACAATGGTCTTAGCGATAACGTCACTGCGCACACTAAAAAACTCAAACCGGTTAACCGCATCTGGCAAACGGGTTACGTTCATATCATGGTCAAAACGCAGAAGATCGTTCACCGAATCGTCAGCGTGGCAGTAGATTGTGTCGCCATCGAGCCGCAAGCGCAGTTGATACCGCCATAGAGAACGGGCGCACTGGCGAAGGGCAGTTAACTCCTCACCGCCGCGAAAGACCGCCAGGTTCTGATCAAAATTGAGGGTCTGTTGCGCATTGCCCATTCTAAAAGCCCAGCGCAAATCCATCGGCTCCCGCTCACCGGTATCCAGGTGTACTTCATAGGCCTGCCATTGGTTGTTTTCGAAATGACTGAACGACAGGGTTTGTGGGTCAACCCACTCAACGCCATAGGCCGGCAACGCCAGCGTGATGTCATGCGGGTAAGTACTCTCGGCAAACGAATACACCAATATTCCGGTGCTGGTGTTGGCCAACAGCAACTGATCGTTTTCGGACCAGGCGAGACCGTAAAAGCGCCGCCCGGGGTCCGGCGGCGCAATGGCTGTTAAGCCTGCGTCACGAAGATCTTTCACCCAAATCTGACTATCGCCTGAGCGTTTGGAGATGAATGCCAACTTGTTGCCGCTATGGGATAGCGCGGGCAGGTAATCCATCACCGCAGAATTCAGGCGATCTGTTTGAAGACTACCTACCTCGATGTCACGATTGAACAGATAAGAGGTGAACGAGTATTCGTAAAGTTGCCTCTCAGGAACCTGGATCCGCCGGGGGCCGGAAATTCGGCGGCTGTCGGACACTACCACGGCACTGGTGTTGTCGCTTAAGGACGACTTAAGCAGCTGATAGGAAGGGTGGCGAGATGGATGGACAATAAATCCAGGCTTATGACTCCAAAGGGCGCTGTCCAGTCCGTAGTCAAACCTGCGGCGCAAGGCAAAACCATCGCTCACTGGGTCTAGTTCGTAAACCGAGGTCTGTCCTGGTGCGTGATTGCTGAGCAACAGCAGTGCGCCGCTTAACGGGTGCACATCCATGTAATGGTTGCCATATCCTTGGCTCGTGGGTTGGGACAGGCGTCTCTTCGTTTGCCTATTTAGGTCAAGCGAAAACGCGGAGTAAGGTGCGTGGGGTGCAGGACGTTCTAAAAAGTACAGGGTGGAATTGTCCAGCGATACCGACAGCTCCGAATAGCTATCGGGGAGGCATCGATAAATAACTTTAGCGGTACGAGATTTGAACTGCCCACGATCCACTCGATGAAACTCGCAGATGTCGCCCCTTAAAAATTGATAAACGATAAATTCGTTGCTAGGCGACCAGGCGGCAAAATTTGCATGACCGCCTGGGGCGCTGATGGGAATAGGCTCAGCATCGCTGTCAACGACCCAATATATGACGTCCCAAACGCCATCGTTGGCGGTGTAGAGCAGCTGCTGTCCGTCGCTGGCCAGGTGTCCGTTGGACTGGGCAAGCGCCAGTCGTGAGAGCGGTACGATTGTCCGATTCGGGTCGACGTTTGGATCAGGCTGTGGGCGGCCAAGAAGCACGGCCAAAGCCAGTGCTGTCAGCACGACGCCGATGACCACAGTTCGCCAAAAGCCTGTAGAAGACGCCCACGGGTTTTTCTCTGTTGGGTTATGTTCTGGCAGATTCTCGACGCCGGACACACTCGCGATAAACCGGTAGCCCAACTTCGGAACGGTGGCAATGTACTTGCGCGCTTTGTCGTCGTCCTGCAACGCTTTTCGCAGCAAGACAATCACCCGGCTAATGGAATTGTCGGACACAATCTGCCCATGCCATACGGATTCCAGCAGTTCGTCCCGGCCTATGTCTCGACCAGGATGCTGGCAAAAGTAGGCAAGAAGCGCCGCCGGCTTGGGTTCGAGCACCCGGTCACAGTGCTCGCCAGTCAGGCGATGAGTATTGGCATCAAAATGGTAGTCACCCACGCGCCAGCGCGTGGGTTGCAGAGAATCAGGTTCCGGCATTCCAGGGTAGCGACAAGCACATCGCCTTTTTGAGTTGCGCCAGCAAGAGCATAGCAAATTGACACACTGCGCTGACTCCCAAAGGTCACCTACTCAAAACCATCCGAAAATAGTGGGACAAGCCGACCCAATCCGCCGCGGTTGAGGCTAAATAGCTCGTTTGCACCATCGATATCTTGGTCCGCGAGATAGGTTATCCGGCTGCTATCCAGACTGATGATGGGGTTTCGAACATTGCCTCCGATAATCAAGGGAGCGCTTAACTTCACTGCGGTGCCGCCACGGGTGGGTACACCGAACAGCTCAAATACCTGCACATCATCCTGATTGGCCTGATAGACCACCAGATCCCCGTCATTGCTGATCACAAACGTTGGCACACTGCCACCTTCAAAAAAAGGCTCGGTTAACCGGATGGCCAATCCACCCATCACTGGGACGCTGAACAGGGCCGTTGGCACAGGGCCACGCCCCTTGGCACCTGCTGCCTGATTGCTAACGTCGCCAGCGGGAAGCGCGGTGTACACAACGGTGTTGGTATCTGCACTGAGTTCAAAACCGCCCACTGCCTCACCTTCATCTAGTGGCGCACTAAGCTGAGTAACAGGGCCGCCTACCACCGGCACGCTAAAAAGCGCATCGGCAGCATTGTTAGACGTGTAGACCACCACGGCGCCGCTTGCGGCAATCAGGTAATCAAACAGATCACCCGCTTCCGGATCGCTGAGCTTGGTTACAGCGCCACCACCGATAGGAACGCTGAACAGTTCGGATAGACCGTTAGTGTCCTGATCGGCAAGGTAAACCACGCGCCGTGAATCTGCGCCAATCTGAAAATTGAAAACGCGTCTATCGCTGGCCAACGGCCCACTGATTTTGGTGGAAACCCCGCCGATGATAGGCACGCTATACAGTTCCTCAACGCCAACAACATCCTGGTCAGCAACATAAATTACGGTACTGCCATCAGCGCTAATACCTATATCGGCACCACTTACATCTCCGCCGTCCACCAGCGGGCCATTGAGTTTAGTCACCACGCCTCCGGCCACCGGCACGGCGTAGAGTTCGTCAACTCGATCGCCGTTCTGATCGGCGATAAAGATCACGGTACTGCTGTCAGGGCTGATGACGCGATTGAAGAGAACCCGATCGCCGCCGGTTAGCGGATCATTCAGTCGGGTGACCGTGCCGCCCGCAACGGGAACACTGAATAATTCATTAAGACCGTTCGAGGTTTGCTCACCTGAGTAAATCACCCGGCTGCTGTCAGGGGTGATATCGAAGGAGTTGATATTGCCGCCGGCAGGCAAAGGGTCATTGAGTTTGATGACCGGTCCACCGTCAATGGGTACGCTGAACAGTTCGGTAACCCCGTCGATCTCCAGATCACCAAGGAACACCGCGTGGCTGCCGTCCGGTGTTATCCGCACATCAGAACGAACGTCGCGATCTCCGCTCAGCGGCCCTGTCAGCTGAATGGGCAAACCGCCGCTAATGGGCACGCTGTAGAGCTCCGAAACGCCGTTTTCATTCTGATCGGCCGTATACAACACCCGGTCGCTATTGGGACTCAGAAAATGTCGTGATACATCACCACCATCAACCAATGGGCCATTGAGCTTTACCGCAGTTCCTTGAGCATGGGTCCAGGCAGGTGTCAGGCAACAAAGCACGGCGCATATAATCCCTGTTCGACAGAGGGGCGACGAACGTGGTGTCGGGGTATTTATCATGAGGTGGCCTCCAGGGTTGGCCCAGTGCTTCTCGCGGTCATTTCCGCATCGTCAATACAGTTGCTGCGCCCAGAATTTTTTCTTGGTTGCTGCTCTTCACTCGAACTTTGCGGGTTTCCCGTTGTATTGGCCGTTGTATTGACCGTTGTAAGGGGCGTGGATTTACCAGCCAGAAGGCGGTCCGACCCCGAACTATGGGTAAATCTTGGAAGCGAGCCCTGGAGGATTCACGCTCGTCTTCGGGACTTTGCGGGACGGTTCAGCGGTAAGCGAAGTCACCGTTGATGTAGGTTTTTAAACTCTCGATCTCGTGCTCTTTGGCTTTCATCTTGTTCGTCACCAGTTCGCCGATTCCCAGCACGCCGACAACTTTTTGATCTTGCACTACTGGCAGGTGGCGGATGTTGTGTTGGCCCATAGCTGCGAGGCACTCGTCCAGAGTGTGACGCTCGTCCACTGTTACCACATCCACCGTCATGATCTCTGACACCGGCGTATCGTGGGATGCTTTGCTTTGCAGAATGATTTTTCGCGCGTAGTCGCGCTCTGAAATGACGCCCACAAGGTGATCGGCATCGTTCAGCACAACCAGCGCACCGCAGTCCTTTTCGGCCATCATTTTGAGTGCTGTAATTACCGGCGCGTCTTGACGAACACTATAGATCTGACGGCCTTTTTGGTCGAGAAATTGACTTACGCTTGGCATGACAAGTCCGATGTAGAGTTATCTGAAAGCAAAGTGTACACCGCAATTCATGAAGGGCAGGTGGACAACTCAATCCTTTAACGGGGCGAAACGATCGGATCAAGAAGGTCTTTCCAGTGGTTTTTTGAGATAGAGATTAAGATAGACATTGCCCTTAACTACCCACTGACTACCCAAAAGGCCACCTGTTCAAATCCATCGAAAAACAGCCCGTCAGGGCGACCCAAGCCTCCTCGGCTTGCGCTGACCAGGGCTTTTGTTAATGGATCACTACCCTTGGCCACAGCTGCCTTATCAAATAGGTGACCGACCGGCACCACGGTATACACCGCAATAGTTTTTAGGGAGACGACGCGCGTTCAGTCGCCAGTCGTTTTCCCAGACGCTGGCCTATTCGATTAACGTAGTCCTGACAGCCATTTTTGTCCTGCAATCCGCTCGCCCCACTCAGTCTTTGGTGCATGCCGCTGGCGACGGGATGAGGCGTCAGGACAAAATCACATTCAATATTGGTGAGCGCGGCAAGCCCAGAACGATAGGCGCTGACGTAATTCGGATAATTAGAAAATCGAAAGTCAGCGCTGCTAATCGGCGACAGGCTATCGGCATAAACCATCGTCTTGCACTCCTCCCGCTCACATGAGCTCCACGTCCAGCTCAGCGCTCCGGGGGAATGACCCGGCGTTGCTATCGCCGTCAGCGACAGATTTCCCAGCGTAACTTCACCTTGATGGTCAACCGTCGCCGAAACCGATACCGCAGGAAAGGGCTCGTGCATTCCCCACTGGGGGTCTTTCTGAGAAACGTTGCCTGTCCGCAAAACCGGGGCAGCGGCCGCAGAAGCAATCACCCGAGCGCCGGATTGTGCCTGCAATGTCGCCAACCCACCCACATGATCGAAGTGTTCATGGCTGTGCAAAAGGATTTCAACATCTTTGATATCAAACCCCAGCGCTACAACATTCTTAGCAACCAACTCCCCACCGCGCTCGGTACCGCCGTCGATCAAGATATGACCCTGATCCCCGGCCACCAAGATCGCCGCGATACCGCAGGTACCCACGTAGTAGGTATTGCCATAGATACGATAGGGTGGACCGGGGGTGTCCCAGGCATCGTTGCGTTCGCAGTTTTCTACCCACTGTGCGCCTCGATCAACCGCTGCGGGTTGCGGCACCAAAGGCCCCTTAGTGCAAGACGCCGCCACGAGAAATAGCGCCGAAACGGCGGCGAACCTAAGAAACAGGCTGATATAAAAGGCGTCAATCACGTCATTGCTCCAAAATACGGACTAAAAATGCGGCAGCGGGAACTGTATCAGCGTCCTATCGGCGTCGATGGAAACTCAGACTGCCCTCTGCCCTGTTCTTTGTGCTATACCACCCAACCGAAACCCTACCCAGAGTCATCACTTGACCGACGACCCGGCCAACATCGCTGAACGCATCCGCAGCGCCCGTCAGCGAGCGCAGATGGATCCAGCTGCACTGCGTACTCTACTGCGTGAATATGGCATTGATCTGTCAAAAACCGGGCTACACCGACTCGAAACCACCGAGCCTAAGAACCCCAATCTGAAAATTATCGAAGCCATTGCGGAAATTACCAACGTTTCGCCAGGCTGGATTCTATTTGGCAAAGGTCCCAGCGTGCCTGACACCGAAGTGGGCGCCGCCATACGAAGTCGCGTAATCGACACGATAGAGCTTATGTCCAGCGCGCTGGACCTGACTGCTAGGCAAGAATCGACGCTACGCAACTGGCTCAAGTCTGTGCGACAAACTCAACCAAAAAAAATCAGCAAACCTTAGCCCGTTAGGCCGCGTTCACTTTTTCGGAACATTGGTTCATTTTAACTGTTGACAGCCAAGTTGCTGAGCGTATACTCCCGCCCACGATGAAAATCTTAATTCAACCAATCGGTCTTTTTACCGCCGCTAAACAGCGCGGGCATTCTTATGCCAACGCTCATGCAGGCGGCTGCACACGCGTGTCCGGTATCGAAAGGATATCGACCTGTGTCGTGTTAGACCGTTGTGACTCGCTCCTCGCAGGTAATGAGGAACCGATGACTTAAGCCTTCCTAAGAATCATTTTCTGGAAGGTTTGACAATTGAACCTTCCAGGGAAGCTCTAATGCAAACCCCGGTCGGTTCCTAACCACCGGGGTTTTTTTATGCCCGGTAGTTGCTCTTTAACAATTTGGATTGTGTAGACGTTGGGGCAGTGCCTTTCATGGGGAAAGGCTGCGGCATTCAAACCCGGCTGTGCGCGCATGCGCCTGCCCCCAATGGATTACCGATAACGCGAGCCCCGGCAAAGCCGCGCCTTAGATGGCAGCAGGTAACGGGGTGATGCGCATTATCAACACCACATTTCGGAGAGGCTTTCAATGGCGAGATACCCTGGTTGTAACCCAGGCGCCCAACGGGCTTTGTAGGTTCGACCCCTACCCTCTCCACCACATTCATGACCCTCAGTTTCCACTGAGGTTATGTTTAGCGGCCTGGCGCTGCTAACCGTTGGCAACGGCGGTAAAGGAGCGTAGCGATGCGTTTCGTCGAGCCAAAGCGCTCGGTCATTCCAGGCAGATCCGGCCTCCCGAGTTCTCGATACGTCGGGAATAGCGATCAAGCGATGCTTAACCGCATCGTCCGTCGTGAGGGGCAACGGATAGTGCACCGTGTGCGAGCTTCGCAACCAAGTGCGGGTGTGCAGAAAGTCGGGGCGTTGGCGTGCAGCCAATGTCCTTGCTTTTCGTTTAGTAGCCGGCGGGTGAACGACATTCGGCAGGTGGCCCAGCCAAGGGCCGCCTGCCCTCTTCGCTGAGGTAGCTCAATGGCAGAGCACCGGATTGTCGATCCGGAAGATGTCGGTTCGAAGCCGATCCACAGCGCCATTTTTTCTGGGAGTAGCTCAGCCTGGTCGCAGTTCTCGGTTTGGAACCGAGAGGCCGCTGGTTCGAATCCAGCCTTCCAGACCAGCGTTCAAAGGAGACTCGCAAGGTCGGCGTGCTTACCCGGTTCGAACCCGGTGATGCCCCTAGGGGTGTGGGGGTTCGATCCCCTCAGTCTCCGCCAGTAACCATGGTGAACTTAGCAGGCCACCTCCGTTCTTGGCATAGTGGTTGTGCACCTGGCTTTTAACCAGGCGACGGGAGTTCAATTCTCTCAGAACGGACCATTTTTTCGCGCGAAACGCGCAAACGTCATGTCCGACAGTCTGGCTGCAAACAGCTGCCAGACTGGACAATCAGGGTTGGGCGCGCGCGGCGTTTTGCGGTTCGGGTTGTGATCCCGACTGGCGCACTCACGCTCCCATTGCACGGTGTGTACCAAGCGTACTGCCTGTACTCAACCACCAAGGAAGTTAGCTCAGAGGTAGAGCATCAGAAACAGATTCTGACGGTCGCAAGTTCAACTCTTGCATTTCCCACTGCCCTGTCACGGCATCTTGGTAAAGGCTCCGGCCTGCGGTTCGAGTCCGCTCCCGGGCGAGGATATCGCCCCTCCCGTGTCCGTAACCGGCCCGTTTGTGGCGCAGCCCTTTGGGTTGCTCTGCTACTGGGCAGCGGACGTTTTGCCGACCTGCGATCCGCACGGTCAATCCAGCTGATTGTCCACGCGGCATCCGCCTCAACCTTTTGGGCGCAACAATACTCAAAAGCAAGATCCGGCGCTGCGTGCACGATCGGCCCGACTGACCGGCGTCGCGAGTCCACATCTCGTCCGTGGTAACGGGCACACCTATTTTTCGCCTGGGTCGGTATCGACCCGGGCCTTTCTCACCACAACCAAAAAGGAGGTGATCAACAGTGGCTAGTCTCAATCGACTGGCTGAAGCAGAAAGACGCATTCATGCGCAAAAGGGAAGCCGCCAATCGGCCAAACCCCGAAAAGCCGTGCGTCGAAACCCCTACCCGTCATCTGACGGAATTCTCAACGAAGAAGGAGAACGCACCATGTGGTTTGTTCAAAAATTTATCGTGCGCAAGCACGAACGCGGTCTCCTGTTTAAAGACGGAGACTTCATCGAGTTCCTGGCACCGGGAACCTATCGTTACTGGGGGCTAGGTCGGCGCTATGCGGTTGAGCGCTTTGACCTGTCCTTTGCGGGCTTCGAGCACCGCCTCGCCGATTACCTGCTGGAAGCAGAACGGGCCCAGGTGGAACAGCTGTTTTACATCGTTGAAACCGGCGCTGACGAACTGGCGCTGGTCTACCTCAACGAGCGTGCCGCCGCGGTTCTTGGTCCAGCTGAGCGCCAGCTCTACTGGAAGGGTGTGGTGAACGTTCGCGTGGAGCGCTTTGATCTGAGCCAGGGCATTGCCCTTGATGCGGGTCTTACCAAGCGTCTGGTTAGCGGTCGTGATGCCAAAGTTCATTCGGTTGCCAGCCACGCGGTGTTTGCGCGGATGGTGCCGGAAGGGCATGTGGGTCTGCTGTATGTGGACGGTGAACTTACCGAATCCCTGCCAGCCGGCCTGCACGCCTACTGGAACGTGGTTCACAGCGTTAACGTTGAGCTGGTGGATCTACGGATCCGGGCGCTGGACGTTCAAGGTCAGGAAATTCTGACTAAGGACAAAGTGGCGCTGCGGATTAACGTGACCGCAAGCTACCAGTTTGCTGACGCCGCCAAAGCGGTGCGGGCGGTGAAAGACCCGCTGGACCAGCTGTACAAAGAGATCCAGTTTGGTCTGCGCGCAGCCGTAGGTACCCGCAAGCTCGATACCCTGCTCGAGGACAAAACCGCCATCGACCGCGACATTGCGGAGCACCTTGGCGAACGCTTTGCTGAGATCGGCCTCGCCGTCCTGAGCGTAGGTGTCAAAGACATCATCTTGCCTGGCGATATGAAAGACCTGCTGGGCAAGGTGGTGGAAGCCGAAAAAGCGGCACAGGCCAACGTGATTCGCCGCCGCGAAGAGACCAACGCAACCCGTTCACTGCTGAACACCGCAAAAGTGATGGAAAGCAGCACCATTGCGCTGCGTCTCAAAGAGCTGGAGACCCTGGAGAAAATCACCGAAAACGTCGGCGACCTGTCGGTCGTGGGTGGTCTCGACGCTCTGCTGAACGGACTGGTCAACATTCGGTCCTGATCAGCACCGGGAGGGTGTGCAATACACCCTCCCAACTTTTTCCTGAACGCTGCAGCTCGTTGCACTAGAGCGCGGCGTTAGCGCTCCCCATCGTGGTTTGAGCGCTGCCCGACCCATCAAAACAACAGCCGTCTGACGGGAATTGGCATACCTGCCTGTCTTAGAAACAGGCGTTTCTCGGTTCGACTCCGAGGGCGGCTACCAACGTGTGTCTACACAATCTGAATTGCTGTGCTGAGAAAAGACGATGATTGAGAAAATTCTAAAACTGGATGTAGGCGGCCGGCCGATTGCATGGATTTCATGCTTCGACGGCGCACTGCTGTATTGCCGCGAGCAGGTCGCGTGGGAAGCTGGCGTGGAAGAACGCGTTCTTCGCGGCGGCTACTCGCGACGTACCGGCGAGCGATCGGTATTGCGGATCAATTCCATTGTGGCCACCACCTCGGTGGATAAAGGCGCCAACAACTGGATGGGTACGCCCGCCTTGACCAACCCGCGTCTGTTTCGCCGGGACGGCTTTATGTGCCTTTACTGCGGCGAGGTGCTGGCGGAAAAGCTGCTAACCCGAGACCACATTATTCCGGTATCGGCAGGTGGCCAAGACACCTGGGAAAACGTGGCAACGGCGTGTCGGCCCTGCAACCACAGGAAAGACTGCCATTCCCTGGAGGCCATGGGTATGCGTCTTCTGGCGGTGCCTTATGCACCCAACCGTGCTGAAGGCCTGATTTTGGAAAACCGGCGCATCCTGGCTGATCAAAGTGAGTTTCTGCAGCGACGAGTGGGCGCAGGTAGTCGGCTACGTGCACAATAAGGATTAAGGAAAAGACGATGTCATTTTTGCAAGAAGTACAAAAAGTATCGGACGCACATTATGTGTTGCCTAAAGTCGGTGCGATGAACACTGAGGTTCATGCGTACCTGTCTGAAACCCTGTTTGACCAAACCGATGAAGCGCTTTGGCGTCAGGCGGCGGGGGCTGCGTCCTATCCGGGTGTGATCGGCATGTACCTGATGCCAGACACCCATCTGGGCTATGGCATTCCGGTGGGCGGTGTTGTAGTTACCGAGGATGTCATCATCCAGGCGGGTAGCGGCTATGACATCTCCTGCGGCGTTGTGTACCTGAAGGTGCCGAACCTGACGGCGGCTGACGTTGCCGACTGGGAAAAACGTCGTCGCTGGATTGACGAGGTTGAGCTGCGGATTGCTACCGGCGTTGGCAGCAAACGGCCCAAGCATATGCCGCGGATTGCCAACACCAAGATCGACGATATTTTTCGGGTGGGCGCACAGGCCATTGGCGTATCGGCAGACGTTTGCGAACGTCAGTACATCCCGGTGGATGAGCAGGTGCTGGACACCGATCGAATCGCTCGGGCCCGCAATAAGGCGGCCCCGCAAATCGGTTCGGTGGGCGGCGGCAACCACTTTGTAGAGATGCAGGTGGACGTCAACGACGGCTCGGTGTGGGTGATGATTCACTGCGGTAGCCGCGGTTACGGCTGGCAAACGGCGAATCACTATTTCTACGAGGGCGCAGCGCTTCGCGGGCTGGCGAAAAACCGTCGCGAGGAGTCGTGGCTGCGAGTGGATGAACCCCTGGGACGTGAGTACTGGGCTCACCACAACTCGGCGGCCAACTATGCGGTGGCTAACCGGCACATTATTGTGCGGGGCGTGCAAAAGGCTTTGGCCAACGTTTTTGATGCATCCGGCGAGGTGTTTTATGAAATCTCACACAACCTGGTGCAGGAAGAAACGTTGGTCCTGCCCGATGGCAGCAGCAAAAAAGGATTTGTGCACCGTAAAGGGGCGACCCGCGCGTTTCCGGCGGGACACCCGGACCTTAAGGGCACAAAGTGGGAAACCACCGGTCACCCTTGCCTGGTTCCAGGGTCAATGCTGGACGGTGCAGCGATTCTTTACCCGCTTAAAGGTGCGTTTGAGTCGGGCTGCTCGGTCAACCATGGTTCCGGCCGTGTGATGGCTCGCGGAAAAGCCAAGCGGGAACTGGCTGAACTGCACGACGATATCGACGCTGAGATGCGCTACATCAAGCGAACGCTAGGCGGCGTTGAGGTGGAAGGTATTGTGGGCAACACCCGGCGAACACCGCTAGACGAGTGCGGCCATGTCTACAAAGACCTGGACGAGGTGCTGCGAGTGCTGGAAACCGAGGGCATTGCCCGAGTGGCCAACCGGCTGTACCCCGTGGCTAACATCAAGGGCACCGATTGAGGTGCCCTTTTTTTGGCAAGGCGCATAGCTCACCCCTCTTGGAATCTTCCAGACCTGTTGTTCCTGCATGGCCCCTTTTTCCATCATTACACGTATGCCTCCCAATGAATCAACCGCTGACACCATTTTCAGTGATGAACGGAGGAAAGTTGGCATGAGAAACCTCATCAAAACCTTAGGCGTTTTCAGCCTGTTCTTGCTTGGTCACGCCGTATCAGCACCGCTGGGAACCAGTTTTACGTTTCAAGGTGAGCTGAAAAGTACCGGCGTGACCGTAGACGGACCCATAAACTTCGAATTTGAGCCATTCGACGCCGTATCCGGCGGTAACTCTCTGGCGCCTCACGAGAGCCAGACGTTAACGCTGACCAACGGTATATTTAGCACCCAATTGGATTTCGGCGACGCCATCTTCGCCGGCGAGGCCGTGTGGATAGAGGTTCGCGTACGCCAGGGTTCAGGCAATTTCACCACGCTTTCGCCCAGACAAAACCTCTCGGCGACACCCTATGCACTGCATGCCCAATTTGTCGGAATCGATGCGGTTTCCGGCGCGGAAATTGCCGATGGCAGCATCCAATCGGCAGACCTGGCGGCAGGCTCTGTGGGCACCAGTCAAATTGATACTGCCCAGGTTCAGCGCCGTATCAGCAGCACCTGCCCTGTGGGTTCAGCGATCAGGCAAGTGGCGATTGATGGCGGCATCACCTGCCAGGAGCCGGTACCCGATAGCGACTGGCTCGCTTCTGACAACGGACGGCTGCAAAACAATACCGGCGTGCAGGTACAGGGTGTGGCCAACGCGGTGGCGCCGTTTTCTATTCGCCACAACAGCTCCCTGAACGTTCCCACGGCGGCACTGATAGAGACCCAGCAGGACTTTGCCCGTTTGAGTTTTTATTCCGAACCCGACCCCACATTCTGGACCATTGCCGCAAACTCAGCGCCCAATACCGCTGATGACGTGATGCATATCTTTAACTCATCGGTGGGCAATATCCTGTCGGTTCGAGGCAATCGCCGCGTAGGTATTCGCACCAGCAACCCCCAGGCCACCCTGCACGTTGCCAGCGGCGACCTGCGGATAAACGACCTGAGCCATTCGAGCGCAACACCCACACCCGTATTTGTTGATGGGGAAGGCACCCTGGTGCCAAAACCAACGGATCTTCAGTACCTAACAATCGGCGCAGCGGCATTCAGGACAACCGATGGCAGCATTCCTTCCCAGATTTTCAGGTCAGTGGTGTTTCCCCAGTCAAACATTGGATCCCTTTCAGCGCCGTTACAACTGAGAGATGGTGATGTCATTGAGGAAATGATTGTCTATTTCCGAGACGATGCTGCCAGTAACGTGAGTCTATTTTTAGCATCAGCTGCGCTGGGTTCCAATTCCGCTACGGTATTGGCCATCGTTGAATCAAGCGGTGCATCGACAGACTACCGAAGCGAATCAACGCCAGCCATCGCCACAACCGTCAACAATTTGGAAAGACGTTATTACTTTATTGTACAAGCGATATCGGGTGGATGGACCGGCAACGAAGACCTTGGTATCCAAGCGGTGGTTATCGGATTTCGGTAGCAATATCGCCGCTATCGTTCAAGCAAACGCTGTAACCCGCTACGCGGATCGACAGGTACGTTTCTTCCGTCGAAAAACGCCGTCGAACTAGTGTTGTCGTCATCAGCACTATCGGTTAGTGTGCGCCAATACCGCCGAGCGCCATCCGCTACTGATCATGTCTCTACCTGACCTCTCATCCGTAGAGCAGTTTTTGCGCACACACTACGAGCTTAGTGGGCGCGTTGAGTTGCTGCCTGGCGAGCGCGATCACAATCTGCGAGTTTTCAGCAATCGGGGGGATTTCGTGTTCAAGATCATGCACCCCGGATGTGATCCGTCACTGGTAGATTTACAAATTCAGGCGCTGGCCCACCTGCACCGGGAAATGCCCCGCGCCCAGGTTCCCAAAGTTCTGAAAACTCCCGCGGGCAATTCCACGGTCACCTTTGACGACCCAGTTGCGGGGCATCGTCTAGGCTGGCTGATCAGTCTATTGCCGGGCGACCTAATGGCCAACCAAAGGCCATGGCGTTCGTCGACTGCCGCTAGCGTCGGTTGCACGCTCGGTCAACTGAACCAAGCGTTGGCAAGCTTCAAGCACCCCTGCCTTGACCGACACTACGAGTGGGATCTGCGCCAATCACAGTGGTTACGAGAACGCTCCAAGGCCCTATCGAATACGCCTGATCGCGAATTGGTAGAACGCGTTGCCGACCATTTTGATCAAACGCTGTCAGCCCAGCTCGACGATTTAGAGCGGGCAGCCATCCACGGCGACGGCAATGACATGAACATCCTGCTGGACCCCTCGCCCGACGGCGATTGCCGTGTATGTGGGGTTATCGACTTCGGCGATATGGTGGCCACACCCAGAGTCTGTGAACCGGCCATCGCTGCGGCTTACGTGATGATGGGCGAGGACGAAGAGGAAGAGGTTCGGGTAGAACGATGTGTGGCGCTGATCCAAGCCTATCATCAGGCCTACCCGCTGGCGGCTGATGAACTGGCCTTGCTGCCCGCACTGGTTCGCTTGCGCTGGGCGGTGAGTGTGACCAATGCGGCACACAATGCCCAGGTGAATCCAGACAATGTCTATCTGGGCGTTAGCGGTGGCGATGCTCTAGCACTGCTGCGCCAATTTGCCCACACCATTGATGCGTTACTGAGGCCCACGATTGAAGGGCTAACCACACCGCTGAATGACTCAACCAGACAACATGCCGATTCCGGGGGGCTTTGATGACATCACTCCTTGAGCGCCGCAACGCTGCTACGCCCGCAAGCCTGAAACTGTCTTATAAACGCCCGCTGGCGCTGGTTCGGGGAGAGCGGCACTTCCTGTTCGATGAGGACGGACACCGGTACCTGGACGCCTACAACAACGTCCCCCATGTAGGCCATGCACACCCGGTTGTGGTGGAAGCTGTGCACCGACAAATGTCGATGCTCAATACCAACACCCGCTATTTGCAGGATATTCATGTGGCGTTTTGCGAGCGCCTCCTGGCGTTGTTGCCCGACTCGCTGACCCGGATACTGCTGACCAGTTCCGCCAGCGAAGCCAATGAGCTGGCGATGCGGCTGTCGCGGGTAGCCACCAGCCATCACGACATGGTGGTAATGGACCACGGATACCATGGCAGCACGACGGGCGCTATGGCAATCAGCCCCTACAAACATCGGGAGACGCCAAGCGCTTATCAAAAACCTGATTGGGTCCATGTTGTAGCGCAGCCCGACGTTTTCCGAGGCCAACATCGCGGCGATGGCGCGGGTCAGGTCTACGCCGATGAGGCTAAACAAACGCTGGACGAATTATGCAGGCAGGGCCACCACCCTGCAGCATTTTTCAGCGAATGCCTGCCCAGCGTCGGTGGTCAAATTGTGTTGCCAGACAACTATCTGTCCAGCGTTTATGCCGCCGTACGTGACGCCGGCGGTATATGTGTAGCAGACGATGTGCAAACGGCATTAGGGCGCCTCGGCCACTGGTTCTGGGGCTTTGAGCAGCAGGCCGTCATTCCTGACATCGTGGTGTTAGGTAAACCCCTCGGCAATGGCTTTCCACTGGCGGCGGTGGCCATGACCGAAGAGATTGCCCAGGCGTTTAACGCCGGTCCAGAATACTTTTCTACCTTCGGCGGCTCCAGCGCCGCCTGCGCTGCCGGCAATGCCGTGTTGGAGGTCCTCCAGACCGAGGACCTACAGACCAACGCGCGGAGCAACGGCCAGCAAATGTTCACCGCATTGGAATCCATGAAAGACCGCCACGAATGTATCGGCGATGTACGTGGATTCGGATTGTTCCTGGGTGTGGATCTGGTAGAAGACCGCGATACACGGGAACCCGCGACAGAGCTTGCTCACAAAGTCGTTAACGGCCTGCGCGACAGTCGCATTCTGATCGGGGTAGAAGGCCCTCACCACAACGTGCTGAAAATCCGCCCACCGATGACCTTCGATGCTGAAGCCGTGGAGGAAGTACTCACCGCTCTGGATCAACAGCTAAGCTAATCGCCCCCCCCGGCGGCGGCGCTTATGAAAGCTAAAACGGCCTGCGTTGAGGCGATGTCGTTTGCTAAAGGTTTGCTGCGGCCAACGTCTTCGCCAGACCTGGAACCTGGTCCACCTGAACACTCCACACCTGCAACAAAGATTCCTTGCCAGACAACGGCCGGTCGGAGGTGAATACCAAGGTAGCCCCATCCGGCGACAGGCGCGCGGCAAAATCTTCATAGGGTGAGTTCACTGCGGGTCCCAGCGGAACAGGCTCGAGCCATCGACCATTTTCTATCGTAGAGACAAACAGGTCGTTGCCACCTAGTCCACCGCGATCACTGTAATTCACCAACATCAGTTTACCGTTGGGGCTAACCCAGGCCCCTGCATCGTTAGACGGTGAATTGATCGGAGCGGGCAATGGCTCAGGTTTACGAAACCCTCCCTCACCGTTTGATCGAGCCAGATACACATCCCTTCGCCCAATACCGTCTAAACGCTCGGTCCAAAAATACAAATCGCCGTTGGAAGTTAGCGATGGCGCTGTTTCGTTGTTGATATACCGGGTCGTTCGAACCTTACCGCCTCGAATTCTGTTGATGTCGGGTTCATCCAGCGGTTTCGGAACAGCGCCTGGTTCATCTATCCGTAACGAGTAAAGATCAAAGTCTACATCCACATCTTTGCCGCGATGGCGTTCTCGCTTTACCGCCCAGGAAAATAGCAGCAGCGAACCGTCCGGCGATACTGACGGCCAGTCGGCCCGACCCAACTGGGGCAAGATAACCGGCTTCGGGGTCGACCATCCTGCAGGGCCAAGGGTGGAAAATTTGAGTGTTTGTGGGCACTTCCAAATGGGGCTGCACTCAGACTGACAAAAGTAGAGAGTGTTCCCATCCGGACTGAACGCGGGCGTCAGAGTAATGCGCCCATCCTGGCCCAATGCCTCGGGCGCAAAGCGCTGAGCTTGCTGGCCTAATGCCTCCGTCGCCAGCACCAATAGCAATCCGAATAGCCCCATCCATTTTTTAAAAACCATTCATAGATTCCTTGTGATCACAGACCGACGCGGCTTCGATTTGCGTGGCGATAACATCATTTTAAAGGGAGACGACATCACTTAATCGGCGTTTTTCGTCACTAAAACGTTGATATTCGATAACATATGCCAAACAAATGCCGAAAAACCAACCATGTTTCTTGATCGTCACGACCAGCGGCTGCTAGATCTTTTACAACAGAACAATCAGCAAACCTATCAACAGCTGGGCGACCAGCTGGGCTTGTCCGACACCGCGATGCGACGCCGCGCCCGGCGACTGCGCGCGGACGGTGTGATCTCAGCAGACGTATCGCTCGTCGACCCCGCCAAGCTGGGGGTCACCGTTATCGTCTCCATAAGGTTCGAGAAAGAAAGCCACGAGACTTACGCTGCATTCAAAAAGCAGATGGCGGCCTGCAAGCCGGTGAGCCAGTGCTATACGGTCTCTGGCGAAGTCGACTTTATGCTCATTGCCCACTTTCAAGACCTGGAGAAATATGACGCCTGGGTTGGCAACAATATTTTGAACAACCCGAACATTGCGCGCTCAACGACCAACGTAGTTTACACCCGCGTTAAGTTCGATACGGCCATCCCCATCGAATCCGGGCATTCAACGCCACCGGAAGCTGCTGGATAAATTTATTGATACCAAGGGCACACGCGAACATCGCCATAGCTCAGGCAGACACGTTATGAATAAAACCACCACCATTGGCGTATTAGGCACCGGTGATTCGCCCGAACCAACCACCACAGTTCCGGAACCCATTGCCCGCGGAGCACGCGACTCAAAACCTGTGCTCTGCGACCTGGAAGGCGCGGTATTCCCTATCGACAAGGCAGCCAGTGAGGTATGCGCCAGTGCCTACGTCAATGCCGGACTGAAGGCACAGCAGGTTGGGCATGGGGGAGCCTATATCAACACCATGGGCGACTATGGTTTGAGAGCCCTGCGCAGGGTTGCCACCATTCCCGTATCCGGGGCTGGAGAAGGCAGCATCCACACCGCAAGGAAACAAGGCCTGCAATTTGCCATTGTGACCATCTGGCCACCCTCGATGCGGTTTATTTACGACGCGATGCTAGAGGCCTGTCAGGCCGAGGATGAGTGCAAAGCGCTCTATCACCTGTCTGAGGATGGAGACTTGGCCTCTCTCGATCAGCCGGATAACTTTGTCGAGCAAATGCGCGGGTGTTCACTCACCTCATTGGCACAGATTCGCGAGGCCTGTGAGCGCGCACTGAACGATGACGGGGCCGACGTTGTCATCTTGGGTTGCACCTGTATGGCACCCACCGCGGCGTTGCTGACCGGCGACGGTTTACCAATTATTGAACCGATGGCCGCGGGTTATCGATACCTGGAAGATCTGATAAAGACCGGCGCAGATTAAGAATTTCGCCGATCCACATCGTCTAATCTTGCAAATTAGGGCCTGAAAATATGGGCCCAATGGCCTGCTAAGCGGCAATGCCGGTAGGCCACAGCAGCACAATCAGGAACATCAAACGTGCGGGTGTCTTTGCATGCCGTTAGTGGTGCCTTCGGGCAATTTTCAAGCTCATGTCATCAACGGTGATCACTCTGGCTCTTCCATGCCATCGCGAAAAACGGGCCTGGGGTCGAACTCATCGGCGCCCAGGTCCACCAGGCCTAACGCGCCGCCGGCGGTCATAGTGCCAATCACGCGATCTTCCCCGTCGATGTCTGACTCAGTAATGCGAACAGTGCTGTCGTCGCCGCGATCCCTCGCTGGCGAATTTTTCGTCAGCCGGTAAGTAGGTGTCAGGAGCGGGTCATCATCAATCAGGTTTGGGCCAGCGGTATGGTCGTCAATGCTCAGTGGGATGAGTATGGAGTCGCGAATTTGCCCCCCACTTCCTTGGATAACGTTAGTCGCGCTGGTGGCCACCAATATGCTGTTAACAACCGTCAAAGCGCCGTCCATCTGGATGACAGGTCGAGTACCGACAATCGTACAGTTTTCGATGGTGAGCTCACCCATCCTGGTAGAAATGGCATCGCCCCTGGACGCATCAATAATCGAGCTGCGAACCAGCATCACACTGCCCCCGCCGTTTTGAGATACGGTAATCGCCGGACGGTTGTGTCCGGTGAACTCGCTGCGGTGAACAGTGACATCGTGGATGCCAGAGCCGTTTTGTTGAACGTGAAGACCCGGGCCAATAGCGGCTTCGTTGTTGATGAAGACCGTATCGGTAAACCCCATGACGGCGTCTGCATCCCGGTTGATCTGGGCGTGGAACGCGCCGCCGATATTGCCGTCGTTACCCTCAAATCTCACGTTGGTAACTTCCACAACGCTAGGCTCACCAATAGATATTCCGGCACCAATGGCGCTTGCACCATCAACAATCGCAACGGAGGAGAGAAAAAGTTCTATGGTTTCAGGCGACTGGAGGCTCATCACCTGCGCCACACCCTCCCCATCAAAAATCGTCAGGCCTGGCCCTGCACCCTGGATTTCCATTCGGGTACCCAGGTAGCTCAGTGGAAAGATCTCGCCGCTAGACGGCCCGTATACCCCTGCCCCTACCTGAATATCATCGCCATCAGCAAAAACCGAAAGCGCCTGGGTCATGGTGGCAAACGCGGTCGTGGGGGTCTGACCGTCATCAAGATCATCACCGTTGGCCTGATCGACGTACCAGGTAATAGCCGATGCTGATTGAGACAGCAGTGCGAGCGAGAGTGTCATCACCACGCTAAGTGTTGTTTTCATCCAAGTTCCTTTTGCATCAATGGTGTTTTTACCCTCTGAAGGGTAGTTTTCCTTTGTCAAAACGCCTGCAACGGTGGTTGCAAGATCTTGCCTTCTGGATGCTCTTATCCAGCAATAGCCCTGCTGGGGTGAGCACCTGCCAAGCTTGCGGGCAATGACCTGTGCTAAAGATTGGCGTATTAGTGGAGCGCATCGGGTCAACTGGAAAAATCCCCGGCCCCGAACTACGCTGGCGTTACAGAGACGGTAACCGGAGAACTCGATGACCACTCAAGTAGCGTTGCGAACCGCGACATTGGCAGATATCCCTGTGCTAAAGCGGTGGGACCAACAACCTCATGTGATAGCCGCGATCACCGATAACCCTGAGGCAGCGACAGCGTTTGAGGATATTAACTGGAATGATGAAATTTCCGCTCAGGACCAGTACACCGAGTACCTCATCGCCGAACTGGACGGTCGTCCCATCGGCGCGATGCAGATCATCGACCCCCAATTGGAATCAACCCACTACTGGGGAGAGATGCCACCGAACCTGCGCGCTCTGGACATCTGGATTGGCGAATCGGATTGCTTAGGCAAGGGCTACGGGGAGACCATGATGAGGCACGCGTTTCAGCGCTGTTTTTCGCAGCCCGAGGTGACTGCAATCATGATTGATCCGCTGGCAAGCAACACCCGCGCCCACAAATTTTACCGTCGTCTGGGTTTCACCTCAGTGGGACGCCGGATGTTTGGTGAAGACGATTGTCTGGTGCATGAGCTGACCCGCGAAAACTGGCGCAAGGCAGAAGACGAAAAATAATGCCAGCGGTCACACACCCAACTTCTTTTTGACGTAATCGCTTTCCAAATGCTTCACCGCGTCAAAGGGCTCACACTTGCCGGTTGGGTCAAAATCGATAGGACAGATTTTTTTAGCCACCTTAAGCGCAGGTCCATGTAGCACCTTGCTGCGCTTTCCAATACCCATGATGGCGCCACCCATCGCCATTTGCGTGTCGATATCCTGGTCATCAAATTCCCGCTTTATACGATCGATAACCGAGAGAAAGTGCTGGTCATCAGGTGCCGATTTTTTCTTCGACTTCGACAACTCGTACTGCAAACCGTAGGCACAGCGTCGACGAACCGGGTCGTCGCTTTCCAACCACTCATCAGCGATTTCAATGCCAAAGTCCGCTTTGGCCAAAGTGGCCCCACAGGAAGAAAAAACATGAGTCAGGTATCCGCCTGCAAGATTGTCTACCTGTTGCTCAACCTGCTCCCGAGTCATGCGTTTCGGGTCGTCAATTAGCAGCGCAATGACCTTTGCATCGTAGCAGTCAGTTTTCCATAAGGTCAGGGCCAGGTCGTGGTCTTTTCCCACCTGTTTGGCTAGCTTGCGCAATACGCTCAGGCCAATGCCGAAACTTTTTAGACCGCTGCCTTTCGCCATGCGCGCCCAATTCTCAATACCCCGCGCGTCCTGGTTAGCTTTCAACAGAGTCATTACTTCTGATTTGGTCATGATTGGCTACTCATCATCTCGGGAGGTCCATATTACATGGTCGTTATTGTGCGGTTTTGAACTGCCGGTCGTTTAAGACGGTAACCAATAGACAGGACATCTCAAAAGCATGGGGAGTTTTCGTAACAAGGCGCTGAGTTTGTCCCTCGCCATTGCCCTTAGCCCTGCAACTTCGCAGGCTCAGGACATTGATGTCTCGACGTTCGTTAATGGCTTCAAGATCATTAACAGCGCTACAGGCGATGTAAGACAACTGAGCGTTTCAGGGGCCGGCGACGTAAACGGAGACGGCCTCGCCGACCTCATCGTGGGTGCAACCGGGGCCGGCCCAACGGCCAATGGGGCGACAGGGTCGGCATTCGTCGTTTTTGGTAAGTCCGACGATACGCTTGTGGACGTTGGCGTCTCGGGTACCTACGGGTTCCGAATCAACGGCGAAGACGCCCGCGATAATTTTGGCGTTAGCGTATCGGGGGCGGGGGATGTGAACGGTGATGGGCTAGACGACGTTGTTATTGGTGCCTACACACACGACGCCGGTGGATCCTCGGCTTCTGGAAGAAGCTACGTGGTGTTCGGCAAGACTACCTTCGATCCGGTTGAATCATCAAACCTTGGGACTCAGGGTTTTCAGATTAATGGCGCAAGCGCGTTCGACGGATCCGGGGTTGACGTGTCTGGCGCTGGAGATGTGAATGGCGATGGCCTGGCCGACCTGGTGGTCGGGGCAAGCGAAGCCAATATGAAAGGGGCGGCCTATGTGGTTTTTGGAAAAGCCAATAACAGCCCGGTAAATCTGGCTGATCTTTCGGGCACTGGGTTTCGGATCGACGGAGAAGTGGGCGGTAGCAATACCGGATTGAGCGTCAGCGGCGCCGGTGACGTCAACGGCGATGGGCTGACAGATCTGGTGGTCGGAGCCTTTGGCGCCAATATCGTCGGCGCTGAGAGGACTGGAGCCGCCTATGTCGTGTTCGGCAAAACGTCTTTCGCGCCGGTGAATCTGGCCAACCTTGGCGCTGACGGTTTTGCCATTGACGGAGCCAATCCCGGCGATCAGGCCGGACAAAATGTTGCCGGTGCAGGTGATATGAACGGCGATGGGCTGGCGGACCTGATCATCGGTGCGCCAGCGGCAGACCCAAACGGCCTGGACGGCGCGGGAACCAGCTACGTCATTTATGGAAAGCGCGCTCTGGGATCCGTGGATTTAGGGAACTTGGGCGCTGCTGGTTTTCAGATCAATGGTGTAGAAGCCTCAAGTTTCACCGGCAGAAACGTCGCTGGTGCAGGAGATGTCAATGGGGATGGATTGGCAGACCTGTTGATCACCTTCCCACAACGTCCAAACGTCATTAGCCAAGGTGGCAGCTATGTGGTGTATGGAAAACTGGATCAACAACCCGTTCCGCTAGTAAACCTAAGTTCGCTGGGTTTTCGTACTTTTGATTCCGTCACCCTTGGCGGGTTTGGTACGAATGCCTCGGCCGCGGGTGATGTGAATGGCGATGGGGTTGCAGACATGATTGTGGCGGCCCCCCAGTCCGACCTGAGCAATGTATTGGACTCCAGTCCTAGCTACGTGATTTTTGGCCGACGTTTTAGCCAACAAGCGTTGCCAGCTGAAGCCACCTACACGCAGTTTCTACGGACAGGCAATCCACCTGAGCTGGCGCTGAGCACTATCGGGGACGGAAGTAATGCCAGCCACCCGGATTCCCGCGCCTGGATTGACTTTTCCCAGGTTTCGAGCGTTCTGGCTCAGATCACAGTTACTCTGATCCGCAACGCAAACAACTTTTCCGAAGCAGCAGCCTCCGTATCCTGGCGATTTCAAGAAACTGGGCCGATATCGTCAAATGCCGAAATTACTGTTCGCTACTTGGATAGCGAACTGCTGGCCAACACCAACGAAAACTCGTTGCACCTGGTTCACTCGGCTGATGGTCTGCCGCCCTTCACGTGGCTTCCCAGTGTCGTTGAGCCACAGACCAACAAGATCAGCGCGAACGTCACTGCGCTTGGCTATTTCTATCTGGGACAAGTGGATGAACTGTTATTCAGCGATAGCTTTGAGTAGCCAGCTAGGCCCATTGAACTACGGTGGGCGTTGGACTCAAAGCTGATACTCAGTACCCACGCGCGATGTCATCAAGAGAAGATGCTACTGTCTGGACTTGTTCGCGCGTTTTCGATGCGCTTAACCTTTGTCAGCGAGACTACCGAGCTTATGACCTCCCGCTTTATGATCTGTTTGATCGTTTTCTCGAGCCTGTTTTCCGGGCCTATAAATGCCGAAACGGCGCTGTTCACCGATTCGCCGTTTTGGCAAAACAGCGTCGGCTGGTGGCGCAGCACCAATACCTACTTTGACGGCAACCTGGACTATCAAATACGGGAGTACCACAGCCTCGTTCACGTGACGGCCGATGGTGATGAACTCATCGAAATTGAACACAAGTTCTACCCGCCGGGTAAGGCGGCTAACCTTTACGGCGGAGGAAAAGTCCACGATGGCGAAGGCATTGAGGTGGTCAGCACCACCCGCTGGACGGTGTTATCCGCCTCGACGATCGCGCTTAAGTCCAGCGAACCCGCGTTTGGTCCGCCAGCGCGAATGGAAACCCAAATTCTGAGCGAAGACACCGCAGTTCGTCGCGTGTTCAATCCCGGCGACGGTTCAGAACGGTATCGAATGCTGATTACTCTGCACGATAGCAATCGACGCAACATCGCTAACTACGGGCTAGCGCCTGACGCAGAAACTGGCCTGTCCGGTTTTGCCCTATTTAGAGGCGTTAGAATTTCAGAACAATCCCTGCAGCAGGCGCGCGCATCGCTCATAAAGCATCACTCAATAGCGGCTACATTACGCGCCAGCGATGATTCCGGACCTGTCGTCAAAAGGATGGACGAAATGTAGCGCAGTAGGGTCATCACATTGATGGCGTTTAGATAAGGTATGGTGTCCTAACGATGGTCGCATATCGTTGACCTGGTTGAGCAACAGATGGAGAGTGATAAAGAATGAAGACTATTTCTAAGGCAGTGCTGACACTAGCACTGGTATCAGCAATGTTTGCTGGACTGGCCCATGCCCAGCGCGACACCCGAACACCTGAAGAAAAAGAATACGTGTTCCGAGACAGCCTGTTTAAGGTAATCGGCCATAAAACGTCTGCAATGGCGGCGGCCCAAGCCACCGGCGATCAGGCCGCGTTCAAACAGGCGGCAGCCGATATTGCTTACCTTGCCGGAATGATCACTGGCGGTTTTCAGATTGAGGGCAACGTTTTCGAAGGCTCGCTGGCATTGCCTGCGATCTGGGAAGATTTTGACGATTTCACCGCCAAGGCCAACGACCTGAAAGAAGCGGCCCAGGGCCATGCCGATTCTGGAGACCTGGAGTCGTTCAGCATTCGGGAGTTCGGCGGCAGCACCTGCGGTGGATGTCATCGGGAATACAAAAAGCGCGTAAATTAAGAGCCCTAACCGGTTCGATGGATCAAAAAAGGGGGCATCGCCCCCTTTTTTTTATACGCCTCTTCGGACCGTTTGATCGGCGCGCGCTACACGTAATTCACGACGCCGTAAACGCCGGCGGCAACGATGATCGCCAACACTGTGGCTCTTAGCAGACGAGATCCGGCAATCGGCTCGTAGTTGTCCAGCACATCGGGTTTCTTCCCGGTGATCATTGCCAGCACCAACTTTTCTTTCTTGATGAGCCGATAAAAAACAATCGCTAGGATATGCAGGATTGAAAGCCCAAGAATGATCTTCGCGCTGAGCCCATGAAATTCCGTGATCGACCCGGCCGTTGCCGGTGAGACAAACTGGTTTAAGGGCGCAAAGAAATAATACTCATCGTCAGCAAACATGCCCGTACCGGCCTGTACCAAAATGAACAGCAGCAGTGCAAGCACCGAAAGGCTGCCCAGCGGATTATGACCGGCGTATTGTCGACTCTCTTTACTCGCGAGCGTTTTTGCGTAAGCAACAATCTCCGAAGGGCGAATGAGAAAACTGCTGAATCTTGCGTAGCGTGTACCCACCAGCCCCCAGACGATGCGAAAGACGATTAGTCCCAACGCCACATAACCCGAAAGAAAGTGTTGCTCCAGGTCGTTGGCTATCTCCATTGAATACCAGGAATAACCCAGGGTAATCACGATGGCCCAATGAAATAGCCGGGTTGGGATATCCCAGATGAGCTTTTTGTTGTCTGCCATGAGCACGCCTAAGGTGGTTCACCCCGATTATCGCGGGGGAGCTGCGCCGAAATCAATGCGAGGCTACTCGAACCGAGTGCATATGCGTAAAATGATCGGCCCTGGGGTCTGGGCCCCGGGCAAAATACCACGAGTTGCCCAATGGCAACTCCATGAGGCTTGGGAATAGGACTGAGAATGACTGACGAAAAACCGAAAATCTTTTATACGTTGACGGACGAAGCGCCGCTTCTGGCCACCTACTCGTTGTTGCCCATTATCCGCACGTTCGCCGGCGCCGCTGGGGTCGACGTGGTGGAAAAGGACATATCCGTCGCCGCCCGAGTTCTCGCAGCCTTCGCAGACCAGCTACCCGAAGATCAACAAAAGCCCGACAATCTGGCTGAGCTGGGGAGCCTCACTCAAGACCCGTCCACGACCATTATTAAATTGCCAAACATCAGCGCGTCCGTGGGCCAGCTGATCGCCTGCATCAAAGAACTACAGGCCAAAGGTTACGCGTTGCCCGACTATCCCGAAGTACCGGCCAATGAACAGGAGCAGGCCGTAAAGGCGCGCTACAGCAAATGTCTGGGATCCGCAGTGAACCCGGTGCTTCGCGAGGGCAACTCCGATCGCCGGGCGCCGCTGGCGGTGAAAAATTATGCGCGTAAAAACCCTCACCCCATGGGCGAGTGGAAGCAGTGGTCACAAACCCACGTTTCCCACATGGACCATGGCGATTTTTATGAAGGCGAAAAGTCCCTCACCATGGACAAGCCGCGCAAGGTAAAAATGGCCTTGACCGGTGCTGATGGAAAAACCGTTGTCCTCAAAGAGTCTATCGACGTGCGAGACGGCGAGGTCATTGACTCCATGTTCATGAGCAAAAATGCGCTGTGTGAGTTTTTCGAAACAGAAATGAACGACTGTCGAGATGCCGACCTGCTGTTCTCTCTGCATGTTAAAGCCACCATGATGAAGGTGTCTCACCCGATCGTGTTTGGCCATTGCGTCAGAATCTTTTATAAAGACGCGTTTGAAAAACATGCCGCGTTGTTTGAAGAGCTGGATTTCAATGCCAACAACGGTATGTCGGTCTTGTGGGATAAGGTGGACAGCTTACCCAGCAGTATCCGGGAAGAAGTGAAACGGGATTTTCTTGCCTGCCAGGAACACCGTCCTGGGCTGGCCATGGTCGATTCAGATCGAGGCATTACCAACTTTCATTCACCCAGCGACGTGATTGTCGACGCGTCCATGCCGGCGATGATTCGATCGGGCGGAAAAATGTGGGGCGCAGACGGCAAACCGAAAGACTGTAAAGCGGTATTGCCAGAATCCACCTTTGCGCGGATTTATCAGGAGCTGATTAACTTCTGCAAGTGGCACGGAAACTTCGACCCAACCACGATGGGCACGGTTCCCAATGTTGGATTGATGGCCCAGAAGGCGGAAGAATACGGATCCCACGACAAGACTTTCGAAGCACCCTCCGCCGGTGTAGCCAATATTATCGATCTTGAAACCGGCGAGGTATTGCTGTCGCAAAACGTCGAAGAAGGCGACATCTGGCGCATGTGCCAGGTTCGCGACGCAGCCATTAAGGATTGGGTCAAACTGGCGGTTACCCGTGCTCGCAACTCAAACACGCCGGCGGTGTTCTGGCTCGACCCTTACCGCCCCCACGAAAACGAACTGATCAAGAAAGTGGAAGAATATCTGAAGGACCACGATACCGAAGGGCTGGATATTCAGATCATGTCTCAGGTTCGGGCCATGCGGTTTACCCTGGAACGTGTTTACCGCGGCCTGGATACCATCTCGGTGACCGGCAATATCCTGCGTGATTACCTGACGGACCTGTTTCCCATTATGGAACTGGGCACCTCAGCGAAGATGCTGTCCATCGTTCCGTTAATGGCCGGTGGCGGCTTGTTCGAAACGGGCGCCGGCGGCTCGGCACCAAAACATGTTCAGCAGCTGGTGGAAGAAAACCATCTGCGTTGGGATTCCCTGGGGGAGTTTCTGGCCCTAGCCGTGTCGCTGGAAGAATTGGGCAAAAAGCAAGGCAACACCAAAGTTGAGATTCTTGCCAACGCACTGGATTCCGCCACAGAGAAGCTGCTCACAGAGGGCCGTTCTCCTTCGCGGCGAACTGGTGAATTGGATAACCGGGGCAGCCATTTCTACTTAACGCTGTACTGGGCTCAAGCACTGGCCGAACAAACTGGTGATAAAGCATTGGCCAGCCAATTTGCTCCGCTGGCCAAAACGCTTGCGGACAATCAAGACAAGATTGTCGAAGAAATGCGAGTTGTGCAGGGGCAAACCGTGGATATCGGCGGCTACTATTTCGCCGATGCAGAAAAAGCCGAAGCCGTGATGCGTCCCAGCCCTACCTTCAACACCACATTGCAGCAGGCTAGCGAAAGCATCCTTTCTGGAAACGCCTGACACTCATAAAATTTAAGCGGGGTCAGCATTCTGACCCCGCTTGGCTTTATCAGATCGCTATCGCCAGCTTGGCGCACCTGCGGCCGCCAATGCTACCTCCAACTCCGCAAGCGGACCTTCCAGCAGCGCCTCCAAATTCTCTGAAAACGTCGTGTATTCCCGACTGGCGATTGCATAGTCCGAACGCTGTGTTTCGGTTGGCAGTTGAGTCGTATTCCAGCTGGTCGTCGCGTTGTAGGCTCGCCCGCCGATTGACGGCGTCACCGATTCATTCAGGCCTTGACGAACCCTGTCACCCGAAAGTTGAACCTGTAGCTGGTTTAGCTCAGCACCTAAAGCGTCGAGGCTAAGCATCAGCTCCGGACTTGCTGCTGGCGCCCGTATGGCCGCCGCTTGCATGTGGGACAGGAGATCTCGCGTTCTTTTCAGCTCTTCCCCGGCGTGGACAATTTGCCGCATCAGCTCTGCGCTCTTTTGCTGAAAGGCCGCAACTTCGGCGTAGTCTGTGCCGTCGCTAGCCGCTCGCACCGGCTTCACCAGAAATGACTGCGAAGCGCCAATGGGCTGCGCCTTGCCGCCACTGACGGTGAACAGCTGAACCGAATAGTTGCCCGGCGCCGCTAGCGGCCCCTGAGGCTCACTGACCCAGGGAGGGATAAATTCAGGTGTAGACAGGTCAACGGCATCGGGGGCCGGCCGACGAAGATCCCAGGTCGCTCGATGAGAGCCCTTTTTGTTGACCGCCTCAATCCAGCGAACCGGCTTGTTGTCTCCATCACTGACCAAGAGCAACACTTTGGGCTTTGCTTCTATCGCCTCAGCACCCAGTGCATCCCAGCCGGGAAACGCGACGTTACGCCCGTCTTCGCGAAGGGCTTTCTCCCCCTCACGGCGAACCTGTTTTTTGGTTTCAAGCGCTTCAGGCAGGTAGTAAGTGAATGTTGCGCCGAATTCCGGATTGGCGGTTCGAAAGCTGTCGCTACCCATGGTGGGCATGCCCACCGCCTGAGTTGGTACGGACGGGATGTACCACCAGGCATCTCGCACCGGAAATACCACAGGCTGACGACCAAAGTCTTCCTGGCCCAAGAAACGCAACGCGGAATAGTCGTCAAGCACATAGATCCCGCGGCCAAAGGTTGCACCGACCAGATCGTTGTCGCGACGCTGTAACTTTAGATCTCGGAAGGCAATGGTGGGTGAACCCGCCACCTTGTTCCAGTTCGTCCCGCCGTTGACGCTGAAATACAGTGCGTACTCGGTGCCAAGGAATAACAGGTTTTCGTCTTCATGGTCTTGCTCGATGGCCCATGCAATCGTGCCATCTGGCAGATCTCCGGCAATTGAACGCCAGCTTTGGCCATGATTGTTGCTCACAAACACGTAAGGAGAGAAGTCCCCCAGCTTGTGTCCATCCGCCACCGCAAAAACTGTATCGGCGTTGTGCTGAGAGGCTTCCAGGTCGTTGATGAACAGCGGGCTTGCATCGCTGGGCAGTTGACGGGCGCGTTGCCAGGTCGCCCCGCCATCTTGCGTTGAATGGATCAGCCCATCGTCGGAGCCGGAATACAACGTCCCTTCTTTGACGGGCGACTCGGAGATCGTGGAGATCGTGGCGTATTTGGACATGGCGCCGTTGTCGTGCAACGCATCAACACTCCACACCCGCCCCCGGTACTCCCGTTCATAGCGGTTTTCGTTGGTGGTTAGGTCTTCGCTGAGGGCGCGCCATGAGCTGCCACGATCGTCACTTTGCCAAACCCGTTGAGATCCCACATACAGACGGGATGAGTCGTGGGCGCTCACAACGATCGGGGTATCCCAGTTCCAGCGTTCGGGAGCGTCGCCGGGCTTGGGCTGTGGCTGAATATGCACCAGCTCGTTGGTATCGCGGTGATGACGAAACATGTAGCCCTGTTGAAATTCCATGTAGCCAACGTTGTTGTCGCTGGGATCGAAGGCTACGCCATAGCCATCAGCGCCTAGCGGCACATACCAATCCTGGTTACGAACGCCTTCGGTAATCATCGTTCTTGAAGGTCCAAACAAAGTGCCCAGGTCCTGAGTGCCGCCGAGGATATTGTAGAAAGGTTCGGTGTTATCAACGGCGACCTTGTAGAACTGGGAGATGGGTAGATTGGGAAAATGTCGCCAGTTGATCCCCTGATCAAAAGTCTCATAAAGCCCGGCATCCGTGCCTGCCAGCAAATGTTGGTCGTTTTCTGGATCTATCCAAAGCGCATGGTTATCGCTGTGTTTTTCCCGGCCTGTACCCAACACCGAAAATTGCTCTCCGCCGTCGCGAGTAACGCGGAAAAATACGTCCATCTGGAACACCAGATCTGCGGTCTGCTGGGACGCTGACAGCTCCATGTAGTAGTGCGGCCCGGTGCCGCCGGAAATGTAGTTGTTGGTACGACTAAAGCTCTCGCCCTGATCCATCGAACGGTAAAAGCCCTTGTTGTCATCGTCGGCTTCGATGGTTGCATATACACGCTGGGGATCTGCCTGGGTAACGGCCAGTCCAATTTTGCCCACATCGCCACTGGGCAAACCTTCGGTCTTCCTGCTCCAACTAGCGCCCGCGTCAGAAGATTTGTAAATACCGCCATTGGGTCCGCCTGCCATCAAACCCCAGACATGACGACGACGTTCATACGCGGCGGCATACAGCACATCCGGATTGGTGGGATGAAACTCAAGATCTGTCACTCCGGTATTTTCATCAATTTCTAATATGGCTTGCCAGGTCACACCACCATCGGTGGTTTTATAGACTCCGCGCTCGCCGCCTTCAGCCCACAGCGGCCCTTCGGCAGCCACATACACGATGTTGCTGTCCCGCGGATCAACCAGAATTTTTGCAATATGCTCGGATTTGGTCAGTCCAAGGTTGGCCCAGGTCTTGCCGCCGTCAAGGCTCTTATAGACGCCACTGCCCCACCCCACATGTCTGCCGCTGACGTTCTCCCCGGTACCCACCCAGACAACATCAGGATTGTTAGGGTCAACGGCGACATCACCAATGGAATACGACGCCTGATCATCAAAAATGGATGTCCAGCTGGTACCCGCATTGTTGGTTTTCCAGACGCCACCGGAACCGACAGCCACGTACCACAGGTTTTTGTGATCAGGATGGATAGCGATGTCAGCAATCCGTCCCCCCATCAAAGCGGGCCCAATACTTCTCAGGGTCAAACCTTTGGACGCCTCCGATACCACCCCGTTTGGTGCGGCGCTAACATTGACCGAAACCACCAACAGACAGAGCATTGCCCAGTACATAAAGGCAGCGGAAGTAAATTGGGGGAGGGCAGACACAGTTATGAGCGTTTTTCTTATCAAGGTCATAATTCTCAGTAATGGAAAAGAAATAAATTAAGCTGAGTGCACAGCGCGCCGAATGCTGATCATATCGGGAAACGAATTCGCGGTCAGCGTCGAACAAGCATCTCCAAGCCACACATGAGGGTTTTAACTAATGTACGGACCACTAACTGCAACCCTTTATGGGTCCATGGCGACCTCACAAACCTGCACACTTGAGCCGGGCGTCTAATTGTGTTCGCCTATAGCTTCGACAACCCACGGTGCTCTTGCTCTGTCTGATCAACGCTCCATAACCCAGCTCGTGCAGGCGGTTAGCGAAGGCGAACCTAAAGCCTGGGATCATCTGATTCCGTTGGTTTACGCTGAACTCAAGCGGATAGCCAGTCGGCAATTGCGCAGAGGCGGCAACGCCGCGGGTATGCAAACTACGGCATTGGTGCACAGCCTATACGAACGGTTGCTGGCCAGCGGAATGCAGGCAGAAAGCCGACACCATTTTTACGCGCTCTGTGCAAAAGCGATGCGGCATCACCTGATTGATTTGGCGCGACGCCACTCGGCGCAAAAACGCGGCGGAATGGATCTTCATTTGTCCCTGCAGGATCGGGATATTCCAGCACCCGACAATGACGCTGCTTTACTCAAGCTGGGTGGGTTTCTAGAACGTATCGAAGCCGAAGACCCGAGGGCTGTCCACGTGTTTGAGCGCATTTATCTCGTAGGACAAGAGCCCAAAGAGGTGGCCGAGGAATTAAACGTTTCGCTGCGCACTGTACAACGAGATGTAAAAAGGGTCCGCGCGCTGTTCTTGTACGAGCTCGAATGCGAGTCTGACGCCTCAAGCCAGTGACTTGGGCGTCCGGTAACTCAGACGCTGATTGGCACAATCACCAATCCACCACATCCCTTGGCGCAATGGCGCGTCAATTGCGTATGCCTTGTATGGGGGGTACGTGCATGTGGAGACAGGGCTAGTGACCGGAAACAACGATGACGAGCTCATGGGGCTTTTGGCCACCGCCATGAAAATGACCGACGGCGAGCGGGAATCCTGGATTCAGGCTCTGCCAGATGCAAAGCGCCGCGCCGTTGAGCGCTTGTTAGTACTCGCTGAAGATTCAGAAAGCGAAGTTAAGGTTCAGGGCACCATCGATCACCTGATGCAAACCGTACTTTCTGCGACCCCATCAGCCTCGATTCCTCGCTGGCAGCTCGTGGAGGCTATCGGGCAAGGCGGGATGGCGGAAGTGTTTCGAGCACAGCGCAATGACGGTGTGGTGCGACAGGAAGCCGCAATCAAAATTTTATGGCCTGGCATGCTCAGCGATTCGATGAAAAACCGCTTCGAGCACGAGCGCGACATACTGGCAAACCTGACTCACCCCAACATCGCCCGCATGCTCGACGGCGGCGTCGCCGAAGACGGACGCCCTTGGTTGGCGACGGAACTGGTAGACGGTGTACCCATTGATGAGTACTGCAGCGGGCACACCCTCACCTTAAAGCAACGCCTGGATCTGTTCGAGTCGGTCGCCTCAGCGGTGGCCCACGCACATCGCCAACTGGTGGTTCACCGGGACATCAAACCGGCCAATATTCTCGTCGATGACGAGGGTCGAGCCAGACTGCTGGACTTTGGCATTGCCAAGCGCCTGGCCACCGAAGGGGCTCGGGCCTTTACCGGTGAAACCGACCGTTTCATGACACCGGATTACTCAAGTCCTGAGCAGCTAGAAGGCACCCAGATTGATACACGATCGGACATCTTTCAGCTGGGGGTTCTGCTTTATCAGTTGATCTGGGGCGCCCACCCCCTCATCAGGGAGGGAATGAGTAATACCCAGCGCCAGCACGCCATCGTCAACGCGCAGCCCCCGCGATACGCTCACCGCTGCGCAGCCGCGGATGGCGTCCGCGGCAGGCTGCCCAAAGAAATCCACGCCATCATTACCAAAATGCTGGCACCGCGACCGGATGATCGTTACGGCAGCGTTGAACAACTTGTAGACGATTTGCGCAATTATCACGCAGGGCTGCCGGTATCTGCGCGCGCGCCCGGTTTACTGTATCGTCTGTTCAAATTCGTCAATCGTCATCGACCGGCGAGCGCTTTGGTCGCTGTTCTGCTAGCCGGTGTAGTCGGCTATGCCTTGCTTATGTCGATACAAAGCCAGCGCTTAGCCGAAGAATCGGCGTTAAACCGAGTAGTGGGCAATTTTATGGAAGCCCTGCTGAAGCAGGGGCCAATCACCGGCGGCGATTCCCCACAGCGAACCGTACCCATATTGCTCGACGAGGCGGTTTCTCGCGCTACCTCAGAGCTCGCCAATCAACCGGTGGCCCAGGCCCGGGTGTTAAACCTGCTGGCTTCAATCTTCCTTGCTAACAAAGGACTAGAGGCAACCTTTACTAATGTTCCGGAAGCGGCGGCCCTCGCTTATCAATCTCGTCCTATGGAGGACCACCTGAGTGCCGTATTGACGTTGGCCTATTCGGCGAATTTTTCCGGAGCCCACGAGGAGGCGGCCGCGCTGCTCAAAGGCGCGTTGGCCATCATGTCACCTGATGATGCCAACGTTTACAGCACACGGGTGAGGCTCGCCGACGTTTACCACAGCCTGGGACAATACCCACAGGCAATGGCGACGCTGGAGCCGCTGATGAATAATCTCGACCTTGGTGTGCCGGTTGCAAGAACCGCTGGCATGATTGCCAGGGACTGGGGCCACTACGTTGAAGCGGAGCAACACCTTCTGATCGCGGCTCATCTCGGCCGGGAAAGCGGCGATAACGATATGGGCTTTCTCGACTTTGCCAGCACACTGGAACATCAGGGTCAGCTGCGCTTGCTTACTGGACAGATAGCGTCAGCCGAAGTGGCGTTAAGCGAAGCGATGTTGTTGCGAACAAATGCCGACCCCGATCACGAGAGCAAACATATATGGACTCGACACTGGCTGGGAACCCTGCGGTTTGCCCAGGGCCGCATGGCGGAAAGTGAACACTATTTGCGCCGCACCGTCGAGGACTACGAGCGTTTGTTTTCCCGACGCAGCCAGCTGTTCGCTTACGCCAACAGCGACCTTGGCTGGGTTCTGCTGGCGCAAAAAAAACTGACAGACGCAAAAACCGCGTTTGCCGTAGCAGTGGATGTGCTTCGTGGTGGGCAGTCAGGCATTCATTTTCGGTTAAGCGAACCGCTGCTAGGCATGGGTATCGTCGCGGCCCACTTTGGCAATGAGCAACAGGCGCGCGGTTACATCAGTCAGGCGTTAAAGATCCGAACGACACTCGTTCCCTCGTCCAGCGCGCTGGTTAAAAACATTTGCTGGGTTCATCGCCAACTGGATGGCGAATGTGCCGCGGCAGCGGCGCCAGGACCGGGCATTGACGGTATGCGAGCAAAACTGATCAATATCGATGAGCCCTGACACATGAATTACCCGGCCCTGGAACTCGTGTACGCGGACGACCACATGGTGGCGATCAACAAACCAACCGGGCTGCTCACTCACCGCAGTGCCATTGACCGACATGAAAATCGTTTTGCCTTGCAGCTGCTTCGTGACCAAATTGGCCAGCGGGTATTTCCCGTGCATCGATTGGACAAACCCACCTCAGGGGTTTTGCTCTTTGCCTTGAACCGGGAGTGCGCCAGGCAATTGTCGGAACAGTTTGCATCCAGTCAGGTCAACAAACGATACCTGGCCGTTGTGCGGGGTTATTGTCCGCAGCGAGGAGTCATTGATCACCCACTGCAGGAAAAACTGGACAAGATGACGGACGCTCGGGCCATGCCCAACAAACCGCCCCAAGAAGCGGTTACTGAGTTTGAATTGCTGGCAAAAATGCAATTAGCCGTGCAGGTCGATCGATACCCACAATCACGCTATTCACTCATTCGTCTCCTGCCGAAAACAGGCCGAAAACATCAGCTGCGCCGGCATATGAAACACATCGGCCATCCCATCATTGGCGACAGCACTCATGGCAAAGGGGTTCACAACAGGTTCTTCGCAACACACTACCGATGCCCTCGACTCCTGCTGGCGTGCACCGCGATGGAACTGAAACATCCTGCCACTGGAGATACACTGTTGCTCGAGGCCGAGCCGGGGGAAGCGTTTAAGCGCGTGTTAGCGGCCTTTGACTGGGTAGGACACGCGGAGGCTGACTGACCGCTTGCTAACGGTTTGTAAATCAACCCTTACCCGGATCACGCAAAAAAAAACGCCTTCACGTTCATTTTGCAAACCACAAAGCAAAGTGTTCGGCGTTTACATTATCGTCGAATGAACAATGACTCCTACGCGAACTGCGGCTATTTTTATCGGTATCCTACTACTGAACTGGGTTTCCCCCTTGTTTGCACAGCCGGTGGAATCTGTCGGCAACGCGCCTCAAACCACTGCGGGCTGGCAGGCGGAATATGGCGTCGGCGTCATCGTCAATCCTGACTTCCAGGGCGCTGATGATTATCGGGTTCTGCCCGTTCCCTACATCGATCTGCGGTATGTGGACGATAAAGGCGTCAAGTATTTTGCCAACGTTCCCCAGGGTGTGGGAGGTTGGCTTGTGCGTCAGCGCAGTGACACAGGCGACCGCCGCCTGGATCTGGGATTTGCGCTGGCACCAGGATTCGCCAACCGCGACGAGGACGATATTGCGGGTCTTGAAGACTTCGGCCCAGCGCTGGAAGCCCGTGGGTACGTTCGATACACCCAAGGACCCTGGGGGTTGGACGCAACGCTTGCCCAGGCGGTGGCCAGTGGTCACGAGGGGTTTTACGCGGATATTTCTGCGTCTCGCAGAGGAACGGCTGGGCGCGGAGGATTCTGGAGCTTTGGCCCGACGATCAGAATGGGCGATAGCACCTACAACAATGCGTTATACGGCGTAACGCCGGCGGAAAGCGCGGCCTCAGGTTTGCCAGCTTATTCAGCAGGCTCCGGTATAGAGAGCGTTGCGCTGCAGGGACTGCTGAGCATTCCGGTTTCAAAGAACTGGCGTTGGACCGCTATTGTCCGCGGTGGCCAACTGCTGAATGATCGGGGCGATAGTCCGGTTGTTGCCGACGACAATCAGTTCTTCATGTTGACCGCACTCACCCGGCGGTTTTAACAGTGGCACTTGGCCGATAGTTTTGGCTAAGTGATGGTTTGCACGTTTTCCTCCCAATTCTGACCGTCGAAGGGCGTTAATGTCAGAAAGGAAAACCCGTCATCCAGGCATCGTGCGTTGACGTCAAAACTCCCTGGATGAGAGCGCGGTCGACTGAACGGGTGTATGCCGCAAGTTGTGCAAAACCGATGCTCTGCGGTCCCCGTATTGAATCGATAAGAAGACAAATGTTCTTCGCCTCGCAGCAAGGCAAAGTTCTCTGCCGGCGCAATTAGGTTGATGAAGCCCTTTTTCGAGCACACCGAACAGTTACATTCCAGGGCAGTAAATTCATCGATGCGTACCCTGAACCGTACATTGCCGCAGTGGCATCCACCGCTGAACCAATTTTCTGTTGATTCACCCATCGCTCTATCCATCAATACGGAGCGTAGATTGTAACCTCCGGAGTTTGAACACGGTCGATCGACCCTTTTGCCAGTGGGTTGCGATGTGGGTCAGAGACGCTGCCATCGGCTAAACTAGCCGCAGCCTACTAATCTGTGAACTTCATGAACCCTAAAGCGCCCAGCGAATCTGCCGTAGACCATAACGTGTATAAGGTCTTTCCCAATGACCTTAACTCCAAGTACACCGTATTTGGCGGGCTGGTCATGAGCTTATGCGATCGCACAGCGTTAATTGTTGCCGAACGCCATAGCGGGCAATCCTGCGTGACAGCGGCATTAGACAGCCTGGAGTTTCGCGCCCCGGCAAAAATTGGTGACACGCTGGTGATCAAGGCCGCGGTGAATCGGGCCTGGCGCAGTTCGATGGAAATTGGTGTGCGGGTCACGGCCGAAAACAGCATGACCCAGAAAACGCGCCATGTGGTGTCTGCCTATCTGACCTTTGTTGCACTGGATGACGATGGCCGGCCCACCACCGTCCCGCCATTGCTCGCGCAAACGCCGGACGAAATACGTCGTTATGAAAAAGCCCAGGACCGACGTAGCCAGCGGTTGGCAAACAAACAGGACTAGCGCTGAAGTCCGCGCTGCTGAAGGAAGCACGATGTACAGAAGCATTTTATCCAGGTTTATTCAATCCATCTTGTTGCTGCTGATGATGCTGACAGGCGACCCGGCTGCGGCTCAGCGATTTACCACGGCGCGAGCGGTGACTACACCGGACCAGCCGGCAACGGTATCGGTGACGCTGTCCCCGCTTGGCAATGCCGAGGTTAGCGGTGGGACCTTCACCCTGTCCTTTGATCCAGCGTTGGTGGCGGTGCAAACCCAATGCAACGGCGCTTTAGGCGACCCCACTCAGCCCACCCATCTCATCACCTGCACTGTTGACACAAACGGCGGAGAGATCAGCATCGACGTTACCTCGGTTGCCCAGTTCCCCGCCGCTGTGCTGACCGGAGACCAAGTGCTCGGCCTGGTTGAGGTGACGTTGCTTGATGGCACGGGCAACGCTCAACGCAGCGCAACGTTAAACCCGGATGCGGCGTTTTTTCGCGATACTCTCGGGCTGCTTTTTGTCAGCGCCGACAGCAGCATTGCTGGCCAGGTGGATTTCATTGCGGGATGGCCTGTAGATCTCTTCGAGCTGGACGATATCCCGGCAAGAGCCAGCAATCTGGACGAGTCCACCATTGAGTTTGGGGTCGAGTTTGTGGCCGAACAGCTGCATGCCTTTGATGATGGGAGCGATGAAGATTGGCTGGTGCAAATCCGCGGCGTAGATGTTCCCAACCAACCCCATTTGGCGGTGCAGGCACTGGACCCAGTTCAGAACCCTGAATTTCATCCACTGCTGGAAATTTTTGACACCCAGCGACTGATAGACGACTCCCAGGCACCGGTGCTGGTGATTGGCGACTGCAATGCGGCGCCGGCCGCAATAAACCAACCCATACCCGAACTGACTCAGACCCGTCTCCTGCGTGTTACGCATTGCGGCCCGGTCCCGGCCGGAGGTGTCGACTATCGAGTGACCCGTCGTCAGGGCATCAACAATGCCGCTGGGGTCAGTGTTGTGCAAGGGCGGGTCAGTGAGGCGATTACCGATCGTCCGGTTCAGGTACTGATTTTTTCCGACTCCAATCAAATTGGTGTTTCTGGTGTTCAGGATGGTCGCTACGCACTCACCCTGCTGGCCAACCAGCAGGCAACGCTGCGCGTCATCTCCGAAGACTTTTTAGCAGAGGCCTTAGTCGTGGGTCCACTGGCCGAGAACGCCATCAGCAACAACAACGACTTTGCTGTCTCAAGAGTCAGCGATTCGATTTACTCCGATGGATTTGAGGAGCTCCCTTAATCGTCGGGAGATTCACTATGAGGGATTTTTTCTATGGACGACCTGGTCATCAACTGTGCCTATGTCTTTTCCATGGTGGCGCTGGCGGTTCGCGACGTTCTGCGGCTCAGGATATTGTTACTCGCCGGCCAACTGTTGTTTTTGTGGTGGGGTGTATTGATCGACAACGGACCCACGATGGCGTGGAACACCGCGTTCCTATTCGTTAACGCCGCAATGATTGCGCGCATTCTCTGGGAGCGCCGCCCCATCGCCATTCCCGAGGAGTTCATGGACATCTACCAGCAGGTTTTTCCCGGCATGCAGCCGAGGGATTTCCTGATGCTCTGGGAACTGAGCGATCCGCACAGCAAAAGTAAGGCCACCCTGGTAGCTCAAGGTGAGTGTCCCTCAGAGCTCCAATTGGTGGTATCGGGGAGCGCTCAGGTATATCGGGACGGTAGCCATGTGGCAGATATAGAGCGCGGCGGATTTGTCTCGGAGATGAGTCTGCTCACCGGCAAACCGGCATCCGCCGATGTGAAAGCGGATGGGCCTTTGGAGTATCGATCCTGGAGTCGGCGCAAGTTGGCCACCCTGGAGCGTCTCAACCCGCAATTGTTTCTAGCCCTTCACAAGGCGCTGGGGCGTGATGTGTCGCGCAAAATAATGACCGCCCCCCTGTAAGGTCTCTGTTTCCGGAATTGACTCAAGTCGATCCGACGCAGGGCCCGTCAAAAAGCATCAGTCATTGTTTTTGAACGTTTTTTCCAGTCATTACAAAACCCTCATAGTTCCATCAAGCCTTTTGTCTTAGGAACGGACAGCATTGTGGTCATCGAATGACTCTGAGGTGTTTGTGCAATGCGATTCCTTTTGATTGTGGTGCTTTTCTTCCCTGTCCTGACCGGTGCGCAAACGGTAACTGTTGATACCTCCACGGCCAGCGCGTCGGAAAACGGCCAGGTGATGGCGGTTGTACGCTTCTCCCGCACAGGCTCAACCGCCAGCCCATTGCAGGTCAACGTTACCAAGACCGGGAACACCACCGTGACGGGCGCCGACTATGCGGATAATACCGGTAGCTTTTTTGAACAATTTAACCGGCTGACTATACCCGCGGGTGAATCATTTTTTGATCTGCAAATCACCCCGTCGCTAGACAATTTGGTTGAACCTCAGGAAATTCTCGGCATTGCTCTCGCAGCGGGCGCGTACACCATTGGACCGGAAAATACCGCAACCGTAACCATTGATGACGACCCACCGGTGGTGTCTTTGGAGGCAGTGAACCTGTCCGCCGCTGAGGGTGGGGCTCAGGCCAATATCAACATTAATCGGTCGGGCGGCAACATCAATGCCGTGTTGCGAGTCAATTTCACTTTCGACCCTGCCAATACAGCGAGCGGTAGTGACTATTCTGATAACAACGGCAGCTTCTTTGAGCAGTTTGCCCGTATAGACATACCAGTAGGGCAAAGCAGCTTTGGTCTTGAGCTGACGGCCACACCCGACATTTTGGTCGAAGGTGAGGAAACCCTGGCGTTTAGCTTGGCTTCGGGAAGCTACGTCAACGGCCCGGTTAGCGAACTTACGGTTACCATCGCCGACGACGCCCCCGTTGTCTCGCTTCAGCCCATCAGCCTGAGCGCTGCAGAAGGCGGCGCCGTGGCCAGCGTCAACATCAATCGTACTGGTGGGAATATCAACGCCGCGCTGCGGGTCCACTTCACCTTCGACGTCGCTAACACCGCCAGCGGCAACGACTACTCTGACAACAACGGGGGTTTCTTCGAGCAATTTGCCCGCGTTGACATTCCCACGGGCCAATCCACCTTCGCTCTTGAGCTAACCGCTACTGCCGATAATGACGTCGAAGGCGAAGAATTGCTGACCTTCAGTCTGGCATCCGGAGATTATCAGACTGGACCCACAGCGGAGGTGACAGTAGCCATCGCCGATGATGCGCCGGTCGTCACGTTAACGCCGATAAACTTACTCACCGCTGAAGGTGGCGACGCAGCCGTCGTTCGCTTCTCACGACAAGGCGGAACGTCGACCGCTGCACTGCGAGCCAATGTCGTGATTGAGGCCTCCAGCACCGCAGTTTCTGCTGACTACAGCGACAACAACGGCGGGTTCTTCGAGAGTTTTCAGCGGGTCACTATCGCTGCCGGCGAGCCGTTTTTCGACCTGGAAATATCAGCAGACCAAGATGGCCTGGATGAAGGCGATGAAGTACTGGACTTTAGCCTTGCCGCTGGCAGTTATTTGTTGGGTGCCCAGACCAGTGTCAGTATCACACTACTGGACTCGCTGATTTTCTCTGATGGTTTTGAGACGACATCGAACAACAAAACCTGTGAGGTCGATCACAAGGCCAAAGGTTACCTATCCACCGGCGACACCCTGATTGATTTGCGCACGGGTTTGATTTGGCGAACCTGCACCGCCAATGCAGATTTCAGTTCGACTTCCGGCCACTGTGAGAGTGTCTCCAGCGCGGGGGACACCACCATGGCGAACGTGGCTACGGTGTTTAACTCAGGGAATGCTGGCAGCAACGACGGACATGAGTGGCGCCTGGCCAGCCGTCGCGAACTGGCGTCAGTCGGCCTGGTATCCGATCAGTGTCTGGTGCGGTGATCGTCTGCCGAGAGGTGGCCCACATACTTATCGTCAGTAGCCCCTTTTCGGGTCCACCACATTCAACAATTTGCCACCGGCAACAAAGCGACGCAGGTTTTCTTTCAGCAGTACCGCCCTGCGTTCTCGTTCACCGCCGCCACTGGAAAGGTGAGGCGTAATGATCACGTTGGGTAATGCCCACAGCGGGTGATCAGCCGGCAGCGGTTCAGGCTGGGTAACGTCCAGACCGGCTCCGGCCAGCTGGCCGGACCGCAGCGCCGCCAGCAGGTCATCGGTGACTACCGATTTCCCGCGGCCTACGTTAATGAATATGGCTTGACCTTTTAGCTGGGAAAAGAACTCTTTGTCGAACAGATTTGTTGTAGCGTCAGTCAGCGGCAACGCACTAATAATGACATCAGACTGGGCCGCCAATTCCAGCAATTCATGGGTCAAACCTACGTATCCAACAAAATCAGGACCTTCGCGACGGCTGTTACGCGTGGCCGATACCTGCATCCCCAAGGCAGATCCAAACCGCGCGACCTCGGTACCGATTCCACCTAATCCCACAACCAGCAATTTTTTTCCCACCACCGAAGTCATGGTTCCGCGCACCTCTGGACCTCGCTGCCAGCTACCATCGTCCATTGCGCGCACAAAGCGAGGCAGCTGCCGGCTTAACGCCATCATCATCGCAATCGCGTGCTCTGCAATGACGGGGGAGTCCATTTTCTGCATGTTGGTCAGAATCACGTCGCCATTGGCAATTGAGGAGATGCCCACGCATCGCTCTACCCCGGCGCCCATACGCTGCACCCAGCGCAGTCGTTCTCCTGCGGCCAGCACTTGAGCATCACAATTTCCGATATAGGCATCGGCATCACCGATTTCCGCCAAAGTCTCTGCGGTCGATTCGACTTCCACGAACTGCACGTCACGATACGCCTGCTGCGCTGCCGCCAAATCAAGCGCGCCTTCACGCACCACGATTTTTTGCACCACCGACCAATCTGGGTCATCCCGCAAGGGTGCGTTCGAAGCCACAATTGCGGTTTGTTCAATCAGTTGCTGTACGGAAATTTCTGCGTGAGCGGCTGAGGCCGACAACAGTAAAATCGCCAATACCCCTGAGACACTGCTTTTTATCATCGCCTGGTTACTCATTAAATTGTCGAGCCGGTGGCCCTCACGTCAGTTTTGTATTGCTCTAAAACTTCAGACATCAGTTGGATGTCGTCGTCAAAGGTCTCCGGCAGCAAGGGTCCAAAGCTAAACCGAAACATGTTCATATAAGGGCTGATGTAACCGGGGTCTTTGGAATGGGGCCGGCCCATATCGCAGTCACGACCCGCCAGGATTGCGGCGCCTCGCTGGTACAAACGTTGATTAAATTCGTCACAGTTGAGCCCGTCTGGCAGCTGCATCCAGTGATAAAAACCTCCGTTACCGGTAAACACCTTCAAACCCATTTTTTTGAACGCTTTGCCGTAACGCTCTCGTTGCCAGTTGTAATGCGCCTCAATGGCTTTTCTTTGCTGGGCGATACGATCGGGCTTGAACAGCTCAACCGCATACAGCTGGCTGGGGTGTGACACCCCGCCCATGCCAAAGGAACTGAAATTCGACAACGTCTGAATATTGTCTTTAGAGGCAATCACCCAGCCAATTCGAATGCCTGGACACTGCAAGCCTTTGGTGCAAGCACCAGAAAGAAACACATTAGAATTGTCCAGATCATTAACGTATTGAAGACCGCTAACCGATGGGGAGTGGTACATCTCATACGCCTCGTCCAACAGGATGCCGTTCCCAGAGGCCTGCGCCAGCGCCATCAGTTCTTTCAGTTCGTCACCGGCTCGAGCGTGTCCGGTCGGATTACTCGGATTGGAGATGACGGGAAACAGCTGAGTTTTATGATTTAACCCGCGGCGGTCAAAGTACTCCGCGTTTGTAGGATGAAAACTATTCTCCGGTGTCATTGCCACCGTTCGCCAGTCGGTATGCGTCTGCGTCAGGATGTCCAGATAGGCAGGCCATTCAACATTGCCAATACGCACTTGGATGTCTTTTTTAAGAAACGAAAGTACCGCGTAGATGCCGGGCCGACCACCGGCAAAGATCATCACGTTGTCTGGCGTAATACTCGAACCGTAGTAGGTGTTGTAGTAGTCAACGATGGTCTCGCGCAGCTTTGGATGCCCCCAGGCTTTGGGGTAGAACCGGTCCTCCCAGGTCACATCCACGGCCGCCGGAAGCTCAGGACCGTTAAATTTTTCCAGCGGTGTGGTGAGGGGGAACCCCTGAGACCAGGGATGGGTGCCTTCCGACCCCATGAACTGGCCAAAGGTGTCGCTGAACGCGTAAAGCGTTTCGTAGATCCCCATCGGGGGTACGTCATCCAGCAAAAATGAGGCGGTTGTGCCAACTTTTGGAGCCATGGTGTGTTTGGATGCCCACGTTCGAGAGGGACCCAAATATAAACGACCCAGCACCGCGGCAAAACCTGATCCGCAAATAGAACGAAAACACCCTGGCGCAGTCAATTCGATCAGATAGAATGTCGCACCTGAAATCCCGCCTTAGAGCGCGGACACCACGCAGTTAAAGGAGCGCATTAAACCTTGGAACTTTCAGGCAAAATTACTCAGGTGCTGGCGGAACAGTCCGGCAACTCCCAACGGGGCCCATGGCGTAAGCAGGAATACGTCCTCGAAATCCCGGGTGAGTACCCAAAACAGGTCTGCTTTATGGCCTGGGGCGATAAAATTGAAGAGTTTGGCCTGCGCGAAGGCCAGGAAGTGACGGTGGGGATTGACCTGCAGAGTCGGGAATACAACGGCCGCTGGTATACCGACGTCAAAGCTTGGCGGGTGCAGGCCGCGGCCGGCCAAAATGGCGACGAAGGCCCTCCACCCAACGATGGCCAGGCCTTTGAAGCGCGCGGTGAGTCGCCGCCTGACTTTGACGATGACGTGCCTTTCTAAGAGATAGTCTAAGCACATGTAGACACACGGCGACGTCAGATTGAGGTATTTTGATTCAAACGGCCTTCGCCACCACATAATGGCTGGCCTTCGGGCCTGCCTGCCAAACCTCCTCGATATCGAAACTCGCACTACCTATCCATTGAAAAAAATCCGTTTCCCGAAACACGTTTACCCGTGGCAGTAGCCGAAGCGCTTTGCCCAGTGGAGCAACCCACCCAAACCATGCTGCGCTGTCGCCGATGCACTGCGTGCTCGAGATCATCAGCCCCCCTGGTTTCAACATCTTGTGGATCTCGTGCAGCGTTTGCGGAACATTGGCCACTAGGTGCAAAACGTTGTGAGCCATAACCACGTCGTATTGCATTGACGAGCAAGCCAGATCTTCAATGCTTGAGACCTGAAAGCTGACGTTGTCGACACCGGCCTGGCGGGCTTTTTCTCGCGCAACGTCAATCATCTGGGTTGAAAAGTCGGTGGCCAAAATACGATCCACCTGAGGGCTATGGTAGAGCGCCGTGGACCCAGATCCGCAGCCAATTTCCAGCACCTGATCGGTAGGCTTTAGGTAGCCACTCGTTTTGTTCAGCTTAGTTTCGTAGGCCGCCGGATCTGGCACAGCCTTTCCCGCATAGCGCCTGGCGATGCGATCCCAAAATCGGGCATCGGTGTTCGCGTGTGTCATTGATCATGTACTCCAGGCACCATCGCCAGCCGGGTCACGGCTTTGTGTCCAATGGCAGTAAGACTCGTTAAACCATACAGGCCGCCAGACGCCTCCATCGTAGAGGGTAACAAGCCGGCGCCTCGCAGCCAGCTTTCGGCGCGGCGATGGGTCAAACGATGGGTTCGCCACTTGGTTTGGATATAGGCGCCCAACCACGACCGCCTGGTTAGACAGGTGACTACCCACCCCCCGGGACGCAGTACACGCTGCATCTCAGCCAGTGCGACAGCAGGCTCAGGCAAATGCTCCAATACGTGGGCGGCAATCACCAGGTCGAAACTCTCGGCAGCAAAAGGCAACTCGGCCACTTTGGCTTCAGCGGTGCGGGCCTGCAAACCGGCTTTGTGGAACCGGCGCTGTGCCGCATTCACCATTGCCGGCGAAATATCGATACCGGTGATTTCCACCGGTCGACGCCACACTCGGCTCAACGCCAGGGAAAATCCGCCCGTTCCAACACCACAGTCCAAAACCCGCAAGGGGCGGGTTCCGATGGTCATCCGGTGAGCGGCAAAAAAGCGTTCAATTAGTCGACGATAAGCACGGGCGTAACCCAGTCGCTCAGTCAGTCTGGTCCAGGTCGGAGCCGCTTGGTCGTACGCTGCAGCAAGGTCCTGGGTGGGTAAAGGGCGACGCTCGACACGCACCCTCCAGGATCCAAACCAGGCTACGAACACGGGTATCAACGATAAATGGGAAGCTTGCATTGTGGGTTCCTTGAAACTGTGGTGGCATGATAGCCATGCATTTTCTTTTGATAAATTGCCTTATTTTCTATAACTGGCATGCATAAATGACCAATTGGCAAGCAGTAGATTTTGATTGGGGGCAGGCCAGAGCCTTTCTGGCCACCGCGGAAGAAGGGTCTTTGTCGGCAGCAGCGCGAGCGTTGGGATTGACCCAGCCCACCCTCAGCCGGCAGGTGGCGCGCCTGGAGGCAGCGCTGGCGGTCACGCTGTTTGAACGCGGGCACCGCAGCATGGATTTGACCGAGTCTGGGCTTGCGCTACTGGAACATGTACGCGAGATGGGAGAGGCGGCAACCCGCGTTTCTCTGGCCGCCACCGGCCGATCGGAGTTGATCGACGGCAAGGTTAGCATCACGGCCACCGAAGGCTTCGCCCTTGTGCACACGCCCGCTATCGTTCAGCGCGTGCACCAGCGAGCGCCGGGTATTCAGTTGGAAATTATCACCGCCAACGAGTCTCTGGATTTGATCCGCCGGGAGGCCGATATTGCCATCCGCGAAGCACGACCGGACCACGGTGATTTAATCGCCCGGCGCATCAGTGGCACCACCGTTCACTTCTACGGTGCCACTTCCTACCTGGATCGAATGGGCCGGCCACAAACCACCGCTGAGTTGGCCCACCATGAGTTTATTGGGTTCGAGAACCCCGCGCGTTTGATTCCATTGTTCAATGGGCTCGGAATTGATGTCAGCGAAGATAACTTCAAAGTGTACAGCGCCAGCATGAGCATCATGCTGGCCCTGTTGGAGGGTGGGCTCGGCCTCAGTCTGATGACAAAAGATATTGCCCAGACTCGACCCGACCTGGAATTGGTGCTGCCCTCACTCAGCGTCTATGAGGTGCCGGTGTGGCTAGTTACCCACCGTGAACTGCACACGAGCCGTCGTATTCGATTGGTCTACGACACCATTGCGGAATATGGCGCTGAACTCTAGTTTGTCGATACGTCGCCGGAACCATCGCCCGCCAAGGCGAGAGAATTGATCAATTACGGGATGAGTACGCGGTTAGGCTCAGCCAAATCTTCACAATGACATGCGGTTCTAACTCGTCTCCCTAAAGCGCTTCGAAGCCGTTGGTAAAGATATTTTCCTGCAACGCAATACCGGTCGCGCCCACCGCAAAGGTGTAGGGATTTTCATCAACATCGTTGTTGAGAATGATGACCTGGCCGCTGGCTGTCCCTAACGCGGCGGGTGAAAACTCGACCTGAAAATCCGTCGATTCGCCGGCGGAGAGCATCGTGTCGTCAGGCTGATTGAGCGTGAAACCTGGGCCAAGCACTTCCAGCGATGTCAGGTTCAGGACGCCAGCGCCGACGTTTGTCACGGTAAAGGTACGGGTCGCGGTTTTTCCTTGCATGACTTCACCCAAGTCAGTGCCGTCCTGAGCCGATGGCGACTCATCGCCATCGGCAATGGTGTTGCCCGCGCCCTGCAGATTCATCTCTATTATCGCCACGGAGAAACTGCCCAGCAACCCTGGCAACACCGCATTGGCACCCGTGGTTGCGATATCGTTAACCGCGTCTTCCTGCATGACGATGTCGTAATCTCCGTTGTCGGTCAGATCCCAGGACCCGCCCGGTACCGCCACCTCGTAGGTGGCCGTCACCTGACTGTTTGTGCCCGTTAGCGATACCCCGGTCACACTTAAGGGTCCGGGCAGCACGCGAATATCAGAAGGATCAATCGTGAACAGGTCCACCTCACTGTCCAGCTCTGTGTAAGTGACGTCGATTAGCAAGCCAGTACCGCCAGGAAGGATAATATCTGGCAGGGCGCTGAGCGCCGCGATGGGCGGATTGACGTCCACATACTCCACAGACCCGCGATCACACTCATCAAATCCATCGGCGTTACCGTCAACGGGGCGTTGTATGCCGGTCTGATCTGTCATGGCACATTCTGATGCCGAACCCGAGTCAACCAATACGCTCCCTGGCTCAGGAAAATGGACAGAATTTGTTTCGCTGATTCGGAACAAAGGGCCGAGCATCGGGTCTCCGACCAGGAGGTCAACCGCATTTTGATTGCAACTACCGTCAGCGACAAAATTAGCGACATTTTCTGAGATTATGCCGTCGACATCAGAGCAGTCGCCAATTGAGGAATCGACAATGACCGAGTTCCGTAAGGTTACTGTTCCAAAGCCACCCCCAACTTTGGTGAGCCCGAATGGCGCGTTGCCTACTAAGGTACTCGCACTAATCACCATTTGGGCACGTGAAAACACTGCGGCAGGGTTGAGGTCTGCCTCTACCGAGCTCGACACGTTGTAACTCGCAGTGACGTTTTCCCAATAAAGTAACCCTTCCGAGTGATTTATGGCCGCACCGTTGCTAGCGGTATTCCGGGACAACGTGCTGTCAAAGATTGACAAGTAGCCTGCTGCAGAAACGGCGCCACCCGCTCCAGCTGCTGAGTTGTTGTCGAATTCGGAATTGCGCACGACGGCGACACCGTAACCGCCAAAAAATAGAGCCCCAGCGTTTCCAGCGGCGCTGTTTTCCGAAAACGTAGAATCGGAGATATTGAGATTGCCCTGCACCGAAAAAGCGCCGCCGAAACCACCTAACGCAACGTTATTGGAGACTTGAACGCCAACAATAGCGGAATAGTCACCAACCAACGATCCAAAAGAACCTCCCCCACTTATGGACCCCGCGGTATTGCCGGTTACTTGCCCGCCACTGATCCTTACAGGTGTGCCACTGATGCCACCAGCGGCGAACATTGCATAATTCTGGCTGACCGACACGCCAGTCAGGTATACGGCGTCAGTAGCGAGTATGCCCCCGCCTGACTCAAGGAACGCGGTGTTTCTACTTAGTGATCCACCGTCAATCGTTACAACACTACCTGCGCTAGAAATGCCTCCGCCTTCGCTAGCAACATTATTGGAGATAGTTGAATTTACGAGCGTTAGGGTGCCGCCGACGTGTCTAACACCGCCGCCTGCTCCGCTCGCATAGTTGTTGTCAACGATCGTGTCGATCAGCGTCATCGAGCCGCGCGTGTAAATGGCTCCGCCATCGCCATTGACTGAATTTCCCGAAAGGGTGCAGGCATCGATAGTGACATTTTCTAGATAATTGTCGACCGCGCCGCCCTTGAAGGAAAAACCCGTGCCGTTAGTGAGCGCCAGCCCCCTAAGCGTTACATCAGTGACGATGTCGCTCAGATTATTGCTAATGCGAAAAATGCCAGAATTGTTGCCACCGGAAATGGTGACTTGACTGGCTAATGTCGGCGGCGACTCCAAGGTTAGCGATGAAGCTATGTTGATAGCACCTTCGGTTAACGTGATGGTGTTACCGGCAAGCGTTGGTGCAAAGGTCACTACGTCTGGTTCAACCGCACTACCGCTGACGCAGTCACCGATAAGCGCGCGTTGGTTGGCCGATTCAATCGCCTGACGCAGCGTACACACTCCCGCTGGCGTCCCGGTAAGTGCGTCAAGTTTAGAGTTCACCGTAATGGTGGCCGACCGAGCGGAATGATGGCCCACCAAGGAACTGGCGATAGCCGCCGCTAAGATTTTGCACCGAAAATTCATCACTACTCCCGCTAACAGAAATGGCCAGCCCATGAGCGTTGCTACGCGCAAGCTCTGGGTAAATTGCGCACGTATTTCTTCTGTTTACGGAAACCATGCGTCATCGCGACACGGTGTCTATTTGGGGAATCAACTTCTTGACGGCAATTCAGTCAGTGGACTTTCGAGCACTGCGATGGACTTTGGTGAGGATAAAACTAGTCTGGCCGCCTAGGGCAGGTCTGGCCAACTAGAAGCGTCCAATGTTTCTCGATAACCATGCCAGGCAGCGTAGGCCAGCAGCGGCATGATGAAAATCAATCCGATAAATGCCGTTAAAAAACCTATACCCGTCAGCGCGGCAATCAGCGCAGCCCATTGCAAGCAAACCCACTTGTTGCGCAGTACGGCATTGATGCTGGAGACACACGCGGTGACCATGTCGGTTTTTTTGTCGGCAATCATTGGCAATGAAAAGACCGCGCTGGCAAAGGTCACTGCGGCAAACACCGAGCCAATGGCGCTGCCGGTGAGCAAGAAAGGAATCAGCACATCCCACTGACCATTTTCCACCGGAAAAAACGCGTTCAACATCATGCCGGCTCGGGACCAGACCAACAGAATGACAAACTGAATGAGCGCGAATACACCCGCCTGCCCCATCACTCGACCGGCCAGGGCAAAAGAATCGGATAGTTTCGGGACGAGCCCGCGCTCGCGCTGGCGGGACACGCAATACAGCCCAACCGCAATAAGGGGGGCGATAAACACAAACCCGGACAGCAGCACTGCCAGCAAGGCAAAGCGGCCAAGGGTCCAGGCCAACAAAGCCACCGCCACGCTAACCAGCATGATGACAAGGCCAAACAACAGGGAAAGCCCGGGGGCAGCGCGCCAGTCTTGCCAGCCAAGCTTTAGCCAGCGGATGGGCGCGTCACTGGCCAGCGCGGCACAGGGCACCACAAAGGCCTGCCCTGAGGCTTCCTGCACTGATGGGTCTGACGGCTGTTCTTTCACCGGCGTGTTAGTGGATTACGATCATCTAGAATTATCGTCCCTTGTTAGTCTGTCTCGGCGTGCTTTCAGTCGCTCCCTGAAGACAATTAACGCCTTAGAAGTCCTGATAAATCGCTAGGTAGAAAAGAAACTCCCCCGACGTGCTGTCCGTGCGTGCTGTCAGCGAGTCTGTGCTCAGGTTCACCACTCTTGCCCAGAGTGGGCCCGAGTTGTTCGTGTCGTAAATCGTCATTAACATCGTCGGCGTAGCCGCAAATGCTGGAGACAATGCAAAGGTGCAGGTAGAACACCCGCTGATATCGAAGGTTCCCGCGCGCCACCTCCAAGGGCCGTAGCTGTAGTCGCCGGCCTCCAGCGCCACCCATTTAAGCCCGTCCGCCAAGCCGCCGGCGTCAATAAATACGGTAAACCCTGTCGTGGTTGCGTTGATCACACGAGCGCGAGTTGCGCCGTTATTATCACCCGACTCGTCGATGCTGATCAGCACGACCGGCGGCACCGCGAAAGGCGAACTGAAGGTAATCGTTTGGCCATTGATTGCCAGTGGCGCGCTATTGGCCTCGACCTGTTTTCCATCGATGGTGTAGGAGCCAGGATCCATCGCCAGCCAATGAACACCATCAACCAGTGCATCACCCCTAATGCCAATGCGGCTTGACTCTTCCCGCCGCGAACGCAGCCACGTTGCACCGCTGTCGTCCAGGCTTTCATCAACGGTGAGCAGGCTGATCGGCACCATGGCGAACGGTTCCGGATAGCTGATCCAGCCATACGAGCTGCCGCTACTTGCCGCCAATGGTGTAGACGCAAATCCGGCCTGCAGTTTCGGTGACTGCGGCAATGTGCCCGGCAGTTCTGTGCAGACCACGCTGCCGTCAGCATTGATGGCTGAAAGGTAGGTGCCTGCTGCGCAGGCTTGATCAACCCGTGCCTGCAGGATCGTGGTATCCGCGGAAAACTCGGTGCTGTTCAGGGCTAAACCGGCGCCGGCGGTGTAGGTGGTATTCGTATCGGTATCCACGTCCGCATTGCACTCCACAGATCCGTCCACGTTAATCGAGGAAAGATAGGTGCCGGGAGAACAGGCCTGACCGACTCTGGACTGCACCACGCTGGTGTCTGCGGAAAACTCTGTGCCGCTGAGCGTCAAACCGGCGCCGGCGGAGTAGGTTGTATCGGTATCGCTGTCAGCATTGCAGTCAACCGACCCATCATCGTTGATGGCTCCTAGTGCTGAGCCACCGGGACAAGTGCCTGCAACACGGCGCTGAACTTGGGTATCGTTGATCTCTGCTGTGCCTACCGCTCCCATCGCAACCATTTCTGCATGCAGCGCGTACGGCGCTGCGCTCACTTCCTGGCGTGGCAGTAAGGGCGTTAATGCCGCAACGCTGGCCCCATCACGTACGCGAACTTCCAACCATAAGCGATCGCCGGCGAAGGGAGAAAACCCAAAGTCCAAGGTAACGCTGAAGACCCCATCAATAACACTGACATCCTGCAGCAGCTGCGCGGCCCCAACGGAATTTCCGTTGCTGGCGGCGTCGTATAATTCAAACTCCAGATCGAAGCTGCCCATCACAGGCGTTCCTGAAACCTGAAGACTTCCCTGATAGGAAAACGCCGAACCCAAGGGTTGAGCTGTCGCTGTAACTATGCAGAACATCAAGGTTAAAAAGACTTTCATAAGGAGGTCCGGTGGTTTGTAACTCTTCGAGTTTGCCTGTTTACCCAAACAAAGTCTCGGACGAAAGTGACCACTTACAGGATTCAGATGACGCGCCGGTCGATATGGCAATTGTAACCATTGAGTCAGAAATCGGCTTGCTCGAGCGCGATACGGAGGCACCGGCGTTTCATATCAAGGTGTAAAGTAATCAACAGACCCCGTTAGCATTAAATAGCTGAATCATCTCAGAGGAAATTGAAACGTGAAATATTGGCCTATTCTCACCCTGGGTGTTTGCAGCATGCTGGGAATTCCTAGCGCAAAAGCAGAAATCTACAAATGCACCGGTGACGACGGTTCTGTGGTGTTTTCCGACTCACCCTGCGCAACTGACGCCGAGGTTGTGAAGATTGAATCCACCGAAACCGGTGGCGGTAACCTTGCGGAACAGGATCCGAGATACGCTCTCCACGGATCCTGGCGCACCGGAATACACACCTATAATTTCCGCCCTGGCGGTCGGTTCCGCAATGAACAGCATTACGGCGGCGAACTCATCGTGTGGCGCACCGGAACCTGGACGTTAAAAGACCAACGCCTGACCTTAAAATACACTCAGTCCGGCGGTCAGTTAGGTGCTGGAAAAATGAACTTTAGCGAGGGTGGCAAAGTTCGGTGGGCTGAAGACTGGCAGTCATTCGAAACTCGACTGGACGGTGACGAACGGACTTTTTCGCGAAAGTAGTCCACCTACTGTTTCGGCTTAATCCCCTAAGCCGCCACAGAGGCGTGAGCCCGGCGAAATTCTCCTGGCCGCAAACCATATTGCTTTTTAAAAGCCTGGCTGAATGCAGCTTCTGATCGGTACCCTACCTGGTCCGCCACCCTGCTCAGCGGCGTATCCGTCTCAACCAATGAGTCGGCTGGCTTTTTCCAGTCTGACAAAAATCACATACTGAGGCGGCGTCACGTTGACCAATTTCCCCATGCCTTCAACGCTCCAGTTTTGTGTCGGGTTGGCGTGGATAGCAGATAACACCTGATTGATTCGGGAATCAGCAAACACCGATAGAAAAGGCCAAGGCTGTTAGGCAAAAAGTTTATCGGTTCATGCCACAATATGGCTCAAAAAATACTGGATCAGGAGTGAGCAATGTTGATTAGGTTTCTGTGTGGGTCGATCATGTTACTGGCATTTTTCGCGGTTAATGGCCAAACGCCACAGGCGGTACGCAAAGGCAACAACAACACTCTGATTGCCATATCGACGGACGAGGGTGCGCGTAACTTCCAATCCCAATGGGGCTACGCCCCAGCGGTACGGTCCGGCGACTACATCCACATGTCAGGCGTTATTGCTGGGCCCGCTGGTAACAAACCTATTGATTCCGCAGCGTTTAAGGAGAGTCTTCGCAGAACATTTTCCGCCCTGAAGCAGCCCCTGGCATCGTTGAACGCGACACTGGATGACGTGGTGAAAATCAACACTTATCATGTGTTCGACAGCGAGTATTTCAGCGGCGACAAACTCGCCCACATGGAGGCTATTCGTGAGGTGAAAAACGAGTTTTTGGGCCACAACACACCCGCCTGGACCGCCATTGGCGTTAGCGAGCTGTTCACCGACACTGGACTGGTGGAAATTGAGCTGACGCTTTACGCGCCCATCGAACCGTAGGCTGTGCAGCTCACGCCTTAATATTGATCAATGCATCGAACGTACGGTTGGCGTGCTTCATCACCTGAGCCGACGACTTCACCTGTTGGCGGCTCTCCAGCATAGTCAGCACAGAGCGGGGTAAATCACCGGAGTCTTTATTGTTCTTCGCAATCGTGGATGCCGCGCCGTTAAGTTGATTCATGCCACGCCTGATACCCAACTGAGCCGCCTGAAACGCATTGCCTTTGACCTGCATAGTAATTTCCTCTGAGTTAGACCCGCCCGTATCAACGATCATCGGCAAGCTGCCCGAGATCTTTAGACTCAATCACTACGAGGCTTAATGAGACATCGACTGCAGCGGGATTTAATCCTTAATCGCCACCTCAGCCGAGCTCACCTGGTCCTGACGTAGAAGCGTCCAGGCAGCTACCCCAGCCGTTGGTCCAACGGTTAACCGTTTTGGCGCAGCGATAGGCGCAGGCTCAATGGCCACACCGGCGGGCAAGAGAAACATGGTGGTGGTCACGACAGCCTCTCCCTGAGCTTGGCCATCAACGACCGCGGGCCGAAATCGGGTCAGTTCGGGGAACCGCTTACGCGCTCTGGAGCTCGCTCGAGAGCTAGCGGAGGACTCCACCACCCGCGGCCGCTTTATTCGCCCGTCCTGAGTGATCTCATATTCAAAGGTCACCGGTTCACTGTCCCCGGTGAGGTCGGTGGGCGACATTTCCCCGTAGCGCACCAGTTGCGGCTGCTCAAACTGGGCCAACCAATGGGCACCGTCGGGACCGGCATCTCTGGCGATAACCCATGCCGCTTCGTACTGAGCAACCGCGGGCTTTTCGAAGTACCGCTGCATCAGCCAATCACCAAACGCCAGTCGCACATCCATCTTCTGGTCCACCGAAAAGGCTCCAGGCTCCCTATCCATCAAACGGATGATCCGTTGATACATCCCCCTGGCATGTTTACCCCGGTGCCCACCGCGATAGGCGTGGGCCATGCCGCGCAGCAGTGGCAGGGCTATGGGTTGATCAACGCCGTCTGCCTGAACCTCAGAGATTGCGTCGTGAAACAAACTGATGGCGGCATCGTACTCTCCCACAGACCGCAACCAGGTGCCGTAGCGGGCCGCCGCCGCAATGGCCTGGGGGCTGGCAACGCCAAACTGCTTCCGATTGAGTTTCCAGCCCAGGCCGTATTGTTTATCTGCCCCCTCGATACTTCCCAGCGCTTGCAGCGTGGCGGCTTTGGCATAGGTAATAGGAATTTGGGTGTCGTTGTCCGCGCCCCAGATTCGGTGGCTGATGTGCTGGGCTCGGGAATAGGCATCTAACGCTTCCTCGAAGCGATCCTGGGAATGCAGCGCCGCGCCCAGAAAGGTCATGGCACGAATCAGCTTCTGACTGTAGAGGGGCAGACGTTCCTTTAGTAGACCTTCCGCGGCGGTTAAGTCGGCAAACGCCGGCCCATGCTCACCCACCAGCAGTCGACTGATGCCCACTTCAGTCAACGCCATGCCATAGTCCTCGCTGACCGCTCCGTGTTGGGCAAGCACGGCATCACGCAGACGCATGGCCAACGCCAGTGCCTCATCGCGCTCACCGAGCTCACGGGCAATAAAGTAGCTGTTCCAAAGGTCAGCCGCAGAATTGCTGACTGGAGCGGGATCTCCACCAGCTTGAATCTCATCAGCCATCGCGCCTGGGCCAGCGATGGCCACAAGCCCCATGAAGGCGATCAAAGCGGTAGTGGGCGAGATAAGACTCATGGCATTTCTCCCGACAATTGAGTCCTTACCCTAACAATGAATTCTTGCTGCCCTCAAGTTTCCAAAAAAACGCAGATCGCGTAGTCATCGGCAACAACGTGCCAATGTGGCTGGAGAGCGCAGGCGAATACCGCTGGCAAAGGGCCCGCTTCAACCGTTACGCTAAGGGTTAAACATTACCCGGGTGTTTCATGAAAAATTCTCTGATCGTTCTGTTGGCTATCTTGTTCCTGTCCGGCAACGCGCTGGCAGAACATCACTCGTCCACGAGGGAAAATGCGCCGGAAAAACTGCGGGTTTGGGTTGATGCACGGGCCGGCACCGGGGAGGCGGTGCACTGGATCGCTGACGGCGGTGTGTACGCCTATCCTTCCGGAGAAAAACTCTTTGGCATGATCGGTTTTGATAGCTCCACGGTAATCTGGCCTGAGGACCTGTCGGACCCGGTGGTTCACCTGACACGCAAGACCTTTGCCTACACCGACCCCAAAACGGGGGAAGTTCTGGAGACCTTTAATGGAAAGCCAGTGACGCCCATCGCCTACCCTTACCAGATGATTAGCTATCGGCTGGAAGATGGGAAAATTTTCGGCGACGTAGAACAGGGCAGCGGCGACCGCGTACAGGTAATTGAAGCCAAGAACGGCATCCCCTCGCGCCGCATGGGCGACAGCTGGGTGTATACCGCCGCCGTATTCCTGGACTTTCCCCTGCCTTCGGGAGGCACCTATGAGGCCTGGGAAAACTACGACTTTTTTATTCATCCCGAAGGCAGCGTGAGTGAACCCCATCAAATGAGCTGGCAACGCTATGGCGCCCTGCCACCCTGGGCCGGCGGCGGCCCATCGATCATGCACCTGCATTCCTGGCGGGTAGAATCCTTGGAGGAATTTCCTCCAGAGCTGTTGGCCTGGGCCAAAGCCAATAAGCCCAAGTGGCTTAAGCCCCCCGCCGATATGAAAGAAATACGCCGACTGCAAAAGACCCCAACTCCTTAAGTCCAACCGTCAATGACCGTGGCGGAAACGATCGACCCAAAAGATCGGCAGGCCTGTAGTGGCAGCTGACGCAATCGTAGTTGGCGCCGGGCCGGTCGGCCTGACCGCTGCGCTGGCGCTATCCCAGGGCGGCCTGCAGGTGCAAGTGTTGGAAGCGGCACGCGCCATTGATCGGCGCATGCGCGCATCCACCTTTCATCCGCCAACCCTGGATCAAATTCACCAACTTGGATTGAGCCACGACCTGGTGTCTGCCGGCCTTAAGGTCCCCCGCTGGCAGCTGCGGCAGCATGAAAGCGGCGAGTCTGTCACCTTTGACCTTGAGGCCATCAGCGACCTCACCGGTTTTCCGTTTCGCCTGCAGGTTGAACAACACCGCTACTGCGAACTGGCGATACGCGCCCTAGCCGAGCTGGGTGTGGAGGTGCGTTTTGGCCAGGGTCTTCGCTCGCTTACTCAGAACGACACCGAAGTGCAGGTTACCTGCACTAGCGGCGATACCCTGACGACGCGCTGGCTAATTGGTGCTGACGGCGCAAACAGCGCAGTGCGACAGGTTCTGGGCATTGAGTACGGCGGCATTACGCACCGTCACGCATCGGTACTGGCATCCACAGACTTTCCCTTTCACAAAGCACTGCCGGGATTGGCAGACGTGACTTATTGCTGGAGCAGGCGCGGCCCTTTCAGCCTGCTTCGACTGCGAGACCGTTGGCGGGTGAGTTTGTATCCCGGCACCGAAGATGTGGAAGACGCGGCTAGTACGGAGCGCGTTCGAGCCTGGCTTCAGTACATCCACCCTGATGCCGCGACGGCAACGATCAATAACGTACATCCTTATCGCGTCCACCAGCGCTGCGTCTCCCGCTTTCGACAGGGTCGCGTATTACTGGCCGGGGACGCGGCCCATCTGAACCCTCCTAGCGGCGGCATGGGGATGAACGGCGGGATTCACGATGCCACCAATCTTGCGGAAAAATTGTTGGCCGTCGAGGCCGGCGACACGATGGAAAAACTCGATCAATACGATCGCCAGCGCCGTAGCGTTGTCAGTGGGGAGATCATTCCCCAGTCCGCAGCCAATCGCGAGCGCATGGCCACAACAGATCCCGGGATTCAAACCGAACGCCTACATGCACAACGCCAAATACTTCATGACGATAAGAAACTAGTACCATTTTTGATGCGATCATCCATGATCCACAGTCTTAACCAGGCCGCAGAAATTGGCTGAGCGCAGACGCTTTATTGGCGTAGCAACCCCCCAAGCCAACCCCACGGTTGAGCAAGAGCTTCATCAGCTGTTACCACCACCAGCCCAGGTGTTGGCAACTCGCCTGGTGTCCACGGCCGCCCAAGCAGAAGACCGGCTGGTTGAATACATGCGCCAGTTGCCCGACGCTCTGGCCAGCTTCGACACCCTGCCGCTGGAACTGTTTTTGTTCGGTTGCACGGGCTCAAGCTATTTAGTGGGCCCAGAGGTAGAAGATCAGATCACCCGCGATGTCGAAGCTGACACCAGGATTCCCATCATTACCGCCACCCAGGCCATCTTGGCTGAGCTGCGCAGACGTGACGTTTCTCGGCTGGCTATGCTGGCCCCCTATCCACCTTGGTTGATTGACGCAGCCCTGCGCTACTGGTCATTGCGCGGAATTGCCGTAACCCACAGCGCTCGCATCGATGTGGGTGTCGACACCCGGGCCATCTACGCCATCACCCCAGATCAAGCGCTGGAAGCAGCCAGGGCTCAGGACAAGAACAACGCGCCGGTACTGCTCCTCAGCGGGACCGGCATGCCAACGCTTGAGGTCATTGATCAACTGAACCGGCCTGTATTGAGCAGCAATCTGTGCCTGGGTCTACAGGCCCAACGTCGACTAAGGCGCCAAGACTCATGATCAAGTCCATCGCGGTGCGCTGGAAAATCGCCCTATTGCTCGCGCTGATTACGACGATTAACTATATCGACCGGTCGGTTTTTGGAGTGGTTGCGCCGGTAGTGCGTGATCTTTTCAGTATCAGCGACACCGACTACGGCATTATCACCAGCGGCTTTCTTATCGCCTACGCGCTGGGCCAGCTAGTGTCCGGCCCGCTCATCGACCGCCTGGGCACCAAACGCGCATTCAGCGTTGCCGTGTTGTTTTGGAGTTTGTCTACCATCGCCCACGCGCTGGGCCGGGGACTTTGGAGTTTCTTTTCCTTGCGGGTCACGCTGGGAATAGCGGAAGCGGCCAACTACCCAGGCGCGACTAAAGCGATTGCTCATTGGTTCCCTGCCAGAGAACGCTCCACAGCGGTGGGGATCGTTATGCTGGGAACGGGTTTGGGCGCCATCATTACGCCGCCTCTTGCCGTGTGGATCATGACCACGCTGGGCTGGCGTTGGGCCTTCATTATTCCCGGTGCCCTGGGTCTGGTATGGCTGTGGTTATGGCACCGCTGGTATCACCTGCCGGAAGATCACCCCACCATCAGCGAATCGGAACGGAATCTGGTGCTGACTGAGCGATCACCCCAAACCAGCCGCGGCAGCTGGTTCTCGCTGCTGGGTCATCGTCAGCTTTGGGGCTTACTGGCGGCCCGGCTCATTGCGGATTTCCCGTTCTACTTCTTTCTGTTCTGGCTGCCGCAATATCTCATTGATGCCCGCGGATTCAACCTGCGCGACATCGCCCTATTCGCCTGGCTGCCCTTCGTCGCCGCTGACCTGGGCGCCATCAGTGGTGGGTCATTGTCCAGCTGGCTGCTGCGTCGCGGGCATTCGCTCAACGTTGCACGCAAGGCGGTGATGTGGACCGGGGCCGTGTTGATGTTAGTCACCATACCCGCTGCCAATACCGAATCGTCCGCCGTCGCACTGGCCCTGATTTGCTTTGGCATGTTCGCTATCCAGCTTCGGGGTTCAGTGTTTTTTACTTTGCCAACCGATTTGTTCCCAGCCGCCAGAGTGGCCAGCGTGTGGGGAATATTTGGTGCGGCGGGTAGTCTGGGGGCAGCAATTTTTGGACTAATCGCTGGCGCGATTATAGATAGCGCTGGATACCAGCCAGTGTTTTACATGATTGCCTTCATGCACATGGCATCACTGACTGTGCTGAGCATTCTGGTGCCGAAAATTGCTCCGACTAATGATGATCGCAATTCGGGCGATTAGCCGACATTCTCTGCGAAGCAGCACTGATCAATGGCAGGGTTTAGCAATAAAACGGGCGGAGTCCCATGACTCCGCCCGTCCAAAGCATACGCGGTAATTCTAAACGGCTGTTCTAACTTTCTAAGATGGCAGCGACATTTCGTCGCGACTTGCCAAGGGCAGCGGCAAGTTCCTCGGTCAGCATCTGAAAGGAGGTGCGTAAGGCGTTACGATCTGCGGCGCGTAACTTCTCGCCCTCAGCGTCCATCACCGACAGGCTTTTATAGACGTCAGCCAGTTTGAAGGGATCACAGGTTTCAAGAGCACGTTCGTTGCGCTTGGCGCGGGTTTTCCACTGGCGATCGACTCGCGGCTTGCCCTCATCAAGGTGGGTCAATACGCGGCGCGCCTCACTGGAAGAAATAACGGGTCTTGATTGCTGTTCCAGCTCGTCTCGATGAACAATCATGGTGAGCTGATCACGATTAAAAACGACTCGAACAAAATTCTTGGCTTTTTGGCCCCAGATTTGTGTTCGCTTGAGATTTTGCAGTCGACCAATGCCGTGCTGCTTGTGAATGATAGTCTCGTGTTGTGCTGAAATATCTGCGCTCCAAAATCGAACAAATGGCCGACAAGTATACACGACATGGGCCTAGCAGTAAAAAACGCCTAATGCAAGGCTTTATCAAGCGGTTCGAAAGCCCAAGGGTCAATGTTTTAGCGCCACAAGCTCCGGTTGATTGTAAATAACTGCGAACTCTTCTGGTGCAAGCCCTGGAATTTGAGCTAGCGTTCTCAACGACGACAATATAAGCCTGACCACTACAGGCGTTACTTTGGGAGAACAGCAATGGATTTACTGGAGACCTGGATTCCTCGCTTGCAGGAATACGGATTGACTTACGGCATCGCAGTGATCAAAGCCATCGCGATCTTTGTTATTGGCAAATGGGTGGTCACTCGGATCGCCAATTTCGCCGAAAAGATGATGCAGAAATCTCAAATGGACGAAATGCTGTCCAAATTTCTGCGCAACATCATTTACGCACTGCTGCTGGCATTTGTAGTCATCGCTGCCATTGGCGCTATTGGCGTGCAAACCGCCTCTCTGGTTGCCATCATTGGTGCCGCAGGCCTGGCCGTCGGCCTGGCCCTGCAGGGCGCACTGGCGAACTTTGCCGCCGGCGTTTTGATGATCATTTTTCGGCCTTACAAGATTGGCGACGTGGTTGAAGTGGCAGGCCAGACCGGAAAGGTGGAAGAAGTGGATATTTTCACGACGGTGTTGCGCACACCCGACAGCGTGAAGGTCACCATTCCCAACGGTCAGATCATGAACGATGTGATTACCAATTTCACCGACTCCAAGCTTCGCCGCATGGAAGGCGCCGTTGGGATTGGCTATGGCGATGACATCGACAAGGCCCGGGAAGTCTTACTCAAGGCCGTGGCGGAGAGCCCCTTCGTTGTGGACGAGCCGGCACCTACCATCACTGTGTCGGAGCTTGGCGACAGCAGCGTTAACCTCGCCGTTCGACCTTGGGTGGAGGCGGCAAAGTACCCGCCTGCATCCCACGACATCAATGAGCGAGTGAAGAAAGCGCTGGATGCGGCAGGCATCAGCATTCCGTTTCCCCAGCGGGATGTTCATGTGTTTGAGCACAAGGACTAACCAACGCGTCACCTCTCTACAGCAACGCCCCACTGCCCGCGTCACCGCGGGCAGTGTTTTCCCCGGTCCGTGTCTAAGGAAAATACTTAAGGTAGAGGCTTAACGGAAAAACCCTTCGCTTACTGATTCAACGAGACGGTCAGGTCTTGCAAGTCTTGCAGCCACGACTCAGGTACGTCGTCATTGATGGCGTAAATTTCCCTTGCTCTGACAGCGTGCTTTCGCGCTGCATGGAGTTGGCCGAGCTTGTGCAGGGCCAAGGCAGCTTTGTATCGGAACCTGCCCGTATACAGGTGATCCCCGCCGTAGCCGAGTTCCGCACCCTTTGCCGCTTCGATCAAATGAGTCGCAGCCGCTTCAAATTTCCCAGCGTTAATCATCAAGCTGCCCAGGTTATGTCGAATCAGCAACGTTTCGGTATGGGCGTCACCCAAGATTTCCTCAACCATGCGGTAGGCTTCTTCGGATTTGGCCAATGCTGCGTCCATGTTGCCCACCAGTTCGTAGGTCTGGGCGACGTTGTTGATCGCTATTGCCAGGTCTGGGTGCGCAGGGCCGGCTGTCCGGTGGAAAGAAATACTCTTTTCGTAGGCGTTGATAGATTCTTCGTACTGTTCATTGAAATCAAAAGCGACGGCCAGGTTGTTGTACAGTATTGCCCGGTTCAACGGTTCAAGGTTGACTCCCTGATCGACCCGACCGAGGGCCTCCTGGGCCAGAGCTATGGCTTCAATCTGCTGCTCCAAGTGGGGCAACAGCCCCGCCAGGTCGCTCATGATCTCAACGGTAATGGTCTGCGCCTCAGGCGCCGGATCAGCATCCACTAATTTAATGGCCGTTTCATACTGCGTCCGGGCCGCCTCATAGTCACCGTCTTCCCACAAAATCCTGGCGATAGATGTTAGGGTCAACGCCTCTTTCTGAATCGGCCCGTGCACCTGAAAGTAGTCCAGCGCAAGCTGCAGCTGAACCTTGGCACTGTCGTATTTGGCCTGGCTGGAAAGCGCATTACCCAGGGTGTAGCGCAATTCCGCCTCAATATCCGGCTGCTCGGCAAACTGGCTGTCGATAGACTCAATCGCCTCATCGACGGCGTCAGACAGGGTCTTGTCCCCACCACTGGTAAATGGATCGGACTTGGCCACCATATCAAACAAAAATGACCGCGCCGCTTCGGCTCTATCGGCCTCCTGGCGAGCTTTCTGGGCACTTCGCGAGACGCTGACCAAAGCCACCGACAGCGCCAACAGCACTGTTGCCAGCGACAGCGAAACCGTTCGATTGCGCTGAAGAAATTTTCCAGCGCGATAGAGTTTAGACGCCCCTCGCGCCTGCACGGGATGGCCCGACAAATAGCGCTCTATATCTCGAGATAGCGCCGCCGCTGATCGATAACGACCGGCAGGCTCTTTGTGCAGCGCCGTCATGACAATGCGATCCACATCGCCGCGCAGCTTCCCTGTTAGATCCCTAATGTCACTGAGGCCCAGCGGTGGTGCCGAGCGCCGTCGCGAAACTCTGACGCTGGGATCATCGGGAATACTGTGACATACCGTGCGTTCAACTTCTGCCGGCGTCAAGGTGGAAATTTGATACGGACGAACGCCGGTCAAGATCTCGTAGGCCAACACCCCCAATGAGTACACGTCGGTGGTTAACCCCACCGTCTCGCCCCGCACTTGCTCCGGACTGGCGTATTCCGGAGTTAATGCTTGAAATCGTGTGAGGGTTTTGGAGTCAGGCAAACCTAACGCCAATGGGTCCATCACTTTGGCGATGCCAAAATCAATAATCTTGGGCTCCCCGTCTTCTCCGACCAACACGTTGCCAGGCTTAATATCGCGATGAACAATGCCGCGTCCATGGGCTACTTCCAGCGCGTCACACACGCGTTGAATCAGCGCCAAGCGATCCGCGATATCCAGCTGCTCGTTTGCGCAGTAGGTGGTAATGGGATGGCCGCGAATTAGCTCCATGGCAACATAAGGCAAGCCGTTGTCCGCGGTGCCGCCGTCGATCAAGCGGGCGATGCCCGGATGCTCAAGACTGGCCAGGATCTGGCGCTCAGCGTGAAACCGTTCCAGCAACGGGCCCCGAAGGCTTTGAGTTTCAAACAGTTTTACTGCCACTTCCTGCTCAAACTCACCATCAGCTCGGCGCGCCCGAAAAACCCGACCCGCGCCGCCGGCACCGATCTCCTCGATCAGCTCAAAGGGGCCCGTACGATCCCCGGCAGCGGCTTGGACTGTGTTGCGCACTGGGTGATCCAGCACCGTATCGTCGATTTGATCGGCGACCAGCAGCTTGAGCACAATCGCCAGCAGCTCAGGGTGCTCGCGACACTGACTTTCGAGCCAGCCGCGACGATCTTCCTCCGGGCGTTCAAGGCATTGGTAGAAAAGATCCAGCGCCTGGCGCTGCGTCGTGGCTGAAGGGTTAGAAGCAGGCAATTCAGCGGGCCGGTTTCGGACGGCTTGCGCTCAGCACCGATACCGTCAGGGCTGGCAGCATGGTGACAGAAACCACGGCTGCGCCAAGAATGCCGAACAACACAATAACGCCGACGCCACGATACAGCTCGGTGCCTGCACCCGGAATGAAAACCAGCGGGGAAAGGCCACAAACGGTGGTCAGTGTAGACATCGCGATGGGGCGCAGGCGTGACCGGATCGCTTCCTGAACCGCGCCAAGGGCGCCCATGTTGCTGTCTTTCATGTTGGCAATGGCTCGGTCCACAATCAAGATTGGATTGTTGACAACGGTACCCATCAAGATGAGAAATCCCAGCATCGAAATCATGTCAAACGGCTGCCTCACCGCAGGTAAACCCAATGCGCCCATGGCGGCCCCCAGCAGGTTCAGCAATGCCAAGCCAACAATACCGCCTGCGATGCCCAGCGGGATTGTCGTCATGATCAACAGCGGATAACCCCAGTGTTTAAAGATGGCGACCAACAGCAAGAACACAATAATGAGCGCCACGGGCAGATTCGTTGCCAGTGCGACACGGGTGGCGTCCAGTTGATCGCTGGCACCGGAAATCGTCATATTGACCTCCGGTGGCAGGTCGCCGGTTTCCCGCAAATATTGCACAACATCGCGGCGAACAATGTCTACGCCATCTTCCAACGCAATGGAAGCGGGAGGAATCACGTTTAACGTCACCGTTCGTTGGCCGTTAATCCGACGAATGGTGTTGCTGTCCACCGTCTGTCGGATATCAGCGATGGCCGCCAGTGGCAAACTGTTGCCCTGGGGCATCACGATAGGCAATTCGGACAGGCTGTCGACGTCAACGTTACCGCCACTGGAATCGTAAAGATAAATGTCCAGCTTGTTGTCGTCTTCAAAGTACTCGTCCACAAATGCACCGTCGGTCAGCGCCGCTATCGCATAACCCACCTCGCCGACACTCAATCCCAACTCTGCTGCCCGTGCCCAGTTCGGGTGGATCTCCAGCAAAGGCTGGGACAGGGACAGAGCCGATGGACTGGTTTGAATTCGCGGATTGCCCAGCACCTCTTGCGCTCGGCGGTACGTGGTGAGCGCAGCGTCATACACTACCGCCAGGCTGGGGCCAGAGACATCCAGATTGATACTGCGAGTACCGCCATCATTGCTGGAAATAATTGACCCACGGGCAGCAAACCCACGCATCCCAGGGTATTGTCCAAAACGCTCCGTTAACGCGCTCATGAGGGCTTCAATGTCGTTGTCCCTGACCGGCTCGGAAATCACCCGTATGCTGTCTGCGACAAACCGGGTGTTGAGGTACTTGATCGGCGGAAAAGGGCTTTCTCCCCGATCAAAATTTGCCGGATCAGCATTCACATGCGGCAGCAACAGGCTTTGCAGTTCAAGGCCGATTTCACGCATCGTCTCCAGGTTATATCCCGGCGGCGCGCTCATAACGGCAAATGCCTTCGGCTCCTCACCCTCGGGCAAGTATTCAGCCGATGGCGTCAACAACACAATCACCGCCAGACTGGCAGTTACGGAGGTAACAACAGTGATCCAGCGGCGACGTGCAGACCCAATCAGGCGGTTGATCATCCTAAGCACCCCGTCGCCGCTGCCGGCGGCTGACCGATGTTCAGTGCCAAATGACAGCCGAGCGCTGGCGGTGGGGATCAAGGTGGTGGCAACCAGCATGGATGCCGCAATCGCCGCCGACACCGCAATGGCCACGTCAGAATACAGCTGACCGGCCTCTTCCTTGATAAACAGCACCGGCAGGAAAACCAGCACCGTGGTCAGGGTGGAGGCCAGAACCGCAGACCAAACGCTGCGCACGCCTTCAACCGCCGCCTTGAATCGATCCAGGCCCTGCCGGCGTTTGAGCTCAATGGCTTCGATCACCACGATGCTGTTATCCAGCGTCATGCCGATGGCAAACGCCACCCCCGCCAGGGAAATGACGTTAATGGTTCGACCAGCAGCCAACAACCCAAGGAACGCCGCTATGGTGCAAACCGGGATGCCCAATACGCCAACGAGCGTGGCCTTCGCCGAACGCAAGAATGCAAACATCACCAGGGTGGCAAACAGCGCCCCCAATGACAGGTTGAGCCAAACGTTGGCAATGGACGCCTCGACATACCCCGCGTCCTCTGCAATCAACTGCATCGTCATGCCCCTGGGAATCAGGAGATCGCGTGTAACCTCTTCCACCGCATCGAACATGGCGTATTTGATATCGATGACGTTAGAACCGGCCTCGCGACTCACCGAGGTAAACAGAACCGGCTGACCATTCAGGTATGCGAGCGTGTCCACTTCGGAATGATCCAGCTCCACCGTAGCCACATCGCGTAGGCGAATCAGCGCATCTCCCCGTTGCTCAATAATCAGCTCGCGTAAAGACTCGAGAGAGTCGAAACGACCCATGGTTCGCAGCAGGTAACGGCGTTTTCCGCCGCTGATATCCCCCCCGGAAATATCCCGATTGCGAGACCGAATGGCGTCTCGAACGTTGGCAATGGTCAAACCCCGGTCGGCCAGACGCACGGCATCAAGAAGAATTCGAATTTGACGTTCTGCACCACCGCCAATGTTGACCAGAGACACCCCGGGAACGCCTGACAAGCGGGTCCGCACATTGTCCTGGACGAAATCCCGCATCATGTCCATGTCGACGTTTTGCGGATTGCCCGGCAGCGGCCCGATACCGAAATACATGAACGAGTTTGCCGAAAACGAATTGGCGAATACCCGAGGCTCATCCACATTTTCCGGGTAAGTCGGAACCTGGTTAAGCGCGTTATTCACCGCGATCAGCGTCTGCGTCATGTCAACGCCAAAGGGGAAATCCAGCTCGATCACCGCGCTGCCGCTGCTGGCGGACGATTCTAGTCGCTGCAGGTTTGGCAATGCCCGCAGGTACTCTTCCTGCTCGATCAAAATTTCTTTTTCTACGTCCTGGGGCGTTGCGCCCGGCCAGGCGGTCCGAATCGATACGGTTCGAACCTCTAGATCGGGAATCATCTGAACAGGCACACGAAACGCTGCCAACAGGCCAAGGACACAAACTATCAGTGCGGCCACCGTCATCAGAATGCCGTTTCTGACTATGGCTTCAAACATTATTGCGGGGCCAGGGTGACGGCCTGTCCGGCCTGCAGCGTCTCGTTACCCAGCACCACGACAGCCTCGCCAGCGGATAGACCCGTGGGAATTTCCACCATGCCATCGAATTTGACGCCAGTGGCCACACGCCGTTCGTTGACCGTGGGCGGTTGTGTCTCGGTATCCACCACCCAGACCGTCACCCCGCCGTCAGGAAATCGAACAATGGCGTCTCGCGGAATCACCAGCTTGCGGCTGCGGTCTCCCAATGCCAGCAAGCCGGTAGCAGACATTCCGGGGGTAATGATGGCGTTGCTGCGATCATTGAGCGGGTTCAGGCGAGCACGCACCAGAAACGTTCTGGCACTGGGATCTTTCACCGGCACAATAGCGACAACCTGGCCGGGAAACGTTTGGCCGGGAATCGCATCCAGGGAAATTGTCATGCCAGCGCCTTTGGCAATCTGCGAGTAGTAATCTTGCCCCACCTGAAAATCAAAGCGAAGATTTTCAGTCATCACCAAACGCAATACACCGTTACCCGGGTTCACCCACTCACCCAGCTCAACCAGGCGCTCACTGATGGCACCATTGAACGGCGCCTTGATAGTGTGTCGACTCATTAACGCCTGCTGGCGGCGGAACGTCACAGTGGCCGCTGACAACACCGCCGTGTCGGATACCACTTCTGCCGCTAGCGCGTCGATATCGTTTTGAGCAATACCCCGCTTGGCGCCAACAGTTTGGGCCTGAGCAAGACGGCGTTTTGCGTCATCAAGTTCCGCTGTGCGTTGGTGAACTTCGGCTTCAGCCTGGTCCACGGCCAATTGAGCCAACTCATCGTCCAAAGCCAGCAGCGTGGTGCCTTCGTCAACACGATCACCCTCCTCGACCTGGATCGCTGAGACCAACCCGGCCACCGGGCTGGACAGCAACGCGCTGCGGGGCGAGGTAACCGTGCCATTCACACTGACCGTAGAACCCATGATGCGTTGTTCAACAATAGCAATGTGGACCGGCGGATCCGCCGCTCGAACCGCAGGCAGTGAGAGCAGCAACAAAAGCCCCGGAATGAGAACAGGGTCGCGGATAAACGGTGACTTGGACAGACGCTGTAGTATTGTAGTGGCCGGTTCGTTGTGGGTCCGTTATCTTACGGCGAAATCCGCCCGAACGCTCCACACATCTACGACGACAAGGTGACTCATCCCGATGCATTGTCCAAGCAGCGACCTGATAATCGACACCTCCAGCCGACATCAGGCCATGACTTTGGGCAGCGCTGATCGATGAATCTGACACTGCGTCGATGGTTGCTGGTCTTTTTCTGCTGGGTTGCTCTGGTTGCCGGACTGGGGTTCGTTAAGTTTGGTCAAATCAGCGCCGCCATTGCCTTCGGTGAGTCCTTCCCCGAGCCCTCTGAGACCGTTGTTACTGCCGTTGCTGAGGCGGCGCAATACGCTCCAACGGCAAAGGTGGTCGGCCAGGTTGTGCCGGTTCGCACGGTTACGCTTCGAAACCCGTTAGCCGGAGCCATTGTGGAGGTGGGATTCACCGCCGGCGCCCAGGTGGCTAAAGGCCAGTTGCTGATCCAGCAGGATATATCGGAAGAACGCGCGCAGCTCGCGGGGGCCAATGCCCAAGAATCACTGGCACAACGCACATTGGCTCGCAACGAGGACCTGATTGACGGCAACGCAATTTCCCGTCAGGCGATGGACAATGCGCTGGCCCAACGGGATGCCGCGCGGGCAGAGGCCCAGCGGATCAGGGCCATCATCGTCAAGAAGCAGTTGCGTGCGCCGTTCACCGGGCGGGTTGGGCTTGAACGCTGGGAGGCGGGCGGCTATCTGGCGGCAGGCACCGAGATTACGACGCTGTTTGGACTGAGTGACGATGTGTGGGTCGATTTTTCCCTTCCCCAGCGCCATGGCAATATCGCGCTGAATACCGAGGTCACGATCATTGACGACTCGGTGGGTGAACTCCCCGCCGTGGTGATCGCAAGAGCGCCCGGCGTCGACGTTGGCTCTCGGTCATTGGCCTTGCGAGCCAGCGTAAACAGCCCTCAACTGGCAAACCTTCCGGGCGCTATTGTCACCGTGGCTGTGGTGGTCGGTGAACCGCGACAGGCGCTGGTGATACCGGCCCGAGCCGTCCGCGAGGACACGTTTGGTGTTCATGTATTTACCCTCAAAGACGCGGAAGCGGGCGCTGATGCGGCCTACCGCGCCAGCCGGCGGGCGGTGAAGCTTTTCGGTGTTGTCGCCAATCAAGCCTTTGTTGCCGAAGGGCTGTCCCAGGGCGAAACGATTGCGGCAACCGGCGCGTTCAAGCTACGAGACGAACTGCTGGTAAATGTCGCTCAGCCCTCGACCCAGGACTAAGGCCAGACATGAGTGACACCACGGCAGCGCGCAGGCCGAGAATCACCGACATTTTTGTACAACGTCCGGTGGTGTCGATCGTGGTTTCCCTGGCACTGCTCATCATCGGCGCCAAAGCGGCCGTGGATTTACCTGTACTTCAGTTCCCCCGCATAGAGAGCGCGTCGCTGCGCATCGCCACCCCCTATGTGGGTGCCTCTTCAGAAATTGTTGAAGGGTTTATTACCGAACCGATCGAACGCATCGCATCCACCATGCCCGGAGTGGATTACATCGACTCGGTAACGACTTCGGGCTTCAGCACCGTCAACGTTTGGCTGGAGATGAACGAAGACAGCTCTGCGGCACTGGCAGAGCTCACCGCCCGCTTAAATCAAATCGCCTTCGAACTGCCCGCGGGCGCAGAAGATCCAGCGGTTACTGTCGTTCGGGCGGACAGCCCCTTTGCTGCGTTTTATCTGAATGTGCTCATTGAGCCGCCCTACACCCGTGGCTCGGTAACCGACTATTTGGTTCGCGAGGTGAACCCCGCTATTGCCGCCATACCAGGAGTACAGCGGGTGGACCTTGAAGGCGGCCGTCAACCCGCCATGCGAGTGTGGCTAAACCCGGATCGGCTGGCTCAATACAACCTCAGCACTCTGGACGTACGCAACGCGCTCACCCGTAACAACGTTATTTCAACGTTGGGGCGCAGCGAAAGCCTCGACCAGCGGATCAACATTCTGTCCAACACCACGCTCCAAAGCGTGGCCGATTTTGCATCTTTGGTGGTTCGTGAGCGCGATGGCGTCCAGGTCACTTTGGCCGACATTTCCCGGGTGGAACGGGGCGAGCAAGAAGGCACAACCATCGCCCGCCTGAACGATGACAGTGCGGTATTCATTTCCATCTGGCCGCTACCCGGCGCCAACGAAATTGAGATTGGTAACGGGCTATACGAGGTGTTGAGCACACTGGAGTCTCGGCTACCCAGCGGCCTGGCAATTACTACTGCCTATGATGGAACGCTCTATATGCGCAATGCGCTGCGAGAGATTTTTGTCACCCTGACGGAAACCATCGCCCTGGTGGGATTGGTGGTGGTGGTGTTTATGGGCTCGCTTCGCGCTGCCCTGGTGCCGCTGGTGGCCATACCCATTTCTTTGTTGGGCGCCGCAGCGGCCATGTCCCTGTTTGGTTATTCCCTGAACCTGCTAACGGTGCTGGCGATCGTGCTGTCAGTGGGCCTGGTGGTGGATGACGCCATCGTGGTGGTGGAAAACGTTGGTCGTTACATGCGCGAGGGTTATGGCCGCCGCGAGGCCGCATTGGCCAGCTCTCGCCAGCTGCTTACTCCTGTCGTGGGAATGACGCTGACGCTGGCCGCGGTGTATGCACCGATTGGGTTTGTCGACGGATTGTCCGGCGTGTTGTTCAGAGAGTTTTCTTTTGCGTTGGCCACTGCGGTGCTGGTGTCTGGCGTTGTCGCCATCACCCTGTCGCCCATCATGAGCGCAGCGCTGGCGCCTGAGGGCGGCAAAGAAGGGGCCTTTACTCAACACATCAATCATCTGTTTGAGCGGGTCCAGCGGATCTATCTACGGTGCCTGGACCGCTGTCTGGATGCCCGTGCTCAGGTGCTGGTTCTGGCACTTGGCCTCTCGTTGCTGGTTGTACCGTTTTATCTTCTATCGCAACAAGAGCTGGCGCCTACGGAAGACGAGAGCACCGTTGATGTCGTCATTGAGTCCGCGCCCGAGGCGTCGTTGGAATATACCCAAACCCACACCCGCGACGCGGTGTCGATCATGCGGGAAATTCCGGGCGCGCAAGATATGTGGCAAATCATACAAACCGCCGGCGGTTTTGGCGGCCAGCAGCTGGTCAGTCCGGAACAGCGCAGCACCACGGTCCAGCAAGCCCAACAAATGGCTTTCACGCGGCTAACCTCGGTCAGCGGCATCAAGGCCTTTCCTTTTCTGCCGGCACCCCTGCCCACCGCCGGTAATTTTGATATTGAACTGGTGGTGCGATCGCCCGAAAGCGCCCAGGCAATGTTGCCGATGGCCTGGGCGCTGGTAAGCGCGGCTAACGCCAGCGGGAAATTTCTCTATGCCGACACCGACCTGAAAATCGATTTACCCCAGACTCGACTGATCTTTGATCGTCAGCGAATCAACGATTTGGGGCTGGATATGGCTAGCGTCAGTCAGCAGCTAGGGGTGCTGATGTCGGGAAATTTCGTTAATCGCTTTGACGACAACGGCAAGGCATTTCGCGTTATCCCCATGCTGGACCCGATCGACCGGTCGGATCCTGCGGCCCTGCTGAACCTGAACATTCGAACGCCTGACGAGATCCTTGTGCCGATTGGCGCTTTCGCCCGGTTAAGCCATGAAGTGGCTCCCCGGGCGCGCACGCGATTTGGGCAATCCAACGCGTTTCGCGTATATGGCGCCGCCATGCCCGGAACCACCAAAGAACAGTCTCTGTCCGCACTGGAACAGGCCGCAGCTGACCTATTGCCACCAACGTACAGCATCGACTACGCCGGCGAATCCCGCCAGCTGCGTAAAGAGGGCAATACCATGGTTGGGGTTCTGGCCATTTCTTTGGTTGTGGTGTTCCTGGTGCTTGCACTGCAGTTCAATAGCTTTCGCGACCCGCTGGTGGTACTGGTGGGATCCGTTCCGCTGGCGTTGAGCGGCGCAATGGTTATTTCTTTTCTCAACTTGACCACGATCAATATTTACTCCCAGGTAGGCCTGATTACTCTGGTGGGGCTGGTGGCGAAAAACGCCATCTTGGTTGTGGAATTCGCCCACCAGCTGCGCGCCGACGGAATGGATCGATTCGCAGCCATCAGAGAGTCAGCATCGACTCGCCTAAGACCGGTTTTGATGACCACCGGCGCCACGGTCTTGGGTCACTTTCCCCTGGTGCTGGTATCAGGGGCTGGCGCTGAGGCGCGCAACAGCATTGGCATCATTTTGGTCGTCGGCATGCTGCTGGGGACGTTCTTCACCCTTTTCGTTTTACCCAATGTGTACCTGCTCTTATCCGCAAAAGATGCTGCCACCGACAAGGATTGGGACCTGCAAGCCGCCGGCAGCCCAACCTGAACGGCGCAGGACCCATGACTTGCGTCACTGTCCCTTGAACGCGCTATGGCCACACAATCCGTCTATCTTTCGTTAACAAGCCCGCGAGGCAATCATGAAACTTCGATACCACCTGGCCTTTGCCGCGTTTTCTGTGCTGCTGCTCTCCGGTTGCGTTATTGTCACCGACCCGGACGACAACTGGGAATACCACAGCAATTCTTGGGAACATCGACAGGAAGATAACCAGACCTACATCGCCGATCTTCGGCTGGGTACAGCGCTGGAACAGGTAAAGCTGGATCTTGGACGGCCCGATCATTCGGAAGGATTCATGAGTGATGGCCGCGAGATCATCGTGCTGCGCTATCGAACCCAACATCGCCACTCCGACGGCGACACCACCTTCGATGAAACCACGCCTCTCGTGTTTGTTGACGGCGCGCTGGCCGGCTGGGGAGAATCGGTGGTGCGAGAATTTCCGGTCAATCAAATTACTGCCAATTGATTGCGCCGTTTTGCATTTAGTCGGCAGCTGGACCTGCTGCAGGGGCTGCCCGCCGCAGCAGCGGGTCTGTACGCACCCAGAACAGGGCCAACAATACTACCGCCAATAACGGTAGCGGCACCGCCGCTGTCGTAAACCAGCCAAACCAATGCATGGTTGTTCCGGCCAGCAACGATGCGCTGGCGGCTGTGCCGAACACACAAAATTCGTTCACCGCCTGGGCCCGAAACCGCTCCGAATCCTTGTAGCTGAAGGTCAGCATCGTTGTGCCACCCACGTACAGGAAATTCCAGCCGACTCCCAGCAGAATTAGGGAAACGGTGTAGTGGCCCATAGTATGGCCATCCATGCCGGTGGCCAATGCGCCCACCAGGGTCAGCGCGCCCACAATCATCATCTTTACGACGCCGAGCCTATCGATTAACCACCCCGATACCAGGGAAGGGAGATACATACCCAGCACATGGGCCTGGATCACGCCGGCCGTCTGCGCCAGTGAATAACCATCCACCTCATGCATGCTCAGCGGCGTTGCGGTCATCAGAAAACTCATCACTCCATAGCCAATAGTGCCGCCGAATACGGCCACGATAAACACTGGCTGGCGAACGATCGCCGACAGTGGCCTACCCGTTGACTCTCTCTCCGCTTTGACCTGAGATTTGGCAAAATTCAACCCCAGCACCAATAGCAACGCCAGCAAATAGCAGCCGGCAATGGCGCCCATTGCCAAACCGTACGGCGCATCGGGACTCATCGTTGAAGAGTACTTCACCAGCGTCGGGCCCAGTAACGCGCCACCCACCGCGCCCAACAATACAAACGACACCGCGCGACCCGCAAACGACGGTTCAGCGCTTTCGATGGCGGCAAACCGGTACTGCTGGGCAAACGCCATATTGATCCCAAATAGCGCCATAGCGCAGGTAAAGCCGACAAAACTCGCGCGCCCGATCGCCACCAGGGTAAGCAGCGCAGCCGCCATCGCAGTGACACAACCCAATGCAAAACCCCATCGACGACCGTATCGCCGCATGAAAATTGCCGCGGGTATGGTGGTGACCGCGGTAGTAACAATGGTCAGAGAGATGGGCAATGTTGCCAGAGCGGGCGACGTGGTGAGTTGAGCCCCAATAATGCTGCCAAGGGTTACCATCACCACGGAACCCGTAACGGCAATCAATTGACAGAAAAACAGTAGGGACAGGTTTCGATTTAGCACTCAAACTCCTGGTCTCGGCCATGGTCAGGTGGCTAGCAGCAAAGGACAGATCAGCCGCAGCATAGTGTACGCCCTCACTGCAGATTGCGGGCTGTATAATCCGCCAACCTTTTGCGAGAAATTGATATGGAATTCGGAACGCCTGAATCAGACAACGCCATTCGCCTCCTTCTGCTGGGCTCTGGCGAACTGGGCAAAGAAGTGGTGATAGAAGCGCAGCGGCTGGGCGTGGAGGTTATTGCCGTGGATCGCTACGCCGGCGCACCCGCCATGCAGGTGGCTCACAGGGCTCATGTCATCAACATGCTGGATCCCGTTGCCCTACGTGAAGTGATTGAACAGGAACAACCCACCCTAATCGTGCCGGAAATCGAAGCCATCCACACGCCTACGCTTCAGGCACTGGAAACTGAGGGCTTTCAGGTAATCCCCACCGCCAGAGCCGCCCGCTTGACGATGGACCGGGAAGGCATTCGGCGCCTGGCGGCCGAAGAGTTGAATCTGCCCACGTCGCCTTATCAGTTTGTGGATACCGAACCCGAGTATCGCCAAGCTATCGGAAAGGTGGGATATCCCTTTGTCATCAAACCGGTGATGAGTTCCTCGGGCAAAGGCCAAAGTACCGTGCACAGTGAAGCCGAGGCGGAAGCCGCCTGGCAATATGCGCAAAGCGGCGGCCGCACTGGCGCAGGGCGGTGCATCGTTGAGGGTTTTGTACCCTTCGATTACGAAATTACTCTGCTCACCGTGCGTCATGCCGCAGGAACATCCTTTTGCCAACCCATCGGCCATCGTCAGGAAGATGGCGATTATCGCGAGTCCTGGCAGCCCCAGGCAATGTCTCAGGCGGCCCGGCAGCAGGCCGAGACCATTGCCGGCACGATTACCGGTGCACTGGGCGGCCGCGGCCTTTTTGGCGTTGAACTGTTCGTTCGCGGTGATGAGGTGCTATTTTCCGAGGTCTCTCCCCGGCCCCACGATACTGGCCTGGTCACTTTGATGTCCCAGGATCTGTCTCAGTTTGCCCTGCATGTTCGGGCGATTCTTGGATTGCCAATCCCCCAGATCCAGCAGCGCGGACCCACGGCCTCTGCCGTCGTTCTGGTGCAAGGTGACGGAAAAGCCCCTCGCTTTCAGGGGCTGCCCGAAGCTCTTGCCGAAGCCGGCACCGACCTGCGACTGTTTGGCAAGCCAGAAGTGGTTGGACGACGGCGCATGGGCGTTTGTCTGGCCAGGGATGCCGACGTCGACGGTGCCCGATCGAAAGCGCGGCAGGCAGCCGCCAAAATAGTGGTCACCACATCGGACGGAGAGCCCTGGCCACCAGCATAGCGACCGATAAGACACCGGACGTTTCTACTGACATTGATCGCCAGCGTCGTTATCCTTCTCATGCATGAATTTCACCGCAAGGAGTTGTCCGTGAGCCACCGAAATTATTCCCTCCCACTGATACTTCTTGCGTTGATTGCTGGCGGTTGCAACAGCCCAGACTCGGGCGTTCCAGAAGCCAACACCACAACCGATAAAACTAGCCCGGCGGGCATGCCGGATCCAGCGACCGCCCCGGATACTGGACCCACGCCAGGGGTCGACTATCACTCGTTCGCCAATGTTGACGCGTACCTGACCCGCAATGTGGACCTGGATCTTACGGTGGATTTTAAACGCCAAGTTCTGGAGGGTTCAGCGACGCTGACCATTGAACGCCAGGGCGGCGGTAATCCGGCGTTGATTCTGGACACCCGGGATTTAACGGTCATGGAAGTACTGGCTGGCTCCGCCGAAAAACGGGCCAGGGTGGAGTTTTCATTGGCTGACCCTCACCCGGTACTCGGGACTGCGCTGGCAATCTCGCTGCCGCCTGCAGCAAATGTAGTGGAAATTCGCTATCGGACGGCACCTGATGCGTCAGGCCTTCAGTGGCTTGCGCCACGCCAGACCGCCGGCAAACAGCAACCATTTTTGTTCACCCAAGCTCAGGCCATCCATGCGCGGAGTTTTGTACCGCTGCAAGACACCCCGGCAGTGCGGCTTACCTACAATGCAACGATCAGGGTTCCGACGGCTCTCAGGGCCGTGATGAGCGCCAACAATTCACCCGCGGCCTCACCCAACGGTGTGTATCACTTCGAAATGCCCCAAGCCATCCCCTCTTACCTGCTGGCACTGGCAGTGGGAGACTTGGAATTTCAGGCCATGGGGGAACGCACAGGGGTCTACGCGGAAAAAGAAATTCTCGCCGCCGCCGCGGCGGAGTTCGCCGACACGGAAACCATGCTGGAGGCCACCGAGTCGCGCTATGGCCCCTATCAGTGGGACCGTTACGATCTGCTGATTCTACCGCCGAGCTTTCCCTTTGGCGGGATGGAAAATCCCCGTCTCAGTTTCATTACACCCACCGTTATTGCTGGCGATAAGTCTCTTGTGTCACTGATTGCTCACGAGCTGGCCCATTCCTGGTCTGGCAATCTTGTGACCAATGCCACATGGCGCGATCTGTGGCTCAACGAAGGTTTCACCACCTATCTGACCAACCGAATCATGCAGTTTGTCTACGGCGATGATCGTTACGCGATGGAGATGGCGCTGGGTTTGGCCGACTTAACGGCTGAAATGGCCGACATGGACACCGCGGACCAGATCCTGGCTCTGGACATGCGCGACCGTGATCCGGATGACGCGTTTTCCAGCGTGCCCTACGAGAAGGGCTCGTTGTTCCTGTACGAACTGGAAAACAATGTCGGGCGGGAAGATTTTGACGCCTTCCTTCGCAGCTATTTCGACACCTTTCAATTTCGTAGCCTGACCACCGAGAGTTTTGTAGAGCATCTGGAGAAAACTCTTCTCACGACCCACAGCGAACAGCTCAATAGTGAACGTATTGCTCAGTGGATTTACGAGCCCGGAATTCCAGAGGGTGCACCGACGCCGACCTCAAACGCCTTTACCAATATTGATCCGCTGCTGACTGACTGGCAGGCAGGCACCGTCAACGCGGCCGATATCAACACCACAGATTGGACCGCTCATGAATGGAAGTACTTTCTCGACAACCTGCCGCAATCGTTAACGGCAAAACAGCTGGACGAGCTCGACCGCGCATTCGAACTGACCGCCTCTACTAATAATGAAATAGCCTTCAGCTGGCTGATGATCGCCATCAATAACGACTATCAGCCGGCCATGGGGCGACTGGAGAATTTCCTGATGAGCATCGGCCGCAATAAATTTCTCAGACCGCTCTATCAGGCCCTCGTAGACAATAACCAACAGGCAATGGCCCAGCGGATATTTGAAGCCGCCAAACCCGGCTATCATCCGCTAACGGTTAAGCGAAACAGCCAGATTATCTATGAGTCTGAGGCAAGCGAGCCGTCGACAAACCCCATTTGACGAATGTGAATCTATGTTAGGCCGCCTTGCGGCCCCTACTGGCTGACAGCTAGGATCGAGGTTCTGGAACTATTTTCTGGCCGGCGCTGACAATGACAAGCGCCCTCAGAGCCTCGGGGGAGACTCTTGAACACGACCGCAACTGAAACCGATCAGCTGGACATGGCTGATCGACGCGCGCTTGACGCCGTGCGCTGGAGTCAGAGCCTTTCGCTTTATCAGCTGATTATTTTGATTCCCGGTCTGGCATTGGCCATCACCATGGGCATGACCGGAAACGCCCAGTTTGGTTGGGTCGTTGCGGGCTATTTTAGCCTGCTGACAATAACGGTCTTGACGGTCCGGTGGGTTTCGGCAAAGAACGACGATCAATTGCCCGACGTCACCGTCTGGCGCCGCTACTTCCTGCTGTATGCCGCAGCGGTCGGTGCCGGCTGGGGAGCCTGTGCTCTGCTGTTCATCGAGCCCGACAGCCCCCGGTCTCTCTATCTGATCACCAGCCTGACGCTGGCAGCGATGGCCGCCGGCGTGGTCCTTTTTTCCTGTTCTTTTTTGGCCCAATGTCTGTTTACTCTGACTGCCGTTTTGCCCTTAACTGTGACCCTTGCTGTGACCGACCTGTGGACCCTGCCGGCGTCCGTGACGGCACTGCTGACTGCCCTGGTCGTCATGTTTTGCACCAGTCGACCCGGCGGGCTGTTTGACGACCGCTCCCGGCTTCGACGCCAGGTGGAAGAACAGGCGGTTGCACTGGGCAAAGCCCAAGATCAGGCGGCCCAGGCTGAGGGCGCCCGTCAACGCATGGCCCGGGAACGCAACGCCATCAAAGAAGAGATGGGCGAGTTAAGTCGCCAGGCACAACAGGCAGGCTTAGCGAAAGACGAATTTCTCGCTACAGTCAGCCATGAAATTCGTACGCCGCTTAACGGCATACTTCCGCTGCTGGATTTGATGCGGGGGTCGGAACTGAATGAAGAGCAACGCGCTCATATGAGTACGATCTTGAGCTCATCCCGACATCTCCTGACGATCATTGACAGCATGCTGGATTATTCAAAAATGCAGGCTGGCAAGCTGGAATTGGAGACGGTTGGGTTTAACCTCAACGAATTAGTGGACTCTGTTACCAAACTCCTGGGGCAATCTGCGGCCAGAAAAAACGTGGCGCTAAAAAGCCATATTGACACCGGCGTTCGAGCCGCAGTTCGTGGTGACCCGGTACGGCTTCGCCAGATACTCACCAACCTGGTGAGCAACGCGGTGAAGTTCACTGAAGACGGCATGGTTCAGATCAACGTCACCACCCGCAGTGAAAGTGTGGCGGAATACCGGCTCCGATTCAGCATTAAGGACACTGGCGTTGGCATCGATGAGGACACGATAGAAAAATTGTTTCAGCCATTTACGCAGGCTGATGCATCTGTGACCCGCAACTTTGGCGGCAGCGGAATGGGGCTGGTCATCTGCAAGCAAATGGTTGAGCTGATGGGCGGTGATATTGGCGTTGTATCGAAGAAGAACAAAGGTTCTGAATTCTGGTTTGAGATTCCGCTAAAAAAAGCCGTTGGCGATATTGCACCGGAGGCCCGAAAACTCGCTGGCGTGCGGATGTTGATGGTGACCAACGACGAAGTCTTTCAAAACAGAGCCGCTCGCTTTGCCCAGAACAGCGGCTGCAATGTTGATCTGGCAAGCAGCCCTCAGGATGCCGTGGGGAAAGTCAAACGAGGCCATGATGAAGGTGGCTATAACGATATTGACCTGCTGGCCATCGACGCTACCTCCACTGGACCCCAGGGGCTGGTACTGGCAAAGAAATTATCCAATCATCCAAAAATCGGCCGACCCTGCCTGATTCTTAACGCGGGCGGCAAGGTGCCCGAGTCGTTGAAAACGTTGGACAACATCAGCGCTGTATCGGCCAGCTGCTCTACTGAACAATTGGCCGAGGCCATCAGCGAACTGGTGGAACGAACCGCTGACGCGACCGCAGAGCAGACTCAGCGTGCGGTAGACGCCAACGAATATGTGGAAATCCAAACCATCAAAGCTCGGGTGCTCTTAGTCGAAGACAATCACATCAACCTCAACGTGGCGACCACACTGATGAAGTCTCTTGGACTTGAATTTGAGGTCGCAACCAACGGTCGGGAAGCGCTGGCAGCGATGGAGAAGGGGCATTTTGATGCCGCATTAATGGACTGCATGATGCCGATCATGGATGGTTACACGGCGACCCGCCAATGGCGTGAAATTGAAGAACGCAATAACCTTGCTCGCCTTCCCATCATTGCCATGACAGCAAACGCCATGTCGGGAGATGTTGAGAAGTGCTTGGGTGCAGGTATGGACGCCTATCTGTCCAAGCCTTTGGATCGACAACTTATTGCTGAAACGCTGCGGCGCTTGATGGCCCACGCCGAGGATGGCAGCGAGAGCGCTACCGACCCGCTAGATGCGCTACAGGGAACCCATCGCAGTTCAAAAACTGTGACGCCGTCAGCGTCCTTGAAACAGGAGGCCGGTAAAGACCTGGACGAGGCGACACTTCAGAAATTATGCCAGCTGATGGGAACAGGCCTTGATGAACTGGTGCAGTCGTATATCGCCGATGCGCCAGAGGGGATTAAGAAAATCCGCCAGGCGCTCAGGGCTCAGAACTTGGAACAGGTGGCCGCACACGCTCACGAACTCAAATCTACCAGCGCTAGCCTGGGCGCTGTCAGCGTCCGAAACCTATGTGAAACCATTGAGGTTGCGGCCGCAGAAAGCAAGGTTGAGCAGGTCAGGCAAATGCTGGAATTACTGCCCGCCTGCGTGGAAACAACCAGCGGGGCGCTGAAGACCTTTAAGCCCGTCGCGGCCTGATCGATAACGCTTTTGAGGCCTGACCGACTGCCAACTCGGTCCGGTTTTTGGCGTACCGGGTGGGCTACCATCGTCTCCTCGTGGTTTTTTACAGGTCTTCTTGTGGTCCGTTTCCAGCCGACTCCATGGTTTTTTTTATTCGCCCTGCTTCTGGCTCTGCCTGCGACTACAGGGGCTCGAGAAGGCCAGACACCCAAAAGCTTTGGTCTAACGCTGCCCAGCGCCCAGCCGTACCGGTTACCGGGTTTAGACCCGGCGCTGGAAAAAGCGGCAGCGGACCGGGATGCCAAGCGCGGCGTGGCGGTGCGGTTTGCGCGCCCAACGGACCTCAACATCTCTCCCACCACCCATGGACAATGGTCTGTCGTTGACGGTGGCCAGCTCTGGCGAATGGGATTTGCTGCTGAGGGCGCCACCGATTTGAATTTTGGCTTTCAACAATTTCAGTTGCCCGTGGGGGCAACGCTGTATTTCATTAGCAACACCAAAGCAATGCCCAACTATTTTGATGGCCCTTACACCGACGATGACAACGCAGACCATGGCCAGTTTTGGTCACCACCAATGCCCGGGGATACCGTCACCGTAGAACTTTTTATTCCTACCGGTGCCACCCCAACGTTGCAACTGGAGCTTATTCGAGTAAGCCGAGGCTTTCGCGACGTATTCAACGTTTTTGGCGGCCCTGGACTGAGCAAGCAGGGTGCATGCAACAACGACGTAGTATGCCCCGAAGGTGATCTTTGGCGAGACGAAATCCGTTCAGTCGCAGCTTACACCCGAAGCGGCATCGATACGTGTACGGGAACGATGGTGATGGACGCTGAAGGGAGTTTCACGCCCTATTTCTTAACTGCTTTTCATTGTGGAATAAATCCGTCCAACGCCGCATCCGTGGTCACTTTGTGGAATTATGAATCACCCACCTGCGGCCAGCTATCGGGAGGCTCCAGAATGGAGTCTGTGTCGGGGGCCGTGTTTCGCGCCAGTGACCGACAAACCGACATGGCGTTACTCGAATTAAGCTCTACACCCCCCACATCCTTCAACGTCCACTGGGCTGGGTGGGACCGATCTGACACCATCCCTCAAGGAAGCGTAGGCATTCATCATCCCCGAGTGGACGAAAAGGCGATCAGCTTCAATACCGATGCCCTGTCTTACGCCAGCAACTGCATTATTGCGGATAACACCAACACTCACTGGACTGTCGACAACTGGGAAGACGGCACCACCGAGCCCGGCTCTTCCGGGTCGGCCCTTTTTCATCCCGATAACAAGGGGGTTATCGGCTTTCTGTCTGGCGGTGCGGCATCCTGCAGCAATATTTCGTTTGACTGCTACGGCCGTTTTGCCGCTGCCTGGCGCAGTGGCAATACAGACGCTGAGCGCCTGCAACCCTGGCTGGACCCCGCAGACAACGGCCCGCTGGTTATCTCTGGCGGTGACGTTGAAATACCTGCGCTATTCCAAGATGGTTTTGAAAGGCCCTGAATTTGGGCCACAACAAGCTGTCAACGACTGACCTCAGTTTGATGTCGTTACCGCCACCTCGTTGTCCCCCATTTGACGATCAATCAGCTTGTAGTACGGGTCGATAACAACAACCGCAGGCTGCTCACTGACAACAATTTCAACGGTCGACGAGCCGCTGGTCAGGTCAACAGGCTTAAGCGCAATCAGGTCGTCCTCGGTAAAATCTGCCGCGTCGGGACTGCGTCTGAACAGGCCGATATCCACGGCCATATCCAACGGCGCCTCGGTTTCCTCGCCCTCGCCGTTGGCGTAAAACTTCGCCACATCGACGTGCGCAGTGACCCGGAAGCCGCCGTGTTCTGCAGCTCTTACATCGGCGCGATGCAGCTGAAGATCAAATAGCGTGATGTTTTCCAGCATGTCCTCAATCAGCCCATGCTGTTCTGGTTTGGCCTGGGCTTTGAGTATTTTCAGAAAATCCGTGGAGATGGCGTAGGGTGACGCGCTGAATGCGCGCAGCCGCAGCAGCTGCGCTAACGAACGATTGACCACCCCCTCACCCAAATACGTCGCCAACGCATACATCACGATAGAGCCCTTGCGATAGTGGATGTATTTTTGTTTTTCCACGCGATATAGCGGCAGCTCACCTTGCGGATCGTTGGCTCGAGCCGACAAATAGCGATCCAGCTCAAATTTGAGAAATCGACGGACCGTGTCGCGCCCATATCGGTTGCGCATCACCAACATGGCGGAATATTGCGCCAACGTTTCGTGCAGAAACCCATCTCCCTGAGTATTCGCCGCGGTCAACTGATGACCCCACCATTGATGCGCCACTTCGTGGGCCGTAATGTAGTACGGCATGTCCAGATCTTGAGGGCCGATCTGATCCAGGAACCCCAGATCCTCGGAAAAAAAGATGGTGTCAGGAAAGGATTGGGCAAATGCCCGATAGGCCGGGAATTCGGCAATCGTGAGCTTCTGGTACTGATACGGGCTAAAGACTTCACTGAAATACGCAAGGCTGTCTTTCGCTGCGTCCAGCATTCGTCCTACATTCTTATCATGTCCAGGGTGATGAAAGACTTCCAGATCCCAGCCGTTGACCTGATCACGCACAACGTCATAGTGCGCTGAAGAATAGGCGTACAGGTTTCGAATAGGCCCACTCATTTTGTAGTGAAAATAGGCCCGCTCGCCCTCTTCCCAGCGCTCAATGAGGTTGCCCGAGGTAATCGCGGTCTGACCGGCTATGGTTGAAACGGTGCTCTCAAAGTCAATAAAGGTGCTGTCAGCCCGGGTTGGATTGACGTTGTGTTGTCGGGTGTCCTCTAACAGCGGCCGCCTCGCCAACGGCGCCAATCCATAATGTTGACGGTCTCGAACATCGTCTAAGACGTAATCTGGGTTATACCCGATGTGGGGGCTAAACCGTTCGTTGCCGATAAAAATCCCGTTACGAACCAGCGCGGTGTCGGGAGCATCATGAGCGAACCCTACGTGCTGGAGCTGGGCCTCGAATTGCAAGGTGATCTGCTGTTCAGGCAGCATCGGCTGATCAAGTTCGAACGTGACATACGTAGCCAGTTCACTGGCTTGAGATTGGGCTGCGGCAACGTCCAAGGTGACGGAGACCAGGTCAAGGTCGGGCGGAAAAACCACATCAATGCGCGTCAGAGGCTGTTCGTGGCGGTTGCGCAAGAGGTGCTCCCCCGCCACCGTTACTCGACGTTGCAAGGGGTAAAGGTCCACTGCCATAGTCACCGCAGTGATGGACGGCATCGGTAAGCTCGAGAACCTCTGGTAGTTGCGCTCATAGTTCACCTGCATTACCTCAGCATCCGCATTGGTGACATAACGATTGACAATATTGGTGTTGTGATAGATGACAGCGCCGACGCCCACGGCTCCCAGGGCCAGCAACGCTGCCGAAACCATCGGCAGCACGCTGGTTTGACGCGTAAGCCTGCGCAACCTGAGCCGCAGTGGCTGCAGGATACCTCGCTGCCAAAGTGCAACGGTGGCCATCAAAAACAGCCCCGCCAGGCAAAACCAATAGGCTCGTACCCAATATCCCAAGGCCATAAACTCTCGTGCGCCGCTCATGTCCGACATGGGCGCCGGCACCGCTGGCAGGCCGAAACTCAGCAATGGATGTTCTACACCGAATAGATCTCGAGAACCCACAAGCGCCGCCATAAAAACAGCAAACATCAGCAGCCCGACAAAGCGATGGCTGCCAAGCACCTGAAAAAAACAGGTCAGCACGGCCAAACAAAGGTAAGGAAGCGTGTTGAAAAACAGGCCCCGCTCAAGGTAAAGCAGTGGCTCAAAATGATAGTAGCCGCTGCCAATCTGAACCCCAACCGCGATCACGACGCCCAATCCAACGATCATTGCCATTACCACCAACAACGCTGAGATCTTGCTGCTGATCACAACGACACTGGGGACCGGCATTGCGTCCAACACGCCATTGAATCCACAGCGACGCTCCCGCCAGATAATCTCCGAACTGTAAAAAGCCAGGACAACCATCAGCGCCAGGATTAGCGACGACAAAGACCCAATCATCAGCCGGGTTACCGGCAGGGCCTGCACACCATAGTGGACCTCGCGACTCACTAAACTCAACACCAACAGAGTGAAGCTGATCGCGAGGAGAATGAGAAAGGGCCGACTCATTAAGACTTGTCGAATTTCCCACACCATCAAGACCCTGAGTTGACGCCAAGAGGTAGCACTCTCCCATAGTGGTGAGATTTTCCAGTCCGCCGACAAGGAGTTGAACTGATGGGACTCGCCCTTCATCTCAGCCGGAGGTTTTTCTCCCCTCATCACTGGGGAAAATGAAAAGCGCCGCCAAGCCAGCGCCAAGGCCGCCAGCGCCAGAGTTCCCCATAGCGCTCGGCTAAGCAGCATCAACGTGTCGATTTTAACCAGCTGTTGATTGCGCTCGGCGGCACTCAAGTAGCGGGTCTGACGCTCAAACACTTCGTACAAAAATGGATCAACCACGGGATGAATCAGATTGGCTTCACCGCCGATCAACGATAAAGCGAGCAGGGCCATCACCATCAGGTAAACGTAGATCATTCGACGAGCAATCACCGCTACGGCGAAAACCAACGCCGCGGTGAACAACAATGTCGGCAACATGATGACAATGTAGCCAAAGCCATAGTGGTGAAGCCGGGTGGGGCCCAGCAATGATGGGTCGGCCCAGGGCCAAAAGGTGCCAAGCAGAAAACCAACTGGAGCGCCTGCTGCCACCACCGCCAGAACACCAAAAGAGCCGGCAAAGCGTCCGAGCAAGAACTGCCAAGTGCTCACTGGTGTGCTGTAGATCAACGGAGACATACCTGATTCCAAGTCCCGTAGCACTGCACCGCCAATGATGGCCGGCATGGCAAACACGGCCAACAATCCGATTTTGATCAAATTTTCGACAAGTGCGTGGGGAGAGTTGGCCAGCACCATTCCGCCGGGGGCAAAGGACTGAAACTCTCCCGCATTGGCGGTCAGCAAAAACCCCAAGCCCAACGAAACGGCAAGTGCCAGCAACGCAGCCACGGATCGCGCCTGATAGTGCCACTCAAGCCAGGCAATGCGTCCCGTCATTGTCTAAGCCGTTGCCACTGCCGTGGCTTGGGCTATGGCGCAAAAGTACACGTCCTCAAGCGTCGGATCGCTGCGTTGGAAGTCGTCGCCAGGATATTGCGTCGCCCGAACCCGGACCACCCGCTTACCGGCGGATAGATGGTGGGAAATCACCTCGTGACGCGCCTCCACTGCCTGAAGGTCCTTGGGTTCAATCGCTTTTTCCCACAGGGTGCCGACCAGGGCATTGCGCAGGTCCGCAGGCTTACCCTGAGCCACGATTTGACCGGCCCTGAGCACACCCATCCGCGGGCACAGGTCGTCCACGTCTTCCACGATGTGGGTTGACAGCACCACCACAACATCCTGAGCCACTTCCGCCAACAAGTTATGAAACCGATGGCGCTCCTGGGGATCCAGCCCGGCAGTGGGTTCGTCAACAATCAACAGTCTGGGATTGCCAATCAACGCCTGGGCAATGCCAAACCGTTGGCGCATGCCACCGGAAAACCCCGCCAGTCGCTTTTTTCGTACGTCAAATAGATTGGTCAAATGCAGCAGGTGCTCAACGAGCTGCCGGCGCTGTTTGCGCGAGCTTATCCCTTTCAACACGGCAATGTGATTTAACATCTCCATCGCAGAGCCTCGCGGATAGACGCCAAAATCCTGGGGGAGATAGCCCAACACCCGCCTGAGTCGCTGAGGCTGTTTGAGGACGTCAATATCACCAAAATGCACGTCGCCCTGACTGGGGGTTTGCAAGGTTGCAATAATTCGCATCAATGAGGACTTGCCAGCGCCGTTGGGTCCCAGTAATCCGAACATGCCGGGCCCGAGCTCCATACTGAGATCGTTCAAGGCCTGCACGCCGCCGGCATAGGTGTGACTTAAATGGCAGATCGACAATACGCTCACCGGGCCGCCTCAAATACGAACTGAACTCTCCTGCGGATGAGGTCGGGGAAATCAAAACGGGGTTGAGAGCTTACCCAAGCGCGGGAGGTCCCTGTCAGCAAGGCCACCAGAAGATCAGCGACAAAGTGGATGTCGGTATCCGCCCTGAGTTCACCACGCTCAACACCGGCCTGGCATTGGGTTCGAACATAGTCCGCCACCTGCTTTACCTGACGCATTTCAGCGCCAACCAAAAGGGGGTTTATCACGTTGCCAGCTTTCGCCATAAGCAGTTCGGGAGACGCCGTGGCTCGCCCAGACATCTCCGAAAACAGGCTCGCTATTGCCAGCTCAGCGCTGGCAAAAGAAGCGGTTTTCGCCGCCGCCAGGCAGTCCGTCGTAATCGCGTCGTACCACTGCTCAATGACATGTTCTTTGCTGGGGAAGTGGTTGAAGAATGTCCCCTTGGCCACACCCAGTTCAGTGGTAATTTGAGCTACGGTCGTAGACTCAAAACCTTGGGCTTCGAACAGTCTGACCGCGCACGCATACAGGGCCTGTTTCAGCTCTACTTTTTGTTGCTGACGCCAGTTCATCTCCACCTCGTAATGACCATGGTTTTTAAATGACCATGGTCATTAAAGCAGCCTCAACCCCCAACGTCAATGCCGCCACCCATCCGAACAGTCCCTGATTGGACTCCAGCTTGATCACATTGGATACACGCCGGCAATCTCAAAATCAGACAAAAAAGCCGACATGTCGTCAACAGACAATGCCAACTGTGGGAATTGTCTACACGTAGCGGTATATTGTGTTCACGCATGTAAATATCGACTTAGGGTAAGTAGTCATGAATTCACCGATTTCCAGCAAACGCCGACAACTCCTGCAGGGGAGCGTGGCAGCCGCGTTGACCCCGGTTCTGCCGGTATTCGGCAAAGCAACCCCGGTCCACGATGTCATCGTGGTGGGCGCAGGCCTTTCGGGCCTCCAGGCCGCCACCTTGCTGGAAGATAACGGGATGAATGTGCAAACCCTGGAAGGTCGCCAACGCATCGGCGGCCGGGTTTACACATTGATGGATATTCCCGGTAAGCCAGAAGCCGCGGGAGAACTGATTGGCGGCAACTATGCGCGGATGATTCAAGCCGCTAAACGCCACAAGCTGAAACTGATTGAACCCAACCAGCTGGCCACGAGGTCTGGTTGGTATTACCGCATCCGTGGGCAGGACATTTCCGCCGAAGCCTGGCCGACCCACGAACTCAATCCGCTGTCCGGCAAAGACCGGGAAATGATGCCCAACCGAATGTTGTTCGAGCTGTCCCATCGAGACAACCCCTTGTCGGGCCAGCCCCTGGACGCCTGGATCAAACCGGAGTTTGCCAAATACGATATTCCCCAGAGCGAATACCTACGGCGTTACCTGGGTTATAACGACGAAACGATTCGCCTGATGAACACCATCGTGCACACCGATCACCTGGACAACACGTCGGCACTGCATGAACTTCGTCGATACGCGGTTGGAGAATTCAACTCCCGAGTCTCAGACGCCGCGAAGGATCGGCCACCCGTACTGCAGGTTGAAGGCGGCAATTCACGCATGCCTGCGGCGATGGCTGAAAGCCTGGAAAACGGCGTACTTACTGGCAAGACGGTTTACGCATTCGAAGACCGAGGATCTGAGGTCATCACCCATTGCGGCGATGGCACACGCTACCGATCAAAAAAAGTGGTTTGTTCCATGCCCTATCCGGTAATGAAGGACGTGAAGTTTTTTCCGCGGCTTCCCGAGCGGATGGCAGCGGCAATCGACGAAATCGACTACGGGATTTCCATCCAGGTGCACTATCTGTTGAAACGGCCTTTCTGGGAAGACGACGGCTTGCCCAAAAACATCTGGGCAGACGGCAGTTTTGAACGTTTTGCGGTGCTGGGCCGAGGAGAAAAGGGCGCGCCGTCCTCTGCCATTGCCTTCATCAATGGCGATGAGGCGTACAAATACAATTTCATGACCGACCAACAGGTAATGGACTACACCACTCGCGAACTCGAAGCAGTGCGCCCGGCGTTGAAGGGCGCTCTGGAGCCGGTATTGGTGCAGTCCTGCCATCGGGATGTCCATGGCGCCGGTGACTGGGTGTTCTGGCGGCCAGGACAGGTCACCCAATATGCCGCACACATGCGTGATAATCACGGCAATATCGAATTCTGCGGGGAGCACACCGCATTGCTGGAGCGTGGCATGGAAGGCGCTTTTGAATCCGGCGAACGGGCGGCGATCAGTGTATTGAGCGCCGTTTGAAAACAGCAAACCAGGAGAGATGATGATGAAACGGGGACTGCTAATGGCTTTGCAACTGGCAGCGGGTGCCGGCCTTCTCTCTGCCGGCCAGGCGGTGTTTGCCGATGACGCCGCTGACCCGATGGCGCGAGATATTAAGGTGCTCAGCGAATGGTTTGAGGGCGAATTTGATAACGAAGAGCAGCGCTGGTTTGAAGCCGACCGACGGGTCTCCATAGCGGAGTCCGATCGCCAGATCCGGGTCCACACCATTCATCACCGCGTTCACGCAGCGGAGTTTGGTGACCACGTTTATTACGTTGAGGAATATCGCGACAACAACCCAGCGAAAGTATTTCGCCAAAGGCTAGTGACATTCTCTACCGAGCCTGGCAATCCTCATATCCTGATGCACCAGCAGTTTTTCAGGGATAAAGACGCGTGGCTGGGTGCTCATGAAGACCCCAAAAAATGGGAATCGTTGTCGGTCGACGACGTCCAATTCATGAGCGACATTCTTCCGGAGGCCAACTGCTCGGTGCAGTGGCGTCGAGTGGGTGGACAGTTTCATGGCGCCATGGACGATAGGGCGTGTTTCTTCGGTGAGGGAGAAAAACGCCGGTATTCTGTCCATAACCTAGTGCTGTCTGAAGACACCTATTGGCGTGAAGACGGGTCTTATTATGTTTCCAGCGGCGAACATGCTGCCGGCAACAAGCCGGGGGCGTTTACTCAAATGAGACGCGCCAAGGTCTTTTTTTGCGAGGTGAGCTTCCGTGATGACCAGGGCGCCATTACCCAGACTCAAGCAAACATTCGGCTGCTGAGTCAGGGCGGAACCTTTGAACTGACCCGTCAGTCCGACAGTCAATCGTTTACCGGTCTGCTGAGAGACAAACAATACCCCTTTTATTCTGACCGCCCTGATTTCATGTACTTTTCCTTTCGTAAAACCGGCGAACCCCGCTCGTTGGTGTACACCGTGCATGACGTGGACTCACGCCGCTTTGGTTTTAACACCCAGGGCATTGGCGCCCACTGTCACCGCGAAGGATATGAGTTTCGGGAGGTTCTCAGTGAGCTATAAGTTTGTGGCACATCGGGCGATAGCACCTTTCAAACCTATCTCTCGACGGGCTAGTCTAGCGTCAACCCGACTCTGAAGCCCAGCAGCTGGCTGTGATAGGGGGCCAGGTCGCCCGCCTGAGCGCCCGCACGGATCCAGTCGGTTCCGGAGACCCAGCCACCGCCGCGGGGAATACGTCGATCACACTCACCACCGTCTTCTTCCAGCCACGACGACCCATCCAGAGGAATGTTAGTGGTGTCACGATGCAGGCAGTCCTGGGTCCACTCCCATGCGTTGCCCAGCATGTCGTATAAGCCCCAGGCGTTGGGCTTGTACGACCCCACCGGAGCCGTATGCAGGTAGCCATCGTCGCAGTTAAACACGGGGGCGTAGTCGAAGCTTCGTCGAAAATTGTCGTCACCGACATTGGCGTATTCGCAGGCCTGGGCGGCACTTAAGCCCCAGAACCAGGGACCACGGGTACCCGCCCGGGCTGCATACTCATATTCAGTAGAGGACAGCAGCCGATAGGATTTGCCGGTTTTTTCGCTGAGCCATTCCACGTAGGCGGTTGCATCCACATGACTGACGCATACCACCGGGTGCTGTTCGTTTTGCGGAAAACCCGGCGCATTCCAGGTGTGAGATTTCACATACCCTAATATTCGATTGACGCCCCAGGTATTGCAGCCCGCGGTAGCCATCTGATGATCAGACGCTTCCATGAAGGTGCGATATTGCGCGCGAGTAATCTCTTTGGCTCCCACAGCCAATCCATAACTAATGGTGACTTCGCGCAACGCAACATCCCCGCGTTTGGTATTAGCCTCGAAAGGTTCCACCCCAAGCCAGGCTTTGCCACTGGGGATCACCGTCATTTCCGGGCAGTCCTGGCAGTCCTGGAACGTTGTACCCGGTGTTTGTGCGTTAGCCACGAACGTTGGCAAAAACAGTGCGAAGGCTGCAGCAACTGGCAACGAACTACCCATTGATTTGGTCTAGCTCATGATAGGTAAAGCCGCCAGCAGATTCCCTGACTTCGTCGGTTTCCAGGTCCACAATGCGGTCCCTGAACCAGAACGTATCCGGGCCCAGTAACACCTGATAGTCAAAATATCGGCCGCCAAATGCACAGGCCTTGGCCGGCATTGTCATGTGATAACGATCCGCCTGCTGGCGAATCGTCAGATCGCATTGATCCGGTAAAGGCGACATTTCGCTCGGTTGAAGGTCGGCAATCATCGACAGATCCTGATAGGCCCCAACATACCCCTGCTTGTCTTTGAAGTTCCATAGCTTGACCGTAATGTCGTCGCTTTGGGGATCAATGTCGAAGGTGTATATGCGCTGGCGAAACATCAGCTTGGGATCGCCATGCTTAGTTTCTTCCACATACAAAACGTGAGATCCGAATTGGGGCAAATTGACCTCGCGATAGTGGGACGTCACCTCTATGTGACCCGGCTTGCCAGAACCGTCTTCACGCCAAATGGGTTTGCCTGCCTTTGTTAAAACTGCCAACTGCCTATCGTTGTTGTAGTCACCCGGCCACCAGCCAAGTACCCGGGCAAGATGATCAGCGCTACTCAAGGGGGTGCGATTGGGATTGCTGGAGCAAGCGGTCAGCACGATCGTAAAAATCACCGCCAAAGCCAGGAAAACACCACCGCGGGTAAAGTCGTCGGAACTTCGCATCTGAATCTACCTGAGGTATTTTAGGGGCAGACAGTATACACAAAGCAGGCGTCGTGCATTTACATCTGAGTATGATACAGACTCATATGTGATACGATTTAATCCAACAATGGCCCAACAGAGGCCGACGAGCACCCCAAGGTGAACCTTTCCATGCAGATTCCAAACGTCATTTCGCTACCCACTGTTTTGCTGGCGTTAATTGCCATACCAGCCTGCAGCAACGGCCAAACCTCGCCAGATCCCGCAGCGTCGACTTCGCCTGCGGTCAGTGAGGCCACTTTGCGCCGAGGAAAAATTCTGTTCTTACAGTGCCAAGCCTGCCATGCCCTGAAGAAAGATCAGGGCCATCGAGTGGGCCCAAACCTCAGCGGCCTTTTCGGACGCAGCGCAGCAAGCGCTGAGGGCTTCGGCTATTCTGACGCGTTGAAAGCCGCAGACATCGTATGGAGTCGCGAACAAATTGATGCGTTCATCACAAGCCCAACCGGCAAAGTACCTGGCACCATCATGGCGTTTGCCGGCGTCGCGAAAGCGGCAGATCGAAGCGCTATCATCGATTACCTACAGGTAGAAACACAGCCTTAAACAAAGGACATTACACGCTATGGCGGCCTACATGATTATTGCGGCAAAAATCCATGACCGAGACAAGTTTCGCACCGGCTATGGCAGCGCTGCAGCGGCGCTGGTGAAGAAATTTGGCGGTCAATACCTGGTGCTGGCCCCGGGAGCAGAACTGCTGGAGGGCACCCTCGAGGGGTATACCTCCATCGCTATTTCCAAGTGGCCAGACCGAGCCACAGCCCGCGCTTTTTGGGACTCAGAAGAATACGCTGAGGTGAAAAAACTGCGCGAAGGCTTGGCTGAGGTTGAAGTCCAACTGGTAGAAATGCCCGACTAGTGCACCGTCACAGGTAACGAGGCAGCGCGGTCATCGCTGGATCCGCCATCATCCGGACGATTCTCGACAGCGCCTGTACCCGTTCCCGAGCTGAAGTGATGTCCTGGGCCAGCGCGATGGCTTGAGTGGTCTTGCCATGTCTTGCCATTCCCCACGCCACATCCCGCTGAGCCGCAGCGAGGAGAGGGCGGCCGGAAAAAGCCACCTCCGGGGAAATCTCTTGCAGGAGTTTCTGTGCCAGATTCAGATCACCCGACGCCGCTGCCGACCCGGCAATTTCGTAAAAACACCACATCCTGAGAGGTTCGGCCGATTCCTCGCGGGCCAACGTCACCGCCTGGGGTAGCAATAAGCGGGCCTGATCAAAGCGCTGTACATCAGCCAGGTCTGATGCGATTCGGCTAATGGCCCTTGCCTGTTGTTGCACCGAGCCCGCCGCCTTGGCGCCCCGAACCGCCTCGTCGAACAGCGCATCAGCGGTCGCGTTCTGGCCCGCGGCCAGGTAAGCCATCGCGGCTTCGCGCAAGGCTCCACCGACAAAATATCCTTCGTCCTGAGCTCGGGCAATTTCCACCGCGGTTGGCAGCAACGCTAGGGCGCCGCGGGTGTCTTGGCGTTGCGCCGCCGCCAGTGCCAGGTCGGCGTACGCTGTGGCCTGATAGTAGCTAAGGCCCATCGTGATCGATGTCAGTATTGCCTTGCCCTGGTCAGGGTCGGAACGGCCTGCAATGGATGCCAGCGCTTTTAGCGTGCGGGCTTTATAAGAGGCCGCGTTATCGCTGCCTTCGGCCAGAGCTTGGGCCTGCTTGAGGGCGCGACCGGGATCACTCGCGGAGGCTAGCGCGACCAGCGACTTCCCTCGTAAATCCACCCGTTTGTCTTCGGACTGCACGCCGTCTACGGCCAAAAGAGCCGCTTCGGCCATCTGGGTCGCAGCTCTGCGCCCAGCGCCAAGGGTCACATGATCTGAAACCGCCTGACTCACGCTGGCCATGAGTTCTGCTCGGCGACTGATCTCGGGCTGAGCACCCGCGCTCACCGCAGCACGCAGCAGCAGGACAAACGCTTCGCGCTGATCACCGCCCGCAGCCAGCGCTGCCGCGAGCTCCATCATCCCATCAATTCGGCTTGTCGACTCATCAATGGCCTCCAGCCCTTGACCCGCCTGAACAAGCAGACATTTCTGGGTTGGCGCCGATTGGCAGCTTGCCTGCACAAGTCCCGACGCCAGAAGACTCGCAGCGAGCACCAATGGTATGCTCAATCGATTCATTTTACCCTCTGAATTTGCTCGTATGTGTACAATGTACACGCATATGTGCAAGTCAAGCCAGCCATAAGGACAACAATTCATGAGCCGCCCAAGCCAAAAATCGCCGCGTAGCGGATGGTCCAGACGCCAGGCCTTAAGAGCCATGGCACTGTCCGCCGGTGCCCTCAGCCTATCAGCAGGACAAACCCTGGCCCAGCCAACGCGGGACGATGTGCTGATCATTGGCGCCGGCTTATCTGGCTTGAACGCTGCGCTGATTTTGCAGGAAGCCGGATTTTCCGTACGCATTATCGAGGGCACCCAGCGCATTGGCGGCCGAGTGCATACCGCGGACGCCAGCGAAATTCCTGGCTTCCCGGAAATGGGCGGCAGCGGTATTGGCTCTCAATATGCCCGCCTGCTGTATGCCGCACAAAAATACAAGGTGCCCATGCAGAAATCACGGCCAAGAACGGAAGGACGGCCCGGCAAGTTCCTGTACCACGTGGGCGGAAATGTCATTACCCCGGACCAATGGGCTGACCATGCGGCAAACCCGTTTTCCCAACCGGAGATGCGCCAATTACCGCTGCATATTGTGCAGTTCATGCTTTACGGAGAAGCGCACAACCCGCTGCCTAAGGGTGATCTGGCCGCCTGGCAAAGCGGCGCCTATGCAGCCCACGATATCTCGGTTCATGACCTGATGGTTCAGCGAGGGATTAATCCTCAAGCCATTAAGCTGGGCGCCGGAACCAACATGAGCTACGGCAGCAACACCCACGACCTGTCGGCGTTGATGGGATACCAGTCCAGCAACCTGGTGCGCTCGCTGTACAGTGGCTCGTCGGCAGGCTCCATGGCGGCGGCAGGCGGTAATCAGCGCATTCCCGAAGCCATGGCAGGCGGACTTACGTCGCCGCCGATTCTGGGCCAACACGTACGGGGCATTGATTCCCAGGCCGGTGGCGTCACCGTCACGACAGCCGATGGCACCCGTTATCACGCTCGCTTCTGTCTGTGTACGTTGGCCTTTAGCGCGTTGCGTCACGTAGATATCAGCCCAAACCTTGAGGGTCTGCAGGCCCAGGCTGTGAACGAACTGGGCTACACCCCTGTATTTCAAGCCCACTTCAAAGCCACCAAGCCATACTGGGAAAAAGACAAACTGCCACCCAGCATGTGGACGGACCGCACGCCCGGGCGTTTCATGGCGTTGCAAAACGATCCAAGTAAACCTGACGACATCACCAGCTGCCTGTCTTTTGTGAATGGCACCATGGCTCAATACCTTGACCGAATGGCGCCAGCCCAGGCGGCCCAGCTCATCGTCGATGATCTCGCACGGATTCGCCCGTCAACCCGGGGCGCACTGAAACTGCTGAAGGTATTTTCCTGGAACCGCTCGCCGTTTTTTGGCGGCGCATATGCCTACTGGAAACCAGGACAAATTACCCGCTTCTCGCGCCAAATGAGAGCGCCCTGGAAACGCCTTCACTTTGCCGGCGAACATACCGCAGTAATGAATCGCGGCATGGAAGGAGCGATGGAATCTGGTGAACGCGCGGCGTTTGAAATTCTCGAAAAACTCGTCTGACACGACAGCAAGGATTTACCCAAATGGAAGATATTTTTGTACCCAAGAGCCGCCCCGCTGAGGCATTGGTCGGGCCGCTGCACACTGTTACTTACGTTACCGCTGAGATGGACAGGGTGGATGAACTACTCGCTCAAGGGTACGGACTGACCATCTGCGACGACGCCGCGCCGAGCCTGGGAGATGCAGCCGATTACTTGGGTGTGGACCCTGCCGTCCTGTTACAGATCCGCGGATACGGCAAGGCGGGAGACGGTGCCAATGTCCAGCTGCGAGTAATCAACGTTACTCCAGAGCGGCCCCAGGTTCGAACCAGTCACAGCGGTCACGATCTCGGTGGCGTGACGGTGAGTTTTCCGATGAACGATCTCTACGCCCATGAAGAGGTCATGAAACGCATCGGCGTAGAATCCACCATCGGGGTCAAAGAAATGACCTTCACTAGCCCGGACGGACAATCGTATGTGTCGGCCGAAATTCTCTACAAAGCACCGGAGAATATCTTGCTGTTAGGGGTGAAACGGCCGGACATGTTTATCCCAGTTGGGCCTATTGATCAAGGAACCGGCCTGGGGGGCGCCGCCTACTCAGCGCGCAACGTGGCTGATGCCGATCGGATGGCTGAGATGCTGGAGACGGTAATGGGTTATGAGATCCGTCGCGACGCCACCTTCGATATCGGCGAACGTTCTGGCCTGCTGTTACCGGAAGGCGCCAAGGAACGCTTTGTACAGGCATTTGCTCCCGGCGCCAATACCGGTTACCTGGTGTTCATGGATCATTTTGACCTGAACCGCCCGACGGCCGCTGCGCAAACCGCCAGCAGTCGCGGGGTTGTGATGTGGACATTCACAACCACCAATATCGAAGAGGTTCATCGGCGAGCGACCGCCTTTGGGTTGACCATTGTCAGGCCGCCTGGCCCATCGGTCAGCCCATGCATAAAAGCCGATCAATCGATGCTGGTGGAAGACAGCGAGGGTTTTCAGCTCGAGTTTGTTCAGTAGCGCCGACAAACATGACTAAGGCGAAACGAACCTTTATCGACGGCGATTACGGTCAAATTCATTTGCGATTTGCGGGCCCTGATAATCCATCACAGACGCCACTGGTGTTGCTCCACATGTTTCCTCAATCTGGGCGGAATTTTTCGCGTCTTATTGAAGTGGTCAGCGAAACACGTATTGCTGTTGCCCCGGATTTCCCTGGCCACGGCGAATCCTGCCCACCACCCGTGCCCATTGCTGCCGAGCAGTACGCGACGGCTATTTGGCAGGTAGTAGACCAGCTCGACCTGCTGCGCTCCCATGGCAAGGTCAACCTGTTTGGCATTCACGCCGGCGCGAAGCTCGCTGTCGCCGCGACCCGTCAACGCCCCGAACACGTGGGCGCGTTGATCCTGTCCTCTGCCGCCACGCTGTCTTCCGATGATGTCACCGCTATTCGACAATCGATGACGCCGGCGCCTCTTGATGATGACGGCACTCGATTCAAAGATCTGTGGCGGATGGTGGCATCAAATTCAGCGCCAGAAATGTCACTGCCTATGAAAGCTGAGAGCCTGGCGGAAATAGTGCGCTGGAACCAACATTACGGCTGGGGGTCGTCAGCGGTGTTTGATTACAACGAGCGATTCATCGAGGCTATTGAATCACTACCCCATCCAGTCACCCTGCTGAATCCGGGCGACGACCTCTACAAAATGACGCCGCGAACCTTGGGCCACCTTAAGAATGGAACCTTGATCGATTTGCCCGACTGGAATCATGGCTATCTTGATTACAAAACCAATGACGTGGCCCAGGTCATAGAGTCTGCACTCTTGCGGATGGCGGCCTGATTGGCGCCGAATCCGGTATCATGTGGCACACCTGAATTTCCTGGCACATCATGTCTGACAGCACCATCAAATCGGTACGCCGAGTGTTTGAAATCCTCGAACTGTTTGACGATCAGCGCGAGCCGCTGGCGGCGAAGGAGATTTCTCGTCAGCTGGGTTACCCCCTGACCAGCTCCCATGCCCTGCTCAAGAGCATGCATGACCTGGGTTACGCTGATTACAACCCTGAGGACTGGACGTACACGCCATCAAGAAAACTGGTTTCCAGCATCGAATGGGCCCGGGAATATCTGGAGCGCGACAGCCGCATGCTGGACCTCGTCAGCGACCTCAACGACTGCACCAAAGAGACGATTAACCTCAGTCGCCTCACCGGCGATCAGGTGAAAATCGTCCACGGCCTGGAGTGTCGTCACGCGGTAGGGGTGAGTGTTCGTGTGGGTCTGTTGATGCCGGCATCAACATCACTGACTGGCCTGACTGCACTGTCAGTACTTGACGACGCGCGCATGGACAACTTCGTCAACACGCATAAACCTCAGCAGGCAGCGCTAGACCGCATAAAGGATGTTCGACAACATCTCGTCCAGCGGGGAACCGTCACCATGTGTGATGTTTTCATCCAGGGCATTGGGGCGGTGTGTACACCGGTCACCGGGCTGTTATCCCAGGACGTCATGGTTATCGGAGTTGTAGGCCCCAGCGAACGGATTCGGCAAAACCAGCAACAGCATCATAAAGATCTGAAAAGGCTCACCCGAAAATACGGCATCAAAACTTACTTCAAAATTGGCGCGGCCCGGTAATGGACGCCGATGCCCGGCAGCGGTCTGAACGCGGCTATTGCCCGGGGCCTTTCGGCCAGATGCATTGGCATGGCTGGGGCCTGGGCCAGCGTTCCACAAACCATTCTGATTTGTACTGCCTGCACCCCTCGCCATACAGCGGCGCCGCGTTTAACACGCTGGCGCCTCACCTGATAGCGGGGCGTCGCGTCGTTGCACCCGATTATCCGGGTTTCGGCGCTTCCGACCCCGCCAGTGACAAACCCAGCATTACCGATTTTGCCCTGGCCGCAATCGCCGTTTCCGACACGCTGTCACCCAACCAGCCGATTGATGTTCTTGGATTCCACACAGGCTGTCTGGTGGCCGCCGAGATGGCGTTGCTGCGACCTGACCAGGTCAACAACGTAGTCCTGGTCGATATACCCGCTTTCGAACCTGAAACCCGAGCTCAATACAAAAAAGAATTGGTCATACCCCACCCCTTACCCCGATCCCTCGATGCATTGCTTCCCGCCTGGGACTTTAATGTTACCAATCGCCTGGACAGCCTGGGTCTGGATCGGGCCGTTGAGCTTTTTGTGGAACAGCTCCGCCCCATGGGGAACATGAATGCGGCATTTTATGCCGCCTTCAGTCATGACGTGGAAGCCCAGCTAGCCGAACTGTCGGCTCGATGTCTGTTGATTGCCACCCAATCGATCTTGCTTAAGCCCACTCGCCGAGCGGCGAAACTGCTGGCTAACGCTGAACTGGTGGAAAAGCTCCACATTACTCAGGCGGTGCTGGATGAAGCCGCGGTGGAAATAGCGCAATGCACAAGCAGTTTTCTTGATGATGGGGTCTGACATGCTGAAAAGCGGTGGGAGTGCCTGCTCTGAGATTGCACCTCAGGGGTTTATGTCACACCGGCCCTGTACGCTCGTTGGTTTCCTAAGCATCGTGCTGATAAGCCTGCTGATCACTGTTGCTGGCTGCGCCGGAAACCCAACGGGTAACAGTCGCGCCGTCGCTATCATCAACGTCACGACCATTGATCCTGTCAACGGCAAAAAAGACCGTCAGAACGTGGTCTTCCGTGGCGATACCATTACCCACGTCCAGTCAGTGGATGATCCATTGCCACCGGTCAGTCGGCGTATTGATGGTGATGGCAAGTTTCTGATCCCCGGATTATGGGATTTTCATGTTCACCTGACCTATACCGACGGTCTGACAGCCGCGATGCCCGAACTGTTTTTAAAGTTTGGCATTACCAGCGTCCGCGACACCGGCGGCACGCTGGAAAAACTGCTGCCGGTAGTGAATCACCTCAGAACCCCGGGAACGCGGGCACCTCGAGTGTTTTTCTCCGGCCCATTGCTGGATGGACCCAGAGTGGTTTATGACGGCGTAGGTCGAGAAGAACTGGGCACACCCGTGGCGTCGGCAGACCAGGCACGCCAGATCGTGAAACACTTGAAAGACAGCGGCGCTGATTTCATCAAGATCTATGAGCTGGTCACGCCGGAAATTTTCCACGCCTTGGTCGACGCCGCGCGAGAGCATAAGCTGCCGATTGAATCCCATGTGCCGCTGGTTATGTCGGCCCGTGTATCTGGAGCTTTGGTGGATGGTATTCAGCACCTGCGCAACATAGAACTCGATTGTGCATCTAACGCGAAGGCCCTGCTTGATCGACGTAAAGAGATGGTCGCCGGCGCCGGAGATGCCAGCGGGTTTGAACTTCGCACCGCTGTACGGCGAGAACAGATTGCCGAAGCCATAAGCAACTATGACCGCGCTCGATGCCTGGAGACGATGAACGCTCTGCGAAATACCCTACAGGCACCAACGCTGCGCCTGAACGCGTTCGGTCTGCAGCCCCCCTACACCCGAGGCGATTGGCAGTCGGCTTTGGCTCAGATGCCCCAGCCCATCCGCGGCGAATGGGACACTTACGCTCAATTCCAGCGGGCCAACCCCAGAGTCAGAGACCTCACTGCCACAAAATTCGCCATGTTCTTAACCGGCGAGATGTTTCGCGCCGGGGTGCCATTTGCGGCGGGTACCGATACGCCCATTGGATTCGCTATTCCCGGCTATAGCCTGCACCGCGAACTGGAGCTGTTGAGGGAGGCGGGCCTACCTGCCCTGGAAGTGCTGGCAAGTGCAACAACCCGACCTGCGCAGTTTTTTTCGTTGGAAAGCGAGATGGGCCTTATTCAGGAGGGCTTTCGCGCGGACTTGGTGTTGCTCAACGGCAATCCGCTGGAGAACATCAGCAATACCCGCAATATTCATCGAGTTTTCAGCAAAGGCATTGCGCTGGACCCTTAATCCGTCAGGGTACCTACAACTGCCTGAGGGTAAGCTTTCTGGACGCCACACTCATGGCCAAGGTGGCAATCAGGCAATATCCCCCCAGCCATACCATTTGCGTTGACAGAGCAACGCCCCAGTCCAGCAAAGTGCCGGTAATTCCTGGCCCGGCCGCCGTTGCGAGCACCATGGCTGCCACAATCACCGACCGAATGGCGCCCAGATTGTCCGGCCCATAAACTTCCGGCCACAATGACCCCAAGAGCGTCGAGGACACGCCGTAGCTGATTCCCAGCAAGATCATCACCAGGAACAAGGACCACTGAGGGCCCGCAACCGAAAGGGCAAAACACGCGGCTGCCAGAGGCATCAGAAACAACGGCAGCACTCGAACCGCGCCTACCGCATCGATGATTCCGCCCACTATCAACGCCATAACCACCGTAGTGGCGGCCATGGGGATCAGCGAGGTGGCATACAGCTGCGGCGGCCATTGATTGACCGTAGTCAGGTAATCCTGGTGGTAAAAAATCGTGGTTCCAATAAACGCGGGCGCCAACACACCCAGCAGCAGGATCCAGAATACCGGGTCTCGCAAGACCTCACCTCGGGTCCAGCTACGCGCGGGCAAACGGGACCCTGGGTCGTCGGCATGGGATGCCTGGGGGCTGCGGGGCCGCAGGAAGGCCCAGTAACCCAGTGGCAGGCCGACAATAACCAAAGCCAACGACGCGGCCACCCACCCCCACTGGTAGCCAAACGCCAACGCCAAGGTGGCAAAGAGCAAAGGAATGCTGGCCTCGCCCGCCTGATGGCCCAGAACAACCAGTGATACCGCCCGGCCTCGGCCAGCCACAAACCATCGGCCTGTGGTAGTTAGCGCAATGTGGGTCATCATGCCCTGGCCGAGCAGCCGTAACAGGAAAATCGATATTGTCAGCATCAACACGGAGTTGGCCAAGCCCGCCATCAGTGTGGCGAGGGCCAACAACGGCATGACAATCACAATGGCGACCTGAGGTGCCACCACGTCTACCAGACGACCAACAAACGGCAAGCAGCAGGCGCTTGCCAGCGTCGCCAGCATGTAAAGGCGCCCGAACTGCCCCTGACTCAGAGAAAAGGCCTCCTGCCATTCCGCGACAGACGCCGAAATAAAGTAGGTTTGGCCAAAACTGGAAAAAAACGTCAGAACAAATCCGCCAGCAATCCAGCGGAAATTACGTTGAAGAAATGCCAACATGGCGGGAGTTTACGCCAAGTGCATCAGCCAGCGTTAGCGGATCTTGCCCCCTATTTTTCGCCCAGAATCGCCGGCCATTTCTGTACGCACTCAGGGTCCTTCGGACTGAAAACTCAGACAAAGATCGTTGAGTCACGAAAAGGTCGAATTTTGTCCTTATTCTATTTTGATCGTAAAACGCTTATTTTTGCACTGGGGAGTGTCGTAATATTTGTTAGTAGCCGCCTGGGACTTACGCTTGTTCTAACGCAACGAGGCAAACGTCGTGTATGAGTAATGTCCAGTGATCCATTCCACATGTCGTTAACTCGCGGAAGCGCCTTTGACGCGAGCAAAAAGGCGCGCGATCCCGGTGTTGGCCTGCCTTTGGCAAGCCAAGCAGCGCGGCTACTGACGCTGAAGGGTAACGACACATGAGACGAGACAGCAGTCATCGACTGACCAACAAAGAAAGCGCCCGGTATTTTCTTCTCAGCGCTCTGACCATCATCGCAGTAATCACCTGGGGTTCACTGGTTGGCATCCTGAACGGGCGACCCGATTTTGTGTGGTTTGTAATGCTGCCGCTGGTTGCCAGCATCATCACGCCCATTTATGTCAAAAGAGGCGGGAAAATTCGCCATGCCGAACACTTGTTGCTGACAAGCTCGCTGCTGTGTGTCCTGGGGTTGGGTTTTTATACTGGCGGGCGGGAATCGGGCGGGCTAATCTGGGCTTTGCTCATCCCTGCGTTAGCCGTCATATTAACCGGCCGAAAATCCGGCGCGGTGTATTGCCTGGTATGTTTTTCAGCGCTGGTTGGCATCGCCCTGGTCTACCATTTCGACCTGCCGGTTCCGGCGCGGTTAAGCGCTGAATACTCTGTTAAAGACCTGTTATACAAAGCGCCACTGGCCATGCTGGCCATCACCATACTGGCCATGGGTATTCGGGTACGCCTGGAAGCCCACCACGAAGCGTTAAGCCGCAAACAACAGTTTGATCTGATGGGCAGGCTAACCGGCAGCGTAGCCCATGATTTCAATAATTTACTGGCGGTCATCATGGGCAACCTGGATTTGTTGGAAGATAGTTTGGAACAGCAAGCGTCAACGCGAAAACTGGTTCAGGATATTCGCCAGGCAACTCTGGGCGGAGCAGACCTCATCAATAACCTGCAGACCATGTCAGGACAACGCCTGCTGGACCCCAGACCCATTCCCCTGGCTACCCAGATTGCTGAGAGCCTGCCGCTGATTCGGCGCGCCGTCGCCAAGAAGGGCATTGAACTGTCATTGTCCGACGACAGCCGGGCCGCGGTGGCCAGCGTCGACCCTGCCCAATTTGATAGCGCCATTCTGAACGTGTGTGTCAATGCCAGAGACGCACTACCCCAAGGCGGTAAGATCCACATCCATGTGCATTGTTCGGGCGCGGGATGGGCCCACAATGAAGCCATCCATGTGGATATTCACGACAACGGCGAAGGCATGACCGAACCGGTTCTTGAGCAAGCTCTGCAGCCATTTTTCAGTACCAAAGACGTTGGTAATGGGTCGGGACTTGGGCTGGCGATGGTGCAGAACTTCGTCGAGACGGCAGGGGGTGAAATCCAGCTCAGTTCTCGCGCCGGTGAAGGAACCCGCGTTTCAATTACGCTTCCGAAAATCGCACGGGCGACAGCTGAAGAGCCAGCCCTATCAACCGAGCCTGCCACCATGGCTGTCGGCCATGAACATGTTCTGGCGGTTGATGATGAACCTGGGCTCTTAAATATCTGCCAGAAAATGCTCCAGTCACTGGGTTACCGGGTCAGTTTGGCGACCAACGCGCGGGAAGCACAACGAATGATCGATGCCGACGATTCGATTTCCGCCGTGTTTACCGATCAGGTGATGCCCGGCAATACTGACGGATATCACTTGGCCGGGTGGATACGCGATCAACATCCCAACATTGCCGTCCTGATGACCTCGGGCTACTTCGGCCCTAACGCTAACAACGAAACCATTCCCCTGCTGCGCAAGCCTTATACCCGGCACGATCTCGCCAACCGGCTGCGTCAAGTGTTAGATGCTCACGCCTCGCTCCATTCCCTGGGAACGCCATAGCATCGGTATCAGGCCCACGGGCCGCCTGTTATCCTCTCAATACTTCAATCGGACAATCGAGCCATGTCTACAGTTTTGATAACGGGCGCTAACCGTGGATTCGGGTTGGCCATGACCCAGCGCTTCTCTGCCATGGCGCACACCCAAGTGCTGGCCTGCTGCCGCAACCCTGAAGAAGCTGTGGCTCTGAAGGCTCTGTCAAAAACCAACCCAAAAATCAGCATCCACACGTTGGATGTTTCGCGCCTGAATGACATCGAGAATCTTGGCAAGAGCCTGGGCGCCATTCCCATCGACATCCTCATCAATAACGCCGGCATATTTGGCAAAAACCCGCCAGCAACCACAGGGTTTGCTGACCAGGTGTTTGGCAACTCCGACTATCCCGCAGACTGGGTCGCGCCCTATGCCGTGAATGTGATTGGCCCGATGAAAATGGTCGAAACGCTGGTCGACAATGTGGCGGCATCAGAAGAAAAGAAGATTGTGGTAATTACCAGCGTGGTGGGATCCATCGCTGGGGCTCATGGCCAGATGTTTGGCTATGCCGCGTCAAAAGCAGCCGCCAATATGACCGCGCGCAATCTGGCTCTGGCACTGAAAACCCGGGGTATTATTGTTAATCCGCTGCACCCAGGATACGCAAAAACCGACATGGGTGGATCCCAGGCCCACGTCGAAGTGGACGACGCCGTTGATGGAATCATGGCGAGAATTGACGAGATGACCCTGGAGACTAGCGGCCAATTCCTGTCCTACGACGGCAGTACCATCCCGTGGTGACTGGCGCAGCCTGAAAACGCGGGCTTTCAACCTTACCACCAGTAAAGGAAACGCCCCGCGTGGCCGATAACGAACTGCTTGACTAACTAAGCAGGACACCACTATCGACGCGCAACCGTCATTGCAGCCTCGGGCTTTGGCTCGAACCATTCGGCCATCGAGACGCAGCCTGGCACCCGAATGGTTAGGTTTGCTGACGATTTTTTGGGTCGGTCTGACGACCTTGAGCTCTACGGAAGCGGCGGCCAGCGCCGAGCCCACGCCGCCCTTTCGTGTGTATTCCACCGCCGACGGCATGTCCCAAGCTGATGCCAGCGCGCTAGCCCAGGACCACAACGGTTACTTGTGGATGACCACCCTGCGCGGACTCAACCGCTTCGATGGGACTAAATTTGTCAGCCTCACGATTGCGCAAGGCATGCGACGCAATCACCTAACCGCGCTTTCCATCGACCCCGATAATCGCGTCTGGGCGGGTGATTCAACCGGTGGCGTCACCATCGTCAACAATAATCGCGTCATGCTGGTTATTAATCCCCCGCCCGGCCCGCCCTCTCAGATCACCGGCATCGTTAACCTAAGCCCAAATGCTGCGCTGGTCTCAACGCTGGGTAATGGCGTGTGGCAACTGACACCGACTCAGACAGCCCAACGCTGGCAACGGTTGGAGGGCCTGCCAACGACCACCGAGCAACTGATCATGGATCGCAAATCCATTTATCTGAGAAGCGGCAACGAACTCTGGACGGCCCGCCGGGATACCCCGCTTGATTTCCAGCCCACCGATACTTCCATAACAACCATTGGACAATCGGCGGACGGCCAGGTGGGCTACGCAACCACTGACGGCAGTGGGTGGTACGGGGGCATCAGTAACGGCAAAAAAGTTCCTCTATCCCGACAGGCCAAACTGATATCTCCCGGTAGTCGCTACGGATTCTGGCAGATCGACGGTGACCGGCTGATCGACCCGGAAGGAAGAACTCAACAACTTCCCACCGGCGACATCCAGTCCATTTATGTCGATCGTGAAGACGTCGTCTGGCTGGGGTCGTCAAAAGGACTGATTCGATTTCTTGGCTTTCGATTCACCCACTACAGTCTGAACGAGTCCCGAGATGGTCGGTTGGTGTGGAGTATCACCCAGGATCGCGCGGGACGTTATTGGTTTGGCACCGATGATTCGTTATTGATGATGCATCAGGGCGAATTGACAGTCATGAATGCGCAATTGAACTTGCCCAAAGGCCCTGTCAGAGACCTATTATCCGATCAAGACGGCGCTGTGTGGGCTGCGGTTCGCGGGCTGGGGTTATATCGGATAACTCCGGATCTTCAGTCCATTGAACGGGTTTCCGGCACCGAGGGTCTGCAGTTGCTGGACCTGACCGAGACCCCTGACGGCGCTTTGTGGATGTCCACACTGAGTTCGGGCGTCTTGCGCATAGACCCTGTCTCCGGCGAACTGCAGCGCAGCAGTTTTCCAGCCAACGGCAGCATCTACACCATTGCCGCGAGTGGCGAGAACGAGATCTGGGCTGGCGTAAGCAACCAGGGCATTTTTCAGATCACCCTGGGCGGCCAAGGCCAACTGCGTCATGAGCGGTTGCCCAACAGCGATGACCTGATCAATCCGTTTATTGGCCAAGTTATTGTCACCGAACCCGGCACGGCCTGGGTCAGCACCGGCGGCGGGGGCATATTTCGATATCGCAAGGGTAATGTGCAAAACATAGGCGAAGGTTCACCACTGGCGAGTCAGAATGTCTACCTGATTCACCCGATGGAAAACGGCAGCCTGCTGGTAGGGGCCGATGAAGGGCTTTATCAAATCAATTTGGCCAATCGGCACATCTATCGTCATTATCCGCTGAACGGGTTCGTCGCCACTGAATCCAATGTCCACGCAACGTATGTCGATCGTAGTGGCGACCTGTGGCTTGGCACCGTTGCAGGCGCTACAAAAATGAATCCGTCATTGCCCGTGCCCACCACGCCAGACCTTACTGTTGCCATTATCCAGGCCCACGTTGGATCAGACCCCGAAGCACTGCTTGCCGGTGAACCGGTAATACCCGAAGACGGCGGCCTGACATTCAGCTATCGCGCAGTGTCATTGCTGGACCCCTACAAGGTTCAATATTCCTACATGCTGGCTGGGTTGGACGCCGGATATTCGACCGCCACTGAAATCAGCAGCGTGCAATACTCCAGCCTGGGTGCCGGAGACTACACCTTTCAGGTGCGCGCCAGGCTGTCAGGCAATACGTGGAGTGAACCGGTTGTTCAGTCATTTTCCGTTCTTCCGCCCATTTGGCAGCGACCCTGGTTCCTGGGTCTGGCGGCGCTCACGTCGGTGCTTTTGGTGTTTGTTGTTGTTCAGCTGAGAACTCAGCAAATTGCCAGCGTCAATCGTCGTTTGCGCGAAGAGGTTGCCGAACGCACGCGCTCAATTGACGAGGCCCGCCAGCGCCTTGAGGAAAGCAATCGGCTGCTGGAGTACCAGGCGAATTTTGATGAGCTAACTGGCCTCCTCAACCGCCGCTCGTTTGAGAAACGCCTAAACGATGTTTGGTCCTCGGCGCCGACTAAGAAAACAAAAAGTTACCTGATGTTCATGGACCTGGACCAGTTCAAAATCGTCAACGACACCTGCGGCCATGCCGCCGGCGACCAACTCTTGTGCGAGGTGGCGAACGTCATTGAAGGATGTGTAGGTAGCGAAGATTCCGTCGGCAGGTTGGGTGGAGACGAGTTTGGCGTCCTGGCTATCAACCGCACCGTCGACGAGGTTTTGGATCAGGCGGAGCGGGTGCGTAAGGTTGTCGACGAACTGCTGTTTCCGTGGGAGTCCCAAGTTTTCCGCATCGGCGTTAGTATCGGCTGCGTGCCTATCGACCGCCGACGCGGCGATGTAAACGAGTTACAACAGTTGGCAGATGCTGCCTGCTACGCGGCGAAGGAAGCTGGGAGAAACCAGGTTCACCTGGTACAGGGGGAAAAAGACTTGGCCCGTGCGCACCGTGGAGAGATGCGCTGGGTACAGCGCCTTCACGATGCCATGGACAACAACCGATTCGCTCTCTTCGGGCAGAAAATTGTTCCTCTGCATGGCGCTGGCAATGAACCTGAGCGGATGGAAGTGCTGCTAAGGATGCGCGACATCGAATCCCAGAAACTGGTGCCTCCGGGTGCTTTTTTGCCCGCAGCCGAACGCTACGGGCTGAGCATCAAGCTTGACGAGTGGGTGGTAAGCAACTTGCTGAAAACCCTGTTTGTTCACGAATCTTTCCACGCCGAAGGTCGACGGTATTGGGTTAACCTGTCCGGCGCAAGCGTGGGTGATGCAAAGTTTTCCCAGGCTCTGCTGAGCCTGATGGAGAACTCTCAACTGCCCCCGGGCATGGTGAATTTTGAGATTACCGAAACGGCTGTGATCCGGAGCGTCAGTGAGGCCGCAAAACTGATCTGCGCGCTCAAAGAAATGGGCTGTGCGCTGGCACTGGACGATTTCGGCAGTGGCCTTTCCTCTTTCGGCTATCTGAAACGTCTGAACGTGGACTACCTAAAAATTGACGGCATGTTTATTCGTGACATCGTCAAAGACCGAACGGACCAGATTTTCGTTAAATCCATTATTGATATTGCCCACTCTCTGAATATCAAGACCATTGTTGAGTTCGTCGAAAATGATGAAATTTTGGCAGTGGTCCGAGACCTGGGTGCAGACTTCGGACAGGGGTTTGGTATTCACCGCCCTGAACTTCTGATGCCCCACTTTCCGCAGATTGACACTTCACCGTTGTCCGACAGCTACAAACCATTACTTGCAGGAGCGAACTGATGAGCGCTGTACAAAAAGCCCACACCCTGGCAGAAAGCCTGAACTTACTCCCCCCATTACCTGAAGTTGCGCAAAAGATTCTGACCGAGCTTAACGACGAGTTTGTTACCGGCGAAGAAGTGGCCGCCGTGGTGGGGCAAGATCCGGGAATTTCCGCGAGGCTGGTTGCGCTGGCTAACTCCGCCTATTTTGGCCTGAGTAATCCGGTCGGAAGTGTCGACGAAGTGGTTAACCGAGTGCTGGGTGTGGACAACGTCCGCTCGTTGGCACTAGCCCTGGCTGCCGACCACGTATTCGATACCGCTCACTGCCAGTCCTTCGACACCGGGCGGTTCTGGATTAACGCGCTGCTCATGGCTGATGCTACGCGTCGCGTGATAGACGGCGATACCGAGGCCACCGAAGACGAACGAACCCTGGCATATCAAGCGGGACTTTGCCATAACATCGGACTGCTGGCGTTAGCTTACCTGGTGCCGGCACAGACCCATGCCGTGTTGACCCAACGTGATTCGCAGCCTGACACCCCGCAAAGCTTAGGCCGTCTACTGATGGCCGCCATTGGCATGGATCATCGACAGGTAACGTATGCCGTCGCTCAGGCATGGCAATTGCCGGAAGCAACATTGGCTGCTTATGAACCTGTGCCGCACTCAAGCTCTCGCTTGCATTGCGCCCTCGATGTCGCTCGCATGGCCATCGCCGTCCAGGACGAAGGTACCGAACCATCAACCATCGCCGCCGATCTCACGGCAGCAGCGCCGACGCCGAGACAGCGCCAACGCGTTGAAGCGATGGTTCAGGGAATCCAGGATTAAGGACCCACTGCTGACGGTCCTTACTCGGGAAGCAGTTCGTTAAGAACCACCAGACCGATGGCCGAACTACAGCAATCGGTCAGGCGGAAACAGGTCTGCCTCGGCAAGCTTGCTGGCATTTTCTACCGCCCGGGTTAAGAGCCGGTCTACGGCCATGGGGCCTACCGCCTCACAGGCACCGACGTAAAATTGATGCACAATATCGGCAAGGTGCTCTTCCGGAACATCAATCGGGCATGCGGCAATGTCGAATCCGCCATCAGCCCACTTGCCAAACTTGGCGTAGGTCATGACATCCAAGGTGGTTGGCAGGCTGCTTTCTGCGACAATTTCCGCCAGGTCTGTGGCTGCGTCAGGATCTTGCCGCGCCAGGCGATAGCAAAAATCGCCCAGCAAGGCCTGAAACACGGTCTGGGAAGGGCTGAACGCCGACGACCCATCCTGTTCCGCCGCAGCGGTGGCTCTCTCAGCATCCGAAGGCCGATCCGCTTTCATGTCCCTCAGCGTTGCCGGCAGTTCCGGCAATTCGGCAACATCACGATTGAGGGCAGCAAATAAGGCCACCGTCATCGCACGTTTCTGATTGGAGTCCAAGCCAACATGATTGGCCAGTCCCACCACAAAATCGTTCACCGCCAATACCGGGGTTCCGCGAAACTTGCTGGCAAAAAACTCCCAGCATTCCAGCAGCAACGTACGGTCTTTGGTCATTCGAGCCAGGGCGGCAAACACCGCCCTTTGATTACGCTCTTCTGACTGAGCTCTAGCTGTAATAGCGGTCATGACTACGCCTTAGCCTGGTGAGTAGTACCGGCATTGATGAAGTCTGCATAGCCCGTCTCGTAGTGCTCTGAGAAGTCCATCCCACGCTGCTCGTGTTGCGTGCTGGCACGCAGACCCAGGGTGACGTCAATCAACTTGAACACGCCATAGGACAGCGGGAAGGCCCAAGCGAATGCCGCTACCAGGCCAATGATCTGCGCCACCATGGTGTATACAGAGAACATATCCGGGGCATAAAACATGCCGGCCGCCAAGGTTCCCCAGGCACCACACATGCCGTGCACCGGTATTGCGCCAACCACATCGTCCACACGCAGCTTGAGCAATGCGGTGGTGCCAAATACAACTACGCCACCAGCCACCAGGCCAGTAAGCAACGCCGCACCTGGCGTCATCGTTGCACAACCAGCGGTGACCGCCACCAGGCCGCCCAAGGCGCCGTTAATGCTGGTGGTCATAAGAATAGGCTGCTTCAGCAGATGCATGAAAAATAGTGCGGATGCCACGCCTGCTGCTGCCGACAAGTGCGTGTTGAGCAAGATGGTTCCCAGGTTAGAGAAGTCCCGCACCGCAGCACCACCGTTAAATCCAAACCAACCCACCCATAGCAGGAATGAACCCAAAGCAAACATCGGCAGGTTGTGCCCAGGAATGTCCCGCGCTTTGCCTTTGCGACTGAACCGACCCAGTCTTGGGCCCAGTGCCAGCACCGCTCCCAGGGCACACCAACCACCGATGGAGTGAACTACTGTGGCTCCCGCAGCGTCGACAAAACCCAGGTTTTGCAGCCAGCCACCGTCACCCCATGCCCAGGCACCGAACAACGGATAAATCACTGCGATAATGAACGCCGCACCGATCACATAGGGGATAAACCGAATCCGCTCAGCGACCGCGCCACTCACAATGGTGGCAGCCGTTGCCGCAAACAGCATCTGATACAGAACGTTCAGAGCCACCTCACCGTTTTCTGGCTGCACCATGAAATCGCTGATGCCAAAAAACCCGGTGGGATTATCGCCAAACATCAGGCCGTAACCAAAGGCCCAAAACGCTAACGAACCGATACACAGGTCCGCAAAGTTTTTCATGATCACGTTGACGGCGTTCTTTGATCGAGACAGTCCACTTTCCAGCAACGCAAAACCCGGCTGCATGAGCAAAACCAGTGAACAGCAGATGCCCATCCAAATGAGATTGGTGACGTTGATTGCATCCACCTCGTTGGCGGACGCGGTGCCGACAAACCCTAAGCCGGCGATAGCGCCGACTATTGCTAAATTCCTTTTCATGATATTCCCCGATTATTCAATGCTGATGACCACGAAAGCGCAGTGATTGCGCCAGCTGATCGGTATTGCGTACGACTTCACCCCGTTGGGCACCTTGATTTGCTCGCTGTCGCCAGAGACCACTACGGGCACCGAGATCATGAAGTCTTTGCCAAATTCTTTTCTGGCGTTTCCAGACAGAGTGTTGGCCACTTCGCCCACCATGTCCGCCAGGTTATCGTTGTTCATTTCCTGCTCACCCATGTAGGCCAACAGGCGAATCAACATGGGCCGCGGCGCAGTGAAATACACCACTCCTTTCTTGCGCCCTGAGATTCCGATGATGCCGGTGAACTCCAATTTTTTAGGCGTATCTACCAGATAAGGAGACCCAACTTCAGCCACCGTGTCCGTAACCGTAGTGAAGTAGTTCACCGCACCATCAATAAATACCTGCAGCTCATTCTCATGCATCGATCAGGTCCTCCATCAGCTCTTCTAACGCTTCAGCCATGTCTAAATCACTGAACGGTTTGCACAAAAATCCATGGGCACCCTGTTTCAGGGCCTCGATAGCGGTGGCCTTGTCAGCCAGGGCCGACACCACCAAAATTCTTACCTGATCGTCAATCGCCATAATCCGTTTGATGGTTTCAATGCCATCAAGATGAGGCATGGTGATGTCCATCGTGATCATGTGGGGTTTCAGTAGCTTGAACTGCTCAACCGCCTCCAAACCATTGGTGGCAGCACCCACAAACTCAAACGGCGTGTCACCCAGACAGGTTTTGATTTTGTTGCGGATGACGTTGGAGTCATCCACAACCATGATTTTCATCGTGGTCATCAGCCCCACCTTGATTCAGCGACATCACCGGAGTCTGCGACTGCCGGGAAAATGAGACGGAACTGACAAAACTGGTCCTGGCGATGCTGCACGCTGATCCGGCCCTTGGCCTCACGCATGCCTGCACCCACTACATCCAAGCCTACGCCCCGACCCGCGTCTCTACCGCCTTCCTCAGCAGTGGAAAATCCGGGTCGGAACAGAAGCCCGAGAACCTGGGTGTGATTCAGTCGATTAGCCTGCTCAAAGGTAATCATTTTCTTTTCAATGGCGGTTGAGCGAATTTTCTCCATGTTTAGCCCGCGCCCATCGTCACGCACCTGAAGCACCAGCTCGCCGTCGTCGCTGGTGTTAACGCTTACCACCACCTGACCTTCAGCCCGCTTACCCAGGCGCAGACGCTGAGCCGGCCCCTCAATACCGTGGGCTACGGAGTTTCGTACCAGCTGAATTGCGGCATCGTTCACCAGCTCGCGGTAGGGCTCAGGAATCTCTTCATCGTCAAGGCCTACCCGAGAAACTCGCACTTCCACGCCATTGCGCTCAGCAACCTGATTGCCCAATCGCGCCAACGGATTCGCTGGCTCGGAGTTCTCGTCGGACTGAGTGTGCTCGTGTGAACCACTGAGACTGGAGAACCGTTGAACCATGTCCTGTACCGAAGCCAAGTGCTCATAAAGGCCCTTCAGATGAACCGTCAAGGTCAACAGATCTTTGGTTGAGGTATCAGACTTGCGCCGGAGTTCTTCCACCTTGTCCTCAAACTCGTGAGCCAGAATCTCAAAGGAGTGCATCTCCAATGCTGCGGCCTCACCCTTAATCTTGTGGGCGTCTCTAAAGATGGCTGCCAGCTTGTTGGTAATTCCCGACCGGCCACTGGTCTGCTCTTTAAGAAGACCATTAACCGTGTCCAGGCTGTGTTCGGTGTTGACCAGAAACCGGCGAACCTGAGCCGGATCAAGGTGGAGAATGCTAACCAGAAGGTCCAGCTGGGCTTCTGATTGCTCTTTGGTTTCTTCCAGCTGACGGGCCAGCACCACTTCGCGGGTAACGTCGGTTACCGAGGTCAGCAGCTGTGACACCTTCTTCTCTACCAATACGCGCTGGAACTGGAAGTTAAGGAAGCGGCTTTCAAACGAGCCATCGCGACGCTCGATGCTGATTTCCACTTCGGTTAAGGGGTTGAGGTCACCAATCAGCTTTTGCTTCACTCGATCGCCAAACAGCAGTTCGATGAAGTCCCGCGCGATGTCCAGGGTGGACTCCGGAACGTAACGGTTGATGAAGTCCAAGAAGTTGCCGTTCAGGTCGTCTTTAACACCAAACATATCGCGCAACGCACCGGATTGCTGCATGCCGATTTCCAGATCCTTATCGAGCAGGAAAAGGCCCTCAGTCACCGTACCCAGAATGTTGTCGGTTTCCGCTTTGGCGGCTTCAACTTCTGTGTCTCTGCGTTGAATGTCGCGACTCAGCGCGAAAATAATGCCGGCGAAGTAGACTACCGCCATGATTAATGCGGCAATCTGCAGCAGCTTAAATTGCTTCTGCGCCAGCAGGCTGGTCTCCTGATCGGCAGCGGGCAGCAGCGAGATGGCAGCAGCCAGATCCCCGACCAGCGTGTTAGCAAACCAAATGTTGGTTGCCAGCACCGCCAGCAAGAACACCAAGAAGAAGCCGAGGCCAACAGCCATCGCTCCGTACTTTCCTAATCCTTTCATGGTAACCCCTAGTAGCTAAGCGGACCGCTCATTGGTGGGGCCCGTCTTTATGTGCTCGCTTTGCCGATCGTTGTCTGATCTGGGTAGCGAAGAGCGGCTACTATAGAGGCAAGTGGGGGAGCCAGTGTCTCAGCTTTGCACTCGTTAACCTTATTTAAAGTTAGTTGACAAAGCGATTAGACAAAATTGCCATAAATATTGGACAAGCTGGCAAAAAACAGGCTTTTTCGGACACTACGGACCAAACTCTGCGAGCTGTAGTAAGGTGATCACTACGCAATTGTGTTAACTGAAGATGCTCATGAACAATCTATTTTCCTTGCTCATTGCCGCCGCCCTTCTGATCTCGGGCGTCGCAAAAGCGCAACTCCCATGGATGCCCGATGAGGCAAAACTGAACGCCGCACGGGGAATGCTGGCCAGGATGGATCAGCTTGAGGTTGGCGTCGACGGCTCAGACACCGACAAGCTGGCGGGCGCGCTGCATGCCGTCACAGGAATGGCGACCCGCATCGATAACTGGGGGCTGGAGAATATTATTAGCGAGATGCCAGTGGCAGCAACTCTGTCCACGCCTGAGATGCCACACCCTATAGTTCAGGCCATCGCCAATTACGGTGTATGTGGAGTATCCCTGCACCCTGAGCTGGTTGAGGACGAGGAGGAAAAGCTATTCATGGTCGCTGCGGAGTTTTCCGTATTTATCATATCAGGCTACTTACGCGCTCAATATATCGATGACGGCGGCACTGACGAGGCGCTGAAAACCCATTTGACTTCAGAATCCATGGAGTCGTTTTCGCGGGCCATTCAAACCTCCCAGGAACAGCTCAGCGCGAATCTGGAAAAGTGCCAACCATTTTTCCTGAAAGTCATTGGCTCAGCGGACGCCTGAGCTAATCTGATTTTTGGCTCGCGTTGAGCAAGTCCGCTAACCTGTCACGCCTGCCCTTTCAGGTGCCCATAACGACTGACCCTCAGGTCGGCCTGGGCCTTGTGGCCTGCAAACCCCTCTAACTCACACAAACGAGAGCAATATTCGCCGATCGTTGCGCTGGCTTCTGGCGTCACCCGTTGGTAGGTGCAGGTTTTAATAAACTTACCCACCCAAAGGCCACCGGTGTACCGAGCCGCGAGCTTGGTAGGTAGCGTGTGGTTGGTGCCAATAACCTTATCGCCATAGGACACGTTGGTTTCCTGACCGAGGAATAGCGCACCGTAATTTTGCATATTGTCGAGAAAATAGTCGTCGTTCCGTGTCATAACCTGAACGTGCTCTGACGCAATTCGGTCGGCTTCCGACAACATCTCCTCCGGGGTATCACAGACGATGATCTGACCATAATCCTCCCAGGCTTTTCCCGCTACCTCAGCGGTGGGCAATATCGTCAGCTGGCGAGCAATCTCTTCCTGGGTTTGTTGTCCCAGTACGTCGGAATCGGTCAGCAGGATGGCGGGTGAGTTTGGGCCATGCTCAGCCTGCCCCAGCAGGTCCGTGGCTACCATTTCAGCGTCACAGCTGTCATCGGCAATCACCAAGGTTTCGGTTGGCCCTGCAAACAGATCGATTCCTACTCGACCAAAAAGCTGGCGTTTGGCTTCTGCGACGTAGGCATTGCCTGGACCGACCAGAATGTCTACCGGCGCAATGCTATCGGTACCCAATGCCATAGCGCCCACGGCCTGAACACCTCCCAAACAGTAGATTTCATCGGCCCCTGCCAAGTGCATTGCAGCCACAATCGCGTCATGGGGCTTGCCGTCAGTAGGCGGCGCGCAGGCGATGATGCGCTTCACACCAGCCACCTTTGCGGTAACCACACTCATATGAGCCGACGCAACCATTGGGTAACGTCCCCCCGGCACATAGCAGCCAACGCTGGATACGGGGATATTTTTGTGACCCAAAACAACGCCCGGGAACGTCTCGCGCTCGACATCGTGAATCGAATCGCGCTGAATCTGCGCAAAATTTCGCACCTGGGCCTGGGCAAAACGGATGTCTTCCAGAGTCTGTTCCGGCAAGCGGGAAATGCAAGCGTCAATCTCCTCGGTGCTAAGACGAAAGGACGCTGCGCTATAGTTGTCGAAACGTTGGGCAAGCTCCGCCACGGCCACATCGCCGCGCTTGCCGATGTCGGCCAGGATGCCCTCAACGGTTGAACGAACCTTCGCGTCCATATCTGCAGCGATGTCATCACTGATCCCGTGTTTCATTGTACGAATCATCAAAAAATGTTCCTGTCTCAAGAGGGCTGAAGGCGGCTGCATTAGCTCGACGCTTTTAGTCATACCCTTGGGTAAATTGGACGCGGCCTCGGCCTAAAAATTCAGCCCAGGCGTAGAACGTTCATTATGCACCGGATAAATCACGTCCACTGACCCTGTAATGTCAGCTCCCATACCAAAAATGCATAATTCGCCACGATTTGCCGCATCAATTTGACTTCGAATCGGCGACAGTGAAGGCTGTCTTATCGCTGAGACACAGTCCATATCATGAACGACACAATCACCCAGCTGTTTAATTTGTCTGGCCGCACGGCAGTTGTTACTGGCGCTGGCCGAGGTATTGGCCGCGCCATCGCTTTGCTGCTGGACCAGGCGGGCGCTTCGGTGCGCGCTGTCGCTCGCACCCAGTCAGACCTTGACGAGATTAATACTGTCAGCCGGGGCCGAGTGGAGGGATGGCTGCAGGATGTGACCCAACCCGAGTTTATCGCGGAACTAGATCAAATGTCGTCGCTGGATATTCTTATCAACAACGCGGGAACCAATAGACCCCAGCCCTTCGTCGAAGTTGATGCAGAAACCCTGGATGATGTGATGACGCTTAACGTCAGTGCAATGTTTAAAACTGCCCAAGCAGCCACCCGGGTAATGATGAAAACCTCCGGCGGCGGGTCAATCATCAACATGTCGTCACAAATGGGCCACATCGGATCCCCCAATCGCAGCGTTTACTGTATGACTAAACACGCCGTAGAGGGGCTGACCAAGGCCATGGCCGTTGAGTTAGCGGAGCACAAAATTCGGGTCAATGCCGTTGCCCCTACTTTCATCGAAACACCGCTAACCCGGCCCATGCTCGCGGACCCGGAGTTTCAGACTTTCGTGAATCGCATGATTCCTTTGGGAAAAGTGGGGCAACCCAATGATGTGGCCGCCGCCGCGCTTTATCTGGCCAGCGATGCATCAGCCATGGTGACCGGACATAGTTTAAGGGTGGACGGCGGCTGGACGGCGGCCTAACCAAAAGGATTGTGTTGGTTCACCTTTGTAACCCGTATCCTGATTCGATTGGTAACCACCAACTCATGGCGCGTTTGCGGTATGCTTTAGCGATAAAGTAATCTGCAGAACCACGTAAAGAGGGTAAGCCACTGGAACAGCAATCCCTGGGTCTGATGATTTTTGGCCTCTACCTTGTGCTGGTGGTGGTCATTGGCCTGGTGGCATCTCGTCGCCAAACCTCCGGTGCCGATTTTTGGGTAGCCGGGCGCAGCTTCGGGCTACCGATCATGATTATGGCCAACATGGCGGCCATCATGCACGGCGGCGCCATTCTTAGTGGGGTCGCTTTTGCTGGCAAATTCGGCGGCGTCGCCATCCTTCCGTACATTTCTTTTGTTGGTGGCGCGGCCATTATCTTTTATGTCTTCGCCAAAAAACTTCGCCGTTCCGGTGGATTTACCATTCCTGACTACATGGGCGACCGGTTTGACAGCCGTGGCCTGCGCGCCTGGAGTGCCCTGGTAGTCGCGGTATCCAGTATCATCTATTTGATTGCCCAGTTACGCGGAATGGCGTTCATTCTGGAGCAGCTGTTGGGCTTGGATTTCATGTTGTGCTTGGTGATTGGCACCATTATCTTCGTGGGTTACGTGGCCTTGGGTGGCCTGCTGGCGGTGGTGTGGACCAATGTCGCACAGTTTCTCTTCATGTGGGCCGGCCTGCTGATTTTGGTCCCCTTCGTTTTCAAAGCAGTCGGTGGATGGAACTCCGTGCTCACGCAGGTGGAGGCGGTGGCTCCAGGCTGGACCTCCCCCACCGGCGTTGCCTGGTCAACCAGCTACATGCTGAGCTGGTATTTCATCTGGTTTGTGGCGTACAGCACCCGGATTGAGCTGGTGACCAAAATGTTTGCGGCCCGAGATGACCGCATCGCCAGAATGTCGATACCCATCACCATCGGTTTGGTGATGGTCTTTTTGCTCTACGGCAACTTTTATCTTGGCGCGGCTGCCCGGGTTTTGGTGTGGGACCAGATCGCCTCGCCAGATCAAGCTTTCCCAGTACTAGTCGGCCAGCTGTTAACGCCCGCTCTGGCAGCCGTCGCGCTTACCGGCATCGCCAGCGCCGCCATGTCCACGACAGACTCTCTGCTACTGATGTCCGGGTCTGCCATTGCCCATGATCTGGTTCGTCGTTGCTGGGACGAACCCCGAGGCGTGGTGCGCGATGAACGCCAGTATCTGTTGATTTCCCGTCTGGCCATTGTGGTTGTGGGGGCCGTGGCGTTTGTCCTTGCGATACCCGACATTGCGCTCATCTTGCGCATCGTGTCATTCGCTATAGCCCTGGTGGGCTCGGCGTTTTTCCTGCCGTTGCTGATCGGACTCACATCGAAGAAACTCAGCAGGGAAGCGGCCCTCACTTCTTCCATTGGTGGCACGTTGGCCTGTGTTGTATGGATTATCGGCACGCTCAAAGGGGCACCCTGGACGGCAGGCCTGCACCCCGGAGTTGCAGGATTAGGAGTGGCGGCGGTGCTGATGGCGGCGGTGGCCCTGTTCACCAAACCCGTCAGTCAGCACGCCATCGATAAATACTTTGAGGACGCGGCATGATTTTAGGATTACCGGCGGAGAGTTTCTGGCTGTTGCTTGGCGTACCCGGTTTAATGCTGGCCGTGTTGTTGTTTGACTGCTGGCGGATCTGGACTGGCAGAAAGCCCTAGCGCCAAAAATTACGATTAATGGTTACCCGGAGAAACAACGATGAAGTTATCCAATAATTGGGCCTTAGCCGGCGCTGCCACTTTGACCTTGCTCGCCGGCTGTGCCAGCTCCACTGGCGGCAACACTGAAACGTCCGTCACCGAGAAGTCTGCCGCGATGGTGAACACCGGCCCCTGGCCTGACGGCGACCAACGCGGCATGGCCAACACCCTTGGCGCCGGCACCTGGGCCCGCTGCGGCCACTACCTTGGCGCACCCAATGCTCGCAGCTATGAACTGTCTCATGTGCGCGCCAACGATATGACACAGTCGCCGTTTGGCGCGCCTTTGCAGTATGAATACCGCCCCACCGTCGGCATTCCTTATACCCAGCACGCGTTTAACGGCGAGCAGATTGCCACTGGAGAACCCGGCGCCCAGGGCACCCAGATGGACGCGTTGGGCCATTTTGCTTACTTAAGCAAGCCCTGGGACGGCACACCACCGTTTCCGGCTGACGACGCCAGCTACTACGGTGGCTACAGCCAGCAGCAGGTAAAGCCCACACCCCAATCGCCACTGCTGAAGCTGGGTATGGAGCAAGTGCCACCGATTGTTACCAGCGCCGTTCTGCTGGACGCTCGCGCTCATCTGGGCGGCGGCAACGCGCTGAAAGCCGGCCAGCTGATTACCGCTGACGACATCAAGGCCATGCTGGAGGCCCAGGGTCTGGGCTGGCGAGGCTTGATGGCTGGTGACGTGCTGTACATCTATACCGGCTGGAGCGATATCTGGGAGTCCGACGAGTACTACACCAAAGGCCCCGGGCTGTCCTATGACGCGGCGCTGATGATTGAAGAAAGCCAGGTGGTGCTGGTAGCGTTGGATAACCCGTTCACCGACCCAGTCAACGAAGGTGCGCTGGCGGGCAAGGCGCCACCGCCGGAAGGTACGCCCGCAGGACTGCCGTTTGCCATCCACCACCACAACCTGACCCAATCGGGCATTCATCAGATTCAGAACATGAAGCTGGACGAACTGGCCAAAGATCAGGTCTGGCTGTCGTGCACAATGATATTGCCACTGCGTTCCAAAGGCGCTTCTGGCTCTCCCATTCGCCCAGTGGCCATCGGCACACCGCGAGGCTAGACGGGCACGGTTGCCGGGTTGTAGTCCATCTGGTTCTGCAGCCCGGCAGCCGGCGGTTTGTGGCGCTGGGAAGGGTTTTTCCCCATGTAGGTTTCGGCCCGCTCCAAGCTAACCCGCTGCATCTGGTTACCGCGTTCCAGCCGTGCCTTTTCGAAACGCGCTAACGCCTGATCAACCTCAACGCTGTCAGCCAGACAGCGAGCCAACACCAGCCCATCCTCAATGGCCATAGCCGCGCCCATACCGTAAAACGGCGTCATGGGATGGGCGGCGTCACCCAGCAGGCAAACCCGATCGGTGACCCAGCGCTGCAGCGGCTGGCGGGTGTAAAGCGCCCATTTCATGCAGCAACCCTCAGGCGTGGCTGAAATCAGGCGGGTAACGTCTGAGTGCCACCCGGCGAATTCTGCCAGTACCTCGTCAATCTCCGCGTGGCTGTGCCAGCTCTCGGCGGTGAAGTCCGGTTTACGGGCAATGGCCACATAGTTAATCAGGGACCCTCGGCGCAGGGGATAGCGGGCGAACAAGCGATCTTTAGAGGCAAAGGTCGCAAAATGCGGATCTAAACAAAGATCTGGCAGCGCCTGCCGGTCCACCAGCCCACGCCACGCGACGAAGCCGGTAAAGGTGGCTGGTGCCGGCGAAAACTGCTGCTCGCGAATTACCGATTTCAAGCCGTCACAAGCCACCACAAGATTTGCTTCGACGGGTGACTGATCGGCAAACACCAGTCGCGAACCCGATTCGGTAGTTTCGATTCGCTCAACGCGGTGATGGGTACTCACGCAGCCGTCAGGCAATGCATTGGCCAACAGCTGATGGAGGTCTGCGCGATGTACGTGGCGGGTGGACTCACCAAAGCGGGCAACATAGGCCTTAAGATCACGCGCTTCGTAACTGCGCCTTGCACCCGACTGCGGATCCAGCGCGCCGAAATGGGGCGTATAGGGCTCAAGATCAGCGAGTTGATCGCCTAGGTTCAAGGCGTTCAATGCCAAAGTAGCGCTGGCGCTGATGGTGAGCCCGGCGCCTACCTCGCCAAGCGCCTGAGCCTGTTCATACACGTGGGGCGTAAGTCCTCGCTGATGCAACGCTACGGCCGTTGCCAGGCCGCCAATGCCGCCGCCCACAATCGCGATTTTTACTTGCTGCAATGCCACGGCCCAAGTTCTGGCGGTAATTCAGACAGACGTTGGGCCATTTGCCGAATAAATGCAATGATGAGGTCTTATGCGTAGGACCAACGAACCCATGCCAGCCGGTACTCTGCGGCCATCACTATGACTGTACAAAAACGCTGGTGGGTGTTGCTGGGACTGGTGGGCGTTTACGCCACAACCAACGGGATTGTGGTTCATACCCTGCCGCTAATTTATCCGTTGCTAGGCGATGAGTTTGGCTGGACTACGGCTCAGCTGACCCTGCCTGCCACCGTGTTTTTTGTGTTCGGCGCAGTCACCTCGCCGCCAGCGGGAGTGGCGCTGGATCGATTTTCTCCTCACCGCATTCTGACCCTGGGCCTGGTCGGCCTGTTCGCCAGCCTGCTGACGTTCAGCGTCGCCCAGACCCTGTGGCAGGTGGTGACGGTTTACCTGATGTTTGGCCTGTTCCTGTCGCTGTGTGGATTAACCGCCAGTATGGTGGTCCTTACGCGCTGGTTTGACGATCAACGAGGGCGAGCCACTGGTCTCTTGCTGATGGCATCCAGTCTGGGCGGGGCACTGTTCCCACAAATTTTGAGTCGAGGCATCGAAGCCGGAGGCTGGCGCCAGGCACTGCTGTGGGTAGCTGTCGCGGGCACCGCGTTTTGTATGCCTGCAGTAGGGTGGCTGATTCGTGATAAGACCTCTGGAGCAGGCAAACTACCGATTATCGATGACCCCCAGTCTGCGCAATCAGGTCCAGGCGTCACCCTGTCGAATGCGCTGCGAAGCCCTATGTTTTACCTCATTGTGATTGCTACCGCGGCGCTGTGGTTTTCCATCGTTGCTCTGCTGCAACATCAGGCCCTTTATTTAGGTCGGGATTTAGGCGTGGAACGATCCCGATTGCCGGATATGTTCTCGGTCTTTTTTCTCTGCTCCATTGTCGGCAAGCTGGGCTTTGGCGGGCTCAGCGACTATCTGAACAAGTCGATAGTGATGCTGTTGTCCATTGCCACCTTGTTAGCCGGACTGCTGGTGCTGCGATTTATCCAGGCTGACGATGTATCGCTGTTGTACATTTATGCCGCCATTACCGGCATCGGCTTCAGCGGCGCGTTCACGATGGTTCAGTTGCTGGTAGCAGAGCACTTCGCCGGACCGTCTTACGGCAAGATTCTTGCCATCGTGGTGATGCTCGACTCCCTCGCTGGCGGGGCCGGCACCCGGATTGTGGCACTGCTTAGAGATCAGTCAGGCAACTATCAATCTGCATTCAACCTGATGACCGCAGTGGTGATGGTTGCAGTAATTTGTATCGCTGCCATGATGTTGGCAAACCCCTCAAAATCTCGGATGAATACACCATGATCTTAGTACTTGGAGCCACGGGTAGAGTCGGCGGCGCAGCTAGCGCCCATTTGGCGCAAAACCATATCGACCATCGGGTGCTGGTTCGTGATGCCAGCAAATTCTCACCTTCAGCGGGTGCAGACATTGAGGTGGTGGTTGGCGATCTGGCCAACGAAGATGATGTGCAAAAGGCCCTGGCCGGGGTCACCAGCGCGTTGCTGGTAGTGGCCAACAGCGCTGGACAACCCACAATGGAACGACAGTTTGCGTCTGCGGCTGCCGCCGCCGGTGTGCAGCACCTAGTTAAAGTGTCTTCTATGGAAGCGGGCCCTGAGGTTTCCGCGGCCTTTCCCCGCAGTCATTATGAAACCGAGCAGCACATCAGCGCGCTTGATCTTCAGTGGACGTTTCTGCGGCCCAATTTTTATATGCAAAACATGCTGATGTATGCTGGCGCGATTGCTAACGCCGGGCTTTTTGCATTGCCCCTGGGGCAAGCCAAAACAGCCATGGTGGATACTCGCGACGTGGGCGTCGCTGCAGCGATCTCACTCACCGACTTGGCCCACCGCAATCAAACCTATGCGCTGACCGGTCCAGACCTGATCACCTTTGAACAGGCCGCGCAAATTATGTCCGACACGCTGGATAAGCCCGTGCGGTACATACCCCAGTCGGCAGAGGAGTTTCGTGAAGTGCTCTCAGGGTTTGTTAAAGACCCCTGGCAGCTGAATGGCGTGTGCGAACTGTTTGGGGAAATAGCCGCAGGATCGCTGGACGAACAAAGCGATGACTTGAAAAACCTGCTGGGACACACGCCGGGCAGCCTGCAGCAATTTGTTGCTGACTACCGCCAAGCCTTCACAGGCTAGCGACGTTTTTACGCTATGAGTCTGGCTGTCTTTTCTTCAGCTTAGCCAGGATATTGTCCGCAATGCCGGGCCGAGACCAAGGGCAGTGCACAATGCAAATGCCGCAGCCAAAGGTCTCGCCGAAGTACGGAATGCACCGGTCAAAATCTACATACCATTTGCGTTCACCCCGGACCATTTGTTTTTCTTCAAAAATAGCGTCCGGTGGACAGGCCCGGGTGCAGGCGTTGCAGCGGCTGCAGTAGTCGTCAATGCCAAACTCATCGGGCTGGTCGGCCGTCAGCGGCATCGAGGTGGTGACCGCCGACAGGCGGAATCGTGAACCCAGAGTTCGATTAATAATGGATCCGTGTTTGCCCAACTCCCCTAGGCCTGCTGCAATCGCAGCGGGCACCATGTTGAGGGCTGAAGCGTAAGGCCCAGGCCAGGGTTTAGCATCAAAACCTGATTCAAGGATGAAGTTGGCGAGCTTGCGGCAAGCGCGAGACGCCCGATTGTATTCTTCCCCCACAACTTCAGCCCCAATGGGATTTTCCCGAGTGGCGGGAGTTTGCGCCAGCTGCTCGTAGTTCATGCCCACGCCCACCACAATGACCCAGGGATCGGCGAGCTGGTAACCGTCGTAAACGAAAGCTGGATCCATCGCAGCAATCCCCACAAGGTCGGCCTCGTTAGCAAGCGCAAATTCCTTCAGGCGAGCGCTCCACTGTGACGGTGAGGCTGACTGCGGCTGCTGAGCCTGCTCAACGGCTTTCGGGCCACGGCCACCGGGTGGGTCAGGGGAGAAAATCGTCGCCAGCTCTGGCACCGATTGCAATTCCCCAATCACCTCAGCCTGGAGTTTTCCGTGGGATTGTCGTTTAGGTGGATGCCAGAAAAAGGGTGAGGCCTGGCGCTTTTCATTCTCACCCAAACCGTTCACGGTGTTGCCGGAGATGTCCGGCATGGCATCGATAAACTTCTGTAATGGCGTATGGGGCTGGCGCTTTGGCATACGCCCATCACACCACACATTGGTCACCAGCCAAAACCGGCGGCGCCGTGAAAGCGCTAAACCTCCGAGGTAAGCTGATAACCCGGATAGTAGTGCAGCTGCACTGCCGTGATAAAAACCTCATTCAGCCAGGTGGTTCGATCGACAGTAAACAATGCACGTCCAAGCTCTACGTCCATCACTTTCGCTACGCAGGCCGAAGCGTTGGTAGCACTGAACGCCACCTGCGCACTGGAAAATGGCACGCTTTTCACCAACCACTCATTGGCGCTGATATCGTCCAGCGGAGCCTCAAGAATTTCTGGTGCGGCCTGCAGGTTGACCCAGCGCTGTTCGAACGCAAACGCTTTGCCTGAACCCAGAAACAGCGTCTCCAGGTAAAAGGCTCGATCTGACGCCGGTAGTTTCAGCCGGGACCGAATGTTCGCCGGCGGCACCACGGACTTCTTACTCACAACCTTGTGGCGGTAATCCTTGCCGGCATCCTCAATTTGTTCTCTAACAATAGGGATCTCAAATTTGGCCTGGCGCACCGGCATTTGGCACACCCGGGTGCCGCCCTTACGTTTGCGCACCAGCAGCCCTTCCTTTGCCAACGCCTGCAGCGCGCGGTTGACGGTGGTGCGGGCACAGCCGTACTCATCCGCCAGGGCGGTTTCGTCAGGGATGCGTTCTCCCAGCTGCCATTCACCCGACTTGATTCGCGTCAGGATGGATTCGCGTAGTTGGGAATGGGAGGTTTGGCTCACAGGGATTGTCTGAGTGATTTCATCGTTTCGGTAAATGGCTTGGCAATGCGATCTCGCTGTACATGCCGTCCCTGGGTAACCATATGGCGACCCGCCGACCACACGTCGCTGACCGGGTTACCGGTGCAGGCGAAAATCCAGGTGTCGAGAACGCGGTCACCCGTCAGCCCTGTCAGCCAGTAATCCTCGTCATCCAGTGCCACCAGGTCCGCCAGCTTTCCTGCCTCGATACTGCCAGAATTTCGGCCCGCCGCCTGGGCGCCACCCTGTGCTGCCTGGGTATAGAGTAAGCGCCCGTTGGACGGGGTTTGTTCGTTGCTCATGACCACTCGCTCACGATCTCGCAAGCGCTGGGAGAGTTCAAGCATTCGCAGCTCCTCGCTGACCGAAATCAGCGTATTGGCATCCGTCCCAACACCCCACTTCCCACCGGCGGAAAGATAATCAGGAGCGGGAAAAATACCGTCACCAAGGTTAGCCTCAGTCAATGGGCAAAGGCCAGCCACCGCACCGGTCTTAGCCAATAAGCGAGTCTCGTTGTCGTCAACATGGGTTGCGTGCACCAGGCACCAGCGTTCATCCACGTTGCAATGATCGAGCAACCAATTCACCGGCGAGGTACCCAAAGCCTTGCGAACCTCATCGACCTCAGCCTGCTGCTCAGCAATATGCAGGTGCACCGGTTGACCGGGAACCATGTTAGCAACCGCCGTTAGCGCGTCGGGGGTTACCGCTCGTAAGGAATGTGGCGCGACACCCAACCCAAAATCGTCGCACTCGCTGGCAAAGTGGCGGCCAAGGCGCTCCATCAACTCGGCAAATTGATCCAGAGAATGACCGAAGCGCCGCTGCGGGCCCGCCAAAGGCCGGCCGTCCAACCCACCGCGCATATAGAGCACCGGCAACAAGGTGAGCCCAATACCGCTGCAGCCTGCGGCGGCAAACTGGCGCAGAGCCAGTTCTTCCGGCTGCGCGTAAGGCTTACCGCCGGACTGATGATGCAGATAATGAAACTCTGCACAGGCCGCAAAACCGCTCTCCAGCATTTCCATTTGGGCATGGACGGCAATTGTCTCAATCGCCTCGGGAGTCAGCACATCCAGAAAGTGATACATCACCTGGCGCCAGGACCAGAAATTGTCCTCGCCAGTTTTTCCCCGAGATTCAGCAAGCCCCGCCATGGCGCGCTGAAAACTGTGGCTATGCAAATTGGTCATCGCCGGCAACAGCGCGCCAACCTCGTGATCCGCCGAACCCAAGCGATCATCCACTGAGGCGATGCGGCCATTATCATCAATAACCACGGTTACGCTTTGTCGCCAACCGGCGGCGGTTAACGCCTGTCTGGCGTTGATCGACGTTGACATGAGGGGCTTGCATCCGTTGTTTATGTGCATACATAATAACATCAACCTCTGACCGTACCGAACGATGCGCAACGCACTGATCACCCACTGCACCCTGGCGACCATGCAATCCGGCAGGGACCACTATGGATTGATCGAGGGAGCAGCCTTAGCGATTGAGGACGGGATGATCGCCTGGGTTGGCAACCCATCGTCGGTACCGGAGGGTTTAACCAATCTTCCCACGCAGAACCTGGAAGGTCGTCTGGTAACGCCCGCCTTAATCGATTGCCACACCCACCTGGTGTTCGGCGGCAACCGGGCTCAGGAATTTGAGCAGCGGCTTGGCGGCGCCAGCTATGAAGACATTGCCGCCGCTGGCGGCGGCATCGCCTCAACGGTCAGAGCGACTCGCGGGGCCAGTGACGCAGAGCTTCTGGCTCAGGCGCTGAAACGTCTAGACAACCTGCTCGCTGAAGGCGTGGCGGTTGTGGAGATTAAATCGGGCTATGGGTTAACCGTTGCCGATGAGCTAAGAATGCTGCGAGTGGCTCGCCAGCTGGGCCATCACCGACCGGTGCACGTCGTCACTAGCTGGCTGGCGGCCCACGCCTTGCCCTCGGAATATGCGGGCAAACAGAATGCTTACATTGACGACGTAGTCATTCCAGGCATGGCTCAGGCAAAACAAGAAAACCTCATTGACGCGGTAGATGGTTACTGTGAGTCGCTAGCCTTTACTCCTCAGCAGATGGATCGTGTTTTCTGTGCCGCCAAAAACCTGAACTTGCCGGTGAAGCTGCATGCCGAGCAGCTGAGTGATCAAAAAGGTGCACTGCTGCTAGCTCAGCACCAGGGGCTGTCCGCCGACCATTTAGAGTACCTGGCGCCAGCCGATGTTAAGCCCTTCGCCGCGAGCGGCGCCGTGGCCGTGCTGTTGCCCGGTGCCTACTACACCCTCAAAGCCACCCAGCTACCACCGGTTGAGGCCCTTCGTTCGGCCGAGGTGGATCTGGCCGTGGCCACCGACTGTAACCCTGGCACGTCACCGTGTTCATCCCTGCTGTTGGCCATGAACATGGCCTGCACGCTGTTTGCCCTGACGCCCGAGGAAGCCCTTGCCGGGGTGACTCGCTGCGCGGCCAAAGCGCTGGGGCTGGAGAGCGAGTACGGGGTTATTGCCCCTGGTTTGAGAGCGGAACTGGCGGTTTGGGATGTGGATCATCCCGCCGAGCTTGCCTACTGGATGGGCCAGTCACCCCTGGCCCAACGCATCACTCAGGAATTCACGCAATGAATGTGTGCCTTGAACCCGGCCAGACCGGACTGGATACGCTGGAAAAACTCTACCGCAACGAAAGCCACTTCGCGCTTTCTGACAGCGCACTGCGGCGCGTAGAAGCCGGCGCCGCAGAACTTAACCGTCATCTGGAATCGGGGGAAACGGTGTACGGCGTGAACACCGGCTTCGGCAAACTGGCCTCGGTGCGCATCGACAAAACCAAGCTGGCAGAACTGCAGCGAAACCTGGTTCGCTCTCATTGCGCCGGCACCGGTGACCCATTACCTGCGCCCATCGTCAGACTCATCGTGGCGCTGAAATGCCTGTCTCTGGGTCGCGGCGCCTCGGGAGTGCGGCCCGAGGTTGTACATCAGCTACAGGCCATCGCCGGCGCTGACGTCATTCCGGTTATTCCTGCAAAAGGCTCGGTGGGCGCATCCGGTGACCTGGCGCCGCTGGCCCATATGGCCTCAGTGCTGATTGGCGAAGGCGAGGTGTTTTATCAAGGCAAACGCATGCCAACAGCCCAGGCCTTTGCTTTGGCTCAGTTGGAGCCGATTGAACTGGGCGCAAAAGAGGGACTGGCTTTACTCAACGGTACCCAGGCGTCCACCGCGCTGGCGCTGGCCGGCGTCTTCGATGCCTGGCGATTGGCCATTACCTCGTTAACCACCACCGCGCTTTCCATTGATGCCGCCATGGGTTCCAGCGCGCCTTTTCGAGATGAAATTCATCAGCTGCGCGGTCACCGGGGCCAGATCGATAGCGCCCGGCGTCTGCGCGAACTGCTGATTGGCTCATCCATCCGGCACAGCCATCGCAACGGCGATGAGCGTGTTCAAGATCCCTACTGCCTGCGCTGTGCACCCCAAGTCGTTGGTGCCTGCCTGGATCAACTGCGATATGTCGGTTCAGTGCTGGAAACCGAAGCCAATGCGGCCACGGACAATCCACTGTTGCTGTCCGATGGGGACATTGTCTCGGGCGGAAACTTCCACGCCGAGCCGGTAGCACTGGTGGCGGACAACGCGGCCATTGCCATCTCTGAAATTGGCTGCATTGCCCAGCGCCGAGTGGCGCTGCTAGTTGATCCGGCGCTAAGTTTCGGCTTGCCCGCGTTCCTGACTCCTGAGCCCGGACTGCAGTCTGGCCTGATGATTGCGGAGGTCACCTCGGCTGCTTTGATGAGCGAAAACAAGTCACTGGCCAATCCTCGCAGCACTGACTCAACGCCTACCTCAGCTAACCAGGAAGACCATGTATCCATGGCCTGTCACGGGGCTCGCCGACTTGTAGAGATGAATGAGAATCTCGCCGGCATTCTGGCGGTAGAGGCCATGGCCAGCGCTCAAGGAGTAGAGCTGAGAGCGCCGCTGACCACCAGCAACCCGCTGGCGGCAGTGGTGGATATCGTGCGCCAGCACTGCCCAACGCTAGTTGAGGATCGGCGAGTAGACGGGGATATCCAGGCCGTCAGCCATCTGCTGCTGAACTCCGATGCGTTAAACGAGTTCGGAACCCACATTACGCCAATTACATTGAGTTGATGGAAGCGGTCAGCGTTATCCACGGCGAAAGCCCACTGATCCTTAGCCAGCCGCATTCCGGCACCTGGTTACCGCGGGAAATGGCTAATAATTTGACCGCTGCTGGCCAAGAGCTGGCAGACACCGATTGGCATATTCCCAGGCTATACGACGGCTTGATCGACAACGTCACGATCGTCCGAGCCAACTTCAGCCGGCAGGTGATTGACGCGAATCGAGATCCAATGGGTGGCTCTCTGTATCCAGGGCAAACCACCACCGAGCTGGTACCGCTGACCCGCTTTGACGGCGAACCGATTTGGAAACAGCCACCTGACGCAAAACAAACCCAAGATCATCGGTTGAGTTTTCACACAGGCTATCACCGGGCGTTGGCCAATGAAATTGCGCGAGTGAAGAAAATCCATGGAGTGGCAATGCTGTACGACTGCCACAGCATCCGATCTCATATTCCACGGCTGTTCGAAGGCACCCTGCCTGACCTGAATATCGGCACCAACAGCGGCGAAAGCTGCGACCTTGAAATTGCCAACACCGTGCTTCAACTGTGCCAGAACCACCCACTATTCAGCCATGTCATTAACGGTCGTTTTCGCGGCGGTTGGATCACTCGCCACTACGGCAAGCCTAAGGACGGCGTGCACGCCATACAGATGGAACTGGCCCAGCGCAGCTACCTGGATAGTGAGGAGACGCCGCCGGCCTATTGCGAAACTAAAGCCGCGCCGATGCGCGCCCTGCTCGCAAACCTATTGGCAACGTTTCAGAACTTGCCGTCAAACCAATAAACACCAACCGGAATTCCGCCATGAGCCAAGCCCGCAAAATCGTCAGCCCGAGGGGCAATACTTTGAACTGCCTGAACTGGGCGGCAGAAGCGCCGTTTCGCATGTTGCACAACAACCTGGACCCAGAGGTGGCGGAGAACCCGGACGCGCTTGTGGTGTACGGCGGGATCGGCAAAGCGGCCCGCACCTGGGAGGACTTTGATCGCATCACCCAGTCCCTAAAAACTCTCACCGAAGAGCAAACGCTGCTGGTCCAATCCGGCAAACCCGTCGGCGTGTTTACTACGCACAAAGACGCGCCTCGCGTGCTGATCGCGAACTCTAACCTGGTCCCCCACTGGGCAACCTGGGATCACTTCAACGAACTCGATAAAAAGGGTTTGATGATGTACGGCCAGATGACCGCCGGCTCCTGGATCTACATCGGTACCCAGGGCATTGTGCAGGGAACCTATGAGACCTTTGTGGAAGCTGGCCGCCAGCACTATGACGGCAATTTAACGGGCAGATGGCTGCTAACGGCTGGCCTTGGCGGCATGGGCGGTGCGCAGCCCTTGGCGGCCGTGATGGCCGGCGCTTGCTGTCTGGCGGTGGAGTGCGACCGCGAGCGCATCAACTTCCGCCAGCGCACCCGCTATCTGGACGAACAGACTGACTCCCTGGATGACGCGCTGGCCATGATTGAGCGCTGGACGGCAGCCGGTGAAGCAAAGTCGGTGGGTTTGCTGGGCAATGCCGCTGACGTCTTTCCCGAACTAGTAAAGCGCGGCGTTCGCCCCGACCTGGTCACTGACCAAACGTCAGCCCACGATCCGCTAAACGGCTATCTCCCGAGCGGCTGGTCCCTTGAGCAGTGGAAAGACAAACGCAAAACCCACCCGACTGAGGTCGAAGCGGCCAGCCGCGCTTCAATGAAAGTCCAGGTGAACGCCATGCTCGATTTTTGGCAGCGCGAAATCCCCACCCTCGACTACGGCAACAACATTCGTCAAGTAGCCTTTGACGAAGGCTTAACCAACGCGTTTGATTTCCCCGGCTTTGTACCCGCCTATATCCGCCCACTATTTTGCCGCGGGGTTGGCCCCTTCCGCTGGGTCGCCCTGTCCGGTGACCCGGAGGACATCTACAAGACCGATCAGAAAGTCAAAGAGCTAATGCCGGGCGATGCCCATCTGCATCAATGGCTGGACATGGCCCGAGAACGTATCGCTTTTCAGGGATTGCCAGCACGCATCTGCTGGGTCGGACTGGGCGACCGCCACCGCCTGGGCCTGGCCTTCAACGAGATGGTCGCCAGCGGCGAACTCAGCGCCCCGGTGGTCATTGGCCGCGACCACCTGGACAGCGGCTCAGTCGCCAGCCCCAACCGAGAAACCGAGGCCATGAAGGATGGCTCCAGCGCCGTATCCGACTGGCCATTACTCAACGCTCTATTGAACACCGCATCCGGCGCAACCTGGGTCAGCCTGCACCACGGCGGCGGCGTCGGCATGGGATTTTCCCAGCACGCCGGCATGGTCATCCTGGCCGACGGCACCGCCGATGCAGCCCGCCGCCTAAAACGCGTACTCTGGAATGACCCCGCAACAGGCGTAATGCGCCACGCCGATGCCGGCTACAACGACGCGTTGGAGTGTGCGAAAGAAAGTGGTTTATCGTTACCGGGTATTTTGTAGTTCGGAGGCTTCGGCGCCGGATTCAGGTCCACCCACCCCTAATCCGGGGTCGCTGTGAAGAGCAGGGAAGCCATGCCTCCTCGGCCGACAACGTAGCGATAGAACCCTCGAGGGGTTACACAGATATCCCAAGCAAATGATCTGCGCTGCGCGCTGCCAGCGCCTGCACGGTAAATGTCGGGTTGACTCCGCCGCTGGTGGGGAATAGTCCGGGGCCGGCGATGACCAAGTTGGGTATGTCGTGGACCTGGCCGAAGCTGTTGGTGACTGAGAACGCCGGGTCGTCGCCCATGATGGTGCCGCCCATGATGTGCATGGCGCCCTGGGGGCCGGTCCATATTTCGGTGGCGCCGCCGGCCTTGAAGATCTCTTTGCCCTCAGTGAGGGTAGCTCGCCAGAGGGCGTTGGAGTACTCGCTGCAGGTGTGGGCCGCGCGGGCCAGGGGTACGCCGTGGGCGTCGCGCTGGTCGCTGAGGGTAATGCGGTTATCCGATACCGGTAGGTCTTCCACTACGGCGGTCATGCCGGCGAAGTGTTTGGCGGCTTTGGGCATGAAGTCGGTCAGGGCCTGGCCGAATAAATCGGGCCGGGTGGTGGCGATGCCGAGCAAGTCATTCGGCCGCACGGCCTGGGCAATCATCCATTGGTAGCTGCCGAAGGCGCCGGACTCGGCGTGGGAGTCTTTGGCGTAGTGATCCTGGTTCACCAGCTGGCCGCCAAACGCGCCCTGGGTAGGCTGGGTCTCTTGATCAAACAAACCGAACACCAGGCCAGCGGAGTGGGACATGATGTAGCGGCCCAGCTGGCCGGTGGAATTTCCCAACCCTGCCGGGTGGGATTCATTCGCTGAGGCCAGCATCAGGCGCGGATTTTGGATCGCAAAGGCCGCCAGGATGACGGTGTCTGCCAGCAGCGTCTGGCGCTGGCCTTCCCCGTTGATAACCTCCACGCCGGTGGCGCGATCGCCTTCCACCAGCACCCGCACCACCGGGGTATCGGTGACCAGCATGGCACCGGCTTTCGCCGCCTGCGGAAGATAAACGGTGGCCGGGTTTGCTAACGCGCCAATCGGGCAGCCGGCATCACACCAACCGTCCCACAGACAGACCGAGCGACCGTTATAAGGAGTGGTGGTCACAGCCAGCGGCAGGGGTGCGGTGGTCATGCCTTTAGCCGTGAACCCTGCGGCAATGGCCCGGCCCTGACTAAATAGCGGAACAGGTGGCATCGGATAGGCCTCACCCGGGGGCCGCCACGATTCCTGTTCAGCGTCACCGGTGATGCCGGCCACCCGCTGCACCTCGTCGTAGTAGGGCTGCAGGTCGCTGTAGCCAATGGGCCAGTCCAGGCCGCGATCGTGATCGCTTTGCATGCTGAAATCGCCCGGGTGCATGCGCGGCCACACCGCGTAGTGGTGCATGGCGCTGCCGCCAACGCCCATCCCGGCGTTAAAGTTGTGGCCTACCGGATTCGCTCCTTCCTCCAGCACAGGTGCGCCATTCCATTTCAGGCGTCGCGCCCAAATTCCTGAGCTGACCATATCCGCGTTATTGCGCTCGGGGCCAGCCTCTACAATTAGTACTCGTTTGCCTCCGGCGGCAAGCTTGGCCGCCATGGTGCTGCCGGCAGCGCCCGAGCCCACCACAATCACGTCCATCTTGTCCGTAGGCAAACTCATTGGCCCCACTCGCTCGGTGGGCTGACATGGGCGGCGTAAGGGATGCCCAAATTGGCAAAGCCCGCTTCGGTGCCGTAAACCACATCCACCGCGTCACTGCGTAAGACGAAGTAGAACAATCCCTGAGGCGGACCGTCCCAACCGGCGATGGTGCCGGCCGCTAAGCTGCTGGCCAGCTCAAAGGCCTGATCGGCGTTTAGGTCGACATAGTTTTTCTTATACAGGGAATTGGACGCCACATTGATATTGCGCAAGCCCTCGCGATAGAACGCTCGCCAAGGTTGGGGTACTCCGAGATACTTAATCATCAATAGCTGCTGATCGGCCGGTGCCGCCAGCTGGTGGTCGAGGAAATATCCAATGCCGGCCTTTGATGCGCCAGGCACCAGCTGTTCAGCCAACGCGTCAGCGATACGGGTTTCGCTTAAAACCAGCGCCTGCAGCTTAGCCCGCTCAATTTTGGCCTGGCCGGGCGTCATGCGCTGTTCACAGCCGCCCACAACAAAGGTCAGAAGGCCCGCACTACCGGTCCCTACAAACTGCCGACGGCTAACCGCCATCAGGAAACGATGGTGGGCATGGGCTGGCGCAGCCCCATGGCTTCCAGCCGCGGCATCACCTCATCGCGGAAGTAAGGAAACTCTTTGGCGTAGTCCACAAACGACAGCGTGCAGCCGGCAAAACCGGCGTCGCTCACGCGTTTAAGCTCGGCAGCGACGGTGTCTGGATCGCCTACCAGCGGCAAAGTTCCATGGCCCGCAGCAAAACGTCCCCTGAGCATTTCCAGCGCTTCGGCCGGAAACGATTGGGCATGCATGCCCTGTAGCCGCATCAGGTTATCTACCGCGTCCCAGTCCGCGTTTTCATCCGCGTAGTGACGCAGGTATTCCTCCGCTTCGCTTTGGGTAGGTCGACACACCACGTGGCCCAGAGTAAACACACCGGTATTGCGGCCATGCTCTTTGCCCCCTTCCTGGATGTCCACCACCTCCTGACGGGACTCATCGGGATCCACGGAAATACAAAACAGGAAGTCAGCATTGCGGGTGGCGAAGCTTCGCCCCTGAGCCGATCCTGCCGCATTCATGATGGGCGGGTTGCCGTCGAAGGGCCGGGGATAACCGTAGACCCCTTTCAGATTGAAAAATTTGCCGTCCCAATCGAACGGGCCTTCGTGGTTCCAGATGGCCTGCACTACGTCAAACCATTCCTGGGCCAGGGCATAACGATCCTCATGAGCTTCAGGCAGGTCGACGCCAAACGCGTCGTATTCGGGTTTGTTCCAGCCCGCCACCACGTTTAGACCTAAGCGTCCGCTGCTGAGCTGGTCCGCTGTGGCCAGCTGCTTGGCAGCCACCACCGGGTGAATAAACGCGGTGTGCACGGTGGCGAAAACATTGATGCGTTTGGTATGCGCCAGCAGGCCGGTAGCCCAGGTGACGGTTTCCAGCACGCTGCCGTGAAAATCGGTTTCCCCGCCGTAGCCAATCCAGCGAGCAATGGGCAGGACAAACTCTATCCCGGCTTCGTCCCCCAGCTGGGCCAGCTTGATGTTGTTGTCCCAGTTGTTGACCCAGCGCTCCGGGACTTTGGTCACCGCCATACCGCTGGAGCAATTTGGCGAGAAAAACCCCAGCTTCAGTTTGTTGTCCCCTAAGATGGGCGATTGTTGATGTCCCATCTTAGAAAGACCAGCGCGCCGACACGCCGACCCAACGGGGCGGCTGGTAGGCCACTTCGTTACAGCCGCACAGGGTGGCCAGGTCGAAGCCCTGAACGCCAATGCGCTCATCGGTAAGGTTGTTGACGTCCAGCGTCAGACTGAGAGACTCCTCAGCGTTGGTCCAGCCCAACGCCGCGTTAACTAAAGTGTAGGCATCAAACTTGTCCGCATCAAAGTTGCGCAGGTTGTAAAAGAACTCATCAGAGTAGCTAACGTCGCCGCGCACATGCATGGTGCCGCCCAGCGCCGGCCACTCATAGCGTACCAAAGCGGTGGCCTGCAGTTCCGGTGAGTAGGTGGGGTCCACATCCCGCGGCGGCAGGGGTGATCCGTTGCGCAGCAGTACGTCTTTCACCGTGGCATCAAATGCTGACAGGCTGAGCAGCACATCCCAGCCTTCCGCCGGTGAGGTCACAAATTCCAGCTCTGCGCCCACATTGTCCGCGTCAGCGTTAATGACTACGCCACCCACGCCAACAAACAGGAAGGCCTGATAGTCGGTGTAGTCGTAATAGAAGAAGGTACCGTTTAAGCGGCTGCGGCCGTCGCCAAATGTCGCCTTAAAGCCGGCTTCGAAAGACGTGAGCTCCTCCGCGTCGTAGGGCAGTGCATCGTTGCCGCCGGAACCTAGAAATGCTCCCAGCAAGGGGGCATTAAAGCTACCGGCCTTGACACCGCGGTTAACGCCGCCGTACACCAACAGGTCGTCGTTCACTCGGAAGTCCAGTTGGGCTTTGGCTGCCCAAAGGGTGTCGGAGAAGCTGTCCTCAAAAAAATACGGCGATCCAGCGCCGAAGGCGTTGGGCAGGAAGTCTCCCTGGTTCACGGTGAAGTTACCCTGGGACAAAAATACTCCGATACCGGTACTGAAGTCCTTTTCCTCCTGCACGGCCCGCAGACCGAAAATGCCCGTAAGCCGGTCGCTGAAATCGTACTCCACCTGGCCAAACAAGCTGTAGGAATCGGTTTCAAGATCTGCCACCACACCGATGTCTACCGGCGCAAAGGGGGCGCTGCCGGCAATACTGTTGGCTGGCGCCTTCAGGCCGTTGTCGGACCGAGAGTCAATGTTCAGGTAGTAAAAACCAGCCACCCAGCGGCTACGATCGGTTTCCCAGTTCAGGCGAATTTCCTGAGTCAGGCTGCTGGAATCCACCCCGGCATAGTTGGCCAGCTGGTTGACCGGCGCTGAGTCCACGTCGATAAACAGCAGTTTCTCGTAGTTTTTGTAGTCGGTGATGGACGTCAGCAGCATGCCGTTGGCCATGTCGTACTCAAACCGGCCGTTAATGCCGAAGGTCTCGGTGAAGCCCTGGTCCTGAAAGGCAAAGTCGCCGCTGGTGTCGAAGTCGTCACCGTCTGGGTCGATGTAGCCAAAAAAGTCGCCGCCGGGAACCGGTCGACCCGGTAAACCAATGCCGCCGCCTGGCAGGAACTGGTCACCGTCAATGGCGTCTGCGCCGCCATCGCCAGAGCCAAAAATGGTCAATCGAGTTTCATTAGGCGGCGTATCGATCACATTCACCAGTTCGCCGTTGGCATCCAGTACACCAATGGTGGATTTGGACTGGTAGGGGCCGGTTGCCACGTCGCTATCGGCGTAGTTGGCAGAGACTCGAAACAGCAGATCGTCGCTGATTTGAAAGTCCATTGTGCCGCGCACCGCAATGGTTTCGTTATCACCTAAATCAGCGCCGGCGCCGGGTCCTGGAGGCGCTGAACCAGGGCCTCCGGGCGGAGCGCCCAGGGGATAAAGGTTATTCAGATAGCCTTCGTTGGTGTTGTACATAAATGCGGCCCGCCCAGCCACGCGATCAGACAGGGGGCCGCCGATAGCGCCTTCCAGTCGAAACTGATCGGCATCGGCGTTGCTGTCGAACATGCCGTAGGTGACGTCCAGAAAACCATCGGTTTCATCAAAGCTAGGTTTGCGCGACAGGTAATGCACCAGTCCGCCGGTAGCATTCCGACCAAACAGGGTGCCCTGAGGGCCTTTCAAAATTTCCACGCGATCAACGTCAAACACGGCGAAGGTTTGGGCCTGGGCCACGGCGATGTAGCCATCGTCCAGATAGACCGCGTTGGGCGCTTCAACAATGTCGTTGAAGTCGTTCTGGGTCACACCGCGAATGGTGAACTGCGTGTTTTGACCGGCCAGGTTGCCGGAGATGTGCACCCCTGGCGAGAAGATGGCAACGTCGAAACTCTCTTCCACGCCCATGGCCTGCAGCTGGTCGCCGGTGAAGGCAGTAATGGCAATGCCCACATCCTGCAGACTCTGCTCACGCTTCTGGGCCGTAACAACGACCTCTTCCAGTATCTGTGACTGCGCGCTGCCGGCGGCAAGAATGCCCCCGATTGCTGCACCTAAAACAGATCGTTTGGTCCACTGCGCCATGCGTCATCCCCTCTAAAGAATTGGTCAGTTGTTAGTGAATCGGTTTTTAACGTAAATTTAAGCATAATGTTACGGCTAATTTTCTACAAGCGGGTATTTTCTCCATGACCAAAACCTCTAAAGCGCCCGCAGATCAGCTCCGGCGGCTGGACAAACACTGGCATTTGGCCACAGACGATGCGGAAGTGGCCATTACGGAACTGGAGTTTTCCCTCATTCGGGTGGCCTCAGCGTTTGAGCGCTGGCAATCCGATTGCCTGGCCTGCTGCCACGGCAACTCGTTTTCTGGCGCAGACACCGCCGTGCTCCACGTGATTCGCATGCATGAGCGAGCCAAAAGCATTTCTGAGATTGGTCGCCTACTGAAAAGGGACGATCAATCCAACCTTCAGTACAGTATTCGCAAACTGCTGAAGGCCGGGCTGATTGAGAAAACCAGCGGTGGCGGAAAAAAGGGCGTGACCTATCAGGTATCTAACCTTGGCCATCAGGTGACCGATCGCTACGCGGAGTTTCGCCAGGAACTACTCACGTCTCTGGCCACCACCGTATTCGCCAATCATGATCTGGAAGCCGTAGCAAAAACCATGAACTTGATGTCAGGAGTGTACGATCAGGCGTCCTGCGTTGCCGCAACTCATCGGGTTCCTGCCTAATCCTTTTTCCCGTGGTCGTTAGTCTGGTGTTTCGTAGTATCGTTAGACAGTGACCACTTCTTCCGCATTTCGTCTCGGCGGCTGGCAGATCAACCCGCGGGAACTCACGCTGATTCAGGGTTCCACGCGCAACCGACTGCAGGCCCGCAGCATGGCGCTATTGGTTGAATTGCATCGCCATCTGGGAACGGTGGTGAGCAAAGACGACCTTGCGACCCAGGTATGGGGGGTTGACGGCGCATCCGATGAATTAATTGCCCGCCATATCTCCATGATTCGACAGGCGCTGGAGGATTCGGCTCGTAATCCCCAGTATCTGGAGACCGTGCCGCGCAGAGGTTACCGGCTGGTGGCACCCCCATCCCCCGCCAAGTTTTCCACGCCAACGAGAGCGCGCCGGTTTGCGTTCGTCGTTCCAGCCGCCTTGATAGCGCTCTGCGCGCTGGGGTTTTTCTGGGTCGTCCAAGACAACACAAAACCATCAGCTACAAACCCGGTTCTTGCCCCTCGTACTCTGGCTGGAGCGCAGCCCTTATTACCCCCGGGGCCGTTCAGAGGCGATATCGACGCCTCGGCAAACACAGCAAAGATCGCCTTCATTGAATCCACTAGCATTGACCTGGCCGGCGCGCTGATGGTGCATGACCTGAGTTCCGGCGAAACCACGCGGTTGACCGGTGGTCTCAACCGGTTCCCCCAATTTAGTCCCAACGGCCAGCAGATTGCCCTTTTCCGGCATGAAGATTCATGCCAGATTTTGATCGTCAACATCGACGATGGCGGGGTTGCCCATCGCAGCAACTGTGGAGGCCAGGTGGCGTCTCCTGCCGCATGGGTTTCCGATAATCAGCTTTGGTTTAGCGTTGACCGGGAGAACGGTTCGACATTAGTTCAGTGGTTGCCAGACCAGTCCGAACCCCAGACCTTGTGGCATGCACCATCAGGCCAGCAAGTGCGATTTCCCGTTGTCGCTGGGCGTCGCCGCTTTGCCCTGGTTCGCTCCGTAAACACCGACCAGTTGGTTGAATTCGATACCGACGGTAGGCCGGGCGAAACGCTCTATGGCAATGAACCCATGCGGGCACGCTGGCTGAGTGCCGGGCCGAATGGGGATGAACTTGCGCTGGTGAAGTTTGATGGCATGGATCGGTTTGGACTTTACGAAATATCTCTGGCCCTAAGGACGGTAAACCTGATCGGAAATCGACAATCGGTGCAGAGCGCCGATTACGCCTATGATGGTCGTGGCATGTTTCACACGGTGGTGGACCACCGCAGCCACCATCAGGTGTACCGATACGACGGCGCAAAGCACATCCCCGTCAACTACCCTTCGCTGGCGGATACCGCAGTCACCTATGCACAGGTATCGCCCGTGGGTGATCAATTGATCTATCAAGAAACCGTGGGCACCGGCAGCGCGCTATACCACCTGGATTTGATTTCGGGTCAAGCCAAACTGCTGCGCAAGGCGGTTGCCGGGCAACGGTTTACGTCCTCAGGCTGGACAGCGGACGGTAAACACTTGCTGATCGCAACCGCTCACCCATTTCGCATACACATGTTGGAGGTCAACAGCGGACGCAGCGTTTTCCACCACGATGTGGACTTCCCTGTGATGTCGATGACCTTGGCTGACGAGAAAAACCCACTATTTGTCGTCTCCAGGCAGCACCAGGAGCTGGCGGTGTATCGCATGGACCTACGCAGTGGCGACGCTCAACAACTCAAAAGAACCGTTTCTGGCTGGGGCCAGGTCAGCGCTGACGGCCAGCGCTTGTATCGAGTGGATCAACAGTTTCGCTTTGCTGTTGAGTCGCTAACAGAACCGGGGCGTGTGACACACCAAATTACTGTGGGCTCAATGACCGGTTGGCAAGTAGTCAACCAAACACTGCTGGCCGCCTGTCCCGGTGATCCGACGCAAGCGGCGCAACTGTGTGAGCTGGACCTGGATAGCGGCCAGACAGTGACCGACTCTACGCTGTCGTTTTATCCCTCCCACCTTTCCCGAAGTGTTGATGGCCAGTGGTTGGTCTTGCCGAAAGTGGCCGGATTGAAAATGGACTTGGTGCTCTCTGATTGGGCGGAACCAGACCGCCTGGCCGGTTCCTCCTCCAAGGAATAACAGGAGTGACCGCTCGGCGGTGGGACTGGGGGTTACCCTCGATTCATCCCGTCACCGCAAGACGATGCAAGCAACGCACCGCGCCGATCGTTGTCCATATACGCCTGACTGGCGATTACGGGCTGACAGCCTGGCGACATCCGACCCTCCTGAACCTCTTGAGTTCGCCGCGCACGAAATTCCCACTCGTCCCGTGTCATACAGACTTTTGAAATCATATGAGTACCCACCCTTCGGTGGCGTCGGCAAACAATATTCTCCCTGGCCTCCACCTCCGACACCGAGGGATCCGCAAAATAGTCCATCACCCCGGCTGAAGCCACCAGTTCATGGCCGTTAAGCGTAGAATCCAATGGCACCGACTGGCAGGCAGCCAGCAGAGGAATTAACCCCATCATCAGTTGACGCAGTTTCATAAGTCCAATCTCCGTTGTTTAACGCCGGGCAGTGTGCCAACGATTGGACTGATTTCGTTGAACAGACTCTTAACTGAGGCAGTTCATAACGAGTTCAACGCATTTTTGGACAGGTAACACAAGGCTGGACAGTGTCTGCAGCGCCCGCCGGTTAAGACGCCAGCGTCATCGCCGCTGCGGCAAATAGGACAACCCAAACACCATAAAACATTCGAGTTCCTCGTTTGAACCTCTGTAGCATTTCGGTGAACGGCATTTTGTGCCGCTGAGACAGCATGAACCCCGGCATTTCCACCCACCCAAACGAGACCTTGTGCATCAGGAGCTGAAGGGCAAATCGAACAATCCACAATTTCAAGCGCAGCGGGTTCTGGCCGTACTGGTAGGGATGCACGGCCTGCACCAGTTTCACTAGCGCGGCGCTTTCCGGCACTCGTTGGGCCTCATACTGCTGGCAGGCTTGCCCAAGATGATTATTGACTCCATCCAGCTTTAACTCGAACTCAGCGAGATCTTCCAGCGCAGAGTTGACCCCAAGCCCCAGGTCTGGTGGGAAAGCGTGGGCAGAGTCGCCCACCAGAAGCGCGTGCTGGTCACCCGCCGCGTTTAACGCCAAATGGACTTTTTGGGTGTACTGAGGGGCAGGAAACTGCCCTGGCTCCAAGTCAGCAAAAGACTGTAGCTCCCCTTCATCCACCAATTCAGGAATGTTGAGTTGAGGAAACCCTTCTACCAGATACTCGGTGACCGCATCGACTCCTTTAACTTGCCAAAACTCATGGTCAGCGCGAAGAATAATGTTGACGCTGCGCGTGTCGCCTTGAGCTGCCGTGGGCAGCGCAAATAGTGCCATCTTGCGTTTGGGGTCTTTGTACGTTGAATGAAACGCGTAAGCCAGTTCGTGATTGTCCACGCCTCGGTCGCTGTGAAGAACCGAAAACTGAGGCGGTAAATTCAGCACTTTATAAGTGAGCCCAGTACTGGGTGAGGGAAACGCGTGCATATCAAAGGCATCAGGCTGAGCGCATTGGGCGGCCATGGCGGCACGGACCCGAGACCACAAGCCGTCACAACCTAAAATCAGCTGAGGCCGTAACCGCCGTGACTGCCCCGCTTGATCGTCAATATGCGCTTCCACATCACCGTTATCGGCTCGGCCAAACTCGGTGAACCGGTGCCCGTAGAGAAGCCGGATCGCACCATCGTCGTTCACCCTGGCCACTTCTTCCTGAAGCATGGCCAGCAGCTTATTGCGGGTCATCCAATAAGGGGTTTTTCGATCAGGCACCAATATAGGCGGGGATATTTCTTTGACTGAACCGTCAGGCTGGAAATTCACCAGGGTGAAGTGATCGTTGGGCAAGCCGAAGCGCTTTAGCGTAGCGCCTTCAATCCCCAAACGGCTGAGCAATCGCTGGCCCCGCCCGTCCAATTGATAATTAAACGACTTACTCCGCTCAAAGGCGTCCGGCGTGGGGCGACGCTCAACCAGCACAATGTCTCGCCAGCCTCGGCTTTTCAACAGCAGCGCGGCAGCCAATCCCGCTGGGCCACCGCCGCAAATGAGGACGCTACAATTTTCCGCTGACGACATAGGGGTCTCCTTACATCCGATACAGGATAGCGGTCAGCGAGCCCGCCACCCAATAGGTGTTTTGCATGTCGCCATCACACAAAGTACCCGTCAACCAGCAAACAACGTGACCCATGCCCCAAGGGGCTTGGCGCCCTGCGGCCTGCGAGCTTCAAAATCCGGGCATCGCCGGGTTCCAGCCCCCAAGCCGGAAGCGGCTTCACTGACAAATTGATATGCATCGCTACAGGAAACGCTGAGTGATACCCATTGAAGGTATGGCCCGGTTCAACTTGAATGACCGTACCCAAAAAATGATGCAGGGCAATACCTGTTAGGTCGCTGATCTGTTCGACCAACGCCGGCTGAGAAAAATAGTCGCAAATTTGTCCCGTCACCGCGCCGTGAGTGTTCCCAGGCAAGGCCAATGCGGTGCCCGCTGCGTTAGTGCGGGGCTCCCAGGCAACGCCCTTAATGCTGTGATGCATCTGTTCGAGAACCTGCGGGGTAAGTAGCTGTTTCCAGTACCAAACCCCGTCGCTGAGGGTCGAATGGGTCACGCTGAATCACCGAATCGGTAGCCAAACTCGGCAATTTCCAGAGCAAAATTCTCCGCCACCGTTTGTTGATCTTCGGCGTTGAAATAGTCCCAGTAAGGCTTGCCTGGGTCCCGCGCACCGGGCCGCAGCCTCGGCAAAGGTTCGCTTTGTAGGTTTCGATCGATGCAAAAGCGCTGAAAATCTTCATCAAGAGATTCACAACGCAGGTAAACCTGGGCCTGGCGCTGACCCGTCTCATCAAACCAGTAGGGCCGCTCGGAATTTTCCAGAGCGCTCCTAAACGGGAGGTTTTTGCCCAGCTGATGGCGAGCATAGTCCCACCACGACACCGCTCGGGCCCAGGGATTTCGAACAATCGTCAGCCGGGTGTATTGCTGCCAGACAGCATCACCCCACAAGGCGCTCGTAATGGGCTTAATTTGATCAGGCGTAGCGTGGTTGCCAGCAGTGGGCAGGTGGCTGAATGCAGTCATATTTCTGCGTACCGCGCTGCCCCCTGCCTGATCCGCGACGGCACCCACGCTGTCATGAGGGCCACAAAGATTGCCTAGCGTCACCATCACGCTGGTAGATCCGACCTTGTGCGGTTTCCAGAATATGAAGCGGTGTTGATGTGAAATCACCATGACAGCATTTATCGCAACAGGCTCATCGCGCTAACGGAGAGACACTATACCGCCCCCTTCATTATCTTCAGCGGCCGTGTTTCAAATTCAGAACCACCAAACTCTGGTTCCAGATCGCGATGAGCTCAAGGCGCTGAGGCAGGGCTTTGCCCGGGACCATTTTATCCACCTGCATCAGTTGATAGAGGCGTCTCTGCTGGCCGCTATTGGGCAAATGATTGATTCTCAAAATTTCGATGAGCGCCTGACACCCACTATCGGCTGTGTGGAACGCTGCAAAGATCCACGAATTGACAATGGGTTTTCGGCCCTGCTTAACCACCCCCAAGTGCGCGACACCATCAGCGCCATTGTGAATCAACCGATTGACCTGTGGGGTGGCAACACGGTGCGCCGAATTCCCGGCAAAAACCACTTCAGCGCGTGGCATAACGACAAGCATCCACCGTTTCAGGGTGCAGACGGGCATCAGTATCAGCGGGTTGTGCCCCTCAGTCTGAATATCTCAGAAGGCCTTTTTGACGGCGGCAACCTTGAGATGCGCTCAGTCCCTGATCACACTCTGCTGGCGGACATCGCCAATCCGGTGCCGGGTGACGGGCTGCTGTTCGAAATCAGTGAGGGCCTGCAGCACCGTGTTGCCGACGTGACTGGCGGGGTACCGCGGATGGTTCACGTGGGATGGTTTCATCACCGCGTAGGGTAGCGGACCTGTCCAGCGTCGCGTCTTTGGCGCCTGGTTATTGTCCATTAACGTATCGTCGATTCAGGCACCGGTAAGCAACGATAGGTAAACTGCGGGTCGGCAAGAGAGCCGGCAAGACAGGACAGGCAACCAGATGTTACTCAACCAGCGCGTAGTGGTGGTTTTACCTGCCTACAACGCAGCACAAACTCTTGAACAAACGCTATCGGAAATTCCCTTGGATATCGTCGACGACGTTATTCTTGTGGATGACGCCAGCAACGACGAAACGGCTGATCTGGCCAGGCAGCTGGGTATCGCTCACGTGGTTCAACATCCCAAAAACCGTGGCTATGGCGGCAACCAAAAGACCTGTTACGCCCGCGCGCTAGAGCTCAATGCCGACGTTGTCATCATGCTACACCCAGATTACCAATATACCCCTCGCCTCATTACCGCTATGGCGAGCATGATTGCCAGCGGCGTCTATCAGGTCGTGCTGGCGTCCCGTATTTTGGGCAAGGGAGCCATTGACGGCGGTATGCCGCGATATAAGTATCTGGCCAATCGGGTGCTGACTCTCATCCAAAATCTGCTGATCAACCAAAAGCTCTCGGAGTACCACACCGGTTACCGTGGGTTTGCCGCTGAGGTTTTGGCAGACACTCCGCTGGACCGAAATTCTGATGACTTCATCTTCGACAATGAGGTGATTTCCCAGATGGCTTACCGAGGCTACCGCATCGGCGAAATCAGCTGCCCCACCCGTTACTTCGAACAGGCCTCCTCAATTTCATTCTGGCCGTCGGTCCGCTACGGCCTTGGGGTACTGAGAGTCAGCGGCCAACATTTTCTTCAGCGCCTCAACCTGGCACGATATTCACGCTATGAGTAAGACCACAGGGCCAGCCTATGCAGGCTGGCTGACGGTTTTGGTAATAGCCGCTGTTCTGCGATTTTATCTTTGGCAAGATCAACTCATTGCCGATGATGAGTGGCACGCCCTGCACATGGTGGCTGGGCAAAGTTACTGGCAAATCTTTTCTCAGTTCGGCATTGCCGATCATTGCATTCCGCTCACACTGTTCTACAAGGCTGCCGCCGACCTTGGGCAATTGAACGAATGGATCATGCGTCTGCCGATGCTCATCGCAGGACTGATTGCCGTAGTGTGGGTGCCCAAAAGTCTGAGCCGCTGGTTATCGCCCGCTGAACAGCTGCTGGCCGGAGCCCTGCTGGCGCTGTCACCACTCTTAATTTATTACAGCCGCACAGCAAGGCCTTACGCCCTGCTATTTTTGCTGGCCCACCTGGCAATCCCCTTGGCCTATCGCTGGTGGTACTCGCGAGATCGGCGCGCGGGATGGGGCTTTGCTGCCTGCGCGGTCAGCTGCGCGTGGCTCAATCCGCTGAGTATGGCCTATACCCTCAGCCCGGTTCTTTGGTTCGGAGCGGATGCCCTGCGCCAGCTTTTCCACCGGCACAACGGCGAAAAATTGTTCCGCCTAATCCGACTTTCCTGCGGGATCACAATCGCCATCGCCGCGCTTATTGGCGCACCCGTAGTCAATGACTGGAGTGCACTGGCGGGAAAAGCGGGCAGTCAAACCACCACACCTGAAACCTGGCAGACCTTTCTGCAGTTATTCAGTGGCTCGGGAGCCTGGCCCGTGACAACGATAACCGGTTTGTTCGCGTTGGCCGGTCTGGTTGTGTTGGTGCGACGCCAACCCGGTTTCATGGGTTTTTGGCTGTTTTGTGCTTTTCTGTTCGTTGTGACTGTCACCGCCACTCAGGCCAACTGGATCAGCCACGGGCTGGTGCTGGCCCGATACCTGTTACCGACCCTGAGTCTCGTGCTGGTGGTGGCTGGGGTCGGGCTGCTGGCGACCGCCAAGCGGCTGAATATCCAGGGCCCATGGGCGGCCGCATTGAGCAGCATCGCGCTATTGACGGCGTTTTCGTTTGGCCCCATCCCCGAGCAATATGGCCGATATAACCAGTTCACCGGCCACATGCGATACCAGTTTGACTATCGGCTTGAACGCAGTAACTACAACGTGCTCGAAACGGTGGAAGTGCCTGATGCCTACAGGAGCATCGCTGATTCGCTGGGCAAGACGGCCTCCACGGTTGTGGAGGTCCCCTGGCTTTTTGAATGGCACTTTAATCTGCTCTATCGGTACCAGGACATTCACCAGATGCGGGTAAAAGCCGGGTTTATTGAAGGTCTGTGCGGATCGGGACTGCGGGGCGAATACGCACCTGAGGTCACAGGACTGAATCTCAGCCATGCAATACACCTTCAATCACTGCTTGCCTCGCCCAATGCTGAACTGGTGGTTTTTCATCACCCCAAACCCGGCTGGGCACCAGCTGATCGTTGGCCGAACAACCTGGATACGTGCATCGATGCATTCTCAGCGACGTTCGGAGAACCTTGGATGAGCACGCCTGAGCTCGTAGTATTTCAACTGCCGTCCAGTTCTGGAGCTGCTGAAGATCAGGGCTCCGGCAGGTGATCAACGGATAGGCACTGCCCTGCGCGTGTGTCCACGGCAGCCGCCGCAGCGATATGCCTAACTACTGGCAATCACCAGCAATGGTCCTGCTGACACCACCACACCTCCGGGCTGCTCAAGAGTAATGGCAAACGCTTTGGGGTTAATCACCTGCAGCTTGGCATCAATCGCAACCAGGTTGTCGCCGGCGCTGATGTTAAATACGCCGCCATCGATGGGATTGGCGTCTCGCTGGGGATCAACAATCCACAGTTGATATTGAGCCTCAGTGGGATTATTGACTGGCAGGCCAATCAGCTGCATCACCCCTCTTTGAGTCCGATTATCCCAACGCACGTAACCGCTGACGTTGGCGTAGGTTGGGTCGCCCATACCCTCCCAGTTCAGGCGGGCGGCTGCGGGCATCTGCGCCAGCTTCTGATCCAGATCGGACGGGGATAGGGATGGCACTGACTTGGGCGTGGACCAAAATACGCTAAGAGCCAGAACGAGGCTGGCGCAGGCCGCACCCCATGCCGGAGCGGGACTCATCCACCACCATCGTCGAGGCTCGCGGGATTCCGGTTTGGGTTGGGGGAGCGCTGGGTTTCCCAACATAGCTTCGCCGTCTGCAATAATCTTCGCCGCCAATGCTGGCGGTAGTGGCGGCAGGCGGGTCGCATCGTCAATTACCCGATCAATAGCGGCGGCCGCATAGTCCTCTCCCGGCTGATTCATCCGTGAATTATGATCTTGTTCCGCAGGGGTTTTCGGCAGTTGGGTCATACCACTTCCTCGGTTGCTAGGTTCAGCAGCTGGCGCACTCTATCCATGCCTCGGCGCAAGAGGCTCTTGGCGGTACCCAGCGGTAAACCCAAGTGCTGAGCAATGGCGGCGTGTGAGTATCCTCCGTAGATCGCCATGCTGATGACCTCTCGCTGCGGGCTGTCAAAGGTTTTGAGCAAAGCGCTGATGCTGGCGGCCTCCGCCGAGTCTTCCACGCTATTGGGGCTTTCACCTTGATTGAGCTCGGCCAGATTTGGCCACGCATCCAAAGAATCGGTGTCGATGTCTTTGCGCCGCATGGCATCGATGAGGCGGCGGCGGGCAATCATGGTGATGAACGTCCCCTCCTCTGACTTTGCCGGGTCGAACCGGCCGGCTGATTTCCATATCGCCATAAATATCTCCTGTACCGCGTCTTCCGCGTCCGCTGCGTTGGCGCTGAATCGGCGCGCCACCGACCATACTCGGGCACCATACACGTGCACACATTCGCGCACCGCGCTGGCGTCACCACGGCTAATCCGCTGCAGAATACTCACTTCCATCACGGTCGCGCCTGCGATGCCTCAAAATATCGGCCCGCCTTCAACAAGGCGGGCCGGGAAAGATAAACGCTCATCAAATGCTCAGTTGGCAGACATCATCATTGGCATTTGATCATCATACACAGCGTCCATGGCGTCTCTCATTAACCAGGCGCGACTGCGATCGTTGTGGGTGCGCTCCGCTTTTGCCAGAGCCCGGCTGAGCGTCCTGCGGTGGCTTGCACTAAGGTCTTGATCCAGGGTCAACACACTGGCTACAGCCACCTCGTAGATGTCGGCACAGGCCGCCGCATTGCCGTGGTTAAACAGCGGGACGCCCCGATCAATGGCCATCTGAAACACTTCACGAGTCTGTCGGCTGGCCGCTTCACTGGCGGGTGGAATCAACACTTTGTCGATCACGTGAATGACGCCGTTGCTGGCCGCGATATCAACTTTTACGACGTTGGCATTGTCAATTTTCACCTTACTGCCGTTCACCGTAATCACCGGGCGCTTGCCGTTCAGCGTTTCGATGCTGTCGCTGGCAACCACCTTGCTTGCCGGCAAACGTGCCGCCGCAACGTGATAGGTCAAAATGCTCACTAGCTGATCTTTGTTTTCCGGCTTGAGCAAGGTTTCGACCGTGCCGTCGGGCAATGCAGCAAAGGCCGCGTCAGTGGGGGCAAACACAGTCAGCGGCCCGTCGCCAGTCAGGGCACCGACCAGACCCGCGGCTTTGGCGGCGGCAATCAACGTATTGAACTGGCCCGCTTCCTGGGCCACCTCAACAATATTGCCCGCTTCGTGGTGGCCGGCCTGGACTACCGGCGCCGTCAAGGACGAGACCACCAGCAGTGGCATTAGCAGTTGTTTTTTCATCAACATGGGGAAAACCTCTGTACGTTAAATAGGGAAATGTTGTTGTGCACGTACAGTTATTCGGGGCGCGATGGGTTTTGGATGCAATCACATGTCGTTTTTCTCTCTGAATCTCGTAATTAAGGGTTCAGTTGTGTGATTTGAGGATTGATTAATGACCCAGTACTGCCGCCGCTCCGCCCTCACCCCGAGCCTGGCGTGGATCATTCTGGCGCTTAGCGTCAGCGCTCAAGCGCTGGAAATTGGCCCCTCAGATTTCCAGATTACTCAGCAGGGCCCCGCTCTGGACTCAAACTTTCGAGCGAGCAATCCCGGTGTGGCTTACAACACCCAGTCCAACGAGTTTCTGGTGGTCTGGTCGGGCAGCCAGCATCCGATTGAGCCGGTATTTGAGACGGAGATTTATGCCCAGCGCCTCGACGGCGACAGCGGCGCGCTGCTGGGTCAACCCATTCGAGTAAGCCAAATGGGTCCCGATGGGCCGCCAGCCTTTGGCAACAAAGGGGATGGAGGGCAGCCGCCGTTTCTGGAGGCATTGGACCCAGTGATTGCCTGGAACGGACAACAGAACGAATTCTTAGTGGTGTGGTGGGGGGATGACACCACGCCGCCATTGGTGGACGACAAACGGGAGGTGTTTGGTCGACGATTGGGCCTAGACGGCAATCCCGTTGGCGATCAGTTCCGAATCAGCTTTATGGGCGCGCAGGGCGACACCCTGGCAGAAGGAATCTCCCCTGAAGTGATCTACAACCCGACGCAAGGCGAATATTTTGTCACCTGGCAGGGCGACAACATTAATGGCGTTTTTGCGGATCAGGAATTTGAGATCTGGGGTCAACGCATCACCGGCGGTAGCAATGCGCTGGCAGGTGGCGTGATCCGAATCAGTGATATGGGTGAAGTCGATGGCGACAATAGCTTCACCGCTGCAGATAGTGACATCACACTGGCTGGAGGCAATTACCTCGTGGTGTGGGAAGGCGATGACGATGGCGGGACGGCAGTTGACGGCGAGCAGGAAATATACGGCCAGCTGATTGATGCCAGTACCGGCACTGAGGTGGGCGACAACGACTTCCGCATCAGCTTTCGCGGGCCGGTGGGTGCCACAGACTATGACTCAGGCAACGCCGTGGTGGCGTTTAACCCACAATCCAATCAGTTCCTTGTGGCCTACAACGGTTCGGACGACGACGACGGCACGGTCCGTAACGACATAGAGGTGTATGTGCAGGGCGTGACGCTTGGCGGCTCGCTGATCGGCGAAGGCCAACGCATATCATCTATGGGCCCTGACGGTGTTGATACGTACTGGGGACTGGGACCGCAAATAGCCTATGACAGCCTGGCTGGGGAATTCCTAATCGTTTGGATCGGCGAAAATGACACCGGCGCGCTGATTAACAACGAATTTGAAGTCTATGGTAAACCGCTCACCGCGACAGGTAATGCGGTTCGGCCAAGGCGCCGGCTCAGCCAAATGCGCCCGGATGGATTGAGTTACGCCGGAGCCGGTTTGCCCAGGTTGGCCCGCAATCCAACGACCAACCAATTCCTGATGGTGTTCAGCGGCAACGACAGTCGGGATGGACTGGCCCCTAGAGAACGGGAGATCTTTGGCCAGTTCCTGTTTCTGGACATTGTTTCCAGCACCAGCTTTGAGTAATTAGGGCTGGCGGTAAAATAAACCACCCCAATTGACCCCGTTTTCCACTCTGATACGCAGCTAACTACTGGACCCATCAGAATATTCGGAGCGGTAAGTGATTGGATTAAACCTTGCGTTACAAGCGCCCCTGGCCCTAAGCCTTGCGCTGGCCGGCAGCGGGCCCCTGCCTATTCAGGAATGCAGCACCGTAAAACTGACGCCGCCCTTAGCTGACGGCCAGGAAGTGGTGGGCTACAGCGTGGTTCCCGACAGCAGCGACCGTGTGGCGTATCTCAGCGACATCATGGAAGACAGCGTTTTCCAGCTGTACACGGTGCCCGCTGACGGTTCCGCCCCGGGGATATTTTTTGATGTAGGTTTACCCGAGGGCAGGGCCGTTCGCGGATTTCCCGCAATATCCCCGCTAGGCGTTGGCGTTTTTCGCGCCGACTTTGACACTGATAACGTCATTGAGCTCTATAGCATTTCTACCGCCGACGGCGGTGGCGTGCCACTCAAACTGAACGGGACCTTGGTTACTGGGGGAGACGTGCAGCCGGAAGTTGTGCTGACGCCCAACGGAGCCAGCGTTGTCTACCTCGCTGAAGAGCTCAGTACTCGGGAGGAGCTGTACATCGTGCCCATCACCGGGGGCGATTCAAGGCGACTTAATGCCGGTGACGAGCCCGGCGACATCGAAGAAGACTTTCAGCTCACACCCGACGGCTCAGCTGTGGTGTACCGAACAGACAATGAGAATTTCCGTGAACAGCTTTACGTTGCGCCGTTAAGCGGCGGCGATCCAATCCTGCTGAGCGCAGACCTAACCACCTCAGGGAGCGTTGACTCGTTCCAAATTTCCGCCGACGGCACAACCGTGGTGTATGCCGCCGATCGAGATACCCGCGGCACCGACGAGCTGTTTCGCGTGCCTATTACCGGCGGCACACCAGAAAAAATCAACGGACCCGAATTGGAACGCAGCGTTGATGGCTATGCCATTAGCGCCGACAGCCAGTTTGTGGTTTACACCGCGCCCAGCTTTGATGGGGCAACGTTTAGGATTGAGCTGTACAGCGCCACTTTGGACGGCGGCTCGCCGATACGTCTGAACAATGACCTGCCCGTTCAGGGCTTCATCAATCGCTTCGTGATTACCGCAGACAGCGCTCAGGTAATTTACATCGGCAGCCAGGAAACGGCTCAGCTCAACGAGGTATATCGGGTACCGACCAGCGGCGGGATGCCCATCAAGCTCAGCGGCAACCTCGCTGGAACCGATGGCGCACGAGGGTTTTTTCTCTCACCCGACAACCAGCTTGTCGTTACGCTAGCTGACCTGAACCCAAACAGTTCAGTCCAGGTATTGTCGTTCACAGTCACGCCTTTAGCGGGTGGTGCGCCACAACCATTGGCCGGCCCATTCATTGAAAACGGCGGGGTAAACGACATTGTGCTGAGCCCTGACAGCCGCCGGATCATCTTCTCAGGCGACCTGGTGACGGAAGATCAAACCGAGATTTTCAGCGCCAACCTTTCGGCCACCGGCACCGTGCAAAAACTCAGCGGCGACCTCCCCATGGGCGGCTCGGTAGGGCGATTTGGCAACGACGACTTTCAGATCAGCGCCGGGGGTGACCGCTTGATCTATCTGGCCGACCAGGATCGGGTAGACGTAAAAGAGGTGTACAGCAGCGAACTGAACTGCGACGGGGTGTTTAGCAACGGCTTCGAATAATGCCATGGGCACTGGGTGTCCAAAACCCTGGGGCTGAAACATCGTTATGATGAAACCATCATTGTGATGGCCCTAAGGAGTATCACCCCATGCCGAAATACCTGTGCATTCAACGCAGTACGCCAAAAGATCCGCAGCAAGATTCTGACCAGCCGCCGTCCTCGCCACCTTCACCCGCTCAGATGGAACAGATGTACGCCAAATTTAACGCCTGGAAAGACAAGTTCCAGGACAACATCATCGATATGGGCGGCCAGCTGAGTGACGGCAAAATGGTGCGTCCCGATGGCGTTACCGACGGGCCCTTTGTGGAGGCGAAAGAAATTGTTGGCGGCTTCATGATTGTGGAAGCCGACACCATTGAGCTTGCGGCCCAGGTGGCTCAGGAAAGCCCAGGGGTATTTCCCGGCGCCAGCGTTGAGGTGCGATTGATCAAAACCCCTTGAGCGCACCAGAGCTTCCCGATCAGTTTTTCCGCCATGAATACGCAAGGCTGGTCGCTCTGCTGACCGGCCGTTTTGGACTACCCGACCTGGCTAGTGTGGAGGACGCGGTACAAAACGCGCTGGCCAAAGCGTTGGAACGCTGGCCATCTGAAGGCCAGCCGGACAACCCGTCTGGCTGGCTTTACCGGGTGGCCCTCAACGAGGTCTTGGGAGAAAAACGGCAGGCGGCGAACCATCAACGCCTGCAGCAGCAAATTCACGAGACTCATGTTGCGAGAGATTCCTCAGATGCATCGACGGAAGATGCGGATGAAAACCTGCTTCGCATGCTGTTTGTTTGCTGTGATGCTGCCGTCCCGCTTCAGTCGCAGCTGGTGTTTGCACTGAAAACCCTATGCGGGTTTGATATTCGAGAAATCGCCTTACGGCTGTTTATCAGCGAAGCCGCTGCCCACAAGCGACTGCAACGAGCGCGCAAGGGCCTTGCTCATTTATCCCAGGAGCTGCCTTCGCCGAGCCCAGACCAATACCGCAAACGATTATCGGCGGTTCATGAAGTGTTGTACCTGCTGTTCACTGAGGGCCATCAGTCCCACCACGAAGGCGCGGCCATTCGTCGGGAGCTGTGTGACGAGGCCATACGGTTGTCGAACCTCCTAGTCAGTCATCCTGCTGGCAACCATCCCAATACACATGCACTGTTGGCGTTGATGTCGCTGCACGCTGCGCGAATGTCAGCGCGGCAAGACGCTCACGGCGGTTTAGTATTGCTGGAAGATCAGGACCGATCTCGGTGGGACATGCCGTTGATCATGAGCGGCATGTCGTGGCTGGAACAGTCGGCGCGCGGCGATACCTTCAGCCGCTACCACGCCGAAGCAGCCATTGCGGCAGAGCACTGTATGGCATCAAGTTTCGATTCCACCCGCTGGGACCGGATTGTGTCTTGCTATGACCTGCTTGACCAAACCGGCGGTTCGTCCATTCATCAGCTGAACCGGGCCGTGGCGATGGCCCACTGGAAGGGTCCAGCAAAAGCCCTAAAAGAACTCATGGATTCTCGCCCTTCCAGCGGCCTAGAAGGGTCTTATCTCTGGGCAGCGGTGCTGGCTGACCTTCATCGACAGTGCGGAAATTTAGAAAAAGCCGCTCACCTCACCAGTCAGGCCTTGGAGCTGGCGCCCACCGAAGCCATCCAAATGTCGCTGGAGCATCGGTTACGCAGCTAACGACAAGCAGAACAGACGAACCGAGACGGAAAACGGTTGTTGGCTAGTTCCTGTTTCTCTGCAGTGTGTCCGGCATGGTTTTGAATCTGGTGCCGACGCGGGCGACAGCCTGAACCAATGACCGGGCCGCTACAGCAGGGTGCAGGTAGACGGTGCGCCCTTTTGGCCACCACCGGCAGACGGGGTTTCGAAACCATTGGCGAAAATGTGGTCAATGGTTACGGCGATGCCGGCGGAACAGTTGTTGCCGGCATTGGTTTCTCCCTCGACGGTATCCACACAAGCACCGAGAAAAAAACTGCCGCCGACGAGGGGTGCCGGGACGTTTTGGGTGTCATCCAACTGTTCGCTGGCCATCAATCCAGCGATGGCCTTGTTGCCGATTTCGGTGTCACCCGGGTCAATGGTTGCGTCGTCAGAGCGATAAAAACGCAGCGTCGTGGCCGGCGCTGCACCTGCACCACCGTTGAGAATCTGGGTGGAAAACACCACCGGTTCGCCGCCAACCACAGTGGTGGGCGCGACCTGCAGATCTGTAATGGACAGATCAGAATCCATCGTCATACCCGAAGGCATCAGCGCCACGCTGCAGGGGGTGGTTTCCATCTGCTCCAGATCAAAGGCGATGGCCTGGGAGTCATAGCCGTCTCGGATGACGTTGGCCATCCCACCCTGTATTGCGGAGCCCAAACCGGCAAAATCCCCAGACCCGGGGGCGCTAAAGGCCGATAGACCCACATTGGTGCCGATAATGCTGGCAAACGGAATCGGGGCCAGGGTCATGGCATCTGTCACTGTGCCTTCCAGGGTTCCGCCGATAAAGCCGACGCCCGGCCCCACGCTGAAACCAAAGGTGGCGTCATCAGGAATGCAGTATTCTTCGTCATCAGCCACAGTGGTTCCGTTAATATCAATCTCGGCATTACGGCATTGGCTAATCTGGACAGCATAGTCGGCCACCTGAGCGAAGGTGAAATCAAGGGTTGGCGAGTCAAACAAACAGCGTTGATCCTGTGGGTCAAGCGGCCCATCGCCGAACTGATTGACTTCCACAAGACCCGCTCTTTCTATCCGAAATACGCGAAGAAAAATGCCGGGGCCCTCGATGGGTAACGTCGGGTCGGGGTCGACGTTTTCCATCAGGGTGCCGGTACCAATGGTTGGTCGACCGAAATCGAGCACATAGACGTTGCCAAAGGTCGCAAAATCAAACGCCCGGAAAATTAACCAGTCCTCGTCGTCATCAGAGTCAAAATTCAGCACCACTGGAAGCGTACTTGGGGTGTAAAGCGTTGCGGTTTCCAACGTGTTGTTAGGCTCCAAAGAGTCAGGCGCCGGCGGCGTCACGCCGGGGCAAAAGCCTGGGGCGTCGCCTGCAATGGCCAAGTTGCTTGCCAGCAATACGCTAATGACAACGAGCGCCCAAAAGAATTTTGAATCAGAAAGTTTCACCGACAACAGTTCTCAACTAGCACCAGATGCTTCTTACTTTACTAAATTCTGCCCAGCGCTACATGCTCCGTAAGCGCGCCGAGCCGCCCTGCCAGTCCAATTCTATTTGCTCACCGGACAGCGCTTCCAGGGCGTGTTTGATCCCGCTGCAGGAATAGGCCGGTGCCTGACCATTGATAGACGTTACAACCTGGCCCACGGGCAAACCCGCTTTTGCTGCAGGGGATTTGTCCCACACCAATGAGATGGTAAAGGCCTGATCAAACCCTAAATAAAAACCAAACGTTGGCCGGCGGAATGGTCCCTTCCGGTACGAGCTGAAAAACGCGCTTTCCGATCTGTGGTCCAGAGTGACAACATAATGATCGAGTATGGGGGCGCCGATAAGGCTGGGAGGTGCTTCTCGAACATGGGCATTGATAGCGCCGAGGTCAACGCCGCCGATAGCAAACGACTTTAGCCCTGCGCGGAGTTGAGGGGCCTGCGGCGCTTGCCCTCCCAGCGACGTTCCCAGCGACCCATACCCTTGAGTGGTTCCAGAAATTCCGTTGCTCCGCCGGGTGCCCTCAAAATCTGGTGGAGACAGCGCCAGGTATTCTGGCGAACCCGTGTCAAACATGGCTTTGCTGCGGGCGTCTTTCGCCAGCTGAACATCCAGATAGGGTGTGTGGGGATAGCCAAAGCTGTATAGACGCTGCCGATCGGCGTTGTCAACGTGGTCCAGCTGCTCCAGCCGACTGTTACATCTCAACATTTGCTCTGGCTTATCAATCTGCCAGGCGCACAGGGGCAGCAGCTCAGAGCCCAGAACTCCGTCACCGACGAGGCACTGCATCGCCAGGGACGGGCTGATATCCGCGGTAAACATGGGCACTTTGTGGAACGTCACGTCACCCAGCGTGATGGGTGCCTGAACAATCTGACTTTCTACGATAGCGCCGTGGGAGTCTCGGCCCTGGCGCGTGTCCACCGCCTCAAGGCCCAGCTCATCGGCCAGCGCGCGGCTGATCATGGAGGGAGAGCCGGTATCAAAAACAAATCGGCGCGGTTTGCCGCCCAGTTCCACCGACACATAGAGTTTTCGGCCCACCTGTTCCAAAGGCAGTTCCAAAGAAAACGTCTGTTCATCGACATAGGGGCCTTCGCTGAGCCAGACCGGAGGGGCCTGCTGGGCGTTGGCTTGGCCAAACCCTACTCCGCTGGCGGCGAGCAGCCACACCATGGCCGAGATTAAACGCCGTGTTCTATTCAGCAAGCCACTCTCCTTGATCGTATGTGGCCTGATGTGTCCTGATACTTGTGCGCCCTGTCCAACACCAAACCCGCCAGCTGGCCGGTCAGCACGGCCAGAACTTCTATAGGACGCAGACCGCGGACAAATCCTTCAAACGCTCCGGATTAAGAGTTTGCTAATTTGAGCGGACATTGAGAATCAGGAACTATTTTTTCCGCTTGGGCTTTTTGGAGCTTTCGGGAAATACCCGGGACAGATTTAACCGTTGACCGCAGACTCGGGTTTTCTTCAGCTGGCCATAAACCTCGCCAGGCATGCCGGAGGGTAGATCGATCAGCGAATGGTCTTTCTGGATATCAATCCGGCCGATATAGCGACCGTCCAGGCCCGCTTCGCTGGCGATGGCGCCCACAATATTGCCCGGCTTCACCTCGTGATCATGGCCCACGTCGATGCGGTAGCGGTCCATGCCCTTTTCCGGCTTGCCCATGCCTTTTTTGGGTCGGTCCTCGCGGCCTTTGTGCTGCTTGGGGCCTTTGCCAGAGTCTTTCTTGTCCGCCTTGTCACCGCGACGTTTTCTCACGGGCTTGCCGTAACCCGGCTTGCCGTCGGACTCCTGGAATTTCTCCGGCGGCTTGGAATCGGGTTTGAGCAACAGCGGCTGACTGCCTAACGCCAGCTTGGCCACCGCCGCGGCAATATCCAGCGCCGGCACGTTGTGTTCGCTCTGATATTGATCCATCAGGCTGCGCAGGAAATCCAGCTCGCCGGCAGCAAGGGTATCGGTAATGCGCTGCTTGTAGTCGGCCAGGCGTTTGTTGTTCACCATCTCCGTGGTGGGCAGTTCCAGCCGAGCGATGGGCTGGCGGGTGGCTCGCTCGATGGTGCTGAGCATGCGCCGCTCTCTCGGCGCCACAAACAAAATGGCTTCGCCTTGGCGGCCGGCGCGTCCGGTTCGGCCAATGCGGTGAATATAGGCCTCAGCGTCATAGGGGATGTCGAAGTTCACCACGTGGGTAATGCGCTCCACGTCCAGCCCGCGAGCCGCCACGTCGGTGGCCACCAGCACATCGAGGGTGCCGCGCTTCAGTTTGTCGATCACCTGCTCGCGATTTTTTTGCACCATGTCGCCGTTGATGGCGGCGGCGGCGTAGCCTCGCGCTTCCAGCCGCTCGGCCAACTCCACGGTGGCCAGTTTGGTCCGCACAAAAATCAGAGTAGCGTCGAAGGGCTCAAACTCCAGCACTCGGGTTAGCGCATCCAGCTTTTTGTACATACCGCTGACCACCCAGTAACGCTGATTGATGGTGTCAGCGGTGGCGGTTTTCGCTTTGATCGCCACCTTTTGGGGGTCTTTCAGGTGACGACGGGCAATCTGCTCCACCTGTTTGGGCATGGTGGCAGAGAACAGGGCCATCTGACGGTCGTCCGAGGCCTGCTGCAATATCCACTCAACGTCGTCCACAAACCCCATGCGCAGCATTTCGTCCGCTTCGTCCAGCACCAGGGCCTTCAGGCCATCGAGCTTGAGGCTGCCCCGGCGCATGTGGTCCATCACGCGGCCCGGGGTTCCCACCACCACGTGTACACCGCGCTTTAGCTGGCGTAGCTGGTGGCCGTATTCCTGACCGCCGTAAATTGGCAGCACGTGAAAACCCGGCATCTTGCTGGCATAGCGTTGAAATGCTTCGGACACCTGAATCGCCAGTTCCCGAGTCGGCGCAAGCACTAGCACCTGAACATCTTTGCGCTTCACGTCGATGCGCGACAGCAGTGGCAGGGTAAACGCCGCCGTCTTACCGGTGCCGGTGGGCGCATGGCCGAGCAGGTCTTTTCCCTGCATCAGGATAGGAATAGCCTGGGCCTGAATCGGCGTGGGGCTTTCGTATCCCACGGCTTTCAGCGAATCGAGCAAATAGTCGGGCAGCTGCAGCTCGGAGAAGCTGGCATTGGTTGGAGGGCTTTGAGTCATGTGGTTTCCTGCCGGAGGTCGGCTGGTGAGCAGTAGCGCTGCGCAGTATACCTGTCGGGTTTAGCCCGCGCATTCCGTATCCAGACTATTAAACCGGAGAAATTTGGATGAAATGTCTTGGATTGATGGTCTTTTGCCTGCTCACCAGTGTCGTTGTGGCCGCGCCGCTGGAAAGCCGTTTTAGCTATCAGGGTGAGCTGCGCAGCGCCGGCAAGCGGGCCAGCGGCCGGTTTGACCTGACCTTTGAGGTGTTTGATGTGGCTGACGGTGGCACCGGCCTGACTGCGCCGCTGGACCTAAATAACGTGCTCGTAACTAACGGCGTGTTTACGGTGGAATTGGACTTTGGCCTGACGCCCTTTGCCGGTGATCAGCTTTGGCTGGCGATTGCCGTAAAGCCTGCTGGCGACCCCAATCCAGCGGCGCCCCTGCTGCCGCGCCAGCCAATTAACGCCGTGCCCTATGCCCAGCACGCCCAGTTTGTGGCCGAAGGTGCGGTTGGCGCCGGCGAATTGGCGATGGGTGCGGTGAACGCCGCGGCCATTAATTCTGACGAGGTGCAACAACGGGTTTCCGGCAGCTGCCAACCCGGCAGCGCTATCACCGCTATCGCCTCCGATGGCCAGGTAACCTGCGAAACGTCAGCCGACGATGATTGGTTGGTCACCAGCGACTTTGTGTCCACCGCCCGTTCCGTTGGGATTGGCGGTGCCACCAGCAATGTGGCATCTGGCAGCCTGACCGTGCAGGACTATAGCGACACCAGCAGCAATCCTTTCGGAGGCATGTACGTGGACGTTCAGCGCAGCAGCGATGAAAAACCGTTTTACGGTTATGCCATCAGCGGGTTTCCCGCCGCGTTTACCGAATATGACGGTCCCACAGGCCAGTTTCGCATTTGGACCGGAGATTATGATTTTGTCCAGGACAGCCAGGGGCGAATTGGTCTCAGTAACTTGAACCCTCAACGCACCCTGGACGTGGGCGGCGCGGTGCGGGTGGCAGATCTTACCCACAGCGGCCAGGGCAACGTGGCGGTGATGGTGGAGCCCGATGGCGACCTGGTGTTGGCACAAAGCGGCGAACTGCTTTATCACAGCATTCCTTCATCGGCGTTTGTGGAAGGCGGCACCAGCACCCCCTCTCGCCGAACGGGCACCGTTCAAACATCACTGCGAACCACCGTCGACAACCTGAATTATCTGGTGGCGCCGCTGCAGTTACCCCAGGGCGCGGTGGTGCGGGATATGGTGTTTTACTATGTAGATAACTCCCTCGACGAACTGCGCTTTTCGTTCTTTTCGAACGAACATGCCACAACCGACAGCGATACGTTTTTCAGTCGTCTCAGCTCTGGGTCCAGCAGCGCGATTCGGTCTATGACCTTCGACAATGTAGATGTGGACATCGACAACCAGACCAGCAGCTATCAGGTGATTGTGAACGTCAATAGCGCTAACGGTATCAACCTGTTGGTACGGTCAGTCATGGTGGCCTACACCCTGCAATAGGTCGGTTAGGGTTAGGCCTCAACACCGGCCAAAACATCGACCTGGGCAACCTTCACCATCCAGTGATCTGCCCCCAGCTGTTGCTGCAGCGCCTGGAGCAACTGTCCCGCAACCGCCTCCTCACCCCCGCAGCGCGCCTGTAACGCCAGCGCGACGCGCTGGGCCAAACTGGGCTGAGTGAAATCGTTGAGGGTGAGCTCCGAGGATTGTTCGTAGCGACAGCGCTCAAGGAGGCCAGCAATTTGTGCGTCAACCGAATCCGGCGCCGTCTCGATCACCCTTACCGAGGGTTGACCGGTGGCCCACAGCCAGCGGGCCTTGGCGCCAGCCAACGCAACACCGGTGGTGCGAGCCCGATCAAACTGTTCGGCTGGCACAGACTGCAACAGCGCTTTAGCTTCCTCGTATCGGCCGGTGTCTACAGCCAGCATGATTTGCTCGGCCATCAAAAACTGCTGCAAGCGATAACCTTGGGGGGCAACTAAAGGATCGGCCCGCTTAAGCGTTTGCCTGGCCTTAGCAAAGTGCCCAAGTTTTCGATGTATCGCCGCCTGCTGAATGATCGCAAAACTCGCGTTCAGAGGCGGGCCTTCTACCGACCGTTTCACTACCTGCTCGGCCTCCTCAAACAAGCCAAGGGCCTCATCCAGTTGACTCAGCGCTAGCGCGCGACGTCCAAGTATCACCGCTTCACGGATCCGGTAACGCGCGAGCTGCGGAAATTGACTTTGCTGTCGCTCATAGGTTGCTTTGGCAAGCGCGTATTGACGATGGGGGGACGGTTCAACGTTGCCCGCCATAATGGCAAGCATGGCGTAGTGGTCAAATTCCGCAGCGTTAGTGGTCTGATCCATGGCCGGCAAATAGTGTTCAACCAACGCGCCAATTTCGTCGTCTTTTTCCTGCTCCATCAATGCCCATGCCAACTGCCCCGCTGCCGCCAGCAGGTGCTCTCGCGGCACTCGATCTGGAGACATCGCTGCCATTTCGTGGGCCCGCCTGGCGAACGACTCCGCCTGCTCCATCCGGCCGGCCTCAAGTTCACCGGAAGACAGCATGGTCAGCGCGGTCACATGCATCTCGCTACCGGCAAGATCGGTGGTTTCAATAAAGGGTAAAGCCTGTCTTGCTCCTTCAATGGCCGCGTTGCGCTGGCCCTGAGCCGAGCGGGCCAAAGACAGCATCATCACGATTCTGGCCCGGGCCACCGGATCATCAATTTCCGAGGTGCGCTCGGTGGCGCTGCGCAGAAACTCCTCCAGTGTGGGGTCGGCATTTATCGACAAATCCAGCACACTCAATGACTGCTCAAGAAAATCCACCATGGCATTGGCTCGGACGGCCTCTTGTTGGGCAAGATCGCGCTGCTCTCGCACCTGCGCCTGCTGGCGAACATAAACCGCGCCAGCCACCAATGTGACAGTCGACAAAAGGATGATGGCCGCGCTAGCGGCTTTATTTCGCGTTATGCGCTTTGCCAGACGGTAGCGCCAATTGCCGGCCCTGGCCGACACTGGCAGTCCCTCTCGGTACGCCTCAAGATCCGCCTTCACTCCATCAATGCTGGGATAACGGGCGCCAGGCTGTTTGCGCATACAGCGCAAAATAATAGCCGCCAGGTCAGCAGGACAGTGATCAGGGACCTGCGGCTCGGCATTGACCACCTGAGCCAACAGCCCCGATACATCCGGCGCGCTGAACGGCGGCTTGCCGGTCAGTGACGACAGCAACACGGCACCAAAGCCGTAAATGTCGGTGGCTGTGGAAGCGGTCTGTTGATTGATCTGCTCGGGCGCGGCAAAGGCCGGTGTGTATGCCTGCCCGGTTAACACCAACGCATCGGCGTCCACCATTCTGGCGATGCCAAAGTCCAGCAGCCTTACCCGACCTTGGCTGTCCAGCATCACGTTGCCCGGCTTAAGATCCAGGTGGGCTACCAGCTGGCGGTGCGCGTGGGATAATGCCGCGCAGAGCTCGATAGCAAGGTCCACCAGACCTGAAGGCTTGAGGGGAGATTGTCGAGTTTGGGCGGACAGGGTTTTTCCATCCACAAATTCGGTTACCAGCCAGGGTGAGCCATCGTCCAGCACGCCGCCGTCCAGCAGGGTGGGAATGCCCGGGTGATCCAGGGATGCTAACAGCTGACGTTCGCGCTGGAAGCGCCGAGTAGCGGCCGGGTCGGCCAGCCGGCTGTTAAGAACTTTCAGCGCGCCGGTCTGCTCAAACTCCGCATCGCTGCGGCGCGCTCGATAGACGCTGCCCTGACCGCCGCTGGCCATCAGCTGCTCAATCTGCCAGCCACCAACCTGTTGACCGGGCTCAAAACGCCCGCCGGTCTCCAGCGCGTCCAGCGCGGCCATTGGCGTGAGCATCTCCAGCGCCTGGTCATGACGTTGCAACGACTTCAGCAGCGCCCTGACCTCATCAACCACTTCTCGGCCACATTCCGCGGCTTGACCATCCAGCCAGCTCAGCTGGCTTTCTTCCGGTTGGTCCAGCACCTCATCCAGGAGATGTTCTACCTCCGTTGATGACCCAGACCACGGTTCAGTTGAGCGAGCCAGACTGGCCTCCTGGTGGATCTTTTTGATGGCTTTCCGGCGACCGGTCATCGGCATCCGCCTCGTCCATACCCCGGGCAAGAAACGCCTTGGCTTTTTGCCAGTCTCGCTGGACGGTGCGCTCGGTAACGCCAAGGATCGTGGCGCACTCAGCTAAGGAGTAGCCACCAAAGACCCGGCATTCCACCAGTGTCACCAGGCGTGGCGACAGGTCGGCCAGACTTTTCAGGGTTTCGTCCACCGTCAACAGCGAAGCGGCCTGATCAGGTACCAACCCGTCCGCCGTAGCGGGCTCAGGGGCACGCCGTTTGACGGCGTTATTGGCCCGAATGCGGTCAATCAGGATATTTCGCATGGTGCGGGCACACAGGGCGTAAAACCGGTTTTCATCACCCGTGTCCACACGTTTGGCAGACACCAGCTTAAGAAACAGCTCGTTGACCAAAGCGGTGGTATTGAGAGTTGGAGACGCGCCCACAGACCGCCGTGCGGACGCCGCAAGCTGGTGCAGCCGAGCATAGGCCACCGGCAATAGATCATCCAGCGACAGCGCTGAGGCCAAATCATGGTCGCGATCCGCATTTGCTGAATCGCCCGAAGGTGGCAAGGTCATCGCTGAAGTTTAGCATCGACCCTTCCACGCGCGAGCACTTAGAAGTCACGGTTACTGCTCAAAACCGTCGGCAAACAAACCGTCGTCGTAGGCGTAAAAGAACGCTGCGCCAACACGCACGTCGTCACTATTTTCAGCGGTTTTGTCTCCCAGCAGAGCAATCACCTGCTGGCCGCCGTTAACCACCGCCAGATCCGCGCTGAAGCCAAACTCTCGGACATTGCTTGGATCAGCAAACGTCGGTACCGGATTTCGGTCCACTTCCTCCCAGGACCCGTTGTTTGCGAACAGGTAAGCCCCGTCCTGACTACCGGCCAACAGCAGGTTTCCTACTAGGCCGACAGACTGACCGAACAGATTGATGAACTCAGGCTCGCTAGGTACCAAGTTAATCACTCGGCCCCAGTTGTCTGGCCCGCCTTCATCGCGCTCAAACACGTGGATCGATCCATCGTTACTGACATCGGGAGTCTGGGTATCGCCACCGAGGATTTCCCCAACCGCAATCACTCCGCCAGACACGGCCACAGACTCTCCGAATCGGCCGACACTTTTCGGGCTCAGAGGAGTCAGGGTGCGACGCAAGGACCAACCCGTAGAACGGTTCTGATAAACGTAGACCCGTCCGGCTTCGTTGAAGCCAGCTAGCGAAAATTCGGGTGCTGCTACGGCCAACACATCCCCCTCAATGGCGACACGGTCGCCAAAACGCGCCAAAGGCTGAATCGTGGATTCGGGAAATTCCAGTACCTGTTGAATCACCCACGTTTGTTCCCGAAGCTCATAAATCAGCACCGAGCCAACGTCGTTCCCATCATCAGGCCCGAGATTTAAATAATCCGTTCGCGCCGCACCGATCACCAACCAGTTCCCGGCAATCACCACATCGTTATCCAGATCTCGATCACGGCGGCTGCTGATGTCGTCAACCACGAGTCTTTGGCTGAAACCCCAGTTGTTATCGCCGCCGGCGTTGCGGTGATATAAGTGGGTGCCGCTATTGGAACTGGTCACGGCCAGCCAGTCGCCGTCCAGATGAACTCGCTGACCAAACCGGAACAAATTTTGTGGCTCCGCAGGTCGGTCTAATACCTTGATAAAATTCCAGGCTGCGGTGGACCCTTCTGATCGGCGAAACAGATACACCTGGCCATCCTGACCAAAGTGCAAAGATGCTCCTACAACCGCCCACTCACCATCTACGGAAACATCGTTGCCAAACCCCTGGTCGGTTCCGGGCAGCAGGTCGATATCACTGCGAAATATTACGCCGTCAGGCTCCAAATCCTGAGCAGAAACTAACGAGAGTGTGGACAGAAAAACGATGGCGATCAGCCATCGGTAAAAGACAAAATGTTGCATGACATACCTCGAACATGGGGTTAATGCTCTAGGTACGCAAAGGGTGGGAAAAACCCGACACGCTGAGTTGAGAATATCTCAGCGTGTCAGGCGAATAACCGGGTTATCAACCCTCGGAGTTTAACCAGCGGCTCTTTTCATCCAGTAGAGTTTTCATATCTTCGCGGGTTTTCGGCAGCTCAGCAGGGGGCATATCGAGGTGATTCAGCGGCACTTCCTGTTGATATTGCTCAAACACCGGGGCCACCACATCCAGCGGGAAACGCGGAATACGCCGCCCTTTACGAAATTCGGCAATGGGAATCTCCGCCTGGATAATGCTCTCGTTATTGCTGGGATCTTCTGCGAGAACTGCACCATTGGGGCCCACAATCAGGGATTGCCCGCCATATTGCGCGTAGGGACCCTCTGGAAACGTGATGTTGGACATGGCGGAATAGAAACGATTGAAAAATGCCGTGGCCTGCACGTCTGACTTGGAAAACAATGTTGAGGTGCGGAACATGATTTCCACACCGCGCATGGCGTAGGCGGCAAACACGAAAGGATCCAGCTGCACCGTGCTGACCGCGATGTTGCCGTACTCGGTTCGAAGCACCGGAAACTCCGCTTCCACCCCGTACATCGCGCGGTATCGGTCGCGCACGTTTTCGATGGTGGTGGTAGGGATCTCACCTTCACCCAGGCGCTTTACGTTGCGGGTTTTCCAGTACCGCTCGACTACCTTGCCATCTCGGCCTATCACCGCGTTCAGACTCAGGATGTGCCCCGGCCAGTCATCGTCGTTGGCATAGCTGCCAAAGATAATATACGTGTCACATTGACGTGCCACCTCACCTAGGGCATCGGTTTCCGGCCCCGGAATTTTGATGGTGAACTTCAGTTTTTCTTCCCGGGTGCCGGTGGAATAACCGGTCAGGGGAAATTCGTTGAAGAGCAGAAAGTCTGGCTTCATGCCGGTGCTGCAGGCCTGCTCCGAGAGTTCCACCATGCGGGCAAGGTTTTTGTCTAAACCGGCCTGAATGGTCTCCGCCTCCTGAAGATTCTGCACGCCGTGCTGGATGACTTTTACCACCACCGACTCTTTTTCCAGAGGAACCTTCGGGTAGCTGCCGTCAGCCTCCACCAGTTTAGGCATGGTGGCTGATGCCTTTGCTGGAGAACCTGCTACAGCGCTACTGCCTGTGGTCGCGCAGCCGCTGAGCAAGATGCCAAGGGTTGCCGCTATGCTGAAAGCGACGCGGCCCATGGCCATGGGTTTTAGATTTTGCAACTTCATGATCGAAGATCTCACTTAGGTAAAAAGAAGCCCCCGTCGCGACGGACACACGCTGGGTATGAGTGGCTCAAGGATAACAAACGCTGTTGCTGGAATTCACGCTGTGCGGGCTCCATCCACCGGCAGCGTCGCCCCGTTGACGTAGGCTGATTGATCCGACAGCAACCAAACAACCACGTCAGCGATGTCGCGCATATCGCCAAACCGCTGGGTAGGGATTTCAGTCAGGAGCTTGTCGAAAATCTCCGGCGACTGATCGCGAAACACCTCAAATTTTTCGGTCTGAATGATGCCCGGCGCAATCACATTGACTCGGATGTTGTCCGGCCCCAGCTCCAGGGCGGCAGAGCGACTCAGACCGATCAGCCCCCACTTCGCGGCGCTGTAATCAGCCATCGTCGCTATACCTTGCACACCCGCGGTAGAGCTGTTGTTCACGATGGAGCCGCCGCCGGAGGCCCGCATCAGCGGAATGGCAGCACGCAGCAGGTAAAAAACTGCGCTCAGGTTAACGTCCAGCGTTTGTTGCCAGCGCTCGGTGGGAGTGCTGTCGATGCTGGACGCACCCAAGGTATCGCCCAGATTATTGAACAGTCCGTCAAGGCGACCATGAGACTGCTTCACGCTTTTGATCAGCGTGTTTACCGATTCGGGGTCCACACCGTCAAAGGCCAACGCACTGGCGCTGCCGCCCTGGGCCTGAATGTCTGCGGCCACCTGCTCACACAGATCTAATCGCCGAGCTGCGCAAATCACGGTGGCTCCAAGATCGCCGGCGTGCAGGGCGGTGCGTCGGCCCATGCCGGAACTGGCGCCCGCAATCAGGCAGACCTTGCCTTCCAGCATACTCACAAAATTGCGCAGACTGTTTTGGTTTCCAGGTAGTTGTCCACCGCCTGCTGGCCGCTTTCCCGGCCCCAGCCTGACTGCTTCATGCCGCCAATGGGCAGGCTTGCGTCGTACATGGAATGACTGTTAATCCACACCGTGCCGGCCTGCAGGTCTTCGGCCATATGGTGGGCGGTGCTCAGCGATTCGGTCCAGATACTGGCTGCTAATCCGTAGTCTGAGTCATTGGCCAGTTCGAGCACTTCTTCCGGCTCGTCAAACGCGGTGGCCACCACCACCGGGCCAAAAATCTCTTCGCGAACAATGGGCATTTCCGGCGTGACGTTGGCCACCACCGTGGGCTGGACAAAGCATCCGGGCTGATCCAAAGCGGCGCCGCCGGTGACCACAGTGGCACCGTCTTTCTTACCTTGTTCGATGTAACCTAAAACCTGGGTTTGCTGCTTTTCGCTTACCAACGGGCCGCACTGGGTTTCCGCGTCCAGGCCATGACCCAACTTAAGGGTTCCGGCAGCCGCGCTAACGCCCTCAACGAGTTGATCAAACACCGAGCGGTGGGCATAAATCCGCGAGCCGGCAACACACACTTGGCCAGCGTTAAAGAAAATGGCGTTAGCAGCGCCAGCAACCGCAGCGTCCATGTCGGCGTCACCCATAACAATCACCGGCGACTTGCCGCCCAATTCCAGGGTCACTCTTTTCAAGTTGTGCCGAGCGTCAGCAAGAATTTGTTTACCCACCGCGGTAGAACCGGTGAACGCCACCTTGTCGATACCGGGGTGCTCCACCAGGCCTTTACCGGTGATCTCGCCACGACCGGTGAGAATGTTCACCACCCCCGGTGGAAAGCCCGCCTCAATGGCCAGCTCGCCCAGACGCAGCGCGGTGAGTGATGTGTCCTCAGCCGGTTTTAAGATTACGGTGCAACCAGCGGCCAACGCCGGTGCCAGCTTCATAGCCGCCATGATGATGGGGGAATTCCAAGGCACAATAGCCGCCACCACCCCAACCGGCTCCTTGCGAGTGAACGCGTGGATGCGTTTGCCCGGAGGTTGGTAGTTGATCGAGGTCGGAATCTGCACCCCTTCCAGGCGGGTGCACTGACCGGCAAAAAATCGAAACTGTTCAATCGAACCTGGTATTTCCGCCCAGCGCCCCACGCCCAAGGGCTTACCTTGATCCAGAGTCTCAAGCTCGGACAGTTCGTCGATGTGTTCTTCCATCAGATCCGCCATGCGCCACAACAGGCGCGACCGGGCGGAACCGGTCAGCCCTCGCCAGCTGTCGTTTTTCAGCGCCGCGCGGGCGGCCGCGACCGCCTGATCAATATCCCCAGAACCCGCCTCAGCAATGTCGCCCAGCACTTCGCCAGTGGCTGGATCGCGGGTCTCGATGCGGTGCGCAGTGGTCGCGTTTTGCCATTCATTGTTAATCAACAGCTGATGGTTAGAGCGAGCAAGAAATTCACGAGTGCCGGAGGTCAGTTCAAACTCGGCAGCAACAGACGGTTTATTCATGGGGCGTTTTCCAGTTCGTTGATTGATGAATGAAGTCGTCAGCCTGGATCAGGCTGGCGACATTGGTTTGGCCGGCGCTGTGCACGGGATTTACGCTGTCGGCAGGACACGCTGCAGCAATCGTATCCAGCTCACCGGTCATGGCTTGAACAACGCTTGCAGTGACCCAGGTGGGCCCGAGAGCAATGCGATAACCCTCGTCGTTGGCCAGCGCCAAAGCCTGGCCTGGCGGCATTTTCAAAATGCCCGTATTGAGCACTCTGGGCACATTGGGTCCAAGCAAATCCTTGAGCTGAGCCCGTTCGGCCGAATCGGTCAGCCCTTCCACAAATACCAGGTCGGCACCACATTCGGCGTAGGCTTGGGCGCGCTCCAGGGCGCTGGCAAGCCCTTCGTCGTAGCGTGCGTCTGTGCGGGCGCTGATCAGCAGACCGCTGTCTGCGCGGGCGTCCAACGCCGCGCGAATTTTGACCTGCATATCGGTTAATGAAATCACCGGGCGGCGCTGTACGTCGTCCAATGGCTTCACCGTCACCTGATCTTCCATTTGTACGCAGGCAGCGCCGGCCATGGCCATGGATGAAACCGTTTGATGAACATTAAACGCGTTGCCAAATCCCGTATCGATGTCCACACACACCGGAATGCTCACGCGCTCAGTAATCCGACGGGTAATGTCCACCAGTATGCTGGCATCGGTTAAGCCGATATCCGGTCGCCCCAGGTGAACCTGGGCAACCGCTGATCCGGACAAAAACACTGCACGGAATCCGGCTCGCTGGGCCGCCAGCGCACCCAGGGTATCGGCGATACCGGGTGCAACAATCATCGGCTCGCTGTCCAACAGAGGGTGTGAGTGGTTTACCGCCATATCAATTCCAGTCAGCGATCTGGCCAACACTCAGAGATTCAGCGTTGGCCAGAGCCACCGTTGCGGCGGCCAGATCCTGGGCAGCAACGCCTAGCGATTTATAGGTCGTGATCTGCTCTGGGCTCTGACGACCTTCCACGTCGCCGGCCAGCACTTCACCCAGCTCTCCGGCAATCGCTTCATCCGCGCTTAGACCCTGCTCCATCGCTGCGGCAAGCTCGCCCGCCTGGGCCAGAGCGGACGGACGATAGTCGGTAAAGAACCGGCTTCGTCGAACCACCTCAGCATCCACCTCGGCGGCCTCCTTGATAGCGGCGCCTACCAAATTCAGGTGCTGCCCGTCGCTAAGCTGTTCGCCAAATAACAGCGGCTGCTTGGCGGAGGTTGTTGTACAAATAATATCGGCCCCGGCAATGGCCTCTGTCACGCTGTCCGCCGGCGACACCTGAGCCTCGCACAAAGACTGCACCTTAGCGACCAATGCCTGAGCATTAACTGGCGTTCTTCCCCAGATCCGCACCGACTGGATCGAACGCACGGCGCAGATTGCCTGCACGTGGTGCAGCGCTTCCATGCCGGTGCCGATAATGGCCAGAGTTTTGCTGTCGTCCCGGGCCAGCGTGCGGGTGGCTAATGCGCTGGCTGCCGCGGTGCGAATGGCGGTGAGCTCAGAACCGTCCAGCATGGCAACAGGAATACCCTGCTCTGCGTCGAACAGCATCACCGCACCTACGTGGGAACCGTAGGGTGAGTCGGGCTCACGGGGGAACTTGGAGACGATTTTCACCCCAAAGCAGCGCGGATCATCCAGGTACCCTGGCATCAGAGTAAATTTGCCACCCGTGTCGGGAATGTTCAGGTACTGGCGCAGAGGCAGATCGGTGCGGCCTGCGGACACCGCCCGCATTGCTGGCTCCAGCGCATTCACGCAGTCCAGATGACTCAAACATTGAGTTAGTGCCTGACGATTGAGCAATCGCACTATTTGGCGCCCTCCGGCGGCGGCACAAACCGCAGGGCCTCCATGATGTGTTCCACCCCGTCCGGCCGCGGAAATGGATCGGGCATAGGGTCACCTTCTTTGCGCGGTTTGCCGATGCCTCGGAACCAGTGTTCCAGGCCCGGCGGCATGAAAACCCAGAACATTTTCAAATCCACATCCCCGGTATTTTCGATAACGTGGCAGGCATAACGTCCGAACAACACGGTGCTGCCTTTGCTCACTGGATAATTGTTACCCTCAATTTCAACCCGGCCCTCACCTTCGTAGATGAACACCAGTTCGTGATTCTGGCGATGGCCGTGTTCGCGCACCCGGTGTCCGGGCGGCATGGACTGGATGCCGCTGGTAAAGCCGTCGTAGGGCATGGTCTCAGGGGTAAGCTTCAGCGTTACATGGCCACTGGACGGCATGGGCTGCCACCAGGATTCCCCTTCATCAGGGCCAATAACCGCCCACCAGGGCTGGTTTGGATCTTTGCTCACGGGGTCGCTCCAATAGTACCGGTCACCCATAGTGAGCGTTCCCGCGCCGGGGAGCTATTCAATTTCGAGAATGGCGCCATGCAGCAGACGTATAAGCCACACCATAGATAACGTGTTACTTTTCTGGGCGATCTCCGCAACCAATCGGCCCCTGCCTTGAGCTACTCCCAAATCCGACAACGCTGGCGCAGCGATCCTGAGTCTTTTTGGGCTGACGCGGCTCGCGGTATCGAGTGGAGCCAACACTGGACTGCCGTGGTCGACAAGGACGTAGGCGCCGGGCGCTGGTTTCCTGGCGCCATGCTCAATACCTGCTACAACGCGGTAGACCGTCACGCGGAAGGCAAGCTGGGCGAACGGCCTGCGCTGATATTCGAATCCGCCATGACCGGCGACAGCAAAACCTACACCTATCGGCAGCTGCAGGCGTCCGTCGCTCAGCTGGCTGGCGCCATGCAGCAAGTGGGTATCGAAGCCGGCGACCGGGTCTTGATTTACATGCCCATGGTGCCGGAAGCGGCGATCGCCATGCTGGCCTGCGCGCGTATTGGCGCCGTGCACTCAGTGGTCTTTGGCGGATTTGCGGCACGCGAGGTAGCAACCCGCATTGATGATGCTAAACCGCGGCTAATTTTCAGTGCCAGCTGCGGCCTGGAGCCAGGACGGGTGATTTCCTACAAGCCTCTGCTGGACGACGCCGTAGCGATGGCAAACCACAAACCCGAGCATCATGTGGTGCTGCAGCGCGAAGCCCAGTCTGCAGGGCTGGATGGGCCGGGCGACATCGAATGGGGGGCCTTTCAGGTCGACGCCTCACCCGCGCCCTGCACACCGGTTAACGCTACTGACCCGCTATATCTTCTATACACGTCCGGAACCACCGGGCAACCCAAAGGCATTGTTCGCGATAACGGCGGCCACGCGGTGGCCCTGCACTGGTCGATGAAAGCCATTTACGACATCGACGAGGGCGACGTGTTCTGGGCCGCGTCGGACATCGGTTGGGTGGTGGGTCACTCCTACATTGTCTACGGACCGCTGCTGCGCGGCGCCACCACGGTGATGTTTGAAGGCAAACCGATCGGTACCCCGGACGCGGGAGTGTTTTGGCGCACCGTGGCCAAACATCAGGTGAAAGCCTTGTTTACTGCACCCACCGCTATTCGGGCGATACGCCGGGAAGATCCGGATGGCAAGCACATCAACGCCAACGACCTGAACCACTTCAAAGGCCTATTTGTTGCCGGCGAACGCTGCGACCCGCCGACCCTGGACTGGGCCAGCCAGCAGCTGGGCGTGCCGGTGATTGACCACTGGTGGCAAACAGAAACCGGCTGGTCGGTGGCGGGCAATACCCTGGGCGCCGGCCTGGAAGATATTCGGCCGGGCTCTGCAGGTAAGCCCATGCCCGGCTGGGACGTTAAGGTGGTCAATCCGGAGGGTGACGCCGTTGAGGCCGGCACTACTGGCGCCATCGTCTGCGCCTTGCCGCTAGGCCCCGGCGCGCTGGCCGGATTATGGCAGGCTGAAGAACGGTTTCAGCAGGCCTATCTCACAGAGTTCCCCGGGCACTACGAAACCGGCGACGCCGGTTACATGGATGAGGATGGCTATCTGTATGTGATGACCCGCACCGACGACATTATTAACGTCGCCGGACATCGCCTGTCTACTGGCGCTATCGAAGAGGTCATTGCGTTGCATCCACAGATTGCCGAATGTGCTGTCACCGGTATCCGCGACTCACTCAAAGGCCACCTGCCGATGGGTTTTCTTTGCACGCGGGCAAACTGCGACAGCGACGAGCAAACCATCATTGACGAATGTATTGCGCTGGTGCGTCAACACATGGGGGCCGTCGTGGCGTTTAAGAAAGCGGTGGTGGTGCAGCGTCTGCCGAAAACTCGCTCCGGCAAAATTTTGCGGGCAACGCTGGCAAAAATTGCCGACGGCGAGCCCTATGACATTCCAGCCACCATTGACGACCCAGAAATTCTGACCGAGATCAGCCAGGTACTTTCCGACCGGGCAACAGCCATTGGATAACACGAGCTACTCCAGCGAGCGCTACGGTTGGTACGTGGTGTTTGTGCTGTGCGTGTGCGGCGTGGTGGCCAATATTGACCGCCAGATTATTAACCTGTTGGTGGAAGACATCCGCACCGACCTGCTGGTCAGTGATACGCAAATCAGCTTGCTGCAGGGCTTTGCCTTTGCGGTCTTTTACGCCATCGTTGCCATACCCCTGGGCCGGCTGGCCGACAGCAAAAGTCGCCGCATGCTCATCACAATTGGCATCATCGCGTGGAGCCTGGCCGCCATCGCCTGCGGCCTGGCGGAAACCTATTCTCAGCTTTTTGCGGCACGCATGGCAGTGGGCATTGGCGAAGCGGTGCTAACACCGGCGGGGTTTTCGCTGCTGGCGGATCTATTCAAACCTCGTCGGCTGGCTCGACCCATTAGTGTGTACACCGCGTCCAGCTTCTTGGGCGGCGGCATCGCGCTGATGGTGGGCGGCATTATTCTCGATGCGCTGAATCAACCTGGGGGTTCGCCAGCGTTGGCATTTCTGGGCGATCGCGCCACCTGGCAGTCGGCATTCATCCTGGGTGCCTTGCCAGGAATACCGGTGGCCATCTGGTTTTTTCTTTCGGTCAAAGAACCGCCCAGGCGGGTAACAGCCCAGGCAAAAATTGACGCAGAAACCTACCGAGAAGGGTTTCGCCACGCGGTCAAATTCTGTCTGGATAACCGGCGCCTGTTCTTTTCCGTGTTTGTGGGATTGTCGGTGCTGGCCGCCGCGCAGTTTGCTCTGGGCGCCTGGGTGCCGGCGTACTTTATTCGGGTACATGGCTGGGAGGCCAGCCAAATCGGCAATGCCCAGGGTTTGCTGTTTATGATTGGCGGTACCGCCGGCGTTGTGGCTGGTGGCTGGACGACCGACTACCTGTTTAAACGGGGCTACTACGATGCCAACCTGAGAACGTCCGCGTTAGCCGCCCTGCTCAGCCTGCCCTGGCTGCTGGCGGCAGTACTGGTGGACAACCCCAACCTGGCCATCTGGTTGCTGGCACCGGGCATGTTCTTTGGCACGATGCCCTTCGGCGCCGGACCGGCCACCATTCCTGCCATCTCGCCGCCCTACTTTCGTGCCCAGCTGGTTGCGGTGTACCTGCTGATTGCCAACCTGGTGGGTCAATCCGGCGGGCCCTGGGTGGTGGCCATGCTCACCGACAATTTATTTGGCAGGCCCGACGCTATCGGCGGATCCCTGGCCATTGCCGTTCCAACATTGTTAGTGCTGGGCGCCGCTCTTGCAGCGTTCGGGTGTCGTCCATTGCGCGAACGACTGAAGCCAACAGACACCAACGACCAAGCCGGGTGAAGCGTTTGCGTCGACCTTTGGCATCGGCGATCGCCGCTCTGTGTTTGTGTGCCGCTTGCGTCAGTACCGAAACCAACGCACCGGTAGGCGAATCCGCGATCAGCAACCAGCCGGCGCTGACCCAATCGCGCTTTGCCAACGCCAGGCGCCTTTTGCAGCCCCAGGCCGAAGTTATCGGAAACCTTAAGCCGCTGTCCCCAGCGAGCCCTGGAAACGGTGACTAGCTGTTTGCTACGGCCATTCAGTATGCAGAGAACACAGAGAGTTTTGTCCTACTGATTTGGTATCAGGGCCAACTCAGACTGGAGAAATATTTTCCCGGATTTGACGCAGAGCTCCGCTCTGAGTCTGCCTCCATGCACAAATCGGTGATGGCGCTGGTGGTAGGTAGCAGCCGCCATTGAGCGGGGAGTTTTCGACAGTGTCGATGTTCCCGCCAGCACCTTTCTTCACGAATGGCGCGATGACGGCCGTAAAGACATTACCCTGCGCCACCTGTTCACGATGAGCAGCGGACTTAAGCCGTTGTCGCCTAAAGGAGGGATGGCATCAGCGGCGGTTCGGTTTTTTACCGATGGTCCTGCAGCGAGAAGTACCTTGCTGGGCCGGCCTTTGTTACGCCAGCCAGGCACCCACTTTTCCTATTCCAATGCTGATAGCCAGACCGTTGGCCTAATGCTGGAACGCGCCACCGGCAGACCGTATCAGGATCTGCTTTCAGAATACTTGTGGAAGCCCATCGGGGCCGACGACGCGCACGTGTGGCTCAACGAACCCGACGGCTTTCCCCGCACCTTTACCCCGTTGCTCGCAAGACCTCGAGACTGGCTTCGCGTTGGCCTGCTGATCAAAGATTCCGGGAAATTCCTGGGTGAACAGGTGATCGACGAGCAACTCGTGGTAGCCATGATTGCACCGTCGTCTACTGAAATGGGTTATGGCTGGCAAATCTGGCGCGGAGCAGACCGCGTACCCACCCGCTATTACAACGCGGACCGCGTCGGTTTGAACGTCGCGCAATCAGAGCCGTTCATGGGCAACGACTGGGTGTTTCTTGACGACATTGGCGGACAGCGGGTTTACATCAGCCGCGCCGCCGATCTGGTGATTGTCCGGCTAGGTCAACTACGCCGCGACTGGGACGATTCGCAATTGCCTAACCGGGTTACCCGCGCTTTGGACAACGCGGATAACCGGTAGATTGGGGTTAGTGTCCTGCCGCCTTTGGCAGGACATCGGCAACTCAGTTGAAACGGTAGGTGGCCGTCAGGCCATAGGTACGGCGCTCACCAAAATACGCTCCCTGAAGGTTTGCTCCGGCGGCCTGGACGATGGTCAACGCATTGGACGCATAGCGTTCATCAGTCAGGTTACGGGCCCACAAAGCGACATCGATGTTATTGCTGAATGAGATGCCGGTTCGGAAGTTGGTGACCGTACGACTGGGAAACTCAGCAACGTTCACCGTATCGCCGAAGAAAGACGACTGGTAGGCAACGTCTGCCCGAACAAAGTATTCCGCGTTCCAAGAATCGATGTCGTTTTCCCACTGAACTCCCAGTGCGGCCTGGGTCGAAGGCGTGCGGGGCAGTTCGTTGCCGCTAACATCGCCATTAGACGGGCACACAATGTCGTCGCAGGGTGGCGCCGAGAAGGGTCCTGCAATTCGGGCAAAGTTGGTGTCCACCGCAGTGTCGTACGTCGCGTCGCTGTAGGCTAGCGATGCATCGATGCTGATGTTCTCCCCCACCAGCATTGAGCCTTCCAGCTCGATACCCCAGATAGACGAGTCACCGAAGTTCAAGGTAATTGCCGTATTGTTGATATCGCCATCGGGATCCGCCGCGGTGACCTGCATGTCTGACCACTCGGTGTAGTAAACCGCCGCGTTCAATATGGCTGCGCCACCCAGCAGGGTGTTTTTCGAGCCAAATTCGAAGGTGGTGTTGAACTCGGAATCAAACGCGCGATTTTCTTCTGCCACCGCCGCCGAGTTGAATCCGCCCGCCTTGGCGCCGCGACCGATGGTTGCATAGAGCAGCGAGTCGTCGTTCAGGTCGTGCTCCAGGGTCACCCGGGGGGTAACGAAACTGTCATCTCGACTCAACACTAGCCCGGTACGAAGCGCGGTCGTATCAATGTCCTCGGAGGTATAGCGAACCTCTACGCCTAAACGGGTTCGCCCGTTGGCAAATGCATAGCTGGCTTCACCAAAAAATGAGGTGACATCCGTGACGGTGGAGTCATCGCGGACCACCAGGTTGCGGAAGAACTCGGGGTTGAAGGGAAACCCACCACCCAGAGCGTTGGTTCCGTCACGGGTGATGTTCGCTGGGGTGGTCAGACCCTGAGGCAGGCTTGCGCTGACAAAGAAGTTGCGGTCTTCACCGTCGCCGAGAAACACGCCAAAGGAACCGTTCCACGGGCCGCCGTTGTCAAAGTCCAGCCGTACTTCGTGGGAGTCATAGTCCACCTCACCCAGCGGGCTGGCCTGGAAGTTACACAAGCTCAATCCACCTTGAATAAGGAAGGGCGCTAGGATGGTGCCGCAGCCGATAGGGTCCGATTCAGCAGACACTGCCGATGTGGTGTCGGCCTCTACGTTGCCGAACACATAGTTAACGCTGAAGGTGTCGTTGATTTCGTAGTCGACTTCGAAACGAATGATGTCTCCACTTGACTGGCGACTGAACGCTCTGGGCTCAACCAGCACCGTTTCTTCAGGCTCTGGCGGCTCGCCACAAAACAATCGAAATGAACCCAGCAGGAAGGAGCCACAGTTACCCTGACCAAGACCCGTACTGCGCCAACGCGATGCCCGGGCCTCTTCGTCACGGTCAAAACCGTAGTAGGACAAATCCATGGTGAGATCATCGGTGGCGTTCCACAGCAAACTCAAAGAGTAGGTGTCGGTATCCCATCCACCCACATTGCCGTCGGTTCCCGGGCTGATACCCGCGTCAGCCAGGGGGTGTGCGTTTTCCCAGCTGCCGTCGAATTCCGTGTGGTCGTAACTGGCCCGAAACCATAGGGTGTCTTCGATCAAGGGTGCCGCAAACGAAAGGCCGTAGTCGAACCGCTCGTCTGAACCCCCGGTGAGGGTCAGTGAACCATCAATGTCGTCCCCACCGGCTTTCTTAGGAATGTAGTTAATGGCGCCGGCAAACGCGTTTCGACCGTACCGTGCGCTCTGGGGGCCCTTAACAATCTCAATACGTTCGAGATTGCTGGTTCCGAGGTCAACGAGCCAAGAGCGCGGCAGGTAAATGCCGTCCATAAAGGTTGCGGTGGTTTGCTCTCGGGAGGTGACATTTATCGTGGGCTGACTGCGAATGACCGGACCACCATTGCCGCCATCGAAGTCCTCGAACGCGAAACCTGCGGTGTAGCGGGCAACGTCATCCAGGTCGACGATGTTGCGTCGCTCAATCGTTTGGGCGTCAAATGCGGTAATACCTAGGGGAACGTCCTGCAAATTCTCAGCGCGTTTTCGGGCGGTTACGGTAATGGTCTCAAGCAGGCCTTCGTTCTCATCGTCCTGGGCCAGCGCAGGTAGCGGGCCGACCAGGGCGCCAAGAAGCAGCGCGGAAATTGCGCTGGCAAGGGGTGTTGATCGGTGAGCCGTTTGACGTTTGCCGGTGGCTTTTTTATCGAGCCATTGTTGGTGATTCATTCGATTCTCCGTTGGGCACTGATTGAAGACCCACACCGTGGTGTCAGTCTTTATGCTGATTACGCCGGCTATTCAGTCCCATTTGCGAGTGGATTACCAATGCAAACGGCAATAGCAGCAATGTGTCCAACGCATGTATTTGTCTGCGCCATAAGCATATGGGGATGAATAACGGCAACCAGCGGCATAGAAATTTTGCATGGAGGCCATGGGCTCAGGAAAGGTATGCTGGGCATATCTAACGAGTGGAGGATTCACTGTGGCTAATGTCTGTCGACCATCATGCAGCGCCGTTTTTTCGGCCATCGCCCTTGTTTTCGCGCTGAGCTTACAGGGCTGCGCAGTAACCGCTGCAGAGAAATACGATCCGGAGCAAGCACAGCAGGAAATCTGGAGCAAAGAGCAGGCCATCTACAAGGCGCGAGGCGATGGCGACCTGCAAACCTACATTAACCACTCATCCGATCGGTACATGGGATGGCCTCCCGGGTGGGATAAACCCAGCAATCTGGACAAGCTCAGAGAGGGTGCCAAAGGGTTCGTGCAGTACAAGCAGGAAGAGCTCACCATGCAGTTTGGCGGAATCACATTTTCCGGTGACACGGCTATCATTTACTACAGCACCCACCGAACGCGAAAACCCACCGGCGAGGTAGTCGACGAGCGCTTCGAGGTGATTCATGTGTGGAGCCTTGAGGCGGGTGAGTGGAAGCTCCTGGGCAGCATGGGTCGCAGCCCGGTCACCTAGTGTCTCGGAAATTACCGACCTGAAAGGAAAGCTGGCATAACTGCCAGCGCAGGCCTAGTTCTGTAGTGCCTCGATCAATGCCGCAAGCTCTCGATTGTAGCGTTCGGTCACCGTCATCGGACAAAAGTGACCGCCCTCAGGCAGAACAACCTGCTTTGCTCCCGGGATGAGTTCGGCCAGCTCATTGGACATATCCACGGACGTCAGAGAATCGTCCCTGGCAGATATCACCCCAGTGGGGGCGCTGATTTCCTTAAGCCGGTAGCGTAAGTCATGGGACATCACTGCATTAAGTCGCGCCAGCTCAATCTCCAGCCCAGGGAACGTCTCAATACGCTGCTTCAGATACGCATCCATTCCCGGGTAGGTGGGAGAAATCGACCAGGCGGGGGACGCCAGCAGGCTTCCAACCATCATGTACTGCCTGACTCCACAGTTCACCAAAATGTCCCGTCGAACCCGAAACGTGTCAACAAATAACTGGGTGGGTCCGCCCCAGCTGGCGCTGAGCACCAGCGTTTTCACTCGATCCGGGTAACGCACGCCCAGATGCTGACCGATAGCGCCGCCGGTGGAATGGCCCACGATGTGTGCCGATTCAATGCCCATGGCGTCCATCATATGCACCACATCGTCAGCCATTTCCTGGGAGCTGGTGACCACTGGCGCCGGCGAGCTGCTCCCTACCCCGCGATGGTCGTGAAGGATTACTTGGTAGGTTTCCGCCAGCATGGCCACCTGCTGATTCCAGAACGCACCCTTGCCGCCCAGCCCGGCAATGAGCAACATGGGCTCACCGCTGCCATGGGTTTCGGTGTAGATCTCCGCCTCACCGATATTGATCATTGCTGTGTCCATGGTTGTTGCTCCTTGTGTCAATCAAACGTCAGGCTGGCGGATTAAGGTCAGGCAACAGGTGACAAATCGACGTGGCTGGCACCGCTCGACGTAGAAACGCATTGCCGGATGCAGATTGACTCGGCAAACGATACGCCGCCAATGAAAAATGGGGGCCTAGCCATACAGCAAACGCATGGGTCGAATTTTTTCCCTTCCATGCACTGGGACTATGGCAGGCCATGACATATGAATTGGTGGTTTGAACCTCCGCTGGCTACATTAGGCGCCATTATTCACCCGGATAGGGAAAAACATCATGAGATCAGCGCCAGAGGCCTCCCGGCCCATTACCGACGAAGAGATCGCCACCTACGAGCGTGACGGTGTGGTTTGCCTGCGCAACGTTTACGATCCCAAGTGGGCCGAAGAGATGTTACCTGCTGCGCGACGCATCACCATCGACAAAGAAGATGTTGGACTTCTGCCGACCTATCCCGGCCGATACATGTCGCGGAGAATTCCTGAATTCAGAGATTTTGTCTTCAACTCGCCCGTCGCTGAAGCGGCGGCCCGGGTGATGAAGTCGTCATACGCCAAGTTTTTCTTTGACGAGATCTTCGCCAAAGGACCTAACTCCAACGAGGCCACCATCTGGCACAACGACCGAATGGGCTGGCCTACGTCAGGGGTGATGGTCCCCTCCATCTGGATCCCGTTAACCCCGGTAGCGAAAGAAAACTGCCTGGAGTGTATTCTCGGCACCCAGCATGAAGATGTGCCGTACTGGCTGTTTTCCCCCAATGGCCGGCAGATGATCCGACCGGAAGATAGGCCGCTGCATCCCGATGGCGAGGCACGCCGCGGCGACCCTAATTTCGAATTCAAGCAGTGGGACATGGAGCCCGGCGACATCCTAATCGTTCATCCATGGACCCTGCATTACTCCCACGGCAACACGGCGGACGACTGGCGCATTGCCATTTCGGTTCGCGTCTTTGGCGACGACATTCGCTGGAAGCCTCGGCCCGACTGTCTGAGCCTCGCCGGCGTTAGCGTTGACGAGATGATTGTAGGCGAAGTTCCTGGCGGACCCTGTGTGCCGCTGCTGTGGTCTGAAGACGGCGCCCGGGAAGGCGACGCTAACTTCCCCACCGGTTTTGCCACCTCTTGGTCAGCGGAGCGCCGCGGCGACGTCAATGAATACGAGGAGTTTAAACGTCTCCAGGAAAAAGCAGGATCAAAGGCAGCCGCAGGATGAGCCCAGAAGAGAAAGCCCAAGCCGCCGCCAAACAGGTAGCCGATATCGGCATGCCGGCGGACGGCACAGAACCCGCCTTCCTGCCCCACCCGCTGATGGACGCCATGCTGGAGTCCATTATCGCACTAGGTGGGGAGCTCTGGATTGAGCGTGACCGACGGCGCACGCTAGAAGCGCTGATGGAGTCCAAAGGGCTGTTGACCTCAAGCGAGATCGAGCACTTCGAGCTCAGCGAGCAGCACATCAAAGACCGCGACGACGCCCTGACGGACCTGACCCGTCGCGTGTTCGACCCGCTGAAGAAAATCGGCGGCAACGAAGGCAGCTAACCCCTCACCCCTCGCGATTGCGGACCACGTGTCGCAGTCGCTCTCGGAATCCGTAGTGATTGATAGCAGGGCCGTCCTCGGCCCTGCCCTTTGCTGCAGTTTCGATCACACGAGGGGTGACAATGAACGTCCGACAAAAGCTACTAACCACCGCGATTATTAGCGCGCTGGCAACCCATCAGCTGAGCTCAGCGGCAACGATCACCGTCAACACTACAAGCGACGGCCCCGTGTTGATCGGCAGTAGTGACTGCACCTTGCGCCTGGCCGTTGAAGCCGCCAACACAAATTCCGCACAAGCTGGTTGCGCTGCCGGAAGCGCGATTGAGCCAGACGTCATCCTGTTCGATGAGTCGGTGCTGGGCGGTACCATTACCCTGCAAAATGGCGATATTGCTATCGAATCTTCGATGACGATAGAAAAGCCTCTTAGCTCTCGCCGCTCGCTTACGATCTCCGGTGCTGATATATCAAGAATCTTCTCGGTGTTTGACGCCGACCTTGAAAACGTTGTGGATGTCACTTTGCGTGGCCTGACATTAGCGAACGGTCGCTCACCATTCAATGGCGGCGCGATTGCCGTTGGCGGGGAAAATCTAACAATTGATGGATGCACTTTGCAAAATAATTCCAGCACGGCAGTTGACGGTCAGGGTGGCGCGATCTCTAATTATGGCGGTGAACTGACGCTGCGCGATAGCACTTTGTCTGGCAATACCGCACAATTTTACGGCGGCGCTATTCGCACAGTATCAGGCTCCGTCACCCTGAGGAACACGGACGTCATCAACAATAGCGCTGCTTACGGCGGGGGGCTATTGGGATACGCCAGTCTTGAAAATGATCAGCCCATTATCGATATCCAGGGCAGCACCTTTAGTGACAATCGAGCCGAGTTTGATGGCGGGGCCATTCGCACTATTGGTACGACGGTATTGTCCAACACGACATTTTCTAACAATTCCGCTGAACGACTTGGCGGAGGCGTTTTTGTTCGAAATACCCTGGTTGCCAACAATGTGGAATTCACCTCAAATTCAGCGGAAATGGAAGGCGGCGCCATTTATTCCGGTGTTGGCACCAGCGTTCAGATCACCAACAGCCAACTGGTTGCCAATTCTGCTGACCTTCAGGGTGGCGGGATATTTTCACAGGGAATCACTAGCATAAGCGGGACACAGTTTAGCGAAAACGTCACCGGGATTGATCTGAATTTCCGGCGGGGAGGAGCAATAGCACACGTTGGCCCAGGTTTGTTGGACCTCACCGAAAGCAGCTTATCATTCAACGCGGCAACCATCGGCGGTGGGATAAGCGCTAGCGCACCCGTTTCGATTACAAACAGTTCGTTCTCGTCAAATTCAGCAAACAGTTTGGGTGGTGGGTTGTTTGTGAGCAGCGACCTGGTGCTGAATCGCAGCACCCTGGCGGCTAATACCGCTAATAATGGCGCGGCTGCGCATATTTCAGGTAGCGGTGTGGCGAGGATCTATGACACCACCATCTATGCCAATTCTGGAGTTCAGGGGATAGTTTCTGGCGCGTTTGCTGCGCTGCGAACGAATTCTCCCTTGATAGTCAAAAATTCAACATTGGTTGGAAACGCTCCGTCGGCGATGGCAAGCACTGCCACAAACGCTACGTGGATAGTGACCAATACTGTGATTTTTGATTCTGCCATTACCGACTGCTTCGATCAGGAAAAGTCACTTGATGTTAACCGCAACAATTTTTTCGGCGATGGAAGCTGCACCGCAAACGCGGTGGATTTCCAGGTTGGCGACCCGATGCTGGGCCCGCTAGAGAACAACGGCGGAATGACTTTTTCTCATGCGCCTCTATCTGGAAGTCCGCTGGTGGATGCCGGCACCAACACTGACTGCGCCAACATCGACCAAACCGGCACGCCCAGACCGATTGATGGAAACAGTGACGGGGACGAAGATTGCGACATTGGCAGCGTCGAATTTCTCGACCTGTTTCCACCGCTCGCCACGCTAAGCTCAGCCACAATCATTGACGTTCCGGGCGCAACGCTACAAACAGTAGAGATTACCTATACGGAGCTTGACGGGGAAGTAGACACGTTTTCAGCTGGTATCGAGGACATCACCGTTTTGCCGGGCCCACTGTTGGTTCAAAGTGTCTCGATCTCAGGGACGGCCAGTCAGCTCACGGTGGCCTACACCATTGCCGCCCCCGGCGGCAGCTGGGACGCTGCAGATAGCGGTAGCTACACCGTTAGCGTGAACCCCGATGAAGTACTAGATACTGCTACGACGGGGGCCAATGCCGTTGCCGCCGGCGAGCTGGGGATTTTTGTTGTGGCCATCAACGAAATCGACGTACGCGGCAACGGCAACAGCATTGCTGACGGCGACAACGCGCCATCAGATCTGGATAACACCCGGTTCAATGATGTGCCGTTACAAAACAACGCCAGTCAGTCTTTTTCTATCATCAATGCCGGGGGCGGCACCCTAAACCTGACTCAGCCTATCGAAGTGTTTGGCCAAGGTTTGAGCGTGATACAACCGACTGAAACCGCATTGAGCGCGGGGCAATCGGTCCAGTTCCAGGTGGTGTTTGAGCCCACCGTGGTGGGTGAGGTAATCGGCCAGATAACGATCGTCAACAACGATAGCAATGAGAGTCCGTACACCTTTGCGGTACAGGCCAATGGCGTTGCCCAGTTAGAGGAAGTATTTTCGGACGGCTTTGAGAACCCCTGAAGGAGCAACCATTGGGCGCCGCATTATTGGACGGCGCGAACCTCTTCAACTTCCAGCGAAATAGTGGTTCGAATTTCCTCTGCCAACGCGGCAGCCACCGGTCGATGGAATGCTTCTTTGCGGGTAATGAGTCCAGCGCTGCGCACCAGCGGTGTGCCCGGCACGTCCAATCGCACCACCGCGCCTTCGTCTATTTCCTGTTTGAACAAGTGATCGGGAATCAGCCCCACAAAACCGCCTGCGCTCACTAACGATTTTATTAGCGTCAGCGAGTTGGCCTGCAGCGCCGGCCTTGGCGCGGCAATTCCGGCGGAGATGAAGAGCGAGTCAAGCACCTCCAGCGCATGGGGTTGGTCGACCGAGGCCCAGCGAGCGTCCCGCAGACCTTCCAGCGCTGGGCTGGCGGTTTTTGCCAGCGGATGACTGGCGGCAGCAAATACGCTGGTATTCACCTGGACCAGCGGCTCAAACTCCATCGAATCGGGCAATGCCAATAAGGGGAAATTGCTGAACGCCACCTCAATTTGGCCTAGATCTAACGCGTTCACCAGGTCTTCAAAATAGCCCTGCTGCAGATGCACCCGCACCTTGGGGTGATTGGTACAGAAGCGACCAATCATGTCGTCGATAATACGCGTGGCAAAAAGGGCGCCGACGCCGATAGCCACGGAGCCGGCGAGCTCGCCTACTGGCTGCAGAGCATCGCGGCGAGCCCTCGCACACTCAGCGAGAATAGACTTGGCATGGTGGTAAAGACGCTCACCGGCCGCGGTGGGCGTTGCACCTCGGGCATGGCGTTCGAACAATTCAACGCCTAGTTGGTCTTCCAGCGTCTTCATGCTTCGGGTCAACGCAGGCTGACTTAGGGGAATGGCCTCAGCAGCTTTAGAAAGATTGCGTTGCTCGAAGACGGCAACAAAGTGCTTTAGCTGACGAATATCCAATGTGCGGTGTCCTTTACGGGTGGGCGGCAGTCGCTCAAGTGGCTCAGCGGCGGCTGTCCACCATCCACCCCGGGTATGGCCGCATACGCCCCATCAATTGGTTGAAGCCAGGCGCTTCTAGTACGATTTGCGTCCTCGGCCCAAGCACAGGAAAGCCTACCATGGAACGTAACAGCGTTGGCAAATCGCCCCGTCAGCCCAGACTGGAAGACGACAGCTATGCAAACTACCTGACCCACGTGCGTAACTTCGCTATTAAGGAGTGGTTTCCCGGAGTGGCTGGACAAGTAGTGGCGGGTGCCGAAGCGGCTAACGTTCCGATCGTTGCCAGCACCAGCGACTACGCCGACCTTAAGCCCATCGTTGACGGGCTGCCGGCCGTTAACAGCTGGAAACGGTTCATGCGTTCACAGCAGCGAATGACCTGGGACAAATCCTTCGAAAGCTACAACAAAAATCGCGAGCACTGGATCGCCCAGATGGATGCGGCTGAGACAAACAATCCAGGCAAGCTGCACCGGGACGAGAATTTGACGGTGCCCGACTCCGCCTGTCAGGACATTCACCTGCAGCCCGGCGGATACTGCCGCGACGACTTGGCGGGTTTTGTCTTCCACCACGGCACCAACGTTTTTTATCAGGGCGACAACAACGACGACGAGCTGCACGACCTGTACGCCGACCTGCTGCGCCCGCCGCCAACCGGCCCCTTGAACAAGGTACTCGACCTGGGCTGTTCCATCGGCCAGTGCACCACCGCCCTCAAAGAGAAAAACCCCGACACCGAAGTGTGGGGTTTGGACATCGGTCTGCCATTGCTGCGCTATGCCCATCTGCGCGCTACAGACCTTGGAAGCGACGTTCATTTCCAGCACGGGTTGGCGGAGAACGCGCCGTTTGAAGACGGCAGCTTCGATGCCGTATTTGCCTATATCCTGTTCCACGAAGTGCCTGAGTTCAGTTTTCAGGAAATCGTCAATGAGGTTCACCGCCTGCTCCGGCCTGGCGGCACATTCACCGTGATTGATGCGCCCAACGGCAACGCCCTGCCGGCGCCCAATCGCATGTGGCTGGCGTTTGACGCCCAGTACAACTGTGAGCCCTACTCGCCTGCCTTCGTGGCCAGCGACTTTCCGGGCATCTTGACCCAAGCGGGATTTGAGGACCTGGAGCAAGGCTCCACACCCACCTTCCTAGCCATGACCACCGCCGTTAAGCCGGCGTAAGGGCACCATGAACAATAACGCCGGCGTTGCCGGCGGAGCAGCCCCAACGGCTGATACAACCATCGCGCAGGATCTGATTGCGTGTCTGGATTCTCCCGCTGCCCTGGATCAATCTGAGGCAGGTCGGCGCCTGGCATCTCAGGACGTTTACCGAGCCGGCGAACTTGCGCTGGCCGTGGCCAAACCCACCAGCACCAAACAACTGTGTGCGTTGATGAAGACCGCCAGCAAGCACCAGCTGTCGGTGTACATTCGCGGCGCCGGCATGTCGTACTCCGATGCATTCCAGCCCGAGCGGCCCGATGCGCTGATTATCGAGATGACCGCGATGGACAAAATTCGGGAGATCAACGCCAACGATCTCTACGCCACCGTTGAAGCTGGATGCACCTGGGACGCGCTCAACCAGGCCCTCGCACCTCACGGGGTGCGGAGCATTTTTTGGGGGCCCATGTCGGGCAAACTCTCCACCGTGGCCGGCGCCATGACGCAAGGCTCGCTCACCTTCGGCTCCGGTCGCAATGGCCCGGCCAGCACTGCCGCGTTGGGCATAGAAGCCGTCACGGCCAATGGCGACCTATTGGTAACCGGCTCAGCCGGGCAACCGGGGCATTCAGCGTTCTTCCGCGAATACGGCCCAGACCTTACCGGCCTGCTGTGCAACGATGCGGGGGCTTTTGGCATCAAAACCGCAGTCACCCTCAGGCTGGAGCCACTGCCGGCTGAAGGCCAGGGACTATCGTTCTCCTTCACCTCGTTTGAGAACGTCGTTGAGGCCATCCGCCGAGTGTCACGATTCAAGCTGGCCACCGAAATTTTTGGCGCCGAAACCGCGCTGGTGAAACGGGTTGCCGGGCCACCCGATCTAAAGTCCGACCTCGGTCAGCTGGCAACCCTGTTTCGTGCCGCCGAAAACCCGCTCAAGGGCATTAAAAGCATCATGAACGTCGCCATCAACGGACGGCGCTTTATGAACGAGTCTCAATTCTTGGCCAACTTTCTGACCGAAGGCGCAGATAACGCGGAACTGAAACTGATGGCGCGACGCATCCGCCAAGAAATTGGGGATCTGGGCGTGGAAACGGCCAACACGGTGGCAGAATTCACCCGAGCAGTGCCCTTCCCTGACCCCATGGTGGTGGGCCCTCAAAATTTCAGACTGTTGCCCCTGCATGGCGTTGTCCCTTATTCCGGAGCGGTGGCGCTACACGAGGCCTACAACTCATACCTCAAATCCATCGCCGAGCGTTGTGAGTCCCACGGTGTGGAGGTATACATCGTATATACGGTGTCCGGGCCGGCAGGATTTCTTTACGAGTGCGTCATCTACTGGCCAGACGAGCTGGCCGAGCTGCACCGCTCCGTAACTGACGATCAAATTCTGTCGTCCACTCCCAAGGCCGAACCCAACCCTGAAGGTCGCGCGCTGGTAGAGGAAATTCGCCTGGCAACCATCGAGCTGTTTCACGAGCACGGCTGCATCCACTTTCAAATTGGCCGGGCCTATCCCTTCGTCCGGGGCCGCAATGGCGCGGCCCTAAAGCTACTGAAAGATCTACGCAGCAGCGTTGACCCAAAGGGCACCATTAATCCGAAGGCGCTGGGACTATGACTCAACACACCCAAGAAGTGGCCATCATTGGCGGCGGCATTGGTGGACTCAGCCTGGCTCTGGGCCTGGCCAAGCACGGCGTAAAACCCACCGTGTATGAGCAGGCCGCAGTGCACAGTGAGGTGGGCGCCGGCATTTCTCTGGCCCCCAATGCCATGAAGGGACTGCGCTTTCTGGGCGTTGAACCGGCGATTACTGAGCTTGCCGACGAACCGATGGAGCAGTACACACGGCATTACGCCAGCGGCGAGGCTCTGGTAACCATCGACCGGCACAATACCGCCAGCCAATACGGCGCCAGCTACCTGCAGATGCATAGAGCCGACCTGCAAACGGTTCTTCTGGATGCGTTGGCCAAGGTAGCGCCGGGATGTATCAAGCTAAACCATCGCCTCGAAGGCATTGAAGAACACGCCGACGGCGTGACGTTGAGCTTTGCTGACGGCAACAGCGTTGAAACCCCGCTGGTGGTTGCCGCAGACGGCTTACGCTCCGTCACCCGAGAAGCCATTTTTGGCGAGCTTGGCGCCAAGTATTCCGGCATCGTTGCCTGGCGTGGCCTGATTCCTACCGAGGCCCTTGGCGGTGCAACGCTGCTGCCCCATTCCAATGTCTTTGTGGGACCAGACCGGATCTTTGTTCGCTACCCGGTGCGCAACGGCGAAATCCAAAACTGCGTGGCGTTCACCCGCGAACCCGAGTGGCAAGCCGAAGGCTGGATGGAAAAAGGCAGTTTGACGGAGTTACGCGAGCACTTCGAAGATTTTCACAGCGATGTGCAGACCTTGCTGGATGCCTTCGTTAGCGACGAGTGTTATCGCTGGGGGTTGTTTGAACGCGAGCCCCTGCCACATTGGGTGCAGGGCCGAGTAGCGGCATTGGGCGATGCAGCCCACCCCATGTTGCCCTGGTTCGGTCTAGGCGCGGCATCGGCCATCGAAGACGCGGTGGTGTTGGCACGCACCCTTACCGAAATCTCACCCGTTGGCGAGTCGCTTAAACGCTATGAGAATGCGCGCTACGACCGCGTCACCCAGATTCATCGAGAGTCCATGGCCGGCGGCGAGCGCCTGCTGACCGCACACAAAACCCTGTTCAAAGCCGAGCCGGTGAAAACCGAAGATACGCTGGGCATGACCCAATACGATCCAGGCACCGTCGCCCTATGAGAATTACTGCGGCGGTTTTTGAACAACGCAACGAACCTTTTGCGCTCCGAAACCTGGAACTTGCCTCGCCCGGCGACGGTGAACTGATCGTCGAGATTCTGGCCACGGGAATCTGTCATACGGACCTTGGTATGCAGGCATTCCACCCAACCCCGTCCGTACTGGGCCATGAAGGCTGCGGCCGAGTCATCGAGTGCGGCCCCGGCGTTAAGTCCCTGTCCAAGGGTGATCTGGTGGTGTTGACCTTCGGTTCCTGCGGCAGCTGTGGCAATTGCCATAGAGACTTACCGTCTCACTGCGAACACATGATGGCGCTGAATTTCGGCGGCAAATCTCCGTCCGGCGAACTCACTCTGAAAACGGAAGACGGAGAAGGCGTGCATGGCTCGTTCTTTTCTCAATCCAGCTTCGCCAGCCACGCCCTGGTGACCGAGCGCAACGCCATTGCCATCAGCGACCCGGAAGCTTCCCCAGCCATGCTGGCCCCTCTGGGCTGCGGCGTACAAACCGGCGCCGGCGCGGTCACCAACACGCTGGATGTGGGACAAGGCTCAAGCTTCGTCTGCTTCGGCGTAGGCGCGGTCGGCTTAAGCGGCATCATGGCGGCCAAACTGCGCGGCTGCGAAACCATCATTGCGGTGGACCTGCACAAAGACCGCCTGGACCTAGCCCTGGAACTTGGCGCCACCCACGTGCTCGAAGGCAACCCGGAGGCAGGCAAGGCCATTACCGAACTGACAAAAGGCGGCGCAGACTACGCGCTGGAAACCGCCGGCACCCTGGACACCTTCCACAACGCCATCAGCTGCACCCGCATGGGCGGCCACACCGCCATCGTCACGGTGCCCAACTGGGCCGAAGGCTTTCACTTCAACGCCGCCGACCTGGCCCTGGGCCGCACCGTCACCGGCGTACTGGAGGGCTCGTCACGCCCCCAGCAGTTCATCCCCCAACTCTACGAGTGGTTCCAACAAGGCCAAATGCCCCTAGACAAGATGGTCAAAGAGTACCCCTTCAACGACATCAACCAGGCCCTCAAAGACTTGGAATCGGGCAAAACCATCAAACCCGTTCTCGTCCTGTAACCCCCTCTCAGAATGAGGCCAACTGCGTTGACGACCGAACTCCGCGAGGCCGCGAGGCGCATAGGTCCTATGAAGGAAATAAAGCGGACCGCAGGGAGCCATTCCTTCATAGGGCCTATGCGCCTCGCGGCCGTCCCGAGCCCCCCTAACTCTTGAGCATCAGCTTTCGACAAACCACCGTTGAAGCGCAGCGGCCTCGTCAACCGGCATCGCCGACGGCAAATCGATAATCTCAACGTTTCTGCATTCGGCCTCAACCAAAGCCGTGGCATCCTTCAACGGATCATGCTCATGAGTCACCAAACACACCGGAACACTCACGGCCGCCAATCGCTCCAGTAAGGGATGACGAAACACCGCGTGATAAGTCTTGTGATAATGCGTCAGGTTTTTCAGCAGACCCACCGCCAAGGTATGTAAGAACTCAGGCTCCAGGTGACCGCCAAAGCGAATGTGTTCGGGGTTTTTGCGAAAGTGCGGGTAAAAGATCATCTGGTCGCGCACGTAGTGAAACGCCCAATTGAACTGCCCGCCAATATCGTCTGGCGCCTGGGGCGGCGCGTAATGGGTTAAGAACTCGGTCTGTTCCTCCGCCGACAACACGGCTACGCCATGCATGGCCAGATGGCGGACTCGTTGGGGCGACTGTAACGCCAGCTCCACCCCGATATGAGACCCAGTGTGTGTGCCATAGACATCACACTGCTCAATGTTCAGTGCGGTCAGAAACCGGTCCATGGAATCTGCATAGTCTCCCAGCACTGGCGAGGCTTGGGACGGCGGCGCCGAGTCGCCGTTGCCCAAGGTGTCTGGCGCAATCACCCGGCGACTTTGCCCCAACACCGCCATCAAGGGCTCTAAGAACGCGGAGCTGGCCGGCGATGCGTGCATCATCAGCAGCGGCGGGCCGCCGTGGCGGTGACCAGCCTCGCGATAGTGAACAAGTCCTTCATCCAGCCGTACAAAGTGTCGATTGATGGTCATGTTTCGCCAGTTTCCGTGAGGTACGGGCTCATCTTAAGAGCAAAGGGACCCCAACGGCATGAATTTACTGCATGGGTGCATCCGCAATATTCGTTTGTCATTGCCCTCATAGAACGTTAAAACACTCTGGCACCGTTGTGCGCACCAGGAAATCACTGTGAACCGATTCGACCCGCTGTTTCAGAAAACTGACGATACCGACCCTGATGAGACCCAGGACTGGCTGGACTCCCTGGCCTCGGTCATTCGTAACGCAGGACCGGAACGGGCACGCTACCTGATGGGCACCTTGGACGCGTACGCACGGGATCAAGGAGTGGACGGGCCGCCGTCCCGCTATTCGGCCTACCTCAACTCCATAGAATTAAGCGAACAGCCGCCCTACCCGGGCGATCTGGCCATCGAAGAGCGTCTCACTGCCATGATGCGCTGGAACGCCCTGTGTATGGTGAGCCGGGCGAACAAAGCGCACCCGGAGCTGGGCGGCCATATCGCCACTTATGCCTCTGCTGCGGAAATCTTTGAAACCGGTTTTAACCATTTCTTCAAAGGCCCGGAAGCCAGCGGCGGCGGCGATTTGGTTTACTACCAGCCCCACTCCTCGCCCGGCATCTATGCCCGTTCTTTTGTTGAGCGTCGCTTCGACGAAGACACCCTAGGTACCTTTCGCCGCGAAGCCGGCGGCGAGGGATTGAGCGCGTACCCTCATCCATGGCTGATGCCGGACTACTGGCAGTTTCCCACTGGCTCCATGGGCATTGGGCCATTAGCGGCGATCTACCAAGCACGCTTCATGCGTTACCTGCATGCTCGAGGCTTGGCCGACACCTCCGGCAGACATGTCTGGGGCGTGTTTGGCGACGGCGAGATGGACGAGCCAGAATCCCTGGCAGGACTCTCCATCGCTGCTCGGGAACGCCTGGACAACGTGACCTTTATCGTCAACTGTAATCTGCAACGACTGGACGGACCGGTGCGCGGTAACGGGCAAATTATTCAGGAACTGGAAGCCACCTTTACCGGTGCCGGATGGCGGGTGTTAAAAGTGCTTTGGGGGTCCGACTGGGACACTCTGTTTGCCGCTGACAGCGAACACGTGCTGGCGCGCCACTTTGCCAACACCGTGGATGGCCAGTATCAAACCCTCGGCGCCAACGACGGCGAATACAACGTGGAACATTTTTTCTCGTTAGATCCCGCTCTGCGTGAACTGGTGGCCCACCTGTCGCCGGATGAAATCAACCAGCTGCGCCGCGGCGGCCACGACCCGAAAAAACTGTTTGCCGCCATGGCCCGATCTCAGCAGCCCAGCGATCAGCCAACGGTGATCTTGGCGAAAACCAAAAAAGGCTTTGGCATGGGTACGGTGGGTGAATCACGCATGACCAGCCACCAACAAAAGAAACTGGGCAGCGAAGATTTACTGGCCTATCGCGATCGCTTCAATTTGCCGCTGACCGATCAGCAGGCGGCGGACCTGACCTACTGGCGTCCTGAGATTGGATCGCCGGAGTACGAATACCTCACCGAACGTCGGCGCAGCCTGGGGGGATACCTGCCTCAACGTCGGCGCACTAGCACTCCGGTTAACGTGCCATCGCTTGAGACCTCGGCGCAGTTTGCGCTCGACGGGAATACCCGTGCGGTATCTACCACCAGCGTGCTGGTTCGACATCTGTCCAAGCTACTGAAAGACCCTGAATTGGGTCCGCGCATTGTTCCAATTGTGGCGGACGAAGCCCGCACCTTCGGCATGGCTGGCCTGTTCCGCCAGATCGGCATTTACTCACCAGACGGTCAGCGCTATCAGCCGGAAGATGAAAAGTCGCTGATGGTTTACAAAGAATCGCTGGAGGGTCAGCTGCTGGAAGAAGGCATTACCGAAGCCGGTGCGCTGGCATCGTGGAGCGCCGCGGCCACGTCCTACAGCACCCACAATCTGGCGCTGCTGCCGTTTTACATTTTCTACAGCGTGTTTGGCTTTCAACGCGTAGGTGACATGATCTGGGCAGCGGCCGATCAGCGTGCTCGAGGCTTTTTGATTGGCGCGACTGCCGGTAGAACTACGCTGTCCGGTGAAGGCCTTCAGCATCAGGACGGCACCAGTCAGCTGATTGCAGCAACGGTGCCGGGATGTCGGGCCTATGACCCGGCCTTCGGTTTTGAGGTCGCCGCAATTTTTGATCACGGCGCCCGGCGCATGCTGGATCAATCGGTGGACGAGTTTTATTACATCACGGTGGGCAACGAAAATACGGCTCAGCCTGCCATGCCGGACCACGTAGACGCTTCGATGATTGTGCAGGGGCTCTACCCGTATCAAACGTTCGGCGCAAAGACTGAACCTGATGTGCGGATACTGGCCAGTGGCACCATTTTTGTTGAAGCGTTAGCCAGCGCGCAGTGGCTTAATGATCAAGGCCTGACCGTCGCCCTATTCAGTCTCACCTCGCCCAGCGAAGTCATTCGGAACGCGGCGGGCGTCGCACGAGATCGTCGGGCAGGTCGCAGTGAAGGTGACCACAGTTTGCTGGAAAAACATGTCGCAGGAACAGCGCCTGTTATCGCCGTAACGGATTACGTTAGGGCCGTTGTCGAACCGTTAGCCGCCTATTTGGACGCCCCGTTGACCGCGTTGGGCACTGACGGATATGGCAGAAGCGATACGCGAGTAGATCTGCGCCGATTTTTCGAAGTCAGCCGGGATCATATCTCGTTGGCGTCGCTGCGGGCGGCTCGAGAACAAGGAGCCGTATCCAAAGAGGCATTTGAAATTGCCGTCGAAAAGTTGGATCTATCAGCGTCGGCCGACGCACCTTGGGAGGAACGTTCCAAACCGACTTAGGGTGGCTAAGTTCAAAAAAGACTGCGGCGGGTTGGCGTAGTCTCCGTCTAGGGTCCGCCATGAGCCGCCAGTACCTCCGACATAGCCGTCAACGCTACATCGATATGCTGATCGTGAACGTCAAGGTGGGTTACCGCACGAATAGCGTCGCCCGCATCACCCAAGGCAACACCCCGCTCTGCCATTTGCCCAATTAATTGTTCATGACTCGGGCCGGCAGGGGACAGCGAGAAAAACACCATATTGCTTTCTGGCTGGGGGTTGCGAACGCTAACCCCATCGAGGCCGGCCAGCCCGCGGGCGAGGGCCGTCGCGTTCTTATGGTCCTCAGCCAGTCGCTGAACATGGTGATCCAAGGCATGGAGACAGCCTGCTGCAGCGATGCCTGCCTGGCGCATGGCGCCGCCAAACGCCTGCTTGTAACGCCGCGCGCGGGCAATAAAGTCCACCGACCCGGCCAACACGGCGCCAATCGGGGCACCCAGTCCTTTGGTGAAATCGATCCAAACACTATCCACCTGCTGAGCAAAAACGCTGGCCGGCCTGCCAGACGCAATCGCAGCATTAAGTAGTCTTGCGCCATCCATATGGACCGGCATCCCTCGCTGATGAGCCAGCTCCTTTACTTCTGCCAGCTCATCTTCGGTCCAGACGCTTCCACCGCCAAAATTATGGGTTTGTTCCACGCAGACCATTCCTAAAGGTGCCGCATAGGGCTCTGGCGTGGCCTGTACCCGGGCAATTGCCTGGATCAGTTGATCGGCACTGTAAATTCCTCGATCTGAGGCAATAGGCTCCAGCATGATCCCGGACGTCAGTGCCGCGCCGCCGGATTCTGCGCGCAAAATATGCGCCATCGCTTCAGCAAAAACCACATCTCCTGGCTGGGTATGAACCTTGATCGCAATCATGTTGCACATGGTGCCACCCGGCAGCCATAGCGCCGCCGGCTTCCCGAGCATTTCAGCAACCCGCGCCAAGAGTTCATTCACCGTTGGGTCTTCACCTTTTTGCTCATCGCCCACCCGAGCTGTAGCGATGGCCTCGCGCATCGCCGCGGTGGGTTTGGATTCGGTATCACTAACCAGTGGGATCATAGTGGGGTGCTGGTGGCTGATAAACCGTTATGTTACCTGAGCAGGAGGAGATAGGGTCCATGGAAAACCTTGGCCCCGATGCTACTCGCTTCGCTTGCTTGCCTCACGCTTGCCGGCTGCGGTATCGATACGAGCATGTTCAATACCTTGGGAGTTTGTAACGCAACGTGTATGGGCTCATCGCCCGTATGTTATAACCCAAGCCGGTCATCTGTCGCGGAAAACCATGGAACTGTCTTTACCCGTACTCATCGCCAGCCTGCTCACTCTCGGCGCTTTTTGCCAGTGGATCGCCTGGCGCACTGAGCTTCCTGCCATCCTCTATTTGTTGCTGGCTGGCATGGCTATTGGGCTGACACTGGGCACACCCGGCGAGCTGGGGATTGCCGACACCATGTTATTTCCCCTCGTGTCGTTGGGTGTAGCCATCATTTTGTTTGAGGGTAGCCTCACGCTGAAGTTGGAGGAACTGCGGGGCCTAAAAGGGATTATTCGAAATCTGCTGACGGTCGGCGTTCTCATCACCTGGGCCGGGATGACGCTGGGTGCTTATGCCATTTTGGAGTTTGCATGGCCGCTGGCGCTGCTGTTTGGCGCCATTGTTACTGTCACCGGGCCCACGGTCATTGTGCCACTGCTGCGATCTCTCCAGCCTAGCGAACGCATTGGCAATATCTTGCGCTGGGAGGGCATTTTGATTGACCCGGTAGGTGCATTGCTGGCGGTGCTGGTTTACACCGCCATCGTGTCCGGCGGACCCGGGCATTCGATCACGGAATTTGGCGCAGCCATTGGCATCGGCCTGGTGTTTGGCCTGGCGGCTGCATTCGCCCTGGGTAATGTTATCCGTCGCCACTGGGCGCCAGAATATCTCTTGAACTATCTGAGCCTGGCAGCGGTGTTGTTGGCGTTTTCGACGTCCAACGCCCTGGCTCATGAGTCGGGTCTGCTGACGGTTACCGTTATGGGCATCGCTTTGGCGAACATGCGGGACGTGAATATGCGGGAGATATTGGACTTTAAGGAACATCTTACTTTAGTCATTATCTCACTGATGTTCCTGCTTTTGGCGGCCAGGGTAGATATTAGCCTGCTAACCCGCTTTGGCTTATCGGCACTGGCACTGCTGGCTTTTGCGCAGCTCATCGTAAGGCCCTTGTCGGTGGCTGTTTCCAGTATCGGGGCCGGAATGAGCTGGAAGGAGATTTTGCTTCTTGGCTGGATTGCACCCCGAGGCATCGTCGCCGCCGCCGTCTCCTCGCTGTTTGCGCTGGAATTGACCCAATCCGGTGTGGCGGATGCGGAGATGTTAGCTCCAGCGGTTTTCGTGATCATCGTTGGCACTGTTGTGCTGGGTTCTGCAACCGCCAAACCCCTTGCAACCTTTCTAGGCCTTGCTCACCCCAACGCCCAGGGCGCGCTCATCCTGGGCGCCAACAAAGTGTCATTGGCAATCGCCTCTGCACTCAAAAGCAAAGACATTCCCGTGATGATTGCCGACCGTCGCTACGAGGTCATTCGCGAAGCACGGATGGCGGGAATTCCCACCTACTTCGGCAACCCCATGTCGGAACATGCAGACTCTCATTTGAACACAACAGGACTGAAGCGCATTTTGATTCTGCGCCAGCACCCGGAGCGAAACGCCCTGGCTTACACCCACTTTCGACCCTCCTTTGGCGCAGAGAATATTTATTCCCTTGATTCAGATAACGCTAAAGATGGCCACTCCAAGCGTCAGCTTACCTTAGCTTTAAGGGCGAGAGCGCTGTTTGGATTTGAATGCTCCTGGCTACAGTTATCCCGGGGACTAGCCGACGGAATGGAGATTCGCTGGACCAAAATCACTGACGACTTCTCCGTGGATGATCTGCGCAATCGGTATGAGGCAGACGTCGTCCCGCTGTTCACACTCAACGCTGACGGTGAGCTGAAGGTTATTGCTGATGAGGCGAAAATTGATGAACCGGTACCGTTCCAGTTGCTCTCCATGGCGCCTGCAGAGTCGCAGCCAGCGCCCGCCAAAGACCCAGACACGGCAGCATCGTTATCCGACGCGGGAAACAATCCATGAGTCTAGAGCAGTTCTCCCTTGATTGGTCTGTGGTGGGCTATCATCTGATATTGCTGGGTGTGGCTTACATTCTTGCACTGCCCATCGGATTCAATCGGGAACAGCACAGTCGTTCAGCTGGGTTACGCACGTTCCCCCTGGTTGCCATTTCCACCTGCGGATTCATGCTGGTGGGTATGGACGTGTTCCAAGACCAAAACGCCCAATCCAAAGCGCTCCAAGGCATTATCACCGGGATGGGATTTGTCGGCGGCGGTGCAATACTGAAAGGCGAGCGGGTGGTCAATGGGCTCACTACCGCCGTCAGCCTATGGACCACCGGCGCAATCGGCATTGCGGTGGCCTGTCAACGGTTTGAGATTGCCATCGTATTATCCCTGTTGACATTTATCACTCTGGCCTTCGGCCCCGACGCCAAGCAAAGCCTGATCGAAGACTGTGAAGACGGAGACGCTCGAGGGGATTGAGCCCTCTGATGCTGATACCCAATTGATCTACGCGAGCGTATTTGCCTCAGCCTTTTTGGCTGCCACGATATTGCCGTTTTACTCGGAAATAGCGGTGGTTGCTGCGGTTATGAACGGTTATTCGCCGTCAACGATCTGGCTGAGCGCCAGCCTTGGCAATACTTTGGGGGCTGTGGTCAACGCCGTCCTTGGTCGCTTGCTTCCGCGGGCCCGTCTCGGACGTTTGTTGGGCGTTTCTGACAAACGCTTCGACCAGGCTCAACGCTGGTTTCAACGCTACGGGCAGTGGAGTTTACTGCTGGCATGGTTGCCGATTGGCGGCGATGCCATCACTGTCGTTGCCGGGGTTATGCGGACACGCTGGCTGCCGTTTGTTTTGTTGGTGTTTGCCGGTAAATCGGCGCGGTATGCTGTGGTGATATGGTTAGCGCTAAAGAGCTCCGGAAGCTAAGGGAAGAAAACCCTTTTCGGTGCTTACACTTTTCAGGAATTGACTATGGCCGTGACCTTTTCAACGCGCTCTCATCCCCGGGTTATACAACTGGATCATGTGGCCCGCTCGCTGCTCAAAATGATGGGGTGTGCCAATGAGGTCCCCGGCGCTATCCGGCCAGAGAATGTGGAGGCTGCCAGGGATAAGCTGCGCCAGGCTTTGACGTTGTGCGCAGACGATGGCGTCGAAGCCCAGGACAAATCTTCAGAACAAGAAGACGACGAATTAGTTTCCGTGAGTCGTCGTGCACAGCCCTTATTGGATTTGTTGGATACCGCGGCCCAAAAAAGAAACCACGTTATCTGGGAATAGGTGCCAAGGAATCACTAACCGCGCAGCACTCTGCATGCCGTCGATTTCACCAGCAAATATACGCTGCGCCCAACGTCCAGACCCAGCTCCTCGATGGCACTCAGGGTCACCTCAATACGAATCGTTGTTTGCCCCTGATAGATTTCGACCTCAACTAGCTCGCAAGCGCGAACCGAATCCAGATTACTAACAACGGCTTTTAGTACATTTCGCGCAGATGTTTGACCGGGTTCCAATGTGGTCAATATGACGCTTCGCGCAGGCATGATCAGGCGCACCTGGTCACCGCGGGCCAGCCGACTACGGGTGACACGAAGTTGAGGCCCATCACCCTCAAGGCCCAGCGCCAAGCAGGCATCTTGACCCGCTACGTCTTTCACCACAGCGTCGAATACGTTTTCAAAACCCTGCCCCCTAAGATCCTCCACGAGCAACGAACGGTGCGCCAGAACAGTGTCGGTGGTGCCATGACTAATCACCTGACCCTGGTCCATGACCAGCGTTGTCTGGGTACAAACTTGGAGTTCAATCGGATCATGAGACACCCACAGGGTCGGCAACTTTCTTTGGGCAAGCCAACGGCCCAATCCGCGCCAGATTTGACTGCGCTGATCGAGATCAATAGCGCTCAAGGGTTCGTCCAAAAGGAGCAGCTGAGGATCAGCACAGAGCGCTCGCGCCAACGCTACGCGCTGACGTTGGCCGCCGGAGAGCGCTGATGGATACCGGTCCAAGAGGCCTGCTAAACCCAGCATGCCCACGATCTCTTGACGTTCCTGGGCTGAAATCAACTGCCTACCCGCTGTGAGTTGCTCTCGGGTGGTGCGATGGGGAAACAGCAGGCTGTCCTGCGGCACATAGCCCAACCCCCGTCCTTCCGGCGATTGAAACTGCCCCAGCGGTGTGTTTTGCCAGGTCGTTCCGGCAAACACCACAGTGCCGTGAATGCCGGACTCTAGCCCGGCAAGTGCTCGCAATAACGTGGTTTTTCCTGCGCCTGATGGGCCAGTCAGGCCAGTTATACCACTGGACAACTTCTGCTCTATCTGCAGGGTAAACCCTGGCCGAGTCAGGTTCAGGTCGATGAACAGGTGCCGTTCAGCCATTATGGCGACCGCCGCTGATGTCGACCCATCAGCCACTCAGCCAAAAACATCGCCAGAAACCCGCTAATGAGGGCGATGAGGATAAGCACCATTGCGTCCGAATCTCTACCCGCCTGCTGGGCCGCAAAAATCGCGCTGGGCAGGGTTTGGGTTTGAAAGGGAATGTTCCCTGCGACGGTAACCGTTGCACCGAACTCACTGGCCGCGCGGGTGAAGCCCAAGATCGCTCCCGCAGCCACACCGCGTCTTGCTAACGGCAACGTCGTGTGCCAAAACGTCTGCAGGGCCGAGTGGCCCAATGTTTGGGAAATTTCTTCCAGCGCCGGATCGACCTGCTCGAAAGCTACCTTGGCGCTACGCAACACGATGGGAAACGCCATCACGGCAGAGGCGATCACCGCCGCCTGCCAGGTCAGCAGCCAGTGAACATTGATGCCAAAAAGGCGGATACCCGTCGGGTCATCCACCGCGAGCAGTTGCAGCAGCAAATAACCCACAGCCGTGGGTGGTAAGACCATTGGCAGACTCAGCATTGTATACAACAGGCGTGCTGACCAATGACTGCGACGAGCTAGCCAACGCGCCAGCGGAATTCCGATAACCAGAGTAAGCAACGTCGCCAGCCCAGCGATTTTCAACGTCAGCCACAGGGCACTGTAAACCAGTTCGGTCACGGCCTAACACTGCCCGATATTGGCACAAAAAGCGCCAAGCTCAACACCAGGTCCATGCTAATCTGTGTTACTGCTTTAGCTGCATTTTGAGCGGTGTTTTTGGAAAGGTCGGCACACATCAGAGCGCTATCTTACAATTTCCTGGCGCTGTTGATGGCCCTTATGACAGCCTTGGTTACGTTAATCGGATGCCGACCAAGAGCATCGGCCGACGACACGCTGACCGTATTTGCTGCCGCCAGTTTGAGCAATGCCATGACGGAGATTCAGCAGGCCTTTCATAACGCTCATCCAGACCTGCAGGTGCAACTGAATTTGGCGGGTTCCAATGTTCTTGCGCAACAGATTCAGGCAGGGGCAAACGCCGATCTTTTCCTCAGCGCCAACAGCCAATGGATGAATGACCTTCAGCATGGCGGATTCATTGATCCGCAGTCGCGACGGCCCATCCTAAGCAATCAGCTGGTGTTGATTCAGAACCCGCGAGCAAATTTCTCGTTGACCCGTATCGAACAACTGCCAGATCTGGCGTTTCGCTACTTGGCGATAGGTAGCCCGGAAGTCGTACCCGCGGGGGTTTACGCTAAACAATTCCTTAGCAGTGTTTCAAGAGACTCGGGTACGGTTTGGGATGCGTTGGAACATCGGATCGCACCGGCCGCAGATGTACGCCGGGCACTGGCCATGGTGGTGGCAGACCCCAGCGTACTGGGGTGGGTGTACGCCACTGACCTGGTCCAGCAACCAAAAATGCGGGTTATGTTTTCAGTACCCTTGGACGAAGTCGCGGTAACCTATGAGGCCGCCAAAATAAGCACGGAATCCGTGGGCATGAATGCTCAACGGTTTCTGGACTTTCTTGACCAATCCGTTGCGACAGAGATTTTCCGACGCCACGGCTTTGGGATCTCTGGTTAACTGGCCGCTTTGAGCAACGCCAGCACCTGACCCAACACGGTGTTCCAATCACCCGGTTGGGTCTGTCTCAGCAACCTGGCGGACGGGTACCAGGGACTGGTGTTTCCCTCGCGCAGCCAGCGCCAGTCCGGGTCGGCGCTGAGCATGATAGCCACGGGAATGCCCAGAGCTCCTGCCAGATGACAAATAGCAGTATCGACCGTTACAACATAGTCGAGTTGATCCACCAGCGCAGCGGTGCGCGCATAGCCCGGCAACTCGGGCTCTAGGTTGGTTACGTTATGGTCGCTTAGCCATTGGGATTCGCCCGAACTCAACGGCATCTGCAGCGAGTAAAAGCTGATGCCTTTCAATCCCATCAGCGGCGCAAGGGTCTCCAGCGCCATGGAGCGATGATGGTTTTCCTTGTGGGTGGGTGATCCCGACCAGCAAATGCCTACTTTGAAATTGCCCGTTAGCTGGCTTACGGTAGTCGCTGCGGGAATCGTCAGGTAGCGCTTGGGTGCAGGCAGATTCTCCAGGGTCATCCCTAACCACCGAGGCAAACTCATCAGAGGGCAGTAGACGTCGAAGCGATCAGCCGGAATCTGACCTGGTACTCGACTTTCAGAGACGCCGTCAATTTCCGCAACCAGCGGCGCCAGATTTTCCGGGCCAACGTAAATTACTTCCTTGCACCGTTTTGCCACCAGCGGCAGAAAACGCCAGAACTGAATATGGTCGCCATTGCCCTGCTCGCTGTGCACCAGCAGACGTTGATCGCTGATGTCTTCCCCTCGCCACAGCGGCTGCTTGCATTGAAACGGCACAAACTGCGGCGTTTGCCAGCGCCAGTCGTAGGCCTCCCAGCCGCGCTGGAAATCGCCCTGCTTGAGCAGTACGATGCCCCGATTGAAATGGGCCAGGGCGAACTGATTGTCGGTGGCAACAGACTCATCCAGCCACTGCATTCCGCGCTCAAAGTCGCCCAGCCGGGTGTACGCTAAACCCAAACTGTTCATCGCTTCTGCGTTGTCGCTCTGGCGTTCCACCACCCGACCAAGCACCTCGGCCGCTTCGGCCCAGCGCTCAGCGTCAACCAAACACAAACCCAATTGATGATCGGCCCTCGCCAAGTCCGGAAACTGGGTCAATATCTGCCGGTAAGCCTGGATGGCCTCATCCAGTTTTCCTTCCAGATGCATCCGGGTGGCTTCTTCTAACGCCTGTTCGGCCGGATCGGGTGGCGCCAGGTTGTTCAAAACCTCATCAGGCAGCTCAAACGAGGTAGCCACCAACGGGTTGTCAGAATCCAACAGCATGGGCGCCCGATGGGGCAAAACTTTCACCTCAAACACTTCCTGCACGTTGCCCGTGAACTGCAGGAACGCCACCGTAGCGCCAGTGACTATATCGACGACCCAGACCCCACTTTTGCGTTCAGCCACTCGCTTGGTTAACGGCAGGCCGGCAAACACGGCGCTCTCGCGAACCTGGGAAAGTCCGATCAGCGCGTAGCGATCTATGAAGTCCAGGCCGCGGGCAAAACCGGGCAGTTCCGCCACCACCTGAGCCGGTTGACCCTCTTCTGCGCACATCAGCTGACCGGCGCCGGAGGATAAAAACCACAGTTTATTTTGATACCAGCGCGGCGAATGGGGCATGCACAAACCGTCCGCTAATACCTGATTGGTGGTGATGTCCATGATCTGGCCACCGGATACCTTGTTGCCGCGCCAACCGCCGGGGGTATCGGTGTTACCCAGCATGCTCACATACCGCGGTTGTCCATCGCGAAATCCCAAGCCATTCAGGTGACAGCGATCGCTCAGCTCATAGGCGGTGATAAACGGTGGACGCCAGCGCGGAGTAAAGCTGAACTCCACACTCGCTGTGGCCAGACAGGACATGCGGGTATTGACGAACCACAGCTCGCCGTCCAGGTCATAGCCCATTTCATGAATGTCAATGGCGCCGGTCACGTGACTGCGCCGGGGCAGGTAACAGGCATCCTCCACACCTTCCGCGTTGGCCTTATTGGCCACCGCAGGGAGGTTGCGGTAGGTGGTGATACTGCTGGCACCACCCACTGCCAATTCACCGGCCCGTAGCGCTAGGCCCATGGGCTTTTGAAAGGCCACAAAATGGGTGTTAACCCCTTTTTCCTGAGGCCGAATCAACACCAGTTGGCCCGCCTGATAGGTGGACACCACCAGGGAAGCATTGGCCTGGTTTAGCAGTTGGGAAAACGAATCGGTAGATTGACTGGAAAACGTTTGACTCACTGCCGCAGCCTTTCTAAGAGTGGAGAGCGTGTAGCAGAAACGTTATTCACATTCCAGGCCGCTGGGAACCGTTAAGCGAGTGAGCGCCAGTGTGGCCGCCGGAAAGTTGAACAGGCTGCCGTCATACTGAACCTGCCCCTCGCTACACCCAAGGGTCAGGCGCAGCTCTCCCCAGGGAGAAAGCACCAGATCATCAGGGTCAAAATCCGAACCAAAGCTTGGCCCGCTGGTGGCGAAGGTTTCACTAATCAACAGGTCGTCGTCAGCGACTGATCCTGCGCCGAAAAACCAGGCCTGGTTGCCGTCAAGGTCATAGGTAAACCAATACACCAACGCCTGGTTTTGCTCCAACACTTCAACTACAAACCCATGGCCGGATTGATCCACGTTAAACCACGAACCGGTGGACAGACCAGTCTGAGAAGGCGCCGCAGCGCGGGTACAAGACAGACCGTCTACCTGTGACAAACGCTGCAATGACAGCCGGCCTTTTTTACCCGGTAACTCATACACCATGGTTCCAGTGTCACAGCTGTTGTATACAAAGCGGGCGCTGCCCACGACCTGACGCTCCACCTCAGCAGGATCGAAGTTCGGCCCGAACCGGCCGCCCCGGGTAACGATCAGTTCCGGAAATACCAATTGATTTCCTGTGACCCGGCCGTTCGCCACATACCATGCCTGCTGGCCATCGTCATCGTAGGTAAACCAATACATTACAGCGACGTCGTCAGCGAGAATTTCCAGGAGAAACCCTTCGCCGTTGTTAGCATCGTCAAACCACGCGGCGGTGGTGGCAGGCTGAATCAAAAAAGGCGCGCCTGGGTCGTTGCGCGACAGCGAAAATTCCACCGTGGAGTCAGCGCCGCCAGTGTCGCCTGGGGCGCCAGTGGCATCTTCTAAGAACGACCAGCCGCCGTCACTCCAGCTAATGGCAGTGGCCGGATTAGCGTCCAGGCCATGGCCGGTCATGCCAATCACGTTATGGCTAAGAGTAACGTCCCGGACATCGCTGACGGCGGCGAGATTAGCATCACTGGACGGAAACCGCAGTGACGCTACAAGGGCATCATCCTGGTAACGAAAATACCCGTCTGGCGCGTCGCCCGGCGCGTTGGCCCAGCGAGCCTCGCCAAGATCGGCTTCAATGCTATCGGCCAGTGCTGCAAACGACTGGGTGTGATTCAGCCCACTGGCAGGCTGGCCCGGAAACGCTGAAATCTCGCCATCCACACGCCAGCGCATGGGCCGGTCGTGGGCAATCCATAGCGTGTAATCCCGGTCCAGCGCCAACGGCTGAATCTGTTGCGCATTCAGCTGTCGACTGCCTTCTGCAGAGGGATCCCATTCGGCCTCAAAAACCAGTGCGTTGGTGGCGTCATCAATGACCCGCACCGCGGCCACCGAGGGCGGGCCCGTCTGATGAAAATACGCGGCCACAAAGGTGTGAGACAACTCGCTGCGTACCCGCCGAATTTCCGACTCGGGCAGAATAAATCCGTCATGACAGTTGTTACCCAAGCCGCCGTAGTTGGCGCCACAGCCTGGAGGGTTGCCAGGAAAACTGGGGCCGCCGCCATTGGGTTCCACCTCTACACCCCAGGCTGGGATGCCCAACGTCTGGGTAAAGTACTCATTGCTGAGACCAAACCCCGTGTTGATATTGGATAGCGGGCTGGCGTCAAACAGATAGACACTGCCATCGGGTAATGATGCGTTGAATTGAGATTTCAGGTTAAGCAGATCGACCGTATTTGTGGTGAGCCGAATACTGTCGGTGCGGGCGAAGTAAAACACCTGAGAGAACGAGTGCACATCGGTGTAAGCGCGCAGCTGTTCAGAGGGGCCTAATTCGGCTGCGGCCAATAAGGCCTGCCACTCGGGCTCAGAATGGGGACCGGGCCCGTGATACACCAACGAGCGTGTGTCGTCGGAGGATCGGTTAGGATTGGTGGCATGAAACGGAGGGCTGTTGCGGTTTAGATCTACGCCTTCCAGGTGGTCATCTCGAGTTTCCAATATCTCGTCTACGCCAGGCATATTCTTGCGCCGCATGCGGCCGTCCCGGGGCGATGGAGACGGGTCCCCCGGTTCGTTGCTGGGATCTGTTCGTAGCCAGTTGGTTGTGGGGAATCTCTGGGTCTGAGTGAATCCATCAATGTTCATGACCGGCACCAGCACCACGTTAGCGTTGTCCAGCAGGTAGTCCACCCAATAGCCGTCTCCCGCGCTGTTGATCAACCGCTCCATGATGCCGGTGACCACTTCCGGGGTTTGCCATTCACGGGCGTGAATGCCGCCGTTGGTCAGCATCGCAGGCTCAGGCCGAAGATCCCGGGTTAACAGATCGGCATCACCCACGCGATATGCCCAGATGTCGCGCTTTGCGTGAGTTTCGCCCACCACCACGCCCTGCACCTGGGACGACTGGTTTGCTAACGATTGATGACGTTGATGCAGACCGGCGTAGGAACGAAAACCATCAAACGGCAACGGTGTGTCCACAGGTATGGGCACCGGGTATCCCAGCCCCAGCACACCTTGTTGTTCGGTCCAGGTTTCGATGCTGCCGGTTTCCTGGCCTTTGTCCGCTAACGCCTGACCCGCGACGCGTGGATGAGTGCGCATCACGCTGGTCACGATGTCGGAGGCTGAACTCGACTCGTTCAGCTGAGTCAACAGGCTCTCGGTGGATGCCGGGGAAAGTTCGCTTCGCGTTCGGCGTGCCAGTTCGACCATCGCTGCGCCTTGTCCCTCATTGAACACCCGGGCTAACGCAGGTACATCCGATAGCAGTAGCGCCGTTTCGCCGGCCAAAGCCGTGAACTCCGGCTCGGCAGATAGTTGGTCTAAGCTCTGATTCAGAAGGGCGGCTAGAAAGGATTTGTCACGAGAGGCCAATCCCTGGCGAAGTCCACGGCGGCCCGGGCGGGATTCGCTTTGGTAACGGCTGAGTAATATTTCCAGTTTGGGTTCGGTTTGCGCGAAACGCAGCGCCGCAGCAAACTGCCACTGGCCCAGCGAACCCATTGCCGCTGCCCGCACCGGGAACAGCGGTACTCCCACCCCGGGCGCCTCCCCGTGGGGAACCAGCACCCTCGCTGGGTAGTTCAGCAGGAATGTCATGACGGGGTGGTCGGAAGGCAAAGCCGGCTGATTCGCCAACGACTTTGCCAGGAGCCAAAACAGTTTTTCCCTGGCCGGACTAGCCATCGAGAAATCCTGGTCCAGCGCAATCAGAGAGTCGGCCAACTGATCCGGGCTGTTGCCGGCAAGCTGCAGAAGTTCGCCCAGCTGGGGTTCAATCCAGGCTTGGACGGCACTGCGAACCGCCTCATCTTTGGTCCAGTTAGGCCTGCTGACAGCAGGGTTTTGGGCCTGAGACAACGTTGCCACCGTCAGGCCCAGAAAAACAAAAACTCGCCTAGCCATTGTCATCATGGTGACTCCAATCCAGTATCAGTGCAGCTTCAGCCTGGGCCGAATAATCTTGTTCACTGCGCTAACCACAATCAGTCCTGCGCCCTTAATCCAGCCGTGCACCGCCAAAAGATGCATGCGATAAAGCGACACATACACCATGCGGGCCAGACGCCCTTCTACCGCCATCCGACCACCCACTAGATTGCCCATAAGACTACCTACGGTAGAAAACCGGCTCAGCGACACCAGCGACCCATGGTCAGCGTATTCGAAATCTTTCAGCCCACGACCTTTGATATCCCTCAACAGGTTGTCGTACACCGTATCGGCCATCTGATGGGCCGCCTGTGCTCTAGGAGGTACCGGCAGCTTGGCACCGGGCATCATGACGCAGGCACAGTCGCCGATGGCGTAGACCTTTGGGTCCAGAGTGGTTTGTAAGGTGGAATTCACCATCAGGCGATTGTTGCGATTGGTTTCAAGCTTACCGATCCCCTGCAGGTAGTCGGGGCCTTTTACTCCAGCCGCCCAGACCCGGAGGTCTGCCGGTATATGCTCTCCGCTGCGGGTGTGCATACCCTCAGCAGTCACCTCAGTGACGGGTTCCTCACTGATCACCCGCACCCCGAGTGATTCCAACTCCTGTTGGGCCGCTTCAGCCAGCTTGTTGGGTAGCGCAGGCAGTATGCGGGGCCCAGCCTCGATCAGCGTAACCTTCAGGCGGCTTTCGTCGAACACCTCCAGGCCGTAGTGGCGGAGTTCTGCCGCAGAGTTATAGAGCTCGGCCGCCAGCTCAACGCCCGTCGCGCCACCGCCCACGATTGCCACCTGAACCAGCGCATCGCTGTCCGGATTAGCAGTCATGGTGCGCGATACCCGCAAGCAGTGGTTCAGCAGTTTTTGCCGGAATCGGTCCGCCTGCTTGCGGGTATCGAGCAGCAGACAGTGCGCATCAACGCCCGCGGTGTTAAACGTATTGCTCACCGAACCCACTGCCAGCACCAGGTAGTCATAGCGAATTCGATGCTGATCCATGATGATGCTGCCATCGTCATCAGCAATGGGGGCAAGCACAATTTCTCCTGCTTCACGGTTGATCGATTCCATGGTGCCCAGGAAAAAGCGAAAACCGTTGCGATGGGCGTGGGCCCGATAGCCCACCTCGTCCAGATTGGCATCCAGAGAGCCGGCCGCTACCTCATGCAGCAACGGTTTCCAGATGTGGGTGGGGTTTTTGTCCACCAGCACCACATCAAATTTTTTCCGGCCAAGCTTCTTGCCCAGACGGGACACCAGTTCCAGCCCACCGGCGCCGCCTCCGACTACGACAATCTGGGTTTTCTTGCCCTGCGTCATGAACGATCGTTCCCGCTTTTCAAAAAATTTACCATTGGCGATTTACATCCGCCCTAAGGCTGCACATCATACGCGTTGAATGGCCATACCAGGCCACAGCGGTTTAATGAAATAACGTTGCGGATTACTAGTGAATATTCTGTTTTTGACCGAACCACGGGAAGACTATCTCCAGGACCAGATGCTCTTCGGGCTGCGCCAGCTCTATGGCGCCAACCTGGTAGATTTCCCTCGTAAGGACGTGATGTATACCAATTGCCAGAGAAACGACCTCTATGGCAAAGGCTTCACGCTGTGGCGAATGCTGTCAGACATTCCGGTAGACCGCAACGCCATTGAATCTCGCGTTCGTCGTGGCGACTTTGATCTCATCATTTTCGGCAGTATTCGGCGCCAGCGATCCGTGTTCTGGCCCTATCTACGCAGCGGCCTTTTCACCGGCAAATCTCGCGGAAGGTTTCTGTTCCTTGACGGGCAGGATGGCGATCGCAGTTTCGATACTGCGCGCCTTTTTGGTCGTTACTTCAAACGCGAGTACGGCCGTCGTACCTCTCGCTGGGTAAGACCCATCAGTTTTTCCATTCCGGCTGCCAAGATCCGTCAAACGCCCCCGGAGAAAACCCAGCAATTTGCCCGCCATGTGCAATGTGATGAGGCGTATAAGCTGCCAGAGGTTCAGGCTCAGTGTGCCCGGGATTATCTTTTTGACACGGAAAGCGACTACTACAACGACCTGGCGCAATCCCGCTTTGGTATTACCATGAAAAAAGGCGGATGGGACTGCATGCGCCACTACGAAATTGCCGCCAATCACTGTGTGCCGGTGTTTTTTCAGCTTGGCGAAAAATCCGATCGTTGCGCGCCCCACGGACTCATCGATATGGAAAATGTGGTGGCTTTTGATAGCGCTGCGGAGCTTACCGAGAAATTAGCCCATATTGAAAGCGCCAATATGTATGCGGAACTTCAGCGCAATTCCGTCCTTTGGGTAACCCGACAAACGTGCGAGGCACAGGCGCAGCGCTTGTTAATTCAGGCTGGCAAAGTCAGAGCCTAAAAAATATTCCCACGTTGCGACCAGAGCTTTCCCATTGATGGGGTCGTCCTGCCAATAAGTCGGCTTGACTAAGGTCCAGACCGGCCTATGCTTTAAGTTGATAAAAAACCTGAAGTATCAGTCACTTGATCGGAATTTTCTTCGCATTCGCCCATCTACTTGCGGGCTTCCCAATGGAAGACCCCATTCTTTACGAGCAAACCAGAAGTTGCGAAGTCAACTCAGGCAATGCGTTGAGTGTCAGTTTCAGCAGAGGCGAGAGCGCCCAAAGCGCAGACGATTTTGTTGTGCCAAGTGGCGAGGTCTGGAAACCCACCCGAATCTACGCTCAGGGCAGCCGCAACTTGGTTGGCGCTCAGGTTCAGGTCAATATTTTCCCAGACACCACCGAGCCTGAATGTGTTGACGGCGAGCCCTGCCCAATCAGCGGTCCGGCGCCGGTCGCGGCCTGCAGTTATCGCGGCCAAGCGCAATCGGTTGGGCTCACCATCGGCTTTCAGCCGTTTGAAGTAAACCTGCCGGAAGACTCCTGTGTCCTAAGCGCGGGGCGTTACTGGCTGTCGGTGGTGGAGGTGAATCTCCTGTGCGGGATTATCGCGCCCTGCCAGCCTTGGTTCTGGGATGAAACGTCGATGGATAACGCTAGCCGTGAATGGGTGATCGGGGATAACAACCGCAGCCTTGATGTCACTTGCACCAATTTTGGGCCCGGCAGCAAGTGTCAGTCTCAACCGGTTGAGCGCAATTTGTGTTTTGCTCTCAATGGCTTCACTGAGGAAGACTTTGCTCCATCACCAGACCTCAAAATGACGGTAGAAACCTTACAGGTGGACGAAAAAAACGCCTTTGAGATGGACCCCCTGTTTATCGAGCCCAACGGACAACCGTTGACATTCTCCTCCGCCGACTCGCCCCAGTTCATCACGCTGGACACTGACGGCACAGTCACTGCTACCCCCGTTGCACCTGACGCAGGCAGTGATCCCGTTTTTTCTGTCAGAGCCACCGACCCCGTAGGCCAGTCCGCAGAGCTGCTGTTTGCCAGTCGCGTCGTCGACCCAGGTGACGTGGGATTTGGTGAAAACCGCCCTGGTAACGTGCTCGTGCGTTGTGCAGGCGGCGAGAGCAGCAATGGCGATTTCGCCAGCGCCGTAGCGTTTTCTGAGCCTGGCGATTGTGGAGACGCGCCCGCAAGCGCCTGTCAGACGATGCCGGTGGGTTCAACGATCATCAATGCAAGGGTTACCGTTAACCTCTCTCACCCGGAGGTCAGTGACCTGACAATTAAGCTCAGCAGTCCCCAGGGGACTGTGGTGCAATTAATGGACCGGCCCAAGTTTTTCGAACTCAATTCGCCCCAGGGAAACTGTCCTCGGTCGGATATTCTTGCGCTGTTTTCAGACCTTGGCGCATGGGCTGTAGAGCAACAGTGCGCAAACCCGACCGCTCTTCTTGGCGAATTAGAACCCGACGAACCACTGGCCGCGTTGCGCAACGAAATGGCCAGCGACGAGGCCAAATGGACTTTGGCCGTTGCCAACGCGGGAAACCAAACAGCGAATTTGAATCAATGGTGTCTGGAATTGGAGTACGACGCCGGCGGCCGGCAAATTTACCCGCAATCAGGCCTGCCCGGCTCCGCCCGATTTATTGATTTTCGAGATGTGGATTCGATCACGCTCACCGATACGCTGACTGGGCCCGGGGATGTCCACTGGTATTTCTTTGAGCAAAACAATCCTGGGGTTAGGCGAATTACCACCACCTTGAAACCGGATCTTGGCCAATCGCTGCGAAGCTACCGATACAGCAACGCAAAATTCAGCGGCTTTAACCCTCAGCTGGCGGTCGGCAACTGCGCTGAAGAGGGTACCTTGGTTTACCCTCAATACGTCCCATCCTTTGGCCGTGATCTGATTCGGGTTAACGGCTGTCCCGACAACCCGGCAGGAACCTATACGCTCACTGTGGAAAAAGACCTGTCGTTCGGATTCTTCGGCTTCCTCATCCAAAGTGTTGGCGTCTTCAACGGCGAGATTCGCGATGGTTCAACCGGCGAATCAATCAGTCGGGCATATCTGACCAGCGACGGTTCAGCGGCTTTTTCCAATGAAGATGGGAGTTTTAGTGCCGCGTTAGACCCGGGTCAAAAGACCGTAACGGTGTTCCATCCCGACTATTTTCCAGCCAGTTTTGAGGCACTCAGCGTCGCCGATGAAACGACCGAAATCGGTCCCGTGGACCTATTCCCCGCCAGTTATGGTGCGGTCATTAATGTGGACCTGTTCTCAGACGGCTTTGAATAACACCCCTACAGGTGCTGACGTTTAATCCAGCGCAGCTTTGGCAGCATGCAGCACAATTCATCGCGGAGAGGTGTCGAACCAGCGGCTGATCGTTAGGCATTGTTAACAACTCGCCATGGACCTTGACTGGGGCTGTAGCGGACCTATCCTGAGAGCATCACTGCGATCAGAAAATCCGTGATTCAATCTGCCATTGCGTAAACCTTCTGATCGAAATGAGGGTGCGGGTCCAGAAAACGACATCAGTGAACAGGTCACCTTCTACTCTGACGCCCAGCAAGGATGGGGCGCTTATCAACCGGATAAAATAAACAATGACTTTGAGTAAATGGGGCCAGGGCATCACTCTGTGTCTTGCCAGTGCCCTATGTGGCGGCGCCAGCGGCCAGGTGCTGTTTGATCAGAACAATGGCTGCCTGGCCAACGACCACGCCGCGCTGAGTTCTTGGCTGCGCCGTTCCACTAACGTTGAAAGCGCTGAAGACTTTGTCGTTCCCGAAGGAAAGCTGTGGCGCCCCAATCGCATCATTACTCAGGGTAGTCGGGACATTCTCGACGAACAGGTGCGGATCCACGTCTATAGGGATACCGAAGAGGTGGCTTGCCCGACGGATGAACCTTGCCCTGAAAGCCTGCCAACGGGTGACCCGATCTGCAATTTCACCGGAACGGCGGGAAAAATCGACGGCAATGTGCCGGCGGGGGTTTTTCCGTTTCAGGTCGATTTACCGGAGAACTTCTGCGAATTGGCGGAAGGCCGTTACTGGATGTCGATTACCTATATCGATGAAGCCTGTGGCGGCGGCGGGCCGGCCTGTGAGGACTGGTCATGGTCCGAAAACCGGGAATTCAGCGACACCCGCGAATGGGTGATTCGGGATCTTGACAAAAGCAGCGATGAAATCCGCTGCGATGAATTCGGCCTGGGCAATTCCTGTCAGTCAGAGAAAGTACTGTCCCAGCTGTGTCTGGCGATCGAAGGCGAATCACAAAATGACCGTCCCCCCAGGGCAAATCCAGACATGCTGGTGGAGACGCTGTTCGTGGGGCAGTCGCTGAAGATCGAGTTATCGGAGTTTGTCACTGAACCCAACGGACAGGCCCTGACCTATTCGTCGGATGATATCGCCAGTTTTATATTGCTGGATTCATCGGGCACCCTGCTCATTGAACCGCAAAACGGCGACGCCCCCAAAGACCCGGTATCCACCATCAGGGCCACCGACACCTCCGGCCTGTCCGACGATCTGCTGGTGGCGGTGCGCACCATTGAGCCCTCGGAGATTGGTCTGGGTGATGACTTCGACAGCGACGTGCGTATTCGCTGCGGCAGCGGATTATCTGGCCTGGAACAAGGCCTGGATTTCTCCCGCCCGGGCGATTGCAATGATGGGCCGGAATCGGCATGCGACACGATCCCCGCCGGCGCGGTGGTAATTAATACGGAAGTGGAAGTACAGCTCAATCACCCCTTAGCCTCTGATCTTGCGCTGCGTCTGCAAAATCCGATGAAAACGGAGGTGACGTTGGTGAATCGACCCAACTTCAATCAAAATGCCGTTACGCCCTCCGGCGACTGCGACAACCCCAATATTCATGGGGTGTTTTCAGATACCCATGTCTGGCCCGCCGAAAAACAGTGTTCCAGCCCTATTGCTTTAGCCGGAGATCTTGAACCCTCCGAACAGCTTGCCAGGTTTCGCAACCAGCCCGGGGTTGGCGATCAGCCGTGGTTGCTGCAGCTGGACAATGCCGGCGAGGAAGTGGTGGAATTTGAGCGCTGGTGCCTGGCCCTACAGATTGACCCTAGCGGCGCTGAAATTTTCCCCCAGGCTCAGCTTGCCGGCTCCGGAACCTTTATTGATCTGCGCGATGTTAGCGAAGCCACGGTGACGGCCACCCTGAAAGGGCCGGACGATGTCCACTGGTACCTGGTGTCCCAAACGGACCTGGATACAGTCTTTTATCAGGAGGTGGACACAACCATTACCCCGGCCCCAGGCCAGATTCTTCGCAGCCACCGCTACGGCAACGAAAAATTCAGCGACTTCAACCCATCCATGGCCATCGGCAACTGTGATGTCTCACAAGAGCTTGTGTATCCCCGCCAATACCCAGAGTTTGGTCGAGACGTGATTCGCGTGTCAGGTTGTGGCGCTAATGCCGCGGGCGAATACACCCTGACGACTAAGAAAAACGTCGACGGATTCTTCTTAGCTCTGATTCCTGTCGGTCTGGGTTACATTACCGGACAGGCCCGCGATGCAATGAATGGCGACCCCGTTTTCGGCGCATTCATTATCTCCGGTGGTGCCAGCGCTTTCGCGGGCGCCGACGGAGCGTTTCAAGCGGGCGTTCTTGTAGGTAACCAAACCGTAACGGTTTTTCATCCAGACTACCTGCCGCTATCGCTGGATATAACCGGTATAGAGGGCGTCAACGAGGACATCGGTGTGCTCGAATTGACACCCACGCGCTATCAAGCGGTTACCGATCAGATTATTTTGGAAACCGGGTTCGAATAGCCGCTGCTCTAGACAAGCGTGTGCAACCCACACTCTCGACCCAACCCCATAAACCGCGTTTCGGTTTCATCCTCAACGTCAAGCAGGGATTGTGTGCTGTGCCAGTCGCCGATGGATACATAACCTTTTTCCCTCAGCGGGTGATAGGGCAAATCATGGGTCTGCAAATACTCGTGTACCTGCCGATCATTCCAATCCACTATCGGATGCACCTTCCAGCGCTCACCACTGAGTTCCACAACCTCACGCTGAGTGCGGGTGTCTGACTGGGCGCGACGCAGGCCAGCAAACCAGGTGCTGACGTTTAATTCATCAAGAGCGCGGCGCATGGGGACGACCTTGGCCTGCTCGTTGTACGCATCCATGCCATCGCGCCCCTGCTCCCAGCGTTTGCCGTACATGGCCTCCTGCCAGGCCGGACTCATGCGCGGTTGATAAACCTTCAGGTTCAACTTCAACCGGTCGTTGAGCTGATCCACAAACTGATAGGTTTCCGGGAACAGGTATCCGGTATCAATCAACACCACCGGAATGTCGGGCCACTCCTGGGTGACCAGATGCAACATTAACGCGCTCTGAATTCCGAAACTTGAGCTGAGCATAAATTCGCCGGGAAGATTCTCCAGCGACCAGCGAACCCGCTGTTGTGCCGTCAATTTACTAAGAGACGCGTTAGCGCAGCTGGCCGCCGCTGAGCGACTCTGGTTCTCGCACAGGGCCACCGCACTCATGCTGCTGCTCCATGAATCTCGCTGCCGTGTTGGGTCGCCGCTACGACCTCGCTGCGAACCAGATAGTCACCAAAATGTTCTTCCGGCAAACGATCTTTGGCGAACCCGGCAAACAGGGGGTCCAGTAACTCCACCAATTCAACGTCCGCAACGTTGTCTCGATACAGATGGTTTAGGCGCCGTCCCTCAAAGTCGCCGCCAAGAAACACCGCATAACGCCCGGCACTTTTTCCCACCAGTCCAATTTCCGCCGCATACGGCCTGGCGCAGCCGTTGGGACATCCGGTCATGCGAATTACCATCGGCTCATCATCAAGACCATGGCGAGCCAACGCCTCATCCAATTCATCAATCAACTGAGGTAGATAACGCTCACTTTCCGCCATGGAAAGGCCGCAGGTAGGAAAGCCTACGCAAGCCATGGCATTCGCGCGCAGAGGGCTGACCTCGGTGCCAATCCCATACTCGTCCAGCAAAACCTCCAAATGGGGTTTATCCAGTGATTTGACGTTGCTAATAATTAGATTCTGATTGCCGGTCAGGCGGAATTCACCCTTATGCACCGTGGCAATCTGGCGCAATCCGGTCATTAGCTGCTGCCGGCCATCTGGGGTGTCTTTAACCCGTCCATTTTCAACGTTGATTCCGTAGTGCCACATTCCCGCGTCATCTTCCATCCAGCCCCTCAGGTCACCCCTGTGGGTAAACGTGATGGGCTTCTCCGGCGCTAACGTGACTCCAGAGCGCTCTTCAACTTGAGCTTTGAACCAGTCAATGCCGCGATCATCGATGGTGTATTTCAAGCGCGCGTGGCGCCGGTCGCTGCGATCGCCAAAGTCTCGTTGAGTGGTGACTACCGCTTCGCTGATGGCCACCAGGGCATCAGGCGTTACGAACCCAATAACCTGGCCAAGCATGGGATAGGTCTCGCGCACGCCGTGAGCCATGCCCATGCCGCCACCGACCGAGACGTTGAAGCCGATGAGCTTTCCGTCTTCAACCACCGCAATAAAGCCCAGGTCCTGGGTGTAGATATCGACATCGTTCACCGGGGGTATCACCAGGCCCATTTTGAATTTTCGCGGCAGATAAGTATCGCCGTACACCGGTTCAATGGTGGGCTGGGTTTCGGGCTGCTTTTCACCGTCCAGCCAGATCTCATGATAAGCGCCGGTTTTTGGCGTCAAATGGTCCGACAAATCCGCCGCATATTGGGCCACCGTCTGCTGCACACTGCGATTCTCAGCCACCGGACTGGACATCACGTTGCGATTCACATCGCCGCAGGCCGCCAAGGTATCCAGCAACGATTCATTGATGCCAGCAATGGTTGACTTAAGCCGGCTTTTGATCACGCCATGAAACTGAAAAGCCTGGCGGGTGGTCAGGCGCAAGGTGTTGTTCGCGTGGGTTTGCGCTAAGGCGTCCATGGCCAACCACTGTTGGGGCGTGCACACGCCGCCAGGAATTCTGGCCCGGATCATGAACGAATACGCCGGCTCCAGTTTCTGACGGCGCCGCTGCGCCCGGCTGTCCCGATCATCTTGCTGATAGATCCCGTGAAACTTGCTGAGCTGGGTATCATCGGCAGCGATTGCTCCCGTGACATCATCCACCAAGCCTTCAACCAGTGTCCCGCGTAAATGGCGGCTGGCCGACTTGATGCGCTCCACATCACTGAGTTTTTTCTCGCTCATTAGTAAACGTCCCTTTTGTATCGGCCACTGCGGCGCAGGTCGCTGAGGTACTGATCGGTTTGTTGCGGGTCCAGCCCGCCGTGTTCGGCAATCAACGCGCGCAACGCGTCATCCACATCGCCGGCCATGCGTTCGGCGTCGCCGCAGACGTATAGGTAGGCGCCGTTTTTCAGCCATTGATAAAGGGCTTCGCCCTGTTCACCCATCACGTGCTGCACATAGCGTTTGTGGGCCTGGTCTCGAGAAAACGCCACGCTGAGCTTGCTCAGCAAGCCGGACTCGCGCCAGCGTAGCCACTCAATCTGATAGAGGAAATCGCTGGCAAAGTGCTGGTGGCCGTAAAACAACCAGTTTTTGCCGTCAGCGCCGCTGGCCTCGCGCTCCTGCATAAAGGCGCGAAAAGGCGCAACTCCGGTGCCCGGCCCAATCATGATCACGGACGTTGAAGGATCGTCCGGCAGCCTGAAGCGTGGATTCGGATCCATATAGACGCGCACCTCTTCGCCAGTCTTAAGATCTGCCAGCTGGGTGGATGCAGCGCCAATATGTTCGTGATCAAACGACGCGTATTTCAGCGCGTCGACGGTTAAATGGACCGAATCTGGATTCAACTCCTGGGCCGAGGCGATGGAATAAGATCGGTGGACCTTAGGCGCTAATATATCCACTAGCTCTTGGGCATTTAGCGTCAGTGGATACTGGACAAACAGGTCTACCACCTGATGACGAAACAAAAATGACTTCAGTTGGTCGACATTTTCCAGCGCCTCGACAACGGTCGCTGCGTTACTGTGCTGGGAAAACCGTTCAAGTACCGGGCGAGTTAGCCGGGTGACCTCCAGTTCTTCCGTCAGCGCCTTACCCAGGGAGGTTTCTTTCTCATCCAAAACCACCGCCATAGCGCCCTGCAAACCTGTTGCGGTCAATAATTTTTCGACCAGCTGAGCCGGATTATCAATCACCACCGCCAACGAATCACCTGGCTGATAGGTAAGCCCAGAATCACTCAGCGACAGCTCCAGATGGCGCACATCCTTGGCCGATGTGCCGCCAGTAATTTTCTGATTGACCTCCACCGTAGCTGGGAACGGGCGAGTGCGGCTGTACGCAGTTGGAGCTGCCTGAGGCACAACCTGCAAATGCGGTGAAGAAGACTGGGGTTGGCGTTGCTGCAGGGCGTCCAACACCTGCTCCTGCCAGGCAGAGGCGACATCATGATAATCAAGATCACATTCAACCCGCTCAAACAACGCACTGGCGCCGCGAGCGGCTAGACGCTGATCAAAGTCTCGACCGGTCTGGCAAAACTGGGCATAGCTGCTGTCGCCCAGCGCCAGCACCGCGTAGTTGAGTTTGGGAAATTGCGGCCCTCCCGGATCTTCCAACGCCTCGAATAGATCGAGGGCATCATCCGGCGGCTCACCCTCGCCGTGGGTGCTGACCACAAGCAACAGGTAGGACTCGCTTTTGAGTCTGGCGGGTGAATAGTCCGCCATGCTCACTGCGCGCAAATTGAGATTGTGAGCACTGCCACTGGCGGCCAGCGCCTCAGCAATCGCTTGACCGTTACCGCTTTGGGAGCCGTATAAAACGGTGCCCTTGAGGGCAGTTTCCGGCGCGGACGCTGGCGTTCTGTTTGCCGCCATGCCGGCTAGAAACCCGCTGGCCCAAAGCTGCTGGTCAGCGCTCCATTGTCCGGCTAATTGATTGAGCGTTTGTTGCGCGTCTGAGGATATCGGGGGAGATACAGCCAGTGACATAATCATTCCATCAATAAGTGATGGATATCACCCTACCCACAACCGCGCATTACCAGAACGACTTACGGGCTATGCCTAAATAACCAAAAGTACCCAGAGAGGAAGTCGACCCAGGTTTACCGAAATGATTAGAATTCAGTCTTGAGCCAGCTGCTGCTCTATCTGGTCCAATTTTTCTCGGGTTCGCGCCAGCACCGCCTGCTGGGCGTCAAACTCTTCTCGTGTAACCAGATCCAGGCGATCAAACCAGGACTGGGCCACCGCCCGGAAATTGGCTTTGATGTCATCACCGGCATCGCGCAGGGATTCGGGCACCAATCGGTTTAATGACGTGGCCAGCTCATCAATTTTTTGTGGATCCAGCATTCGGTGTTCCCCAACGTTAAGGCAAAAAGACGAACGTTAAGGATACCCGCCCTGCTCGATTCTGGCACCCAAAATCGAAACTCCCCGAGGTAGTGCAGAGCGAGGAGACTGACGCACCAAAGTGGTGCAATCACTGATCGATTCTCCTGCCAAAACGCCGCGCCATGCCAATAAAACAGTTGGCACGTCCCTTGCCTATGACCTTTAGCACCCGGGCCTGGCATCAGGTCTCTGGAAGCCAACCCGCCCGGCATCGAACTGCTGGTACCGGACGCTAAAAAATCACAATACGAGGCTGACACGTGGAACAATTGGCACAAGTAAGTTACGCCCTAGACACCTTTTACTTTTTGATGTGTGGGGCCCTGGTCATGTGGATGGCCGCCGGCTTTACCATGCTGGAATCCGGACTGGTCCGATCCAAAAACACCACCGAAATACTGGCCAAAAACATCGGCCTGTATTCCATTGCCTGCATCATGTATATGCTGTGCGGCTACGGCATCATGTACGGCGATTCTGCCAGTGCCTACATTCCAGCGCTGTCTGACCTGCTGCTGGGCAGCGGCGACAACGACGCCGCGGCAGTGATGGCCGGCGGCGAAGACGCGCCCTATTACTCCAATCTATCGGACTTCTTCTTCCAGGTGGTATTTGTGGCCACCGCTATGTCCATCGTGTCCGGCGCCGTCGCTGAACGGATGAAGCTATGGGCGTTCTTTGCCTTTGCTGTCGCGATGTGTGGGTTCATATACCCCGTGCAGGGTTTTTGGAAATGGGGAGAAGGGTTTCTTCACCAGGCCAATTTCCAGGACTTTGCCGGCTCGGGCGTTGTGCACCTTTGCGGCGCCGCAGCAGCGCTTGCGGGCGTCGTTTTACTGGGGGCTCGCAAAGGAAAATTTGCGCCAGACGGCAGCCCTCGCGCCATCCCTGGGGCCAACCTGCCGCTGGCAACCCTGGGCACCTTTGTTCTTTGGCTAGGCTGGTTTGGATTCAACGGTGGTTCCCAACTCAAGCTGGCGGACGTGGAGAACGCGAACGCGGTGGCGTTGATTTTTACTAATACTAATGCCGCTGCCGCGGGCGGCGTTATCGCCGCCGTCATTCTCTCCCGGCTTTGGTTCAAGAAGGCAGACCTAACCATGATGCTCAACGGGGCGCTGGCCGGCCTGGTAGCCATCACTGCAGAACCCCTGACGCCCACGCCGCTGGCGGCAACGCTCATTGGCGCCGCTGGCGGCATCTTGGTGGTATTTGCCATCGTCACGATGGATAAATTGAAAATTGACGATCCGGTGGGCGCCATCTCTGTGCACGGTGTCGTGGGTTGCTGGGGCCTGTTAGCGGTACCGCTCACCAACGACGGCGCAACCTTTGGCGCGCAACTGCTGGGACTGGGCACAATCTTCGCGTGGACCTTTGTAGTGAGCTTGGTGGTCTGGATGGCGATCAAGGCGGCCATGGGAATCCGCGTTACCGAAGAAGAAGAACAAGCGGGTGTGGACATGTCCGAATGCGGCATGGAAGCCTATCCAGAATTTATCCACGGCAGCCTGAAATGAAAAACGGTCTAGTGACCCATTACATGAATATGAGAGGACAACACCAATGAAAATGGTTACTGCGGTCATTAAACCGTTCAAGCTGGACGACGTGCGAAGCGCACTGTCGGAAGTAGGCGTTCAGGGCATCACGGTTACCGAAGTACAGGGGTTTGGGCGCCAGAAAGGCCACACCGAACTGTACCGCGGCGCAGAATACGTGGTGGATTTTCTGCCCAAAGTGAAACTGGAAATTGCTACCACCGACGACCGAGTGGAAGCGGTGGTGGAAGCCATCGCCCAGGCGGCGAACACGGATCGCATTGGGGATGGGAAGATTTTTGTCCATGGGCTGGAGCAGGTGGTGCGGATTCGCACGGGCGAAAGTGACGCGGATGCTTTGAGCTAACGGCCGGGCTGTAGGCTGGGGCGGTGGGTCGGCAGAGGGGGTGATCAGGTCTTTGAAGGAATGGCTCCCTGCGGTGCGCTTTACTTCCTTCAAAGACCTGATCACCCCCTCTGCCTAGCTCATTGTAGGCTGCAGCGCGGCGTCGCTTTTGTGGAGTGAAGGATGGACGGCTCCCTTGCGGTTCGCCTGCATTCGTTTAAGGCCGTGTCACCATTTTATTTGGCGGTCGGCGTGTGCAAGTGGCTTCGATAGGGTGAAACGTACAGCGGGCGGATATCGTTAGGACTCGAAGCCGTTGGCGAATAGGATATCGGCGCTGCAGGGTATGGTGATCGTGACCGTTGCCTGGGCGCTGGCGGTGCCATCGGAGACGGTGTACGTGAACGTGTCGGCGGTTGCGCCGTTGTTGCAATAGTCTTGATTGGGCTCGTAGGTCAGTTCCGTTTCTGAGGCGTCGATGGCGACGACACCGTTCGTCGGTTGAGTGGCAGAACTGATAACCAGAGCGTCGTTATCTACGTCGTTGTCGTTGGCCAGGACGTCGATGGTCTGCGGGGCACTGTTGGCGTCGATTGTGGCGGAGTCCGGGAGTGCTTCGGGGGTGTCGTTTACCGGGTTTACCGTGAGGCTGACGTTCGCTACATCCACATCGCCGTCAACGTCGGTAATTCGGTAGGAAAAGCTGTCAGGTCCGTTGCTGTTTAACTCTGGCTCGTAATTGAACATGCCGGCCGGGGTAACCGTGGCCATGCCACGGGTCCCATCACTGGCCAGGCTGAACACGTTGCCGCCATCGTTACTCAACGTGTCGTTGGTGCTCAAGTCGCCGCTCAGGACAACGTCTTCCGGGCCGCTGAAGCTGTCGTCCTGGGCAATCGGCTGGTCATCCGGCGGCACAATCCGGTTCACCAGGATGTCCACCCCGGTATAGTTTTGTCCCGGTTCGGTAGTCAACTGTACCGGCGCGCCCTCCCAAACGGGTGACACAACCTCCAAATTCATGACCCCGGCGGTTACCGCCAGTGAATAACTCCCTGCCGTGGGATTGGATACCGTCGTGCTCGAACCGTTGCCCAGAATAAACTGGCCGCCCACCGGTTCGTCAGTGGCTGCATCGATAACCGTGCCGCCAATGGTGGCAACCGGGCCACACACCTCTACATCCGGGAACAAGGGAACAACCGTGTAAAAAACCGGCCCCTCCGATAGATCTACAGAGGCACAATTGCGGATGCTGAAATGTCCTGGGCCAGGGTTAAACTGAATGTTGTTGGACTGTCCGCAAGCGCCATAAACCGCATCGGGTGGAGCGCTGGTATCGACCAGATAATCATCGCCATAGACCTCCACAATCGGTTGAAACCTTGGATCGTCTGAATGCAAATGCAGTCCGTCTGATGCGGAATAGTAATTGCCTGCGTAACACCGGTCGCCAACATAAATCCAATCCACATCGTCATTGGCGTGGAACGTGCGATAGCTAGCGAAATTCCCGCTGCTCACGCCCAAATCTGCCTCGAACGGCGTGTTGTCACCTTCGTAGATGTCAGTGGTAGATGGCGGCAGCGGTGCCAACACGCGCACTTCAGGTGAACGCAGCGCGCCGTTAAACAAACGGACCCGAGCGATGGCCCCGCCAATACTGTCCCGGCCAGCGCCCCGCATTAATACCGCCGGGTCTTTGCCCGCAATAGCGATGAAATCCGTGTCGGTAAAACTGAAGACTTCCTGGTCATCCACAAAGCCCTTGGCCCGACGGGCGGAAAATAGGGTGGGTTGTTCCCGAACCAAGGTCACCTGTACATACGTATCGTCGTCGATCACCGACGGTGGCAGCGGCGGTGGAAACGGATTGTCGCGAAACTCCAGCGCTTTGTTATTGACATACACCCCTGTCTCCCCGGTCAGACCGGTCAAATCAATGAGCTTGCTGACGCCAGCGGCGGAGTCCACCCGCAGCAACATAACCAAACTGTAAGAGTTTTGGGATACTTGATCGTCAAGCGCCATCTCCAGACCAGTGCCCCGTTCGATGCCCCAGGCAATGCGATTTTGCCCCAGCACCTGATCACCAATGGCCATGTTGCTGCCCAAATCCTGAAGATCCGGCGCTCCCGCTTTAAAACTGCTGAGATCTTTCTGATCAAATCGGTAGTCGGCTACCAGGGCTGCTTCCGGATTGGAAAATAACGCCCGAAAGTCCATGTCAAAGCCCCCGCTCACCACAGGGACAGACAGCGCAACATTTGAACATCCCCCCTGAGGTATCAAGTTCTGGCCACCGCTATAACTGGACAGCGTCGCCGGTGCCTGGAGGCAGCGAGGAAAAACGACATAGGTTAATTCATCAAAAGGCAGTGCAAGGGGTGGATCAAAATCGTATCGGCTGGACGTACGTTGGCCTACAGCGAACGCGCCAGCGGTATTGACGTTGCCAAAAACCACCGAAGGCGGTGCAGAAAACAAAAAGATCTGGTCGGGATAATTTTCTCCGGCAGCGACGTCAAACGCAATGGACTGGAGAAACGCCAATCCATTGGCCGCTTGGGGAGGGAAATTGTTATCCGCGTCACCAACGGCTGACGGCCGAAAACTCTGGCCAATCAGATCAATAACACCGGGGCCGGCATCATTAACCACCTCCCATGCCGTTGCCGGTTGAGCAACAAATAGCAGGAAACCCAGCAACAATCCGGCGCATGGGAACGATTGGCGAGACATACTCATCCCCTGAGTGTAGTTCACAACGAGTTTTTTTGCGTCGGGCAGGGATGGTTTCTGACAAAATCGCTTACGTTTCAAAGCCGTCGGAAAAAATGACATCCGCGCTGCATAAGACGGTTACGGCCACCGCAGCCTGCGCGTTGTCGTTTCCGTCCGTTACCCAGTACGAAAACGAGTCGGCTGAGCCGCCGTTATTGCAGTAGCCTTCGTTTGGCGAATAGCGTAATTGAGTTGCCGCCCCGTTGATGACTACCGCACCGTTGGCGGGCTGGGTGACAGAGGCGATGGTTAATGAGTCGTTTTCCACATCGCTATCGTTCGCCAAAACGTCAATGACCAGGTCGACGCTTTCATCATCTGTTGAAGCGCTATCGTCCAGCGCTGTAGGTGGATCATTGACCGGACTGATTGTAAGGCTGACCTGAGCAATGGCCTCATCACCATCCACATCGGTGATCCGGTAGGTGAAGCTGTCGACACCATTACTGTTTAGATTGGGCGCGTAGCTGAATGTCCCACTGGAGGTCACCATTGCGGTGCCCTCAGTGGCATCCGTCGCCAGGCTAAAGACGTTGGGGCTATCCATACTCAAGGTGTCATTAAAAGCCAGGTCGCCTGTGATCTCGACGTCTTCAACCCCCGAGAAGCTATCGGCGACCGCTTCGGGCATATCGTCCGGCGGTGGAATTTGGCTGACCAGAATATTGATGCCCGTATAACTCTGCATGGGCTGGGTGACCACCTGCACAGGAGGGCCCTGCCATTGCTGGGACGCCACCTCCAGGTTCATCGTACCTGCCGTAATGGCTAAGGAATAACTGCCCGTCGCTGGGTTGGAGACGGTTGTGCTGCTGGCATTACCGAGTACAAATTGACCGCCCAGGGGCTGCCCAGTATCTGCGTCGATTACCTGACCCTCAATAGTGGAGATCGGGCTGCACACCTCGAAATCCGGAAATAGCGGCGTAACGGTGTAGGCCACCGGCCCCGACGATAAATCAACGGACCCACAGTTTTTTACACTGAAATGGCCAGGGCCTGGAACAAACTGAATGCGGCCAGATTCACCGCAAGCACCGTATACAGCCTCTGGAGGCGCACTGGTATCGCTGAGAAAACTATCGCCGTAGACCTCAACGATAGGCTGGAATCGCCCATCGTCAGAGTGCAGGTGAAGGCCGGCGGGTGCGGAGTAGAGGTTGGGCGTGTAACAATTTTCGCCACTGTAGAACCAGTCGATGTCGTCGCTGGCATGCAGGGTGCGATAGCTGGCCAAGCGGCCGCTGGCCACACCCACATCGGCATCAAACGCATTATTATCGCTTTCATAGATGTCGGTGGTTGACGGCGGCAGCGCCGCCAGCACGCGGGCTTGCGCTGGCAAAAGCTGTCCATCAAACAGCCTAACTCTGGCGATTGAACCGCTGGTGTTTTCTCCCGCCTCATCACGCAACAGCACGACCGTGCCGGCACCTGCCAGCGCGATCCCTGGGTTGTCCACAAAATTGAACACTTCGACGCCGTCTACGAAGCCTATTGCGATCCCGGGAAAAGCACCGTCAGGCTCGCTGCGAATAAGAGTCAACTGTACATAGTTATCTTCGTCGATGACCATCGGTGGCGCGGCGGGTGGATTGGGGTCGCCGCGATACTCCACCGTGTTGGTATTAACGTAGACCCCTGGGTCCGCAGTCAAATTGCTCACGTCCATAAGCTTATGAGGACCAGCGGCAGAATCTACCTTCAACAACATCACCGCACTGTAGCTCTGTTGGGACAACAAAGAGGCCATGTCCATCTGCACACCGGTGCCGCTGAGCAAGTCCATCACTACCCGATTGCCACCGAGCACCGTGTCATTCACCAAGGTATTGGCGCCTAAATCCAGCAGGTCTGGGGCACCCGCTTTGAAACTTGTGAGATCACTCTGATCGAAGCGGTAGTCAGCAACCAGAGGGGACTGGGGGTTGGCAAACGAGGCGCTAAACGTCAAATCCGTTGTGCTTTCCACCACCGCCGCAGTGGACGTCGGCGCGGCGCAACCGCCGCTGGGTTCCAGTCCCTGGCCAGCGCTGTAGCTGTCTGCCATGGTCAAAACATCCAGACAGGAGGGAAAGACCACGTACAGCAGCCCCTCGTAGGGAACCGCAAGGGGTGGATCAAACTCGTAACTGACGTTGCCGCGCTGTCCCACGCCTAATGCGCCGGTACCGGTGACCTGGCCCGATACCGCAACAGGCGGCGCGCTATAGATAAAAATCTGATCCGGATAGGATTCGGCTACATCCAGATCAAAATTCAAGGAACGCAGAAAAGCCAGACCATTAGCGGCCCTGGGCGGAGCGGAAAAACTGTCGCCCAACACCGTGGGCTGAAAACTCTGGCCGATCAGGCTGCTAACGGTTGCCCCACCGTCATTAACCACCTCCCAGCCAGTGGCTGGCGTGATCACCCACAGACCCAACAGTGCAAGCCATCGAGTCTTTTGCCAAGCTGCTTTTGTCATGGCACTAGCGTCATCCCTGTTCTGATAACCGGTTTACCCCTGAAGCACCCTGGCGGGCCCGGTGGTTGATGAAAATTGTGATTGTAACGCGCTCAATGCCGAGCCGAGTGATCAGCGGGAACTCTATCAGACTCAACGAATCCAACGCTTCATACGTCTAACCCTTAGTACGTGTTGGGGTTCGGCTCTCATTGGGGGCTGGTATCATGGCAAAGGTAGGCTGGAGGTAACATCTGGCCCGCGTGAACGTTTCAGTAATAGAAGTAAAAAAGACCGGTGAACAGCCTTATCAAAGCGCCTTTGCGTTGCGGGCATTTCCGGCACACCGCCAGCGGGAGGTAGGACAGGCGCAGCGAAAAATCGCGACGCCCCAATCAGGTTATGGCTAATGCCATTTCAACGTTGATTGCAGAAATGCATCGACGCAAAGTATTTCGCGTGACGGCTGCGTACGCAGTGGTCGCTTTTGTGCTGCTCCAAGTTGGCGAAATTACCTTTGAGCCATTGCAGCTGCCCGAGTGGTCGCTGCGGGCGCTGATTGTGGTGGTGGTGCTGGCGTTTCCCATTGTGGTGGTCTTAGCCTGGGTGCTGGAAATGACCCCCCAGGGCTTGCGCCGAGAGCTGCCCGGTCAAGGGTCAACGCTTTCAGCCCTAATGTTAGTCACCGCAGTGGTCGTGGTTGACGGCACCTTGGCGGCCTACCTTTACCGGGTTTACGCACCAGGGGTCATGCGCGACTCTGACCCGGTGGCAAGCACCGTCCCAGCAACGGCGGCTGGCACCGGCGCACCGGCCAGGTCGTTAGCCAACGCCTTGACCCGAAATCCCAATGCTCTGGCACTGCTTCCCTTTGAAGACCTCTCCCCCGACGGCGACCAGGCCTACTTTGCTGCCGGCGTGTCGGAAGAGCTGGCTGACGCGCTAACCCAAGCTGAGGGCCTGCGGGTCATCAGTGGTCGCGCGACCCGCGCCTTTGCCAGCCAAAATCGCACGCCTATGGACATTGGCGCGGTGCTGGGTGTGGGCTGGCTGCTCAACGGCAGCGTGCGCAAAGAGGGCGAAACACTGCGGGTGCGAGTGGTGCTAACCAGCACTGAAGATGGTTTTGACACCTGGTCTCAGAGGTTTGAAGGCGACCTGGACAACACTCTGGCGGTGCAGGACGAGATTGCTGTGAAAGTGGTGAGCCAGGTCTTGGGCTCTACGGTTTCCATGGCCTCGCCCACCAATGAACGGACCACCATCGCCAGCCTGGATGCCTGGAACGAATACGTTGGCGCCCGTGCCGACTGGGAAAAACGCACCCCTGAGTCGCTCGCTGACGCGGAAAAGAAATTTCAGGCCACCATCAACAAAGACCCGCAGTACGCCAATGCCTATGCAGGACTGGCAGATACCTACCTGCTGCAGGCCAATTATGGCAATCGCACGCCGGTTGAAGCCATTCGCCTGGCCACGGAGAACGTTGATATTGCCCTCAAGCTGGACGGCCAGCTTAGCGGCGCTTTCGCCACCCTGGGGCTGATTAATCGCATGTTGGGCCGATACCCGCAGGCGGAAAGCTACTTTACCCGGGCCTTACGGCTGGATCCGGAAAACGTGGACGCCGCCAACTGGCTAGGCGGGCTGCTAGGTACCCTGGGCCGGCTGGAAGAGGAGCGGCTGGTGTTGTCCGAAGCGCTCAAGTTTGATCAATTCGATCGGCTGCTCAACCTGGCCATGGCCGACAACGAATTGCGCCGAGGGGAATTTGATGCCGGCATGGAGCGGCTGGAGCGGCTACGCCAAATTTACCCCGATTCCAGTTTATTGCTGCGTACGCTGGCCAACTGGGACATCGCCAACGGTCGCCATACCAGTGCCCACACCCATTTACTGCAGGCATTGCTGTTGTCACCGGACGAACCCGTGAGTCAGACCATGATTGGCCATCTCTATTTGCGCTGGGGGCAGGTTGAACGGGCCCGGTCTGCGTTCCAGCTGGCGCGACAACTGGCGCCGGACAATAAAGAAGTTGAAGACGCCTGGGCCAGATTGCTACTGGTGGCCGGACGCTTTGAAGAGCTGGATCAGCATGCCCAGGGACGGCTAGAAAAGCTGGCACCCCAGGAACAGGGCTCCACCGCTGACACCCTTCTGCCGCTCGTGCGTCAGGGGATAGCCGCACTGGGATTGGGGCAACCCCAACGCGCTTGGGAAAAACTTCAGGGTGTTGTCCGGCGACTGGACATCTTAGTGCCTGAGGCCGCTATCCAAGTCCTGAGCTGGAGCGCCATCGCCGGCATTGAAACCCAGCGCAATGACCTTGCCACATACCAGTTGGATCAGGCCAATCGACTGCTTGAGCGATTGCGCGTGCAGGGTAACGAATCTCCGGATCTCAGTTATCTTGAGGCCACCCTGCTTGCCATGGGTGGGCACACTGATGAAGCCCTCACGCTACTGGAAAACTACCTCTCCATGGGCTGGGTCAGCGCCGCTGAAGCGAGCGCGGATCCGAGGTTGGCCAGTCTTCGTGCAAGTCCCAGGTTCGACACCATCATTCAGTCGGTGAACGACCAGTCCAAAACAGACTATGCCAGCGTCGCTTCGCAACTGACCGCCCGGATCCGCTGACCGCCCCCCGTCTGACCGATCATGCGGCAACTGTTGATTTGAACCTGGTCATCAAAAGGTTTTCTAGATGCCGTTTAACAACCATGTCAACGGACCAGTTCACACCGATGGCAAGCCGCTTAAGCCTATACTTAGGCGAAATACGTGATGGACATCAGCACATGAAAATATTCTGGATGGGACTCGCGCTGCTGGCTCTTAGCAGCTTTACAGCCAGTGCAGGCGACGACTTCGTGATCCCAGACTTCACTCTGGAGCTTGTGGCCAGCAACCTGAGTTCACCCATTGCCCTTCGTCATGCTGGCGATGGCAGCGGCCGAATTTTTGTGCTTGAGCGGGAAGGCCGGATTCGCATCATAGAAGCAAACGGGCAGCTACTGGACACACCATTTCTGGATTTCAGCGCTGACAATCTCACCGATCTGACCAGCGAGGGAGGCCTGCTGGGAATCGACTTCCATCCCGATTACGAAAACAACGGTCTGTTCTATCTCAACTACACCACGCCGGGCGTCGGTGCGACTCAAATCGCTCGTTACTCAGTCAGCGTCGGCGACCCCAACATCGCCGACCCCAATTCCGGCATCGTCATCCTCAGCATTGATCAAGACTTCGTCAACCACAACGGCGGCGATATTCACTTTGGGCCCGACGGTTTTCTGTATATCGGTATGGGCGACGGCGGCAGCGGCGGCGATCCAAATAATCGCGCTCAAAACCCTCAATCGCTGCTGGGAAAAATGTTGCGAATCGACGTTGATAATGAGGGGGTTAACAGCGCAACGGCCTGTGGCGACGATACAGGCCAACCCACCCTGTACGCCATTCCGCCGAACAATCCGTTTGCCGGCGATGACGGTTTTTGTGACGAGATCTGGGCGCTGGGCGTTCGCAATCCGTTCCGCTTCAGCTTTGATCGCCTCACCGGCGACCTGTTTATCGGCGACGTTGGCCAAAACGCCTTCGAAGAAATTTCGTTTCAGCCGGCGGCCTCAACGGGCGGCGAAAACTATGGCTGGGATTGCCGCGAAGGCTTTTCCATCTTTGGCTCGTCAGCGCCTGTGTGCACCGGCAACAATCCGCCGATGGTCATCGATCCCATCATCGTCAATCCCCATGTGCCCAACTCCGGTGACTCGATTACCGGTGGTTACCGCTATCGCGGTGGATTTGGCGCCGCCCGTGGCCTTTACTATTTTGCCGATATCCGTCGCCAGGAGGTCTTTGTCGCCCAGGAAAATGCGGGCCAATGGACCTCCCAAACCATCCCAGCGCCCTTTACCGACCCTGCCGGAAACACGATCAGCACGTTGTCGGTAGTAGCGTTCGGTGAAGATGAGGACGGGGAGCTCTATCTGGTGGATTTTGGCGGACGGATTTTCCGTTTCGGCCAGGTGCTGTACAGCGACGGGTTTGAGACGCCTTAGCCGTTTTCCGATAGCACCAGCACGTTGTATCCAGCGTTTTGCAGCTGACGTTTAATGCCGTCCAGTTCACGTAGGTTAGCCACGGGGCCTACCCGAATTCGGTGCCAGCGAACGTCGTTGATCTTGACCTCAACGACCTGAGCGACGACGCCGAGAAACGCCAGCTCAGCTTTCATCCGTTCGGCATCATCAGCGCGACGCACTGAGGCCACCTGGAGCAGATACGGTCCGCGGCTGGCGGCCAGCTCTTCCCGCTCGTTTACCCGTTCACGGATTTCGTTTTCCGGAATAACCACTTCCATTTCCGGCAAGACCGTGAAGAAATCAAATTCGTTTTTGGGTTCATCCGCCGGTGTGACCAGCTCATCGGCCTCCCGCGCAATGGGTTTGGGCACCGGTACATCAGACTCGGGCTGGCGCACAAAACCGGCCATCACCAAAAACACCATCAGGCTGATGCCCATCGCCAGACCGAGCAATAACCACACCCAGGCTGGCACCACCCGATGGTCGCCATCTCGGACAGCCTGGCGAGAACGGCTGGTGGTTTTCTTCCGTGAGGTTTTGCCAGCCACTACATTTTGTCCGGTGCCGATACGCCCAGAAGAGCCAGTCCGTTCACCAGTACCTGACGCACCGCCATAGACAGGTTGAGACGAGCATTACGCAAATCCTCGTCATCCACGAGCACTCGCAAGTTCAACGCCGGGTCGGCGTCATAGTAGGAATGAAATACCTGAGCCATTTCCCGCAGATAGTGGGCCATCACGTGAGGCGCGCGGTTGCGAGCCGCCAGAGAGACCGCTTCTGGGTATTGAGCCAGCTCGCGCATCACGGCAATTTCATGGTCTGCACTGAGTTGGTCCAGCGCCGCCTGACCAATCGCCTGATTGTAGGCCTCGCCACTGTCTTCCAGCCGGTCAAAAACTCGCATAATGCGGGCGTGAGCGTACTGAACGTAATACACCGGGTTGTCTTTCGACTGCTTTTTCGCCAGCTCCAGATCAAAATCCAGGTGTTGCTCATGGGACCGCATCACGTAAAAAAATCGCGCCGCATCGGTGCCCACTTCTTCGCGCAGTTGTTTTAGCGGCACAAATTTCCCGGAGCGCGTGGACATTTGCAGCTTCTCGCCCTCGCGATAGAGATGGGCGAACTGAATCAACGGGATTTCCAGAATATCGGGGTTTTCGCCCAGCCCTTGTGCGGCCGCTCGCAGCCGTGCCACGTAGCCGTGATGGTCGGCGCCCAACACGTAAATCGCGTGCTCAAAACCCCGTTCGCGCTTGCTCAGAAAATAGGCGATATCGGAGGCAAAGTAGGTAGTTCGCCCATCATCGCGAATCACCACGCGGTCTTTTTCATCGCCAAATTTTGTGGCCTCAAACCACTGGGCACCATCACGTTCATACAAATGCCCGGCCTCGCGCAGCCGCTCCAGGGCCCGCTGCGTCGCGCCACTCTCGGCGAGCTCACGTTCAGAAAACCACACGTCGTATTCCACGTTAAACGCTTTCAGGTCTTCGCGAATATCGCCAACGATCGCGTTCAGCGCGGTATTGAAGCAGATATCGTATCGCTCCTGGCCTAACACCTCTTTGGCCAATACGATTAATGCGTCTACATGTTGCTCGCGAAGGTCTTTCTGCTGCGCATCGTCGCTGCCTGCTTCGCCGTCCGGCGGCAGCTTGTCAAACACGTTAGGCTCAAAGCCCCGCAGGTCGTCTCCATGATGCTGGCGCACTTCCCGCGCAATGTCATAGATGTATTCGCCCTGGTAAGCGTTGGCAGGAAACGCATACGTTTTGCCACATAGCTCGAGATAACGCAGCCATACGCTGGCCGCGAGAATATCCATCTGGCGACCAGCATCATTAACGTAGTATTCCCGGTGCACCTCAAATCCTGCCGCCTCCAGCAGGTTGGACAGCGAGGCGCCAAATGCGGCGCCGCGACCATGACCCACATGCAGGGGGCCGGTAGGGTTGGCGGAAACGTATTCAACGTTGACCTTTTCGCCGTGGCCCTCACGGCACACGCCAAAATTCTCGCCTTGGGTGAGGACCTGATTAATGACCGACTGCAACGAACTTAAGGTCAAGCGGAAGTTAATAAACCCAGGCCCGGCAGCTTCGACCTTTTCCACGTGTTTTGATGGCAGCAGGCGGCGAATAATTTCCTCCGCAATTTCCCGCGGATTGCGCGCTGCGGGCTTGGCCAGCATCATGGCGATGTTCGAGGAAAAATCCCCGTGCTCAACACTTCGGCACCGCTCTACCTGAACTTCAGGGCGAAGGTCTTTGGGCAGGCTGCCCTCGCGGCACATATCCAGCAATGCCTGGTTGATAAGTTCCTGGAGATGATCTTTCACAATGGTGCTCAGAGAGTTGGCCCGCTCAGCAAAGGCTGGCTGTCAGGCAAGTAGTGGTCAATCAGTAAAAAGGCAAACAATGCCATCAAGTACCAGATGGAATAACCGAACATGCGCATAGGCAAGCCCACGCTGTCATCCACCATCAAGCGCAGCGCATAGTAGAGAAAACCTACGCCTAACACTACCGCCCCTGCAAGGTAGAACAGCCCGCTCATTCCAGTCAGGTACGGCAACAGCGTCACCAGCACCAGTAGCACGGTGTAAAACAGGATTTGCCAGCGGGTGTACGGAACGCCGTGAGTGACCGGCAACATGGGCATGCCAACAGCCGCATAGTCATTGCGCCGGAAAATTGCCAGGGCCCAAAAATGGGGTGGTGTCCAGATGAAAATGATCAGGAACAAGATATAGGCCGGCGGATCCAGTTGTCCGGTAACCGCCACCCACCCTAACAGTGGGGGAGCCGCTCCGGCGGCGCCGCCAATAACAATGTTCTGGGGCGTGGCGCGCTTCAGATATACGGTGTAAACAATGGCATAACCAATCAGGCTGATCGCGGTGAGCACAGCGGTCAGCATGTTGACCTGCCATACCAGCAAAGCAAGACCCATCACGCCAATCGAGATAGCAAAGGTCAGCACCTGGCGCGTTCCCAGGTGCCCGGCCGGTAATGGGCGATTGCGAGTTCGATCCATCACCTGGTCGATGCGCCGGTCCAACAGATGGTTAATGGCTGCAGCAGAGGCTGAGCTGAGCCCTATGCCCGCCGTTGCCGCCAGCAGCACAGGCAACTCCACCATGCCGGGGCTTGCCAGCAACATACCCACAACCGCTGTAAAGACAATCAACATCACCACGCCGGGCTTGCACAGCTCGTAGTAGCGGCTAAATGTGGATGGCTCAGCCTGGGCAGGAGTAGCTACAGAGTTCATCGGCGCATTATAGGCCCGTGTAGCAAGACCACCAGCACACCAAGAAACAGGGCTGCGCCGCCGTTGTGCGCGACCGCGACCGCCAGCGGCAAACTCCCCAGCACGTTGGCGATCCCCAGACCGACTTGTAACGCCAGCACGCCGCCCAGCATCGCCGCTCCGGCCCCCCGTCCAGCCATCATGAGCAACCCAAGCAGCACCAACATCCAAACAGTGACCACCACAGCGCCAATTCGATGGGCCGTGTGAATCGCCGCCCTGGCGGTGAAATCCAACACACCGCCTTCGTAATCTACACCCACCTCTCTTGCCAACGTAAAACCTTCAGCAAAATCCAATCCAGGCCACCATTCGCCGTTGCAGGTCGGGAAATCGGTACAGGCAAGCGCGGCGTAGTTGCTGCTGGTCCAGCCGCCCAGGGCTATTTGAATCAGCAGCAGCACCAGGCCCACAGTCAGCGGGCCCCGCAGGGAGACCGATTTAGGACTCTGGCCCGGATAGCGCAATCTCAGAGCCTGCCATACCAACAATGAGAAAGTGGCCATCCCGCCCATCAGGTGCGCCGTCACCACCAGGGGAAGCAGCTTTAACGTCACCGTCCACATGCCGAAAGCGGCCTGCAGAGTAATCAGCACAGCAATCCCCAGCGCCAGAGGCAGCGCCCCGGGCAAGCTTTCACGGCGTTTCCAGATCAGGAACGCTGATAGATACACCATCAGCATCAGGGTACCGGCGACGTAGCGATGGAGCATTTCTTTCCATGCTTTGGTAACGCTGACGGGGCGCTCCGGGTAGGCCTGATTGGCGTCCTTAATTTCGGCGCTGGTATCGGGCCAGGTAATTTCGCCGTAACAGCCGGGCCAGTCAGGGCAGCCCAATCCTGCATGGGAAAGGCGAACCCAAGCGCCCAGAACCACCACGACCAACGCCAGCATCACCGATGCTATGGCCAGAATCCGTAATAGCTTCATGATTTGAATTTACTGTGCCGGATCAGTCGGTCCAGATCTTTGCGCAGTCCTGTGGTGTCGCTATCGGGTGGATAGAACATCATGACGTTACCCAGAGGGTCTACTAAATACAGACCTTCAGCGGTCAGTTCCCGGGCCACCAACGCTGCACGAATCTTGTCCGAAGTACCCGGATCAAGATCTCCAGCGGCATCGTTGAGAGCCCAGATTTCAAGCTTGTCTCGATGCCGACCGAGGGTTTGTTGAATTCTCGCCAGGGTTTCGATCCGCTCTTTGCAGGCAGACTCGCAAGACCCGACCACTGGCCATATCAAACGCCAAGGCGGCAGGTCGTCGGCCGGTGACGAGGGTAATTCTGACCCTATGGGCACTACCGGAACAATCAACTGACCAAAGTTCTTGGTGGCGCTGGGACGCCAATCGCTGAGCCGACTGTTCAAGAACAGGGCGGCCACAATCGGCGCAAAGAACAGGGAAAAAATCATGATTAGCACCCAGCGGCCGCGGTTTTTGGGCGGCAGTTCAGCGCTGTCAGGTAAAGAGTTTTCGGATGAATTCATGGTGTCGATGTCTTTGGATCTTTTTTCAACGCCAGTATCAGCGTCACAATCAGGACGGCAACGGCCAGACTGAACCATTGCACGGCGTAGCCCCGGTGTTTTTCCGGCGCCATCACCTTGGGTGCCCACTGTTGGGTAAAGCTCGTCGGTTCCGGGCTGGTTTCCAGCATGACCTGGGGCGCCAGTGGCAACCCTAATGCCTCAGCCAAGGTGTCTGGCTCCATATAGATCAGCAACCAGGGCTGGGGGGTCTCGTAGTCCGGCTGACCGACCTTAATACCCGGTTGCGGGTAACTGCTGAGATGACCCTGCACTCTGGTGTTACCAAATGGCAGAGTCGGCAAGTCTGGTAACGTTCTTCGCGTTCGCTCCATCGGCAACCAGCCTCGGTTAACCAATACCGTCTGTTTTACCGAAGTTAAGTTGAAAGGCGCGTATACGTGGACTCCGGGAGACCCCTCAAATACCTGGTTGTCGAGCAAGAATTGAATGCCGGTGAACTGCCCTTCGAGTTCGACCCGACTGAATCGCGGCTGCGGCGTATAGGGGTCAAGCAATCTGGGGGGCTGGGTTAGTGCCGTACTGAAACCGTCAAATAGCGCCCGTTTTTCTTGTTCACGATCCAGTTGCCAAAAACCGAGGCGCACAAACAACGCCATCGTCAATAGTGCGGCCAGCCACGGAATCAGGCGCTGCATCGTTTATAATCTCCGTTCGACGTTAACGGACAGTTCTATGTGGGTCAAAATTCTCATTGTGGCAATGCTGATATTTATTGTGGGCAATCTGGCCATGAGCATGGCCTATCTGGTTAAAGATCAGGGACAGGGTACTCGCGCGCTGAACGCGCTGAAGTGGCGCGTTGGGTTGTCGGTGTTGCTATTTGGCGGGCTGATTGTCGCCGTCAAGCTGGGCTACATCCAACCTCACGAAAATCCTCTGGGCGGTCAGCCCAAGCCCGCCGTTAGTTCTGACTGATCAAACGATGTAAACAAACACAAACAGCCCCAGCCATACGACATCCACAAAGTGCCAGTACCAGGCAACTCCCTCAAACCCGAAGTGAGCGTCGGCTTTGAAGTGGCCTTTCATGCAGCGGAACAAAATCACCGTCAGCATGATGGCTCCCACGGTGACGTGAAAGCCATGGAAACCTGTAAGCATGAAGAAGGTTGACCCATAAATACCGGTGGTCATTTTCAGATTGTAATCTCGATAGGCGTGGATGTACTCCGTCGCCTGCAGGTAAACAAAGAAAAACCCTAAGGCTACGGTAGCTGCCAGCCACCAAATCAGTGGCTTGCGCTGATCGTGCTTGATGGCGTGGTGAGCCATGGTCACGGTGACACCGGAGGTGAGCAGGATCAGCGTGTTATACAGCGGCAGATCAAACGCGGGAATGGTGCGGAAGGTACCACCCAGTTCAGCTGGACCGTTGCTGGGCCAGGCATTTTCAAAAGCTGGCCATAGGAATTGCTGAGTAGCCAGGCCAGATCCTTCACCGCCCAGCCAGGGAATGGCAAACTGGCGAGCGTAAAACAAGGCACCAAAGAAGGCCGCAAAGAACATTACCTCACTAATGATGAACCAGATCATGCCCATACGGAACGACACATCAACCTGGTCGTTATAAAGCTCACCGCCCTCACTTTCCTGAATGACGGTGCGAAACCAGCCAAACATCATGAACACGACAATAGCCAAACCGCCGAGCATGGCGCTCAGCCAGAAGCTGCCGGTGCCGTTGATAAAGTTGGCCGCCGACACCACCAAAGTGGTCAGTCCGATCGAGCCAATGATAGGCCAGGTTGTGCCGTGAGGAACGTAATAAGCGTCTTTTGCGTGTGCCATGTTCTTGTTGTTTCCGTTCAGCCGCCGCTCACTGCGGCGGTTTTCTCTGTATCCATTGGGTAAAAACGGTAAGACAGCGTTACCACTTTAATATCTTCCGGCAATGCCGGGTCCAACATGAATTTCACCGGCATTTCTTTTGACTCGCCGGCCGCCAGCTGCTGGCGGGTAAAACAAAAGCATTCTGTTTTGGCAAAATAGATGGACGCCTCAGCAGGCGCCACACTGGGCACTGCCTGACCCGATACCGGGTAGTCGGCCTGGTTTTGGGCGTCAAACAGGGCCTCCGCCAGTTCCCCTACGCGCACCTTAACGAATTTGTCCTGTGCTGCAAATTCCCAGGGCAGATATTGGTCAACGCTGGTGTCCATGTGCACGGTTACCCAGCGGTCTTCCACTGGCGCTATTTGCTCCGCTTCGGCGTTGGAAATTCGTCCATCACCGTCTTCTAGTCGGATACCCAGAACGTCGCAAAACACGTCATACAGCGGCACCATCGCAAAACCAAAGCCAAACATGCCGACCGCCAGGCCGCCACAGAGCGCAATGATTTTTCCGTGAGTCATGAGACGCTTATCCCCGAGCCGCCATGACGCCACTGGCAATAAAGGTGACGTAAATTACCACGGCGACGGCAGCCAAGCCGCCAACCATTAGCCAGGTCCGGCGACGCTGAACCTGCTGGGACTCTTGGTTGGCGCGATCGCTCACGACGCCCGTTCGGCTGGATCGGCGATAAACAAATCATCGTCGTCCAGTTGGGGCGGCGTTTCGAAGGTGTGGTGAGGCGCCGGCGTGGGTACCGTCCACTCCAGACCTCGTGCACCTTCCCAGGTTCGATCCGGCAGCTCCTGAGTTTGTTTGCCAAAGGATGCCTTCAGCACGATGTACAGGAAGATAAGCTGGGTTAGGCCAAACGCAAAACCGCCCACCGAAGACCACATATTGAACTCGGCAAATTCCACAGAGTAATCAGGAATCCGTCGCGGCATACCTGCCAGGCCCAAAAAGTGCTGGGGGAAAAACAGGATATTGACGGTGATGGTGGACAGCCAGAAGTGCAGCTTGCCCAGCTTTTCCGAATACATGTTGCCCGTCCACTTGGGCAGCCAGTAATACGCTGCCGCCATGATGGAGAACACCGCACCGGTGACCAGCACATAGTGGAAGTGCGCGACGACAAAGTAGGTGTCGTGGTATTGGAAGTCAGCCGGAACAATGGCCAGCATCAGACCGGAGAATCCGCCGATAGTAAACAGGATCACAAAGCCAATGGCGAACAGCATGGGCGTTTCAAAGGTCATGGAACCGCGCCACATGGTGGCCACCCAGTTGAACACCTTCACGCCAGTTGGTACTGCAATCACCATGGTGGCGTACATGAAGAACAACTCGCCTCCTAGCGGCATACCCACGGTGAACATGTGGTGCGCCCAAACGATGAATGAAAGGAAGGCGATACTGGCTGAGGCATAAACCATGCTCACATAGCCGAACAGCGGCTTACGGCTGAAGGTTGGCAAAATTTCGGACACGATGCCGAAGGCCGGGAGGATCATGATGTAAACCTCCGGGTGACCAAAGAACCAGAAAATATGCTGGAACATTACCGGGTCGCCGCCGCCAGCGGCATTAAAGAACGCGGTGCCGAAGTAGCGGTCGGTGAGCAGCATGGTGACTGCACCCGCCAAAACCGGCATCACCATCACCAGCAAAAACGCGGTAATCAACCAAGTCCAGACAAACAGCGGCATCCGCAGCAGATTCATGCCCGGCGCACGCAGGTTGAAGATGGTTACAATAATGTTGATCGCGCCCATGATGGAAGAAAAGCCCATCAGGTGGATAGCAAAGATCACAAACGCAAAGCTGTTGCCGCCCTGCAAAGACAGCGGGGGATACAACGTCCAGCCACCCGCCGGGCCGCCGGAATCCATCAGCAACGTCGACAGCAGCATGGCGAAGGCGAACGGAAGGATCCAGAAGCTCCAGTTGTTCATCCTTGGTAGTGCCATATCCGGCGCACCGATCATCATCGGAATTAACCAGTTTGCCAGCCCCACAAAGGCCGGCATCACCGCGCCGAAGATCATGATCAGCGCGTGCATGGTGGTCATTTGGTTGAAGAAGTCGGGTTCTACCACCTGCAGACCGGGCTGAAATAATTCCGCCCGGATAACCATGGCCATGGCGCCTCCGACGAAAAACATCGCCAGAGAAAACAGCAGGTACAAGGTACCGATGTCTTTGTGGTTGGTGGAAAACACCCAACGGCGCCAGCCGCTGACAGGTTCGTGATGGTGGTCGTCGTGGTGGACCGCGTCTGCACTGCTCATGATTGCTTAATCCTGGTTTCTTCGCCGTTATCCGCGCTTGGCGGCAACAACATCTCGGGGCTGAATCGGGGTTTCATCCGAATTGCCCCATGCGCTGCGGGTGTAAGTCAGGGCCGCAGCAATATCGGTTTCACTCAAAGTTCTGCCAAACGCCTGCATGGCAGTACCGGGCCGGCCGTTCACCACCACGTTGAGGTGATCGGAAACCGGGCCGGTGGCAACAGCGCTGCCGGCCAGCGCCGGAAATGCCGGAGCCAACCCTTCGCCGTTCAGCTGATGGCACGCTGCACATTGCTGCTCGTAGACGCCCTGGCCGCGCTGAAACAATTCCGCGTGGGTCCAGTCACGTTGGGCTTCGGCCGCCATGGCAACCTGCTCACTTTTCTGCTCAGCAACCCACGCCGCGTAGTCGGCCGGTGATCGGGCATCAATCACGATGGGCATGAAGCCGTGATCTTTACCGCAAAGCTCTGCACATTGGCCGCGGTAGATGCCCTCCTGCTCGATGTAGGTCCAGCCTTCGTTGACCTTGCCGGGAATGGCGTCCCTTTTCCAGCCCAGGTCTGGCACCCACCAGGCATGAAGCACGTCTTCTGCCGTGATCAGGAAGCGGATTTTTGTATTGGTGGGCAGCACTACGTGACGATCCACTTCCAGCAGATAGTTGGGCACGGTGGTCGGGTCAATGCCTGATCCCAACTGACGCGCCGCATTGCTGGCGGGATCCAGCGTGCTCAGGAAGCTGATGTCATCTTCGATGTAGTCATAGCGCCATTTCCACTGATAGCCGGTAATCTTCACCGTCATGTCGGTGTCGCCGGTTTGCTCCATCTTAATCAGCGTCTTGGTCGCAGGTATGGCCATCACCACCAAGATGACAATCGGGATAATCGTCCAAGTGATTTCCGCCACAGTGCTGTGGCTGAATTGCGCTGCCTCGTGGCCTTTCGACTTTCGGTGTTTGAACATCGAGTAAAACATGGCGCCAAACACGCCAATGCCGATCACCACACAGATCCACAGGATGGTCATGTGCAGCTCGTATACTTCAACGGAGTAAGGGGTCACGCCGCGAGGCATGTTGAGTCCATACTCAGCCTTCGCCGCACCAGTGGCGAGCAGTGCGCCGGCAGCTAACGCTATCGACCTGCCGCTAAACAATTTCGCTTGCATCTGTTATTTCCGAATCAAATGTTTACTTCACGTCCGCAGCGCGCCCAGCGTTGCGGTCAGCTGCCCATGCAGCTGGTGTCTTTCCTTTTCAGTGAGAAATCGCCCCACTTCGACCCGATTGCCGTGGCTGGTGAGCCATAGCGGCCTGGGATGGCCCTTAAATTTTGCGGTTCCCAGCTCTATTCGCACCCAGCGAGGGTGAAACTTCGCCTGAAAGTCATCGGCTTCCCCCGTGACCTGAACCTGCGCCGGATCAAGCTCAATCACTTGTTCTTGCGCACACCGTTTCAGTACCAGCCACCAGCAGTACCCTAGTGCCGCCAACTCGGCGCCCGCAAGGGGAAGCGGTACCCACAGCCCCTGAAACGCAAAAAAGGCTGCAATGGACAGACATATAACCGACATGGCGCTGAAAATCTTTAGTGCCGCATCGACATTTAATGAACGATTCGGCAAGAGCCGAATGCGCCATCGGGGTCCGTCGCTGGATTTTTCTACCTGAATCACAATCGAGGTTTTTCGCGGGGAGCCTTATTCTAGGCAGTCCGCCATCTCAGGAGCAAGATTCAGCCCCCTATTGTCAAGGTAATCTGTGCAATTGTCGAACAATTACTGAGGTTTGAAGTCAAAACCTGTGTCTTTACGGCAACGTTGAACCCTGGCACCGGCTTCGGCGCCCAGAAGCGCGCACGAGTTGCGCTTGCGAAAAGGCTGAAAAACAGCCCGCGAGCGCCAAATGCAGGCTAAAATCTCCGGCGTCGTCGCCCCACAGTCGGGGCGTCAATTAAACAGGATTTGACGGGATGAATGCAGCACCATCATCGCAGTGGGTCAGCACCACTTCCGAGCAGCTTAACTGGCCAGGCCAAGATGCCATCAGTCGTGCATGGTTAGCAGACGAAGATGCCCACATGGCCCGAGTGCTGGAGAGCATTGATATCACCCCCGCTGTACGCGATCAGGTTACTGCGCTGGCCACCTCTCTGGTGGTCAGAGTGCGCGCCGGGCAGGACGACCAGAGCCCGGTTGACGCCTTCATGCAGCAGTACGATTTATCCTCCACTGAGGGTGTGCTGCTGATGTGCCTGGCTGAAGCATTGCTGCGAATCCCGGACGCCGATACCGCTGATGCGCTGATTGCCGACAAATTGGGCGACGCCGATTGGGAATCCCACTTGGGCAAGAGCGAATCGATGTTCGTCAACGCGTCAACGTGGGGCCTGATGCTGACCGGCAAGATGGTTCGGGTGCCCTCTTCTCTTGAGCGCAGTTTTCTCACGCCTTTTAAAAAATTGGTCTCGCGCAGCGGCGAGCCGGTCATTCGCCAGGCGGTGCGTCAGGCCATGCGCATCATGGGCCACCAGTATGTGATGGGAAACACCATCAAAGACGCCCTGAAACGGGCCAGTGATGGAGACAACCGGCACTACCGCTATTCCTTCGACATGCTGGGCGAGGCAGCGCTCACGAGCGCTGACGCTGAGCGCTATTTTGCCGCCTACCAACGAGCTATCCAGCAGCTGGGCAGCCACAACAAACCTGCCAGCTCCGATACCTTTACCGCACCCAGTATCTCGGTCAAGCTGTCGGCGCTGCACCCCCGCTACCAGCACAGTCAGTTTGGGCGAGTGCTGGAAGAGCTGTCACCCCGGCTCAAAACCCTGGCCTTAATGGCCAAAGAGGCCGGTATTGCATTAACGTTGGATGCCGAGGAGGCCGACCGTCTGCAGCTGTCACTGGCGGTTTTTGAGCGGGTTTACCGCGATCCGGAACTCGATGGCTGGGACGGCATGGGATTGGTGGTGCAGGCCTATCAAAAGCGCGCCCTGGACGTGCTGGCTCGTCTAAGCGAGCTGGCCACAGAAACCGGCAGGCGCTTGCCCCTGCGACTGGTTAAAGGCGCTTACTGGGATACCGAGATCAAGCGTAGCCAAGAGCAGGGTCTTGAGGGCTACCCGGTGTTCACCCGCAAAATTAATACCGATTGCTCTTATTTGGCCTGTGCCTCCTGGCTGCTAGCTCGCCGGGAAATCTTTTATCCTCAGTTTGCCACCCATAACGCCCACACAATCGCCGCGGTACACCTGCTGGCGAAAAACAGCGAAGGCTATGAGTTCCAGCGTCTGCACGGTATGGGCGAGGAGCTGTACAGCGAGGTAATTGGGGAAAAAAATCTGAATTTGCCGTGTCGGGTTTACGCGCCGGTCGGCAGCCACAAAGACCTACTGCCCTACCTGGTTCGCAGACTGCTGGAAAACGGCGCGAACACCTCGTTCGTGAACCGCATTTCAGACCGCGATCTTCCGGTCTCCGAAATTGTCGGCGACCCGTTGGCCCAAAATCTGGCCATCGAAAGCAAGCCTCATCCTCATATCCCTTTGCCCAAGGCGCTGTTTGGCGCTACTCGGGACAACTCCGCCGGCCTGAATTTTGATGATCCTGACGTTCTGCAGGGTCTGAAAAGCCAGCTGGAGTCAATAACAGATGATGGCTGGAATGCCGCGCCGATAATTCCGGGCAGCGGCAAGGTCAATGACCCGCCCATCGAGGTGACCAATCCGGCCAATCGCAACCAGGTGATTGGTCATTGGCAGGGCGCCGACGAGGCCATGGTGGCCAAAGCGTTAGATAACGCCGCTCAAGCCGGGCCACGGTGGAGCAATACGCCGGTGCGCGAGCGTGCCGACTGCTTGCTCAAGGCCGCTGAACTGATGGAGGAAAAATCGTCAGAGTTTCTGTATCTGCTGACCCGTGAAGCCGGCAAATCCCTGGTCGACGGGTGGGCAGAGATTCGCGAAGCGGTGGACTTTTGCCGGTATTACGCCTCCAGCGCCCTGGCCATGCAGCCTATGGCCCTGCCAGGACCCACCGGCGAATCCAACGAAATTACGGTGCATGGCCGCGGCAGCTTTGCGGCCATCAGCCCCTGGAACTTCCCGCTGGCCATTTTCGCTGGCCAAGTGACCGCGGCGCTGGTGACCGGTAATGCGGTGCTGGCCAAACCCGCCGAGCAAACCACGCTGGTGGGCCACCTCGCAGTGCAACTCCTGCACGAGGCGGGGGTACCGAAAGACGTGCTGCAGTTTGTTCCTGGCGAGGGCCGACGCATTGGCCCACTATTGACCGCTGACCCGCGCCTATCGGGCGTTGCCTTCACCGGTTCCACCGAGACCGCCCAAGCCATCAACCGCGCCCTGGCCGCGCGTGACGGCGCACTGCCGGCCCTGGTGGCCGAAACCGGCGGTCTGAACGCCATGATTGCCGACAGCTCCGCACTGCCTGAACAGCTGGTGAACGACCTGGTGGATTCGGCATTCATGAGCGCGGGCCAGCGATGCTCCGCCGCGCGAGTGCTATTTGTGCAGAAGGACGTGGCACCCAAAGTGCTGGAAATGTTGGAGGGCGCAATGCAGGAGCTGGTGGTAGGCGACCCCGCGATGCTGGCCACCGATGTGGGGCCGGTGATTGACGCCAGCGCTCAGAAGACCCTTCTCAACCACATCGAACGGATGAACTCCGAAGCGAAGTTGATTGCTCAAACCCCGCTGCCGGATTGGCATGAACAGGGCACGTTTGTGGCCCCAAGCGCGTTCCAGCTTGAACGTTTGGATCAACTGAAACGCGAGGTGTTTGGGCCTGTGCTGCATGTCATTCCTTTTCGCGGACAGGACCTGGACCAGGTGCTGGACCAAATTAATGCCAGCGGGTACGGCCTTACGCTGGGTATCCATAGCCGCATTGAAGACACGGTAGAGCGGATTCGGGCCCGCGCCCGGGTAGGCAACTGCTACGTGAATCGCAACATGATTGGCGCTGTCGTGGGTGTACAGCCGTTTGGTGGAGAAGGACTTTCCGGCACTGGCCCGAAGGCCGGCGGCCCTCATTACCTGCACCGGTTTGTCACCGAGCGCACCTTCACGGTCAATACGGCGGCGGTGGGTGGCAATGCGTCGCTGCTTGCAATGCAGCCGGCGCTGGATTAACGCCGCCTGATGCGTACCAACGATGCCATGGGTTCCCAGGAGGGCGCTGAATGTATCTGCAGTTTTTCGGCTTAACCCAGGCACCGTTTTCCATTACGCCCGATCCGGCTTTTGTCTTCTTGAGCGCGCGCCATGAAGACGCTCTGGCGCATCTGAAATACGGCATAACCGAGGGCGGCGGAGGCGGCTTTGTGCAGCTTACCGGCGAGGTAGGCACCGGCAAAACCACGCTGTCGCGCTGCCTGCTGGAAGATTTGCCAGAGAACATCTCGGTAGCCCTGATTCTCAATCCCAGGCTTCCGCCCCTGGAACTGCTGGAGGCCATTTGCGAGGAGCTCAAGGTCTCGACCCGGGGCGCCCGCGAAAGTCAGAAAAAGCTGGTAGACCGGCTCAACAGATATTTGCTAAAGGCCCATGGCGAAGGGCGCAACGTCGTGCTGATTATTGATGAGGCGCAAAACCTCTCGCCCGAAGCGTTGGAGCAGGTCCGCCTGCTGACCAATCTTGAAACGGCCACCAAGAAGCTGCTGCAGATTGTGCTGCTGGGACAGCCAGAACTGCGAGAGCTCCTGGCCAGGGCTGATCTGCGTCAGCTGGCCCAGCGGATTACTGCCCGGTATCACCTGACCGCATTGGACCGAGCCGAAACCGCCGACTACCTGGGCCACCGTCTGCGCGTGGCGGGTGCCTTGGAAAACCTGTTCACCCCAGCCGCCTGCCGGGCGGTTCATCGCCATACCGGCGGCGTTCCCAGACTGATTAACGTGGTTGCTGAACGGGCGCTGGTTGCCACCTATGCGGCCGGCGATCGCCGAGTGACCCCCCAGCTGGTCAACCTCGCGGCACATGAGGTGATGCCCCCAACCGCAAGCCAATTGACCGCAACAGGCCAGCGTCAGACGATCTCTCAATTCAGGGGTGTGCTTGTTGGCCTGAGCCTGGCAACCGCCGCTGCCGCGGGTTTATGGTGGTGGAATCAGCAGACACGCAACCTTGATCCACCCTCAGGCGGGGCAACACTGAGCACGCTGGCGCCAAACCCGATGATTGAAACCCGGGAACCCTCAGCCCGGGATGCTGCAACCAGCGCCGCTTCCACAGACAAGCCCTCTGCCCAACCAACGACCCCTGATTGGGTGCAATCGTGGGACCAGGCGTACACAGCGTTGGCGGCCAACGTGAGCGACGCCGGCCTAGCTCTGCCAGACCGGTCCAGTTGCCCTGAAGGTGAAACCCTCGCTATACGGTGCCGCAAAGCCCGAGCCAGCGTGACTGAGCTTGCCGGCCTGCAGCGGCCCGTGCTGCTGCAGTTGTCCCAGGCCCAGGACCACTACGCTATGGTGGAATTTTCTGACAGCGCCGCCCAGGTGTTTGACGAAGACAGGGCGCGCTGGCTGGACCTGCGCGATGTGGAGCAACGTTGGAGCGGCCTGTATGTCGACCTGTTTAAGGTGCCAGGGTATGTACCCGACGTTCTGCGAGAGGGTGACCGGGGACCGGGGGTGCTGTGGGTGAAAAATGCCGCCCGACAAGCCACGCCGGCTTACCAGGCAGACCCCAACGACCCCTATTTTGGTCCAGCGCTAAGGCTGTGGGCTGAGTCTTTTCAAAAGACTCACCAGCTGCCCCAGGACGGATTAATTGGTATGGCTACACTGCAGCGCCTGGCAGGCCATCAGGACATGCTGCCATGACTCCCAGGAACAACTAGATGTCCAGCATCTTGGAAGCCCTGAAAAAGTCCGAGGCCGAACGCACGGCAACCCACACCGGCGCAGCGGCGACGACCCAAGCCACCTATCGACCCCGGCAACGCAATAACCGGTTGATTGTGATGACGTTGATCGCAGCTGCCATCGCAGTGGCCGCCATCGCGGCCGGGGGTTTTGCGCTGCGCGATTCGGACCATCCACCGCTTGTCGAAAACGCCGTCCAACCATCGCCCGAGATCGAATCAACCCAGGACCCGGTTTCGCCGAAGGACCGCGCTGAGCTGCAGGGGGCGCCAACAGGTTTGCCCACCACAAGCTCCGCGCTGCCCCCATCCACGGCGCCATCCGAGCCTCAAACCACCGGCAATTTGCCCGATGATCCATCGTCATTGCTGGTGCCCGACCCGACCCAACCAGCACACCCAGTCGCCTCCCAGAATACGGCCGAACCCGCTTATGAAACCGTCACGGTAGATCCACCGGTAAAACCAGTGACGGTAACGACAACAACGGGTCGTGCCAAAGACGTCTCTAACACTGTCAACTCCGCCGGCTCCCAACCGGTTCCGCCCGGCTCTCGCCTCCCCACTCTGGCGCAGCTGCCCAGAACGCGGGAGCAGATAGGCCCACTGGAAATGTCCATGCTGGTCTACAGCGCAGACCCAGCCAAACGCTTTGCCCTGATTAACGGTCAACGCATGAGAGAAGGCGAAGAACTGACCGCCGGTATTAAACTGGTGGAAATTCGCCGGGACGAATGCGTGTTCGCCGCCAATGGGCAGCAGTTTGTGCTGCGTAACCAATAGGACACCTGGGTGAGGAAAACTCGCCGGGAAAAAGACTGGTTTCGAAAGCCCAGGAAACGGCGCTGGCCATTGGCCGCCGTTGTCATTGGCCTGACGGTCGCGGCCACCGGCCTGTGGCAACGCACCGGCGACTGGACGCTGGGCCAGTGGGCACTGATTCCCGCGGACTTCGTCAGCGCCCTGAGCCGGAGTGAGCCATGGTGGCAACCGCCGCTGACCACCCCGTTCACCAGCCTGTTTCTGCACGCCGGGTGGCCTCATTTGCTTGGCAACCTGATTTATTGGGTACTGTTTGCACCCCGTGTGGAAAGTCGCATCGGTGCCCTGGGTTTTGCTGGCCTGTTGCTGGGGTGCGGCGTTCTGGCCAACCTGTATTCCGTGTGGCTGGAACCTACCGGAGAGGCGCCGCTGATTGGCATGAGCGGCATGGTATCGGCGTGTATGGGCGCGTTTTTGGGGCTGTTCCCACGTTCACGGGTGGGGGTGATTTTGCCCCTGGGGCTGTATTTTCAGTTTCTGCGCATTCCGGCGATTGCCCTGATTGGATCCTGGTTCGCGTTTCAGGTGTTGTACACTTTTTTCGGCGAAGCGCTTGGCACCGTCGCCTGGTGGACCCATATCGCAGGATTCGTCTGTGGTTTGATACTGGCCATTCCGCTGAATTTTCTTACCCCACAATCCACCCAGCGATCGCGGCTTAGGTGAGATGCCAACCAGGAACGATGATGGCAAAAGACACGCTCTATAAAGTAATTTTCTTGAACCACGGCAAGGTTTATGAGCTGTTTGCCCGCAGCGCCAGCTCCAGCGGCCTGTATGGGTTTATCGAAATTGGCGAACTGGTCTTCGACAACGCCGATTCGCTGGTGGTTGACCCAACCGAAGAGCGTATCCGCGACGAGTTTGGCAACGTCAAAATTCTGCATCTGCCGATGCACAGCGTCATTCGCCTTGAAGAGGTGGAAAAACGCGGCACCTGCCAGATTCGTGATCGAGAGAGCGGCGAAAAAATCACTCCTTTCCCGATATCAGCGCCCGGCGGCAGTCGCAGCGACAACTGACCGAGCCGGCTCAACATTCCCTCACGCCCTGGGAGCCTTGGTTAGTTGCCCCGGGCTGATGCAAATTCTGACTGACGCAACCGTTTGGTTGCCTCCAGCAACGCCCTGTCAATGCCATCGGGCCCGGGCTTCGGGTCCATAGCAATATCCGGTTCAATACCCGTGCCGTGAATAGAATGGCCTGCCGGGGTGTAATAACGCGCGGTGGTGATCTTGATGGCGCCACCATTGCGCAGGGGCAGCACGGTTTGCACTGAGCCTTTGCCGAAGGTGGTTTCGCCCAAAATTGCTGCCCTCCCGTTGTCTTTCAGAGCGCCGGCGACAATTTCCGAGGCCGACGCACTCACCTTATCCACCAACACAATAATGGGCGCGCCGTCGAGGACGTCGGCAGCATCTGACTGGTAGCTGGCCAGGTCGTCGCCGTCACGACCCCGGGTTGAAACAATAGTGGCCTCACCTAAAAGCAGATCACTGACGCCCACTGCAGCGCCCAGCACACCGCCCGGGTTATTACGCAGGTCCAGGATTAACCCGCTCAAGGGTCCAGCGTTTTCCTCAATGAGCTCGCCCAAGGTCTCGCGCACGCGATACTCCGTGCCGGTCTGGAAATTGCCAATTTTCAGATAAGCCAGCCCGCCATCAAGGAGGTTGCCATGCACGCTGATGATGCGGATTACCTCACGGGTTAACACCAGTTTTCGCGGCTCCTGATTGCGGCTGGCCACCACCATTCGTACCGGCGTTCCCGCCGGTCCACGAACTCGCTCCAGGGCGATGCGGGGCCCTTCCGCCGTAATGGGAATACCTTCAACCGAGCGAATGACATCACCCACTACCAGCCCGGCGGAATCCGCCGGACCGCCGTCGGTAATACCCACAATTTCCAGTTTCCTGCCGCGCCAGTCCACCTCGATACCAATACCGCCATAACGCCCTCGGCTGTCATTTTCCAGCTGCTTAAACTGGTCCTTGGTCAGGTATACAGTGTAGCGATCCAGCCCACGCAACATGCCGCGAATGGCGTCTTCCAGGAGCTCTGCATCGGTGGTTGGGTCGACGTAATCTCGCTGTACGTGGCCCATCACGTCGGTGAGAGTGCGCATCTGATCAAGGGTTAGCGATACGTTGTCGGCATCCGAGTTGGCTGCCTCTTGGCGAGCATCCGAGGCCGCCACTTCCGGAACGCTGGCGATGGCTGGAGACTGGGCCTGGGACTGGACATTGATCTGGCCATTGGCCTGAGGAAAAAACACCATGGTTGCCAATCCGACCAGCCCGCAGATGACCAACGGATAACTGACTTTTGCGCAGTGACTCATCACAAACTTCCTTACATACTGTCGGCGCCCTGGATGGCAGACGGCCTGACGTGCATTATCGGCAAACGGCATAGAACCGTTAACGACTCAGCCCGCAATGGGGGGCTTTAATCCATAGACCTCACGAAGACACAAAAAGATTCATTAGAGGCACCCACACTGTGGCACAATTTCGCACCATGACGGACCAACACTACCTATCAAGCAAATCCATCGACCCAAGCGAACGGTTGATTTTCGCCCTGGACGTACCGAATCGTGAAGATGCCCTGAAGCTGGTAGACCAGCTCGGTGACGCCGTAAATTTTTACAAATTGGGGCTGGAGTTTTTCTTAAGCGGCAGCTTTTTCCCGGTGCTGGAAGAACTCTGCTCGCGGGACAAGAAGATTTTTGTCGATCTGAAACTGTTTGATATCCCCGCTACCGTGGCCGGCGCTGTTCGCCAGCTGAACCAATACCCCATAGATCTGACCACCGTGCACGGCAACGACGCCATGCTCAAAGCCGCCGCTGAGGCTGCTGATTCGCTGAAGGTGCTGGCGGTTACCGCCCTGACCAGCCTGGATCGGGGCGACCTGGACGATCTGGGTTTTGAGTGCAGCGTGGAAGATTTGGTGCTATCCCGCGCCAAGCGCGCCCTGGCTGCAGGCTGCGCCGGGGTGGTGTCTTCAGGCCTTGAGGCGACTCGTTTACGGGAGAATCTGGACCATGAGCTGCTGGTGGTGTGCCCTGGCATCCGGCCGGTAGCCAATACTGACGACCAGCAACGTACCGTGGACGTGGCCCAAGCGCTGCGCAATGGTGCAGACTATTTGGTGATTGGTCGACCGATTCGGGCTGCTGGCGATCCTAGAGGGGCAGCCAGCGCGATTCAGGACACCATTGCCCAGGTGTTTCAGGACGGCTAGCAGGGTTCTACCCGGCTCAACCGCGGGCAATCAGCCAGCCCATGTAGGCAAGGTAACCCAGCAACAAGGCGGCCCCTTCAAAACGATTGATTCGACCGCCGCCACCGCGCCGATAGCCGAAAATCAGCAGCGCGACGGTCAAGCCCAGCATCACCGGCCAGTCTCGGTCCATCACTGAGGGCGATACCGGGACCGGCGAAATACTCCCGGCCAAGCCAATCACCACCAGCGAATTAAACAGATTAGACCCCAGCACATTGCCCAGCGCGATTTCATGTTCGTTTTTGCGCACCGCCACAAGAGATGCCGCCAACTCCGGCAGCGAGGTGCCAATGGCCACGATAGTGAGGCCAATGACCAGTTCACTCACCCCCATGGCTGTGGCCACAGTCACTGACCCCCATACCAGCACCCGCGCACTGACAATCAACAGCACCAAGCCGGCCGATAATTTGATCAGCGCACTGCGCAGAGGCAGTAAACGAGTGCTTACGGCGGTATATACCTCTCGGCCCAGGGCGTCGGTATTGCGCAGCGCAATACTGGTGTAAACCGACCATCCAACGAACGCTGCAAAGATCCCCAGCAAGATCAGCGAATCTGGCCGACTCAGCATGTCGTCGTAGAACATCCAGCCCAAGATCCCGGTAATGGCCAGCAAGAAAGGTAACTCCTTGCGCAGCACCTGAGAACGAACGCTGATGGGTTTCAGCAAAGCCACCAAACCGAGAATAAGGCCAATATTGGCAACATTTGAGCCCATGGCGTTACCCAAGGCCAGCGGCGTGGTGCCGTCCAGCCCCGACTGGATAGACACCACAATTTCTGGCGCGGAGGTGCCAAAACCCACGATGAGCATACCAATCAGCAACGAAGACATACCCGCATGTCGTGCGGCGGCGGCGGCGCCCTCCACAAACCAGCCTGCTGACAGGATCAGCACCACCAGTCCTGCGGCGATGGCAATTAGGGGCAACGTCATGGAAAAACCCGGCAGAAGGTCAGGGCGGTAAAACTATCATTTATTGCCGGTAATAAAGCGGTTAATCCCGCCGCCAGGGTCTTGGACAGCCAACTGCAAAGCCTCCATTTTGGGAGAAAGGTCGTAAATTCAGGCGGCTTGGGGCGAAAAGCAATCGAATTTATTACAAAGAGCTTGTAACTGTCTAAAAAATAAGCAAAGATAAGAAAAACAATAAACGAATGGAATCGGAGCTGGCAGCCTCAGGGTTGCCCAAAATCAACCCCGGCAGTGCCGGGGTTTTTCTTTGCCTCACATTGGATCGCGCCGGTCTAGACGTCCCAGTCCAGATCCATATGGATAAGGTCTTCATCATTAAGGATCGACGCCACATCGTCCGGATTGAGCTGGCCGGAAATATTCACCAGCACCGCTTCTGAATCTTCGTCCATGGCAATCACCGTAATGCCCTGCAGCCGGTCCGCATCGCCTTTCACCAGGATATGTACCCAGTTGTCTTTCTCGGTGACCCGTGCAAAACGCTCCCAACCGTCGTCCATCAGGCTATCGACCACCTGATTGGCCTGCTGTTGATAGTTTTTTCGTGCGCTAACCTCAAAGACTTTGACCCGCACGCTTTCAATCTGGCTAAGAAACCGCATGTCTTCATCGTCTTCAGCGGCAGCGCGCGCCCAGCTCAACAGCCAGCCGCCCAGCTGAACGTCGACAGTGACGTTGGTTTCCTCAAAACCCGCCAGGGAATTGAAGTCCACCCGACCTGGATGACCGGACTGCGCAATCAGCAGTGGCGAACAGATCAGCAATAACAACAGCATTGATACACGGGTAAAAATGGTTCGATTTTTCATGGTAGATCCTCAGCCTGTTTGCTACCGATACGAACTACCGGCCAGACAGTTACACCCTGATCGGAAATAAGGGGTTTGCGTGGCAGGGGCGGATGGCTGAAAATGGCCAACCAAGTATGCTCTGCGAGCCATGGCCACCCATCTGACACCCAAACGTTCCTCTGCCCGATTATCGGACTCGCTGTTCGGTTCAATGCTGGGGTGGCTGGTGAAGGAAAAGGTGCTGCCGCGCAAGCCCCAGATCGATCCGGAACGTCCGGTGTGCTACGTGATCGAGTCGGACGCCCTGTCTAACTTGTTGATTTTGCAGAAGGCTTGCCGAGCCAACAATTTGCCGTTACCGCTGGATACGCTGGGGTTGGAAGACGAACGCCCGTCAGATCGATGCGTAATCGGTCTGCAAACTTTACGCGGCCTGGTGTTTCGTCGCCCCGATTGGCGACCCCACCTGCAGGAGCTTAATGCACTGACCCGAGTGCTGGAGTCCAGCCCAGATTTAGACTTGCAGCTGGTACCCGTGTCCATTTTTCTTGGCCGCAGGCCCGACAAAGAAACCGGGTTTTTCCGCACCATTTTTTCCGAAAACTGGACGGTAGCCGGCCGACTTCGACGCCTGCTGGCCATTATTCTGCACGGCCGAAACACCCTGCTTCAGTTCTCAACGCCTATCGAGCTGCGCGAAGCTCTGGATGAAAATCTGGGCCGCCCCCGCACTGTGCGCAAGATCTCCCGCTTGCTGCGAGTGCATTTCCGACGCCGTCGTACCAATGTGGTCGGCCCCGATCTTTCTCACCGGCGTACGGCGCTGGATCAGATTTTGCGCACCCGCAAAGTGCGCGATGCGATTCGAACCGAATCCGACAAGTCCAAGCAGTCGATTCGCAAAGTTCGGCGCAAAGCCTCCTCTTACGCTCGGGAAATTGCGGCGGACTACTCCCATACCATGATTCTGATCATGTCCCGCCTGCTGGGCTGGTTTTGGAATCGCATTTATGACGGCGTCAACGTTCACAACGAGCAGCACCTGAGCAACGTACCGCCCGGGACCGAGATTGTGTACGTGCCCTGCCACCGCAGCCACATTGACTACTTGCTGGTGTCTTATCTGGTGTATCACTCTGGCTTTGCCGTACCCCACATTGCCGCGGGGGTGAATCTGAATCTGCCCGTGGTGGGTTCGCTGATACGTCGCTGTGGCGCGTTTTATCTACGCCGGAGTTTTCGCTCCAACGCGCTGTATTCCACCGTGTTCACCGAGTATCTGGATACCATTTTCTCCCGCGGCGTATCCCTTGAGTATTTTATTGAGGGCACCCGCAGCCGAACGGGCCGATTGTTAAAGCCTCAAACAGGCATGCTGTCCATGACGGTGCGAAGCTTTTTGCGCCACCAGGAACGTCCGGTGGTATTTGTGCCCGTGTACTTTGGCTATGAGCAGTTGGTGGAAGGCGATTCCTATCTGGGTGAGCTTTCCGGTGGGCGAAAAAGGAAAGAAACCCTGTCGGGTCTGCTGCGGTCCTTTTCCATCCTGAAAAAGAAGTTCGGCCAAATGCACGTGAGTTACGGCGAGCCCATCGATCTGGCCGGCCATTTGGACCATATGGAAGCGGATTGGCGCGAGCACGTTCCCGCCGACGATCAACGACCCAAGTGGCTTGCCAGCTCTGTCGACAAGCTCAGCACCCGGATTATGCGGCGAATCAATTCCGCCGCGGTCGTCAACCCCATGAACCTGCTGGCTATCGCCCTGCTGTCCAGCCCCCGCAACGCGATGGCGGTGGAAGACCTGGAAGCTCAGATTGATCTGCTCAGAGACCTGATGATCGCCCTGCCCCTGTCCCCTCATACCGCGGTAACAGACATGAGCGGGAAAGAGGTAGTGGCCTACTGCAGCCAGTTTGGGCTGGTTGATCGACGCAGCGACAGCCTGGGCGAGATGGTGGTATGTAGCGAAAAGAATGCCTGGCTGCTGTCGTACTTCCGCAATAACTCGCTGCATACGGTAGCGCTCTATTCCTGGTGTGCCTGCGTATTCCGCAACAACATGACCTTCAAGCGACGGGATTTCGAACGCATGGCTCGAGTGCTTTACCCGTTCCTTAAAGACGAATTGTTCTTACCTTGGTCTCCGGATGAGTTTCTTGAGGCCTGTAACCAGTGCCTGAACCACCTGCGCCAGCGCGGATTGCTGGTGACGGCAGAACAGCCCGACGAACTGCAGCGGGGACGGGGAGAAACATTGGAAGCCCTGCAGCTGTCGTTACTCAGCCAACCCATATTTTCCTCCCTGGAGCGCTTTTATATCACCGTTGCGCTGCTGGTAAAAAATGGCTCGGGGACACTAAGCGCTTCGGAGCTGGAAAACCAGTGTCACCACACGGCCAAACGATTGGCCGTAACTGTGGCCTTTGAAACGCCTGAATATTTCGACAAAGCCCTGTTCAGAAACTTCATCCGAGTAATGCGCCGGGAAGGCGTTTTGACAACCGCTGATGACGGCAAACTGGTGTTCAACGAAGCACTGGAAATTGTAATCCGCGATTCAAAAATCATCTTGAGCAAAGAAGTGCGCCACAACATCTGGCGCCTGTCTCCCTCGCCAAAGCCTGTGGAGGAAATTGCGGCTTAAGCTTGCCGGCCACCACTCAAAGCCTAAAGTTTTTCCGCTTGATCCAATCGATCGCACCCGCAATGGTTGCGGGGATGTTGTTGTGCCCTTCGCCGGAATACAGCACGTATTCGTAGGGCTTTCCGGCCGCGATTAACGCCTGCAGCCGGTTGATCGAAAGCCCTACGGGGACGCTGCCGTCCTGAGCGCCAAATACCCAAAGACCCGGAATAGCGAGCGTGCTCAGACTGTCACTGGGATCAGTATCACGACCCAGGAACTCAGGCCATCGATAGGGCTGTTTTCTTGCCTTCAGCGCCTGACGAAAAGACGGTATTGTCTTGCCGTCTAAATCTGCAGTGTATTTGCTGAAGATGTCTTCTTCGCTGACCTTACAAACCGGACCACTCCACAACACCATAAAACTCAGCCCCGGACTTTGTTGCGCGGCTAGCGGAACAATCCAGCCTGCCTGACTGATACCCGTTAATCCCACTGGCAATTGTTGGGTGGCGGGATGCTGTTGAAGCACACCCAGCGCGGCAGCGGCATCATCGGCAAGAAGCCGCAGATTTTTTTCGCTGACGCTTTGCCGGCTTTCATAGTCGCCTCCCGACTCTCCGGCGCCGCGCTTGTCGTACACCAACGCAGCAATGGCGTTTTCAGCAAAGTGTTTGGCCAACGAAAGATTGCGTCGCTGCTTACCGGAACCGTGCACAAACACCACTGCCGCAACCGCGGGTTTGTGCGATGGCAGCACAATAGACCCGGCCAGAGTGATTTCGTGGCTCGGAATGTCCACCTCCAAAACTTCCACCGAGTGGGCCAACCCACCCCAACCTGCCCAAAGGAGCGTCAACACGACCAGAACCTTTCTGCGTAGCATTTCGAAATTCTCAAGCAATGATAGGTGTGAAATCTACCACCAAAGAGGGCGTCAGATTTGCTGGATAGTGATGAACCTTACGTCGACACATTATCCGGAGACACAGCGCTTTTTTAAACGTGTTGCGAAACGTTGATGAGTTTGCCAAATGGATCGCGGACAAAGAAACGACGAATACCCCAGGGTTCAGTCACCGGACCATATTCGAAGGCAATGGCGGCTTCCTTGATCCTCTGCTCCGCGGCATCCAGGTCATCCACCTCTATTGACAAGTCTGGAACCGGCGCTCCTGAACCGCCTTCTTTGGCAATACTGATCTGAATGGGCATCTGAGCGTCGTTGCCATAGGTTTGAATCCAGCCTAAGTCCATCAACAAATTGAGCCCAAAAATCTCGCTGTAAAAATGCTTTGCCGCATCTACGTTGGCCGACTGAATATTGGTAACAATGCGTTTAACGTTCATCGCGCCTCAACTTTGATTTCATCCACTTAGCTTGTTTAACCAATTTCGCGAATCTCGTGGGTTGCCGGCTGCGGGAATGGTTGCTTGAAGGTAAAGGCCTCGCTGGAAGGGCCATTTGTTTGGAGCGTTTCGAGTTTAGCTTTCGCCTCCTCGACGGTCGGCCGGTGCCCCGCCTGCACCCACCACAACACCGTATGGGCTTGGCGCATTGGGTTAAACCATTCCTTTCGTCGCCGCATGATCTCAACGTGGGCAGTCTTATAGACGTAGTTGAAAAGAGAATCTACATCTGTCCAGACCGAGAGATTTACCAGATACTCATCACCAAAGGGACGAATGTCGGTGGCATCACCTTCTTCTGTCTGAAGCCGCCAAACAAACCCGGGGGACCGTTCTGCCACGGTATTAATCCGATCAAGATTGGCAACAAATCCCTCCAGTTCGGGGGATTCAAGGGGAGCAGCCATTAACGCCATGTTTAGCTGTGCAAGTTCGTAATTGGCCATATTGAATTATTTCCCGCCGTGATCGCCGATACGCTAGCTCGATTCGAAATTTTCTCGAACCTGAAAAATATTGCCCTCGGGATCACAAGCATTACATACGACAAACCCTGGGCCATCCCACGACTGTTCGAACACTTCTCCGCCCAATGCGTTCGCGGTTTCTCGGGCATCCTGAATACTCGAAACAGTAAAAAACAATTTTATTGGGGTTGTTTCTCGATGCTCGGGAGGAATGGTAATCGTAATGTGTTTGGCTACGTGCGCTGGAATGGCATGGACAATTAGCTGAAAATCCTCTGAGGCTAATACTACATGTTGGTCGTCAGCATGAAGACGCTCCATAGCAAGAATCGACTCATAGAAACCCGTAATTTGCTCAAGGTTTTTAGCGTAGAGCAACCCTCCCGCTCTGGCTGGGCCGGTCATGACGTGATCTCTTTGGGCGCACGCAATATTTTGTCCATCTTTCGCCCCTTGGCCAACTCATCGACCAGCTTGTCGAGATACCTGGCCTTTCGAATCAGTGGATTTTCCAGATCTTCTACTCGGTAGCCGCAAACAACGCCTTTGATCAAGTGCGCATTAGGATTCAACTCACACTCGTCAAAAAAGGTATCAAACGTCACCTCGCTATTTAACAGCGACGAGAGTTTTTTTTCATCGTATCCAGTGAGCCAGGTGATAACCTGGTGTAGCTCTTTCTTGGACCTACCCTTTTTTTCAATTTTTGCCAGCAAGAAAGGGTAAATAGACGCGAAGGTCATTTTGGCGATGCGTTGTTCAGTTCCTGGAGGAGGCACTTTCATGGTAATTCCAACACCGGTTTAACCGTTGAATACCCAACGATACGCTATTGGGCTGGGTGACTGAGACCTTAGACAATAGCGATTGACTAGGGGCGATATTGCTCGGCGTTGAGTTTGTAGTAGAGCTGAGAATACGGCTTGCCCTCAAGCTCTCTTTGTTCCCCGTGGCAAAACGTCGCTCCGATTTTTTCTATCGCTCGTCGAGAACGCATATTGATGTCGGCTATGTGAAACCACACGACAGGGGCCCACTGAAAAATGTGGTTTAGCATAAGCGCTTTCAGCTCGCGATTAGCACCCATTCCCCATTGGCTGCGTTCGATGAACGTATACCCGATAGCAATCTCGGAACGTTCATAATCCCAGTTGTAGTAGCGGCTAGAGCCCACGATACGCCCCGAAGCGAGTTCTTCAATAGCCAGAGCCCCTTTGCTAATGATGGCAGTATCAAAAAACCGTTGGCGAAAAATATCGCGCTTGTACCGCTCAGAATCTGGATGCAATTCCCAGATCTTCGGATCGCAGGCCGCGAGATATAGCGGTTCAAAATCCGCTGGCACCAGGGGTCGAAGTTTCAACGTTGGGCCCTGCAACGTGGGCTGGAGATCGATTGCGCTCATAAAGTCCAAGCCTGTTTCGTTGATTTCCTGTGGTACCTACGATTTTTACTGCCGGCGATTTGGCGGGACAACGAATTTCGAATTAGCCGGAAGCTCTCGATTTATTCTGGGTCGCTTTAGCATCGTCCAGTATTTTTTGCTGCTGTTGTGTTGTCTTTATTCGAACGCCTTTCCAATAGCGAACAGTCATGCTTGTGTTCCCCATCGGACTGAAGTTCGGTTCAGCGGGCATGTTTTCTAAGTCCACTCAACACGCCGCTCGCCTTACTTACCAAAGGCGAGCGATCCTTGTAACCTCGAGTTTGTTCGAGTTCCAGCTGGATTTCTAGGTACTGTGCTCGGTAACGACGAAATTCCATGGTTTCATAAAGACCATTTATCCAGCTCCGGTCTTCCTCTGTGATGGAACCCAAGATCTCACTGGGCACCTCTTTGGCATATTCGTAGCCAGCATAGTTAGAACCGAACCCTATTGGATAGGGATCTATTGGATTTCCTAACACTTCCGGAATGAGATAGAGATTTGACAGCATCAAATCTGCCAGCAAATATTTGGCCCTATCATCGTCTCCCATACGATGGACTAACAAACCCCAACAGAGCTTTTGGATAGGCTCCCCGACATCGTCTTCGAAGGCCTTTTCATACCACCTGAAATAGACCTTGGCTTCTTCAAGATCACCCAGGACGAGATACAGCCAGAATATCAGGTACCGTTTTCCATAACCGTCGCTGATGTGCCCAAAGGTACGCTTTTCCTTTTTCATCGATGCTCGGTAGGTTGCGATTCGAGATCGAAGGCCACGCTCTGTTTTGGGAAACTTGTACATTTTAGCGATACAGCAAACGTCTTGCGTCCAATACTGACGGAAACAATGGCAATGTGGCAGTTCGCTGCACGCTATGAAGCATCCTTCTTTGGTTTTTCCGCGAAATGCAATAGTACGCCAGCAGGGTCCCAAACATGAGCAATCAACAACCCCCAGGGCTTTAGTTCCGGGGCCGCGACGTCAGCGTCTGGAAATTTCTGAGCCAGCCCAACCTCTGTGAAATGGTCGTACCATTCCCGAGCAGAGTTAACCATGAAGTGCAGCATCAAACTGTGGGCTTAGTTATTGTGGTTTTTCGGCAGCAGCAACAATCGATACCCGAAGTTTGTGTCGACTTCACACACATCCCCGTTATCCCAATTGACCGTAAAACCCATGCACTCATAAAATGCCTTCGACATCGCGTAGTCATTCGAGGGAATGAATGGTTTGAAATCGTTTATTTTACGGATGATGGCATTCCTCTTTTCTTTTCCGAATAACCTGTAGCTCAATTGCGCAACGACGGCCCCGCGTAGAGGCATACCGACAGGTCAATTGGATCAATTTTTGAACTTTCTTACCGCCTAACTTACCCTGAATTTCATCGTGAACGGCACACGGACAGGTTGCCGATTTTGGTTGCTCTTGCTTGGCCTAAATCTTACTTTTTTTAGCGCCTTCAAAGTCGCTTTGTCGAAGACCCCTTCTGGCTGGGATTCGACGATTTTTACATCTTCGATTCTGCCTTTTGAGTTAATCGTATAAAAAACACTGACGTGCCCGGTAATTCCTGAACGGTATGCCTTTCTGGGGTATTGGGGTGGATCATTTCTACTCCATTCCCAATAGCCTTCAAAACCCTTGAGCTCTAACGGTGCTTCCCCGGCAGTTACAGAAAAACTGACTGACAAAAAAAGTAGAATTAGTAAAATTGTTTTCATGGGTTCTCCATTTCCTAACGGCACCACTCAGACGCCGGCGAAACTGGTCGACTGCAGCAGTGAATTATTTTGCGAATCCTCGGTGTTTGCAGCACCGAGATAGAAGCCTCGACGCGTCAACCACAGGCAGTACCGACTCCCCTGCATGCCGGCGTTATCCGCGTTTGTTGCGCGAAATTTCGGCTCTGATAGCCGTTTTAGGATATAACCTTCCAAGACCTTTACGGTAGCATCAAGCTCCCAGCTACAACGAAACGTCCTGCTAGTTTTGGCTTTTCAATACTCATAACTACTGCGTTCAGCTGCTGGCGAAGCCAGTCAACTGCAACGCCATGTTATGCATCGCCACGCCATTCGAAATGCAACTTTCTCTGTTGAGCAGCACAATCCCGGAGATACAAATTGATCAATGTTTGATAAGGGATGCCAGCGTCTTCGGACATAGCCTTAAAGTACTCAACAGTGTCCTTATCCAGCCTCATCGTAACCGGCTGTTTCAGCCTTTTTACATAGGGGTTCTTGCGCCCCTCCATTGTCGAAAAATCGTAACTTTCTCTCATATTATTTGTTTCCAGTATTCGTTTTCCTCTCCGCCGTTTGCCCTTCTTGCAGAAATAATCCGGACTACCGAATCGGACTACCGAATCGGACTGCCGAATCGGACTGCCGAAAGCAATGACAGACAACGACTACACGTAGTTTCGTGCTCGTGCCAAGTAGGATGAAGCGCTCCTCTTCATCGGAGTGATCGGGGTCGTCGTACTGAACGGCCCACTCATCGTAGAAGACAGAACTTGCTTCTGGAAAAGTAACACCATGCTTTTTGGCATTACTCGATGCTGTCTTTGAATCCCATTCAAATCGCAACTTCTCTATACATACATTGCACATACAGCTCGAGCGAATGCAAAAAGCTCAACAAGATGCCTAACTCTATGCTCAGCTGCCGGCCAAGCCGGTCAGCTGCACGCCTTTGTTAGGCACGGCAGTTGCGTACAAAACAAATAGCCATGCAACCCAACAAATGAGCAAAACGAATGCCACTAGATCGAACGAACTACTCATGAACTGCAGAAGCACTGACGCCAATAAGCAGCAGACCAACCAAACTAGTGCAACCAATCGAGTGCGAGTTGGGCTCCAAAAAAGCCAAGAGAATATAGTGCCCACCGACAGCAGCACGAGCGCCGACGAAAGCCCAAAATTGAAGTAAAGCTTCCACGCACCTGGCGCACTAAGCATCCCTGACGAAACGGACAGGATGCTCTTTCCATTTGCAGCTGCGGCTATGGCGCTGGTAACCCCCACCACGGCTGCTGTGGTGATCAAAGGCAAGATCGATTTTCGTTTCATCATTGGTGCCTAACGCCCGTATCAGATGCGGACGAAACGCGTAGCGTTTTGGGCGTGATTTGCGTGCGATGGTTAGCGATCATGGTGAAACCGCCAAGACCTTAAAACCAGCAAACCTTATCTCACCTGCATCAACCATTGTCCATCGAACTTTAGCCCCCTTTCCATTAGAGACTTTGTCTACATTACCGCTAGGATTATTGACAGTGACCGTAATGACGCCTTGATTTGAAGAGTTGAGACGAACTTTCTCTTGGCACCACAAGTCACCGCTGTTTTCCGCTCCTAAGACACGGCTAACTAGTAAATCGAAAGACGCACTTTTCATTCCGTTGTTTATGCTTTCCCACCGTATCTCAGAAGAGATAACCCCATCCAAGTCGCAATTCTGGGTTTCAGTTGCAGAGGCTTTGAAACAAGCAAGCGTCAGAACGAGAGCTGATATTAGTTTCATTAGGCTATGCTCAGCTGCCGCCGCAGGCGGTCAGCTGCAGCCGCTGGTTAGCGCCCTCTACCTTTCCAATAACCAGGCTCTCGACGCTGATGCGATACTGCGACCACGACAATATTCTCATCCTCTACCCCGTAGATAATGGCAAATGGGAATTTTCGAAACAGCATCCTTCGCAGGTCACTTTTAACGAGCTGACCAGATTCTGGGTTCTCTAGCGCTCTCCCTGACGTTTGCGCGAAATCATTCAGAAACTGATTGCCGAGGCCCGGTGCCTCACTATCATAATATCCGGCAGCCTCCCGCATCTCGATCTCCGCAGGTGCGAGTAATCTGCTACTACCCACTCAATTCGGACTTGGCTCTTTTCACTGCTTCATGCAGGGGCGAAGTTTCGATGTCTCCGGCTTTGTAAGCAGCCCAGCGGAGTTGTGCCTCTTCGGCCCAAAGCTCATCTACGCGAAAATCTGCTTCTCGATCAAGATCTTGGAGAAGAGAAAGCGCAAGGGAAGCTTTCTCTCGAGATCCGAGACTGGCAATGTCTCGCCGAATGTCGTCAATACGTTTTGCCATGAGACCAATATAGAACTTTCTTCCTAAAAGCGCTAACACCGGCAATCAGCTGCTGGCGAAACGCGTAGCGGTTCGACGGTCAGCTGCATTGCCATGTTAGATGCGCTCAGACCAGTACCCCGGACGCCGCCTGAAATGAGCGACTGCGAGGACATCAATACCGCCATCGCCGA
>JBGCET010000001.1:0-92303 GCA_045106555.1 Lysobacterales bacterium | reverse complement strand
CGGGTCGATCTTTGAGCAATGGCAAAATGTCGACTTCTAGCAGACGCATGTCTCTGGCTAGAGAACTCGCCGCCATTCTCGCGCGGACTTTGGCTCGCCAATGTTCGGTCAGATTTCCAAACGATCTTTCTGCCGCCAGCTCACCGGCAAGCTTATCCAGCTTTCGCAGTTGACTCGGATCTCTTCCGCCTTCAAGAGCTTCCCGCATGGCGTCCCGTTCGGACCTGGCGTTCTTGAGGGTCACCTCGGGATAGATGCCCAAAGACAGGCGTTTTTCTTTTTGGCCAAACTTGTACCGGAATCGCCAGTACTTTCTGCCCTTGGGAGTGACCTCAAGGTAAAGACCTCGGGTATCAAAAAGGCGTCGGGTTTTGGATTGGGGCACAGCCCGCTTGATGGCGGCGTCGGTTAAGTGCGGCATAGGGGCAACTCTTTTGGCCCAGTGGGGCAACAATGGCAATAGTTGCCCCACTTTTGCGATTTTGGCCAGTGAAGTCAACTGCCGTCCGACATGGGCTAAAACTGAGGAAAATCAGGATCTTACTGGGCTTTTCTGGACAGTCTGAGACGTGCTAAAACGGTGTATTGGTGCCCGGGGCCGGAATCGAACCGGCACGGTATTTCTACCGAGGGATTTTAAGTCCCTTGCGTCTACCAATTTCGCCACCCGGGCGGGGAGGGCGGTGATGCGGCGCGTATTGTAACCCAGCTTTTGCCAAAATTGGCCTGAAATTGGCCTGTCTGTTCCTTCCAATGTACGATTGCGCGGCGCCTTTGGTGTTATCAAAGTTCAACCACCTTCAATTGAGAGCCTATGTCATGAAAGGACATTCCCTGTTCGGCAATTTCTCCATTTTTTGTGTTCCGGCAATGCTGCTCGCGTTGTTGGCCGGGTGCTCCAGCGAGCCTGACGCTAATGCGTCCTCCGAGCCTGCTGCGTCAGACACGCCTGCGGTTGCAGTCGAAAAGGCTGACGGACCGTTTTCCGCCGCTGAAAAGGCTGCCGCCGAGAAAATCACTGGCGAGGCGATTCGCGCGGTAGTGGCCGAAATCGGTGGAGATGCCTACGAGGGCCGTGGGCCGGGCAGCGCTGGCGATGTAAAAGCACGCAACTGGATTGCTGAACGGCTGGAAACCCTGGGCTACCAGCCTGGCGCAGCCGACGGTAGCTGGGAACAACCGTTCGACCTGGTGGGCATTAACTCTGCCCAGCCTCCTGCATGGTCGTTCTCCTCTGGCGGTGAAAAGCTGAACCTGGTGCAGGGCACGGAGTACATTATCGGCAGCGGCGTCCAGGCCCCTGAATCCATCATTGCGGAGTCCGAGCTGGTGTTTGTGGGTTATGGCATCGAAGCGCCGGAATACGGCTGGGACGATTTCAAAGGCCACGACCTCACCGGCAAAACTCTGGTGATGCTGAACAACGACCCGGACTGGGACGACGACCTGTTTGCTGGAGATCGACGCCTGTACTACGGCCGTTGGAGCTACAAGTATGAGAGCGCCGCACGCCAGGGGGCCGCAGGCGCCATCATTGTGCATACCACCCCTTCTGCCGGATACCCCTGGCAGGTGGTGCAAACCTCATGGACCGGTGAGCAGTTTCAGCTGCCTGCTGGCGACGAGCCGCGCATCCAGGCCGCGGCCTGGCTAACCAGCGATGCAGCACAAAAACTGCTGCGGTTTGGCGGCACCGATCTCAACGAATTAATAGAGTCTGCCAAGTCCAAAGACTTTGAACCGGTGGCCCTAAACCTCAATACGTCCATCACGTTAGTCAATGAGGTCACCTCCGTTCAGTCTGCCAACGTGCTGGGCCTGCTGCCGGGCAGCGATCCGGAGCTGGCTGATGAGGTGGTGGTAATCACTGCTCACCACGATCATCTCGGGCTGGGTTTGCCAAACTTTGCCGGCGACCCCAACGACCGCATCTACAATGGCGCGCGGGACAACGCCAGCGGCGTTGGCATGGTGGTCGCTATCGCTGAAGCTATGGCAGCGACCAAACCCCGTCGATCGGTGCTGATGGCGTTTGTAGGCGCGGAAGAGCAGGGCTTGCTGGGCTCTAAGTTCTTTGCTCGCGAACCCACCTTTCACCCCGGAAAAATCGCTGGGAATATTAACTTCGATAGCGGCAATATCTGGGGCGTAACCAAAGACATCACCTACATCGGCAAGGGAAAATCCACCCTGGATGACGTAACCGCCCAGGTTGCTGAACTTGAAGGCCGCGTGGTGTTGGGCGATCAGTTCCCGGATAAAGGGTTTTTCTATCGCTCCGACCAGTTCAGCCTGGCAAAAATTGGTGTGCCGGCGCTGTACTTGAGCGGCGGCACCGAATTCGTTGGCCAGCCCGAAGGCTGGGGCGCAACGAAAATTGGCGAATACACCACCAAGAACTATCACCAGCCCAGCGACGAGCTCACCGACGATTGGAATTTTGATGGCATGGTAGCTGACGCACGTTTCGGATTTTGGTGCAGCCTGATTGTGGCCAACGCCGACGAAATGGCTCAATGGGTACCTGGCGATGAATTTGAAGCAGCCCGCCTGTCCGCGCTGAAGGATGCTCCTCAATGAGTCGACCATTCGCCACCGTAAACGTGTTGTCTGGCCTCCTGATGTCCGGGTTGTTTTTGTCGCCGGCGTCCAGCGTCAATGCTGACGAAATGCTGGATCAAGCCCGCGGCATCGCTCACCGATGGCCGCTGGTGGATACCCATATCGATGTGCCGTACCGCCTGGAAGATCAGTGGGACGATGTGAGTGAGAAAACCAACGGCGGCGATTTCGACTACCCCCGTGCTGTCGATGGCGGACTCACCGCGCCCTTTATGTCTATCTACATTCCAGCAAGCCTGGAGGGTACCGGAAAGAGCGGCCCGCTGGCCGATCGTTTGATCGATTCGATGGAAGCCCTGGTAGGGCGGGCGCCCGGGAAATTTGCCATGGCCTACAACGCCGACGACATCTTGAATCAGGCGGCAGACGGCAAAATCTCCATCGCTATGGGCATGGAAAATGGCGCGCCCATCGAAGGCGATATGAAAAACCTGCACCACTTTTACCAGCGGGGCATTCGCTACATTACATTGGCCCACTCCCGGTCTAACCACATCGCCGATTCGTCTTACGACATCAACCGTCCCTGGAAAGGCCTGAGCCCCTTTGGTGAAGAGGTGGTTAAGGAGATGAATCGTTTGGGGATCATGATTGATATTTCCCACATCTCTGACAAAGCCTCCGTGGCGGTTATGGACATGACCAAGGCGCCAGTTATCGCCTCCCATTCGTCGGTGCGCAAATACACGCCGGGCTGGGAACGCAACATCAGCGATGAACTGATCAAAAAAGTCGGCTCCAATGGCGGTGTGGTGCAAATTAACTTTGGCTCCACGTTTGTTAGCCAGGCATCGCGGGCTTATCAGGAAAAACTGGGCGCAGACCGAACCGCGTTTATGGAAGCAAACGCCATCACCGACCAAGCTGACGCCCGTCTTGCAAGCTTTGTTGAAGACTACAAAAACAAGGCACCATTCAAGTACGCAAGCCTTGACGACGTGCTGAATAATTTTGACCACGTGGTTGAGCTGGTAGGCGTTGAGCACGTGGGCATCGGTTCAGACTACGACGGCGTCGGCGACAGTCTGCCCATCGACCTGAAAGACGTTTCCAGCTACCCCAACCTGATCCGCGGGCTCCTGGAGCGAGGGTATACCGAGGCCGACATTAAGAAGATCATGTTCGAAAACACCCTGCGGGTGTGGAAAGAAGTGGAGCGGGTCGCCCAGGAGCACTAAACCATGAAGGGGGTTCAGTGTGCTTTGCTGGTGGCAATATTAGCGATTGCCGGTGGCTGCAGTGAGGGTATCCAAAGCCCATCATCCGATGACCCATTGGCCGCCGCTGCGGCCAAACCCAATATCATTTTCTTGCTTGCCGACGACCAGCGCGCCGACTCACTGTCGGTGGCTGGCCATCCGTTTGTGCAGACGCCCCACATCGATGCGCTGGCCCAAGAGGGTACCCGCTTCACCCAGGCGTTCACCGTTGAACCCATCTGTGCGCCCAGCCGGTTTGCCTTTTTCTCAGGCCAATACGAGCGCACCAGCGGCCTGGGGTTCAATTCGCCGTATCAGGTATCCGAGGCCCAGTGGAACGAAACCTATCCTGCGCTTCTGCAAGACGCGGGGTACCACACTGGGTTTGTGGGCAAATTTGGGGTGCAGTATTACCAGCTGGACGGGGGCGCATCAGCCAAGTTTGATTACTGGCGCGGCCACGATGGCTGGCTGCCGTTTTTCCCCAAAGACCTGCCGGGAAACCCCGCCACGCATACATACAAGAACGCCGAGAAATCCATCGTCACCGAAATCATGGGCGAGTACATCACAGATTTTCTAAGAAGCCGCCCGCCAGATAGTCCGTTCAGCTTGTCGGTGAGCTTTTCCGCCCCACACAATTCCATCGTGTCTTCCATGTTTCCGGACGGGGCTGAAGAAAATTGCCAGCCAAGGGGCTGCGATGTCATGGGCTTTGCTGCGAACAATAACCCAGTTCTCCAGGGTCACCCTTTTTACGGCTCTCTGTATCGAGACAGCGAGTGGCCCTTGCCCTCTGATGTGGGTGCAGACCCCTATCAGTTTATCCCTGAAGGGGTGATTGACCACGAAGCGCGCAAACAATGGTACGCCTACAACTACCAGCGAGAACTGCAGCCAGAACATCTGGTTCGATACCACCAAACTATCTCAGGCATCGACGCGGTGGTTGGCCAGTTGGTAAGTGAACTGGAACAGCAGGGCATTGCCGACAACACCATCATTATTTACGCCAGCGACCATGGCCTGCTTAACGGCGAATATGGCACCGGCGGCAAGGGTCTGCTCTACGACCTGGTGGCCCGCATTCCGTTGATCGTTTACGACCCCCGCGCGCCGGCATCCCAGCGGGGTCTAACCATCGACGACCTGGTGCTGAGCATTGATGTGCCGTCAACAATCTTGACCCACGCGGGCCTGCCCATACCGCAGATCATGCAGGGCAGGGCGCTATTGTCTGGAACCCGGCTGGCGCCGCGTGAAGAAGTCTTTTTGGAGAGCTTAACAACGGCGGAGGGAAACCCGTTCATCGAAGCCATCCGAACCCAGGAATGGAAGTACGTTCGCTATCTGCAACCTCAGGGGTGCCCCTATGAGGAGCAGCATCTGGATTTCAGTGATGATAAACCGATTTTTGAGCAGCTGTTTCGCTTGAGCGAAGACCCAGCTGAACGGGTCAACTTAGCCAACGACCCCAGGTATGCGTCAGTGTTGATGAATTTTCAACAGCGAACGCGCACGGCATCGATGGCACTAACAGACACCAGTCGAAGGTTCAAAAACGTCTTTTCCGTGCCCCAGCGACCAGCAGAAGGCGTTTACTGCTGGTAAGCCGAACCCACTTTGCGGCCCTAATTCAGCTTTATGGGGTCAGCGGGTTTAGGTGGCCACAGCGGCGGATTGGCTTTAATACGGGCCATCACTTCGCTGATGCCACGGTCCAGCTGGGCGTCGTCAAACCCTACCGGGTTATTGTCCACTTCAATATCCGGCGCCACCCCTTCGCCTTCCACAATCCAGCCATTTTCAGCATCGGCGATGCCAAATTCCGGCACAAAAACCGCGCCGCCATCCATCACCGGCCCGTGACTGGTGATGCCAATCACACCACCCCAAGAGCGTTTTCCGATCAGCGGGCCAAGGCCTGCCTGGCGAAAATAGTGGGGAAAGATATCGCCGTCAGACGCTGAATCTTCGCTGATGAGGGCAGCCATATGGCCGTTAAATGCGGGGCCTGGGTAGGCTTGTACGGCGCTGCGATGCGCTTGATAGCCGAAACCCAAAGGCTTGAGCATCAGGCGCCGCAGTATCATCTGAGACACATTACCGCCGCCGTTGCCTCGAACGTCAACCACCAGGCCTTGTTTACGAATTTGCGGGTAGTACCACTTGATAAATTCGTAGATGCCGTCGGCTCCCATATCAGGAATATGGAGATAGCCCACTTTCCCATCGGTGTTGTCGGCAACGTATTGGCGGTTGTGCTCAACCCACTCCAGGTAAACCAGATTGCTCTCATTGGATACCGGTTGCACCAGCACCCGGCGCGCGCCTTTAGTACGTGGTTTGCTATTAACCAGCAGTTCCAACGGCTGATTGCCTTGATTGGTCAGCAAGGCATAGGGGTTATCCGCGGCGCCAAGGGTTCGGCCGTTGACGGCCAATAGATAATCGCCTTCGCTGATCTCAACACCCACCTCGGTTAACGGTGATCGATATTTAGGTTCTGCGTTATCGCCGGCGTAAATGTGGGCAAACCGATAGTGTTCACCTTCCACGTCAAACCGAGCCCCCAGCAGGCCAACGGATGAACGGTCGCCGTCCAGTAGGTCGCCACCAGATACATAAGCGTGGCCCACATTGAGTTCGGCAATCATCTCACCCATCAGCGTGTTCAAATCTTCCCGGGTGGAAACGTCTGCCACCAGCGGTCGGTATTGTTGGCGCAGGGCCTCCCAGTCGTAACCGTGCAGGTTGGCAACGTAAAAGTAATCGCGAAACCGTCGCCATACTTCATCAAAGATTACCGGCCACTCTTCTGCAGGCGCGCGCTGCACCGTCAGGTTTGCCGTACTGACTTTCTTGCGCTTGTCGGCATTGCCAATCTCAATACGCGAATAGCCGTCTCCCAGGCGCACCAGCAGGTAGTCGCCGCCGTCCGGAACACTCAGCCCACGAAATTCTTCCAGCAGTTCCTCGCTTTCCCGACCTTCAAAATCAAAGTACTGCAGCTTCACCGGGCTTGAGCTTTCCCGGCCATAGAAAAACGGACCACCGGTGATGTAGATCAGTCCACCGTCCACGTCCTGAACGCCATAGATGTTGTTGGCATCAATGGGCAGGCGAATGACACGTTGGGCGATGTTGTCAAAATCGATCCGGACTCGAACGGAATCGTCTTCCTCGTCTTCGTCTTCGTCCTTGTCGTCATCAACGCCGGTTTCGTCGTTGCGTGGGCCGAACGGGTTGGGGCCGTCGGCAGCCAGGGCCAGTGCGTAAACCCGGCTTTCTCGATCGGCCACGTAGTTCCACTCAAATGAACCAATCTGGGGCGCGAACTCCCGGTCGCCAACAAAATACAGGTGTTGTCCATCAGCGCTGAAATCCGGACCAAAAGCATTGAAAAAGCCGTCGGTTACCATCGTGATGTCGCCAGACGAACGGGACCACACGTGGATTGAATAAAAGCCGCTCTCCATGGACTGACTGAACGCCAGATAGCGGGAGTCTGGAGACCAGACGTAGTCACTGATAGGGCCCAAAGGGTTTCTGACAACTTTCGTCTCCCGCCCTTTAACGTCTGTCACCCACACCTGGCCGGTATGATCGTGAAAGGCCAGGCGCTCCCCGTCCGGGGCCCAGCTCAAGCCGTACAGTCGGGTAGGGCGCGAGGGCGTTAGGGCTTTTGCGTCTCCACCATCATGGGGGATAACGTAAATCTGCTCCTCGCCGCTGCGGTCGCTGATGAACGCAATCTGGCTGCCATCGGGAGAGAACGTCGCTGCGCGGTCGTGGGCGCTTCCCAGTTGAGTGAGATTTCGGGTAACACCGTGTTCCACTGGGGCGCTGAAAATGTCGCCGCGAGCGCTGAATACCGCCCGTTTACCATCGGTGGAAAGGTCAAAGTCTTCAATCTGCTCTGAGGCATCCATCTGCCGCGCCGTGCGTCTGACAAAATCGTCGGGCACAGTAATATTGAGCAGGGTTTCTGTGCCGGTGGATGCGTCGAATAAACCGATGGTGCCAGCCACTTCATACACAATGCGCTGGCGGCCATCGCCGCTGGCCCATTTAATGTCCCAGGTGTCGTGCTGGGTTACCTGCGTGTGTCCGTCGGTATCGGCGTTGTACCGATAAAGCTCCAGGGTGCCGTCAATGTCAGACACATAATAAATGCCCTGGTCTAGCCATACCGGATCACGCTCGGTACGGATATGAGAGGTAATTTGTTTGGCGGTATCGTCTTTCAGGTTGTAGACAAATAGGTTTTGCGCCCAGCCGCCCTGATAACGTTTCCAGGTGCGAAAGTCTCGAAACAGGGGTGAGTAAACAACATGCTGACCATCCGGAGAAAAATCCCCTGATCCGGCCCTTGGCATGGGAAGCACTGCAGGCAATCCCCCGTCAACATTCACCGTATATAGTCGGCGGTTGTTGAAATCCTCGCGCTGTGAGCGGAATAACACTGACTGACCATCTGCCGACCACCCGTACACCTGATGTTCAGTTCCCCAGCGAGCGGGCAATGGCCCCGAGGTGGGGTACCAGGTGAGCTGGCGCGGCTCCCCGCCGGCAACATTCATCACGTACACCTGATCATCGCCGCGATATTGGCCCGTAAAGGCAACCTGTTGCCCATCGGGCGAGAACTTTGGAAACAGTTCGACGCCAGGGTGTGAGGTCAGCCGGCGTGCCGGGGTGCTGCCGTTGACTGGCGCTAACCATAAATCCCCCGCGTAACTGAACACCAGTTGATTGGCGTGAACATCGGGATATCTCAACATTCGCGTTGCGGCGGTTACCGGCGCGGCCACCATCATCAACAGCAGCAATGCCAACAGGCCGGCGCCTGAGCGATTTACCAATCTCCCGGATCGGGTCATAAGAGGTGTCCTTTAGTGTCAGCGCGGTGGAAAAACAGGGCGGTAGAGTGCCAATGGGTACAGCACAACGCAAGTGACCAACGGGCTAGATTCAACCTCCAAAGCCGTAGACTGCACGGGGCAGGGCACCTTCTGCGCTCAGCAGTGGCACAATAGGGTTCTTACCGCTCGTGAAGGGATAAACATCGTGGAATCATTAAGGTCCTGGCTGCTGCATCCGGCGCTGATTGTGGCTGCGCTTACTGCTGTCATGGCGGCATCAGCCCAGGAACCCGTGAAAGAACTCAAGTGGGATGACCTGGTCCCAGCCGAAGAAAAAGCCATGGCAGCCAATGCGGCCTCCACCTCGTCGTTAGACGATTTGTTGGAGCAAGCCAGCCCGGCTGCGTCACCGGCCTCAACGCTGGTTATGGAATTGGCAGGGCAGAACGTGCGCCTGCCAGGGTTTATCGTGCCGCTTGAATCCGATGAAGTGGGTCTGTTGTCGGAGTTCTTCCTGGTGCCTTACTTTGGTGCGTGTATCCACGTACCGCCGCCGCCGCCCAATCAATTGGTGTACGTCAAACTCAACAAGCCGTTTGAACTCAAATCGCTATGGGATCCGTTTTGGGTTTCCGGCACGATGAAAGCGCAGGGGTTTGAGAGCGCCATGGGGCAGGCCGGGTACACGTTGGAAAGCGCTGAAGTCGCTCCTTACGAGTGGCCGGAGTAGCGCTTACAGAAGGGTTGAGACACAGAAAACCGAGACAAAAAAAAGCCCGGTTTGGCTTCAACAAACCGGGCCTCTGGCACCGCGCTGGTTATCAATTCCACTCAACTTCCATCGCGTGCGCTAGTTCGACGTCCTTGCCGAATTCCCCCTGCTTCGTCCTGAAGACTTGGTGTTACACACACATCGAGAGCACGTTTATTGGACCGCGAATGATCCATTCAATCAATGCCTGAAACATCCTTGTGACATTGGTTTGCACATCGCCTTGGTGGGTTTTTCAGTGTATTTATTCTTTTAAAATCAGCGCTATATAGAATTATTTAAAGAATTTTCTTACCAAAAGCACTCAGGATCATTCCCAGGGTTCGTTCTGCGCTGACATTTCCCGTGTCAAGAAACGGATTGAGCTCAACCACTTCCATCGAACTCATGCCCCCAGTATCAGCACACATTTCCAACAGGAGGTGCGCTTCTCGGTAATTTACGCCACCGGGCACCAACGTACCTGAGCCTGGAATCACTGAAGGATCACATCCGTCCACATCAAAGCTAACGTGGAAACCATCGGTGTCACCAGCAACCACATCGATAATTTCCTTAGCAACTCGTGCCATTCCCTTTTCATCGATATCGCGCATGGTGTACGCATGAATCCCCGACTCACGAATGATGCGTCGTTCGTCGTCATCAATATCCCGGATGCCTACCAGCGCAACGCGGGTTGGATCTAACTTGGTGCCAAAACCTCCGATATTGCAAAGGTCTTGGTCGCCGGTGCCCAACAGGTGGGCAAGCGGCATGCCATGAATATTGCCAGTGGGGGAGGACGATGGCGTATTCATATCGCCGTGAGCGTCGAACCAGATCAGCCCGAGGCGCTTTTTCTGGTCGCGAAAATGACTAGCCACACCCGACACAGTACCCATGGCGATGGAGTGGTCGCCGCCCAACACCAGCGGCACTTCCTGCTCGTCAAGACACCGTTTAACCCGACTGCATAACGTTTCGCAGACCGACAAAATTTCGTCTTTAAACCGCGCTGAAACCGACTCGGGGGCACGGGTTTCCATTGCCGGGACCGGAATGTCTTCTTCAACAGCCACCTCACGCCCCAAGCCACGAAGGGCTTTGCCCAAGCCGGCGATTCGCATGGCCGATGGCCCCATATCTGTGCCTCGGCGACTGGCACCCAAGTCCATGGGTACGCCGATAATCCGAACAGGAGCATTTTGGTCATTCATGGCCAGTAATTCCTTTATTGTCAGGCGCTGATTATCGCAGACGGATCGCGCTCTGGGCAGCCTGAGAACACCGCCAAAAAAAAGACCGCCCGAAGGCGGCCTCTGGTCCCGGATTATCCGTCGTGTCAGCCGACCACTGGCGACACGTCGTTTTTCTCGATGCCATATTTGCGCATCTTTTCCACCAAAGTGGTTCTTCGTAAGCCCAGCAGTTTCGCGGCCTTGGCCACCACGCCACTGGTTTGAGCCAGGGACTGAAGTATCAAAGACTGTTCCTGAGTTTTCAGGTAATCCGCCAGGTCCACACCGCACCGTGGAAGCACGGGCGTGTGTTCCTCCGGGCTTTGATCGGTTAACAACTCGTTGGGCAAGCGCTCACGGGTTGGGGCAACCGCCTGTTCTGTCGGTCGCTGAAAGCCGCGAATAGACTCAGGCAGGTCGGATTCGAACACCCGCTCTTCTGGGAACATCACCGATAGATGGTCCACCAAATTGCACAGCTCACGGACGTTTCCTGGCCAATGATATTGGTGCAGTCTGGCCAGGGTTTCGCCGGTAAACAGCGGGGCAGGGCGCCCTTCTCGCTGCAGGTTCTCGGTAAAAAACTCGATCAGATCCCGCAGGTCTTCGGCCCGGTCGCGCAGCGGCGGAACCTTTACCGGAAACACGTTCAAGCGGTAGTAAAGGTCCTCTCGGAATTCGCCGTCCTGAATGGACTGATGCAGGTTTTGATGGGTGGCTGCAACCACTCGGACATCAATTGGAATTTCCTGATCGCCGCCCACTCGCTCTATGCAGCGTTCCTGCAAAGCACGCAGCAATTTGGCCTGCATCGACAGAGGCATGTCGCCAATTTCGTCTAGAAACAGCGTGCCGCCCTGAGCCCGCTCAAAGCGGCCAGGGCGTCGTTTAGTGGCCCCGGTAAATGCCCCTTTCTCGTGACCAAACAGCTCACTTTCCAGAAGATCGGAGGGGATCGCCGCACAATTGACCGCAACAAACGGTTTGTTTGACCGAGTAGAAAGCTGGTGAATGCGCCTTGCAACCACCTCTTTGCCAGTGCCGGTCTCTCCAGTGATTAACACCGTGACGTTGAATTTTGCCACTCGTTCGACGGCCGCCCAAAGCTCACGCATCGATCGACTGCGACCCAACGATAAACTTCTGGGTTCGGCCTTCGAAGGCTTGAGTAAGCGACGCAACTGAGTCGGTTCGCTAAGCTTTGCCGATTCCTCGTCGATGTGAACAAACCGAGCATCCGGATAGCGTGTCGCTAAGTCCGCTTTCTTGGTTGACCACTCAGGATTGCGGTTGTCGCAACCCAACAATATTAATTTCGGAGAAGAGTTGTGTCGCTTCTCCCGACCGTCTCCAATCGTGGTTGCGTATCCTAACGCGTCCGCCGATTTTGCAAATGCCTCCGCACGTTCTGCGTGGTCGTCGCAGATATAAAGGCTGTCCTGAGCCAGATTCATAGCACCTCCCGATAGGTGTCAGTTTTCAGATTTTCGGTTTGCTCTCGATCGTCTGAATAACCGTAAATTTCCTTCTAGTCCCCCTCTGGACTGGCGGGAGTATCTCCCGTGGAGTTAACATAGCAAATAAGAAGGGGCGGGAAGTGCCCATTTAGGGCACCGATACAACCTGTAACAACTGTGACTCAATACACAATCGAAGACACAAAAAAAGGCGCAGAAACAGTGACTTCTGACCTCACACGAATACTGATGGTGGACGATGATCCACAAATTCTCAAGCTGGCTGTGCTGGGGATTAACCTGGCGTGCCCAGATCTGAAAATTAGCACGGTGGGCAGCGGAACGCTGGCTTTGGAGACTGTCAGTAAGGATCAGCCGGACCTGGTTGTCCTGGACATGAACATGCCGGAAATGGACGGTCGCGAGACCTATACCAAGCTGCGTCAACTGACCTCGCCAGCCTGTGACGTGCCGGTGGTGTTTCTTACTGGAAGATCAGAATTTTGTGAATCGCTGCCTGGCTGTCTTGGCGTGATCGACAAACCTTTCAGCCCGAGAGAAATTGGTGATCAGCTGTTGGCCTTGTGGCAGGGACAATACCCGGACCCGGCCGTTAGCGTCAGTGATGGCGTTGCGTCTAGCGAGAGTGACTTCAAAGAAACGCCAAAGTCCGGTCAGGAAGGGACCTGACGCAACAAGTCCACCAACGCGTCGCCCATTTCCTGAACGGCCTTGGCAACGGTAACGTCGGGCGTCAACTCCGCAGAATCTTCAACATCATCAAATGCCAGGTCTAACTCCTTGGCGGCATTAGACACCTCAGTGAACCCGTGGGATCCCGCCGACGCCGCCAGCTGATGGGCGATTCGATTAAGCGCCTTAAGCTCCGCATCGGGCCTGTCAGACCCAGAAAGTCCACTCAGAGCATTCTCAAGATCGTGAATTTTCTCTGGCAATGAATCTAAATACTGGCGCCTGATCCGGACCAGTTCGTTCTCGTATTGCAATGTAGAGGCCGCCATGACAAACCCTCGGTTTCTCTTCGTAACTACTTTCCTGGAGCCGCCCGGCGTGACATCGTGTCTTTGCCGGTGGTTCCCCCAGAGTCATTTCACTACAAAGCGAAAAAAATATCTGCTGTTGAATTGTAAACTCGCGTTACATACGCAAAGACAGGCCTGGCATGGCAATCAGGCAAAGTGATGAACATCGCAACTTTGGGAAAACACCCCAATCCTGCCTGTCAGGATTGAGAGATAGGCTCCAGCCGATAGCCGTACTGGTAGATGCTGTGGAGCAACCAGCCATTTTCTGCGTTGATCGTCAGCTTCGATCGAACACGAGAAATATGGGTGTCTACCGTACGGGTGTTGATCTCAGCATCAATACCCCAGACCTCGCGCAGCAACGTTTCCCGCGATAATACCTGAGAGGGGTGCTGAAACAGGTAGCTAGCCAGGTTAAATTCCCGCTGAGTCAACGCCACCGTATCGCCGTTCAACGTCACAATTCGTTGTTCCAAGTCGACAGCATAGGGTGCAGCGTTGACAACGCCCAGCGTGGTGTTGCCGTGACGTCGGCGCAACACATTACGAATTCGGGCAAGCGTAATTTCCGAATTGAGCGGCTTAACGATGTAATCGTCCGCGCCAGCGTCCAGTGCTCGGACAATGTCGGATTCGGCGTCCCGTAACGTCAGGAATATCACTGGCACTTTCCAGTCGAGGTGACTGCGTATCCAAGCCAGCACCTCAAGCCCAGTGGTATCGGGCAGCTCCCAGTCGAGCAAAAACAGGTCGAAGTGCGACTTTTTCAAGACGTTTTTCAAACTTTGACCGGTGGTGAAGGACGAAACCGTCGCATCCATTCGCATCAGCCAGGCGTTTAGTAACGCAGTCTGGTCGACATCGTCTTCTAGCAAAGCAATTTGCATGAAAAAACTCCCGACCTCCCCCGAAGTATTGTCCCAAGCCGGCTCGTCAATGTAAACAGCCGCTCAGGGTTATTGACACTAAGTTAACTCAAATCGGCGAGAAAAATGAACTACATAGCGTGAATACCTGATGAAGGAGTCAACTTAGGAACAAAGGTCCAACATCTACTCAAGACATAACAAGTGTCGCCAAAAGCACCTGGATCACCACTGGCCGCTGTTTGCCATGGACTGCCACGGCTCCTGAACTGGCAGCGAGTCACCATCCTGCAGCAGCTCGATGGAAATACCGTCGGGAGAGCGCACAAACGCCATATGGCCGTCGCGGGGAGGACGGTTAATATCCACTCCGTGATCCATCAATCGCTGACAGATGTCGTAAATATTGTCGACTTTGTAGGCAAGATGGCCAAAATTGCGCCCGCCGTCGAGGTTCTCTCGATCCCAGTTATGGGTAAGCTCAACCAGCGGCGCTTGATTATTTCTGGCGCTTTCTTCATCCCCCGGCGCGGCAAGAAAGACCAAAGTAAATCGGCCCTTTTCGTTATCAACCCGCTTGGTTTCAACCAGCCCCAGCTGATTGCAGTAGAAATTGAGGGATTGTTGAAGATCATCCACCCGAACCATCGTGTGTAAATATCGCATCGTTGAAGCGCCTTTTTGGCTGTATTTGGAGTCAGCGCATAGAGTAGGGCATCAACTTTTGCTCGCCAAGAGCGGCGCGTTTACCATGGCGGCCGCGTAGCTGAGATCTGAGCCACAGCAGTCGCCCAGCACCTTCAACCAGGGCATAAGCTCCATCAGCTTCACACCCCATCTATTTAACATAATATACATTATGCGCACTTATGGGTCAGCTGCCGGTACCACGAAGTCCAGTTGCTGTGCGCCAGCAAATTGTGTGTAAACTCGCCGCACCCTCGAATGGAGATCGATCAATGGACCCAACCAAACTCCGAGACTAGATGGAAGTTGTTGGCATTTTTGCCGTGGTGGCTCTCCAGGAACCACTATTTGCCATCGGCGTATTCACAAGACCCGCAAGATTGGCGGGCGTCTTTTCGCTCTCTGTGTGACGAGATTCTGGCTGAAATAGCCGCCGAATCTACGTAGCCGCTTGAACACGCTCCACTAACTCTTCAACGATGGCTGTTGTTCAACGTGCACGATTGACTCGTCAGCTAGTCAAGTCATGAACAACACGTTTCACCCACTGTTCCCGCCGGCTTGCCTGGCGCTGGGTCATTGCTTCGTCAGGCTCGAAGTTATCGACGATTTCACGGCCTCCAAATCCCTGCTCTTCAGCGATAGCCTCGTGCACGTCTAGCCGGTCGCGGAGGGTAGAAACCTCCATCGCCAGCCGGAGTACAACGTCCACCAGTTGATCGCTGCAAACGCCTTCGATAAAGCGAGGTTTGCCCCGTCCTTCATCGAGCATTAAATCACTGACCGAGGGTTTTTCGCTCATGCCGCTTGGTCCTTCTTAGCGCCGAACACGTAGTAATCCCGGGTGGGCCCTGCGGGAACATATTTCGCAAAACACTGCTCGGTCTCAAAGCCCCCAGCCGTCATCATGTCGGTAACCGAACTGTCAGCAAACCCGGTCCAGAACGGCTCACCGTTGTTCGCTACCTGCCATTGATTGGTCACCTGCTCGATCAGCGACAGGCGTTCGGGCTGGTAAGGCACATCAATGTTTACCATCAACCCACCCGGCTTTAGCAACCGCCTGGCCTCAGCGAAAATTTCTGGCGCCTTGTCGTGCCAGGTTTCGTGAAACATGATTTGCGAAACGATCAAATCAAACGTCCCGGATTCCAATCCGGTGTTGGCGGCATCCGCCTGGCGATAGTGCACAGAAGTGCCCGCTTCTTCAGCCCACAGGTGGGCGAACCGTACAAACGAAGCGGACAGGTCGACACCGTGCACTTCGGCGTCAGGAAAATGCTGCTTTAAGCCAAAAGTGACGGTGCCCGGCCCGCACCCCATATCGAGGATCTTGCTTGGGGTGTCGCCATTGAGCATGGGCTCAATCATCTTTGCCACCCCCTGCCCCACCACCGCAAACGGCGAAGCGCTGCTGCTGGAAAAGCCTTTGGCCGCGGTGTAGAGCATTAAGGTGCCGGTATACAGTGCGCCCGCTGTTAGGTCTTCGTCGGCGTGAAAGTAACCGCCCGGCTGGCGATGAATTTCCGTGCTGCCGATAGGCTCAGGAAATTGTAGCGCTGGGTCCAGCGTAAGCGAACCCACCGAAGCGCCCTGCTCCAGCGTTTTGCCGCGAGCTTCCAAACTAGCGATAGTTCGATCTACGGTGTCGCCCACTGACTCCCACATCAGGTCCTGGGAGGTATAGGTCAACGACCCCCACATTTGATACAGCGGGTCAGTTTCTGCCAAGGCGCGTGCCTCATCCCGCGATTGCGGCGGCCGGCCATGATCTGCCTCGTACTGAGTCACCAACTCGTCGTCAAAGTGTTTTTCCAGCTGGGGTTCCAGCGCGCTGGAAATCTCCTTTTTCAACGCGCCTACAAAGGCCTGGCGAGATCGCTCATCCTGGTTGGGGGTAAACAGTTGTTCAATAGAATCGGTCACAGTGGATTATTCTCCTAAGCCCATTTTTGGCAGCGTTAACGGCCCCGCCGGTATCATCATGGTTTTCTCTTCGGTTAGCAGTTCTACCGATGCACGCAGGCCGTCGCGGCCGATGCCCGACTGCTTGTAGCCGCCAAAGGGCGCCCGCAGATCCCGCGTCAGCGGCGTATTGACCCAAACGGTGCCCGCTTGTATCCGTCGACTGGCATCCATTACCGTCGGCAAATCGTCCGACCACAAATAGCTCACCAGACCGAAGTCCGAGTCGTTGGCCATGGCAACCGCCTCATCCAGCGTGTCGAAGGTCAGCAAACTGGCGAAGGGGCCAAAGATCTCCTCCTGACACACTCTGGCGCTATTGCTAGGGGCCATCACGGCGGTTGGCTGGATGAAGTACCCGCTGTCAAAACCCGCTGCTTCCTGCCCGCCAACCAGGACCTCAGCACCATCTTCTTTTGCAACTCCAGCGTAGGACAGCACGCGTCGGAAGTGGCTTTCAAACGCCATGGGGCCAACCTCGGTGGCCGGATCAAACGGATCTCCAACCCGGATGTTACCCATGCGCTGGGTGAATTTTTCGACAAATTCGTCTTTGATGTCGCGCTGAAGCAAGATCCGTGAGCCGGCCAGGCACTGGGAACCGTTGCCGGCCAAGATGGCCAGCAGTGATCCATCAATGGCGTTATCCAGGTTTGCGCTGTTGGTCACGATGTTGGCCGATTTTCCGCCTAGCTCCATACCCACTTTTTTCAGCGTTTGTGCGGCGCTGGTCATAATGACCTTGCCGGTTTCGGTGCCGCCGACAAATCCCACCACGTCTACCCCCGGGTGTTTGACCAGCGCATCGCCGGTCACCGGACCTCGGCCGTTCACCAGGTTAACTACCCCTGGCGGAAGATCCGCTTCGTGCAACACCTCGACGAATCTGCGCAGCGAGTACGGGCAGTATTCCGAGGGCTTCAGCACCACCGTGTTACCGAGACTTAGCGCCGCCGCCAGTTTCATGGACACCAAAACCAGCGGCGCATTCCAGGGTGTCAGCAGCGCTGCAACGCCGGCCGGCTCATGAGTGACAACGGATAAGTAATTGCCGGTCTGGGTGAAACTCTCGCCGGCCAGGGTGCCCGACACTTCGGAGAAAAACTGAAAATTTTCCAGCGTGCGCGGCATGTGCATGGCGTGCACGCTGTTTAGCGGCAAGCCAACTTCTAACGATTGGATGACGGCCAGCTCGTCTTTGTGGGCTTCAATCACATCGTGCAGACGTTGCATAACAACCCTGCGCTGGTTATGAGGCATGCGAGCCCATGATCCTTCGTCAAACGCCCGCCGAGCCGCTTTGACCGCCGCATCCACATCTGCGGCGTCATTTTCGTCCAGGTTGTACAGCGGCGTTTCGGTGGCGGGGCAAATCGCGGTGTGTTCATACCCGCCGTTCAGCGCCAACGGTTTGCCGTTGGCAAATCCTCCGACCGTTTCCGGCAAGGCTATATCGAAGTCTTTTTTGATGGACTCCACAGAGCGGACGGCGTGTTGGGCGGCGTTGTTCATTAAGTCTTGGTCCTGAGCGAAAGGTCGTGCCGCTAGTGTAATCCACTCTTGGGCAATATTTGCTATGTTCATCAACGTCGACATGACAAATCAGCATGTGGGCACGACAGATCATTCATCGCAAACAATCACTCGAGGGGAATCATTTGAACTGGGGAATGCTGGGTTGGGGTGCTGGATCTTTGGGAACTGGCACGGTGTACAACGCCTTGGCCTTGTTTGGCCTGTTCTATCTGACCACCGTTGTGGGTTTGGAACCTGCGTTGGCGGGTTCGCTGTTCTTCATTACCAAACTCTACGACGCGGTATCCGACCCCTTGATGGGCGTTATTAGTGATCGAACCCAACACCGCCTGGGTAAGCGCCGACCTTATCTGCTGGCAGGTGCCGGGTTGCTGGGCCTGTCATTTTTTCTCTTTTTTTGCGTGCCAGCCCTATCCACCACCGCGCTGACAGTGACGGTGGTGGTGCTTGCCCTGTTATTTCATGCCACTGCCTACACTATTTTTTCGGTGCCTTACTTGGCCATTCCGGCAGAGATGAGCAGCGATTACGATGAACGCACCCGCATGATGTCTTACCGGGTTTTGTTCCTGATGATCGGCGTCACCGTAGGGTCAGTCGGCGGACCCAAGATTGTGGCTTACGGCGGCGAAGGGGCTTCGGGCTATCTGCTGATGGCCGGGGTGTTTGGCGTTGTTGCGGCGCTGGCCGGTGCCGTGGCGTTTTTCTCCACTGCTGCCCACACCCGCATCAGCCAATCTCTTACCAGCACCGAACCCACCAGCACTCTCACCGATGGACTCAAACTGCTGGTGCGTAATCAGCCGTTCCTGCTGCTGGTTGGCATCAAGTTACTGCAATTAGCTGCCCTGGCCAGCGTATTGGCCAGCGCGCCCTACCTGTTTCGTCTGGTGCTCAACCTCAGCACCTCCGACATTGGCGATTACCTGCTGGTGTTTACCGTTGCGGGACTGGTGTCGATCCCACTGTGGCAGCCGGTGATTCGCCGCTGGGGCAAACGCAACACCTATATCATTTGTGTCACTTTGTACGCCGTCGCCATCGCCACCTGGGCGCTGTGGGAACCCGGCGAGGCCTCCTGGCTTATCTACCTGCGCGCGGTGTTCATTGGCCTGGGTTCTACCGGCGGCCTGCTCTGCGGCCAGGCCCTGCTTCCAGACACCATGGAATACGGCAGGCTAACCAGCGGGAAAGATAACGCCGGTGCCTACAGCGGCATTTTTACCACTACCGAGAAATTGTCCGGCGCCATTGGGCCTTTGATTGTTGGTGTGGCCTTAACGGCGGCTGGACTGGTGAAAGGTAACGTGGGTGCCGAGGCGCAACCTGAGTCGGCGCTGACGGCCGTACTTTGGTGCGCCTCGTTGCTTCCAGCCATTTTGAATCTGGCCACCATTCCCATCTTGCTGAAGTACGACCTCAGCAAAGAACGCCTGGCGGCGCTGCGTGAAACCACCTGACCATACAGGTGTTAGTTAGTTAGTGCAGTTGCTGTCTGCCAGGGTCGTCAACGCGTCGAAGGTTAACGAGCCTGCGGGCTCGCTGCCATCGTCGGGGAGATAGTCGACGGTAAACTGACGTTCGCCGGAAAAGCGGAAAGTGACCGTTCCCCAGCGCGACACCTGAGCTGAATTTTCTGCGAAGACTGGGGGGAAATCTCCGGTGACGCCGGCAAATGCCTCGGACTCCACCTGCCCGTCAGCGAAAGCGCCGCTGCCAACCAGCCATAGTTGTTCACCACCGCGGTAATGAAACCAGGACCAGGCTATAGCTGGCGAGCCGTCTTGCTCGATCGTCTCAAGCACAATGCCATGGCCGTCTTCGTTCGGGTTGTTGTACACCGCGGTGCTGCACAGCGTCACCGGGGAGCCTGCGGGACGGATATCCGCAGGCTGAGTCAATCGCTGCAGACTTAAGGTTCCACTGCGACCTTCGCCATAGGTGGATTGCCAACCCATTGACAACTCACTGGTGCTGGCAAACACCAGTTCCAGTGTGCCCCAGGGCTCCCTCACTACGTCTGCAGGATCAAATCGAGAACCAAAATCCGCCCCGGTGGTCACCGTCATATCCAGCGTGGCCCGATCTTCGCCCACCTCGCCCGTACCAATTAGCCACAGCGGCTTACCGTTTTCATAAACGTACCAGGTAGCCAGAAGACGCTGACCTTCAGCACCGTCAATCACCTGCACCTGAACACCATGACCGGGCTCAGATTCGTCATACCAAAGCCCGCTGACCTCAGCTGAAATCTCGAACGGCGAGGCGCCATCAACTTCCGCCAGCGGCGCCCGCCAGACGCCGCGCCCATAAGTAAACGCAAACAGGTAAACCGTCCCGGCGAAGTCCGGTTGGTTGATGACAACTCGCTCAACAATAGCGCCACCAAACCCGGTGTCTTCCAGCTGCCAGTTGTCACCGCCGTCTTGGGTGAAAAAAACCCCCAGGTCGGTTCCCACATACAGCGAATCTGGCAGCTCTGGATGAATCGCCAGCGAATGCACCGGCACATCGGGCAGCCGCCCTGCCCCGCTGCCGTCGATAGCTACAAAGCTCTGACCACCATCCGTGGACTTAAATACATGGTCGCCACCAAAGCTGGAGTAAGTGGCATAGGCAACGTTGGTATCACCTGGATCAAAGATCAGCGAGGATACCCAGCCCGCTCGGGGCTGTGTGCTTCCCGGCACCGTGCTTGCCGAGGAGGTGTTTGCTGAGGTGATTCGATAGATGGCATTGCCCGTGCCCGCCAGTACCCAGGGCTGATCGTTAGCCACCGCCAGCGTATTGGTCTTGTCGGCAAATTCTGTGCCAAAAGGCGCCGATGCCACCTGCCAGACGTCCTCATCATAGCGCCCTCTTATCAGCCGCTTTCCGCCTACAAAAATCCTGCCCTGGTCTTGGGGGTCCAGTTCAAACGGGGTGATAAACATCAACTCATCGGCGTCTTTGGCCTGGGCCAGAATTCGCTCCTGGTACTGCTCAAACTGGAGCAATCTGTCGACCCGCACGAGATACCCATTTTGCGCCGATATCCACATCGACAGATCTTGGGAGTTAAACGCGGTATGTGCGCCGTCGCCGCCAAGAAACCTGACCCACTGATTTGGATAACCGGGATAGTTGTAGACGTCGGTACCGTTGTCCTGCATGCCGCCAAGCACCAGCTCGCCGTTGGGTGACACGCTGCCATGATAAAACTGGGTGGTGGTGTAGTCAGTCACCACGGCATCAAAGCGCATGCCGCCAGACAGCAGCGAGCGATAGCCATCGCGAATTCTGTCGGTGGGTGCATCAATGTCGCGGGCACGCCATACCCCCCCATCATTGCCGACCCAGAGATCGCCGGAACGATCAAACACTAGCGCATGAATGTCCGGATGCATTTCCGGCCCCTGAGACCCGGGAACGTTATTGCTGGAATAGTAATTGGAGGTCAGTCCAAAGTTTTGGCCAGCGTTGTCAGAGCGGTAAAGCTGCATGCCGCCGACCCACACCACGTCAGGGTTGTCTGGGTCAACGGCGATAGCCTGGTTGTACCAGCCAGCGCCATAGGGAGTGTTGTTGTCTGTTCGCGCCTGCCAGGCAAACGACAGCATCCAGGTGCTCACTGGATCCGAATCGGTATTACGCAGTTGCGCCGTCCAGGTGCTGCCGCCGTCGTCACTGCGAAATACGCCATGCAAACCGTTGTCGTAATCGCCGATGCCGTCACCGGTTTTATCCGGCCCAGGAACGGTGCTGGCGCTGAGCGCGTACACCACAGCGGGATCGGACGCTGAGTAGGCCAAGGATGTGCGGCCCATACCCGGTTCGCTGAGCACCACATCCCATGCCTGGCCACTTGCCGCATCGGCATTGAGATAAACCCGCCCATCACAGGGGCCCGCACACGCGCCGGGCAGCAATCCCGGCAGGTAGTAACGATCGTCGGTTGATCGCGAGGCGCAGCTCACCAGCAGGCGGTCGCGACCGCCATCGTTCAGCAGGTCCAGATCGGTGCAGCCCTCAAAGCGGCTACCAGCGTTTTCGCGGATGTCCAATGATTGGCTGAAACTTGTGCCACCGTTACTGGATTGCCAAACGCCCGTATTGGTGGCGGCGTAAATACGCTGGGGATTGACGCTGGACACCACCAGGTCACTGACGTAGTCGAAGTTCTCGTTATTTGAAGCGCTGAGCTGCAGCCAGTCTTGACCGCCATTGGTGGACTTAAAAACCCCGCTGCCCGTCATGCTGGCGTACGCTCGATTGGTTCGCCGGTACAGTTCGCCCGTGCCTGCATACATCACTTGGTCGTTGTCCGGCGCTATCGCCAGCGCCCCCACATTCACGTTGGCCAGTCGATCACCCAGCGGCTCCCAGCGAGTTTGCTCAAATCGCCATACGCCACCGGACACACCGGCGGCGAACATGGTGCCCTGACTGTTAAAGACAATCCGCCGCGTGCGCCCTCCCCGACGGTTGGGCCCCATGGATTGCCAGCTGGCGGCGGCCTTTGCTAACGCGCCTGCGTGTTTTTGATAGCGCTGGGGTGCGCTGGACCGAGGCAATCTTGCCGATTGTTGACGAGCCAACTCCATCGCGCCGCGAGGTACCTGGGTGGCGCCCGCAGGCAGTCGCTTGAGCATGTGCCAGCGTGCCCGCTCCCAGGCGTGAGCCTTGGGCAGCGCAAGTCCACGTTCGGGAATGGCGAGTGTTGGCGCAGTCTGCCCCAGCGGTACCGCCCGCTGGAACGAAATCAGTGCCGCGACGGCTGCGCCCAGCAACACGAATGTGATGGAAAGTCGAGTCATACCTAACACCTACGAACGCTAGGGTATATTGTAGCTCTTGTGGCGAATCATTCCTTTACGGCTTATGAGTCATCGCGTCTAGTGCACCTGAAGCAGGCGTTGGAAACCAGTAGCCGGGTTTATTGCAACTCCTGTTCGATCTCCTCAATGATTCGGCCGATGGCACTTTTCGTGTATCCCAGCTTGCTCATGGTCACCATGCCGTCGCTGCCGATCACAAACATATGGGGAATGGCCGAGACGCCAAATCGTTTCCTGACCGCGCCGCCGGGGTCGCTAATGAAAAACAGCTTGTAACCCGGCGCGTGGCGGCGGGCGAATGCACGATCTTGAGGGGCTTCATTGAAGTAGGCCGCCAGCACTGTGAGGCGATCGCCATAACGGCTGGCAAGACGATTGAGGGCAGGTAATTCTTCCATGCAGGGTCCGCACCAGGAAGCCCAAAACGTCAGGATAATCACCCGACCTTCAAACTGTTTACGAAATAACGCCTGGCCGTTGGCCGCCACACCCAAATACTCGGGTGCCTCATCAGCAACCTGCACCTCCGCAGCTAAAGGCATGGACGCCAACACCAAAATCATCAAAAGTGTTTTCATCACGGCAATAGCCCAGGCTGACCCTGTCGGGATTTTCACCCGGAAAGCGTTTTAGATCAACTGGTCTTTCTCAAACAGCTGCTCCAGCTCTGCCCTGCCCTTTTTGCCAATCTCGATCAGCGCTTCAACGTCTTCCTGTTTGCCCATCGCTTCATCCAACATGCCCTCATCATTGCGCCTGAACAAATCGGCTCGGCGCGCCGCCGCGCCTTCACTGTAGCCCAGCGCAACCAGCGTGCTGGTGGCCGTATTGAGGCTGCTGTAGTAGGTTTCGCGAACCACCTGGGAGCAACCGGCTTCGCGCAACTTAAGGGCGTTTTGACGATCTCTGGCCCGAGCCATCACCGTCAGCGCGGGAAAGTGCTCCGAACAAAGCTCTACAATGTGTTCAGCCGTCTCTGCGTCATCAATGGCCACCACCAACACCCGTGCGTGGGCGATGCCCGCGGCGTACAGCAGCTCCAGCTGTGAGGCATCGCCAAAGGACACCTGATTGCCGAAGCGGCGAACAAATTCGATGTGCCGTGGATTTTTATCCAGCGCGGTAAACGGGATGTTCCCCGCCTGCAAAATTCTGCCCACAATTTGTCCATAGCGGCCAAACCCCGCGATGATCACCTCCGGCTCGCGCTCCATGTCCCCTTCATCATGGGTCACCTCAGCGCTGGCGCTATCGCTGCCTGCGGACAGTCGCTCAAACATCACCAGCAAAGGCGCGGTAAAGGCCATGGAAACCCCCACCACCAGGGTCACTAGACTGGCTAATTCGCTGTCAATGTGCTGCCCCTGAACCATCTGAGTGAGCAGCACAAACGCAAACTCACCGCCCTGGGACAGCAGCAACCCCATCCTGATGCCTTCGGTAAGTGATGCACCCCTGGCCTTTAAGGCATACGCAATCACGAAAGCCTTTACCGCCATCAGCAGCAACGCGAGGCCTACAATCTGCAATGGCTTTTGAGCCAGCAGCGCTAGATCCAACGACATGCCGATGGCCATAAAAAACAGACCAAGCAACAACCCCTTAAAGGCGTTGATGTCGGCTTCCAACTGATGGCGATAGTCAGACGTTGCCAGCACAATGCCCGCCATAAACGCGCCCAAACCCGCCGACAGGCCAACCAGCTGCATCACGCCAGCAAAACTCAACACGATAAACAGCGCGGTGGCCGCCATAATTTCGCGACTGGCGTAGGTGGCCACCAGCGCAAGCAGCGGCTTGAGGGCAAACCGGCCGACCAGCAACAGGCCGGCCACAGCGCCCACGCCAAGCAGCGTACCCGGCGAGTGTTCATCTAGTGCCACGGCCTGGGCCGTGGCACCCACCACTAGCACCAGCGGTATCACGGCGATGTCCTGCAGCAGCAGGATAGAAAACCCGCGTCGACCCAGCTGGCTACCGAGAATTTTTCTCTCTTCCATCAGTTGCAGGGCAAATGCCGTCGATGACAACGCCAACACAAACCCCAGCAGCAAGCTCAGCGTAAAACCCAGTCCCAGCAGCACGCCAATGAGCGCCAGCAAAAACCCGGAAACCCCCAGTTGGGTGATTCCTGTCAGCACGATGTTGCGCCGTAGCTGCCAAAGTTTTTCCGGCTCAAGCTCAAGCCCGATGACAAACAGCAGCATGATGACGCCTACCTCAGCGAAGTGCAGCACCTCTTGAGGCTGGTCCACCAGCGCCAGGCCAGAAGGCCCAAGCGCCACTCCGGCCGCCAGATAGCCAAGCACCGCGCCAAGGCCTATGCGACGAAAAATCGGCACAAAAACAATCGCAGCACCCAGATACGCCAGTGGTTTAATCAGAAATTCGGCGGCTTCCATAACGGATCACATCAACGGCGGGCAGACGGCTATTGTGGTGGCGATCCGCTGGCCAGGAAAGCACTGATTTGAACGCAGGCCCAGGGGATTACCAAAAGGCGGTTGCTTTGTGCCCGACAACACGCGTATACAGTCAGCTTTCGGCAAGGTTAACCCATGACCCAGGTGGCTCAGACAGCGCAAGACCTGCTGCAGCAAAAATTCGGCTTCCTCGATTTTCGCGGCGAACAGCGCCAGATCATCGACGCCGTAATTGCCGGTCATGACGTGTTGGTGCTGATGCCCACGGGCGGCGGTAAGTCCCTGTGTTTTCAGCTGCCGGCATTGGTCCGCAATGGGGTTGGTTTAGTGGTGTCTCCTCTCATTGCTCTGATGGCCGACCAGGTCGCTGCCCTACGCCAACTCAATATTCGCGCCTCCTGCCTCAACTCTTCCATGGCGCCCCAGGAGCAGGCCCAGGTGTGGCGGGACCTGGAAAATAGCGAACTGGACTTACTTTACGTCGCCCCGGAACGACTGAAACAGCCTGACACCCGATCACGTTTGCAAAAGGTGTCCATGGCGCTGATTGCGATTGATGAGGCCCACTGTGTGTCTCAGTGGGGCCATGACTTTCGCCCGGATTATTTAACGCTGGCGGAGCTGCGCACAGAATTTCCTCAGGTTCCGATGCTGGCGTTAACCGCCACGGCAGACAGCCAGACCCGAGAAGACATCGTGCAGCGGCTTCAGCTAAGCGAGCCTCAACGGTTTGTCAGCGGCTTTGACCGACCCAACATTGCCTATCACGTGCAGCCCAGAACCGATGAACGCCGCCAGCTCACCGCGTTCCTCGAGCCCTACCGCGGCCAATCCGGCATCGTTTATTGCCTGGCCAGAAAGAAAGTGGACGCCATCGCTCAATGGCTGGCCGATTCGGGCTGGCCGGCCCTGCCTTATCACGCCGGCATGGACAACACTGAACGCGGCGCCAACCAAGCCCGTTTCGCCAGCGAGGAAGGCATCGTCATCGTTGCCACAATCGCCTTTGGCATGGGCATTGATAAACCCGACGTGCGCTTTGTAGCCCACCTGGATTTGCCCAAAAGCATGGAAGCCTATTATCAGGAAACCGGCCGCGCCGGGCGGGACGGCGAACCGGCCACCGCCTGGATGGTGTACGGCCTGCAGGATGTGGTGAGGCTCAAACAGATGATGGAGGCGGGTGAAGCTGCTGAAGACATCAAGGCACTGGAAAAACGTAAACTGGATGCGCTGCTGGGTTGGTGTGAAGTGAGCACCTGCCGCCGGGCCCCATTGCTGGCGTACTTTGACGACACCACTGGCGTTGCCCAATGCGGCAATTGCGACAACTGCCTGTCACCCGTCACCACCTTTGATGCCACCCAGTCCGCCAGAAAATTTCTGTCCTGCGTTTACCGCACCGGTCAGCGCTTCGGTGTGGGCCACATCATCGACGTTTTGCGCGGCGGCGATACGGCAAAAATTCGCCAGCACCGCCACGACAGTCTCAGCACCTACGGCATCGGCCAGGATCTGCCGGTACCCCAATGGCGCTCAATTGCCCGCCAGCTCATCGTGCACGGCTATTTGGTGGCCAACCACGATCTCTACGGCGCACTTCAGCTCACCGAAATGTGCCGCGAACTGCTGCGCGGCGATGCTACCCTGGAGCTTCGCAAAGACCGAACAGGCTCACGCAAATCCAGCCTGCCCAAGGCAAGCAAGCCGGTTACCAATCTGGCTCCAGAAAACCTCGATCTGTGGGAAGCCCTGCGAGAGTGCCGCAGAAAGCTGGCTGAAGAACTCGCCTTACCGCCCTACGTTATATTCCACGACTCCACCCTGCGCCAAATGGCCACCAGCAGACCCCAAAACGCCGAAGCCATGCTCGCCATCAACGGCGTCGGAGAAACCAAACTCGACCGCTACGGCTCCCGCTTCTTAGAGGTTTTGGAATCCCACGAGACCTAAACACCACTGGGAAAGAGGTAGAGTCTGGGCGGCGAATTAGCTCTTTGAGCGGAGTTAAACGGACCAAAGGGAGTCATCCGCTCAAAGAGCTAATTCGCCGCCCAGACTCAGCGTCGTACCACCCCAACCAACCCGACTTCGATCCGGCTGGGGCCGTTATAGGACCCTTGGCGGAAGTTAAGCGGACCGCAGGGAGCCATTCCGCCAAGGGTCCTATAACGGCCCCAGCCTTGCGTTGAGGTGTTATCGAGATGCTGTCGCGTGTCTCAGGTTTTTGTCATTTCCGTGTATGCTTGGCCCATGACCACTCGACTCACTGCGCTGGACCTGGCGTTCCTGGGGTTGGAAACTCAGAAAACGCCCGTTAACGTCGCTTCGCTGCAGCTGTTTCAGCCGCCAGCCAAGGGCCGTGGACACTTTGTTCGGGATCTGCTGGCGACGCTAAGAACCTTGCCGCCGGGGCCGCCTTTCAATCTCAAGCTCAGCAGTACTTCTGTCGTCACTGCACCGCATTGGGTGGAAGACGATAACTTCGATCTGGACTACCACGTGCGCCATTCAGCGCTTCCCGCACCAGGCACCATGGACGATCTGCTGGCGCTGGTTTCCCGGCTGCACAGCCGAGTGATGGACCGGGAGCGACCGTTGTGGGAGTTTCATATTATTGAGGGGCTGGCTGACGGGCGTTTCGCGATCTATATGAAAATGCACCATGCGGCGATTGACGGCATGGGCGGAATCGCGTTGCTTGAGGCCTGTCTCGACACTGATCCAAAAGCGCCTCCTAGAGCGCCGTGGGCAGGGATCGAAAAAACCCGAGGCAAGCGAAAGCGTGATCGCAGCCTGCTGGGCTTGCCTGGGCGAGTCAGACGAACGATTTTAGGCCAGGCGCAAATGGGACTGGACTTGGGGAAGCTATTGGTGGGACACGGCATGAAAGCCGTCGGCCTGCAAAGTGATGATTCGCCAGCGCCGTTCACTGCGCCAAGAACCCGCTTTAACGTGCCGGTTTCCGGGGCACGAAAATTTGGCGCCATCAGCCTTTCGCTAAGCGAACTCAAAACGCTTGGCAAAGCTACTGGCGCAACCGTCAACGACATTGTGCTGGCCATCTGCAGCGGGGCCATCAGGGATTATCTGAAGCACCATCGGTCCCTTCCCAAGCAATCGCTGGTCGCCAGCGTTCCGGTCTCAATTCGCCAAATCAATCGTTCCGGCAATCAGATTACCTACGTCAGTGCCAAGCTGGCCACCCATCGGCGGACACCACTGGGGCGGCTTTCCGATATCGGGCGATCGACCCGCGCGGCTAAAAAAGAAGTGGCCGCCGTGCTGCCCTCAGCGTCGATCAACTTTGCCGTAATGGCCCAGGGTCTGGTGGCCGTGATGAACCGACTTGGCGCCTCAGACTGGGTGCCGCCTCCGGCCAACGTGGTGATCTCTAACGTGCCCGGGCCCAGAACTCCCCTGCATTTTGCTGGCGCCCAGCTAACTGCAGGCTATCCGCTGTCGGTGTTGGTAGACGGTCAGGCGCTGAACATTACCGTGATCAGCTACGTGGATTCGGTGGACTTTGGCGTCATGGCCTGTCGAGATGCGGTGCCCGATGTGGAAAAGCTGACCGAATACCTGTCGAAGGCGTTTGATGACCTGAAAGAGGCTGCCAGTAAGCTTGAGGCTGACGTCCAGCCCGAACCGCCGAAGCCCGCGACTCGAAGTAAGGCCAGCAGCAAAAAGGCGCGTTCTGCGTCGGCGAGAAAAAAGCGCAGTTCGGCAAGTTCGAAACGCAGCGAAGGCCGCCCTGCCACCGCCAAGGCGTCGTCATCCACAACGGCGAAACCTGCGAAGAAAGCCAGCAGCAAAAAGACTGCGAGCAAAAAGAAGTCCGCGACGAAAAAGCGCAGCGCAACCCGACGGCGCAAAGCCGCTCCAGCAGCCGTGGCTGCCGACGGTCGGAAGCTCGGTACGCTGCGGCAAAAGAAATCCGCCAAACCTTAATTATTGAAGAGCATTTGTTTCATGAGCTATCAGTCTGCAATAGAGGAACTGAACAAAAACCTCGAGCTTTACCTCAACGCAAAGTGTGACCCAGCGGTACAGAACCTGAGCAAAGCGATGTATCAGCTCACCGTAGCCATTGAGGCCGATTTCAAAGAACAGCACCGACAGATCAAACTCTTACGCCGAGATCTGGAGTCCAACAAGCGTTGAGTGTTTCCCTGCGCGCCGCCCTGCTGGCAGCGCTGGCCATTGTGTTTATTGGCGCGGGTATTGGCCTAAAAGATCCCTGGCCCTCCGATGAGCCGCGATTTGCTCTGGTAGCCTGGGAAATGGTGGACAGCGGCGAGTGGTTTTTCCCCCGCCGGGGCGGCGAGCTCTACCCAGACAAACCGCCGCTGTACATGTGGTGTCAGGCGGTCGTGTTGAAATTCACCGGTTCTATTCGACTGGCCCACACCCTTCCGAGCCTGATTTTTGGCCTAATCACCCTGCTTCTGGTGTTCGACTTAACACGGCGACTTTACAACCCTCAGATTGCGACCGTCGCCGGCCTTATCTTGCTGGCCACCCCCCAGTTTGTGCTGGAAAGTCGCGCAGGGCAGCTGGACGCTATGGTGACCGCGTGGATAGCGCTTGGGGTTTACAGCTTTTTGCGCCACTTTCTGCTGGGCCCCAGTCCGCGCTGGTTGTTGGTGGGTTTTGCGGCCTGTGGTTTTGGCATCATTACCAAGGGGGTGGGTTTTCTTCCGTTGTTGATGTTGTTGCTGCTACCCCTGCTGCGCCGTGATGAGCGCTCGGGAAGGGTCACGCCAATGCTGGGGGTTGGCGGCGTTCTGCTAATGCTGGCGGCGGCATGTTGCTGGTTCCTGCCCATGATTTGGCTGGTAGCTCAAAACAGTGACCCTGCTTACTTGGCGTATCGGGACAACATCTTGTTCCAGCAAACTGCGGAGCGATATGTCAGCCCCAGCCATCACTTTAAGCCGCCCTGGTATTTCATCACCCATGTGATTCCGGCCCTGTGGTTGCCGGTGTTTTTGCTGCTGCCCGCACTAGTGCCTGATTGGTATAGCAAATTGCGCAACCGCGACCCGGCAACGCTTCTGCTACTGGGTTGGGCGGCGTTGGTTATTCTGTTTTTCTCCTTAAGCCCTGCCAAGCGCGGCGTCTACATTTTGCCCGCCCTGCCCTGGGTTTGCGTCGCGGCGGCACCGGCACTTGCAACCCTGTCTCGCCACAGTTGGAGTGGAAAACTGGGTTGGCTGTTTCCAACGTTTCTGGGCTCCTTGTTGACCGCTGCAGCGCTTTGGCTGGAGTTTGGTGACCCACAGCGCGCTGAAGAACTGACCGCCCGTTACGATCTAAATCTGGTGACCCCACTACTCATTGCTGGCGCAGGCATCTTGCTGGTCACTGGGCTGACCTTTCGTCGACGGTTTATGCCCTTCCTGGCCATGATGGGGGTGCTGTGGCTCACCATTGGGCTGTGGATTTATCCTCGGTTGGACGGTCTAAAATCCGGTAGGAATCTGTTGCTAAAGGTGGAAAGGCAGCTTGACCCTGGGGTACCGCTGGCGCTGGTCCACTGGAAAGAGCAAACCATTTTGCAGGCCCGCAGAGCCACCACCAATTTTGGCTACCTGGTAGAGCCGAAGATCCAGGCTCACGGGGCTGTGCACTGGTTGGCCGCTAACCCTCAAGGTAAGGTTTTGCTTCAAGAGGAAGACCTAAAACATTGTTTTGAAAATGGTTTCCCGGTAAACCTTGGTGTCGCTCATCGCCGCCAATGGCGACTGGTGGATCGATCAAACGTCAGTTGTGCTTTGCCGGAGATCACCCCGGCCGCTGCGATTGAGCAATATCAGGTTGCGGCCATACAGCAGCGGTAACGCAATAGTGCCGGCAATCAGCGGGGCCTTGTCCAAGTGCATGGCGTAAAGGAAGTTCAGACAACTGCCCCAGAAACTCAGATGCCAGAAATACCAGGGCACCACCAGCGCTTTTTCTTTTTCAGAGGTCAACCACTGCAATAGAAATCGAGAACCAAAAACGGCGGCACCAGCAAACCCCAAAGCCGTCCACCACAAAGAGTCGACGTATAACCAGCCGCCAACAAACGGCTCCAAAAAAGCCTGCAGAAATCCGCCTGCCTCGGGTTCGCAGGCGCAGTCATTCATCCCGGCGCTGCTCCAGCCGTTGATCGGCGTTGAAAGAAAACCGCCGCTTTCTCAGCCAGCGAACGCCTAACATGTCTGTGATTCCCACCCACAGGCGGTTGCCGACGCCGTATTTGGATACCCCAGCCTGTCGCGGTCTGTGATTGACCGGCAGATTGATAATGGGTACGCCCTGAGCGGCAAACAGCGCCGGTAGAAATCGGTGCATGTGGTCAAACTGTGGCAGAATCAGGAAATCTGCACGACGAAACACTTTCAGGGAACAACCGGTATCTGGGCAATCGTCGGCAAGAGCCCAGCGCCGAATACGGTTGGCGACTCGTGAGGAGGCACGCCGGATCCAATTGTCCTGACGATTCACGCGGTTGCCAGCTACCAGCACAGGATGGGACGCCTCTTTGGCTGCGGCAAACAAGCGGGGAATGTCTGCTGGATCGTTCTGCAGGTCGCCGTCTAAGGTAGCGATCCATTCTGCGGTGGCCGCACCTACGCCGCTGCAGATTGCCGCCGACTGGCCAACGTTAGCCGGATGGGTCACCACCGTGATGGGAAAATCGCTCTGCAGGCGCGCTAGCTCTTGTTGGCTGGCGTCAGCACTACCATCGTCAACAATGACCAGTTGATAGGCAATAACGCCATTCAGGGCCGCAAACACCTGTCGGGCCAAACTGTCCAAATTATCTACTTCGTTGTAGACCGGAATCACAATCGAGAGATCCATCTACTGTCCCTTTTGCGCTCACCCCTGAGCGTCCCAGCGGGAAACCTACGCCTGTAGAACATCGTTGTCCACAGGGAGTGTTTACCCGCGACGAAATTTGCTATCATAGACGGCTTTGTTGCTTGGCGAGAACTTAACCATGAAAGTGTTATCTTCTTTGAAGTCAGCCAAACAGCGCCATCGCGACTGCAAAGTAGTACGCCGCCGCGGCAAGCTGTTTGTGATCTGCAAGTCAAACCCGCGTTTCAAAGCGAGACAGCGGTAAGACCAAAAAATCCTGCTTCGGCAGGATTTTTTTTTGTCCATCAATCGGCACACCTGAAGCGTTGTCACAGCCCCAGGCAGCGGTCTCGGTTCAGTTATACCATCGGCTGAAACAGTCCTACCGACTGCGGACCATCAAAACCCGGAAATGTGCTGCTGATGCTGGTACTCCCTGCCCGCTTCACCAACGCTTCAGCAAGAACTGTTCTGAAATCGGTGGTGACCTCAAGGTCTCCACGATTTAAGTTGTCCGGCGCCAGCCCAGGCCAATCGGCCATCACCTGGCCACCGTTGACGCCCCCTCCCAGAGCAAACATCACTGACCCGTGACCGTGGTCGGTGCCCTCAGAAGCATTTTCCCCGAGCCGGCGGCCAAATTCCGTCATCGTAACCACAGTTATCCCCGACATCGCCTCGCCCATGTCCGCATGAAAGGCTGCCAAACCCTGAGCGAACGCACCGGCCAAAGGCCCAAAATCATCGTTTTGCCGGTCATGGTGATCCCAGCCGTTGATGTCCACGGCGGCCATTTCCAGCCCGAGGTCGGCCTTAATCAACTGAGCGAGCTGGGACATCTGAGTACCAAAGGTGTTATCCGGATATTCGGCACCATTGGTGACGGGAATTGACAGCGGATCGGCTGCCGCCAATAGGTCGACGGACTCCAAGATACTACCTGCTACAACATCCAGTGATTGCTGTTGATCGAACAGACTGACGATATTTTCCCGGATGGCCGGCAGCCATTGATCAGGCGCTGCCAAGGCGTAGTCGCCTAACTGCTTAACCCCCACACTGGGTGTGGCGCCACGCAATGACAACGGAAGACTGTTGCCAAACCCTACCGCACTAAAGGTCTCCGCCATTTGCCCGGACAGTGCCGTCAGATGCCGGTTCAGCCAGCCGTCAAATACCAGTCCTTTTTCCAGGGAGCCTTTTTCCATGAAATCCTGGGCATCAAAATGGGATCGCGAATCGCCGGGAGAGCCCGCGGCGTGGACAATGCCCAGAGCGCCAGACTGATACAAAGGCAACAGGCTCGCCATGTCGGGGTGAAGGCCATAAAACCCATCCAGGTCCAAAGCACCGCCGGTGCTTCCAGGCTCACCGATGGCCACGGTGGGTCTGGCATCGTAGTACGCGCCTTCGGTATACGGCACAACCATATTCATGCCGTCTGCTGCGCCGCGCTGGAAAACCACAATCAGGATGTCGCGCTGTGCAGACCCTTTTTGCGGCGCGCCAAACACCAGCTGCGGCCCCAGCCCAATCGCGCTGGCCGCCGCACCCAATTGAATAAACTGTCGTCTACGCATGATAGCTCCTCACCGATTCTGGAAGTAACGAGAGGCCAGCGCGCTGGCCAGCACTGCTCGGGCCGAAGCAACCGCGGCGCTGAGACTCAGCGGTGCCGTGGCCGGCCCATTTCCCGATGCCAGGGTGATCAAGGTGCTGCGATCGGCAACCCCAATCTGGCGGTGCAGAAACTCTTCCAGCACCCGGTCGACAATTTGCGCCGGCGTGCGCGCATCAGCAATGAGTTCAAGCACGTTGATCGCAAAGAAGTCGGCCATCACCGGCACCCGTTGACCGTCAGGAATATCGTTTGCATCTACACGGGTGGACGCCGGAATTTCCCCAAAGGCCACCGAAAAACCCAAATTCCAACGGCTCAGCAAGGCATTGGTATTCAGCCAGTCTCCCTGTTGATCCGGGTACCCGGTTGGGTCGGGGGCGAAAAAGGGAATTTGACCCAAGGTTTCCAACTGCCGAAAAATCACTGAAAAATAATTGCTGCCATCCACCGGCTGCAGGCTGCGCACCATAGAGCCGACCAGTTCGTTGGGACGACGAAATTTCTGGTTCTCACTGGCCATAAACTCATCAGACAACAACACGGCGCGCATCACGCTGGGAACATCACCGCCGCTGGACTCAAACGACTGAGCCACGCTGTTGACTATCGATTCCGATGGCTGGTCTGAAATAAACCGACGACACAGCTTGCGCGCCAAAAACTGGGGTGTGGCGGGGTCAGACAACAACAGGTTCAGCACCTGTTCGCCATCTTCAATACCACCCCCAGCAGGTATGTCCACGCCGAGCACCGTTTTCGCGCCGACGTCATGATCTTCTTGACTGAACGCAAACACCTCTTCGCTGCGCGGATCAATGGTCCAGCCCGTAAAACAGCGGGCCACCTCCACCACATCATTTTCGGTATAGCCACCGTCCACCCCGAGGGTGTGCAGTTCCATTAATTCCCTGGCGTAATTCTCGTTGGGCCCAAAACGCGTGTTGGAAAAGTTGTCCAGGTAGTACAACATCGCCGGGCTGCGAGCATTGGCAGACAGCAGCTGGGAAAATTGGCCCAAAGCGAAGGGTCGAACGTTGACTCGATCATCAACGATTTTCAGATATTCCACCGCCCCATCCAGCAGAAAAACGTTGAAGTGGTTGGACCAGAACTCAGTCATCACCTCAAACAACTGGCGCGGGCTAAACAACTGACGGGCAATGGTTGCCACGATTAATTCTGAAGCCGGATCAAAGTCCTCCTCTCCTAGGCGATCAAATATCTCCTGGTAAGACAGATTCAGGGCTGGAAAAAGATCAGCCAGCAAATCTTCGAGAAACTGATCGTCAATCTGCTGAGCGTCCAGCTGATAGTTCAGGTAGCCCTCAAAACCCAGTTCCCGAGCCAAGTTGAGATCAGGGCCAGCGATGCCAAAGGAGGTACGATTCAGCAGATGTACAACGCTGCGATCCGCGCCTTTCAGTGACGCTGAGGTTTTTTTCTGGCGGCCTGCCCCAGTGCGGCTTTTCTGCCACTGGGCCAAGTGGTGGCCAACGTTTGACCGTTGAGCGATTGCATCGATACGGGCCGGATTCAGTGCTGCACTGCGGCTTCGCTGGCCCGAGCGGATTACACTGGCGTTGAGATTCATCATGGACATCACTCCTGCTCGCAGAGGCTGGTCAGATACAGTCGATCCAGGTTGACCTGTCCAGACTGTTGGGCCTGACTGGCGTCAAACCAGGCAGTGGCATTGTCACAATCGGAAAAATTCACCGTCAGTTCTCCCCAAACCGGCTTGCTGACCGGCGCTGAGTTGTTGAGAACGCCGCCCACGGCGCTGACCATTTCCATGGTCACTTGATCGTTCTCTGGCTGACCGGTGCCAATCAGCCACAGCTGTTCGCCGCTGGAAAAATCAAAGGTGAACCAGTAGGCCACCACTACGTTGCTGGACGGCACATACTCAAACAGCAAGCCCTGACCGGCAGCGTCAGGATTAAACCAACCGCTGGAGATGCGGTTGTCAATTATGTAGGACTCAGACGCGTCCGCAATGGACAGCGCGCCGCGAAAATTTTCCTGGGCGGTGCTATAGAAGAAATAGTCGCCGGGTGGGTCGGTAAGGGTCAGCGCCAGGCTTTCGCCGGTTTCCAGCGCACTACTGGGTAAACCGGAAATGGGCGTGCTGGCATCGGCTTCCAATTGGTGACGCCCTTGCACCACGGTGAAAATGACGGTGTCACCCGGGTCAGCTGAAACGACCTCCGGAACAAACCGGTTATCCAAGATCTCAACCGCAATGTCTGCGCATTGGCCCGGCGTTGCTGCCAGCAGCAATACACTCCCGAACACAGCGCCTGACAGCAATTTCGCGTTGATCCAGTTCATCGCTGGGAGCCTTCGTCGCAGGAAACCACTGGCGTAAGTCGTGTGATGTCAATGGAACCGGTAGCCTGACCGTCAAAGCTGAAATTGCCCGTTGCGCAGGTATCAAATTGCAACGTAGCGCTGCCCCACTGCTGGGCCGAGGTGGCCGGCTCGGGCGAATTGAGCGCGCCTCCGCTGGTCAAGGTCAGCGTCAGCTCAACGGGCATCTGATCCAATGTGCCGGAGCCGGTCAACCAAAGTTGTTTGCCGCCCGATGGCGCGAAGGTGAACCAGGCCAAAAACAGTTGATTGGCATCGGGAATGATATGAATTACAAATCCCTGCCCGTCTTGATCAGCGTTCCACCAGGTGCCGTTAAGGCCGGTTTGCAGCGCCGGGGCGGCCTGGCTGAGGGAGCAGGCTACAATCAGCAGCAGTCCCAGCCACCAAACACCGATCCCTGATTGAGTTTTGCGTGCCTGCATATTCAATGTCCTGTTCCGGCTCAATGTCGACCTACCGTGCGGGCCCATGTTTCGGCCTGCTAACTCTATAACGTTTGGCCGGCGCAGTTGGTTGACACGCAATTTATATGAGGACAGGCAGGGGTTTTTCGAACGCCACCGCCTGAGGAGTCAGCGACCACCGTGCGGCCAAGACCTGAACACCGGCTTCACAGGCTTCGGACACTGCCTGAGCAAAGGCTGGATCAATGTCCTGCGCAGGCCTGACGGCATCGACGTCGCCGCGCTGGACAACAAAAACCAGTGCTGCTCGGCCGGATGTTGCTGCATGGGTCAAATGTTGTACGTGTTTGGTGGCGCGCACACTCACTGTATCGGGAAAAGCGGCGACACGATCGCTAACTGCGGCGGTCACGTTTTTCACCTCCACCTGAGTGTCGATACCATCGTTGCCGGTCAGCACGAAGTCCAAGCGGCTATCACCAAAGGTGACTTCCCGGCGCAAAGTGGCGCAATCTAGACTGGCAAATTGACCGGCCAATATGGCCTCCTCTGCCAGCCGATTGGTTCGTCCCGTGTGGATACCCACGGTAACGCCTTCTGCCGTTTCAACCAGTTCCCAGGTCCATGGGTATTTGCGTTTGGGGTTACTGGCGCGGCTCAGCCAAATGCGAGCGCCAGGGTCTGCACATCCGGTCATGGCACCTGTGTTGGGGCAGTGAACGGTTGTTTCTGTGCCGTCGGGCCATTTCACATCAGCCAGAAAGCGTTTGTAACGGCGAATGAGTTGAGCCGACTGGAGCGGAGGTGAAAATTCCAATTGTGAACCTCATGCAGCCCCGCTGGCGGTAATTTGGTAGAATTCGTCCCGAATTCCACCGGCTCATGGGGAGGCTGCCATGATACACACACAGAATACTCAACGCCTGCTGCAACTTGGCGCACTTATCACTCTGCTGTTCGCGGTTTCCAGCAGCATGGCCCAGAACGCCGTGCGCAAAGATGTTCTGCTGATTGATCGCATGGCCAAAACGGCCCATCACAGCGTACCGGCTAATGGTTTGACCATGGAGCAGGTGGTCAGCCAGTTTGGTGAACCCGGCAACAAGTACAACGCGGTCGGCGAGCCCCCCATCGTTCGTTGGGTCTACAGCGAATTTACCGTTTACTTCGAATACCAGCGGGTTATTCACGCGGTGATCAATCGGGCAACCAGCAGCGAAACCGCGCCTGATCAAAATTGATCGGCGGGTTGCGCTGCGCCTCTACCTGGTGCGCCGCCAGCCCGATGACACAAGACTAACCCCGTGCTGAACCAACCGGCCATGGATATGGCAACCGACGTCGCCTGGCGCCTGCCAGCAGAATGGGAGCCTCAGGATGCGGTCATGCTGGCCTGGCCCTATGACGGATCAGACTGGACACCAGTTCTTCGATACGCGCAAAAAACCTGTGCGGACATCATTGCTGCGGCAAGGCAGTTTCAGCCGGTGGTTTTGTGTGTGCGGTCAGACGATGTGCTCAGCGAACAAAGCTGGACCGACTCCGGCGGCAAACATCCCGTCTGGATAGTGGTCGCCGACTACGACGACACCTGGGTTCGAGACACCGGCCCCCTGACGGTGATGGATTCTAACGGCAAGCCTGCCTGGGCAAACTTTCGGTTCGATGGCTGGGGTGGGCGCAGCCATCACCCGCTGGACACCACATTAACGTCACGACTGTCCGAGTCGTCGCTGTTTGACGCGGTGCCGGTTCACAACTACGACTACGTGCTTGAAGGAGGCGCCATTGAATCGGATGGTGCCGGCACGCTGCTGACCACGACACGCTGCTGGCGGGCCCGAGACGCCCAGTTCAGCCGCAGCGCAGTGGAATTACAGTTAGCTCAACATCTGGGGGCGCAGCGGGTACTTTGGCTGAATCACGGTGAACTGCTCGGAGACGATACCGACAGTCACGTTGACATGCTGGCGCGGTTTGCCCCGGAGGACACCCTGATCTACCAGGGTTGCCAACTGCCCCAGGACCCCCACTATCCGTTTCTGCAGGCCATGGCCAGAGAGCTTGAGTCGTTTCGCACGCTCAGCGAACAACCTTACCGCCTGCTGGAATTGCCCATGCCGACTGTGATGGGTAAAGGCGCCTATCGCTGTCCAGTAACCTATGCCAACTTTATGGTATTGAACAACGCCGTGTTAGTGCCCACCTTTGAGGACAGCGCTACTGATGAGCAGGCAATTCGCGTGATCGGCACAGCTTTCCCCGAACGCCAGGTCTTAGGAGTCGATAGCCGGGTGCTGATCACTCAGGGCGGCGCTCTTCACTGCGCCAGCCTGCAACTGCCTTCAGGCACGCTCAACGTCAGCACGCCCGCCGGATAAGCAGGCGGATTACCCCTGACACCGTCACTCACATTGAAACGATAATAAAGCGATTTATGACCACCGACCCTAACGTCACTGAGGACATTGCACAGACCACGGACCAACCCGTTCGAGTCGTTGAGCGCGACGGCGTTCGCTATACGCTGCTGGGAACCGCGCACGTGTCCAAACGATCGGTGGAGGCGGTCAGCGAAATCTGCGACGGCCACTCATTTGATGGCATAGCGGTGGAGCTGTGCGAGAGCCGTCATGACGCCATGACCCGACCGGATGCTTGGCAGAAAACCGACCTGTTCAAGGTGATTCGCCAGGGCAAAGCTGGCCTAGTGGCCGCAAACCTCGCGCTTGGGGCCTACCAGCGCAGACTGGCTGACCAGTTTGGCATAGAACCCGGCGCAGAAATGAAACAGGCCCTGACTGAGGCAAGCGAGCGCAACGTCCCCCACCTACTCGTTGATCGGGACATTGGCATCACCCTCAAGCGCGTGGTCAACGCGGTCGGTTTTTTCGACAAGCTCGGCATTATCGGGGGTCTGGTCACCAGTCTTGTGAGTCGTGAGGAAATTTCTGAAGAAGACATTGAGCGGTTAAAAGAAGGGGACATGTTGGAAAACACGTTCGCTGAATTTGCCGAACAGTCAGAACCTCTGTATCGGGCCCTTATCGACGAACGCGATCACTTTATGGCGGCCCAACTGCGTCGCCAGTGCAAAGATCAGTCGGTCAATGACGTTCTCGTGGTGGTTGGCGCCGGCCACCTGAAAGGGTTGGCCCAGGCCATCAGCGACAGTCCGCAGGCGCCTGCTGAGGTTGTCGAACGCCTGAACCAACTTCCCAAACCCAGCCGGTGGTTGAAATCCCTGCCCTGGGTCATCACGGCGGTCATCTTGTTGGGTTTTGGCATTGGCTTTTCCCGCAGCCCTGAGCTGGGTTGGTCGCTGGTGGTGTTCTGGGTGCTGATCAACGGAACGCTGGCTGCGCTGGGTGCGGCGGCCGCTCGAGCCCATCCGCTCACCATCGCCTCAGGGTTCGTTGCCGCTCCCCTCACCTCCCTCAACCCAACCATCGCTGCCGGCATGGTCACCGCGTCCGTCGAGGCCTACCTGAGACGACCGCGAGTGGCAGACTTTGAATCGTTGCGCGATGACGTAACGCAACCCTCGGGTTGGTGGAGAAACCGGGTTTCCAAAGTGCTTTTGGTATTCGTTTTCTCCAATTTAGGGTCGATTTTGGGCACCTGGATCGGCGGCTTCAGAATTTTCGGCGCGCTTAGCTGACATGAGCACTTTGCCTTCTCCTGCCATCCAAATCGGGCCCCACCAGCTCACCGGTCAGGTGATGTTGGCACCGATGGCGGGAATCAGTGACCAACCCTTCCGGCGCCTGTGTCTGGAGCGAGGCGCTGCATTGGCAACCTCTGAAATGCTGCATAGTGATCAACGCCTGTGGCAATCGCGCAAATCTCAACAACGACTGACCTTCGATCCCCGCGACGGCTTGGCGTCCGTCCAAATTGCCGGCGCCGACCCCACGATGTTGGCCCAAGCGGCCAGCGCCTGCGAAGCGTTGGGCGCTCAGATGATTGATATCAACATGGGTTGTCCGGCCAAAAAAGTGTGCAACGCTTTGGCCGGCTCAGCACTGCTAACAGACCCAACCTTGGTGGCCCAGATTCTTGAAGCCGTAGTGCAAGCCGTTGCCATCCCGGTCACATTAAAGATTCGCACGGGCCCCTGCCGAGACAGTCGAAACGCAAGGTTGATCGCGCATATCGCCGAACAAAGCGGTATCGCGGCCCTGGTTATTCACGGGCGTACCCGAGCCGATCGGTTCAAAGGCGAGGCCGAGTACCACACCATTGCTGAGGTAAAGGCGCATTCAAGTCTGCCAATTATCGCCAATGGTGATATCACCAGCGGACATGAGGCTCGACGCGTGTTGAACCTGACCCAGGCCGATGGCTTAATGGTGGGTCGCGCGGCCCAGGGTGACCCCTGGATTTTTGGCCGAATTCAGCGCTATCTGGATACCGGCCAACAACAGCCCTTGCCCCAGGCCTCTGAAATTTGTGAAACGCTGTTGCAGCATCTTGAAACGCTGGAGACATTTTACGGCTCAGTTATGGGCCCACGAATCGGCCGCAAACACATCGGCTGGTACCTGAAAAACATTCCCGGCGGCGAAGAACTTCGTCGTCTTGCCATGCCATTGGAGCAGGGCCACGCCCAGCGTGAGCTCATTGACCAATGGTTTACCATCCATCAACCGGAGGTGGCCTGCGCCGCCTGAATCCTCATGAGTCTGAAAACTCTGCTGTTTAAGCCACGATGGCAAAACAAGAACCCTGCCATTCGCGCTCGCGCCGTCGCCGAGAGCGACGACAGCAACCTGCTCCATCAGCTGTCCAGCATCGCGCGCTCGGACCCCGAGGCAGACGTTCGTCTTGCCGCGACACGGCGTATTGAACATCTGGACACGCTGTTTGCCATTGCCACCGTCGACGCCTCAGACTCGGTTTCCTCCTACGCCTGGCGTCAGGTGATGCAGCGTCTGGAAAATGTGAAGTCAGACGATGACGCAAAATCCGCGTTACCGGTTGTTGACCAAATCACCGACTCAGAGCGGGTCACTCGGTTGGCAAAAAAGGCCCAATCAGCATTGATCAGAGGGGCCGCTCAGAACCACGTGCAGGGAGAAGGACTGCTGGGGGATATTGCCATCGGCGACCCCGACTCGCAGCTGCGCCTGCAGGCCGCGGGACGGGTTACCAGCGAATCCACGCTTAAGCGAATTGCCAGCAAGGTGAGAAAGACTGACAAGAACCTGTTTCGGGCCCTCAACGAACGCCTGGAGGCGCTGCAGGTGGCGTCCGGAGATACCACCGTTGTTGCTGATCGCGCGGTCGCCCTGTGCCAGGACATGGAGTCCCTTGCACGGGCTGATCTGCCCAAGGCCGAGCGATCAGCGCAGCTCAACCGATTAACCCAGACCTTTACGTCACTCCAGCGAGAATCGACGCTCACGTCTGATTTGACCCTGCGTTTTGACAACGCCGCACGGATCGCTGCGGCTACTTTGGCCGACCCGGTAGAAGATCCACTGGCAGCGTTAAAAGCAGAGTTGGCCGGCTTTACTGCCCAGGCCGGCAGCGCCATCGCCGGCAATAACCTGGACGAGGTAAAGTCGCTGCTACGGGGGTTTGCGGAGCTGGATGAAAAGCTGATGGCCGCCGACGCCGGATTGCATGCTCAATTGAGCGAACAGCTGGACCTGCTGACCAGCAAACGAGAATCGTTGCTGGCGGGTCAGCGCCCAAGCCCGGCGCTTATTAAACTGTGCGAACAAGCAGAAAAGCCGGGGCGCGGCGCGGATCGTGCCGATTTCCTCAGCTCTCTGAGAACCCGTTGGCAAACGACTTACAGCGAACTAGGCTCGCCAACTGAGGCCAACAAGGCCCTTAAACAGCGTTTTGATGCCGCCGTAACCGCACTGACAGAACGTCAGGCCAAAGCCCAGGAGAAACGCCTTCAGGCCGCCGAAGCGTTTGTGAAACACCTGGATGAACTGGAACCTCTGCTGGACAACGGCGACCTGCACAAAGCGGCCGCGATGGCCCAGAAAGCCGGTCAGGCATTGAATCGTGCGGGCAAAAAACACCCGGATTCTGGTCGCCTGACCCAACTGCGAGGCAAGCTGCAGGAGATGCGTCAATGGCAACACTGGGCCAACGATGAAGTTCGCCAAAGGCTGGTTGAGCAGGCCCAGGCTATTCCAGGATCTGGCATGCACCCCGACGCGATGGCTGGCCGGGTGAAAGAACTCCGAGCCCGCTGGAAAGACTTAGATCGTGGTGAACGCCTGCCAGGAGACCCACCCAACAAACCGCTGAGCCCTCGCCTTTATCGCGAGTTTCAAAGCGCCTTAGAAACCGCCTTTGAGCCTGCCAGGCCGTTCTTTGAGAAACGCGCAGAAGTGCGCACAAAGCACCTTGACGACCTGAACGCGCTGTGTGATGAACTTTCTGCACTCAAGCCCGATGGCAACAATTGGGATGAGGTTTCCCGTGGAGTGGGTCAAGCCAGAGGCTCGTTGCGCCGTTTGACCGAGGTGCCTCATAAGGAACGTGCTGCACTTGCCAGCCGTTTAAAAGGCGAGGCCGACAGGCTGGATGAAGCGCTCAAAGGTCAGTACGAGGTTGTCGAACGTCGCAAACGCAAAATCATTGAAGAGGTGACGGCGTTAATCGACGAACCCGACCTGACCAAAGCCGTAGAGGCGGCAAAGTCCGCCCAAGGACGCTGGAAGGAAGCGGGCCGACTGCGCCGCGGCCTTGACCAGAAGCTATGGAAAGAATATCGCGCGGCTGCCGATCAGGTGTTTGGTCGACTGGACGAACAGCGCAAAGAGGCTCGGGATCAGGCTCAGGCGAGTCGCCAGCAATTACTGACGCTGATCGATCAGGCAAAGTCGCTTGACTCAGCCTCTGACGAATTCCCACGCCAACTGGAACTGCTGCACCAGCAGTGGCGGGACAGCGGCGCCAGCGATCGTAAACTGCAAGAACAGTTCGCCGTCATTGTTGATCAAAAAGAAAGCGATGCACAACAGGCAAAACGGCAGCTAAGAGCACAGGCCCGGTTAGCACTCAGAGACGTCGCACGACGCTGCCACCGCTTGGAAGCTGCCTCCACTGTCAGCGACGCCGACCGCCAGCAACTGACGGCGAGTCTGGCGGGCGTTGAAGCACCGCAAACGCTGCGCTCTCGCTGCGAACACCTCGTCAATGCCGACCCAGCACCGAACGCATCATCACCCGACGACAATCTATCTGAGCTGATGACCCTGTGTATTGAAGCGGAGTTTTTGTCCGGCGTGGAAAGCCCGGAGTCGGAACGAGAGGCGCGTATGGCCTATCAAGTACAGCGACTGTCCCAGCGCATGGGCGGCGAATCGTCCCAGTCGTTCAGCGATGAGGCCACAGCGTTGGAAGACCGATGGCTGGGTTGCGGGCCACTGCCGTTGGGGCAAGATAGCCTGGACGCTCTGGCCCGATTCGAGGTGGCGCTGCTGGCGCTGGACAACGCGCGTCCCTGACTCAGCAGAAGACGTCGTTACCGTCAGTATTTCTGGCCGGTATAGGGGTCGATTGCCTCTGGCGCCGGCCGCTGAGCTTGTCTGAATCGCCAGCGACTTGCGGCCTCCCAGCGCGCCTTGCCCCAGCGCCCCAGATCATCCAACGTCACATATATGGTCGGCAACACCGCCAGACTGATCACGGTAGAGATAACCAGCCCGCCAACAATAGCCCGCGCCATAGGAAAGTAGGCGGGCCCGCCGCCGCCTAGTTGAGTGCTGCCCATGCACAAAGGCAAAAGACCCAACACGGTGGTGCCTACGGTCATGAGTATCGGCCTGAGACGGTCTCTGCCGCCCTGCACCACTGCGGCGCTGCGAAGCGTGCCTGCACGCCTGAGCTGGTTAATGTGATCCACCAGCACAATACCGTTATTCACCACCACTCCAATAAGAACCAAAATGCCAATCAATGCCATCAAAGTGAAGGTGGTTTGGGTGATGAGGAAAAACCAAAACACCCCAATAATCGAAAAAACGATGCCTGAGACGATGGCCAAGGGGTGCAGGATGGACTCAAACAATGCCGCCATGATGATGTAAATAAACAGTACTGCCAGCAAGATGTTGATCACCATTTTGTTGGCGGTGTCATCGTTGAATTGGAATCCGCGGCCAAACTTCCAGCCATACCCAGGAGGGAATTGAACCTGATCCATGACCGACTTAATTTCGTCACGCACATCATCCATGGTCTTGTCGTTTAGCGAGGCGGTAAGGCCCAGGCCTGTAGCCCGATCCTGGCGACTGATGTTTCGCGGCCCCGACCGCTCAGCAATGGTAACCAGCGCACTCAGTGGTATTTCCTCACCGGTGTCGGCGGTGAGCTTAAGGGATTTGAGGTTATCCACCGATTGAGCATCACTATCAGCAAAACGCAAAGTAACCGGCACCTCGCCGTCGGGCCCGCGATATTCGGACAATTGAGTGCCCCTTAACGCCACCGAGATGGCCTGGGCAACAGTTTGGGCGCTGATGCCGTAACTGGCTGCTTTGTCCCGGGCGACGGTTACCGCAATTTCCCGGTCGCCAGCCCCCAGTTCGGATTTAATATCGCTAAGGCCTTCAACCTGGGACAACGCAAAGATGACGTCGTCAGCAAGCTCCGCCAGACGCTCGCTGGACTCGCCGGTGATGGACAAACTGACCCCCTCGGCGCCGGCGGAACGGCGTTGATCAAAGCTGGGTGTACCGATGGCAATTTTCGGCAGATTTTCGCGAATCATTTCCTTGATGGTTTCCGACGAAATCTTGGCCTGGTCTTCGTCGACCAGCAAAATGGACGACTGGGCATCACCGTCCTCGGCGAAATAGGTATACACCTTGTCGATCTCAAACTTCTGCTGATTGTCGTAGAGGTAGTCTTCGATCAACTTGACCGCGGGGCGAATTTTTTCCAGCGGGTATTTCTGATCCAGGTTGTACCGCAGAAACAGATCTCGACGTTCTTCATTGGGAAACATGTCCTGCTTCACCACGCTGAACGGGATGGCCACTGACGCCAGAATCACAAAGATCAAACCCCAGGCAGGCCAACGGTGACCCAAAGACCAGTTGAGATACCGCGCATACTGGTCTTTCAGCTTATCGATCCAGTTTCGTCCCCGGGAGGCCGGCGGCTTCACCCGAGTGGTTACCAAAGGAATCAATGTCTGGGCAATCACCAAAGACATCAGCAGTGAAAGGCAGATGGCAAAGGCCACGTGCTGAAGAAAGATCTTGATTTGATCCATCTCCCCAAACAGGTTGGGAAGAAACACAGCCATGGAGGTCAGGGTGCCGGCCAATACCGCCAAGCCAACGCTGGACACGCCGCGTTGGGCTGCGCCCACCGGGTCCTGTGGGGTCTTTTCCCGTTCGGTAAATATGGCTTCACTCACCACCACCGCATTGTCCACCAGCATCCCCACCGCCAGCATCAACCCCATCATGGACAGGATGTTAAGACTGAAACCGGTCAGATACATTGCGCCCAAGGTCACGGTAATGGAGATTGGCACCGCCAGTGCCACCATCATGGTGGTCACCAAATTGCGCAGAAAGCCATACAGCACCACCATCGACAGCAACGCCCCCACCAAACCGGCACTGAGCAGGTCGCTCAGGCTGCTGACGACCCCTTCTGCTTGGTTTTCCAGAAAGAACAGTTCCACACCCTGCATTTCTTCGCTTTCGCCCGACTCCGCTACCTGGGCTAGAATACGCTCGGCCGTCGCCACCAGGTTGGCGCCGCGCTCCCGGTGAATTTCCAGCCCAATGGCGTAGTTGCGATCCAGGTGACGCTCATAGTTTCGCTCGCCGGGCTCAAACGAAATATCCGCCACATCGCTGAGCCGGGTACCTCGATTGTTGATCACCAGCTGGCGAATCTCATCGATGCTGCGAAATTCACCAATGGGGTTCACCCGCAGGCGCCGATCTCCTTCGCTGATCAAACCGGCTGAGGCGGCAAAATTTGACTGTTGCAAACGGGCGTTGAGCTCGCCGATATTAATCCCCAGTGCGTCGATACGGTCGGCGGAAAGCTCAATGCGAATTTCCCTGGGCTCCACGCCTTGCAGCTCTACCCGGGCGACGCCCTCAAGTCGCTCAATAGGACGCACCAAGTTGCGGGTCAGCATCTCGTAAGATTCAGACAGGTCTCGCTGGCTGGAGATTCGCAGCGTCAACATGGCCTCGTCTGAGGTATTAAATTTGAATACATTAATGCGCCGCAAATCCGACGGAAGCTCATCGCGAATGGCATCTAAACGTTCACGAGCCTCCACCGCCTGAACGGTGGTGTCCTTACCCCATTCAAACGCAATGAAAATCTGCGACCCGCTGGGACGGGAATTGCTGTTGATGAACTGAATACCCTTCAGGGTGGCCAGCGCTTCTTCCGCGGGCCGGGTAATCAGTCGCTCGGTTTCCCTGGGTGTTGAGCCGGGGTAACCCATATCGATAAAAAGGAACGGCGCATCAATGGACGGAAACATCTCAAGCGGCAGCAGCCTGGCTGACAGGCCGCCCAGCACCAGTAACGACAGAAAGATCATTGAGGTGGCCACCGGCCGGCGGATGCAAAACTGAGCCGGCGTCACGCGCCTTCCCCAGCCACAATAGATTGATCTGCGTCTGGCGCCTTGTACCGGCGTCGGTCCAGCAGGTCATACATCACCGGCACCACCACGAGGGTCAACAGGGTCGAGACGCTGAGTCCGCCGATTACCGTAATCGCCATGGGAGCGCGCATCTCAACGCCCTCCCCAACACCCAGCGCCAATGGCAGCAAGCCAAGGGTAGTGGTAAGTGTTGTCATGACAATCGGCCGTAACCGCGAGTGTCCGGCCTGCACGATGGCTTCACGCTTTTCCGCCCCAGCCTCGCGCAGCTGGTTGATCAAATCGATGAGCACAATGGCGTTGTTAACCACGATCCCGGCCAGCATGATCAGGCCAATGAAAACGATCACGCTCAGCGATGTACCGGTGAGTGTCAGCGCCGCCACTGCGCCCACCGCCGCCAGCGGAATGGAAAACAGGATAACCAGCGGATGAATCAACGATTCAAATTGCGAGGCCATCACCAGATACACCAGAAAAATTGCCAGCCCTAACGCAAACGCCAGAGACTTGAACGACGCGTCCATTTCCTCACTTTGCCCGGCGATACGAAACTTCACGCCGTAAGGTAAATTCATATCAGCCAGCAGTTGCCTGGCCTCCTCGACGCCCTCCTTCAAACTGCCGTAACGAAGGTTGGCCGAGATTAGTGCCGCACGTTCCTGATCCACCCGATGGATTTCTGCCGGTCCCTGGGTGGAAATGACTTCTGCCACGGAATCTAACGTCACCGGGCGGGCACTTGCGGGATTGACGATCAGATTACGCACGTCATCCACCGACGCCCGGTCTGCTTCCCGAGCTCTGACCAAGACATCAATTTTCTGGTCACGAAAGCTATAGCGTGTTGCCACTTCGCCGCGAATTTTCTGCACCACCTGATCGGACACTTGGCGGTTGGTTAACCCCAGCGCCGCAACCCGTTCTTGGTCAAACAGAATCTGTATCTCCGGATGGCCCTGTTCCAGACTGGAACGCAGGTCGGCAAATCGATCGGAGGCAGCGAGGGCCTCAACCACCTGCGCCCCACCCTGCTTGAGGCGGCCCAGGTCGTAGCCCAGAACCTCGATTTCTAAAGGGGTATCAAAACTGAACAGAGCCGGCCTGGAAAACTCCGCCTGGACCCCCGGTAAGGCGTTGACGACTCGACGAAGTTGCGCCACAGCCTGGGCCTCCTCAGACGGTCCGGTGCCGCGCTTCATGACGACCAAAACCTCGCCGATGTTTTCCCCCGATTCAGTCGGGTTGGCATCAATGCGGTTACCGCTGCCCGATACCGCATGAACCTCGTCAATGGCGTCTATGCCAGAGGCTTCGCGCTGAACCAGGGCGACAACCTCGTCGCTGCGTTTCAACGGCGTGCCAGGGCTGAGTTTAACCGTCAGCTCAAATCGCCCCTGGACCAGCTGCGGAATCAGTTCGGCACCCAGACGAGGCACCTGAGCTACGGTCAGCGCCAGCGCGACGGACGCCAGCAACAGAACTGTCCAACGGTGTTTCAGAGACCAAGGAAGAATTTTCTGATACCCGCGACTGACCCAGTTAAACAACCCCATGATGGCTTTTGCGGGCCACTGTAAAACCCAACCGAAGATGCCGCCAATAAACCGCCCAACGGCAACAACGATAGCCAACAGAAACGTTGGCACCGAGGTAAACACCCATTTCCGGCTGGCACGCATGCCCTTGCCAACCCGAGTTCTGGGGTCGTTGGACGGAAAATCTTCTTCTGGGAAACCCAGTGGTGAACTTCCTCGCAATGAAGACAGCATGGGAATCACGGTCATGGCCACCAGCAAGGAAACCAGCAACGCGAAGGTGACCGTCAACGCCTGATCCTTAAACAGCTGGCCAGCGATGCCTTCCACAAACACCAACGGCAAGAACACCGCCACGGTGGTCAGGGTTGACGCAAAAACGGCTCCGCTAACCTCTTCGGTGCCCTGCACGGATGCGTCCTGCACACTCGCCCCTGCGGCCCGTTTTCGGCTGATGTTCTCCAACACCACAATCGCGTTGTCCACCAACAATCCAATGGCCAGGGCAATGCCCCCCAAAGACATGATGTTGAGGGACAGCTCACCCATATTCATAAGGAAGAACGTGGTGATAATCGATAAGGGAATTGAGGCCGAAATCACCAGGGTTGGCCAGGCATCCCCCAGGAAGAAATAAATGATTAACACGGCCAGCAACCCGCCCAGCAAAGCAGCCTGAGTGACGTCGGAAATAGACTGGCGAATAAAAATCGACTGATTATCAACGGTGACCAGACTGAGCGTTTCAGGCAGGGTTTCTTTCAGTTCTGCCAGGCGAGCATTGACCGTATCGGCTACCTTGACGGTGTTGGCATCACCCTCCTTATAGACGGCAATCTCCACCGACTCTCGACCGTTGGTTCGAATGATGGCCTGGCGTTCCTTATAGCTCTCGCTTACGTTGGCAATGTCACGCAAATACACGGGCCGGCCGGTTGTTGCGGAAATCACCAGGTCTCTGAACTGATCAACGGTTTGGAACTGATTGACCGTGCGCACCAAATAGCGCTGAGTACCCTGCTCCAGTCGACCACCAGAGACATTGACGTTTTCTTCCCGCAGGCGGGAAATTACGTCCGCTGTAGACAGGTTCAGCTGAGCCAGCCGGCGTTGGTCAATCTGGATTTGAATTTCATCTTCCAGACCGCCGCTGATTTTGACCGCGGCAACCCCATCAATGGGCTCCAGGCGCTTTTTCAGTTCTTCGTCGGCAAACCGGCGAACCTGCTTGAGTAGCGATTCATCAAACCCTTGGGCATTTTCCGAATAGAAGGCCAGTCTGAGTACCGGGTCGGTGGATGGATTAAATCGAAGCAGCACGGGACGATCAGCGGTGAGCGGCAGCTGCAGTATTTCCAGCTTCTCGCGGACGTCCAGACTGGCGAGGTCCATGTCTGTGCCCCAGGCAAACTCCAGCATGACGTCCGCCTGACCGGTGCGAGACACGGAGCGTACATTCTTCACTCCCTTCACCACCCCTACCTGCTCCTCCACCGGCTGGGTGATCAGCTTTTCCATTTCCTCAGGTGCGGCGCCGGTAAACTCGGTGCGAACCGTCAACGACGGATAGGAAAGCTCTGGCAGCAAATTCACTTTGAGTTCGGATAACGCAATTACACCGAACACCACCAACAGCACAGAGAACATGGCGACCGTCACCCGGCGCCTTGTTGATACTCGAATAAGGCTCATCGGATTACCCGTTGATCGTGGATTGCGCTGGACGATCTGCCAGTTCTGAGGATTCGCTTTGCTCGGGGCTATTGATGATGTCCAGCAGTGTCTCGTTCGCAATGCTGCCTTTGCCCGCGGTTACCACCTGGTCACCGGGTTTCAGTCCTGATCGCACCTCCACCAAGCCATTAGTTGAATAGCCGACGTCGATGTCCACTCGTTGGGCTCGGTTTTCTGCCGCCAGGTACACGTAGCGTTCGCGATCTTCCACCACCAGCGCGTCCAGCGGGATGGTCACCGCCTGATCTCGCTCGTCGTACACCACGTTGACTCGGCCGAACATGCCTGGGCGCAGCCGGGGATCGGGTTGGCGCATTTCAATGGTGACTTTGAAGGTGCCGGTAGCCGGATCAACAACCGGACTGATGCGCGCCAACTGCCCGACAAAATTTTCCTCCGCCAGGGCGTCAACTGCCAGCTCCACGCGTTGGCCCTCGCTCAGCGAGGCCAGCTCTCGTTCTGGCACGTGAATAACCGCCAGTAGCGGATCGAAGTTGTGTACCTTAAACATGGCCTCATGCAAGTTCACCAGATTTCCCACTTTCACCATACGCTCTGACACGACCCCGCTGATGGGCGTGCGTACGCGGGTGTAGCTCAACTCAAGCTTCTGCATCTCGTAGGACGCTTTTTCCGTTTCATAGTCGAACCGGGAACGCTCAAAGGCCTCAGCAGAAATCAGGCTTTTCTCTTTCATTTCCCGAGCACGGCGGTAGTCGTTATTCAACCGAGCCAAGGTGGCTTCCGCTCTGGCCACCTCTAGATCCAATCGTTCTCGATCCAGTTCCGCCACCACTTGCCCCGCCGTTACCTGGTCGCCTTCCTCAACCAGCAGCTTCAGCACAACGCCAGTGGTCTTGGCCACAACGTCGGCCTCTCGATCAGCCTCAAGCACCGTCGTTCCGTTGTAGGCCGCAAACACTCGACCCAAGCTGACCCTGGCCACCTCTACGGGCACGGCCACCTCTTCCTTCTTATCTTCCTCATCGGCGGCGGCTGCGGAATCGTTATTGCTTTCCTGACTATCGCCACAGGCGCTTAGCAGCAGCGATAAGGCCATCAGCCAACCCGCGCTGAGTGCACTAAAAGTCCGGTTTGTCATGAAATTGGGTCCTTGTTTGTTCCCGCCCAGCACAATTTGGCGATCATGGCCGTTGCGCAGACTAAAAACAGCATATGGGTGTTGTAGTTCACTATAACGCCAGCACTCCCCCGCTCGAAATAGCGCAAAAGTCATGGATGACCGGAAATACCCCGGACGCCCTCATGAATGGATAAGCAGGAATCCTGCCAACGGGCCAATCTCCAAGAGAAAAGCCTTTTCCCACCAAACCTAGCCACAAAACGGCGGATATTGCGGCGAAGATGACGGCACATTGGTGCAAACAACCAACTTTGCCCAGGCTCAATCCAACGTTATACTAGCCGGCGCACTCGCACAGGCGGGCGCACGGACACTCAGCTGAGACAATCAGGGAAGCAACTTTAGTGAAACCACTTTTCGCCAGATGCCTGGCAAGCCTGACGCTGGTTGTAGCGTCAGTCGTTACCCCAGTATGGGCCCAGACCAACGGTCAACAGGGAGACGCTGCTCGCGGTGAGGTGAAAGCCTATACCTGCACGGGCTGCCACGGTATCCCCGGATACAACAACGTCTACCCGACCTACCACGTGCCCAAAATTGGCGGACAAAACTACCAGTATTTGGTTTCAGCACTGAAGGCCTATCGAGACGAGCAGCGCAGTCACCCCACCATGTTGGCCCAGGCAGGCAGCATGAGCGACGCCGATATTCACGACATTGCCGCGTATTTTGTGTCCTTGAGCGGCGCAGAGCCAAAGCCTGAGTATTTTGCCAAAGGTGATCCGGCGGCAGGCGGCGAGAAGAACACGTTGTGCATCGCATGCCACGGGGAAGACGGCAACGGGGTAGATCCCCAATACCCAAGACTGGCTGGGCAATACGGCGACTACATGGTTAAAGCGCTACAGGATTATCAATCAGGCGCCCGAGTGAACGCCATCATGGCGGGGTTTGCCACGGATTTGTCTTTGCAAGATATGCGTGACCTGGCCGCATTTTATGCCTCCAAGCCCGGTGTCGTAGATCTGAAAATCGAGTAAGTGGCTCTGGGGCGTTTTTAAAGCGCCCCCTAAAGCCTGTCCGTTACCGCTTGATCAGTAGTAAGGGTTTTCCCCGGTACTGTGGTCCGTTGCATCGCGAACCTCGGTAATCTCCGGCAATTGCGCTTTCAGGGTTTTCTCTACGCCCTCCTTTAACGTCACGCCAACCATCCCGCAGCCGTGACAGCCGCCGCCAAACTTGAGCGTAACGATGCCATCTTCGGTAACCGACTCCAACGACACCTGGCCGCCATGGGACGCCAGAGAAGGATTGACCTCGGAGGCTAAAAGGTAGTTGATACGCTGCTCCAACGGAGAGCTGTCATCAGGCTCGGCTCCTCTCAGGTTGGGCGCTTTAACCACAAGCTCGCCACCGGTTGCATCCTTTTCGAACGCCATGTGTGCCTCATCTAAAAACGGCACGGAAGCCGCCTCTACGTAGAGATCAAAACCCTCCAGCGGGATGACCTGGTCATCGGGCTGGGCCTCTTTGGGCTCACAAAAACTCAGTTCGCAAGATGCCGCCGGCGTACCTGGCTGGCTCACCATCAGGCGTAACGCCAACCCTTCGGCTTCCTGTTGTGCGATGAGGTGGCGAAAATATTCCTGCGCAGAGTTCTGCACGTCAATCATGCTTTGATAGCCTCATAGAGTTGTGGCAATGAAATGTCCAGTCGATGATCCAGGCGTCGATGAGTGCCCTGGAACTCTTCATAACTGTGGTTGATGCCCAGCTGTTTCAAGAGGTGATGAAATCGCCGATTGCCAAATTGGATCTGATATTCATCCATGTCGCCGCAATCGATATGAATGGCCCGCAGCGACTTGAGCGGATGGACAAAAGACCGCACCGTTTCCACTGGATCGTGGGCCTTCCAATGCTGCCAGCGCTGTGGGTTTAGCTCCAGCGTCTCAAGATCAAAGGGCAGCTGGATGGCTTGAGGGTTGTCGAAGTCAGGATCGTAGGAGGCGGCCAGGCACAAACACATGAGGGTTGAAAACTCGGCGGCGCCGCGTTTTTCGGTAGCCCAGAACTGTGTGAGAAAGCGCTCCACGCTGCCGGCCTTACTTAAACGCAGCGCGCAGGCCGGAAATTCGGGCTTGTAAACCCAATCAAAGCCCATATCGCCGGCGTGGCTGGCCATCGCTCCCCAATACTGTGGAAAGTGCATTACGGCATTCAGTGCGCCAAACCCCCCTGAGGATTTCCCCATCACGGCCCGGTGCTCTCGCCCACGCAAAGTGCGAAATTCTTCATCAACCAGGGGCACCAACTCCCGATGCAAATAGCTCGCGTAGTTTCCCAGCGCCGGGCTATCCACGTATTGAGTACCGCCCAGCGCGGTGAAACAGTCTGGCGCTGCAACGATAACCGGCCCCATTGCACCGGACTGGATCAGTCGATCCACCCGCAAGAACGGGTTTTCCTCAAAGCCCCGCCAATTGTCTGACGAAGCGCCGCTGTTGGTGTACGCCGCCAGGTACCAGACCACCGGAAAGTGTTCGTCACTGGTGTGGTACCCCGGAGGCAGATACACGTTAACGTGGCGTGTGACCGGATCTTGCCAGGGATTATCTGCCAACACCTCAGAGGTATGTTGGACCTTCACCACTCGGGCTGCGACATCGTAATACTGGGTGTGGCGAGGGTTGATCATGTAAGGCTGGCTCTCCTGCTGGGGTCTTGGGACCCAAAACTATGCGCGAGACTATTGTGTGGAACGTGTCGGCAAGCGTCAATCCGCTGGTACACTATCGGCCATGGCAAGCTCAGACCTGATCAGCAAAACCTGCACCCCCTGCGAAGGCGGCACCCTGCCGTTGAATGACGAGCAGGTGGCCCAACTGCTACCCCAAATTGAGGGGTGGACGTTGACTGACGATGGCTGCATCGAGCGATTGTTTCGGTTTGACAATTACTACGAGACCATGGCGTTTGTGAACGCGTCTGCGTGGCTGTCTCACCAACAAGACCACCACCCTGATCTTGTCGTGGGTTACGGTCAATGCAGAGTCAGTTACATTACTCACGCGATAGACGGATTGTCAGAAAACGATTTTATCTGCGCTGCCAAGGTTAGCCGTCTCATTCAGTCTTGAGCATCAGATCCGCCGGACTGCTGCTGGCACTGACTCCAATCCTTTTCCTGCTGGCGGCTCAACCGGCCATTACCAGTGCGCTGCGAGCTCAGCTGGCACAAAGCGAGCAACTGGTAACCCAGGGCAAGTACTGGCGTTTGGGCGAACCCGCCAGCATGATCGGCAGGCAACCTGTGGGTCAGGCCCAGTGGGCTCAAAGCGTCTCGGGGCTCACGGTCTACACGCTGGACTCTGATGTATATGTCCCGCTGAATTTTGACGGTTTGCTACTACCGGCTCGCGCCCTGAGCCAACTGACGTTGTCGTACAAGACCCAAAAAACGGCTCGAGTGAGGTTTTATCACCGAGCGACACTGGGCGGTCCGGCAGCTCGCAGTGACACGTTGGAACTGAAACCCGATCGCCAGCAAATGTTGGTGGATATGGACGGACTGGGTTGGTCCATTGAGGCCAAGCCCGTTGCCTGGGGCCAAGACGATGGGACGATTGCAACGCTGCGGCTGCACCCCATCGGTGCGGACACTCAGGTCGAGTTGAATCAGGTGTCTCTGACGCCCGCGGGCGTGGGGTCGCAAGACAAAGGCCCATCTCCGCCATTGGACCGTGCTGGCTGGACCCCAATCAGCGACCAGACATTTTGGTGGTCTACGGCTCAGGTCCGCCGCACGCTGGAACGTATCAGGCATAACCCACTGTCTTGGCAGAGGTTCCCATCGCCGGCGACTTCTGCCCCGACCCATCACTGGGTCGCCATGACAATCCTGCTAGGGCTACTCATTGTGTCGGGGCTGCGCCGCCGATCAACGCTGGTGCTTCTCGTCATCTCAGTTTGGTGGTGTTTCAGTCAGCCCATCTGGGATATGGCTTATCTGACGTACGCAGCTATGACACTGTTGCTCTGCATTTTTGTCTCGAGCACAGGCACCCAAAATACGGCGGAGCTTACCGACGATGGCGTGAAAATGGTGGGCCGGCCCGTTGCCGCTAAAAGCCATGCGCTGATCGAATTTTTCCTGCTTCTGGCGCTGTTATGTGCGCTGTTTACCGCGATGTTGTTGCTAGACGGCCAATCCCAGTCTTGGTGGTTTGCCCCGCGGCGCTGGTTGATCTATCTGGTATGGGCCGCATTGCAACAATGGGTGGTGTGCAAAGTCATCTATCCCCTGGCCCGCCGCGATGGTGCCAGCCGGACGCTGAGCGTCATTGTATCGGCGTTTATTTTCGGCTGGGCTCACCTGCCAAATTTGGAGCTGATGATACTGACCTGGCTGCTGGGACTGGCCTGTCTGTGGCATTACTCGCGGCATCAAACGTTGTGGGCACCGGTAGTACTGCACATGGTGGCCGGCAGCGCCCTGCTGGCGGTCAACCCGCTACCCTTCCTGTATTCCGTCAGCGCTGGGCCTGGCTACTGGGGCTAGTGGCCTGAACACCAAACAGGGGTCTTGCCACCGACTAATCTCCAATTATCTCGCGCCACTGGGGGTCGCCCAGCAGGCGGTCTGCTGCGGCACTGAAATCGTTGGGCAAAGGTGCACATAAACCCAGGGCAGCCTCCGCAATATCCAACCGATAGCAGTGCAACATGGTGCGATTGGCCGCATTGGTATTGCGGCCACGTTGGCCATTCTGGCGCCGTTTGCCGTACTTATCATCGCCAATGACCGGCGCACCCAAACCCTGGGCGTGAACCCGTATTTGGTGGGTCCTGCCGGTTTCAATGGTGACGCTGACTAACGTACAGCCATTGGCCTGCGCCAAGCGGGTAAAGTGACTCACTGCGGTTTTGCCGTCTTTGTCAGCACGAACCTCCCGTCGACCGTCGCCGGCCGACACCCGACTCAGGGGCTGCGATGAGGTCACTTGTTCGTTTTCTAGCTGACCGTCCAGCAGCGCCAGATACCGTTTTCCCACGCCGTCGCCCGCGAACCATTTCCCCGCCCGCGCCAGCGCTTCTCGGTTACGCGCCAGCAACAAACAACCACTGGTTTGCCGGTCTAAACGATGCACCAGCTCCAGGTAAGCGTCTGGCCGCCATCGCCGCACGAGATCGATCAGGCCCCAATTCAGTCCGCTGCCTCTGTGAACAGCCACGCCGGAGGGCTTGTTAAACGCCAGAAAATCGTCCGTTTCTGTTAACACCCACTGACTGAGCTGATCGACCTTTTCCTGGCTGAAAATGGCAGGCTCATCGTCGCCCAGGCGCACAGGAGGCACACGAATGATGTCTCCCGTGGTGACTCGGGTAACGGGTTTGGCGCGTGAGCCATTCACTCGCACTTCACCCCGCCGGATGATGCGGTATATCAGCCCTTTGGGTGCCCGTTTCAGGACCCGACTGAGGAAATTATCGAGGCGTTGTCCGCTTTGTTCGGAATTAACGGTAAGTTGTTGTACTCGCGAGAAATCTGCGGGTTGGGACATGGGTCATTGCTGGCAGGTATTAAGGTTGTTATATTACTCCGGTTTCCGGTCTGTCGCTGCATTTCGCAGGACGTTCAAGCCGGAATAAGGCGACCGCCAGATAATAAGTCCGAACAGTCCCTCCCGGCTATCAGGCGCGGCGCCCAAAGGCGATACCGCCAGCTGTCTGTACCAGTTGTACAGAATGAATCATTGCGCGCTTCCGGCTTCCGGGGGCCTGAGCAGGGGGACCCAGGCATCGCCGTCCAGGAATGACGGTCGATTGGCTGCGCGCATTCAAGGACAAAAATAATGAAAAGAATGCTGATTAACGCGACGCAGCCAGAGGAGCTGCGCGTGGCGATCGTCGATGGTCAGACCCTCTACGACCTCGACATCGAAGTTAACTCCCGCGAACAACGCAAAGCCAATATCTACAAAGCCCGGGTCACTCGGGTAGAACCTAGCCTTGAAGCTTGTTTTGTCGACTATGGCGCTGATCGCCATGGCTTTTTGCCGCTGAAGGAAATTTGCCCGGAGTTTTACAAAGACGGTGCCGATTCCCGTGGCAGCATCAAAGACCTGATTAGTGAAGGCCAGGAAGTGGTGGTGCAGGTTGAGAAGGAGGAGCGCGGCAACAAAGGCGCTGCCCTGACCACCTATATCAGCCTGGCTGGCCGTTATCTGGTGCTGATGCCAACCAACCCAAAAGCCGGCGGTGTTTCGCGCCGCATTGAAGGCGAAGACCGGCAAGCGATCAAAGACGCTCTGAAAGAGCTGGACGTTCCCAAATCCATGGGGCTCATCGTCCGGACAGCTGGCGTAGGTCGTGAGGCAGAAGAGTTGCGCTGGGATTTTGAATATCTGCAGCAACTTTGGACCGCCATTACGACGGCGGCCAAGGAACGCAAAGCGCCGTTTCTGATCTATCAGGAAAGCCAGCTGATTATTCGCGCGCTAAGAGACTATCTGCGCAGCGACATTGGCGAGATCTTGATCGACGCCGAAGGGGTCTACAACGACGCGAGAGAATTCATGCAGCAGGTTATGCCCCACAACCTGCGCAAGCTGAAGCTATATGACAGCGGCACACCCCTGTTTTCCCGCTATCAAATTGAAAGCCAGATAGAGTCAGCCTTCGCCCGTGAGGTGAGTCTGCACTCTGGCGGTTCAATTGTGGTGGATCACACCGAAGCCATGATCTCCATCGATATCAACTCTGCCCGCGCGACCAAAGGTAGTGATATTGAAGAGACCGCACTGAACACTAATCTCGAAGCGGCGGATGAAATCGCCCGCCAGCTTAGAATTCGAGATCTGGGCGGTCTGGTGGTGATCGACTACATCGACATGATGGAAACCCGCAATCAGCGGGCGGTGGAAGATCGTCTTCGCGACGCGCTGAAAAATGACCGCGCCCGAACACAGATTGGCCGTATTTCACGCTTTGGTCTACTGGAAATGTCCCGTCAGCGATTGCGCCCGTCGCTGGGAGAGTCCAGCCAGAACGTGTGCCCGCGTTGCCACGGCCACGGCTTCATTCGCAGCATTGAATCGCTTGCCCTGTCGGTCATTCGACTGGTGGAAGAAGAAGCAATGAAAGAGTTCACCGGCGAGGTGATTGCCGTTGTTCCTAACGATGTGGGCAACTTCCTGCTGAATGAAAAGCGCCACGCGGTTTCTCAGATCGAAGCCCGGCACCGGGTGCCCGTTTTGGTCATCAACTCGCCTCATGTGGACACACCCAACTTCGAGATTCGTCGGGTACGCCGGCAAGATCTACGTTTGGATGGCGACGCCAGTTACACCATGGTGGACCCACCTGAGCCCGAAGTTGTGGCCAGCAATTCGCCGGACGGCCTGAAAACAGAGGCACCGGCTGTAGTTAGCGTACCGCCCCCTACCCCGGCACCGCCGGCAGCACCTGCCAGAGTGGAAGCCCCGGTAGCCGCGAAGAAAACCGGGTTCTTTGCCTGGCTTGCCGGCCTGTTCTCCGGAGGTGAAGCCCCTGCGGTTGAGGAAGCGCCGAAACCGGCCAAGAAGAAAACCTCATCACGGGGCGGCAATCGCGGTGGAAGTAACCGCGGCCGTGGCCAGCGACGTGACCGTAACGAGGGGAACCGGGACGGAAACCGCGGCGGTCAGCGCAAGAAAACCGGCAAGAAGCCTCAACAGCGCAAAGCCTCGCCGAAAAAGCCAGACGGCAACGCTGATAACAAGCAAGCCAATAACCAAGACCGCAACCAGGGCGGCAAGGGCCCGGCTGACGGTTCAGCGAAAAAGGCTGATGGCGATAATGCCGGCGCACCCAGGTCCAGACGACGCGGACGGCGCGGCGGCAGAAACCGTCGGGGCAAGAAGCGTGAAGATGGCGCTGCTGACAGCTCCCAGAACCAAAATCAGAACCAGGCCCAGAATCAGGCCCAGGGTCCAAAGCAGGTTGATGGCAACAAGCAACCAGCCCAAAACAGTAGCGCAGACCGCGACGGCAACAAGGCTCCGGCCAAGCCGAACAACGCACCTGCGGCTCAGTCATCGGGCAACGGATCCGGCGTAGGCAACGGTGGAAACCAGGGTGCGACCACTGGCAGCAGCGGAAAGCCGTCGACGCCACCTAAGCCTGAGGGAAATTCGGCAAACGCAGCACCGCAAAGCAGCGGCCCGAAGCCCGCACAGCAGACTAACCAGAATGCGGCACCCGCATCTAACGCACCGGCTCCTAGCACTGCGCCAGCTGCGGCACCCAAGCCTCAGCCGGCAAAGGCCAACCCGCCAAGCGATGCTTCACCTGCCAAAGCCGCCCCACAGGCGCCGGCCAAACCAGCAAACACCGCACCTGCTGCGCCCAAACCGGCAGCTGCACCTCAAGCACCGGCCAAGCCGGCATCGGCGGCTCCTGCGCCAAGCAAGCCCGCGCCGAAGCCCGACTCTTCGCCTTCAGGCGACGGAAGCTAACGTTACTGTGGCAATCCTGGTTCGCCAGGATTGCCCAATGAGTTAATTGACGGGGCTGTTTTCTAAGATGCCGTGGCGAATGGCCAGGTGGGTAAGTTCGACGTCGTTTTTCACCGTCAACTTTTCGTAGATTCGATACTTGTAGGTGCTAACGGTTTTTGGACTAAGCGCCAACGATTCGGCAATTGCACTGACTTCGATGCCCTGAATCAGCATCATCATCACTTCCATTTCCCGCGCCGATAAATCGTCGAAGGGCGATTTGTCAGCGCCCGGCAGTAGCGATAGGGCCAACCGCTGGGCAATGTCCTTACCGATGTAGCGAGTGTCGCGATAAACCGAACGAATCGCGTTTACCAGTTCCTCCGCCGCACAGCCTTTGCTCAGGTAACCAGAGGCGCCCGCATCCAGCAGATGGGTGGGGAAAGGCGCTTCAGAATGTACGGTAAGAATGATGACCTTACACTCCGGTGAAGAACGAGCAATTCGCCGCGTGGCCTCCAAACCGCCAAGGCCCGGCATGTTCACATCCATCAAAACCACGTTAGGCTTGTGCTCTCGAACCAGGCGCAAAGCCTCCTCTCCAGTACCCGCCTCACCCACTATCTCCATACCCGTTTGCTTTTCGATAATGTGGGCTACACCGGTACGTACGAGGTCGTGGTCGTCGACCAATAGAAGTTTTATCACAGCCTGCCTCCAGTTCGAGATGCATAATATCCCAGAACGCGGATTCCGGGCGAAAAATCGATCCACAACATCCATTTACGTTGGCAATACAACCCTCTCTCACCCCAATGCAGGATTTTCGTCTTTCCCCTAGACAAAGGAATGGCTAAGCGGCCTCCTCCTCGAGTCTTGAAAACTAGCAGGGGTGAAAGCCTCTCGGGGAGCTGCCACCAGGCAGTTTGGACGCCGCAGCAACGCGCAGGCGCCCCGCCGGGGTGAGCAAACGACCCTTCGTTTGCGAATCAATCCCGACGCACTCACACTCGCAAAGCCCCTACCCTAGAAAATCTAGAAATCCTCAGAAAATTCGTCCAAAACGCGGGACACATTCGCCAAGATTTTGTATCATGCGCGTCCGCGGAGGAGTGGCAGAGCGGTTGAATGCACTGGTCTTGAAAACCAGCAGGGGTGAAAGCCTCTCGGGGGTTCGAATCCCTCCTCCTCCGCCAAAAGTCAGTTTTTCTCTATATTTATCAATGGGTTAAAGGGCAGCTCTCCTGACCCATCCCCCAATCTATCCCCCAATTTTTGTCGGTCGAAATTGCACTCAAATTTGTGCTTAGAGAATAATTACCTAAGTCCAGTCAATAGTTGCGAGTCCTGATACACGGATATGTGGCGGGGAAGCATCGACGTGTTGATTAAAACGATCATGGATTGTCACTATCTTAGTTACTTTTCTTTGATCTATTAAGGGTCCCTTAAGGTTTCTCACCTAATCTAGCCGCAACTTCTCGCTTCGATGATGGAATCTTTGATGCCCGCGAATATTTCGCCTTTGACCTGGAAACCTACTGATGGTTTGGAAAAGCCTCTGTACAGTGAGAATCGCGCACCCCTCGCGCTAAATTTCGACAATCAACACTCTCCCCATCGAACAATGCTTGAACGCACTATTTCTGAGCGATTCGAAGCCACTTACGACGCTAAACTAGAGGCCTTTCTCCCCTACCTGCTTAGCTTGTCACGTGACAATAAGATCAATGCAGTACTGGGTATGAGGCTAGCCAGTGAGGAACGGCTCTTTTTGGAGCAGTATCTGGACCTCCCTATTGAACAGTGTGTAAGCCGAGCCTATCGATCCCCAATTGATCGCAGCACTATTGTGGAAATTGGCAACCTGGCCGCTAATGTAGCAAGCGCGACCCCTGCCCTATTTGCCGTTTTAGTGAGCGCTTTGCAAGCGGCAGGCTATCGCTGGTTGGTGTGCACGGCAACGGTACAGGTGGAGGCGATATTGCAAAAACTGAATTTCTCCACTGAGACCCTAGGCCAAGCCAATCCCGATCGTTTACTGACAGGGCAAAGTAGCTGGGGTCGCTACTACGATGCACATCCCAGAGTAGTAGTCGGAGACATATCCGTGGGTGCGCAGATAGTGCAATCCTCGGCGCTTCTTAGCCACTCGATTCGCGACCTTTCTGGCGCGATTGACTGTGTCGGGCAGCAACTGAATTGCGCTGCTCTGCGCTGAGCTCACCCCCGATGACCCTACTGCACTCAGTGCTGTCACATTCCTGCAAATTGAAAGACGACGTGGCGTTGGAAAACGAGCAGGGAAAGACGTCCGCTAGTGGCCTGTTGAACCGCGCAAACTCACTAAGTGAGGCTATAGGTGCTACTGGCGTTCGCAGCATTGCGCTATACGCTGATAACGGACCCGACTGGGTCGCCGTTGATTTGGCCTGTCAGTTTGCCAACGTATGTTTAACGCCACTGCCGTTATTTTTTTCCCCAGAGCAAATTGTGCATGCGTTGCACACCAGTGGGGCCGAAATTTTGTTTTGTAACAGTCAACCCCAACTACCGGTTAATCTCCTGAGCGAGCCAATACCAGGCCAAGAGCTGTCTACCGGCAACCTTTGTGGCGTTAAGGTCACAAGCCCCTCCGAGTTTGCAGGGCAAATTCCAGAGCAAACAGCCAAGATCACCTACACCTCCGGCACAACAGGCTCACCGAAAGGCGTTTGTCTATCGACGCAGCAACAGCTCGCGGTGGCTCGGTCTTTGTCACAGGCTGTTGCTCATCCAGCTCCAAGGCACCTATGTGTGCTGCCAATGAGCACGCTGTTAGAAAATATTGGTGGCATCTACGCCCCCCTACTTGGCGGCGGGACTGTCGTTGCGCCATCGTTAAACCAGCTAGGAATGACAGGATCTTCCGAACTGGATCTACCCATGCTGCTGGCGTCCATTAGTCATTGGCGTCCTAATTCGATGATATTGGTTCCGGAGCTTCTGAATGCTCTCGTATTGGCAACCCATCAGGGCTGGTGCCCACCAGACTCTCTGGCATTTGTTGCTGTGGGAGGTAGCCGGGTTGCACCAGAACTCCTTCGGGCAGCAAGAAATGCGCAATTGCCTGTGTTTGAAGGATATGGCCTGTCTGAATGTGCTTCCGTCGTAACCCTCAATACGCCTACTGCCGATCGACCAGGTTCCGTGGGACAGGTGTTACCTCATGCTCAAATTCAAATCAGAGAGGGTGAGATTTTTGTTAGCGGAAATGCCTTCTTGGGATATGCAGGACAACCCGACAGTTGGAACTGCAACGAGGTCGCCACCGGAGATACGGGGATTATCGACGATGAGGGCTTCGTCACTATTGATGGCCGTCGCAAACACATCATCATCTCCAGTTTTGGACGAAACATCTCACCAGAGTGGGTGGAAAGCGAAATCAAAACTGGCCCATTGTTTAGGCAGGTGGCGGTCTTTGGCGAGTCTAGACCCCACTGCGTGGCACTTTTGGTTCCCCGAAACATCGATGAGTCAAGTCCTGAACGAGTTGACGCTCATATCGAAGCAGTCAACCAGCGGTTGCCCGACTATGCGCAGGTCCACAACTGGCATCTCCTGGAACATCCGTTTGGACCGAAGGATGCCACCGCCACCGAAAATGGTCGCCTCCGACGCCATGTAATTGAAGAAAAATACTCAAGCGTCATTGACGCTCTCTACCGAAAATCCCCTGAGGTTATGTGCTCATGAGCTTTTACCAACGGCTGCAGGATTCTACCAGCAGCCAGCGGCAGTATTTGCTGTCATCTCCTATCATCCACCGAACTCTGAGCGGCGAAATTACCTTGCCTGAATACATTGGGTTCCTGACTCAAGCGTATCACCACGTCAAACATACCGTGCCGCTACTTATGGCGGTTGGCGCCAAGTTGCCAGAACAGAAGGAGTGGCTTCGCGAAGCTGTCGCCGAGTACATCGAAGAGGAACTGGGACACCAGGAATGGATACTCAATGACATTCAGGTCTGTGGTGGTGACAAGGATCAGGTGCGTACTGGACGGCCCTCACCGGCTACCGAACTGATGGTGGCCTACGCTTACGACACGATTCAGAGAGTGAATCCGCTGGGCTTTTTTGGCATGGTTCATGTGCTTGAGGGCACCAGCATCACCACCGCAGACCAAGCGGCCAAGTCCATCAAGGCAGCGCTAAATTTGCCGGAAAGTGCGTTTAGCTACCTGCGGTCCCACGGATCCTTGGACCAAGATCATGTGAAATTTTTTGAAGGTTTAATGAACCGTCTTACTGACACGAAAGAACAAGAACAGATCATTCATAGTGCACGAATTTTCTACCAGCTCTACGCGGGTGTCTTTCGCAGTCTGGGCCAGTCGATTGAGCAGGCAGCTTGACAGCAAAATGATTCTGGCCAATCAAACAGCCGTGTTAACTGGCGCAAGCGGTGGAATAGGCACAGCCATTGCTAAGTCTCTGGCAAGCCATGGCGTTCAGCTGATATTGGTCGCAAGAGACAGTGAACGGCTGACCCAGTTACAGCATTCGCTGGACGGCGACCGACACAGCACGATTGCTGCTGACCTTACCAATGATAGTGACCGAGCCCAGCTTAAAGACCTCTGTAGCAGCGTCATTGGCGGTATTGATTTACTCATCAACAATGCCGGCTGCGCCAGTTTCGGCCTTTTTGAATCGCAAACTCAAGATCAGATTGCCAACACGCTATCCACCAATCTATTAAGTCCAATGCTGATCTGCCACGACATCCTGCCGCTAATGAAAATTCCGCCAGCGTCTCGAATCATCAATATTGGGTCAACGTTCGGCAGCATCGGATTTCCCGGCAACAGTTCCTATTGCGCTAGCAAATTTGGTCTTCGTGGATTTACCGAAGCGCTTCGCCGCGAACTGGCCGACAGTCGGGTAGGCGTCACCTACATCGCGCCACGCACTACAAGAACTAGCCTCAACAGCCGCCAAGTTGTGGCCCTGAACCAGGAGTTGGGCAACACTATGGATACACCAGAAGTAGTTGCCGAGCAGATCATCAAGGTGCTGAAGAACTCCACTAGTCGCGATCAAATTATTGGGTGGCCGGAAAAATTTTTTGTGCGAGTAAATGCGTTGTTTCCCTCGCTTGTCGATAGCAGCCTACGAAAACAATTGGCGATTATTCAGCGTTTCGCCAAATCAGAACCCTGACAGAGGAATTACCCTATGAAATTTATTCTAACAACACTGGTTTTGCTGCTCGTAACGTCCGCGCAAACCAGGGCGCAGCCGTCTGACGAAGACCTTAGCCGATTGCAGCATACGTGGGCAAAAGCCAACTATCAGCTGACCGAAAAGTACCAAGTGCAGGCGTTTGAAACATTACTTACTGAGGCTGAATCGGTAGTGTCTCAACATCCTGGCGATGCCAATTATCTCATCTGGCATGCCATTATTCAGTCAACATATGCTGGCGTAAAAGGCGGGCTAGGTGCACTGAAACTCGCTAAGGCGGCTCGCAAGAATTTGGATAAAGCTTTGGAAATTGATGAGACTGCTCTTCAGGGTTCTGCCTTCACCAGCCTGGGATCACTGTATGCCAATGTTCCCGGCTGGCCTGTCGGATTTGGCAGTGACAAGAAGGCTGCCAAAATGCTGAAAAAGGGTCTGGAGATTAACCCAGGCGGGCTGGAACCCAATTATTTTTATGCTGATTACTTAATGCAAAACAAGAATTATGAACAGGCCCAACGTTATTTTTTGAAAGCTCAACAAGCCCCTACCCTGGAAGGACGACCAGTGGCTGATGCCGGGCGGCGTAAACTGATTGATGAGGCCCTGGTGCTGGTGCAGGCTAAACTCAATTAAGCCAATGACACTGAGCCGCAAGAACCAAACCCATGCAGCAACTTGACTGACATGCAAATATTGTTAGTAGAAGACGATCAGTCCTTGTCAGATGGCCTTTGTACAGCCCTGAATAACGAGGGTTTTGTCACCAATCCCGTATTTATGGGTAAAGATGCTCTGCATGTGCTGTCCACGTCACCTCCGGACATCATGGTTCTCGACCTCGGGCTGCCAGACATGGACGGTATGGAGCTATTGAAACAAATGCGGCGCTCCGGCCTAAAAACGCCGGTTTTGGTGTTAACCGCCAGGACCAGCATTGATGCAAGAGTATCCGGTTTAGACGAAGGCGCTGACGACTATCTTCCAAAACCTTTTAATACCGCCGAGCTAATTGCTCGCCTGCGGGTAATCTCTCGTCGCCTGGGCACCACCAACAACAGCAAAATTGATATAGAACGCGTGTCATTAGATACATTAGCTCAGGATGTTCGGTGTGAAGGCAAACTTGTGGATCTGTCACGGCGAGAATTTTCTGTATTGAAGCTGCTAATGGAAAATTCCGGCCGGGTGCAAACTCGGGAACAGTTGGAAACGCGGTTGTATGCGTGGGGCGATGAAGTGGCCAGTAACGCTATCGAAGTTCACATTCATCACCTGAGAAAGAAACTGGGCAACGAATTCATCAAAACAGTGCGCGGCGTTGGATATACAATTGCCAAATCGTGAAGTCCATTCGCTTCTACTTGATTGCCTCGTTGCTCGCAACGATCACTCTGGCCAACTTTGTGGCTGCCGTCCATGGTTATCGCAGCAGCATGATTGAAGCGCAAAATCTGATGGACACCCAGTTAGATGATACCGCGAGTCTACTAATGTCGATGCCGCAGGGACCTGATCAGGTACTGGAATATTCCTCAGAAAGGCTTGCTTGGCAAATCTGGTCCGCTGCAGGCAGCCTCCTTGTTCGGTCAGACAACAGTGGTGAAAACCCGATGACCAGTTTTAAGCCAGGTTACAGAGACACTAACTTCGAGGGTCACCGGTGGAGGGTACTGAGTCTTTTTGACAGCCAATATGAACGTTGGATACAGGTTGCAGAGCGTATTGATGTTCGAGTCGACCTGGCTGACGATATAATTTTTAAGTCAGTTCAGCCTATTGTCTTTAGCTTGCCCGTTATTGCAATGATCGTTTGGCTCGTCGTAGGCAACGGCTTATCGATGATCAGTGGGTTGGCTAAGGAACTGGGCGCAAAAAAGGCGGATGACCTAGGGCAACTCAAAACCAAAAACCCACCGAAAGAACTGGCGCCGGTCGTTAACGCGGTCAACGACCTATTGTTGCGATTAGAAAACTCCGTTGCCAGTGAACGCCGATTTTCTGCCGATGCTGCCCATGAGCTTCGAACCCCGTTAGCAGCACTGAATATTCATTTACATAACCTAAAGCAGGCATATCCCGAGCATCTGGATGACCTTGCGACTCTTGACCATGACGTTGGCAGGCTTGGCCATCTGATCCAGCAAATTCTTCTCCTTCACCGTATGTCTCCAGAGCACTATCAGGCACAAATGCAGCTCATCGATCTGCATCAAGTAGCCCAGGAGGTCATTGGCAACGTGTTTCCAGAATTGGATCAGAAGGGACAAACAGTATCGTTGACCGGACATTCCGCCAATGTCCTCGGAGACCGCGCCTCCCTTGAGATTTTGGTCAGTAACCTGCTACTTAATGCCCATAAGTATTCGCCGGAGGGTGCGGAGATTGAACTATCCACACATGCAGTTAAGGCTGGAGTTGAATTGACGGTTACAGACAATGGCCCAGGTTTAAGCAATGACGACAAACAACGTGCTGTAGATCGGTTCTATCGCGCCGGCGGCGACCGGCACGCCAGCAAGACTGAGGGTGCGGGCCTGGGGCTTTCTATCGTAACGCACATTGCTAACCTACATCTAACAACGCTGTCTTTGGTAGACGCACCGGGAAAGACCGGACTTAGGGCGAAAGTCAATTTCCCAAATGTAGAGACGGCGTCGTCAATAAATTCTGATCAAGGCGATGGAATGCTGTCATGAAACAACTATTTGCCTTTCGGGTTTTCCAATTCAGCGCAATCGTCATGCTATGCCTAAGTGCGACTTTTGTTGGTGCCGCCACACCTGAGTTCGAGATTGAAATTCGAAACCATCTGTTTCATCCCGACCGGGTAGTCGTTCCGGCAGGAAAGAAGGTCAAACTCGTCATATTTAACAGAGATCCAACGCCGGAGGAATTTGAGAGTTACGAACTGAACAGGGAAAAGGTAGTCATGGGCGGTCGCAAGGTAATTGTTTTTATAGGCCCACTAGCGCCAGGTGAGTATCCATTTTTCGGCGAATTTCATCCCCAAACCGCACTCGGCTCAGTTGTAGCTCAAGAGGGTCCTTGATGCTGCTAAATAGTGTAGTCCTTGTGTTGCGAGAAGTGCTGGAGGCAGCCTTGCTATTGAGTGTATTGATAGCCATTTCCAGAATTCTCTCGTTGAGACTTCGATGGGTGCTAGCGGCAAGTGCCGCAGGCCTTACGGGTTCTATCATCTTTGGCCTCAATATGCATCGAGTTTCCGACCTGCTCGAGGGGGTTGGCCAGGAGGTCACCAACGCGATGATGCAACTGGCAGTTTTTGGATTGCTGGTAGCGACTGTTTATTTAGTGGCCCGCTGTTCACGTAAGCTTCGACCCCAAGGTAAGACGCTGCCAATATTAATGGTCATCGCAGTGACCCTGGCAATCACGCGGGAAGGTTCAGAGATTTTGATCTACACAATGGGGTTTTGGCACATGGAAGACTATCTTTCCAGCATTGGTATTGGGTCCTTGGTGGGCGCCAGTATCGGTTTGAGTGTCGGCATTTTGTTCTATTACCTGTTGCTCTCCCAGCCAACTCGCCTCGCCCTTTTTCTGTCAACCGTGCTGCTGATGCTAATTGGGTCCGGCATGTGCGCTCAAGCGATTGCACTACTGATTCAAGCGGACTGGATCACGGTCGCTGGCCCCCTTTGGGACACATCACGGATACTTCCTGAAAGCTCACTCCCCGGGCAACTGCTGTATGCGCTGATCGGCTATGAAGCCTCGCCCTCGTCTCGAGAAGTGATGTTCTATTTGGGTAGCATGCTGGCAATGACTGTTGCCGTCATTGCAGGCCGCCGATCAATCATCAGCAAGCAAGTGTCCCAATGAGACGAGAAAACACACGTCATTTGATTGGTTTGATGGGCGGCGCAACCGCAATGGCAGTCGTCAGCATCGCTTGGGCTGACGGGGCGGTCATTGATCGGATATACAATCCCTATGTTCAACCTCTTGAGCGGGAGATAGAGATGCGGTCGTTGTTTCAAAATGACGATCGACAGGAAGACTTTGACGAAGTGCTGCTGGGTGTGGGTAGGTCGCTAAGCGAGAGAGTCAGTGTAGAGGTGTACGCCATCGGAAGTCGCACATCCGGGCAGGACTTTAGCCCGGATGCCGCTGAGGTCGAACTAAAATGGCAGCTCACTGAACAAGGTGAGTTCGCTTTCGACTTAGGAATGCTATTCGAGCTTGAGCGAGAGTTTGAAGACAACGTGTGGGAAGCATCCACCAGCGTGCTAATCAATCGCGATTTGGGTCGTTGGACCGCCAGCGCGAATCTGGACTTTATATATGAATGGGGCGGCGGCATTGACAATGAGCTAGACACATCGCTGCATCTGCAAACGCGTTATCGACTCAAAGAAGCTTTTGAACCGGCTATCGAATTTCATGCTGGTGAAGACACTCTCGCGGCGGGGCCAGTGATGACTGGACTTTTCAGATTTTCTTCAGGACGAAAGTTTCGTTGGAGTGCAGGGTACTTTACCGGGCTGGACTCAATAAGTCCCGACTCTACGGTGAGAATCACCATCGAGTATGAGTTTTGAGTAGTGGTACATTGCTCGATAACACAACGACCTGCTGGGATTTATGCCGCGGTCGTTTGCCAAAGCTAGCGTAACCGCATTAGGCTGCTTTTCGCCGAAACGTAAATATGAAATTTTATAGTACGGTCCAGATGTTCGGATTTGCTTGCCTACCCACCGTGGTTGCTCTGCTCAGCCAATCAAGCCTCCATTCCATCCTAAGAGTCCAAGCCCTGATATGCATTGGGTTGACGATAACATCGAGCTTACGACAGTGGTGTACGAACCAGAATGTGGCACAGGTTCACGTTGGCCCAATAATTTTGTATTTGGCGTTTTCTCCGTTTTTTTCAACCCTTTACCAGGTCATGGGATTATTTTCCTTAGGCACATTGGTTACGCTCTACGAGAGACGCTGCCAGGTCAATGAATCCGGCAGTTTGAGGCTCGCTTGGCTAGTGCTTGTCTTTCCTGCAATGACCCAACCCCGATTCAGCAGGAATTTAACCGAATTTCTTATTCACTCTTGGATCGAGGCAGTCACGGCTTTGTTTTTATGGGGCCTGGTTCTTTTCATCATACTTAGGCACCAACAGCGCGATCACCGGGAAATATGGGCCTGACGAAGTCAAGCACACCCTTTATGCAACAGCTATTGAGTCTCAATCTCGAGGCATTACAAGTAAAGAGAAGGACCGGAACTTGGTCCTATCAATAGTTATTCCGATCTACAACGAAAGCGAAAATCTCGATCCCCTAATTCGCCAGATTTTTCGGGTGCTGGAGGGGAAGATCGAATTTCAGCTGGTGTTAGTCGACGAAGGCAGCACCGCTGATATCCAAGCTGAAATTCAACGCCTAAAGTCAAACTTTGCAGTAACATTGGTCACCCACCGTTCCAATGCCGGTCAGTCAGCGGCACTGTGCAACGGCATTGCCGCCGCAACTGCTAACTGGGTGGCAACGCTGCAATGCTGGATCGGCTGCTGCATCACGCTCACGTCGTGCAGATCAAAGGTGATAGTTACCGGCTTAAAGACAAAAAGAAGGCTGGCGTGCTCACGCCAGCCCGCTGAATTCAGGGACAGGGGGGTCAATTTTATCTTGCCGAATTCAACCTAAAGTGGGTCAGTTTTATGTTGCCGTTGACAGTGTTGCTATCCAAGTTCGCCAGTGGGCGCTAAATGATAGTAGCCCGGATACAGCCAACACTAATTGGGGTGAATGCGACGCAAAAAAGTACCTTTAAGCCTCCCTTAAGCTACCTCCCCTAGACTGAGCACCGATTCAGTAGGTCAACAGTGGCGGGTATAGCAAATCACTCATGGAAACAGATTCTGAATGTTTTGAAACTGTCATTATTGGTACAGGCTTTTCGGGTTTGCTGGCGGCTATAGGTTTGAAGAAAAGCAATCTTGATAACTTTGTGTTGTTGGAGAGGTCTGTTGAAATGGGTGGGACCTGGCGAGAGAACTCGTATCCAGGAGCTGAGGTTGATGTTCCCACAGGCTTGTACTCTATTTCCTTTGTGCCCTATCAATTCAAGAAACAATATTCCCCGCAAGCCGAATTACTTGAATACACCAATCACATAATCGATAAATTCGATTTAAGAAAACGTGCAAAAACTAGCCAGACGGTTACAACGGTGACCTATTACGAAGATGAAGGTTTGTGGCATGTTGAGGTTGAGTCAGGCCAGACTTATAAGGCTCGTTTCGTCATCGATACCAGTGGCGTGCTAGCAAACCCTAAAATTCCTTTCATCAAGGGTGCAGGTTCGTTTCAAGGCGCAAAATTTCATACAGCACAGTGGGACCATAATGTTCCCTATGACGGCAAACGTGTGGGCGTAATCGGCTCAGGCTGTTCAGCAGCCCAAGTGATTCCTGCCATCGCTAAAAAGGTAGATAGGCTCACCGTATTTATGGGGAAAGCTCAGTGGATCATTCCACGTTCTGATCGGACCTACAGTTCCGCAGAGCGATTTATCACCAATCTTCCCGTAATTCGTCACATTAAGCGCTTTATGATCTTTAGTTATCATGAAGTTAGATTCGTTGCATTTCGTCGCATTCCGTTTACTGCAACCATTAGCAAACTAATCAAGAACATCTATGCAAAAACGCTAAAGGCGAATCTTGAAAAAAATATCGAAGACGAAGAACTCCGTCAGCACATGATGCCTAACTATGAATTGGGCTGTAGGCGCGTCATACCAACAAATGCCTATCTGCCTGCCCTTGCGCGAGAAAACGTTGATGTTGATATTAGTGGGATAGAGAGCATCACACCAACCGGGATTCGAACAAAAAACGGCAAAGACGTTCCCTTGGACATCATTGTCTATGCCACCGGCTTTTTTGCCTACACAGACATGACAAAGGCGCTGACATTTCAGGTCAACGGACTGGATGGTCGAAATCTGAACAGCGAGTGGGAAACAGAAGCTGTCTCCTACAAAGGCATTACCGTTTCAGGCTACCCAAACTACTTTAAGGTAAACGGCCCAAACACTGGAACGGGCCATAGTTCCCAATTGTGCTACATGGAAACGATGGTCAAATATGCGGTCAAAGCGATAAGTGCCATCAAACACGACAAGACCATCAAAGCCATCGACGTAAAAAGCAACATTCAAAGTGAATACGTTGCAAAAATGAAAAAAACTATGCAACGGACTGTCTGGCAAACGGCGGAATGCACGGCATTTTACCGAAAAAATATGACTGACGAAGTGACCAGCCTATCGCCGGAATCGCTAGTCTATTTCATTTTTTCACGCCTTTGGTTTCATTTGGAAGACTATCACTTGATCCGGCAATCTGTGCCGAAAAAACCTCAAGGTAAATGCCGACCTTAGCGAAACCCCATCAAGCGATGTCGAAATCGCTCAACTTGGGCGGACGATTCATCCCAAGAACTAACTCCCAGTTTTCCATCAGCTCTCGTCATTTCTGAAACAGATCTGAGCGCTGCGCTTCGTCGTGGTCATCTTCGCCCAAGTCTATTCTCCCAGTCGATGCCAGTTGATGCCAGTTGATGCCAGTCGAGCATCAAACATCAGGTTGCCACGTATTGATCAAGGGCAGAACAGGAGAGGTATTTGGAGAGTAGACTCTCACTATTCGAAACGAATTTCCGTGTCGGAGAAAAAGTTCAGGACAAAAATGCCGTGACGAAAATTCAAACCTGAAGAAAAACAAAAACCCAGCTCATATTATTTTCGGCGCGCCAAAACATACCTGCACTGTTGAGGGACACTTCTTAAAGGCATCGATTCAGTTCGCGTCACTACTCTGCCTCGCGTGTAGTGACGCGGACCGCGAGGCCAAGCAGCCAAAGGTGCCCCGCCCTGTTCTTCCAAGTGACCGACGAGTGACGGCCAACTCCTGGCCTATGGACCAACCCACCCAACGAGCGTAACGTTGTTCGAACTAACCGTGGCCACTCCGGCTGAGTGGCAAGCGCAACCACTGGTGGTCAGCGACCGGAATACCGCCGCCGCTGCAACCTCAGTGCAGGCTTCAGGCCCTGGGATTGGTGTCCCGTCGACCATTGCCGAGCAATCGGACGACGCAGCTTCAACACTGCGTCGTGTCAGAAACACTAACCAAACGTTGAATAGCACCGTAAAAGACCTGAACCGCTAGTGGACCGCGCCACCTATATGACTACGTCATTTTATTCTTGGGCCGACAGTACGTAATCTGCCCAGGCTTGCATCATTTTGCGCCGTTTGGCGAACAAATCGCCGCGACGGTACGCGGCCTCGACTTTGTTCTGGATGACGTGGGCCAACGCCATTTCGGCTACGTCACTGGGGAATCTGGAAACTTCGCCACACCAATCGCGGAAGCTGGAGCGGAACCCGTGCGGGACGTACTCGCCCCTTGGAAGGTTTTTGCCGTAACCCATACCCCGCATTAGCTGCAGAAGGGCCATGTTGGACAACGGACGATCGCTGCGGCTGCCAGGAAATACAAAGGGATTGCCCGATATCACCGGCACTGATTTCAAAATATCTACGGCGGCGTCAGCTAAAGGAATGCGATGTTCCCGTCGAGCCTTCATGCGTTCTGCCGGGATGGTCCATAAGGCTTCGTCCAGGTCTATCTCCGACCAACGCGATTTCAGAACCTCGCCGGTACGGGTGGCGGTCAGGATTAATAACTGCAGAGCGTTAGCAGACAGACTACCGTTTTCAGTCAGCAGTGAAAAAAAGGCCCCTACTTCCGAGTAAGGCATGGCGGGATGGTGAACCACCTTTTTCACCCGCGATGGTTTTGGCAGCAACTTATCCAGATGGCCGCGCCAGCGGGCCGGGTTTAAGGGATCTCGATAGTTGTGAGCCGCCGCGTAGTCCAGCACGTTCTCAATTCGTCCACGTACGCGTTTTGCCGTCTCGGTCTTCGTCGTCCAAATTGGTGTGAGAATCTGGATGACATGCTCAGTGCCGATAACATCAACAGGAAGTGCGCCGATCTGAGGTCGAGCATAGGACTTTAGTGTAGTGACCCACTGTCGGGCATGCTTGATATTTTGCCAGCCTCGCCGATGGGCGCGGATATACTGCGCAGCGCAGCTGGTAAACGTGGGTGTGATACCCGCCTCCCGACGATGCACCTCAATTGGATCGATTCCGTTTCTGACTTGTCGACGGTGTTTGGAGGCCACATCCCGAACTTCAGCCAGACCAATGTCAGGAAAACTGCCAAGCCCCATTTCGCGTCGTCGTCCCGCGATGGTAAAACGCAACACCCATCGTCTGGCGCGGTTGCGGGAAACGACTAAGCGAAGACCACCGCCGTCTTCATATTTACCTCTGCCAGCGGTAGCGACTTTTCGCGCATTGAGCTTGTGAATGGCCATGAACTATCCGAACCTATCCCCCAATTTGTCCCCCAATCGGGTTGGATATTAGCAGATGGCTCCGGACAGCGTTAGTGTATAAAGTATTGTATTTATTGAATATTTAGACATCATGGGACCATGCGAGACACAAAAAAACCGGTCTCCTCCTCCGCCACATCAATACCACGTCAGTTTTGTAACGGCACGTTTGGGGCTGGCAACGGAATCCAGATGCCTGTTAGCCTGGGCGTAATCTCGGCCGACTTGCAACCATGAATTTTTCGGGATAAATTTATGGTGCTATCAGCTTAGGTCTTTTCAGCCATGAAACTATTCGTCTTGCTTCTGCTCACCGCCACCTTAAGTGCCTGCCAGACCGCGCCGAAGGATCCTAATCGACTGCCTTTGGAAACCACTCAAGGTGTTAAAGACCTTTTCGCCGATAGCACTGTCACGCAAGAGCAAGCCGAAGAGCAGATCCACTGCAAGCGACAAACCGATACTGGCACTCGGATCAGCAAACGGGTTTGCTGGACTGTTGGCGAGGGGCGTGCTGCCCAACAGCCGCTGTTAATTCGCCGTTTCGAGCAACTGGACCCAGCGCTTAGGGCAACCAACTAAACCACTCCGTTTAGACCAAGTTGGCGTCACCCAATGGACGCAAACCTTTCAGCACCACAAGCTTGCGGTCTACGAGAGGCCGTCAGTGAAAGACCTGACGCCGCCTCCCTATGACCCGATAGAGACGACCCCCTGGCTTTGATCTTGGACGGTAATCTTCGTCGATGCCGTGCCTCTCTATTTCCACTGCAGTTCAGAAGCATCGCCTAAAGACCCGTATTCTCGTCGGATTGATTAATTGAGTATGGTGTTCTGCCTGTTGGATGAACGAGGTAAGGTAGGCAGCGTGGCCATCGCGAATTTAACCGGACGCTGAGGCTCGTCTGGACAGTGATCAGCGAATTCGTCTCCAAGCAATAAAAATTGTCGAAAAATTATCGTCAAGAGTTGCATCGACACATCCAAGACCGACGCCTGTTTTCTGCGAGTAATTGCCCAGTTGGGTAAGCTGTGCTGCACCAAGGGAATCTAGCCCCCTTCCCCTCTGATAAAGAACACAGGAGAAAACCCGTTGAAATCCCATTGGCTAAAAACTGCCGTGACCGCGTTATTCCTCACAGTAGGACCTGTCGCCTCACAAACCTCATCTGAAACTGTGCCCAATAAGCCTGGCTACATGGTGGTCATCGGCAACGGCGTAAATTCCAAGGGAATGGCTGAATACGCCAAAGCAGCCGTACCCCTCATGTTTCGCTTCGGAGGAAAGTTATTGTTCACCACGCGGGAAGGCGAAACGGAGGTTATTGAGGGAGGTCCGTTCCCTGGATCAATTCGAGTCTTTGAATTCCCAAGCCTCCAACATGCCAGAGACTACTACTATTCCAAGGAATATCAGGCCGCCATACCCTTGCGCGCAGGCAACGGCAAGATTGACGTTATTTTGGCCGACGCGTTTGTGCCGGATCCCAAATGGAATCGGCCAGCGGACTAGATGAAGTACGAACTGACAATGAGATTCAAATGCTTTGTGATCGTCTTTTCTGCCGTGATCTTGGCCACCGCCTGTTCTGCCTTTTTGAAAGAGAGCGCTCCACTGCCCACGGTGTCCAAGGTAGATCTGAATCGATACGTTGGGCAATGGTATGCGGTCACATCACTGCCACAATTTTTTACTCGAAAATGCGTCGCTCAAGACGCTGTCTATGGCCTAAATTCCAGGTCGGAAATTTCGGTCAAAAATATTTGCATCAAGAAAGACGGCAACAAGACGGAGATAAGCGGTTTTGCTCGGGCAACCGCGGAGCCCGGTGTATTCGCGCTGAAATTCACCAGCGGGATTGCCGGGTTTTTCGGCGCTTCGGGAGATTACAACATCATTAAGCTTGATCCTGATTACCGATACTCACTGATCGGAGGAAAGGACCGCCAATCGCTGTGGCTCCTTGCACGAACCACCGACATTGATAAGAACGTCCTGAATGAATACATCGGTGCAGCCAGCGAGCTTGGATTCGATGTATCCGAATTGGTCGATTCCAAACGATAACGGGCAACCTTGCGGAGTTCTAAAGTAATGCACATCACCTTTACTCCTGGTAACAATTATCTCGTTCGTGGATGCCAATCTGGTGCTGTGAGAAAACGTAATTGTTTAACATACTGGACGTACTCTTTTGCCATGAAACGGAGTGAATAATCATGAATTACAAGGGTATTAATTTTGCCGACAAATTAACCCAATTCCATGACCTTTGGTCGCCCCGTGTCATTGCAGAAATGAACGACTACCAGTTCAAGCTGGCCAAGGTTGAGGGCGAGTTCGTATGGCACCACCATGCCGACACCGATGAAGTGTTTATTGTGTTGAACGGACAGCTAAGCATTGAGTTCCGTGACGGCACTGTGGTATTGAAAAGCGGCGAACTTTTTGTTGTACCCAAGGGGGTCGAACACAAGCCTGTCGCTGACGCGCCCTGTGACATCTTGTTGATTGAACCCAAGGGTGTGATCAATACCGGCCAAACGGACGACACGCTGACTGCGCCAAACGACGTTTGGGTTTAACGTTCATTCGCTGGACAAGCCCACGCAAAACGATCATGTCGTAATCCCGGAACCTGACGGCAGGTTCGACAGCTTCTGCTAGGGGCTTAGCGGCAAATCGTCTTCAAAGCCATTGGCAAACACCGGAAACAGAGAACTCAGGTAACCCGAGTCCAATCGCCAAAGCTCTCTGCCATTTGCGCCGTCGTCCGCCAAAAACAATAGCCGATCCTCGTTGAGCACCCATGTTGTCGGTCGGAAAATACCGTCAAAAGGCCCCGGATTAATATCAGCCACAATCTTTACCTGACCGATCTGTCCATTGGTAGCCCACAACTCCAACCCCTCGTTATCCGTTTCCACTCGAAATATCAGATGATCATCGAACACGACGGCCATCCACGGTGCGGCATGGGCCGAATTCGCATCGAAAGTGGCCACCAGCTCAGCCCCCGTGCCATCAGTTTTCCAAAGCTGCGGCCCATCCCGGCCTTTGGTGCCGAAATACAACTCGCTATTAAATTCCATGAAATTGAAAGGATTTGAGTCATCCTCACCTGGCGCAAGGTCATCCAACATTTGCGCACCGGCGCCATTGCTTTTCCAGACTTCAATACCAAAATCCGGCGACTCGGCAGCGAAAAACACTTCGCCGTTGAATGGCAGGCTCATCGTAGTGCCCACGCCACCGCTAGAGGCGCCGCCGGGGTTGATATCGCGAATCAACGTTGCGTTACCGCCATTGTTATTGATTAGCCAGGGCTCATTGCCTTTAGAGTCAGCGTCTTCATTTGAGGAGCCATAGAAAAAATAGCCGTTTGTGACCGCCCTGTATGGGGTTTTAGGTTGGACTCTGCCATCAGATGCCGTGCGAACCTCCGTCGCGACACGGCCTATCAGCCTGTGGGGCGCCAAGCCCCTAATGCCGTTTGCAGTGAGTAACGCAGAAACGGTGCTGGTAGCGATAAAACTGCTGGGTGATGACCGCAAGATCGTCTCGTTGATGTCCACCCAAAGCTCAGGCAGGCTGGCGTTATTGACCCAAAATACCTCTCCAGGGTTGTCAACAGTTGAGGCCCGCACCAGCAGATTGCCATCAAGTACACCCAGCCAGTTAACACTGGTAATTCCGCTGTGATCCGTAACCTGACCGCCTGGAACAGCAATCGAACGCAATTCCCGAGTCCCAGTCCCATCGGTGGCCGAAAAATAGACCGATCCACTATAGACCCCATGAAAAACTGCCTGTGAACTTTCCGAGCCAGCAAAATCAGCGGCGATTCGGGTATTGGCTTGCGTTCCTTCACTGGCCCAAAGTTCAAGACCAGAATCCGGGTGAAACGCGGTGAAAAACAAAATGCCGTCCTTCACAGCGCCAAACGGTTGAAGCTGGCCCTCAGGGCCTGGGTTCAGGTCTCTCACCATCGTTGGTTGACCTATGGCGCAACAAGAAATCGCGGATAACAAGAAAATCAAATAGCGTGTTTTCATGGGTGTCAGGGTCTCTTTAAGTGCCATACACACTACTAAACGACGCTCGACAGGAAACCGCACATCGGGCCTCGTGGGTCCATGTCAGATACTTTGCCTTCCACCTTGTCGTGCCTCAATACCCGGTCGGTTTAGAGTGACCTGCGGCGCCAGTGTTGACGCCCTTCTGCCAGTTATTTGCGCCTTTCCTGGGTCACCAGGGCATGTCCTGGCTTAGGGCTTCAGATAGGCGTTCAGGAACCGAACATAAGCCTCTGAGGCGGCGATACGGTTCGCTCGCTTGGCGAACCCGTGCCCCTCGTCGTCAAATACCAGGTACTCCACCGGCACCTCGTTTTTTTGCACGGCGGCCACCAACTCGTCGCTTTCTACTTTCAGCACTCGAGGGTCATTTGCGCCCTGCACTACCAGTAGCGGCTTGACGATGTTGTCGGCATGAAACAGTGGCGAGATCTTACGGTGACGCTCAGCATCGGTCGCGGGGTCACCCATTTCGTCATACAGGGCTTCTTTGAAATCTTCCCACCAGGGTGGGATGCTCTCCAGGGTTCTCACCCAGTTGGTAACGCCAAAAATATCGATACCAACTTCAAAAACGTCCGGTTCAAAAGCCAGCGCTGCGGCCACCATATAGCCACCGTACGATCCTCCAACAATACCAATTCGCTCACCGTCCACCCAGTCCAGAGACTCCAGATATTTCTTACCGTAAACAATGTCCTGGAGGTCTTCCTCGCCGTGTCGCTTATCGTCCAGATGGTAAAAGGTCTTGCCATAGCCTGAGGAACCGCGGTTGTTTGCCCCCAACACCGCATAACCATGGTTCACCAGATGTTGAACCATCGCTCGGTAGCCGGTGCGAGTCTGCCCTCCTGGACCGCCGTGTACCAACACCAATGCCGGCACCGGGTTTTCTGCGCTGGCGTTTAGGGGCCGATACTGTATCGCCGGAATTTTCAGCCCATCAAAACTTGAATAGCGAACCACCTCGCTGCTGACCAGGTGCTCCTGCTTGATTTCGGGGTTGAGCGCATCGGTTAGCTGGCGAGCGCTGCTGGCGGCCAGATCAATCACGTGGACATTCGACGGCGAGTCGTCCGCATTGACGACCAAAGCCATGTGGCTGTCGCCAGCGGAAAAGCGGATGCTGCCAAGGTCACCCGGGGGCAATGGGGGCAGCGTCAGGATTTGTCCACTGGTTAAGTCTTTGACTGTGACCTCGGTACGCGCATCCGCGTTCACACCGGATACCTGGTACTTTCCTGAGGGCGAATGCAACACATACCGCACATCCCACTCAGCCACAATTTGTGCGCTGTGGGCCTGGGTTTGCAGATCGTACTGCCAGGCCTGGGCGAATTCCCCGTGCTGATCGGTGGCGTAGCTCAGGAAGCTGCTGTCGGGTGCGAACTCATAGGTCGAAAAACTCACGTTGCCTGTGTGTTCGGTAATTAACACCGGCTCTGGCTGTTCTGCGCTCAGATCCACCAAATACATATCAGAATCTGCGCTGGTGCGTGGCTTATTCAACGCAATCCAGCGCCCATCCGGACTGATGTCGCCAATGGAATACCCAGGGTTTTCAAAGATCAGGTCTCGGGTGTAGTCCTCCGCCGAGTAACGATACACATCGAAACTGCGCTGGTTGCGTTCAGTGGTTGAAAGATAGAAGTGCTCACCGTCGCCGCTGAATCGGATAAAAGACGCTTTAAGGTCGGTGCCCGGGGTCAAATCCATGCTACGGCCATCGACCTCCCGCACGGCCACATGATCCAGTTCGTCACCGTTGCCGTCAAAGACGTAAAGAATGCGCGAATCGGCTGGAAACCAACTGAGGCCAAATCTCGCGACGTCATCGGAGTCGGTCAGCTGCACTGGGTCGCCGCCAGCCACTGGCAGGCTGTATAAATTAAAGACACCGTTGAGGTCAGCGGACACCAACAGGGAGCCGCCGTCAGGAGAAAAGGCGTTGCCGCTGGACGATGACATGTAATATGAGACGGTGTCGAAAAATGCCTCAGCAGAGTATTCGGGTACGGTTTGCACAGGTGTCGCCACCTTGGGTGGCGTTGACGCAGACTCGGGCTGCGACGAATCGCCACAAGCGCATAACGACAGCGTAATCACTAGGGCCGTCAGAAGGTTTCGGTATTTGCACATATCACTGTTCCAGGTAGGTGATCGGCGCGATAATAGCGACTGGCCGTCATCATGTCTCCATAAGCCTTCTCCTCGGATTGCCAAATTACCCATAAGGCCCCTGAAGTGGTTTAACGTCAGTCACGCGACGCGGGTCAATAACCTGACAATCTTGACGAAACTAGACTCTCGACACCTATGAACGACCATCCACATTACGAGTACCACAGTGCCGAGCCGTCTTGGGGAAACCAGTACCTGTGGCCCCCTCTGGCAAAACTGTTGTCCGCGCACTTGCCACACCAAGCCAGAGTTTTCGAGCTGGGTTGTGGCAATGGGGCTATTGCCGGAAAGATTGCTGCGCTCGGCTTTGAGGTGACGGCTATTGACACTTCTGAATCGGGGATTAGCCAGGCTGCCTCGGGCAATCCCGGGGTCACTTTCGCCATTGGGTCTGCCTATGACGATTTAGCCGGAAATTACGGAACGTTCGATGCCGTCGTTTCGCTGGAAGTGGTTGAACACCTGTTCTCGCCGAGAACGTTCGCTCACAGCGTGAGTCAATTGCTCAATCCCGGCGGCGTGGCCCTCATTTCAACGCCGTACCACGGCTACCTGAAAAACCTGTTTTTGGCGCTGACTGGCAAACTGGAGGCTCACTGGGATCCGCTTTGGGATGGCGGACACATCAAGTTTTGGTCGAAAGACAGCCTGACAAGGCTGCTGACAGAGCAAAACCTGACGGTAGAATCGATCTATCCCGTTGGCAGAGTGCCGCCATTGGCCAAGTCCATGATTGCGGTGGCAAAACGTGGATCTGCCGACCGCTCAATAAGCCCTCAGCAGCGATAGATACCGAGAACCCGCAAACCACCGTCGGCTGCACCGATGTCCTGCACTTCGCGCATCCACACCTGCCCGCTTGCAAGACACCCCAAAAGGGATGGGAACTAGACCTCAGTAAAATGATCCTGACTAAAAACATCTTCGAAGACCATCGGGCTGTCTGATACCACATTCATGGGCTTACCGTTGTCGACGCGCAGATATTCCCTGAGTCCGTTTGTCCACTGTTCGCCATCGCCTCTAAGGGTAGGCGTGCTGATTTGAGTCACCACTTCCTGCAGTTTCAACGTTTCCCCGATCGCGTTTTGAACATGGAGTTGTCGCAACCGAACTTTTCGTCTCTGCATTCTGTGAATAATCGATGGGCCGTCAATCATGGGCGGCATGATACTGGCTTTTTATACAGTATTTCAATAATTTCCCGTTTCGCGCTCCTTGGACCCCGATCAACGGAACCGATACATGGCAATTGAGCTGCCGGGTTTTCAGAGCTGATCCAGATTTACCGGCCAAACCTGTTACATTCTTCCGTCGACCAATTCACGCCATTAACCCACGAACATCGGACCGCTGAATGAACCTACCGATTCCACCCGCTGCAAAAATCGCCGCCTGTGTCAGCCTGCTCGTAGCGCCGGTGGCAGATGCGCAAACGATTGATGAGACCATCAACAGCGTGGTTCAGCCCATCACCAATGGGGTGTCGGATTTCATTTTTTTCTCCATTTCGTTTGCTGGCACTGATTTGCCCCTGATTGTTTGCTGGCTGGTATTGGGCGCCGTTTTTTTTACGGTATTTCTTCGCTTCATTAATCTTCGCGGATTTTTTCACGCGATAAATATTGTTCGCGGCCGATACGCTGAACCCCATCATGAGGGAGAAATCACCCACTTTCAGGCCCTGACGGCTGCGGTATCGGGAACCGTGGGCATCGGCAACATTGCCGGCGTCGCCATTACTGTTTCACTGGGAGGACCCGGGGCTATTTTCTGGCTGATTGTTGCCGGACTTGTGGGCATGTCGACCAAGTTCGTTGAATGTTCGCTGGGTTTGAAATATCGCCAGCAAAACCCTGATGGCTCAGTGTCCGGTGGACCGATGTATTACCTCCGTGATGCGCTCGCTGAACGCGGGCTGAGCGGCCTGGGAAAATTACTTGGGCTGTTTTACGCCGCCGCCATCGTGGTGGGCTGTTTGGGCATTGGCAATATGTTTCAATCCAACCAGGCTTACGTTCAGCTGCTGGAAGTCACTGGCGGCAGTTCCAGCCCACTTCAGGGTAAGGGTTGGCTCGTCGGACTGGTGATGGCCGCACTGGTGGCGCTGATCATCATTGGCGGCATCAAATCCATCGCCAAGGTCACCTCCAAGCTGGTGCCGTTCATGGTCGTCCTTTACGTGCTCGGCGCCGTTGTTGTCATTGGTATTAATGCGCAGGAATTGCCTCGAGCCATCGGTGAGATTCTAACCGGTGCGTTCACTGCCTCCGGAGTTGCCGGCGGCGCCGTTGGCATCATGATTCTGGGCTTTCAGCGGGCGGCGTTTTCCAACGAAGCAGGCATAGGATCCGCAGCCATCGCCCATTCCGCTGCTCGCACCGACAAACCGGTGATGGAAGGCTTCGTGGCACTCCTGGAACCATTCATTGATACGGTGGTTATCTGCACGCTAACCGGCCTGGTTTTGGTGACTAGTTTTCCGACCGAGGTTCTTACCGGCGATGGCATGACCGGAATTGCGCTGACGTCTTCCGCCTTTGGCCAAGCGATTTCCTGGTCTCCATTACCCTTGAGCTTCGCGGCCATGTTGTTTGCGTTCTCAACCATGCTCGCCTGGGCCTACTATGGCACCAAGGGCTGGACGTATCTTCTGGGCGAAGGCAAATATAGAGAATGGGCTTTTGGCGCTATCTTTTGTCTGTTTATTGTCATTGGCGCTTCGGTGCAACTCACGGCAATATTGGATTTAGCCGACGCGCTGATTTTTATCATGGCGATTCCCAACCTGATCGGGCTGTATATACTGGCTCCAGAGATTAAGGCAGACTTGGACTCCTACTGGCGCGGCAGGCAATCGCGATAGCGATTGATGGATTGTTTCTGAACGTGTGCAAAATCGCCCACCACCTCAAGCGTTGAATACCACTGTCCCGATCTAATCAACATGACCCATCCACCTGACAAATCTGCTGACGTACTCTCCCCAGTTCCCGAGGAGCGACTTAGAGCGCTGGTTGCAGCCCTGCCCGGGTTGGCGCTGGTACTCAACCAGCACGGCGTTTGCACCGAAATCCTTGCCAACAATGAAGGGTTGCTGGCCGCTGACCCCGCCATTACTATCGGCCATTCGGTCCAGGAAGTGCTCAATCAAGAGCACGCCCAAACAGCCCTCGACGCCATCAAAACGGTGATTGATACCCGCCAACCCAGCCAAATTGAATATCGAGTGATGGCCCCCCGGGGACCCATATGGCTTGACGCCAGACTCACCTACATTGCGCCCAGTGCAGAGCGGCCAGAAGCCGCCGTTGCCTGGCTTGCCAACGACATTACCGACCGAATGCTGGCGCAAGCCCAACTCCAAAAACGGGCTGACGAGTTAGCCGAGTCCAACCGAGTGCTGGAAGAGTTTGCCTGGCTTACATCCCACGACCTGCAGGAGCCGCTCAGAAAAATACTCACCTACGGGTCGCGCCTGGCGAAATTCGAAGCGATAGAGCGGGACGAAGACCACAAACGGTCCTTGAGCCGAGTGCTGCAATCGGCGCGCAGCATGCGCCAACTCATTGAAGATCTATTGTCGTTTTCTCAAATCGGTCGCGGTGAACAGGCCTTCGTGGAAGTGAAACTTGGTGACGTTGTGGATCAGGCAATTAAGGAGCAGGCGCTCCCAAGTGAAAGCTGTCTGGCTAACATTCACATCTCGACCTTGCCCAAGGTTAGTGGCGATCCGCTTCAGCTGATGCAGCTTTTCCACAATTTGATTTCCAACGCCATCAAATTTCGGTCAGATCAACGACCGCTGCAGGTCCACATCGAAGCCAAGGCCGGTCCCGGGCAAACAACCATCTGCGTTCGCGACAACGGTATCGGTTTTGACCAAAAATACGCCCAGCGAATTTTCGGTATTTTCAAGCGCCTCCATGCCACCGCCGATTATCCTGGCACCGGCATCGGGCTGGCGTTGTGTCGGAAAATAGCCGAGTTCCATGGTGGGTCCATTCATGCTCAAGCCAATCAGGATGGCCCTGGCGCCGAATTTCGACTGACATTACCAGTGAAAGTCTAAAGAAAACGTTCCTCATCTTGCAGTGATTTTGTTCCGGATTTTTCTGGCGAGGATTCGCCAAGTTTGCCATAATCGGGATAATTCTCTTAGAAATGCGTATTACTCTATGTCAGCCCAAGAAGTCAGGTTCCACATGTGTGACGATGATCCTGACGATCGTTATCTGTTTAAAGAAGCACTGCGCGCCGCCCGCGTCGATAACCACATCGATTTCACCGTAGACGGCGAAGACCTGATGGAGTTTCTCCATGGCACTGGGCGCTACGTTGACGACCCTGAAAGAATCCTCCCGGATTTAATCCTGCTGGATCTCAATATGCCCAAAAAGGACGGCACGGAATGTTTACGGGAAATTCGCTCACACGAAAAACTCAAGCATATTCCTGTAGTTGTGTTAACAACCTCTAAAGCTCATGAGGATGTTTTAAAGTCTTATCAGCTGGGCGTAAACTCTTTCGTCCAGAAGCCGGTGGAATTTCCGGCCCTGGTCGATGTTGTCACCAGCCTCACCGAGTACTGGATAAAATTCATTCGCCTCCCCCGACAAGACGCGGCTCAAGATTGAAGTTCAGGGTCTACCATTCATACGGCATGAGCTTTCCAAGCCCCGGGGCACTATTGGGTGGATAACCTTGTAGACGACTCTACCCGGGTCCTGCTGGTTGAAGACAATCCGGACGACGCGCTGCTCGTGCAGGAAGTGCTCAACCATTCCAAACTGCCCTACCCGGTCAGCTGGGTCAGCACACTCACCGATGCGGTGGCATTTTTGGCAGATAATGAGGTCGACGTTGTGCTTCTCGACCTGATGCTGCCTGAATCCCGCGGGCTGGACACCATCGACAAAATGCGCCAACAGGCGCCTGCCGTACCCATCGTTGTTCTGACCGGCGCTGAGGGAGAAGACCTGGATCAGGCTGGCGAACGTCACGGTGTTCGAAGCCTTCTGGCAAAGGCTCATTTGGGTGACAAGGATTACCTGGCGGGCGCGCTCCGATACGCCATATCCCGACGCCAGGCCGATCAGGCGCTGGTAGCGGCCGAACAGCGATTGAATTTCGCCCTGGAAGCCTCAGGAGCCGGCAGCTGGTCTTACCATCATCATGAGCAAAACTGGGAGTTTGACGGCCCTGTTCAATACGCTGGAGACCCAGGCCGGTCGGCCTTTGGTCACCGAGACTTTCTGGCTCAGTTAGAGACCGAGGCTTGCGCCAAACTGCAAGAACAGATCAACCAGACGCTTGCCGCCAATGCCGACATCCGGCTTGAATACAACATCGCCAACAGCGCCGGCAAAAACCGAACGATTCGACTGCACGGCAAAGCCGGCCAGCGCGACGGGGAAATTGTAGGCATCTGCTGGGACGTTACCCAGTCCAGCCGCCTGATGGACCGCCTGTCCAAAACCCAAAAACTGGAAAGTCTTGAATTGCTGGCAGGCGGTGTCGCCCACGATTTCAACAATCTTCTGACGACCATCATGGGCAATGCTGGCCTGTGTATCAGCAACGCTGGCGAAGACAGCTCCATAAGCAGTTGGCTAAAAGAAATCGAAATGGCCGCGCTAAGCGCTGCCGACCTTACCCGCCAACTTCTGGCGTACTCGGGCAAAGGGCGTTTTGCGGTCAAGCATCTGGACCTGGTCGCGTTGATTCGAGACACCGACGGCCTGCTGCATTCCGCAGTGGCGCCGCAAACAGATCTGCGTCTGAACCTGCCCACATCACCACTCTATGTGCAGGCGGATGAAACTCAGCTACGACAAATTCTGTTAAACCTTGTTCGCAACGGCTCGGAGTCGTTGCGAGACAAAGAGGGAACGGTCACCGTTACGGCAGCGACCGTCAGGGGTAACAATGGCGACGGAGCCGGTAAAGTCTTGCTGGAGGTATCGGATAACGGCGAAGGTATGACGGAGGCCGATATCCAGAGAATTTTTGACCCCTTTTTCACCACCAAACTCGAAGGCCGCGGTCTGGGTCTGGCAGCGGTGAACGGCATAGTGAAGGCCCACGGCGGCCGCATTGATGTGCAATCCAGCATTGGCGAGGGCACCCGCATGAAGGTCACCTTGCCGGTTGCACCACTGTTTGAACCTGCCAAACCCCAGCCAATTGGCCGCGTGTTGGTGGCCGATGATGACGCATCCATTCGCAAAATGATTGCTCACCTATTGCAGCACCTGGGTTACGAAACCATCCATGCCGGTGACGGGCAGGAAGCGGTCGAACTCTTCAAGGTGCATCACAAAAACGTTGAGCTGGTGCTGATGGACCTGTCAATGCCACGGCTTTCCGGCACTGATGCGGCCGCCCAAATTCAAGCCCACTCCAGCCACATCCCGGTCATCATGATGAGTGGATACTCAGAGGAAGATTTGCCGGTACCTGCCGAAGGCACTCCGTCAACCTTTATCCACAAGCCATTTTCAGCGGGCGAGCTAAAAAACCAAATAACCGCTGTCCTAAAATGACTGACCTCGGCACGGCTGCAGAGGCTCGCCAGGACGCTGAAAACCTTCAGGAATTGCTGTCCACGGTGGTGCACGACCTCAGCGCGCCACTGCGCACGCTGCGCGGCTTTTCAGATTTGCTCAAAGACACCTACCCGGAAGGCTTGGACGATAAGCAGTTGCACCTGCTGTCGCGAATTCATCATGCGGCAACCACGATGCAAACCAAGCTGTCGACCTTAACCGACTTTCAACACGTGACCCGTGGCGAGCTGGAGCGCGAACCATCGTCGACTCAGCAAATCTTCGACGAGTCACTCAAGCTGCTGACAAATTCTGTAGAACCTGGCGTATTTATTCTCTCTGAGGACTGCCCGGTTTTGCAGGTCGACCGTCGCACGTTCAGCGCAGCCCTTATGGAACTGCTCAAAAATGCGGTCGCCATGATTGCACTGGATGGCGAAGGCGCACACCATCCTCGGGCTATCTCCATAACCCCATATCAACCCGCCGGTGGCGAACCCCCAGGCCAAGGCCTGGTTGTGACTGACACTGGCCTGGGGATTACCCGCCAGGACCCAGATGCTTTGTTCAAATTGTTTCGACGTGGCAATCCGGCCACCGGCCAGGTAGGTGTGGGCCTGACACTGGCGCGCTGGATTGCGCGCCGTCACGGCGGCGACTGCTGGATTCGTCAGGGTAGCCCCTGTGCCGTGGTTCTTTTGGCGTCTTTGACATCCCCTTGACCCTGTTTTGCGATACCCTTTAGGGAACTGGCGGTGCCCGCTGTAGTCTGAAAAGCTGGTATTCTTGCGAAGTATTGGCCCAACACGCTGATTTTCTGCCGGCAAGGCCCCATAACTAACGCTTAATGATTTGTCCTAACCTGGAGACTCTTTAATGGAACAGAATTATTCCATGCAAAACCCGGCCCAGTCGGTACTCGCCACCAACCGGGTTTTGAGAAATACCTATCTTCTGCTTTCAATGACGCTACTGTTCAGCGCGGCCATGGCGTTTGTCGCCATTCGAACCAACATGGCTCCATTCTCTCCTTGGGTATTCCTTGGCGGCGCACTGGGCCTGTTGTTTGTCACTCAGGCGCTACGAAACAGCGCTTGGGGACTTCTAAGCGTCTTCGCTCTCACAGGATTTTTTGGCCTGACCATGGGGCCCATTATCAGCTTGTACGTGCAGGCGTTCAGCAACGGCAGCGAAATAGTCATGCTGGCCATGGGCGGCACCGGCATCGTATTCCTCACCATGTCCGGTATTGCGCTGACCAGCAAGCGAGATTTCAGTGGCTTGGGTCAATTTTTGTTTATGGGCATTCTGGTGGCATTTCTGGCCGGAATCGCGAATATTTTCCTGAAAATCCCCGCTTTGGGCCTGGCCGTTTCCAGCGTATTTGTATTGCTGTCCAGTGGCCTGCTGCTGTGGCAAACCCAAGCCATCGTTCGCGGTGGTGAAACCAATTACATTAGCGCAACGGTTACGTTATTTGTCTCAATTTACAACGTGTTTTCCGGCCTGTTGCACATCCTGGGGTTCGCTCTAGGCGAGGACTGATGCCGTCGTACAATCTGCGAAAAGCCGGACAATGTCCGGCTTTTTTTTGCTCTGGTGAATCGCTCTGGCGAATCGCTCTGGTGAATCGCACTAGTCAATCTCTGTGGCGACCCACGGTCTAATCACGCAGCGTCAATAACGTCTCGGCCGTTCATGTAACCCCGCAGCGCCTCAGGTACCACGATGCTGCCATCTGTTTGTTGGTAGTTTTCCAATACGGCTACCAAAGTTCGACCTACCGCCAGCCCGGAACCGTTCAGGGTGTGCAGCGGTTGGGGTTTCCCGCCCTTACCACCGGCAGCGCGGTACCGCGCTTTCATCCGCCTGGCCTGAAACGCCTCGCAGTTTGAGCACGAGGAAATTTCCCGATAGCTGTTTTGGCCTGGCAGCCAAACCTCCAGGTCGTAAGTCTTAGTAGCGCCAAAGCCCATATCTCCGGTACACAAGAGCATCACCCGATAGGCCAATCCCAGACGTTTGAGCACCTCTTCTGCGTGGCCCGTGAGCTGCTCCAGCGCCTCATAAGAGCTTTCTGGGCTGACTGCCTGCACCAACTCCACTTTTTCAAATTGATGCTGTCTGATCAGGCCTCGGGTGTCCTGACCGTAGGAACCTGCTTCGCGGCGGAAACACGGCGTATGGGCAACCCAACGTAGCGGCAGATCCTTTTCATCCACGATCTGATCGGCCACCAGGTTCGCCAGGCTGACCTCAGCTGTGGGAATCAGGTAGTGCGGTGATTCATCGCCAGTGGCAAACGCGTCATCGGCGAACTTGGGCAGCTGGCCACTGCCAAACATGGCCTTGGAGCGCACCAGAAGCGGCACGTTGGTTTCTCGGTAACCATGTTCCGTGGTGTGCAGGTCTAGCATGAACTGGGCCAGGGCCCGATGCAGGTGAGCCACCTGCCCGCTTAGCACGGTAAAGCGCGATCCAGACAGCGCCGCCCCTTGATCCGCGTCCAGGCCGCCAAGGCCAAGACCCAGATCCACGTGGTCCTTCACTTCAAAGTCGAAGGAAGGAATCTCGCCCTCAGTTCGAATCAATTGGTTGGCCGACTCATCTTTACCTTCTGGCACCGACTCATGGGCCAGGTTTGGCAACTGATGAACCAAAGTTTCCAGCTCGGCGCTCACCGCGTCAAAATCCGCAGCCGTGCGCTCCAGCTCCTGACCAATTTCCCCCACCTTAGCCATAATAGGCGCTGCGTCTTCTCCCGCAGCCTTCGCCTTGCCGATGTCTTTCGACAGCGCCTTGCGCTGCCCCTGCAACTGTTCGGTGCGCAACTGCAGCTCCCGACGCTGACCTTCAAGGTCTTTTAGAGCCTGGGTATCGAGGGTGACGCCGCGAACGCTTAAGCGGCGGGCCACCTGGTCGGGATCATTTCTTAACAGCTGGGGATCTAACATGGGAGGAGAGCCGGCGTGAAAGGCCGGTATTGTCAAGAATCAAAAGGGAGAATACTAGGGGTTGGGCGGGATTTTGTCGTTGTATGTTCTTTTTGGTATTGGGGGATTGCGCCGGGCGGGTGACCCGTTACCGGTGTTTTAGCGGATGACTCCCTTTGGTCCGTTTTACTCCGCTAAAAGACCTGTAACGGGTCACCCGCCCTACCATTGTTGCTCCGTCGAAGAGATCAGCGCCAGTCACCCTGTTGGGGTTAGCGGTTGTTAAGGTTGGGGCAACAGATAGTTTTGGCTTATTCGGTGGTGTCTAAGGCTTCGAAGCTGAGTTCTTCGGCGGACAGGATGTCCACGCCTTCTGGGGGGGTGAATTCGAACAGGGACGCGACCAGGTCTGCGTTGCGGGTGGGCTGTGAGAACTGGATTCGGGTTTGTTGTCCGAAGGCGTCCTGAATGAGTAGTACCGCTAGGAAGTTGTTGCGAAAACCCAGTTCTATCCAGTCGAAATCTGAGCGGGCCTCTTTAGGCATCAGGCGGACCAGCTGGATGTCTTCCAGCGCTCCGCCCAGGGAAACGTTGTACAGCGAATCCAGGGCTTCGGGCGCCATCAGCAGATACAGCGGAGAATCATCGACGGCCTGTTCCTGGTCTTTGACCGTCACCTGCTCCAGGTCTACGTCGTGGTTCCAGACCTTTTGGCCATCAGCCACAATCAGCTGTTCAAATTCGCCCAGGTAGTGCCAGCGCAGTTGACGCGGCGTGGCCAGCGACATTTGCCCCCAGGAGCGTTCAATCTGACGGCCCTGATCGTCGATTATTTCTTGCACGAAGTCAGCCTGATAGCTCTCAAGACCCTTGCTGAATTGTTCGATTAGGCCTCTTGCCTGAGTGTCATCATCAGCCTGCGCCGTCGCCAACCCCGAGCACAGCAAAACGGATAAACCTAGCAGCAGGAAAAACCCGCCTGTCGTCGTCTGGCGGCGACCCTCTTGGGGGTGATTTTGTTCCTGCATAACGTCAGTCCTTCGGTGGTGGTGGCGCCAAAACTTCCCGATTGCCGTTGTGTTCGGGGGCGCTGACGACGCCGGCGGCTTCCATTTCTTCAACCAGTCGCGCGGCTCGGTTATAGCCGATGCGCAGGCGCCTTTGTACGTTGGAAATCGACGCTCGGCGCGACTCGGTGACCACGTAAACAGCCTTGTCATACAGTTCGTCAGTTTGGTCGTCCGGATTTGCCTCTGGCAGCCCGGTAGCGCCGATGGTCTGGCCGTCATACGTGGTCTGTGCATCACTTAAGACATCATTTAGGTAGCTGGGTTCCCCATGGGAGCACAGGTACTTCACCACTGCGTGCACTTCGTGGTCGTCAACAAAAGCTCCGTGAATACGTTCAACGTTAGCGGTTCCTGGCGGCAGGAACAGCATGTCGCCGTGGCCCAGCAGCTGCTCTGCACCCTGTTGGTCGAGAATAGTTCGAGAGTCCACACGGCTGGAAACCTGAAACGCTATACGGGTCGGAATATTGGCTTTGATCAGGCCGGTAATCACGTCGACTGACGGTCGCTGAGTGGCCAACACCAGGTGAATGCCAGAGGCTCGGGCTTTCTGCGCCAGGCGCGCTATGAGCTCTTCAACCTTCTTGCCAACAATCATCATCATGTCGGCAAATTCATCGATAATTACCACAATGAACGGCAAGGT